>NZ_JBLWWU010000004.1:0-206706 GCF_048267785.1 Parasphingorhabdus sp. | reverse complement strand
TCTTTTCCAGCATCTTGCCCATTTCTTCCCAGACCTTGTTGATGGCCTTGAGCGGTCGGACCATGACCTTGAAATCCTGAATCTTGCCGTCGTCATTCCAGCTGATGATATCGACGCCGTTGACCTGGATCCCGTCTAGCTCGAGTTCGAATTCCAGCATCGCCATATTCTGCGATTCATCGACAATTTCGCGGACATAGCGGAAGCTGTCATTCGCCAGCACCACGTCAGCAGCGCTGAGATAGGCGACGACCATCGGCTTGCCGGACTGCGGCGTGTGCACGACCGGCGAATGGAACACGGCATCGTCGGCAATCTGGTCGGCCAGACCGGATCCGCCTTTATCTTCGAAATGGTCGTGCCACACCTTCAGATTGTCACGGGCGCTCATGCCAGATGCTCGGCAAAAAAGGCTTCGGTGCGGCTGTCCGCCAATGTCGCGGCGGCTTCGTCGCGGCGCTCTCCGAACTCGGCGGCAAAACCGTGATCGAGGCCTTCATAATCGTGCAGTGTCACTTTCGGATGATCATCCAGCCCGGCGTGCATGGCGGCCTGCGCATCGGCGGGGACAAAGCCGTCGGCGGTGGGAATATGCAGCATGACTTTATGGGCAATCGCATGCTTTTCGCCAAGCAGACCGTCGATACCCACACCATAATAGCCGACGGACGCCCTGATATCGGTGCGGCAGGCGGTCATGAAGGCGAGGCGGCCGCCGAGGCAATAGCCCACGCAGCCGACCTTGTGGCTGCCGATTTCTGTCTGGGCATAGTGAATGGTAGCCTCGATATCGCGGATGCCCTGGTCCTGGTCAAACTCGTTCATCAGCGTCAAAGCTTGCTGGAATTCCGATTCTACGTCGGGATCGAGATCGGTTCCTTCGTTGATCCGCCAGAACAGATCCGGTGCGATGGCGAGATAGCCTTTGCTGGCCCAATGATCGCATTTGGCGCGGATACCTTTATTGACTCCGAAAATCTCCTGAATCACTACAATCGCGGCACTGGCCTTACCATCTGGCCGGGCAATATAGCAGGGAAATTCTGCGTCTCCGCTTAATGATTTCACTTGTTCGATCATGCCCATCTCGGTGCTCCTTTGTTTCATCACTTGATTCTTTGGTCACAATATCCCCATATCAGGTACAGGCAAGGTGGAACATAAACCTGTTAAGTGGGGAGGGGACTTCACTTCAACGGCCAAACAGAGGAAGACATAATGAAAGTCAGCGTTGAACTGGACTGCACGCCCGAAGAGGCGCGCCGATTGATCGGCTTGCCCGATGTGGCAAAACTCAACGAAAGCTACGTCCAGGAAATGTCAAAATTCCTGCAGGGCGCCAATTCGGTAGAACAGTTGCAGAATTTCACCAAGATCATCGCGCCAATGGGCGAGGCGGGTCTGAAGATGTTTTCCTCTTTCCTGACCGGAGCAATGGGGGCTGCATCGGGCGGTGGCAAAACGTCAACGCCCAAGAAAAAGTCTGATTAGCCGCTGATTTCTGCCCCTGTGATCGCTGATGATACCATTTTTGCTCTGTCTAGCGGGCAACCGCCGGCTGCGATTGCTATCCTGCGGATCAGCGGTCCGCGGGCGGGGCAGGCGCTTGAGAATCTGACGGGTAATTTACCAAATCCACGTGTTGGCACACTAAGAAATATCACCGATATGGTGAATGGAACATTGCTCGATCAGGCTTTATGTCTCTGGTTCCCCGGGCCGGAAAGTGCGACCGGAGAAGATCTTGCCGAGATTCATTGTCATGGTGGCCGTGCGGTCATACGGGCGATTGAGCAAGCGCTGGATCGGATCAACGGTTTGCGCCGCGCGGAGCCAGGCGAGTTTACCCGCCGGGCATTCACCCATGGCAAAATGGATCTGGCGGAGGCCGAAGGCCTGTCTGATTTGCTGTTTGCCGAAACAGAATTGCAACGCAAGGCGGCTGTTCGCAATGCCGGCGGGGCACTGTCGCGAAAGATCGAGGATTGGCAGCAACAGATATTGCGCCTGTCGGCACAGGTCGAGGCCGAGCTCGATTTCTCCGACGAAGATGATGTGGCACCCGCTCAGCTGGTGATAATACAGCAGGAGGCCAAGTCATTGTCAGATGACATGGGAAATCTTCTGCTTCGTCCCCGGGCCGAAAAATTGCGCGATGGGATAAGAGTGGTTCTGGGTGGCCCGCCGAACAGTGGAAAGTCGACGTTGCTCAATGCGCTGGTCGAACGGGAAGCGGCGATTGTCTCTGATATAGCCGGCACGACCCGGGACGTGATCGAGGTGCCGATTGCACTGGGTGGAATTCCGTTTCTCTTCATTGATACAGCAGGCGTCCGGGAAAGTGGTGCGGAAGCAATTGAGAAGATCGGCATCGATCGTGCGCATGAGCAATTTTCCGCGGCCGATATCATCCTTTGGCTAGGCGTGGAGGGGAAGGGTCCGGATTCCAAAAATCTTGTCGAGATCAGTTCCCGCAGTGATCATCCGGATCATGAAACCAAAGGGCCTGATGCATTCACTTTGTCACCGGTCACCGGTCAGGGGATGGACGCGCTGGTCGATTATCTCATTGCGCGGGCTAAAGACATGTTGCCCAATGGCGATCAGGTCAGCGTGAATAGGCGTCAGGCGGGCTGCCTGACGGCCGCTAGCGACAGTCTTGCGGCGGTCGGCAGCGAGCAGGATTATCTGATCATCGCCGAGCATTTACGCATGGCGCGCAAGGCGCTGGATGAAATTACAGGTCGTGCGAGCACCGAGGATATGCTCGATGGTTTGTTCGGAAAATTCTGCATCGGCAAATGATTGTTCCACGTGGAACAGCAATGCCGCTGCGGTAGGTTTTGACCTGCAAACCCGCTTGAGCTATGGGCCGCAGCATGAGCCAGAAATTTGACATCATTGTGGTGGGCGGCGGCCATGCCGGTTGCGAAGCCGCAGCGGTTGCGGCGCGTATGGGCGTATCTACTGCGCTCGTCAGCTTCACCCACGAAAGCATCGGGGCGATGTCTTGTAACCCTGCAATTGGCGGGCTCGGCAAGGGCCATCTGGTGCGGGAAGTCGATGCCTTTGACGGGTTGATCGGTCGCGCCGCCGATGCCGCCGCGATCCACTATCGTATGCTCAACCTGTCCAAGGGCACAGCGGTGCAGGGGCCGCGGGTCCAGGCAGATCGCAAACTCTACAAAGCGGCTATCCACAGGATGCTCGACGCGCAGGAAAATCTGACCATCGTCGAGGGAGAAGTGGCGAGTCTCATCATGTCGGATTCGCGGGTCAGCGGAATCGTCATGGCGGACGGATCGACGATCAATGCCAAGGCCGTGATCCTTGCAACCGGCACATTTCTCAACGGGAAATTATTTCGCGGTGAAGAAAGGCATGAGGGCGGACGGACAGGCGAGGCCGCTTCGGTTTCGCTGGGTCAACAGATCCGTGATGCGGGTCTGCCGATCGCCCGTTTGAAAACCGGAACGCCGCCGCGCATCGATGGCAGAACCATCAACTGGGCAGTCTTGCCCGAGCAGCCATCCGACGATGACGGCTGGACGATGTCGCCGCTGTCAAAAGGGCGGACGGTCGCGCAGACATTTTGTGCGGTCAGCCGGACCAATGCCGAGACCCATGAAATCATCCGCGGGTCGCTCGACCGGTCCCCATTGTTCAGCGGCGCGATCGACGCACAGGGACCACGCTATTGCCCTTCGATCGAGGACAAGATTCACCGCTTTGCCGATCGCGATTCGCATCAGGTGTTTCTCGAGCCGGAAGGCCTCGACACCAATCTCGTCTACCCGAACGGAATCAGCACATCACTGCCGGCCGACGTTCAGCTCGCCTTCGTACGCAGCATGGACGGACTGGAGAATGCCGAAATCGTCGTCCCGGGCTATGCGGTGGAATATGATCATATCGATCCTCGTGCTCTCGATCGTTCATTGAAGGTCCGCGATCTCGATGGCCTTTATTGTGCCGGCCAAATTAACGGGACTACGGGATATGAAGAAGCCGCCGCTCAGGGGTCGATCGCCGGCATTGGTGCCGCCTGTCTGGTGCAAGGCAAGGATGCACCGGTGCTGGATCGTGGCACTAGCTATATGGCGGTGATGATTGATGATCTTGTCTTGCAGGGCGTGACCGAGCCCTATCGCATGCTGACCGCGCGCGCCGAATATCGATTGCGGCTGCGCGCCGACAATGCCTCGACCCGGCTGACACCGATCGCCATGGCTTTGGGCTGTGTTTCTGCAGAACGGAGTAACTGGTTCGCCGCTCGCCAGAAGTCACGGCAAGCTATATTCACGGCACTCGCTACCGTTTATTCATGTGAAGATCTGTCCAGGATCGGCATTGACGTTCGACGCGACGGTACCAAGCAAAGCCTGTTCCAGTGGCTCCGTTTCCCCAATATCACGATGGCTGAACTGGAAGACTTGGAAGCATCTTTGACCACCGGCGATACGGATCTGATGGCGGAGATTGAAGAGGATGCGCGCTATGCACCCTATCTCGAAAGGCAGGAATCGGAGCTGCGCGATTTGCGGGCCAATGAACAGATCCGTCTTGGGGATGATATGGAATATGCGATGATCGCTGGACTGTCCAACGAGATGGTCGAGCGATTGACGATGGCCCGACCCGAGACATTGGCAGCGGCGTCGCGGATCCGTGGAATAACGCCCGCCGCACTTGCCGCCATTCTGGTCCATGCTCGCCGCCGCGATTCAAGAAATATTGCGGCATGAACGAAGAAGAAGCGCAAAGCTGGTTTCGCGCAGAATATAATGTTTCACGTGAAACATGGCAGCGGCTTGAGATCTTCAACGCACTGTTGCGTGAAGAGATGCAGCGCCAAAATCTGATATCGAAGGCGAGCGCGGACAGTCTATGGTCTCGCCATATCGTTGATAGCGCCCAGCTCGTTCGCTATGCACCGGCAGCGGAGGCCGGAAAAATCTGGCTCGACCTCGGAACGGGAGCCGGTTTTCCAGGCATTATAATTGCTATACTGACGCCTTATCATGTCCGCATGGTTGAATCCCGAAAGCGTCGCGTGGAGTTTCTCAATCGAGTTGTCGATAAAACCGGCATAGCCGATCATGCTCAGGTCCTTGGTGACCGGCTGGAAAATATCGAGAGCTTCGCCGCGGATGTAATCAGCGCCCGCGCCTTTGCGCCGCTTGATCGGCTCATCGCACTTTCGCACCGGTTTTCCACAGAAAATACGGTTTGGCTATTACCAAAGGGCAAAAATGCGGTAAGGGAATTGAAGGGCCTGTCGCCAAAAAGGCAAAAGATGTTCCACGTGGAACATAGTTTGACCGATCCGGACGCCGGAATATTGGTGGGAAAGGGCTAGAAACCTATTTTTTAGGGTTGAACGAAATATGGTTCGTATCGCAATAGCCAATCAAAAGGGTGGCGTGGGCAAAACCACAACAGCAATTAATATGGCCACCGCTCTCGCGGCGAGCGGCTGGAAGGTACTGCTAATTGATCTTGATCCGCAGGGCAATGCTTCCACCGGTCTCGGTTTGTCGCAGGGAGACCGGGTTAACAGCAGCTATGACTTGCTGATCAATGAGGTTCCGTTGGCGGAATGTATCGGCCAGACGAAAGTGCCCGGGCTGGAGATTGTTCCTGCCACGGTCGATCTGTCCGGTGCGGAGGTCGAACTGGTCGGGTTCGAGGAACGCACCCATCGTCTTAAAAAGGCTTTGGATGGTGCCGAGAGCGGGCGTTGGGATATTTGTCTGATCGATTGTCCACCTTCTCTCGGCCTGCTCACCCTTAACGCCATGGTTGCGGTTGAATCGTTGCTGGTGCCCTTGCAATGCGAATTTTTTGCGCTGGAGGGTTTGAGTCAATTGTTGCAAACGGTCGAACGGATTCGCGCGCGATTCAATCGTCAGCTTTCGGTTATGGGTGTCGTCCTTACCATGTATGATCGTCGCAATAAATTGACCGAACAGGTTTCTGATGACGTCCGGGCCTGTCTGGGGGATGTCGTTTTCGATACCGTGATCCCGCGCAATGTCCGCCTTTCGGAAGCGCCCAGTCATGGCCTTCCCGCACTGATATATGATCATCGTTGTACCGGATCAGTTGCCTATATCGATCTCGCGCGCGAGTTGATCGCTCGTCTGCCGGACAGAAAGGTAGCCGCGTAATGGCTGAAGAGACGAGCACGACCGACAGCAGCAAGAAACCGTCCAAACGCGCGACCGGACTTGGCAGGGGACTCAACAGCCTGTTCGGTGACATCCAGCGGGAAGAACCCATTGTTACCAGCGCTCCGGCCACGCCCGACAGCAGTGCTGCCGGACAGGTTTCCGCTCCGGTCATAGACGGGCTCCGTTCGATACTGGTCTCCGATATTCGGCCCAATCCCGAACAGCCGCGCCAGACGTTCAATACCGATGCACTTGACGAGCTGGCCGACAGTATGCGGCAGCGCGGTGTCATTCAGCCGATTGTTGTCCGTCCCCACGGAAAGAATTTTCAGATTGTTGCCGGAGAACGGCGCTGGAGAGCTGCACAACGCGCCCGCTTGCACCAGATTCCTGCTGTGGTACGCGATCTCAGTGATGAAGAAACGCTGGAAATCGCGATTGTCGAAAATGTTCAGCGGAAGGATCTCAATGCCATTGAAGAAGCGGAAGCTTATGCGCGGCTGAGTATCGATTTCGGGCACAGTCAGGCACGTTTGGCGGAGGTCGTCGGGAAATCGCGGAGCCATATCGCCAATCTGATGCGTCTGCTCGAATTGCCTGACCGGGTAAAGAGCCTGGTCATTGATGAGAAACTGTCGATGGGTCATGCCCGGGCATTGATCAACGCGCCAAATGCCGAAGAACTGGCAGCCCAGACTGTCAAGCAGGGACTGTCGGTTCGTGATGTTGAGCGTCTGGTGCGCAAGGCCCTGGCAGGTGACAAGCCGGCGTCAGAAAAAAGGCGGACCGCGACGTCCCAAACCGATCCCGATATAAAGGCACTGGAAAGCCATCTCGGCGATCTGCTCGGGTTGAAAGTGACTATTCAGTCGAACGGGCAGGGCGGTGCGATGTCGATAGAATATGCGAACCTTGATCAACTAGACCTGATTTGTCAGCGGCTGACCGGTGAACATATTTAGGGTTGAGCGGCGAAGAAGGTCCGGATGCTTCGCGCATGGTGGTGAAATTTCGAAAGAATCCAAGCGCGTCTGGACTAGATAATCTCATTTATATCAGTTGGTTAGCCACTTAATCTAAAATTAACCATGACTAGGAGCAAAGCTTTATCCTTTCCCTCGGATAAGCAGGACCGAATGTTGGTACAGGCGACATTCCGGTCAGTGGGTTTGGCCGGACAGCACCGCATGTGCCCTTTCGGTAGCAATATGAAAATAGGGACCAGAACTATGACCAAATTTATAAAAGCCGCTGTGGCTTCTTCCGTGCTTGTGGCATCCGTCATGGGCGCGCATGCAGCTAATGCTGCGACTGCATCTGCCGACGCAAAAGCAAATATCCTGCAGCAGGTTACCGTAACTTCCGATGGTAGCGATCTCGATTTTGGTACGATCGTAAGCGGGGCATCTGCTGGTACGGTGGCTGTGAATGCTGCCGGTGCTGCATCTTGCAGCGCATCGATTGTATGTTCCGGTAGCACCACCGCGGCTGGTTTTAACGTTAGTGGCACATCCGGTGCCACCGTTGATGTCTCGACGGATGCGACGGTGACGTTGACCGGTCCAACCGACACGATGTCTGCTTCGCTGACGCCCAGCGCCACGAGCATCGTTCTTGACGGAACGGACGCGTTTACCGTTGGGGGAACACTTAGCGTTGCGGCGAATCAGGCCGATGGCGCCTATGTAGGTAGTTTCGATGTAACCGTCAGCTATCAGTAAAATTGAAACGACGGCACAAAGCCGCCGTTCAACACTGACAAAAGCCCGTTCGCAGCTGAGGTTGCGGGCGGGTTTTTCTATGAACTTCTTTGAATTGAGCGCGATCGGATAATGGTCACCAATCAGCCATGGTTAGCGCTTTGGTAACCCTATTTCGGCATAGGAGCAGGGTGGGGCCGGCTGTGGGAAGCCAACCTCTCCGAATGACCAGTAAGCCGGAGAATATCATGACTATAGAGGGATTCCAATCATTGAAGAAATGCTGCATCGGGCTGGGCGCCCTGGCGGCAGCTATATTACTATCATCGACGCCAGCACAGGCGGCCGGTGACCTGTTGGTTGCGCCGACCCGGGTTGTCCTTGACGGGCAGCGCGGGACCGAAGTTATATTGAACAATATCGGCTCGGAGACGGCCACTTACCGCATCTCGCTAGAACTGCGCCGAATGACCAGCGAAGGCCGCCTTGAAGATGTCAGCGAAGAACAGGAAAATGAGATCGAGCGGGCCGCAAAGGAAATGATCCGCTATGCTCCGCGCCGGGTAACCCTGCCGCCGAACCAGCCGCAGGCGATCCGCCTTGGCGTCAGAGCCCCTGAAGGTCTACCCGACGGTGAATATCGCGCGCATCTCCTGTTTCGCGCCATTCCAGAGGCTCGCGCCGTTACCGAGAAAAATGCGCCGGAAGGGGGATTCTCGATATCCCTGACGCCAATTTACGGTGTCACCATCCCCGTGATCATCCGTCAGGGTAATCTGCAGGCAACCGCAGCCATTGCCAATGGCAGGCTGGAACAGCAGGCTGATGGCCAGGCGCTGACCTTTGACCTCAGTCGAACGGGTGACCGGTCTATATATGGCGAAATCCGGGTTACAAAACCGGGATCAAGCGAGCCGGTCATGGTTGCGCGGGGCATTGCCGTCTATCCGGAGGTCGGCCAGCGCAGCGTTACCCTTCCGGTACCGCCCGAAGTAGCAGCGCAGCTCAAAGGCCCGGTAACGGTGGAATATTACGAACCGGCAAATTCCGGCGGCGGGCTTATCGCCAAAACGGACATGGTTTTAAGATAATCACGTTATCACAATGGCTTAGTGCGGCTTCACGCCGTCAACAAGCCATGATGTGAACGATGGGACAGCGACATGATATAGTCGGCCGGGGCTTTGATGCGCTGGTCAAGGCCGCGGGGATCATAGCGATTTCGGCGGCTTTGCTGTTCATGGCATCGCCTGCGCAAGCGCTCGCCGACTGGACCGCAAGCGACGATGATGCGTTATTATTTGACCTGCGGTCGGGTAAATATCGGCTGGGCGATGGTGTTAGAGGCTATCACACCGACAGCGGAATTTGCGTCGACCTCGCCGACATGATCATGGCGATGGATATTCCGCTCCGTCTCGACAAGAAGTCGCGCCGCGCAACTGGCTGGATCTTTACCGAGAACCAGACGCTCACCATCGATCGTGACAATGAAATGGTGCAAAAGGCCGGTTCGCCGGCAAAATTGCGGTCCGGGCAAATATATGACGTGCCCGAGGGCTGGTGCGTTGACCTGAAAAGCCTGTCGGAATGGCTTGATGTGAAATTTATCCCGGATCTGTCCAATGCGCTGCTGACCATGGAATCGGACACCCAATTGCCCTTCGAACGTGCGCTGGAACGCAAGGAACAGGCGGCCAAAATACGTCCGCAGAAGAGTTTTGATCTGTCCGGCCTGCCGCAATCATCGGAACCCTATAAATTCTGGCGCACGCCGTCGGTTGATGCCGTGGTTTCCGCCGGAGGACTGAAAGACAAGCAGGCGGGCCAGAAATTCGACCTGCGCTACGAGCTATATGCCTCCGGCGAAGTGGGCAAAGCGAGCTTTGACGCCCGGCTTTCCTCCGATAATAGTGGTGTACCGGAAAATCTGCGGGTTCGGGCTTATCGGACTGATCCGAAGGGGGAACTTCTCGGGCCATTGAAGGCGACCCATTTCGCTTTGGGCGATGTCTCGACATTCTCGACTCCACTGGTGTCCCAGTCGGTTGCTGGACGCGGCGCCGTGGTGACAAACCGTCCGGTCGAGCGGCCGGATAGCTTTGATCGCACCAGTTTCCGCGGGGAATTGCCCAGCGGCTGGGATGCGGAACTCTATCGCAACGGCCAATTGCTGGCCTTTGCAGAAAATCGCACCGATGGCCGTTATGAATTTCTCGACATACCGTTGCTCTATGGCCAGAATCGCATCGAAGTGGTGTTATACGGGCCGCAAGGACAGATAAGACGCGATATCCAGGTAATCCCGGTCGGTATGGACTCTATTCCACCCCGGGAAACCTATTATTGGGCGGGTGTTCACGAGGCGGGCGAGGATCTGATCCGGCTCGGGGAGTTTTTACCGATCCGTCAGGCCGGTTGGCGCGGCGGGGTTGGGGTTGAACGGGGCCTCAATAATAAAACCTCAGTCGCCGCTTCGTTGTTCAGTCTGCAAATCGATGGCGATCGCCACAATTATCTTGAGGGATCGGTCCGAAGGGCGGTGGGCCCGACGCTGGTTGAACTATCGGCATCCTCCAATCTCGAACAGGGGATGGCGTTTCGTGGCCAGTTGCTTGGGCAGCTTGGCAATAGCTATATTACCGCGGAATCAATCTGGGCACGGGGCGGCTTCATATCGGACCACGTCGAAGAAAATATCGAGTCCCGCCATAGTCTGGCGATTGATCATAGTTTTAAAATCGGCAGCAAACTGGTGCCTTTTCATATCGATACGCAATATGAAACGCGTTCGGACGGCCGGGACAGCCTCGATGTAACGGGACGAATGTCGTTTAATTTCAAATATT
The DNA here is from genome assembly GCF_048267785.1 of Parasphingorhabdus sp. GTDB lineage: Bacteria > Pseudomonadota > Alphaproteobacteria > Sphingomonadales > Sphingomonadaceae > Parasphingorhabdus. The sequence goes on along the minus strand of NZ_JBLWWU010000004.1, from coordinate 195,984 downwards.
TGTCCTTAACCGGCGAGTTGAACTGGGAAAAGCAGTTCAGCGATTCAGGCGCTAATGCGCCGGATCAGCTCGACGCACGGCTGCTGGCCACCGGACGGATCGGCAAGGTCCGGTTGCGCGGCGAAGCGGTGTACCGCCTTGCGCCGGAAAAACGTTTCGAACGGGTTGATTTTACCGGCGAATGGCGGGCTGGCGAACGGTCAGACTGGCGGGCGGAACTGGGCTATGATGCCAGTCTCGACCGCGCGCGTGCGGGCATCGGGATTGTTCGGCGGTTCGACCGCTTTTCGGTCACTGCGAGCGCCGAGGCAGCGACGGACGGGTCGGTGGCGGCCGGGTTGAACCTTGCGTTCAGTCTGGGACCTGATCCCCGGAGCGGAAAATTCCGGTTGTCGAGCAACAAGCTGGCCAATAGCGGACAGGCCTTGGCGATCGTCTATCGGGACGAAAACAGGGATGGAGTCCGTCAGGCCGGAGAGCCGTTGGTGGAAAATGTCGAGCTGACCGCCGGACAGTCGGTCGCCTTGTCCGCCACGGATGCCAATGGCCGGGCGATTATCGACAATCTGCTGCCCTTCCGGCCGATATTGATCGGGATAGACAGCAGCAGCTTGTCCAATCCGTTCGTGCAGCCAGCTCTCCCCGGCATGGTGATAACGCCGCGGCCCGGCGTTGCCGTGACCGTCGAGCTGCCGCTGGTCAGTGCCGGCGAGGTCGAGGGGACATTGGTGCGCAGGGGGGGCGGTACGATTGCCGGTGTCGGCATGGAGCTGGTGGACGGCGAAGGTCGCGTTGTTCGTGAGACCCAGACCGAATTTGATGGCTTCTTCCTGTTCGATGGCGTTCCCTATGGCACTTACACGGTCCGTATTGCAAAACTGTCGGCGCAAGCGATTCAGGTTCCGGTGTTCCTGGGCGCGCGAGCGGTGGTGGACGAAGATAATCAGGTGGCCCGACTGGGCGCGATAACGGTCGGTACCAACGCCAATATGGCGCAAAATGATATCGACCGACCGTACCGGGAAAACACGCCCTAGCCCCCGATAGCTGCGGTTCTTGTAACGCTTGCGCTTTCTGTTACTTATCCTGTTTTCGTGTAGCTCAGGAACAGTCCATGCAAGTCATCGCCAATGGTATCAATATCGAAGCAGAAGATCACGGCAACCCGGAGGATCCCGCCATATTGCTGGTCATGGGCTATACCGCCCAGCTGATCTACTGGCCGATGGATTTCGTCAACGGTCTGGTGGCTGAGGGATTCCGGGTCGTCACTTTTGACAATCGCGATGTCGGTCTGTCCTATAAATTTGACGGTGTGCAGCCGCCGCATCCGATCCGGCAGATGCTCACCAAACGCTTTTTCCCGAAACGGCAAATGGCACCCTATAATCTGAGCGATATGGCGAGGGACGCGGTTGGCGTTCTCGACGCCCTCAAGATCGACCGGGCGCATATTGTCGGCGCGTCCATGGGCGGTATGATCGGGCAACTGATTGCGGGCGATCACGCTGACCGGGTGCTGTCGTTTACACCGGTCATGTCATCGACCAACGGTCCTGGGCTTCCCGGAGCCAATGCCGAAGTACGCAAGGTCCTGATGCAAACCGCTCGCGCAAAAGTGCGGACGCAGGAGGAGGCGCTGGAACTGGGACTGGCCTTCTCGTCCCTGATCGCGTCCGAGGAAGGCCGGAATCGACCGGAAGAGCGGCGGGCGATGATGAAACTGGCGCAAGAACGCGGCTTCTATCCGCCCGGTCCAAAGCGCCAGATGGCGGCGATCATCGATACCGGAAATTTGCGACCGACGGCCAAGCGGATCACCGCGCCGACGATGGTCATTCACGGTGCCGATGATCCGCTCATCCCGTCGGTCTGCGGTCAGGATATCGCTGCCCATGTCAAAGGCGCCCGGTTCGAACTGGTTGAGGGCATGGGGCACGATCTGCCGCCCAGCAAATTGCCGAAAATGGTCGATCTGATCGCCGCCCATTGTCGCGCCGCCTGAAGAGCGGGAATTATTCGGGTATCGGCAAACAATATGTCACGCTCTGGCCCGCCATCCTGATCTCATGGGGTTGGCCCGGCAGCATGTCCCCGTCCGCCTGAAACGCGGCGAGTCGGGAGATTTTGTCTTTCGCGATTATCGTTAGCCGACGAGCCGGCAAGGACTGGACGAAAGCGAGCTCTGCGGGGTTGCGACCGCGCGCGATCTGAATCAGGAAGCGGAAAAAATCCCTGCGCCGGGCGCGGGTCAGCAATATGACCTGAAAATGCCTGGATCCCAATTCCGCTGTCGGTGCCAGAACCCAGCTTCCGGCATAATATCGGGCCTTGATTACATAGACGGCACTGCAGTTCAGATGTTCTGTCGTGCCGTCGGGCGCCTCCACTGCCAATGAAAAGCGCAGCTTCGGCCAATCGCCGAGCAGCTTTATCAGCGACCATGCATAGGCTGCGCCGCCAATCCGCTTTTTCAATGCGGGACTGTGTCGTGCGACGGCCTGACCGTCGGGACCGGCACTGATACAGGCGACAAAGGGCTGGCCGTCGCTGGTGACCAGCGGGGCTTCCAGACGTGCGGTCTCCTTGTCGAGATAGCCTGCCATGATTTCGCGCGCAAATATTTCCGGATCGGAAGAATAGCCGAGTTCTTTTGCGACCAGATTGACCGTACCGGCGGGAAATATGCATAATGGCTGGGACATTTTAGTGCGGACCATCGATCCGATGACCAGCCGCAAGGTGCCGTCGCCACCCGACACACAGACGAGGTCGCACTCGGGGCCAATATCGAATTGTCCATTTTTCTCTGTCCGGCCCAGTTTAACTTGTGCGCCACAGGCTTGAAAAGCACGGGAAAGTGCATCCAGATGCAATTTATTAAAAGTACCGGAGGCCGGGTTGTGGATAAGGGCAACGATCATCGTCCGCTCATGCGGCCGATGGAGGCAATTCGTCAATGGTTGCGCTGCCGCAGCCTGACCCGTCTTATCTAGGCCGAGACCTGCAACCGTTCCAGCGCAATCTCCCTGGCCGCCTTATATCCCGCCTTGCCATTGGCGGCGCGCGGCACCTCATCGACGACAACTATAGCGCGCGGAGCCTTGTAAGCAGCCAGTTTCGAGCGAACATAGTCGCTCAATGTGGCTTCGTCGACCGGGGCACCTGGCACGAGTGAAACGACTGCGGTGACTTTCTGGCCAAAACGATCATCGGCCAAACCGATGACCAGGCAATCATAGACCGATTCATGCGTCTTGAGTGCCTCTTCGACTTCTTCGGGGAAGATCTTCTCGCCGCCGCTGTTGATGCAGGCGGAACCCCGTCCGAGCAGAGTGATCGAGCCATCCGCCTCGACCGTCGCGAAATCGCCGGGAATCGAATAGCGGACACCGTCGAATGTCTTGAATGTCGCCGCGCTTTTCGCTTCGTCCTTATAATAGCCGAGCGGCACCATCCCGCCGTTACAGATCAGGCCCATTTCACCGGAACCGGGCTCAACCGGCTTGCCGTCTTCGGTCAACACTTTGGTCGTCGCGTTCATCTCGAACTTGGCGGTCTGGTCGATATCGATATTTTCGGCGGTGGTGATCGAAACCCCCATGCTGCCTTCGGTCGAACCCATGCTGTCGACGATCGCCATATGGGGTAAATGTTCCAAAAGACCGCGCTTGACCTCCGTAGACCACATGACGCCCGATGATCCCATCATTAGAAGTGATGATAAATCAAAGACTTTCCCTGCCGTCTTGGCCTCTTCCAGCGCAGCGAGCATCGGCTTGGCAAAAACATCGCCAACGATGGTGATATCGGTGACTTTCTCGTCTTCGGTCAGCTGCCAGAGCGCTACCGGATCGAAATGGCTGTTGTCATTCAGTACCACGCAGCCGCCGAGGCTGTGCGGAACCATCGCACCGATCCACATCCCGGTCCCATGCATCAGCGGGCATGCGGGAATGGAGCGCGACGCTGCGCCCGCAGCGTGCAGCTGCTGCACGAGCGGTCCAAAGCCGGAGGAGTCGGTTGGCGGCGCCATCATCCGCATTTCAAACCCTTTGGCGAGGAGCGCGGTGGCAAAGCTCTTGTGATCATACATCACGCCCTTGGGCATGCCGGTCGTGCCGCCGGTATAGAGCATGTACAGATCGTCATCCGACCGTTCGATCACCGGCATGGGATCGGTGTTCTGCAACGCTTCTTCATAGGAGACAGCGCCCTCGAGATGCTCGCCCGATCCGTCGTCGATCTCGAGGAAGAGTTTTACCTGTTCGAGCTGGTCGCGAATCGCCGCGACGCGCGGGGCGAATTGTGCCTGGAACACCAGCGCTTCGCTGTCGCTGTTGTTGATGACATGAGTCAGTTCCGTCTCGAGATAGCGGTAATTGACATTGACGGGGCAGATGCGTGCTTTGAAGGCGCCGAACTGGGTCTCCATATATTCCGCCGAATTATAGGAATAGATTGCGAGCTTCGCACCGGACTTCAATCCATGGTCGGCAAGAACTTGCGCCACCCGCGCCGCGCGATTTTCATATTCGGCCCAGCTATAGCGCTTATCGCCATCGATGATCGCGGGCTTGTCGGGAATTGCTGCAGCAATATTCTCCCAGATATCGGCCATCTGCCAGGTCATGCGATTCTCTCCTTATTTTTTTAGATAGAATAGCCAGATCGCAGAGTTACGCAACCAGATGACAGGTGCTCCATCAATTGATTCGTTCTATGAACGCAGGGGAGCGGCGAGCTCGGCGAGGACGGCCTCTCTATGTTCACCAAGCGCCGGACTGGGCCCGCAGGGTGCCGGTCTGATCCCGCCAAAACGGGCTGGTGACATGACATGCTGGACGCGGCCAAGCTGCGGATGGTCGGTCTGTTCGAATATACCGACAGCCATGGCCTGCTGGTTGGCTGGCAGGTCTTCCAGCGCCAGACAGGGGGCGGCCGGGACATCACGCGCGGAGAGGCCGGCGACCATCTCGGCGCTGGTCAGGTTCGGTGTTTCATTGGCGATGATCGAGGCAAGCTCCGCCATATGGATGCTGCGGTTGGCCCTGCCCTGATATTTCTCTTCCGTCTTCAGGTCCGGGCGGCCGACGATATCGAATATTGCCGACCAATGGTCGTCGGTCATAGCGGCATAGGCGATCGCTCCGTCGGTCGACCGGAGCGGCAATTGATAATAGTCGGCAAAGGGCGCGCCGTGGGTCACGTCCTCGCCCTGCAGTGTCAGATGCATACCGCCATCCGGCCAGAGAAAGGCAATGCAGCTTTCGAGCATCGACAGGTCGATATGCTGGCCGACGCCGATGCGCTCGCGTGCGAACAGGGCGGCGGTGATCGCCTGCGCTGCCGTATAAGCGGTGACCTTGTCGCAGATCAGGGTTTTGACATAGGCGAAACCCTTCGGGTGGCCCTGCAGGGTCATGAAGCCGGCCATCGCCTGCATCACATGGTCATAGGCCGGGCGACCTGACAGCGGTCCTTCGTGGCCAAAGCCGGTGATGGCGCAATAGATGAGTTCCGGTTTCTCCTGGCGCAGCGCCTCGCTGCCCAGTCCAAGCCGGTCCATCACCCCCGGGCGGTAATTGTGAATCACCACATCCGCCGACAGACAAAGCTGGCGGGCATGGGCGACGCCCTCTGCGGTTTTGAGATCGAGCGTGATCGAACGTTTGGCGCGGTTGCAATTGTGGAACAGGCCGGAGATACCCGCTTTCTGACTGCCCAGCCAGCGCATCGGATCGCCAATGCCGGGCGGCTCGACCTTGATCACGTCCGCGCCCTGCTGGGCAAACATCATTGTTGCAAGCGAGGCGGTCACCATCGTGGAAAACTCGATGACCCTGATTCCGGCCAGTGGTTGCGTCGGTGTTATCTCTGTCATGCGATCCTCAATCCCGGCTTCGTTCGAGCCGGTCTGGAGGGAGCATATGGTGCAATTGATCCTGCGACAAGCTCAGGATGGATAGGGAATCATCATTCGCCCAGACTGGCGGCCAGTCTCTCATAGGCGGTGAGGAAATCTTCCTTGAAGCCTTGCACGACCTGTCCTGCTGTCATCTGTTCGTTCATCAGGCCAACGCCCTGGCCAACCCAATAGGTGGCCAGATCCTTGGCGCCCTGATTGTCACCCTGGCTGAGCTTGTCGAGTACGCGCAAAGGGGGCTCTGCAACGAGTGATTGCAAAGGCATGGGAAGCGGGGATGGTGCGCCCTCAGCCTGCCATGCATCGGTCCAGGGTGATCGCAATTGCCGTGATGGCTTGCCGGTGCGTGAGCGCGCCCGCACCGTGTCCCGTGATGTGGCAGCGAGCATTTTCTCTTTCACCACCGGATTGGTCTCCGCTTCGACCGTGGTCAGCCAGACCGAGCCGCACCAGACGCCGCTGGCACCCATCGCCATGGCGGCGGCCATCTGCGCGCCGGTGGCAATGCCGCCCGCTGCTAGCACCGGCGTGTCATCGCCGATCTGGGCCAGCGCGTTACAGACTTCGGGGATCAGCACCATCGTGGATATGTCGCCGGTGTGGCCGCCAGCTTCGCCGCCCACGGCAATGATGATATCGACACCGGCCGCAACCTGACTCATCGCGTGATCTCTTGTCCCGACCAGAGCAGCGACGGGTACATTGTGTCTTTGCCCCATTTCCAGCATCACTTGCGGCGGGATACCCAGAGCATTGGCGATCAGTTTGATCGGGTGACGGAAAGCGACTTCCAATATCGCCGCCGCTGTGCCGCCACGAAGATTGTCGGTGGACGCGACCTGCTCGCGGCGGACCGTTTCGATGTCCCCGGCGATCCGTCCGGTGTCGACGCCATGATGTTGCAATATATCATTGGTAAATTGCTTATATTCTTCTGGAATCGAGGCCAGCACGGCTTCCGGATCGAGCTGTTCGCCCTTTCCCTCGACCTTGTTCGGGACGATGATGTCGAGACCATAAGGCTTGCCGTCGACATGGGCGTCGATCCAGCTGAGTTCCTCCTCGAGCGTCTCCGGCGAGCAGTTTACCCCGCCAAATACCCCCATGCCTCCGGCTCTGGAGACCGCAGCGACGACATCGCGGCAATGGGAGAAAGCAACCAGCGGGAATTCGATGCCGAGCATATCGCAGATTTTATTGTTCATTTGAGGGTCTCTCCGTTCGTGCTGAGCTTGTCGAAGCATGAGTGCGTGCGGACTGCCCTTCGACAGGCTCAGGGCGAACGGCAATTATCATGCCTCGTCGCTTTCCTCATTCGCCACAATCTCCAGGATCAGATCATCCGCGGCAATCTGCTTGCCTGCCGTCGCCGCGATGCTTTCAACCGTCCCGTCAATCTCTGCCAGTATCTCGTGCTGCATCTTCATCGCCTCGAGCACAGCGAGCTTGTCGCCCCTGGCAACCCGCGCTCCGGCTTCGACCAGTATCTCGAGCAACAATCCGTGCATCGGCGCGACCACGGTGCCACCGCCGCCCGCATCTTCCATTGCGCTGAGGCCGGTGAGATCGCTGACGGTCAGAGAGCGTTTCGGCAACGCGAGATAGAGGGTACGATGGTCATCATAATAGATCGCTTCGATGGTCCGTCCGTCGACCCGCAATTTCGCGCGGTCGGCGGTGAGGCTGATCAAATCCACCTCCACTCCCTGTTCGCCGGAGCTGACCCTATATTGACCGGGCCTGTCGACATGAACATGGATGGTCTGGGCGTCTTCACCATCGGCATATTGCGCCACGGTTTCGAGCGAGCCTGTGCTGGACCAGTCGAGCATTTCCGGATTGACGTTGAGCGCCAGCTTGTGCGCCGCCTGCTGTCGCAGCTTGTGATGGATGACCGCAGCGATGGCATAAGAGGAAAAATCATGCGCCCCGAGATCCACCCCGCCTTCGCCATAATTTTCGGCGATAAACGCGGTGGTGGCCTCGCCCTTGACAAAGTCGGGTTTGTCCAGCGCATCGATCAGGAAATCGCGATTGGTTTTCGGACCGAACAGCGCAGTTTCCGAGAGCGCCTTGATCATCCGCCGCCGCGCTTCGTCTCGCGTCGCGCCGTGGGTGATGATCTTGGCAACCATCGAATCATAAAAGGGCGACACCTCTCCACCGCTTTCGATGCCGCTGTCGACTCGCGACAGGCTGGATGGCTGCCACAAGTGGACCGGGCCGGTGCTCGGCAGAAAATCATCCGCCGGATCTTCGGCATAGAGCCGGACCTCCATAGCATGGCCGGTGAGCGTGATGTCCTGCTGTTCGAGGCCCAATAAGTCGCCTGACGCAACTTTCAGTTGCAATGCGACCAGATCGAGGCCGGTGACTTCCTCGGTCACCGGATGTTCGACCTGCAGGCGTGTGTTCATTTCGAGAAAATAGAAGCTGCCCGACTGGTCGAGCAAAAATTCCACCGTCCCGGCCCCGACATAGTCGACGGCCTTTGCTGCCTCGACCGCTGCTGCACCCATTTGTTGGCGCAACTCTGGCGTCATGACAGGGCAAGGGGCCTCCTCTATCACCTTCTGGTGGCGGCGCTGTACCGAACAGTCGCGCTCGCCGAGATGGATGGTATTGCCGTGGCTGTCGGCAAAGACCTGGATTTCGACGTGGCGTGGCTTGATAATGGCTTTCTCGAGGATCAGCTCGCCATTGCCAAAGGCGTTCTCCGCCTCGGACCGGGCCAGCTTGATCGCATTGGGCACGTCTTTCAGATCATGGACCAGCCGCATGCCGCGACCACCGCCGCCAGCGGCTGCCTTGACCATCAACGGCACCCCGATCTTGCCGGCTTCGGCGACCAGTACATCGTCCGCCTGATCATCGCCCTGATAGCCGGGCACGCAGGGCACGCCGGCGGCGATCATCGCGCGTTTCGACCGCGCCTTGTCACCCATCACATCAATTGCTTTCTCCGGCGGGCCAACGAAGATAATATTCGCGTCAGCGCAAGCCTTGGAGAAGGCCGCATTTTCCGAGAGAAACCCGTAGCCGGGGTGAATCGCGTCGGCGCCCGTGTCCTTGGCGGCCTGAATGATCTTGTAGATCAGCAGATAGGATTCATTGACCGGAGCCGGACCGATATGCACCGCGTCATCGGCCATTTTGACATGGGGTGCGTTTGCGTCCGCGTCGGAATAGACTGCGACGGTGCGGATGCCCTGCGCCTTGGCGGTGCGCATAACCCGGCAGGCGATTTCGCCGCGATTGGCAACCAGGAGTGTGTTGATTCGGGTCATGTGTTGAGTACCTCACGCCGTTCGTCCTGAGCTTGTCGAAGGACAGATGGTGAAAGTTCATGCTTCGACAGGCTCAGCACGAACGGCCAATATTTGGTCAAAATGTTCATTCCGGTTTCACCACCCAATTGGGCTTCCGCTTCTCGAAGAAGCTGGCAACGCCTTCCTTGGCCTCGTCGCTGACCATCCGGTCGGCGAAATTCTCTGCGGCGAGGCGGATCACTTCTTCGCGCGGCTGGCCCGCGATCTGGCCAAGCAGTTCTTTGGTTGCAGCCACCGCGCCCGGCGCTGCACCCAACACCTGTTTGCGGAGCTGCATTTCAATGGCCTCGAGGCCTGACACATCGTCCGCGATAAAATCCGCGAACCCCAGCTTATGGGCTTCTGTGCCGTCAAAGCGCGCCGCGGTCAGCATCAGCCGCCGACCGGTGGCATAGCCAAGCTTCTGGATCACAAAGGGCGATATCTGCGCCGGTGTCACGCCAATGGCGGTCTCGGTCATCGCGAAACGCGCGCCACTTTCGCAGATCACCACATCGGCGCAACAGGACAAGCCGAAGCCGCCGGCCATCGCCGCGCCTTCGATCAATACGATCACCACTTGCGGAGCGGTGTTCACCAGGTCGAAAATCTCCGCTGCACCGCTCGACATCTTGATGATCGCCGCGCGGTCGCCGCTTTGCTGGAAATTCTCTTTGAAATTCTTGAGATCTGCACCGGCGCAGAAGACGCCGCCGCGCCCTCGCAGGGTAATTCCGCGCACGCTGCGGTCATCGCGCACGCTTTTCAGTATTCCCCCCAGCTCCGCAACCAGGGCATCGCTCAGGGCGTTGCGGTTTTCCGGCTGGTTGAACCAGATGGTGAGCCAGCCCTGCTGGAGTTCCAGTTCGAGGGTTTTTGCTTCGGGGAAGTTGGTCATAGCGTGTATCCCTGCGCAGGCAGGGATCCATCTCCTGCCCTGTTCTCCAGACACGATGGCGGCGTTTGCACCCCACCCTCCGTGCCAGACGGATGTTTCCGAGATGGGCCCCCGCCTTCGCGGGGGAACATGCAAGACTTAAAAACGCCAATCATATCCGCGCCACTCCGAATGCATTGGGGTGCAGCGTCCGGTTCTGCGCCTCGAAGATCGTTTCCAGTGCAAAACCCAGAACCTTGCGGCTGTCGCGCGGGTCGATCACGCCATTGTCGAGCACCCGGCCGGAGGTGAAGAAGGCGCTTTCCTGCGCTTCGAAAATATCCTTGATCCGCTTTTCCTGTTTGGCGATCGCTTCTTCATCCGGCTCCACGCCCTTGCGCTTGGCCTGCACCCGGGCGACATGGCTCATCGTATTGGCGGCCGAAGCGCCTGCCATCACACCGGTTTTTGCGTTCGGCCAGCTGAACAGGAAATCCGGTTCAAAGGCGACGCCGCTCATCCCGTAATTGCCCGCGCCAAAGCTTGCACCGATATAAAGCGCCAGTTTTGGCACCCGGACGTTGGAAACCGCCTGGATCATCTTGCTGCCGAGCTTGATCATGCCCTTATGCTCGGACTCGGTGCCGACAATATAGCCGGTGGTGTTGTTGAGGAAGATGATCGGCAGTTCGGACTGATCACATAGCTGGAAGAAATGGGTGGCCTTGGCCGCCGCTTCCGGATCGAACGGGCCGTTATTGCCGATCAGGCCGACGGCATGTCCCATGATGCTCGCCTGCATGCAGACGGTGCCAGGACCGTAACGCGGCTTGAATTCTTCGAAATCTGAGCCGTCGACAATGCGGGCAGCCACTTCGCGCACGTCATAGGGAATGGTATAGTCTACCGGTACAACACCGGCGATTTCGTCGATGTCATAGACCGGCTCTTCATAGTCATTGCGGCGGATCGGACTCGTATTCTTGTTCCAGTCGAGACGTCCCATGGTCTCGCGTGCAATGGCAATGCCATGGGCGTCATCATCGGCAAGATACTCGACGCTTCCGGTGGTTGAGGCGTGCATCTCCGAACCACCGAGTTCGCGGTCATCGGCAACTTCGCCGGTCGCTGCATGGACCAGCGCCGCCCCGCCCAGCGCAGCCATACCATTGTCCCGAACACCGATGACATAATCCGACATGCCCGGCATATAGGCGCCGCCAGCGGTGGACGGTCCGTGTAGTACGACCATCGTCGGAATACCCGCCGCGCTCAGCCATGCGAGATTACGGAACAGCATCCCGCCGTGCGCCCAGAGTTCGACCTTATATTCCATCAGGTTCGCGCCCGCGCTTTCGACCAGATGGATGAAGGGCAGTTTCAGATCCTGGGCAATTTTCTGCGCGCCCTTGCTGGCGTCCCAGCCGCCGGACGTCGCTGCACCGGCGCGGATACCGCTGTCATCGACCCAGATCATGCAGCGCACACCTTTGACGAAACCGATACCCAATATCACGCTGCCACCGGGAATGCTTGTCTCGGGATTGCTGTCCTCGAGCAGATAATTGGCCATATTGTATAGGCGCAAGAAAGGCATGCCGGGATCGAGCAAACGGGTCAGTCGTTCGTGCGGGGTCAGCTGGCCGCGTTTTTCAAAGGTCGGACGGCGTTTTTCCGATGCATCAACCGCGCGCTTCTCCAGGCTGCGGAGATGATCGATCAGCGTCAGCATGTCTTTGCGGTTCTGCGCAAAGCTTTCCGATCCGGTGGCTATTTTCGATTTGAACTGGGGCATATTCAGGACGCCTTTGCGGGCAATGGCACAGCGGAATATTCGTCATTTGACACATTCAGTCTCCTATGGCTATTTGAATAGCACTCGGTATTTTCGAGTCAAGCTCAATAAGGGACAGGTTTTGGCAACTAAAGTGGTCACTTTGGAAACCCAGCGCAGCAAGCTGGAGCGCAAGGAACAGGCGATTCTGGACGCGGCGCGCGCCATTTTCGTCGATAACGGCTTTGACGGCGCGCGCATGTCCGAGATCGCGCGCCGCGCCGGTATCGGCGAAGGCACGATCTACAGCTATTATGAATCCAAGGCCGAATTGATGCTCGCGGTCTTGCAGAAATTCTGGGACGGGCTGACTCTGGAAGCCGAGGCTGTCATGACGTCAACCACGGCCGAGGATTTCTCCGACCGTTTGCGGGCGCTGGCAGAATATCATCTGAACACGGTGATCGTGAATGCAGATTTCATCAACCTCAGCTTTGCCCTGCGGCGCAACAATAGCGAGGTCAGCGTCTCGCGCGACCATCTGCGCGATTATGTCGCTGTGTTCGACCAGATGTTCCGGCGCGGACAGGATCGCGGCGAATTGCGGCGGGATGCGGTGCTGTGGCAGGCGCGTGATATCTTCTATGGCACCCTGGAATATAGCGCGCGGTCGATCGAGATGACCATCGGGGCAGAACGCGCCGAACGCCAGCAAGGTCCGGTGGTTGAGCAGATGGTGGCGTTGTTCGAGGCCCATTATGGAGCGGATCGCGCTGCTAAACCGGCGGATGACGCCAATATTGATCATATGTCCCGGCAGATTGAGCAGCTCGACGCAAAGCTCGACGCACTGGCGAAACGGCTTTCCTGACAGGCAAAAAAAAAGAGCCCCCGAAGGAGCTCTCTCTAATCTTTGGTTATTCCGACTTAGGCCGCTTTATAGAAGCTCTCTCCGGCATCCGCTTTCTCACGGAAGCTCATCGGTGGTTTGAACCGTTCGCCATATTTCTGCGCGAGATTGTCGGCGATGCGGACGAAATTATCCACGCCCATGGTGTCGATATGGCTCATCGGCCCGCCGGTCCAGGGCGCAAAGCCCCAGCCGAAGATCGCGCCGAGATCGGCGGATTGCGGATCGGAGACGACACCTTCGTCGAAACATTGCGCGGTGGCGATCAGCTGGATGAACATAAGCCGCTGCTTGACCTCTTCGACATCCGGCTGTTCTTCGGCCAGCGGAAAATGGTCGGCAAGGCCGGGCCACAATTTCTTTGAACCGTCTTCGGCATATTCGTAGAAACCGCCGCCAAAGCGCCGACCACGACGGTCGATTTTTTTGACCATGGTCTCCATCAGATCCTCGGTACCGCTCGGAACATAGGCGTCGCCCAGTTCTTCCTTGGTTGACGTCATAATGTCATAGCCCAGCTGCAGGGTCGTTTCATCGACCACGGCGAGTGGGCCGATCGGCATGCCCATGGCGATGGCCGCATTTTCGATCAGCGCCGGTTTCACGCCTTCGGCAACCATCAGCATCGCTTCATTGGCATAAGGCGGGAAGACGCGGTTGGTGTAAAAGCCGCGGACGTCCTTGACGACGATCGGAACCTTGCGGATCTTCGCGTTATAATCGAGCGCAACAGCCAGAGCCTTGTCGCCGGTTTCGGCGCCAGGGATAATCTCCAGCAACGGCATTTTCTCGACCGGCGAGAAGAAGTGCATGCCGATAAACTGGTCGGGCCGTTCGCTATTCTTGGCGAGGCCGGTGATCGGCAGGGTCGAGGTGTTGGATGCAAAGACCACATCCTTGCCGATGACCGCTTCGGTCTTCTTGATCACGTCGGCTTTGACATCGGGCCGTTCGAACACCGCCTCGATGATCAGATCGACATCTTTCAGATCGTCATAATTGTCGGTCGGCGTGATCCGGGCCATGAAGGCATCAGCCTTTTCCTGGGTCATCTTGCCGCGCTTGACGCCCTTGTCGACGATCTTCTGGCTGTAATCGATGGCCTTTTGCGCCTCATCCATATTGCGGTCGAGGACGATGACATTCATCCCGCCCTTGGCCGTGACATGGGTGATGCCCGACCCCATCAGGCCGGCGCCGAGAACGCCGACGGTCTTGATGTCGGACGGTGGAACGTCTTTCGGCCGTGCTGCGCCTTTTTCCGCCGCCTGTTTGTTTATGAACAGGGTGCGGATCATATTCTTGGCTTGCGGTCCGGAGAGCAATTTGGTGAAATATTTGCTTTCGACGCGCAACGCTGTGTCGATTGGCAGCATCGAGCCTTCATAGAGGCAGGAAAGAATCGCCTTGACCGCTTCGTAATTGCCCTTGCTCTGCTTAAGCGCCATCGCGGAGGAGCCGAGATAGAGCGGTACCGCGCGCGGATCCATCGATCCGGCGCCACCCGGGAATTTATAGCCCTTCTTGTCCCATGGCGCGGAGGCCTTGGGATTCGCTTTGACCCATTCTTTGGCCTTTGCGACGACTTCAGCCGCCGGGGCAACTTCATCAACAATTTTCTGGGCGAGGGCAGCCTGCGGATTCATAGGTTGCCCCATCATGATCGCCATGCCTGCAGCTTGAAGGCCTGCGAGACGCGGCAGGCGCTGGGTTCCGCCGCCGCCGGGCAGCAGGCCGACCTGTACTTCCGGCAGGCCAAGCTGGATTTTCGGGTTGTCGGCGCACACGCGGTAATGGCAGGCCAGCGCCAGCTCGAGACCGCCGCCCAGCGCGAGGCCGTTCAGGGCGCAGGCGACGGGTTTTGCGTGGGCCGTGCCCTTGAGCAGATCCTTGGCGCTGTTGCCGCCGGTTTCCATGCGGCGCAACATGCCGTTGAGCTCCCAGGCGCTTTCAAACGCTTCGGCCATGCTTTCGGCTTTGCTAGCGCCGAGCATGTTGAGATCTGCGCCAGCGAGGAAGCCGGACTTCTTGCCCGATGTGATTACCGCGCCCTTGATTTCTTCCTTGCTGATCAGCTCTTCGACAAAGGCTTTGAAATCGGTGATCAGGGCCTGGTTCCAGACGTTCATCGACTGGCCGGGAAGATCTATGGTGACCAGCGCAATGCCGTCGCTGTCAATATCGACTGTGAATGTTTCGTAGGTCATGCTTTTTCCTTTCATGTTCTCCCGCGAAGGCAGGAGTCCATCTCCGACTGTTGTGCCTGGCACGAACGGGAGATGGCCCCTGCCTGCGCAGGGGCACTGCAATCCGTGTTTCTAGTTCACCCGTTCGATGATCGTGGCGATACCCATGCCGCCGCCGATGCAAAGCGTCGCGAGAGCGGTCGACTTGCCGGAACGTTCGAGTTCGTCGAGCGCCGTGCCGAGGATCATTGCGCCGGTCGCGCCGAGCGGATGGCCCATGGCGATCGCGCCGCCGTTGACGTTCATCACGCTATGATCGACATTCATTGCGTCCATGAAACGCAGAACGACGGCAGCAAAGGCCTCGTTCAATTCCCACAGATCGATATCATTTGCTGTCATTCCAGCACGTTCCAGTGCCTTCTTGGCGGCAAATTCGGGACCGGTCAGCATGATCGTCGGTTCGGAGCCGATAGCGGCCATCGACACGATCCGCGCTCGCGGCTTCAGACCGAATTTCTCGGCAGCGCCTGCATTGCCGACGAGTACGGCTGCGGAACCGTCGACGATGCCCGAGCTGTTACCGGCATGGTGGACATGGTTGATCTTCTCGACATCGGGATGTTTGAGGATCGCGACATCGTCAAAGCCGGGCATCTGTTCGCCCATCATCTTGAACGCAGGGCCAAGCGCGCCGAGCGACTGCATATCGGTTTCGGGACGCATCAATTCGTCCCGATCAAGCACGACTTCGCCGATCACATCGCGGATCGGCAGGATTGATTTGGCGAAGCGTTTTTCATCCCATGCCTTGGCGGCGCGCTTCTGGCTCTCTACCGCATAGGCGTCGACATCATCGCGGCTATAGCCATATTTCGTGGCGATCAGATCGGCGGAAATGCCCTGGGGCACGAAATATTCCTGAAACACGAGAGTCGGATCGGCCATGCCGCCGAGACCGTCGCTGCCCATCGGAATGCGTGACATGGATTCAATGCCACCACCAACGGCCAGATCGGCTTCGCCGGAACAGATCTTGCCCGCAGCGATATTGACCGCTTCGAGACCGGATCCGCAGAAACGATTGACCTGGATGGCGGAAGTCGTGTCGGCGTAGCCAGCTTTCAGTGCCGCCATCCGGCTGATTACTGCGCCTTGCTCGCCTACGGGAGAGACGCAACCGAAGGCGATATCCTCGACTTCATGGCCTTCCAGTTCATTGCGGTCATTGACCGATGCAAGGACCTGAGCGGCGAGGTCGAGAGCGGTAATTTCATGCAGAGCGCCGTCATTGCGGCCCTTGCCGCGCGGCGATCGCACTGCGTCATAGATAAAGGCTTCGGTCATTCGAGAGTCCTCTCGTTGGAAGAATTGGAAGGATGTAGCACTTAGCTAATGCTGCACCGCAGCACAGTCAAGCAGTTTACGTAAACGTCAAGCATGGCAAGGTGCGACTCGCCCATTAATAGGCACAGTTCCGCTATAAACTACTCCAGGATTGATTGATATTTCTGGCTGAAAACGTCGCGACCGACGATGTAGCGCATGATCTCGCTGGAGCCGGCATAGATGCGGCTCATCCGGGCGTCGGTGAAGATCCGGCTGATTTCATATTCCTTCATATAGCCGGCGCCGCCGTGCAGCTGCAGCCCGAGATCGGCCATTTCCCATTCGATTTCACTGCCGAGCATCTTGCCCTTGGCCGCGATATTGGCGGTCAGCCCGCCCTGGTTGTGGATGTCGATACAATGGTCGACATAGACTTGGAACATGTCGATTTTTGCATCCATTTCGGCCATTTTGAACTGGGTATTCTGCATATCCGACAATTTCTTGCCGAAAACGTCCCGTTCCATGACAAATTCGCGCGTCACGTCAAAAGCGCGGCGCGCCGATGCGGCATAGCCGACCATGCCGATCAGCCGTTCTTCTGCCAGCCCTTCCATCAGATGGATGAAGCCCTTGCCGGGCGTGCCCAGCGTATTTTCCTTTGGCACCTTGACGTCATTGAAGAACAGCTCGGCTGTATCCTGCGCGTGCAGGCCGATTTTCTCCAGATTCTTTCCGCGTTCGAAGCCTTCCATGCCGCGTTCGAGAATGAGCAGGACCATTGCGTGCTTGTCCTCGACACCTTCAATCTTGGCAGCGACGATGACGACGTCGGCATTGATGCCGTTGGAGATATAGGTTTTGGATCCGTTGAGGACCCAATGGTCGCCCATGTCCTTGGCCGTGCTTTTCATCCCCGAAAGATCACTGCCAGCGCCGGGTTCGGTCATTGCTACTGCCAATATCGTTTCACCGGTCACACATTTCGGCAAAAAGCGCTCGCGCTGATCTTCATTGCCGAAATTCTGCAAATAGGGTCCGACCAGCCGGCTGTGCAGGGTATTATACCATTCGGCGCAGCCCGCCCGCACGGTTTCCTCGATGATGATCTGCTCATAGCGGAAATCCTTGTCACCCATGCCGCCATATTTTTCGTCCGGCCAGATCATCAGGAAACCCTGGTCACCGGCCTTTTTGAAAATCTCGCGGTCGACGATCCCGGCTTCCCGGAATTCGTCCATTCGCGGCGCGACTTCATCGGCCAGAAAACGGCGATAGGCGTCACGGAACATATGCTGTTCTTCGGTAAATTTGCGCATGGGATTTCCTTCTGTCTGTTGGAAGAGCGGTCTTTCAGCAGACCGCCATTTTGATTCCGGTCTTAATGGGCCAAATTTAATCGGTCAATTAAGAAACATGTCCGTTGCATTTTCCCGTCTACCATCGTTATGGCGTTCCGGTGGAACAAACAAAAAAACCCTTCATTCTAGGCCTTGGCGGCACAACCAACCCGGAATCGTCAACCGAACAGGCCCTGGCAATAGCGTTGCAAGCTGCTGCTGCGGACGGCGCAGAGACGGAGTTGTTCGGATCGGAACGGCTGATGGCGTTGCCGCATTATCGCTCTGACCCGGCAGGTCTCAATCAAACCGGCAAGGATCTCGTCGAATTGGTCCGCCGTGCCGATGGCCTGATATTGTCGAGTCCCGGCTATCACGGTACCGTGTCCGGGCTGGTCAAAAATGCCATCGACTATATCGAAGAGACGTCTGCTGACGAGCGCATCTATCTCGATGGACTGCCGATTGGCCTGATCGTTACGGCTTACGGCTGGCAGGCGGTGGGCAGCACGCTGGCGGCGTTGCGCTCGATCGTCCATTCGCTGCGTGGCTGGCCGACGCCGCTTGGTGTCGGGATCAACGCATCGGGGGGCATATTCGGTGACGGCATATGTACGGATGCCGGTGTCAACGAGCAGCTGAAACTGGTTGCCCAGCAAGTCATGCATCGCGCCTGAACGCGGTAAATCCTGTTGCTGTTACGCAGTCATCATTGCGGCGGCAGATTGCCGTAAAAATCCCGATACCAGCTGACGAAACGCTTCAACCCGTCTTCCAGCATCACTTTCGGCGCATAGCCGGTCAGCGCGTGCAGTTTGGACACATCTGCATAGGTCGACGTCACATCACCCGGCTGCATCGGGCGCATGATCTTTTTTGCTTCCACACCGAGCGCGTCTTCCAGCGCCTTGATCATGTCCATCAGCCCGACCGGGCGGCTGTCACCGATATTCAGGATGCGGTGGCCATGCCGCTCGGGCGGATGGTCGAGCGCGCCCAATATGCCGTCGACAATATCATCGATATAGGTGAAGTCGCGGGCCATCTTGCCCTGCCCGTAAACCTCGATCGATTCTCCCGCCAGGATCTTCTGCGTGAAACCGAAATAGGCCATATCCGGGCGGCCCCAGGGGCCATAAACGGTGAAAAAGCGCAAGCCGGTCATCGGAAAACCATAGAGTTTTGCGTAAGATTGGCTCATCAATTCGCCGGAGCGTTTGGTCGCGGCATAGAGCGAGACCGGATCGGTGGCGGGTTCTTCTTCCGTAAAACCTTCCCCGCCCATCGGCTTGTCGCCATAGACCGAGCTCGAGGAAGCATAGACCAGATGCTGGAAATTCTCGGCATGACGGCTGGCTTCGAGCAGCGACAAATGGCCCTGTAGATTGGATTTCTGATAGGCGAACGGATTTTCGATACTGTAGCGGACGCCGGCCTGTGCCGCGAGATGGATGATTCGTTGCACGTGATTGGTCTGGACGAGCGTCTTGACGTCATCGGCATCGGACGCATCCATTTCGACAAAGCGGAAACCGTCCAGCGCTTTGAGATTGGCGAGCCGTGCGGCTTTTAGCGCCGGATCATAATAATCGTTGAGATTGTCGATCCCGATCACCGTTTCCCCGCGCTCCACGAGCCGGCTCGAAACGGCGTGGCCGATGAAACCGGCGGCTCCGGTTACAAAAATGGGCGAATTGTTGGTGTCAGGCATGATGGTTCCCGTTGATGATAATCGCCGAGCCTCTAGCACGAACAGGTAAAGATTTCGCAAGCGAAACCGGATGACCTCTGTGGCGGGATATTATCCTGTCTGGACCGGCCGCAGACAAAGAAAGACGGCGGCGCTTTCCAGCACCGCCGTCTTTTGATTGATGCGGGATCCGGCGCGATCTCTTGTCGCACCGGCCCGGACAAGCGGTCTGCTCAGTAACCGAAGATGAGCGAGATGCTTGCAGCGCGTGGTGCACCGATCTGGACAAATGGCGAGTTGCCATCCAGATCGCCACCGAAGCCGCCGACATAGAGTTCGTCGAACAGGTTGGTCACGTTCAACTGGACTGCAACATCATCTCCGAACTGGTTCTGCGTGATGTTCCAGCGCAGGTCGAGGTCGACCAGTGTGTAACCGCTGACGGACCGTTCGTTGGTGTCATTCACCCAGCGTTTGCCCGTGTGCTTGACCTGGGCACCAAGTTCGAAGTCGCCCAATTGCTGCTGAACGCGGGCGCCAACGGTCCAAAGCGGGGCTCCGCTTTCGTTGTTTCCAGCGGTCAACGCGAACGCAGGATCACCGACAACCGTACAAAGGTTTGTCCCGTTTGCGACTTGTGTCGCAGAGCAGGTGCCGACCTGAACATTGTCCTTGATTTCGGACTCGTTGATCGAACCAAAAAGATAGACCATCGTCGAGGGTGTTGGTGACCAAGCGACCGAGGCATCAAGGCCATATTTGTCGACGCGGCCCAGGTTCCGATAGATCGTTTCGTCAAGAACAGGGTTATAGGCGGATGCGAGCCGGTTGTTATAGCGTGTAAACCAGCCTGCAAACTGAGCCTGGATATCACCCGTCTGATATCGGACCCCCAGGTCAAGGCTGTCGGTTGTTTCAGGAACCGGCTGTACGCCCGGTGCATTTTCCGGGAAGTAGAGGGAAGCATAGAGCGGATCGGTTGCTGGAACAGAAAGGCCCTTGGCATAGTTTGCAAAGACTGACGCGCTACCGAAAGCGTAGGTCAGACCGACGTTTGGCAGAATATCGTCATATTTATAGGTCCGCGATGTAGGCAGGGCCGACCCGCTTGGTTCATTGGTTACCGGATCGTACACATAAGGGTTCGCCGCTTCATAGGCCGCGCTTATACCGCCTATACAATCGAGGAAACCGCTCGCCGATGTCGTGTAGCAATTCTGGTTCAGTTTGCGCGTGAAGAACGGCGCCCGCAAACCGAGCACTGCGGTGAGGTCACCGAATGTCCCGCGATATTCACCGGAAATCTGGTGCAGGGTTGCATAAGACTGACGGTCACGCTTGTTGAGTTCGAAGCCATCTACGGTCACCAGTCCATTGTTGACCGGGAAAACATCGGCAATTTCACCATTGAGAAGCGCAACCGAAGTCTGGCCTGTTTGACGATGGTTGGCATCATCATAGGTATAAGCAAGACGCAAGCGGTGGTCCGGGTTGATCTCGTAAGACAGGTTAGAAATAACACCAAAACGGCGGGTGCGCGTCTGGCTTGGATCGTGACCCGTTACTTCGTCCAGCGTGTCGCCATCACCGTTCAAGTCGCGACCGAAATAATAGCGACCGCTGATGAAGCCGGTCATCTCAACACCGCCAACATTGCGGGTTTGCTCGAGCAGTTCTTCATCACCGCCGCCATTAGCCTTCACATATTGGAAGCTTGGGTCGACCGAAAGGATCAGGCCGTCAGTCAAGGTGAAGCGCGATGCACCACGGATGTTGCCGGTGTTCGATGGATTGTATCGGCGATCAAATTCCGCACCGCAATTGTTGTCGCTTTGAGCGGTACCGGCTTCCGGCAATTCGACCGTGCAAGGATAGTTGATGTCGTAGAACCGATCGGCCTTTGTTGCCGGGAAACTATCCAGAGAAAAGGAACCGAAGAAATTGTTCCGGCTTTCGTTATAATGGCCGGCAACGGCGATGAAGTCGCCATTGCTGCCAATATCCTGCCAGATACGCGCGTTATATTGCTGCTTTTCGACAATCCCGTAATTGTTGAACGGATTATTGTAGCGCACATAGCTGGCCGACGCAAAAGCCTTGGTGCCGAAACCGGTAAGGTCGCCAGTGTCGATCATTCCAAAGCCGCGCATGTAAAGGCGGCTGCGGTTATCATTATCACCTTGAGCGAACGTGCTACCAGCCGACAGCGTGCCAGTGAGCTTGAACTCGTCGCTGGGCTCGCGTGTACGAAGGTTGATCGTCCCGCCGACGGCAGAAGCGGTCGGGCTATCAACGTCGGTCACGCCGAGATTGACGTTAACCTGTTCGATGATTTCCGAATCGACCTGCTGGCTGGTATAAAGCGCATAGTTGCCCGAATCGTTCAACGGCAGGCCGTCGAGCGTCTGGGAGATGCGGTCATCGCTGAAACCGCGGATCGTGAACGAACCGCCGGAAGAACCCCAAGGGTCGTTATTCTGAAAGCTGACGCCGGGAACAAGGTTGATGATATCATTGACCGATTGGCCAGGGCGCTGACGACGAATGATTTCTTCGTCGAGAACCTGTTTTGCCTTCGGCGTGCTGGGGATTTCAACCCCGCCAACATCGCTCGTCCGGCCGCCGGTGACGATGATGACATCATTTTCAAAATCCCGCGTACCGGTGGACTGCGCCGAAGCCGGCACGGCCATCAGGCCCGCTGTCGAGAGGCTGACAGCGCTGGCAGCCAAAAGATATTTAATCTTCATGATATGAATTCCCCGTTTGTGCACCGCAACACATTGTGCGTCGCAATATAAAACCATTTTCAAGCTTGATCGCCGGCACATCATGTGCGCAGAAAGATCAATGCCGCTGGTATCTAGGGGTCAATAATGACAGTTTTGTCTCAATTGAAACGACATATATTGCATTGCAGCATTTTTATTATTTTGGGTGAGTTAATTTCCCGGGACCACGCTCCGCAAAACGCATATTTTTGAATGAAGCTTTTGCCGCATGACTCTGTTTAGCAAGGTTATAATTGCGTTTTGATGGTCTGGAACAGATCTTCGAACGCGGTTTCGCACTGTTGCGAATTTATCACGACATCAGCGTAAATTTTCGAGGGCTCGACATAGAGATCGTGCATCGGGCCGACCTGGTTGGCGAACTGGTCGTGCACCGACTGTGCCGTACGCCCCCTTTCGTGGACATCGCGATCGAGCCGCCGGGCAAAACGCGTCTCGGAATCGCATTCGACGAAAATGCTGAAATCCAGCAGGTCGCGCAACGGCTGATGCTGCAGGATCAATATCCCGTCGATCAGGATCAGCGGACGTGGTTCGGTTCGCTCGGTTTCCGTCTTCGGCATATGGGTGGGGAAATCGTAAAGCGGCCGGTCTATTGTCTGGCCATTCTTGAGTTCGGCCAGGTGTTTGCAAAGCTGATCGAAATCGACCGCATCAGGATGATCAAAATTGGGGCCACCCTTGCCTTCCGGCGCGTCGCCGAGGCCGAAAAAATAGTCATCCTGCGGCATGACCACGCATTGATCGGGGCCGAGCTTGTCAAAAATCTTTCGGATCAGCGTCGATTTCCCGGAACAGCTTCCGCCGCTAATGCCAATGGCTTTTGGAGTCATGCCAGTCCGATTTCGCGTAAACGCTGCATCAGATAGTCGTGCGCGGTGATCGGTTCCGGATAGAGATCCGGGTGATCGGCGTCGACGGAGCTTGGCAAGGTCTTGATGGAATAATCGGGCCGGAAATGAAGGAAAAAGGGCATGGAGTAGCGCGAGAAACCGCGCCGCTGCGGCGCCGGGTTGACCACGCGATGGGTGGTCGATGGCAAGCGGTTGTTGGTCAGCCGCTGCAGCATATCACCGATGTTCACTGCCAGTTCGCCCGCCTTGGGGGTGACGGATCGCCACTGGCCGTTCTTGTCGAGCAGTTCCAGACCGGCTTCTTCGGCGCCGATCAGCAGGGTGATTGTGTTGATATCCTCGTGTGCGCCGGCCCGGACTGCGGGCGAATCCTCCGGCACCGGAGGATAGTGGATCAGCCGCATCACCGAATTGCCATCGCGCACCGTGTCAACGAAGAAATCCGGGGCCAGTCCGAGGAAGCGGGCAATCGCCTCCAGAATACGCGCGCCGGCCTTGTCGAAGGCGGCGAACATTTCGAGATAGGTTTCGCGAAATCCGTCGAGTTCCTCTGGCCAGATATTGGGCGGCATGAAGGCTTCGAAAGGATGGCCATCGGGCAGGTCGCGGCCGATATGCCAGAATTCCTTGAGGTCGCTGATATTGCTACCCTTGGCGCTTTCCGTCCCGAAGGGCGTGTAGCCGCGCGCGCCGCCGCCGCCGGCTATGTGATAGGATCGCTTCACCTCTTCGGGCAGCGCGAAAAAGGCGCGCGACATGGCTTCGGCGCGTTCGATCAGTTCCGCCGGGATACCGTGATCGGCGACCACGGCAAAGCCCCAGTCGGAGAAGCTGCGGCCGATCTGTTCGGCAAAAGCGTCGCTGTCTTCGTCCGCCATGGCGAGCGAAACGGCGGCCAATATATCCGGGTTCTGGGTCATGCTCTTAAAATGCGCTCTCGTATTTCTTTGTCAATCGGGATGAATCAGCCGAGCGACAGCAATATGCCGGCCAGCGCCGCGCTCATCAGATTGGCGAGCGATCCTGCGGCCAGAGCACGGAGGCCAAGTTTGGCAATCACCGGACGCTGGTTGGGAGCAAGGCCGCCGGTCACGGCAAGCTGAATGGCGATGCTGCTGAAATTGGCAAAGCCGCACAGGGCGAAAATGACAATCGCGTTGGTCAGCGGAGAAATGCCCGCCTGCATCTTGCCCAGTTCGATGAAGGCGACAAATTCGTTGAGCACGACCTTGGTCCCGAACAGGCCGCCGGCGTTCAGCGCCTCTTCCCAGGGGACGCCGAGCAGGAACATGATCGGCGCAAAAACATAGCCGATGATCATCTGAAAGCTGAGATCCGGCATGCCGAACCAGCTACCAATGCCGCCTAGCAGACCATTGGCGAGTGCAACCAGCGCGACAAAGGCGAGCACCATCGCGCCGACAGCCACCGCCAGCTTGACGCCGGTCTGCGCGCCCATGGCCGCCGCCATGATGATATTGGCAGGCTTTTCCTCCTCATATTCGACCGCGACAACCAGCTCTTCCGGAGCGGGATCATCGGGATTGTCCGGCATGATGATCTTGGCCATCAAAATGCCACCGGGTGCCGACATGAAGGCAGCAGCGAGCAGATAGTCGATGCGGATACCCATCGCCGCATAAGCAGCCAGAATGGTACCGGCGACACCGGCCATGCCGACGCTCATCACGGTGAACAGCTGCGACTGGGTCAGGCTGGAGAGATAGGGACGGATGACAAGCGGCGATTCCGACTGGCCGACAAAGATATTGGCGGCGGCACAAAGCGATTCGACCTTGGAGATGCCGGTGACCTTCCGGATGCCGCCGCCGACCCATTTGATGATGAACTGCATCACGCCGAGATAATAGAGGATCGAGATCAGCGCCGAGAAGAAGATGATGACCGGCAGCGCGGCTATGGCGAAACTGTTGCCGCCAATAGACGGATCGGCAAGCGGTCCGAAGATGAAATTGGTGCCGGCGGATGCATAGCCGAGCAGATTGGAGACACCAAAGGCCATGGCCTCGATCACCCGCTTGCCGGCCGGAATATAGAGAACGATCACGGCAATCCCGGCCTGCAGGGCGAAGGCCGCTCCGACCACACGGAAGCGGATATTGCGCCGTCCGGTTGACAGGCCGAGGGCGATCAGCAGAATCAGTGCCATGCCGGCGAGGCTGGTCAGGATCGGTATCATTGGACTCTTCCAGTAAAGTTTTCGGGAAGAACAGGAATTACCACGTAAAGCTCCCGGTTTCGCTATTGCAGGCGGCGGCGAGACGGTCGAGGCAGTCGTCGATATTGTCGGAGATGATCAGATGTTTGCGCCGTTCAGCGGACACAAAACCCTGTTCCGACATCTTGTCGAGAAAATCGATCAGCGAATCCCAGTAGCCCCCGATATTCAATATGGCGAAGGGCTTGTTGTGATAGCCCAGCGCGTTCCAGCTCCAAGCCTCGAACAGTTCGTCCATGGTGCCAACCCCGCCTGGCAGGGCGACAAAGGCATCGGTGAGATCGGTCATCTTGGCTTTGCGTTCGTGCATATTCTGGACGATGTGCAGCTCGGTGACACCCTGATGCGCGACTTCCAGATCTTTCAGCATCTCGGGAATGACGCCATGAACCCGGCCACCCTCGGCGAGCACGGTGTCGGCGATAATCCCCATCAGACCAAGCCGGCCACCGCCGTAGACGAGGTCAACCCGGCGCGCTGCCATCGCCTTGCCGAGCAATATTGTCGTTTCGGCATAGGCCGGGTCCTGTCCGGCATTGGCGCCGCAATAAACTGCCAGTCTTTGCAAAATATCCCCCGATCGTGCGACACAAGCGGCCGCGATCTGCTGCGTTCAATATTTGTTTCCCTACAGAAAAAATAACAGTTGTGACTATTTCTTTTTTTTCGCACCCGACCACGCTAGGCAATCGCGATGAACGAAACTTCCAAAACCAATCTTATCCCGCGCTCCCTGTTTGTCTTTGCCGTACTCTATGGCGGGATGACCTGCATTGCCGGAATCCTGGGCGCTAAGCAGGTGGCGCTCGGGCCGCTGGCCGTCGAATCCGGGATTTTCCCGTTTCTTTTGCTGGTCGTATTGTCGAGTTCGGTCGCCGAATTGCATGGCCGGGACGTCGCCAACCGGCTGGTCCGCTTTGGTTTCATTCCGCTGATCACCGCGATCATCCTGATCCAGATCGTATTGGCGCTGCCGACCGATCCGGGCATGTACGAACCGGCGAAAGAAGCTTTCCCGATCATATTGTCGCAGGGCGCACGGCTGATGTTCGCCGGCATCATCGCTTATGGCGTGTCGCAATTCCTCAACGTCTATATCTTCTCCCGTCTCGCCAATATGAAGGGCGCGATGCTGGCCTTGCGCGCCGCCGTTGCCAGCGCATTGTCGCAGATTGTCGATACGGTTATATTCATCACCATCGCCTTTTACGGCGAGCGGCCGATCGGACAATTGCTGCTCGGCCAGGGTTCGGCGAAGGTCGTCCTGTCCTTCCTGCTGGTGCCTTTCCTGATCGTATTTTTCGTAAAACTGGGACGGAGACTGGACCGCGAATGAAGGCTCTTGCGGCCTGTTTCTTCGCTCTATTGCTCGGTTTGACCGGCTGTGGTCCCCGGCCGCCTGCATCCTCGCCCGACGGTGCAACCATCGTTGCCGTGGTAGGTGCCCTTCATGGACAGCATCGCAATAGCGAGGATTATTCGCTGGATGTTCTGCGACAGGCGATTGTCAGATTTGACCCCGATATTGTCATGGTGGAACTGCCGCCAGAGCGCTTTGCCATAGCCTCGGCAAATTTCGACCAGTTTGGCGAGGTGCGGGAAAGCCGCGCCGACGATTTCCCCGAATTGACCGATGTTGTTTTTCCGCTGCGCAAGCAACTGGGTTTCAAGATGATTCCGGTCGCTGCCTGGACAGCAGAAATTGCCGCCGAACGGCGCGCAGTGGAAAAGCGGCTTGCAACGGACCCGGCGCGGGCAGAGGACTGGTCAGAATATCAGGCGGTTATCCAGCAATATGGCAAAGCCGTGGCGGGTCGCTCGGGTGACCCGGCGTTCATCCATTCCGACACCTATGATGCGGCGGTCAAAGACCGTCAGGAAACCTATGAGCGTCTGTTCGGCGACGATCTCGGGGCGGGCGGCTGGCGCGCGATTAACGCAGCCCATCTGGCCAATATCAACAATGCTCTGGATGCGGTCGCGGGGCAGGAAAAGCGCGTCCTGGTCCTGTTTGGTGCGGCGCATAAATATAAGATCGTAGAAGGACTGCAGGCGAGAGAGGATGTCTTTCTGGCTGATCCTGCTCCGCTGTTCGAAACATAACTAGGCGTTTTTATCGAAGATCCGATTCGCCCGAGCCAGGTCTTCTTCGGTATCAATATCCATGAGCATGTGCTCATCGCCCGCCACCAGACGGGCATCCGTCAGCAGCCTGCGAGCGCCGGCATCCCCTTCCAGTTCCATCAGCCTTTTCAGCCCGCCGGACGGAAAAATCGCTGGCGGCATCACCTGCCCGCCGCGGGAGGAAGCGACCGTGCTTGTCCGACCCGATTGTTCGAAGGCCTCGATCAACTTGCCGAGATGGCCGCGCGTTACAAATGGCATATCGGCAAGCATGATGCACAAGGCCGCGGCTCCCCTGTCGATGGCCTGGGCAGCGGCCAGCCGGACCGATGTTGCCTGACCTCGGGCGGCGTCTTCATTGGCAATAATCTGATAGCCCAGCTCGCGCCATTGTTTCGCACAGCGATGGTCTGGCGAACCGATCACCAGCTTGTGCGCGAAGGGCAGGCCCGCTCCGCTTTTCGCCGCGTGCAGGCCGAGCATATTCCTGCCGAGCCATGCGGCCAGCTTGTCCTGATCACCAAATCTGCGGGACTGTCCGGCAGCGAGCAGCGCCAGCATGATGCCGGAGCTTTTACTCAATTGGCGGAAGCGCTTTCAAGATAGGCGATGACCGCCTGTCTTTTTGCCTCGTCCGCAATCGCACCCGCCACCATGGTCGTACCCGGAATTTTCGCGGCAGGATCGGCGATAAAGCTGTCCAATTCAGTCGGTGTCCAGGTGATGCCCGAGGCCTTTAGCGCGGCGGAATAGGAAAATCCGGTAACAGACCCGGCCGCTTTGCCAACAATTCCGAAGAGATTGGGACCAGCGCCGTTGGGCGCGCCCTGTTCCAGCGTGTGGCACGCGGAGCAATTGGCAAAAGCGGCTTTTCCTTCAGCTAGCGCCGTGCTGGCCGGAGCAGCATCGGTGGCTACAGCAGTGGTTTCCACTGGTGCGGCACCGGGCTCGCGGACGATGATCTGCTCGACCGGCCCCGGTGCCGGATCGGCACCACAGGCGGCGAGCAGAAAAACGGAAAGGCAGGCAAGGGTTCGCGCTGTGGTCATCTCTAGACTCCGATCAGGCAAAGCTGTGTTTGGACAAAGGCAGCTCGCGAATCCGCGTGCCGGTGGCCGCAAAAATCGCGTTGGTAACGGCCGGTGCAATGGGTGGCAGGCCGGGTTCGCCGCCACCGCCGAGACGCTCGTGATCGCCGTTGATCAGTTCCACTTCGACCTCCGGCATTTCGTCGATCCGGAGCATCTTGTAGTCATGGAAATTGCTTTGCTGGACCGCACCGTCCTTGATCGTGATATCGCCATAAAGCGCAGCGGTCAGGCCATAGACCATGCCGCTTTCCATCTGCGCGGTAAAGCCGTCGGGATTGACGACAAAGCCGGGATCGGCGGCGACATAGACTTTTGTCACCTTCGGCTTTGGTCCGGTCATATCGACTTCGGCAACCTGTGCGACGATCGACCCGAAGGACGGGACAAAGGCGATACCGCGACCATGTTTTTCGGGTAGCGCACTGCCCCAGTTCGACATTTTCGCGGCTGTCTCAAGTACCTTCAGATGGCGCGGCGATTCTGCCAGCAATTCGCGGCGGAAAGCATAGCCATCCTTGCCGGCGGCATGGGCCATTTCATCGACAAAGGATTCGATGAAGAAGCCGTGCTGGCTGTGGTCGACCGACCGCCAGGGGCCAAAGCGCAGATGCATCGGCACGTCGACCTTGCGAATCTTGTGACTGGTGATGTTGTAATGGGGTATGGTGGGCGCGTCTGCGGGATCAAACAGATGGGTGTGAATATTGTCCCAGCTGATCAATTTGCCATCCTTGTCGAGCCCGCCGCGAAAGCGACTGGTCGCCGACGGGCGATAATGATCCTGCGCCGTGTCTTCTTCCCGCGACCAGATCATCTTGACCGGATAGCCGGTTGCCTTGGCGATCCGCGTTGCCATGATAATAGCATCGCTGTCGGACCGGCGTCCGAAGCCGCCGCCGAGATAGGCGTTGTGATAGGTCACGTCGTCGAAATCGAGCCCGGCGGCATCGGCGGCTGCCTGGCGCGCGTTGACCGGTGCCTGATGGCCCGACCAGACATCGCATTTTCCGTCGCGCACCCAAGCGGTGCAGTTCATCGGCTCCATCGTCGCATGGGCGAGGAACGGCACTTTATACTCGGCTTCCACCTGGGTTGCTGCATCGGCAAAGCCCTTGGCGGCATCGCCTTCTTCGGTCTGCATATCGCCGCCGTCTTCACCGGCTTCGTCCAGATAGCTGGCGTAACGGGCGAAGATCGCATCCTGATCAAGGCTGTCGCCCTCTGTTTTGCTATATTGGGCGTCGATGCTGTTTAGCGCCTGTTGCGCCTGCCAATAGCCGTCGGCCACCACGGCGACAAAATCGCCCATGTTGAGAATCTGCAGCACGCCCGGCATGGTTTTTGCGGTGGTCGCATCCATAGATTCAACCGTGGCGCCGATGACCGGAGGGGCCTTGACCGCCGCATATTTCATCCCGGGCACATCGGCATCAATGCCGAATATCGCGCTGCCATCGACCTTTTCCGGAATATCGTGGCGGGGCTTGGGCTGACCCATGATCTTGTAATTTTCCGGTGATTTCAGCTTTGGCTTGGCGGGCAGGCTTTGCTCAGCCGCCGCGAGGGCAAATTTCGCGAAGGGTTCGGACTTGCCGCTCCTGGCATGGATGAGCATGCTGTCCGCCGTGCTGATTTCGCTTTCCGGAACCTGCCATTCGCTCGCCGCTGCTGCGACCAGCATTTCACGGGCGGCAGCGCCGGCTGTACGCATCGCGCGCTGGCCGGTGGCGCGCACCGAGTAACTGCCGCCGGTAAATTGCAGGCCCATTGCCTGCGCCAGTTCCAATATGCCGCCCGCGACCGTCGGTTCGAACCATGCCGGGACCTGCAGATCGGGAGCCAGAAAATCACGGGCGATTGAATCGGATACATATTGCATGTCGGCTGGTGCTTCGAGGATCCGTACCTTGTTCCAGTCGGCATCCATCTCGTCCGCCAGCATCTGGGCGAGCGCGGTATAGACGCCTTGCCCCATTTCGACATGCGGAACGACGGCGGTGACGATATTGTCGGAATCGACCTTCACCCACGCGTTGAGCAGCTGTTCATTCTCGCCGTTTGTGAGCAGCGGACCCAGTTCGTCGATCGGGTTGCCCTGACGGACGGCCACGCCGACAATCAGAGCACCACCGGCTGCGACGCCGGCTCCGATGAACGCGCGTCTTGACCATTTGCCCATGATCTACGCCTCCACTTTCGCGGGTTGTTCGATGCCAGCCGCCGCCTTGATCGCCTTGCGTATCCGGCCATACATGCCGCAGCGGCAGACATTGCCAGCCATGGCTTCGTCGATCTGCTCGTCGGTCGGCCGCGGATTTTTCTCCAGCAGCGCAGTCGCCGACATGATCTGGCCGGACTGGCAATAGCCGCATTGCGGGACCTGCGCCTCGATCCACGCCTGCTGGACCCTGTGCAGGGTTCCATCTTCGGCGGCGATGCCCTCGATAGTGGTGATCGTCTTGCCTTCGGCGGCAGAAAGCGGCGTCGAGCAGCTGCGGATGGGTTGGCCATCCAGATGCACGGTGCACGCGCCGCACTGGGCAATGCCGCAACCGAATTTGGTGCCGGGCATTTTCAGATTTTCGCGCACGATCCACAATATCGGGGTCGCTGGATCGGCATCAACCTCCCGGGTCTGGCCGTTGACGTTCAGCTTGATCATGGACATTTCACCCGGATGATTGAATGGCAATTTGCAACTTATAGCTTGGCGCCTGTCTTAAGCCAAGTGGGCTTTGCGCGATGGCAGCATTCCCGCAGCGAAGCGGTCTGATGGTCCGGATCAAGCAAAAATTTCGGCAAGTGTGCTGGTATCAGTACCCTCTTTTGCGGTGCGCAGATCAACGTAGATTGACGCGACCCCGGCCCCCTGAAGCGCGCCGGTGATAGTATTGCTGACCAAGGTGATAATCGCGAGGAATATTGTGCTGAGCGATCCGACGAAGGCAACAAACAGTCCGAAGACCATCGCCAGTACAAAGAAAATCAGCAACAGGACAAAGATCATCCCTTTCGATCCGGAGGTCAATTCGGCGCTGCGCTTGAGAGAATCGATGATTCCGCGATCTTCGGCCATCATGACAGGAGTAGCCACAATCCACATGAGATACAGAATGACACCCGGTACGACGAGCAGCATCAGGCCAAGCCCGACGCCGAGACCGACCAGAATGCCGAGACCGATCAGCGGCAGCAGTTTTTTTAGCGCCTTGGCAAAGCAATCGGCCAAACTGAGTGGCTTGCCACCCAGATCGTTGAGCGTCGCGACGATAAGGGTTGCCTGAAGCAGGATTGAAAGCAGCATCAGCGCTATCAATCCAATGCCTTGCGATGAATAGCTGGATGCAACGGCAAACCCGCTTTCGCTGCTGGTGAAGCTCCCTTGTGCGGTTTGCAGCAGCGCATTGGGAATACCGATGATCAGAAGTGACAGACCAAGATAGATTACGGGATGCCGGAGGATGACGCCAAATGTGTTGTTGAGCACCCGGCTGATGTCGATTTTACCCGTTGCTTCGGTCATTTGTTCATCCCCCTATATCATCGTGGTCGACAGGCTGGCATATTTTTGATCGCGGGTAAAGTTGAACGGCCGTCTTGATCTTCGCTCTTGCCCGATCATTGGGATTCTGCAACACCTGTGCGGTGGCAAAAGTAGCGCAAGGCAAGGGGAATGAAGTGAGCGCTTCTTTTGACGATGCGTGGGAAGACATACGCGCCGATCCCGATATCCAGTTTAGCCCCGCTCCTGCGCCGAAGCCGCCGGAGATTCCGCAATGGTGGGAAGATTTCCTGGATTGGCTCGGCGATTTTCTGTCACCGCTGTTTGAAGCCATAGCAACGGCCTGGCCGATATTGCGAATCCTGTTGCTGATCCTGCTGGCTGCCGGTGTGCTGACGCTGGCTTGGGTGATACTGGTGCCCTACGTCGAGCAATGGCGTCGCCGCAAACGACCGGCAGAGGACGTATGGCAACCGCAGCCAACTGCCGCCCGCGAGCTGCTCGCGGAAGCCGAAACACTTGCCGCCGCCGGACAGTTTGACCAGGCCGTCCGCCTGCTCCTCCATCGCAGCATTGCCGATATCGAAAAACGTCACCCGGATTTGCTGCGCCCTTCGAGCACATCGCGGGAGATAGAGCGCTTCGACAGACTGCCCGAAGCCGCGCGGGCGATGTTTGCGGTGATTGCCGGGCAGGTCGAGCGCGGCATATTTGCCGCCTTGCCGATTGACGAAAGCGGCTGGCGTGTTTCGCGCGATGCCTATGCCGGATTTGCGCTCAAGGAAACCTGGCGGAGGGCAGGGAAAGGATGAGCGCCCAGGCCAATCCTTTCCAGCGGACCACGATCATTATCATGTTCGCGGTCGGTTTTGCGGCTTTCGTGGCGCTGCTCTACGGGCTGGGCACGGGGGATCCTTTGGCCTCTGGCAAGAATGGCGACGCTCATGGTGCATCCAATAGCATTGTCGGGTATAAAGCGTTGGGCAATCTGCTCGAAAAAACCGGCGTTCCGGTGCGATATTCGCGTTCTCCGGCGGGAATGGAGAACGAGGGGCTACTGATTTTGACACCCGGGCCATTCACGCCGCCCGAAGATATTGAAGCGGTGGTTCAGCAAAGGGCCTACGTCGGACCTACAATGATCATTTTGCCGAAGTGGCAGGTCTCCCGTAATCAGGACTTGAAAAAAGGCTGGGTGTCGCGGGGAGACCTTTGGGGCGAAGGGCCTGGCGTGCAACTGCTCACGGACGTGGCTGACGTCAGTATCTCCGTCGATGACAAGGCGCAGGCGGGACAGTCCGTGGTTTCGGCGGTTGGCGGCGGATTGAAAGCACCCGCCAGTCCGGTCACGGTCGAGGGCGATAATGTCCGCGCAATTGTCCGGGGGCCGACATCCAAAGGCGCGCTGGTCGCCTATCTCGATGATGGCGGTGTCTATGCGCAACTGGACCAGCTTGATGAATCGCACATTACCGATGAAGACGAGATAGATGAATCCTTCTATCCGGTGGTGATCGTTGCCGATGCCGATCTGTTCAACAACGGGGGCGTGGCCGACAAATCGACGGCCCGCCATGCCCTGGCCTTGGTCAAGGCGGCTTCACCGGCCAGCGAAGAAGGCGTGACTTTTGATCTCACATTCAACGGTCTGGGCGGTTCGGAGAATCTGTTGACTCTGGCCTTTGTCCCGCCATTTCTGTCTGCCACCATCTGTCTGATCACAGCGGCCCTGGCCGGGGCGTGGATGGCCTTCAACCGCTTCGGGCCGCCGGTCATGGAAAAGCGCAGCCTGAATTTTGGCAAAACCGCGCTGGTCAACAACAGCGCCGCGTTCATCAGCCGGATGCAGCGCGGATATCTGGTTACCGATCCCTATGCCGAAATGATCCGCACGCAATCGGCCGAGGCCATCGGTATCAGCCCGCATGCCGATGAACAGGAAATCCATCAGAAACTGGATGCGCTGGGGGAAAGGGACGGAAATCGCTTCTCGACCCTGTTTCATCAACTCGTTCGCGCCCGCAAGCCGCAAGAAATTGCAGACGGTGCGGCGGCTCTCTACGCCTGGAAAAAGGAATTTATCGGATGAACATCGACGAACTCAAGACTTTGGCGGACAATATCCGTGGTCAGGTTGCCAAGGCGATCATCGGACAGGAAGAGATTGTCGATCATCTGCTGATCGCGCTCTTCTCATCCGGCCATGTGCTGCTCGAAGGACCGCCGGGGACGGCCAAGACATTTCTGGCCCAATGTTTTTCGGCCACTCTGGGACTCGATTTCGGGCGCATCCAGTTCACCCCCGACCTGATGCCGGGCGACATAATCGGCTCCAATCTTTTCAACTTCCAGACGAGCAGTTTTACGCTCACCCGGGGACCGGTTTTCTGTGACCTGCTGCTCGCCGATGAAATCAACCGCACGCCGCCGAAAACGCAGGCTGCTATGCTGGAGGCGATGCAGGAGCGTTCGGTGACCATCGATGGCGAGACCCACGCGCTGGGATCCCGCTTCATGGTTGTCGCCACCCAGAATCCGATTGAGCAGCAAGGTGTTTACCCGCTGCCCGAAGCCCAGCTCGACCGGTTCCTGTTCAAGCTGCTCGTCGAATATCCCGACGCCGAGGAAGAGAAGAAGATTGTCACCCAATATGGCGAGCGCACCGGCGCGCCGATACCGGCCAGTTTCGGCATCGAAACGCAGGCGGATAGCGCAACGCTGACCGCGGCGACCGAGGCGGTGAAGTCGGTCAAGCTGGTCGAGGATGTGGTCGATTATGTTGTCCGTCTGATCCGGGCGACCCGGGAAACTGCGGATCTGGAAAATGGCGCCAGTCCGCGTGCGGCCGTCATGCTCGCCAATGCGGCACGGGCGAAGGCGGCGATTTCCGGCCGCGACTATGTCATCCCGGATGATGTGAAGGCGCTGGCGCCATCGGTGCTCCGTCACCGAACCATGCTCTCTCCCGCAGCGGAGATCGAAGGCCGGCAGGTTGATACTATTATCACCGGGCTGGTCGAGCGGACGGAAGCGCCGCGTTGAATTTTTACCCCACTGGACGGGCCATTTGGCTGATCGCGCTGGGCGCGCCGATCGCAGTGGTGTTTGCGGCGATCATGCCATCGCTGTGGGCGATCGGCGCGGGCTGGGCGTTGATGCTTGTGCTGCTGCTGCTGCTCGACGGTCTGGTCGCCGGCAAGGTACGGGACGTGCGGCTGGCAGTGGTTGAAACCACGGAGATTGGCACACCGCTGCTGCTCGGGCTGGAAGCGGATTTCTCCGGAAAGATCGCACCACGCGATGTGTCCGGTAGTCTTGGCGTGGATGAGCGGCTGGCGGATGACGGGACGGTTGCCTTTTCCCTGATGCGTGGGTCTGATGACGGTGGTGCCTTTCTGGGTCAGGCCACCACCATCCCGGTGCGGCGCGGAGTCGGCGAGATCGGTAAATTGTGGTTGAGATGGAAGGGGCCGCTCGGTCTGGCCTGGCGCCAGATCCAGAAACAAAGCGCGCAGACCGTGGCTATCCTGCCTAATATCTCCGCCGTGCGCAGTCCGACAATTCAGATGTTCCTGCGCGATTCCCTGTTCGGCCTGCTCGCCCGGAAAATGCGGGGCGAGGGAAGCGAATTTGAAGCGCTCGCCGAATATCAGCCAGGCATGGACCGGCGCAGTATCGACTGGAAGGGGTCCGCGCGGCACAGTAAATTGCTGGCCAAGGAATATGATACCGAACGGAATAACCAGATTGTTTTCGCGCTCGATTGCGGGGCGGCCATGTGTGAGCCGGTCGAAGGCCTCCCGCGGATCGACCGGGCGGTATCGGCGGCGTTGTTGACCGCTTATATCACGCTCAAGGCAGGTGACCGAACCAGTTTGTTCAGCTTTGCCGCCAAACCGGAATTGTCGACGCCCTTTCTGTCGGGCAGCCGCAATTTCTTCCGGTTGCAACAGGAAGCAGCGACCATCGACTATCGCCATCAGGAGAGCAATTACACATTGGCCCTCTCGAGCCTGCAGAACCGGCTTCAGCGGCGTTCGCTGATCGTCATTTTTACCGATTTCACCGACCCGGCCGCCGCCGATCTTATGCTCGATGCCGCAGGCCGGTTGATCGAAAAGCATCTGGTGCTGTTTGTCATTCTCGAAGACCGCGAGTTGACCTCGATTATCGAAACGGCTCCGGAGAGCGCCGAGGACGTTGCGCGAGCGGTGACGGCCCAGAATCTGCTTGATCAGAAAAAGCTGGTTTTGACCAGGCTTCGGCACATGGGCATCGATGTGATCGAAGGCGCGCATCAGGATATCGGAACGCGCCTGATCAACGCCTATCTCAAGATAAAAAGACGGGGCGCGCTGTGAGTACAGAACGGGCAATAAGCGCAGCGGTCCTGCGCAGCGACCGCTTTCGGCTGGAGCGGGAAGCGGACTGGCTACGACTGGAAGACATTGTCACCAAAATGGAGAAGGGCAAGAGCCGCAGATTGTCGGACGATGATGTGCTGGCGCTGCCAACGCTTTACCGGACGCTGCTATCCAGCCTGTCCATCGCCCGCGAGAATTCTCTCGACGCCGGCCTGATCGACTATCTCGAAGGCCTGGCGCTGCGATCCTATTTTCTCGTCTATGGCACCCAGACCAGTCTTGGCCGCTGGCTTGGCCGCTTTTTCAGCGGCGACTGGAGCCGGGCCGTCCGGGCAATACAGTTCGATATCTGGATTGCCTTGTTCGTGATGATTGCGGGTGTCGGGGTCGGCTATATACTGGTCGCGGGCGATAGTGACTGGTTCTATGCGCTGGTACCGGGAAGCTACGCCGACGTGCGGGTGCCGGGGGCCACTGAAGAGGCTTTGCGCGGGACGCTTTTTGGTGCCCAGAATGAAGGGGGGCTGGGTATGTTCGCGGCGTTTCTGTTCAGCAACAACGCACAGGTAGCGATTCTGGCTTTTGCGCTTGGATTTGCATTTGCCATACCCAGTATATTGTTGCTCATCCACAATATGGCATTGCTGGGTGCGATGCTCTGGGTATTCGCGCAACGTGGCCTGACGGTTGATTTTATCGGCTGGCTGTCAATTCATGGCACGACCGAGCTTTTCGCCATATTGCTGGCGGGGGCCGCGGGGATTCATGTCGGGCGCTCGATCGCCTTTCCGGGCACGCGCTCCCATCTCAAGGCGGCCAGCGATGCGGGCAAGCGGGCCGCTCTGGTGATGACGGGCGTTATCATCATGCTGATCTGCGCCGGGCTGCTCGAAGGATTCGCCCGTCAGTTGATTGACAATACCGCAGGTCGTTTTGCTGTCGGTGGCGCAATGCTGCTTCTCTGGCTGCTCTATTTCATCGGCTTCGGCCGTAAACAACGGGGCCCGGAAACATGAGTGGCAGCACCGCAGCCGAACCGTGGATCCGGCGATCCGCCAATCCCAAGCTCGACCGGGTCATGGTGACGCCGGAAGGCGTCTCGCTCAATGTTACGGTCGCCGCAGCCGGGGCAAGAGCGGGTGCCCTTGCCCTGGATATCATCATCATTCTCGGACTCATCTTTCTGGTTACGATAGCCGGTCTGACGTTGTTATGGGGGCTGGGCGTGGCCTTTGACGGTAATCTGGAAAATGCCAGCGGACCTCTGCAACTGCTAGCGGTCCTCTGGATCATTGCAGTCTTTCTGTTCCGCAACGCCTATTTTCTCTATTTCGAACTGGGTGATCGTGCCGCGACCTGGGGAAAGCGGGCGGTTGGTATCCGGGTGGCGGCAAGAGATGGCGGCCGGCTGACCGCAGAAGCGGTGATCGCGCGCAACATTGTGCGCGATGTCGAACTGTTTCTGCCGTTGGTATTCCTCACATCCGGGGAAGCCAGCGGATCAATGACTGATCTGACCGCCTGGGCCGGATTCCTCTGGGTGCTGATGTTTTTGCTCTTCCCACTGTTCAACCGGGACCGGCTGCGTGGCGGTGACGTCATTGCCGGGACCTGGGTGATCGAGAATGTGAAAAAGAATCTCGGGGATATTGTCGCCCCCTCGGCGGCGAATCTATCGAACGACGGGACGGCAATGGTCAGTCGGTATCAGTTTTCCGATGACGACCTGTCGGTCTACGGTGAATATGAACTGCAGACATTGGAAAATGTCCTGCGCAGCGATCAGAATGAAGCGCTGCAAAAAGTTGCCGAATCGATCTGCCAGAAAATCGGATGGGAACCGGGTAGCGGCGACGAGCGCGCTTTC
This sequence comes from Parasphingorhabdus sp., assembly GCF_048267785.1. Classification (GTDB taxonomy): domain Bacteria; phylum Pseudomonadota; class Alphaproteobacteria; order Sphingomonadales; family Sphingomonadaceae; genus Parasphingorhabdus. Next base: position 157,811 of record NZ_JBLWWU010000004.1, on the reverse strand, counting down.
CTCGAGGCTTATTATACCGCGCTGCGCGCTCGGCTGGAACGCAGTATGAAATTTGGCAAGCGGCGCAAGGACAAGTTTTCGCCGCATGAATAGAGAGGTTACATGGTGCCGACCCGCCGGTTCCGTAGCGTCACCTTAATTGAACGGTTAATTGCTTGTTTTCGGCGGTTTTCAGCCTATAGTCCGGCAAAATTCTGACCAAGGAGCATTCCCATGAATCTGGAATTCACAGAAGAAGAAAAAGCCTTTCGCGCAGAAGTGCGTGACTTTATTGATAATAATTGTCCGAAAGATATCGGGACTCGCGGCGTTCAAGATGAAATGACCCGTGAGGATATGCTCGCATGGCACAAGATTCTTGGCAAAAAAGGTTGGTCGGTTCCTGCCTGGCCGACGGAATATGGCGGTACTGGCTGGACCCCGACGCAACGCTATATCTGGGGCGAAGAAAATGCCCGGAAAAACACCGTCATGCCATTGCCCTTCGGCGTTTCGATGGTGGGGCCAGTGATCTACACATTCGGCAATGAAGAGCAGAAAGCCGAACATCTTCCCGGCATCCGTTCGGGTGACGTGTGGTGGTGCCAGGGCTATTCCGAGCCTGGTGCCGGTTCGGATCTGGCCTCGCTGAAGACCACTGCGGTTCGTGACGGTGATGACTATATTCTCAACGGCCAGAAAACCTGGACCACGCTGGCGCAGCATGCCGACTGGGGCTTTTTCCTGTGCCGGACCGATCCTGACGCGCCCAAGCCGCAAATGGGCATCAGCTTCATTCTCGTCGACATGAACACACCGGGCATTGAAGTCCGCCCGATCAAGCTGATCGACGGCGGTTATGAAGTCAACGAAGTTTGGCTTACCGATGTCCGCGTGCCTGCGACCAATCTGATCGGCGAAGAGAACAAGGGCTGGACCTATGCCAAGTTCCTGCTGGCGCATGAACGTTCCGGCATTGCCGGCGTGGCGCGGTCGAAGCGCGGCGTCGAACAGCTCAAGGAAATCGCGAAGGCGGAAATGCTCGACGGCAAACCGCTGATCGAGGATATGGGTTTTGCCCAGAAGATCAGCCAGCTGGAAATCGATCTTTCGGCGCTGGAAATCACCGAGCTGCGGACGCTGGCCGGCGAACAGGCGGGCAAGGGACCGGGACCGGAAAGCTCTTTGCTGAAGGTCAAGGGTACGGAAATCCAGCAGCGGCTCACCGAGCTGACGCTGGAAGCGGTCGGCCATTATGGCGCACCCGATTTCCGCAGCTTCCCGGATGACGGGTCGAACGACTTCCCGATTGGTCCGGACTATGCCCATCACGCGGCACCGACCTATTTCAACATGCGCAAGACGTCGATCTACGGCGGGTCCAACGAGATCCAGCGCAACATCATCACCAAAATGATCCTCGGCCTTTAACCGGACCGACAAAGGGGAACCAATATGGATTTCGATTTTACCGACGAACAGAATATGGTGCGCGACGGAATTTCGCGCCTGATCCGTGAAGAATATGACTTTGATACGCGCCGCAATGTGATTGCCAGCGAATCCGGCTGGCGGCCGGAGCTTTGGGCTCAGCTGGCCGAACTCGGCATGCTGGCCGCACCCTTTTCGGAAGAAGATGGCGGATTTGGCGGCGCCACCGAAGCGATGATCATCATGGAAGAGTTCGGCAAGGGCCTTGCGGTCGAGCCGTTCATTCCATCCGTGGTCTGCGCCGGCGGTGCCCTGAAACATGGCGGCAGTGCTGCGCAGCGCGAAGAATATATCGGCGGAATCATTTCCGGCGAGATGATCTTTGCCTTTGCCTATGCCGAACCACGCGGCCGCTATGATCTCGCCAATCTGGAAACCACGGCCAAGGCCGATGGCGGTGATTATATCCTCAACGGTCACAAGGCTGTTGTGATTGGCGCACCGTGGGCGACGCATCTGGTCGTGACTGCGCGCACATCGGGCGGCCAGACCGACAAGAACGGCGTATCCGTATTTGTCGTCGACAAGGTAGCGCAAGGCGTTAGCACCCGCGACTATGCAACGGTCGATGGCCGCCGCGCTTCGGAAGTCTATTTCGAAAATGTCAAAGTCTCCGGCGATGCCCTGATCGGCGACGCGGACAACGGCCTGCCACTGATCGAGAAAGTCGTCGACGAAGCGACCGCTGCGGTCTGTGCCGAAGCGGTGGGCGCGATGAAGGTCACCAACGAAACCACGCTCGACTATTCGCGCCAGCGCAAGCAGTTCGGCACACCGATCGGTTCCTTCCAGGTGCTTCAGCACCGTATGGCAGACATGCTGATGGAATATGAGCAGTCGGTTTCGATGTGCTATCTTGCCACGATCAAGCTCGATGAAGATGATGTGACGCGCAAGAAAAATGTTTCTGCAGCGAAGGTTCGTATCGGCCAGGCGGGACGTTTCATCGGCCAGTCGGCGATCCAGACCCACGGCGGCATGGGCATGACCGACGAACTGGCGGTCGGCAGCTATTTCAAGCGCCTCTCGATCATCGAAGGCGAGTTTGGCAGCGTCGATCATCATATGCGGCGGCACATTGCCTTGACTGCGGGTTAGGAGAACAAAACCGTTCGTCCTGAGCCTGTCGAAGGATGAACGAGGCACAGAGCGGCCTCCAACGTGCTTCGACAAGCTCAGCACGAACGGCATCGTGGGTCGATATGAGTTTTGATCCTATCATTTAAGGGGATAGAGCCTGTCTGGCTCTGTCCCCTTTTTCACGCTAGATCATTGCCATCCGTTGGAGAGGATGTTGATGAGCAAGTTACCCGAGCAGACTTCCGGCGGCGTCTATCGATATTATGTGCTGATCATGCTGATGCTGACCTTCATGTTCAACATCACCGACCGGCTGGTGATGTCGATCCTGATCGAGGATATCAAGGCGGAGTTCCTGCTGAGCGACACGCAAATCGGGCTGCTCGCCGGGACTGCTTTCACCGTTTTCTATCTGATATTGGGGGTTCCCGCCGGCCGGTTGGCAGATCGCACCAACCGCAAGACCATGGTCGCCCTGTCCCTGTCCCTGTGGAGTCTGATGTCGGCGCTGTGCGGCGCGGCGCTGGGTTTCTGGACATTGCTGCTGGCGCGGCTTGGTGTCGGTGTCGGGGAGGCTGGCGGCAGCCCCCCGTCGGTGTCGATCATCACCGATTATTTTGCGCCGCATGAATTGTCGCGGGCGATGGGCATATATGCGGCCGGTGCGGTTCTCGGGCCGGTGCTGGGCTATGCCGCGGGGGGATTGCTGGCAGAGGCTTATGGCTGGCGGTGGACCTTTGTGATTCTCGGCCTGCCGGGAATATTGCTCGGTATCATCCTCTATCTGACCGTCCGCGAGCCCCGGCGCGGCCGCTATTTCAAACAAAAAGCGAGGAAATCCGGTACCGAAAAGCAGGAACCGTTCATGACCACGATGCGCTCGCTGTGGACGAACAATATCTTTGTGCGGGTGGTGCTGGCCAATAGTTTCACCAACATACCGTCCTTCGCCTTCGCCATCTGGCTGGCGCCGACGCTGATCCGTAATTTTGATGTCTCCAAGGGTGAAGTCGGTCTTTATCTTGGTGCGGTATTGTTTGCGGGCGGCGTTCCCGGGATGATATTGGGTGGCTATCTCGCGGATTATCTCGCCAGGAAAAGTCCCAAATGGCGGCCATGGTATTGCGCACTGGCGGTCATGCTGACCCTGCCATTCTGGGCCTTCTGCCTGCTGTCGACCAGTCTCGAAATGACTCTCGCATTATATATCTGCGGCTATATTCTGCTGGTATCCACGCAGGGCGCTGCGATCTCCATGGTCCAGGCAGCGGTGTTGCCGACCGAACGCGGGACGGCGTCGTCGATCAGCAGTCTGTCGATCAATCTGCTCGGCTATGGCATCGGCCCCGCACTGATCGGCTTGATGAGCGATAATTGGGCCGATTCCTATGGCAGCATGTCGCTCAGCTATGCGGTTATTGCGACCGTGGTGGTGAGCCTGAGCATGGCGACACTGTTATTCTGGTGGACCGCCAAGGCCGTCGACGCGGAACCGGTTCCAGCCTGAGTTAAAGCAGCAGCCCGCCATCGGCGATAATTGTCTGCCCGACAATATAGCCTGCCAGTGGTGACGCGAGGAACAGGACCAGGCCCGCCATATCATCCGGATCGCCAATGCGGCCGAGCGGTATCGACCGGATCGTGGCTTCCCGCCGTTTCGGATTGTCGGTGGTGACCTTGGTCATATTGGTGGCGATCAGGCCCGGTGCGACACCATTGACGCGAATGCCGTCCGGTGCCCAAGCCTTGCCCAAGGTCCGGGTCAATCCGGCGGCCCCTGCCTTAGAGGCATTATAGCCCGGATTGCCGACGGTCGCATGGAAGGCGGCGGTCGAACTGATGATGATCAGCGAACCTTTTGCCTGTTTGAGCAGATCATAAAATTGTCCGGCGCAGGTCATCAGACTGTTGAGATTGACCTGCACGACCTTGGCAAAATTCTCCGGTTCAAATTCGGCGCGCTTGTACATCACCATGCCTTGCGAGCAGACCAGCGCGTCCAGCCTGGTAAATTTCTGCCGCAAGGCGATGATCGCAGCATCATCTCCGGCATCGAGCTGATGAAAGGTCAGGCCTTCCAGATCGGAGCCTTCGTCCGCAGCATAGTCTGCTTCGCTGGCGCGGGTTCCGGTCACATGGACCTCGGCGCCGCAGCCACGGAAAGCCTGCGCGGTGGCATTGCCGATTCCACTGGAGCCGCCAATTATGCAGACGGTTTTGCCGGTAAAATCCATGGACGTGTCTATCATTATCTTCTCCTATGCAATTGACTATTGGCCGAGCAATTGCCGATCGTCTAGAGCCTGTTCTCTAATTTAGCCGGAGCAATGACATCATGGATATTCCTTTTTCCCTCAAAGGCCGTACCGCCCTGATCGCCGGTGCCTCCTCAGGCTTTGGTGCGCGCTTCGCCCAATTATTTGCAGCAGCAGGTGCCAATGTCGTGCTGGGTGCCCGGCGCACCGACCGGACCGATGCTTTGGCGACAGAAATCGGCGATGCGGGCGGTAAAGCGCTGGCGGTTCCGCTGGATGTGACGGATGAAGCGTCGATCATCACTGCCTATGACGCCGCCGAAGCGGCATTTGGTACGGTTGATACGATTATCGCCAATGCGGGCGTATCCGCCGCAGGCAGATCCACGGACGTAGCGGCGGACCGTTTGCAGATGCTGATCGATACCAATTTCAAGGGCGTCTATCTTGTTGCAAGAGAAGGCGCAAAGCGGCTTATTGCCTCTGGTAGCCGGGAAAAAGAAAACGGAAGGATCGTGATTATCGGATCGATCACCTCGCGACTGACCGGCGACGGCGACAGCGCCTATTCTGCCAGCAAGGCGGGCGTGGCCCATCTCGGCCGCAATCTCGCGCGCGAATGGGTGCGGCAAGGCGTGAATGTGAACACCATCCATCCCGGTTATATTCCGACCGAAATACAGGGTGACTGGTATCAGACCGCAGGCGGCGAAGCGCAAATCGCCGGTTTCCATCGCCGCCGGCTGCAGGATATCGAATCACTCGATCCGATGATGCTCTATCTTGCCTCCGACGCTTCCCGGATGGTGACCGGGTCGGATATCGTCCTTGATGATGGACAGTCGCTCTGAGAGGCGGGCCCACAGGTCCTAGCTAAACAAAGGGTGCCGGGGGCAAAATAAACCTGCCATATCTTTTCGATGGCAGAGGATATCCGCCCCAACGAGGGCATCGAGAATAAGGCAGATATTGCATCTGCCTCACGGCGACGTGCAAATTATGCGCTTGCTGTCCTGTTTGTTGTCACCATGCTCAATTTTCTCGACCGGCAGGTGATCTCGATTGTCGCCGAACCGATCAAGCGCGACCTCGGGTTGAGTGATACGCAACTCGGCCTGATGACCGGTCTGTCTTTCGCGGTATTTTACACGACATTGGCGATTCCGCTCGCTGCCTTGGCGGATCGCTGGAACCGCAGCCGGATTATCGCCATCGCGATTGCGGTCTGGTCGCTGATGACAATTTTGTGCGGGCTGGCGGGCAATTTTGTGCAGCTGTTTCTGGCCCGTATTGGGGTGGGCATTGGTGAAGCGGGTTCGTCGCCGGCTTCGCACAGCCTGATCGCCGACCTGTTCCCGCCGGAGCGCCGCGCCGGAGCGTTGGGGATCATGGGCGCAGCGGTCCCGGTTGGTGCGTTCATTGCCTATGCCGGTGGCGGCTATATTACCGAAATGTTCAGCTGGCGGGCTGCCTTTCTGCTGGCTGGCCTGCCGGGGATCATCATCGCTCTGGTGATATGGTTCACTGTGCCCGATCCACGCGGCAAGGTCAGTCTGGCAAAGGCCCTGCAACCGGTGCCGGGCGAAGTGACGTTGCGCAGCGCCTTGCTCGACCTGTCGCGCAAACCGGCCTATTGGCATCTGGTTGCCGCCGGAGTGATGGTGCAATTTGTCTCTTATGGCCTCGCCAGCTTCTATGGCAGCCTGTTCGTCCGGGTGCATGCCATGAACTATGGAGAGCTTGGCTGGAAACTTGGTGTGATGGTCGGACTGACCGGCGGCTTCGGGGCCTGGTTTGGCGGCAAGGTCGGCGATATTATCGGCAAGCGTGATCCGCTCATGCCGCTATTGGTCAGCGGACTGGTTCTGGTTCTGGCTGCCCCGGGAATGATTGCCGCCATCTATGCTGACAATGCCAATGCCGCGATCATGCTGCTCGGTTTCCCGACCTTTGCCGCGACCTTCTATTTTGGCCCCAGCTTCGCGGCGGTGCAGACCTTGGCCGGCGACCGGACCCGGGCTATGGCGGTGGCGATCTATCTGCTGATTGCCGGTCTGATCGGGCTGGGACTGGGGCCTGTTTTCGTCGGCAGTCTGTCCGACCATTTTGCCCATGGCGCAACGGAACTGGAAGCCAGTGCGCTCCAGCAGGCTCTTGCGGTATTGGCTTTATTCAACCTCTGGGCGGGCTTTCATTATTGGCGCGTCTGGGTGTGGATAAAGCGCGAACCGGCCTAGCGAGCTACTTTCCTCCCGTTACATAGAGGCACTGGCCGGTCACCCAGCTCGACGCGGGCGAGGCCATGTAGACCACAGCAGCGGCAATATCCTCTTCCCGGCCAAAGCGGGCCAGAGGAATCTGGAACTGCTTGAGCAAGGCTGCGCGTTTTTCTTCGGAATCGATACCCATGGATTCGTCAAAATTCTCGGTCGGGATCGGGCCGGGAGCGACAGCATTGACGCGGATTTTGGGGGCCAGTTCGAGCGATAGGCTTGCGGTCAGGCTGTTCACCGCCGCCTTGGATGCACCGTAAGGGGCGTTTTTGATCTGGCCGCCAATCGCGGCACGCGAAGAAATGTTGATAATTGCACCACCAATGTCGTCCATATGGTTGGCTGCGGCGACGGCGCCCATCCACACGCTTTTCAGATTGAGCTCAATCTGCGCGTCCCAGCTTTCTTCGGGGGTGCGCGTCAGATAGCGGGGTGTGCCGTCGGGCAAGCCGCCGGCGTTGCTGACCCAGATGCTCAGCCGGCCGAGTTCCTCGACCGCACGATTGGCGAGATTTTCCAGCGCGGCGCGGCTGGTTACATCGGTCGGCACCGCGATGGCGCGGCGACCCAGTGCGCGGATTTCACCGGCAACCTTTTCCAGATCATCGGCAGAACGCGCCGCGACCGCGACATCGGCGCCCGCTTCGGCCAGACCTAGTGCAATCGCCCGTCCGATCCCCTTGCCGGCACCTGTTACGACAGCGACCTCACCGTCGAGTTTGAATTGATCCAATATGCCCATGATCTCGTTCCCTTGAATGGTTTGTTCATTGATTGACCAGCCTGGCCGCCGCGCGGCCGGCGATATAGCCAAAGGTCAATGCAGGTCCCAATGTGCCGCCAGCTCCGGCATAGACGCTGCCGGTCGGCGCGCTGATCACGTTGCCGGCGCCGAACAGTCCGGCAATCGGCTCGCCATCGACATCCACTATCTGCGCCTGCGCGTTGGTTTTTGCGCCACCATTGGTACCGAGTGCGCCCATCCTGATTTCTACCGCGTAATAGGGCGGCTTGGTCACCGACCCCAGAGTTGCTTCCGCGCCTTCTCTGGAACGGTCGCCGTAAAAACGGTCATAGTCGGTCTTGCCGCGACCGAAGTCCTGATCGTCCCGTTGCTCGGCCTGTTCATTGAACCGGTCGACCGTAGCGGGGAAATTCTTTGCATCGACACCGATTTTTTCTGCCAGTGCTTCGAAGCTGTCGGCCACTGCCACCCAATCGGGCAGCGGTGTTCCGGGCATGAAGGAGGCTAGCGGATAGCGTTCCCGATATTGCGAATCGAAGATCAGATAGGCGGGCAGATTGGGATAGGCATAAGTCGCCGGATCGAAGGCGTGAAAGGCACCCGCCAGTGCCGAATAGTTTGCCGCTTCGTTGCAGAATCTCTTGCCCTCGCGGTTGACCATGATGCCGTGCGGCAGGGTGCGTTCTATCAGCACCGGCATATTGCGGATTTCGCCGCTCGCCCATTGCGCTTCGGGAATCGCGAGAGTCGGCACCCACCATGCGCTGGTCATATTGCCGAGGCCTGCGCCTGCTGCCATCGCCATTTTCAGGCCATCGCCTTCATTGGTGGGAGGCGAAGCTGGTGCATCCAGCGGTCCGCGCAGGAAGGCATGTTTCAGAGCATCATTCCATTCGAATCCGCCGGTTGCCAATATCACACCGTTTCGCGCGGTGATCGTTTCCTGCTTGCCGCCCCGTTCGACGGTTGCGCCAGTCACGCGGCCATTTTCGACGCAAAGCCGGTAACCGCCACAACCCAAGGCCGGCTCGATCCCGCGTTCTAGACAGGCTTTCAGCAACCGTCCGACCAGTGCCTGTCCCCAGCCGCGCAGATCACCGGCATCACGCCGCTGCAATTCCTCCGGCTCGACCACGCCGCTGCCGCCGCCGAGAGGCGTCTCGCGCAGCATCATCCGCGGTGCCGGCCCATGGTCGAATATCCGCTCCCTCCACTCCCCGAGCGACGTGAAATCAAACAGCTCATTGTCGAGCGAACGCCCGCCTGCTTTTGCACCGGGGCGGTCTTCATAATAGTCGGGATAATCCGGCATCATTGTAAGCTTGATCGCACCGATCTCGGTCAGGAACGAATGCATGGGGCCGGCTTCGGTGACAAAGGCGCCAAGCACGTCTTCGTCCATTTCGCCATGATCGAGCGACAGAAAATAGGCGAGAGCCTCTGCGGCGCTGTCTTCCTTGCCCTGCGGCTCCATCTGTTCATGATCGGGCAGCCAGACAACGCCGCCGGATATCGCCGCAGTTCCGCCAAGTCGATCCTGCTTCTCTATCAGCCGGACCGAGGCACCGGATTCATGCGCCGCCAGTGCAGCGGTCAGGCCCGCTGCTCCCGCACCGATGATCAGAACATCTATCTCGCTATCGATAATCGCACCTTTCCCATGACTGGACCGGTGACCAGCCTAGAGGCTTGGATAAGGTGCGACAAATCGCACTTTGGATAGCGGCAAAATGCTAGGCAGCAACGGTCCCGGGTTGCACCGGCGCCGGTAGCCCGGTTTCTGCCAGACAATTGGCACGTAATGTTTCGATGTCGGGGCCAAAGTTGAACGGACTGTCGGTCTCGACATTATCCGCCGCCATTTCCGCACGCAGGCTTTCTGTCGCCGGACCATCGACACTACCGTCTTCGGCAATGACCACGCCATAGTCGCGCGCACCTTCCACGGTCACCAGCCCCTGACGGATTTCCAGCGCGACCAGTTCAGGGTCGCGTTCCAGCGGATTGCCCCAGCCACCGCCGCCCCAGGTGATGAAGTGGAGCAGATCGCCTTCGCGGACCTCTATTCCGTCCTGCTTGTTGCCGACCACTTCTTTCGTGCCATCGGCGCGTTCCAGTATCTTGGTCGCCCGATCACCCGGCTGGCCTCCGTTGACGCCCCACGGATAGGTGAACCAGCGGTCGTCATGGATCGCGACGGTTCCGGGTTCAAGGAACCGGTAGGTCATATGGATGCCATTGCCGCCGCGGAACAGTCCGGCGCCGCCGCTGTCGGGCTTGGCTTCATAGCGTTCGATGCGAAGCGGGAAATATTTCTCGAGAAACTCGTTCGGCACATTGGTGAAGCCGGGCCACAAAGAATGACCATCTGGGCCATCGCCAAAGGGCCGCCCGGGAATGCCGCCAAAGCCGATCTGGAACAGCTGAAACCATTCGCCGGACTTGTCGAAACCCGAATACATCAAATGCGGGCTGGACGAGAAGCCGGCGCCGTTGAGGAATTCCGGCTGGCGCTGGCCGAGCAGGCCGCCCAAAATATCGAAAATCCGGCCCAAAGCGTGAGTCCGCCCGGCCAGCGCGGCGGGATATTTCGGCTTGAGCAAAGACCCCTCCGGAATCCGGACGTCGACCAGATCGTAGAATCCGTCGTTGAACAATATCTGTGGGTCGAAGACCATGATCATATAGATGCCGAAGAACATCTTGAACATATTCTCGTTCAGGAAAAAGTTGATCGAACTTGGTGCCTGCGGATCGGTTCCTTCAAAGTCGAGAATGACCTTGTCGCCCTCGCGCCACATCCTGCAACTGATCTTATACGGTCCAAAACCGACGCCGTCGTCGCAGATATAGTCGGAGAAACTGACCGGTTCCTCGCCGATGCTGGTTTCGATCAGATGTTTCATCGCGCGATGGTTGCGGGCCAGCAGCAGATCGGTGGCGCTGGCAAATTCGTCTTCGCCAAAGCGCGCGCATATTTCATCGACCCGGCGGGCCGCGACCCGGCAGGAAGCGATCAGCGCGTTGAGGTCGGCGGCGCACCAGTCCGGCTTGCGGCTCTGGTGGAGGACGACCTTGACCATCTCCTCGTTATAAACGCCCTTCTGGTAGATTTTTACCGGCGGTATCCGGACGCCTTCCTCGAACACGGTCTTGCTGTCGATCGGGATCGAGCCGGCAACTTTGCCGCCAATGTCTGACTGATGACCGAACATGGCGGTCCATGCGACCAGCCGTCCGCCGCGATAGACCGGCAGCAAAACCAGCCAGTCATTATTATGGCTGACCGCGCCGTCGCAACTGTACGGATCGCTAAGGAAGATCATGTCGCCTTCCTCGATCGTGCCCGGATAGGAGCGCAGGAAGCCGTCGATAAAGCTGCCAAACTGGCCGACCACCATCTTGCCCTGCCGGTCAGCGATCAGCGGAAAGGCATCGCCCTGTTCCCGGATGCCCGGCGACATGGCGGTACGGACCAGAGTGGCATCCATCTCGATCCTGGCGTTGCGCAGCGCATTTTCCATGATGTCGAGCGTGACCGGGTCAACGTCAACTTTGTTGAACGGGGCGCCGTTGGTTTCGATAATCTGTGCGGGCATGTTACGCTCCTTCCATCAGGTTGATGATGAGATTGCCATGATCGTCGACCAGTGCCTCGCAGCCGCTATGGATCAATGTGGTCGAATCCATTTCGGTGACAATGGCCGGCCCCGGAACGCGATTACCGGCCTTTAGCAGGGCGCGATCATAGATTATGGCGTCTTGCATCTTGCCATCCATATAGAGCCGATGATCGCGGGTTTTGGCTCCTGCGGGATCGGGTCCCGCTTTGTCGATCACTGGCGGAGCGACATCGGCCGTCTTGCCAAGCGCGACCGCACGGACATTGACTATTTCATGGGGCGTCTCTTCCAGATTGAAAGTGAACAATCGTTCGTGCTCGGTGTCGAACCGCGCAACCAGGCTTTCCAGCGAAAGACCTTCCGGTTCCACCGACAGGGGAATTTCAAAGGCTTGCCCGGCGTAGCGGATATCGATTTCGTAGAGCAGTTCTATATCTTCCGGCGCGACATCCTCGGCCTGCAGCTCTTGTTTGACCTGTGCGCCGAGACTGTCGAGATAGGCGGTCAGTTCCCCGTCGCTGGTGTCTTGCACCATCTTGTTGAAGCTGCGCTGGGTTTCGACCCGCTGGCGGGTTGTCGCATCACCATAAGCGCAAAGGACGCCGGGTGCCGGCGGGATGACCACCGGCCAGCTGTTCATCAGCTTGCCCATTGCATTGGCATGAAGCGGACCCGCACCGCCAAAGCCCATCAGGGCAAAATCGCGCGGGTCATAACCTTGCTGGACCGACACCAGCCGCAGCGCACCAAACATATTCTCGTTCACAATGTCGATGATGCCCGCTGCTGCGTCCATCAGGTCAATGCCGAGGGCATCCGCGATCGTCTGCACCGCTTTCTGTGCGCCTTCGCGGTCGAGCTTGAAGCTTCCGCCAAGCAGGGATTCGGGGAGATAGCCGAGCACGACATTGGCATCGGTCACCGTCGGCAGTTCGCCGCCCTTGCCATAAGCCACGGGCCCAGGCTCGGCGCCAGCGCTTTCCGGCCCGACCCGTAGCGCCTTGGTTAGTTCGGGAACAAAGGCGATGGACCCGCCGCCCGCTCCCACGGTTTTGACATCAATCGAGGAGGCGCGAACATTCAGATCGCCGACCGATGTTTCCCGCTGCAGCCGCGCCGCGCCATTTTCGATCAGCGCGACATCGGTCGATGTGCCGCCCATATCGAGGGTCAGCACATTGGTGACTCTGGCACTTTTTGCGACCCACACCGCGCCTGCAACGCCGCCAGCCGGCCCTGACATCAGCAGATTGACCGGTGCCTCTGCGCTTTTCTCGGCAGACATCAATCCGCCATCGGAGCGCAGCAGGTTGAGTTTCGCCTTGCTGCCCCAGGCCTTCAGCTCTTTTTCCAGATTGCCGACATAGCGGGCCACTGCGGGACGCACCGCGCTGTTCGCAACGGTGGTGAGCGTGCGTTCATATTCCTGCATCTCGGGCAATATGTCCGATGAGATCGAAATCGGGATGTCGGGGAAAACCTCTGCACAAATCGCCGCGACGGCCTTTTCATGACGGCCATCGACATAGCTGTTCATCAGGCAGATGGTGAGTGCCTCGATCTCTTCGTCCGCTTTCAACTTTTCTAGTCGGGCACGCATTTCCGGCTCATTCAGTTCTTGAACGGTATTCCCTTTGGCATCCATTCGCTCGGGTGCTTCAATCGTCCGCTCCAGGGCCGCCATCGGTTCGGGCTTGGGCCAGATGATCCACGCCGCCAAGCCGCCGGGAACAAGGCTGCGGGCAATCTGCATGACGTGACGATAGCCTTCGGTGACGACCAGTCCGACCTTGGCGATTTTCTTTTCTAGCACCGCATTGGTGGCGACCGTCGTGCCGTGCAGGAACAGATCGATTTCTTCCGGCGTTATATTCTGACGCTCGCAGAGCCCTCTTGCACCATGGATCACAGCCTGTGAGGGGTCGCCGGGTGTCGATGGCACCTTGTCCCGGAACGTTTGCCCGGAGGCTTCGTCAATCAGTAGCAGATCGGTAAAAGTTCCGCCGACGTCGACACCCAATCGATATCCCATATTTCAATCTTTCTGTTGTAACACTGTCATTCAGGCTTCGGCCCTTGCAACCAGAGACGGGAGCGGACGGCCAAGCACGCCTTCAAACCATTGGTTGGTGATAATGGTCTTGCGCAGATCAAGATCATGTTCGACGCTGGAACGGTCGAGCAGATTGACCAGATCTTCGGTCGCGATATTGCCGGTGGCATTTGGCGCAAAAGGGCACCCGCCGAGGCCACCGAGGCTGGAATCGAGCGTCTGTACGCCTGCCTGAACCGCGGCCCAGGCATTGGCGATCCCCGTGTTGCGGGTGTCATGAAAATGCGCGCGCATCGTGATGTGGTCGGGCAATATTTCCTTAAGCCGTCCGAACAGGTCGGTAACCTGTGCCGGCACGCCAACACCGATTGTGTCTGCAAGCGCAATTTCCAGCGGTTCTTCGGCCGCCATTTCTTCTGCTATATGGACTACTGTTTCCGGTTTGACCGGGCCTTCGAAGGGACAGCCGAAGGCCGCAGAGATGGTGACCTGTGCTTTGAGTCCCTCTGCCTTGGCAAAGCGGATCATCTCGCGATTTTCCTTGATGCCCTGTTTGATAGTCTGACCCTGATTCTTCTGTCCGAACGTGTCGCTTGCAACCACGACACAACCGGCTTCGTCGATTCCGCGCTTGTTGCCTTCCCGCGTGGCGAGGCCGCGCAGCACGCCGCGCTTGTTCAGGCAAAGGCCGATATAGGAAACATCGTCGCGGTCGGGCAGTCCGGCGATAACCGCTTCAGCATCGGCCATTTGCGGGACGCGCCCCGGATGGACAAAGCTGGCCACTTCGATCCGCTTCGACCCGGCATCAAGCATGCGCGTTATAAGGCCCAGCTTATCCGCCGTCGAAATGACTTCGGATTCATTCTGCAAGCCGTCGCGCGGACCAACTTCCAGGATATTGATAAAGGCTGGAGTTCTTTGTGCCATTAAATTTGTATACAATTATGATACTCCTTTGTATAGAAGAAAGGATGATGCGGGAGTATTTTTCATGACGCAAGGGGCATTGGCAGGATTACGGCTGATCGAGATGGGGCAGTTGATTGCGGGGCCGTTCTGTGGCCAATTGATGGGCGATCATGGAGCAGAAGTGATCAAGATCGAGCCACCCAAAGTTGGCGATGCGATGCGCAGTTGGGGGCAGGGAATTCCGCTCTGGTTCTCGGTTGTCGGCCGCAACAAGAAGTCGATCACGCTCAATTTGCGCGAGAAAGAGGGCCAGGAAATTGTCAAGAAACTGGTTGAGAAGTCAGATTTCCTGCTGGAAAATTTTCGCGCAGGTACGATGGAAAAATGGGGTCTCGATTATGAAACCCTGAGCGCGATCAACAAGGGGCTGATCATGATTCGCGTGTCGGGCTACGGCCAGACCGGCCCCTATTCGCACCGCGCCGGCTATGGCGGTATTGGCGAAGCGATGGGCGGGATGCGCTATATCATGGGCGAGCCCGACCGGCCGCCGAGCCGCGCCGGGCTTTCCATTGGTGATTCGCTGGCCGCAACCTATGCCTGTCTCGGCGGACTGATGGCGCTGGAACACCGCCACAAGACCGGCGAAGGCCAGGTCGTCGACTCGGCCATTTATGAAGCGGTGTTGGCGAACATGGAATCTACCGTCGCGGAATATACGGTCGCGGGGCATATCCGCGAGCGCACCGGCTCCATCCTCCCCAAAATCGCGCCGTCAAACGTCTATCCGACGAGCGATGGCAGCGTGTTGATCGGTGGCAATCAGGACAGCGTCTGGAAACGGATGGCGACGATGATGGGGCGTCCGGAACTCGGCGAAGATCCGCGGTATGCCACGCATGTCGCGCGCGGCGACCATCAAGCCGAACTTGATGAGCTGATTGCGGCATGGAGCAAGACCATATCGAGCAAGAAACTGCTCGATATGTGCGAGGAGCACGGTGTTCCGGCGGGCAATGTCTATCGGGCGCCGGAAATGCTGGAGGATCCGCATTTCAAGGCGCGCGAGGCGTTGGTGGAAGTGGATCATCCGCAGTATGAGAATTTCGTCATGCAGAATGTCGCGCCCAAATTATCCAAAACCCCCGGGCATATCGACAGCGTTGGCCCGGACCTGGGGGCGCATAATGAAGTGATTTATGGCGAATTGCTTGGCATGGACAGCGCGAAAATGGCCGATCTGCAGGATCGCGGTATCATCTGAGGCTCAGTCGTCGATTGCGGCAGCGGTGGCACTTTTAAAGCTGTGAAATGCGCGGCGGATGTGGCTGGTCATGATCGCGCATGCCCAATTTTCGTCTTTGGCGGCAAAGGCGGCTATCAGTTCTTCATGATCCGAGCTGGACTGCATAAGGTCAACTTGTGAAAATTGATTGGCGGTTCGGCGCAGCACGGGTTGTTCTATCAGTGCTGGCAAAAGTTTGCTGAGTCGCGCTGATTGCGCGCGCGCCAGGATCAAGTCATGGAACTGCCGGTTGGTATCCAGAAAGGTTGCAATATCAGGTGTTTCCCGGCTGACAGCCCGGGTGAGCTGCTCGTTAATGTCTCGCAACTGCCCAAGGCTTTCTGCGTCCATTCGCTGTGCGGCCCGCTCTGCAGCGTGGGATTCCAGCATCGCTCGCAACGTGAACATTTCGTCGATTTCGTCATCTGACCAGTCGGCAACGGAGAGTCGTTTGGAGGCGCTTCGTACCAACAGCAGCTCATTTTCCAGCCGCCGGACCGCATCGCGCACGGGCGTGCGCGACACTCCGCATATCTCGGAGAGCTTTTCTTCGGTCAACTGCATACCCGGGCTAACTTCGCCGGACAGAATGAAGCTGCGGATTTTTCTATAAGCGATGTCAGACGCGCGGCTCATCCTTGGGCTATTGGCGCAATAAAAGACGTTGGGCAAGTGCTGAGGCGAGCCATCCGTTTTTGCTTGACGGATCATAATTGTATACAATACAACATGCGCAGGGAGATTTTCTATGACTGCGCCCGAATTCGAATCGCCATGAAGCGGATAAAGGTCATTGTTCCGATTCCTATGGATGAGGCGGGCGTTGCTGCCCGTGCCGGACAACTTCCTGCCGACTTTGTGCGCGCCGGCTTCCAGCCGGAATTTGTTGCGGTCCCGTGGGGCGCTGCCTTGGGAGACAGTTATCACGACACTTTGTTGATGGACTGGACCGTCTTTCAGGCTGGCATCAACGCCGAAAAAGAAGGTTATTCCGGCGTTCTGATCGACACGGTCAGTGACAGCGGCCTGCGCGCGCTACGTTCGCGGCTCGATATTCCGGTCATCGGTCCCGGCGAAGCGGCTTTTGCGGCGGCGATGATGCTGGGCAAGAAGTTCACGGTGCTGACCATGTGGCCGGAATGGTTCCCGCTCTACGAAAAGACGCTGACCGAATATGGCTGGTGGGACCGGGTCGCCTCGCTGCGTTCAATCGATACCCGTCCCGATGTCACCGAATTGCTGGCCGGCAAGGAGGAGGTGATTTTCGACAAGCTCAAGGCAGAGGCGACGCTGGCGATGGAAGAGGACGGTGCAGACGTGATCGTCCTCGGTTCGACCACCATGCATCAGTCAGCCAGATATCTTGATGACAATCTGCCGATCCCGGTGCTCAACCCGGGCCAGATTGCCTATAAATTTCTGGAAACCCTTATCGAACTGGGGCTCTCGCACAGCAAGAAAGCATTTCCTGCCCCCGAAGTGCCCAAGGATGAAGATATCAGAAAGGGATGGTATTGATGGCTGACTGGACCCCCGGCATGGCAGGCCAAGTGTCCCTGCCCTATCCATTTTATATCGACATCGTGACCAAGCGCTATTTCGACGGCGTCGATAACAAGAATATGACGCAAGTCCTCAACTGTTTCGCTCCTGATGCGATCCTGCACGAAGCCACATCCGACACGACCCATAACGGTCGTGATGCGATCCGCGCGATGTTTGAAAAGCTGTTCGCGGATTTTGAACAGATCTGGCACGGCAATTTTGTGCATAGTGCCGACCCGCAAACAAATGCGGTCTGTTCGCAGTTCACCGTGTTGATCACGCCCAATGGCGGCGAGCAGTTGCGTTACGAAAATTGCAACCGCTTCTACTGCAAGGACCGGCTGTTTCAGCATGTCACAGTCTATATGAGTGGGGACAATCTGCTGAAAGAGGGAGACGCCTGATGCAATATGAGCCCGGCCTTTCCCGTTCGGAACTGATCGAACTGGCGACACAAACCTATTTCGCCAATGTCGACGCCAAGAATATGGAGGCGGCTCTGGCCTGCTTCCACGACGAAGCCTTGTTCTGCGTCCAGACCAGTTTCACGCGGCATAGCGGCAAAGCGGAAATCCGTCGGATGTTCGAGGATTTCTTCGGTGCATATGAAACCATCGTTCACCGCAATTTCACCTGTACGGTGGACGAGGCCAACGGCCGTATTGCCGCTTCCTTTGTCGCCGAACTGACCGATGCTGATGGCGGGGTCACTTTATTGAACAACACCAATTTCTGGAGGATTCGGGACGGAAAGTTTCAGGAAGTTTACGTTTATATGAGTGGAGCCAACGTGCTCGTCTAAATTTGTTCGACGGGTCGAAAAGGCCTGCGAACCATATCATTCAGGGAAGGTATAAAATGCAGAATATCAAAACGGCACTGTCACTTTCAGTCGGTTTCGTCGCGCTGGTCGGTTTCAATCCGGCGCTGGCCCAGATTGGCGCCGAACAGCAAGCGGGTGAAAGCAGGGACAGCAATGTCATCATCGTGACCGCACGGCGACAGGACGAATTACTCGCCGAGGTTCCTGCATCGGTCACCGTGTTTACCGAAGATATGCTCGACCGCACCGGCGTCCAGCAGGCCGATGAATTTGTTCAGCTCACCGCAGGCGTGACGATAGTCAGTGGTACCGCGGAAGCAGGTGATACCCAGATAAACATTCGCGGTATCAATGGCGCGCGCGACGCGGAAAGCTCGGTTGCACTGGTGGTGGATGGCATTCTCAAGACCAACACCGCCCAACTCAATCAGGATCAGGGTACGTTGCGCCAGATCGAAATATTGAAAGGTCCGCAAGGCGCTCTTTACGGTCGCAACGCTGCAGCAGGCGCAATCGTCATCCAGACACTCAAGCCCGGCGATATTCTGGAAGGCGGAATCAAGCTTAGCGCCGCAGAGGATAATACGTACAAGGCATCCGGTTATATTTCGACACCGGTCGGCGATCGCGCCGGATTGGTGCTGTCGGCATCCTATAACACCACCGACGGCTTTTACCGTAACAGCTTCCTGAACAATGCAAAGGTGGTTGATGATCAGGAAACATGGTCGGTCGACGGGCGATTTATCGCTGAATTGGGCGATTCTACAGAAGTGGATGTGAAAGCGCGCTACGCCGATCTTTCTGGGGCCTCGATCAATTTCAACACAGCGTTTCATCTCCCGAATTTTGCCGGCGTCGATCCTGCCTTTTTTGAAGATGTGAACGATCACCGGTTCGGCTATTATTCAAATATCCGCCCGACCAATGACCAGACCACGTTCGAGACGTCGGTCAAGCTGACGCATGAATTTGATGCCATGACACTGACCGCCTGGGCCCTGTACAGCGATGTTGATCAATCGTTGACTGCGGACGGCACCTCGGCAGATTTTGCGCGCTACACTTTCCCCGGTGCCACACCGGCATCCGTGGCGGCATCCAACAGCTGCTTTGCTTCCACCGCACAGTTGACCGGATATCCGCTCAATGCGCCGACCTTTGTCGGCAATAATCCGATCCCGTTCATCTTTGACCCGGTCAACGGCTCTACCCTTGGCGCATATAGCCCGACCACCTGCGACGGTACCCAGTATCAGATCCGCGAACAGACTGATATCAGCGCGGAAATTCGGCTGGCATCCAATGGTGACGGACCGCTGGCCTGGCAGATTGGCGCCTATTATCTGAACATTGACCGCGATGTCGGCGTCAGTCTCGGTGCCGATCTCGGGCAGGGGGTCATCAGGCAATTGTACAATGACCCGAACAGCAGCAACCCGACCTCGCAGCTCTTTTCCGACAATTTCAACACCAATGTCTACGCCGCCTTTGGTTCGCTTGATTATGAAGTCGCCGACAATTTCAATGTCAGTCTGGCTTTGCGCTATGATGTCGAGCAGCGGGAGGTCTCCAGCCGGGTGCCAGTGGTGACCGATCCGATCACCGGTGGTCCGATCAACCCGGGGCAGGCTTTTGGCGCGATCCCGGACCAGGAGGAAACCTTCAAGGAACTGCAGCCGAAACTCTCGCTGCGCTATGGTCTGACCGACGATCTCAATTTTTACGCCAACTGGGGTATCGGTTTCAAATCCGGCGGCTTCAACAATCAGGGATCAGCCGCTATTGTTGATCAGAATTTCAACCAGTTTCTTGGCACCAACGTGCTGATCAACGATATTTTTCGCAAGGAAACATCGAGCGCGTTCGAGGCCGGATTCAAGGGGTCGGCTGCCAATGGCGCAATAACTTTCGATCTGGCGGGCTATTATACCAAAGTCGATGACATGCAATTCTTCGAATTTTTCGTTGGCGCCTTTGGTTTGCTCAGGGTTGTTTCCAATATCGACAAGGTCGACATTTACGGGCTCGAATTCAATGCCAATGCAGAGATTGTCGAGGGGTGGGATATTTTCGGTTCGGTCAATGTCACCGAAAGCGAAATCAAGGCCAATGCTTCCCGTCCCTATACGGTCGGCAACAAGTCGCCGCATACGGCAGACTATACGATCAATCTGGGCACCCAGATGGTTGCCCCCGTTGCGAGCAGTTTTGATCTCGTAATGCGCGCTGATTATCGGATCACCGGTCCGACGTGGTTCCATACGGTTCAGGAAGATGTCGGGCCAACACTGTTCAGCGGTCTGTTGCCCGGTTCGGCGTTGGCGCTGCCGGCCTTTGTCGGGGATGGCGATATGTCGATCACCCGGCGCAAGGCCTTTGGCGTGCTGGATCTCCGTTTTGGACTGGAAGGGGATAATTGGAACATCACTGCCTTTGCCGACAATCTCCTTGACGAGCATTATCTCAACGACGTGATTACCGCGGTTGAATTTGGCGGATCCTTCGTTTCACCCGGTGGCTTGCGCCGCTTCGGTGTCGAGGTCGGATATAAGTTCTGATGATTGCGCCGTCTTGCGACGGCGTATATCGTACTGGTCATGACCGATGATGCAGATGATAATTATGCCGGCGTTTTTGACGGCGGCCTCGGTTTTGGCCGCAAGCCGGCGCTAATTCTGGTTGATTTTGTCGAAGCCTATTTTGACAAAAGTTGTGCGCTATATGCTGGAGTCGAGAAGACGCTGGAGCACGCGATCGCGTTGCGCGATGCGGCGCGGGGGGCCGGGATTTTGGTTGTCTACACCAATGTGGCTTATGCGCCGTCACTGATTGACGGGGGCCGGTTTGCGCAAAAAGTGGCGCCGCTGGCCAATTTTGTCACCGGCCATCCGATGGGAGCCTGGCCAGAGGGGCTTGTCCCGGCTGAGAATGAGCTGGTCATCTCCAAACAATATCCCAGTGCCTTTTTCGGTACTTCGCTGGCATCGACCCTGACCGCCAATGGTAATGACAGTTTGATCATCTCTGGCCTGACAACCAGTGGCTGCGTGCGCGCGACCTGTGTCGACTGCTGTTCTCATGGTTTCATTCCGATCATAGCCCGCCAATCCGTGGGGGACCGTCATGAAGGCCCCCACGAGGCGAATCTTTTCGATATGCAGGCAAAATATGCTGATGTGGTTCCTGACGCGCAGATCATCGACTATCTGGAAATTTTCGAAGGCCGCGCGTAGGCGGCCAGATTCCCCTTCATTCCTATTGTCCGGACGCCGCTGAGCGCGCAGACCGGCTCGTCTATATCCGTGTGGGCTCCGTCCTGGAAACGGGGAGGGCCGCGTCATCTATGAATAATTTTTCATAGATGTGTATCGTCTGCTCCGCGACTTTTTCCCATTGCGGAAAACGATTGCCATTCACCCGAAAAACATCTGGATTGGCGTGGGCCCGGTTGAGTGCACTGACCATGCTGTGCATATCATCAGGACTAAAATAATGTTTCGCGTTGAGCCGCAGATCGCGATTTTCCGGAAGATCGCTCAACAGGACTGGACAACCGAAGCTAATCGCTTCGAGCAGGGTATTGGAATGGCCTTCGCGGATCGACGGATTCACAAAAAACCGCGCCCCTCGATAAAGCGGGGCGAGACTGGATCGTGGCAAACTGCCCAGCATCACGATCCGGTCATCGCCCAGCGCCTCGATTTGTTTGCGCCGCGCACATTTGTCCCATTGGCCAACGATTACCAACTGCATTTTGGGGTGGCTTTTGACGAAGACGCGAAAGGCAGAAATCAGACTGTGTATATTCTTTTGATGGGGTATCTGGCCGACAAACAGGATATAATCCCCGCTGATTTGCGTGTTTGCGCGTGCGGGGAGACTTTCGGGCCGGTCGAGCGCGTTGCCGACGATATGAATATCTTGCCGGATGCCCGAAGTACGCAATTTTTTTGCCAAGGCAGGCGTAACAGCAATGATACTGTCCGCCCAGCGCAATTGATATCTGGCGCATCGCATGAGCAGCTTTCCGGCCCGGCTCCATGGGCGTTGGTGACAGTCAGTGCCCAAGCGCACAACAATTTTGCAGCCGATCAGCTTGTAGGCCCACAGCAATAATGCCGGCTCCAGTCCTGCGAGATGGACAATATCCGGACGCATGCGGACCGCTTTGAACCAGGTGAAGAGCGCGGAGACCAGTGCATCGATTTTACCGAACCCGGGCGTTGGGGCGGCCCACAGTGAAACGCCGCGATAATGGCTGGTTTGAATATATGGTTTCCATCCTGCAACGCATACTTTCCAGCCCTGTTCGGCGACGAGCGGAAAGAGGCTTTCTGCATTTTTTTCGACGCCGCCTTCGACATCTGGGATACCGCGCGCACCAACGACCAATATCGATTTCATCATCCCTCCCTCTCGTTGGTGCTATAATTTCAGGTTATATCACGCCAGGTAGGTTAACAAATTCAACCATGACATGACCGGTTGGCCGGTTAAGACAAATATTAGCGTTAACATCGGGAAGTTGACCCGTGCGGATCGATGAAGATATTTTTGCGGGAAATCTTCGATTGGGCTATGGGGAGGCGAACAAGACACGATATAAGTGGGGCAACGAACAATGAGCGGGATGCGCCATAAGGACATGTCGGGGGATAATACCGATCAGCTGAAGCCATTGCCGACTTTTCTGCGGAAATTTCTGGTACTTGACCCCAGTCGCGTGGAATTTCGCGTCCGCGGGTTCGATCTCGCGGAAAAAAGCCATGAGGAACGGCTGGAGGCCATCGGCAAGGCGTTCTTGCGCGGCTATAATCTGACGTTATCGGTCCGTTCCCTTGCTGCGTTCAGACAGGCACTGGAGCAGGAAGCTCCGTTTTTTCGCGGTTTTTTCATCGAGGGAGGTGCAATGGGGAGCGCCCTTGTGGATAGCCTTCCGTTTCGCCAGCCGATGCTGCCGCGTTATCTCGCCGAATTCAGAGCGCATTATCCGATGTTGGTGCACGCCGGTGTCGGTTTGACGATGTCGAAATTGCCATGGCGCGAAAAAGCAATATTGGCCGAGCTGGACCCGCTATATCGCTGGTTCGCTTATGATGGCTGCGGTTATCACAAGATGTATTTTGCACCGGAGAAAAGCCTGGCCAGTCCGACGTCGGGACTTAAAGGCTATGCATCCCGGGCTTATGATCAGGGTGCCGGGCGCGGTATCTGGTTTATCAGCGGTGCGTCTGTCGACAAGGCTGCCCAAACAATCGCGTCGATGGCGAGCGAACGCCAGAGGGATCTGTGGTTCGGTGTCGGATTTGCCATCTGCTATGCCGGGCCCGCTGGCTCCCCGGAGTTTAGAACCGCAAAAGCACTGGCGGGCGACCATGCTGCTGCTATGGCGTCCGGTGTTGCGCTGGCCTGTACGGCCCGTATGCAGGATCAGTCGATCTTGCCCGAAACGGAAGAGGCTATCACCGATTTGTGGGGTGTTTCTCCGAAAGCGCTGGCGGAGCAGGTCGATGCGGCGCGCATATCACTTCCCTCGTTCACGGCCGACAATGGATATGCGCTATGGCGTGATATAATCGCCGGGGACTTTGGCCGACGGTAAAGCCACTTTCCGCCAGCATCACTGGCCATAATTCTGGTGTCGCCCGCTCTTTTCTGCAGCGCCGAGCCATTCTGATTGCAGCCCAAGACCATATCCACGCCAGTGCCTGGCAGGACGGTAGCTTCGTCCGGCACCTGTTCGTTTGTTCCTGTTACAGGGGGGCATTGGAATATAGTCGTGATCGCTGTTGGACCATATGCGGCGGTCAGCAGAGCTGATCAAAAATCATTCAGATCATGCACTATTTTAATTACTATTGATTTTCATTCGCAATTGGGACAGATGCATGGCTTGTGAGACTGCCGCCGGGGTTTCTCAACGCCGGGTAAGGGGCGCCCTCCAATTTTTGCCAATCCTTGGGGCTTTGTAAATGAGTAGCACTGAAACCATCGTTTCTGAGACCGTCGCAGACCAACATCTGCATCGCCACTCTCCAGGCGATGCCCCCGAGAAGATTGCCCGTCCCCAGACCCCAAAACGGAAAAAACGCTTGTCGCCATTCTGGGCAAAGCAGCTTCATACATGGCATTGGATGAGTAGTGCGATATGCCTCATCGGAATGCTGCTCTTTGCGATCACAGGCATCACGCTTAATCATGCCGGCTCGATTGAGGGGCAAGTCAAAACCGAAACCGTGACCCGCGCCCTGGCGCCGGACCTCGCTGATTTTATGCGGGGCCATGATGGCGAAACAGATACTGTCGTCCCTGCGCCGCTTGCCGACTGGATAGTGCAGGAGTTTGGCGAAACTGTGACCGACCGACCGGCCGAGTGGAGCGATGACGAAGTTTATATCCCCTTGCCGCGCCCTGGCGGTGACGGCTGGATCGCCATAGATCGTGCGAATGGCACAGCGGAATATGAAACCACCGACCGTGGCTGGATTTCCTGGCTCAATGATCTCCATAAAGGCCGCGACACCGGTGCTGCTTGGTCATGGTTCATCGATATCTTTGCCGGTGCTTGCGTTATTTTTTGCCTGACGGGCTTCTTTCTGCTGCAGCTTCACGCGCGCCATCGCCCGTCGACATGGCCTATCGTTGGCGCAGGTCTGGTCATTCCGTTGCTGCTCATCACACTATTCATGCATAGTTAAAGGATAATCATGACTCGCTTTCCCCCCTTTAAATTCCTGTCTCTTGGCGGCGTAGTCCTGTCGGTCACAAGTCCGGCAATGGCTCAACAAATGACCGTCAGCTATGCGATCCCCCGCATGACCGTGGCTGAATATCACCGGCCTTACACCGCGATCTGGATCGAAGACGGTGCCGGCAAAGCAGTCACAACGCTCGAAGTTCGATATGATGTGGACCTCAAGGGCGAAGATGGCCGTAAATGGCTGGCCGACTTACGCGGTTGGTGGCGCAAGGCAGGCCGCAGCATGAAAATGCCGGCGCAGGGCGTAAGCGGCCCCACTCAAGCGCCCGGCACCCATCGTGTAACACTCAAAAATGGCCATAAGCCACTGGGAACGCTCAAAGCCGGTGCGTATAAATTGCGTGTCGAAGCTGCGCGGGAAGTGGGTGGCCGGGAAATGGTGACAATACCCTTCACATGGACTGGCAAAGGCAGCCTCAACCTTTCTGCAAAAGGCAAATCGGAACTGGGCGCTGTCAACCTCTCGATCAAACCCTGAAATCTCGTATTTTCCCTGAAAAACAAGGACTGAAGATTATGTCGATTAAAAGCAAACTTTCTGGCTTCGCCCTGCTCTTGCCGCTCATTGCAATGAGCGCGACACCCGCAGAAGCCCATCGTCGCTGGCTTTTGCCGTCTTCCACCGTCCTTTCGGGCGAATCCGAACTGGTAACGGTTGATGCTGCTGCATCGAACGAACTGTTCATTTTCGAACATCGCGCCCTTGGCCTGAACGATCTGACCGTGACCGGTCCTGATGGAAAGCCGGCAAAGACGGATATTATCGGATCCGGAAAATATCGTAGCAGCTTTGACCTGCCGCTCACACAGCAGGGAACCTACCGTATTGCTCTGGTCAGCAATGGCCTCGGGGGCTCCTATAAATTGGGCAATGAGCGCAAAAGATGGCGGGGTAAGCGGAGCGATCTTGCTACCGCCATTCCGGCAGAAGCCACGGATGTCAAAATTTCGCAAGTCGCGAGCCGAACCGAAACCTTCGCAACCCTGGGCGAGCCCACACTCACCGCGCTCGCGCCCACCAATATTGGTTTGGAACTCATCCCTGTTACCCACCCCAATGATCTGGTCGCCGGTGAGCCTGCCCAGTTCAAGTTCCTGCTTGATGGCAAACCGGCCGCTGGTCTGGAAATTGAATGGGTGCAGGGTGGCTCGCGCTATCGCGATACAGCTGGTGCCAGCAAATTGACAACCGATGCCAACGGCATGGTGGAGGTGGTAGCCCCTGAAGCGGGCATGTACTATCTCGAAGCCAGCAGCAGTTCGGACAATGTTACCGATCCGAAAATTCAAAGCAATCGCGCTTCATATACAGCGGTTCTAGAATTCTTGCCGCTTTGAATCCTGTCAGGTCCCGACGAATGGCCGATGACACTATCGAAATAGTGCTGCCGCCGCCAATCGACGGGACACGCCTGAAGGCAGACCCCCATGGGGAAACCGTGCAATTGGCCGGTGAAACCATGGGGACATCCTGGATGGTGACTGCAATTTGTCCTGCATCGCAGGACCTCACTAGTTTGCGAAAGCGGATTGAGGCCGGTTTTGAGGTCATTATCAGCCAGATGAGTCAGTGGGAGCCGGACTCGGAAATCAGCCTGTTCAACCGCGCACAAGCGACAAGCTGGACCGCTATTTCCCCCCAGTTTCGTATGGTATTGAAAAGCGCCTGCGCCATAGCGCTTGCCAGTGATGGCGCATTTGATCCTGCCATCGGCGGGCTGAGCGAGCTATGGGGATTTGGCGCAAGCCCGGTGCCGCTCCAAAAGCCAAAAGCGTCAGCTGCAATAGAAAAACATCCTTATAGCTGGACGGATATCCGGTTTTCAGAAACGGGCAGCAAGATCTACCAACCCGGCGATCTGGAACTTGACCTTTCCGCCATCGCAAAGGGCTTCGCGGTCGATTACACCATTGCGCTGCTGGAGCAGCAAGGCATTGCCCACGCGTTGGTTGAGATCGGCGGCGAGCTGCGAGCGATAGGGGTGCAAAGCAACGCAGAGCCATGGTGGGTCGAGATAGAAAATGCGCCCGATGAGAAGAATGCGCAGGTGAGCCGCATCGCACTAAGCGGGTGGGCGATAGCGACAACCGGTCATTATTTACGCCGCCGCTCGGTCGATGGCGAGAGCTGGTCGCACAGCCTGTCCCCTCAGACATGTCGGCCAGTGACCGAAGCTATATCGACTGTATCGGTGTTGCACCCAAGCTGCATGCAGGCCGACGCTCTTGCAACCGCTATCGCAGTACTGGGGCCACAGCAGGGCCTGGCCTTTGCGCAGCGACACCGCCTGGCCGTAAAGCTGGTCGCCAAAGGCCATGCCTATTATAGCGATATGTGGCGCGATTATGCAGCTGAAACAGAAGAAGGAGCCGGCCAATGATGCTCAAAATAGAAAATGTCTTGAGCGCCGCTGAGGTCGATCAATGCCGCGCCATCATCGATGAAGGCCCCTGGGTAGATGGTAATGAAACATCGGGTCATCAAAGCGCGCTCGCCAAAAAGAATGAACAAATTGCGCAGGGAAGTGACGCAGCCAATAAAGCAAGCGCATTGGTGATGGCCGCCCTGGGCCGAACCCCCGAATTTGTTGCCGCCGCTTTACCGCTCAAAGTATATATGCCGATGTTTAACCGATATGCGGGCGGGCAAACATTCGGCAATCATGTTGACAATGCGATACGGCAAGTGCGGGGCACCGATGTCCGTATCCGCAGCGATCTGTCCTGCACCCTTTTTCTGACCGATCCAGATACCTATGAAGGCGGCGAGTTGATTGTTCAGGACCTTTTTGGTGAACATCAGGTCAAGCTCGCAGCGGGTGACATGGTACTTTATCCTGCATCGAGTCTACACCGTGTGATGCCTGTAACGAAGGGTAGCCGTGTTTCCTGCATATTCTGGCTGCAAAGCATGGTTCGCGAAAATGCGGCTCGCGAACATCTGTTCCGACTCGATACGAGCATACAGCAATTAACCGTTGAAAAAGGTGGCGAGCACCCGATTGTCGTTGATCTGACGAACCTTTATCACAATTTGCTCCGTCGCTGGGCAGATTCATAAATATTTATGCTAAATAATCAGTCAGTTAAATAACTTCATGTGCCTTAATGATAACGATTATCATTACTATTGACTTGTTGATAAGCTTTCGCAATAGAGCCCTGTCACTCGGATCAGAGAACAACAGGGAGATTCAACTTGAAACCGACGCTTTCGCAAGATCATCAGAAAAATCAGC
Organism: Parasphingorhabdus sp.; assembly: GCF_048267785.1. Lineage (GTDB taxonomy): Bacteria > Pseudomonadota > Alphaproteobacteria > Sphingomonadales > Sphingomonadaceae > Parasphingorhabdus. The sequence continues at coordinate 129,745 of NZ_JBLWWU010000004.1, read as the reverse complement.
CACGGAAATCGACCAGCTATGTTGCGTTAAGCTGTGTCGGCGCGGCCATATGTGTTGCGACTCCCGCTGCGGCCCAAGATCAGGAAACCATGCTCGATGGCGTTGTCGTAACCGACTCCTCTGTTGATGAAGGCTATAAGGTTGACGCGATAAAATCACCAAAAGCGACCGCTGCGCTCATTGATACCCCGCGCACCGTCAGCGTCGTCACCCGTGACGTTATCGAAAACAGCGCGTCATTCTCTTTTCAGGATGCGCTTCGCAATGTGCCCGGCATAACCCTTGGCGCCGGCGAAGGCGGCACCGCTTCGGCCGATATTCCCTTCATCCGTGGTGGCGATGCGACAAGCGATACCTATGTCGATGGCGCACGCGACGTAGGATCGCAAACCCGTGAAACCTTTGCTGTAGAGCGTCTGGAAGTCTTTAAAGGCCCCAATAGCGCATTTGGCGGGCGCGGCGGTGCTGCCGGCACGATCAATATCGTGAGCAAATTACCACAGGCAGAAAGCTTTATCGCTGGTCAGGCCACGATAGGAACCGATAATCTGAAACGCGTGACCGTGGATGTTAACCAGATGATTGGCGATACCGTCGGCATCCGGGTAAACGGCCTGTGGCACGATGCCGATGTAGCGGGTCGTGATGCTATTTTTGATGACAGGTGGGGAATAGCGCCATCGATTTCCATGGGACTCGGGACGAATACCGTCGCAACATTGTCCTATTACCATTATGAAACGAAGGGCATCCCCGATTACGGCATTCCCTATACATCTCGGCAACAGCTTGACGGAACAGGCGTCCCCGATGGCACCCGCGTGATCGCCGATGTCGATTACGATAATTTCTATGGACTGGTTTCCCGCGACTTCCAGGAAACAGATGTCGATTCGGTAAGTTTCCAGTTCTCCCACACGTTTGATTCCGGCTGGGCAATTACCAATATCAGCCGATGGTCCCATTCGCGCGACAATTATATCGTAACCAATCCGGACGACAGCGCGGGTAATGTGGCCAATGATCTGGTGTGGCGTGCGGTAAAGAGCCGCAATTCGGTGAATGATGCACTCGTCAGCAATTTGGGGGTATCAGGACAGTTTGACACCGGCGGCATTTCACACAGCATTGCCTTTGGCGGAGAAGTAAGCACCGCAAAAACAACCAATCTGGCCTATAGCGTTGACACGGGTGACCGCACATGTCCTGCGTCTGAAATCGGGTCTCCCAATTACAACTGCACCACCCTTTACAGTCCCGATCCCTACGACCCATGGAATGGCTCGATAACCAACGCCACTACACCATCCATCACGCGCGCCGACAGCATCGGTTTTTATGGATTTGACACAATCACCATCACTCCGAAACTGCTCGTAAATCTGGGCCTTCGCTGGGAACAATTTGATGTAACAGCCAAAGGGACCAGTCGGGGCGTGCCTTATAGCGCCGCGAATAAAACCAATAGTTGGAGCTATCAAGCCGGCCTCATCTTCAAACCAGTAGAAAATGCCAGCATTTATGCCAGCTTTGCCGACAGCGCGACGCCTCCCGGCTCGGATGTTGGCGAGGGGTCTCAATCCATCAACGGAACCAGCGCAACATACGATCCGCAGATCACGCGCAACTATGAGATCGGAGGAAAATACGACGCGTTGAACGGCGCACTCAGCCTGACGGCTGCCTTGTTCCGCACCGATACCGACAATGTCCGCAATGACACTGGCGTCGGCGAAATCGAAATCATCCCGGGCACACGGCGCGTCGATGGTTTTGAACTCGGCATCGCAGGCCAGATCGGCCCGGTCTCTCTCTCGGGCGGTTATGTCTATCTTGACAGTGAAATCCGCGGAGATGCCGATGCAGGAAACCGCTTCCCCAACACCGCCAAACATAATCTGAGCCTGTGGTCTAACGTCACCGTTACTGATCGCTTCAGCATTGGCGGGGGCGCATATTATACCGGCAAACGTTATGCGGATACTGCCAACCTCATCCCTGTACCCGACTACTGGCGTTTTGATGCGACCGCAGCTTTTCAGGCAACCGATAATGTTTCGATCCGTGCCAATATCCAGAATCTGACCGATGAACGCTATATCGTCAAACCACGCAATCCGCATTTTGCGGTTCCCGGTGCAGGCCGCCAGGCGTTGCTGACGGTAGCAGTGCGTTATTAGGATGACAGGCAAGCGGGCGCCCAAACCGCAAATTGATAATGACTTGCAACATTAATCGCAAAAAGGAATAAGATCGTTCAATATGACAGACTTTATTCCGCGCGATTCGAAGCAAGATGACGCGCCGGGGCAGACCGGCGCGTCTCTAGATGTCGCTGTGACGAATGAAGCAAACAGCATTGTACCCAAAAATTTACGCGAATCAGCCAATATTGCGACCTGCGGCTGTACGCCAGAATTGGTTCAAACAGGGCCTTGTCACTGCGCCGCCGATACACCGGTAGCAGGAGCAGCACTGATCAATCCAATTTATACACCCTCGCTGGAAGGCTATGGGGCGAGACGGAGCTGGGCCGCCCTCGCTGTTACGATAATAATCCATGTTGTTGCGGCCGTTGCATTATTAGGTGCCGGCTATGCCGTTGTTAAACGGCCGCAGTCGAATAAGCTTGAAGTCGTTACATTAAGCCAGCCGCCTCCGCCCGAGCCGACGCCACCCTCGCCACCGCACCCGGAACCGCTTGCGGTCTCACAAAAACCGGTGGCTGACCTTGTCACGCCGGAGGCTATCGTAAAGCTGCCCACAGTTGCAAGAGTAGTAGCTGCGCCAGAACCTGAAATGGTCACGGCTGTGGCAACGGCACCGGTCAAGGAGGCCCCGACCGATCCTGTCCCTATCACGCCGCCGGATTTCAATGCTGCACAGTTAAACAATCCCGGCCCTGCCTACCCGTATTTATCGCGCAAAGCGCGCGAACAGGGTGTCGTGCTTTTGCGTGTTACCGTGAGCGCATCGGGTGGTGCGAAAGTCCTTTCGGTCGCGCGCAGCAGTGGATATGACCGGCTTGATAAAGCCGCGCTGAAAGCGGTAAAAAAGTGGCGATTCATACCAGCCAAGCAGGCTGGGCAGCCGGTCGAAGCCATTGTTCTGGTGCCGGTAACATTCAGTCTGAGCTAAGGTCTCTGTCTTGGCGCGTCCCGAGAGGGAACCTGTTCACACCGTTACGCCTGAATATCTGCTCTATTGTTGCACAGGACGATTTTATGTCCTGACAATGCGCCAGATATCACATGATCCCGCTGGATGCCCCCTTCGCGCCCGGCTGCTCATAAAGATCGGAAATGGCAGTCATTCTTCCCCCCCGAAACGGAGCCTGATGCCTCCATTAAGCGTAAACCCGTCGAGTGGTGCCCAGGCATCAACCGTCCATTGTCCGCTTGTATCGCGTTGCGGCAATAATAGGGGATCATAGTCTGTTTGCCGCACATTGAGCAGGTTTTCGGCATTCGCAAACAGGCTGATCCGGCCGAGGACGATCTCACCCAGAATACCCAGATGCACATAGGGGCGACTGCGCGCGCGAAAGGGGTTGCCTTCAAGCGACTGCGCGCCGGTGTAATAGGCCTCGACCCCGATGCGTCCCTTGCCATGTTCTTCCCACATGCCGACCAGCCCTGCGGTATGCCGGGGTGTCAGTGGAACTTCGCGCCGCCCTAAGCCGGAAGCATCGGGCTCACTGGCGTCGACATAGACGTAGCTGCCCGTCACCGTAAAACCGTTTTGCTTATAGCGGACAAGCAGTTCCGATCCGCGCACCTTGGTCGTTCCGTCGACATTGACAAGGCTTACCCGGTCTGGCGCAATTTCCTGTAACCGCGTTGCGTTTTGGATATCGGCACCGAACAATGTCACGCTGGCTTCAAATGGACCGCTAGCATAACCGACATCGAGCGATGCCGTTGTCGCGGTTTCGGCCTCCAGTTCGCCGAGCGGTTCGAGCCGTGAAAGCCCCGCGGCCTCGATTTCATCGACAAACGGATTGGGCGCAAAGAAGCCGCCACCGAGCGATCCCCGGATCGTCCAGTTACCGGGCCGGTAAAGCGCCGACAGGCGCGGGCTGAACTGGGTCCCGAATTCATCGTGGAAATCCACTCGTCCGCTACCGGCCAGCGTGAGGTCAGCCGTTGCCTCGTGTTCTACCTGTGCGAAAAAGCCCGGCACGTCGTAGCTGTAATCGAACGCTGGAAAGGTTTCTGAACGGAAAGCATCGGACTGGAAGGCGATGCCGCCAACCCAGGAGGTCGCCCCGCTGCCACCCGAGACAGATGCTTCGGCGAACAGGCTTTGATGCCGATCATCTTCTGCAACGGTGCCGAAACGGTGCAAATGGTCTTGCCGCATGGCGGACGCGCGGAGGTGCAACGTCATCTTGTCCCCTATTGGCGTTTCGCCGACCAGTCCTGCATCGAAGCGCTCCGTATCTTGAGTTTGCGGGAAGGATGTGCCGTCGGGCACAGTTTGGCCCGGCAACGTTCCGCCAACCCGCTCTTCCGTCATGGCGCCAAGCGTAAGATAAAGGGAGCTGCTGCTGCCGTCATCCCACTGCAAACGAGGCCGGGCGGTCAGGCGATCATAAGAGGATAGGTCATACCACCCGTCGCCATCGATATCCTGCCCGGTTTGGCGATGCGCGCCAGCGGTGAGCGAAACGCCCAGATTGTCGTTTAAAGGGGTAGAGATATATCCGGTCAGATCCTGCCCGTCACGCGTGGTTGCGTTGGCCAGTAGTTCCGCTTCGAACGCATCGCCGGGCCGTTTGGAGATCAGGTTGATGACGCCTCCCAGAGCGGATGGACCGTATAAAGCGGAAGCCGCTCCCTTGATAATTTCGACCTGGCCGAGGTCAGTGGGTGGTATCTGCAACAAGCCGAGCGACGAGGCTTGCCCGCCGTAGAGCGGGAGCCCATCGGCCAGTAGCTGCGTGTATCGCCCCTCCAGACCCTGAATCCGGATATTCGCAGCGCCCAATGCTGGGGCAGTGGTTTGCACACGGACCCCGCCGGTTTCCGCAACCAGCATGGCAATATTACCGGGACGCATTATCGCTTTTTCTTCGATTTCTTCTCCCCCAATCACTTCGACGCGGATCGGTTCGTCCTGGACGCGACGACGGTTGCGGGTTCCCTGCACAATGATCGCCTGTTCGGCTTCCTCTCCGTGATGATCATTCGCATGCTCCGCCTCGAGGTGATCAGCAGCGGGAGTCTCCTGAGCAAATGCCGGAGCAGTTATAAAGATAGGCACGGCAGCGGCGATCAACCGCCAATGCGGTGGGAAATAGGTCATCAAATGCGTCTCTTGTCGTTTCGATTCGCAGCGGCATATGCACCCTGTAGCTGCTACAGGGTCAAGATATGCTTATTGGGAAATTCGCAAAGGCTACGAATATGAAGGTGGACACTATCCGCTATTACGAACGCGAAGGAATCTTGCGCGCCGCGGACCGGCGCAATGCAAGCTACCGGGATTATTCACCCGCGCATTTGACGACGCCAACATTTATCCGCCGGTATCGAACCAATCGCCCGCGCCCAGTTTGTCGATATCGACCGCAAGATAGCCGGCGCTGATCGCTGTCATCCTCGACCGGGGGCCCGACATCCGGCGGATTGGCCCGATCCGATCGATAGTTAATGGCACTTGCGTCTCGGCTGTTGTCCCCCAATACTGTATCAGCAACCTGTTGCAGCTTGGGCACGCTGATATTGCATTCCCGCAAGATCATATTGGTGGAACCAGCAGACCTTTTCTGCATCGCAGCGATCATCTGTGCCTTCATTTTCGGGCTGTTGGCGCAGCTGCGGAGACGGGCCAGTTCATCGTTCTTGTCGAGCGCGGCAAAGCGGGAGGCCATAGCTCGGGTCAGGTCCAGTATGTCGCCGGATTTCGGCGCTTCGCGGCGGCCCTTGCCGGGCAGCCCGCCAAGCTTGTACAGCAAGCCTGATAGTTTGGTTCAGCGCCTGAGCACTGGCCATCTGCGGCTGACCGGTTCCGAAAACGAGCACTGCAAGCGACAGTGCTGGGACGATAATCCGATATATATTCATCCTGTTTCTCCTCTGTGCCATCCGTCGCGTCACTTTGGGCTGGGGGAACCACCATCAGCAGTTCCGAAATATTACCAGAGACTCACCCAGTCGTGGGGTGGCGAAGGATCATCGGGTTCCTCTTCCCATGGCTCTTCAACAGGCGGAACGGGCGCGCCGGCATTTTGGAATTCTCCTGTTACCGCCGTCTTCGATTTACCGTTTTCGAGCTGCCCTGGAGCAGCGAAGAGGGCGTTAAGCGGATTGTAGAGACGTTCGATGAACAGGAACCCGAAGCCAATCCTTATCATTCGGTTGCCCATGGGCCGCCCCTAGCCCTGCTCCGTCTCGGCAGCTTTCTGAACTTCGCCGATTGAAATCCAGTTCGTTTCAACCTTTCCGCGGTGGCACAGGGGGCGGGGCGGAAAATTACAGACGCTGTGGCGCCGCCAGTAATGCATCGGCGATCGCTGAGCGCATTTTTGTGGGTCGCCAATGCTCGTCATAGGGATGGCCTCGCAATGGCAGACCGTCCGGTCTGCGTTTATAGTCCGGATAGCCCGGTCGGTTCATGTAGCTTACCCGGTCCGTCAGAGACCATAATATGATTTGTTTCACATTGGGGAAGTCCAGCGTCAGATCAAGATAGCCTTTCGTGAAGGCCGCCGTTTCTGCGTCGCGACGGAGCGGATCCGGATCGTCAATGTTGCGATCGCTGCAATCCAGTTCGGTCAATATGATATCGATACCCATGCCGGCGACTTCATCCAGAAATAGTCGCCAGCCGGTTTCGTCCCGTGGCTTGCCCAGCGTGTTGCCGATATGGCTCTGGATACCCAGGGCATCAATCGGGACATTGCGAGACAGCAATCGGTCCAGCAAATGCAATGTCGCATTGCGATGCAATGGTGATGCTCTCCAATCCATCGTATCATTGTAAACGAGCTGTGCCTTCGGTGCTTTCGCTTTCATGATGTCGAATGCCAGATCGATAAAGCGCTCCCCCATTAGCCGGTGCATGGCGGAATGCCGGATCTGCCCGTTGCGCGGGTCGATTGCCTCGTTCACGACATCCCATGATCTGATTGCCGGAAAGGTTCGACCAAGGTAAGCGGCGTGCCGCCACATCCGCCGGGACAATGACTGCTTCCGCCCACGGGGCAATTTGTTGGTCATTTCAACAAGCCATGCGGGCATACGTTGGTCATGGTTCCATATGAAGCAGTGACCGCGCATGGCCAGCCTGCTGCGCCCAGCGAATTTCGCCAAAGCCATTGCCGGCGCGCCGTCTCGAATATCCTTTTCCGGTTCCAGATATTTCCATTTGAGACCATTTTCGGTCGTGATGGTATCGCACTCACGGGAAACAAGGCGGGTGAAATGTTCATTGTCCAGCCATTTTGCCGATACCGCGCTCCCGAATGAAATACCGCGGGTCGCAGCAACAGCCGCTAGCGATCTGTCCGGTCTGGCAGACGCCAGAGCCGGAAGCGGGTTGCCAAGCGCGAATCCTGCACCAATCGTAGCGCGTACCATATCTCTGCGGGTGAAGGTGTCCCGCGTCAATTTGTGACTTTGTCGCATTTGTTTGAGGTTAAGCTGATTTGACCGCGAAAAGTCAACGGCTATTGATTCGCCAGAATTTCCAAGAACGTTCCAAGATTTATCCAGAATATCGGCGAATTTACCCATCTCATGCTGCAATGTGGAAATGTAAACAAGTCTAACAGAATGTAATTCACCCTTGTTGTCGAGAACCCAAATCTTCACAACAACTGTGCGTCAAGAGTTTGTAGCGCTCCAGTAGTAACTGGTCGGGATTTTAGCCCGATTGAACAATAATATTTAAAGAATAGGGCCCTATCTTATGATCGGCAAAAAAATACTCGTGCTCGGCGGAGACGGATTTTGTGGTTGGCCGACGGCCCTGCATCTTTCGTCTATCGGTCATGACGTCACCATCCTCGATAATCTGTCACGTCGGCGGATCGACCTCGAACTCGGTATTCGCAGTCTGACGCCGATTGAGCCAATCGACGTCCGGGTAGAAGCCTGGGAAGAAGTCTCCGGAAAACGAATTGATTACGCCGTCATCGATATTGCCCGCGACTACCAGGAATTCGCCGATTTTCTCGAAGAACTCCGTCCGGATACGATCGTGCATTTTGCCGAGCAACGCGCGGCTCCATATTCAATGCGTGGCGCGAAGGAAAAACGCTATACCGTCGATAACAATATGGCGGCAACGCATAATGTGCTGGTGGCTCTGACCGAACTCGGGCTGGATAGCCATCTGGTACATCTCGGCACAATGGGCGTGTACGGATATTCCGGTGCTGGCTTCGAACTGCCGGAAGGCTATCTTCCGGTGGAAGTGACCGATGACGAAGGCCAGCGGCACAAGCGCGATATTCTCTATCCCACAAATCCCGGCAGTGTTTATCACCTTACCAAATCGCTGGATCAGTTGCTGTTTCAATTTTACGCCAACAACGACAAGATGCGCATCACCGATCTGCATCAGGGCATTGTATGGGGCACGCAGACCAGGGAAACCCGGCGTCATCCTGCGCTGGTCAACCGGTTTGATTATGACGGTGAATATGGCACGGTATTGAACCGTTTTCTGGTTGAATCCGCCGTCGGCCATCCGCTGACAGTGCATGGCACCGGGGGCCAAACGCGCGCGTTTATCAATATTCAGGATACTGTTCGCTGCGTCGAACTCGCCGTGAACAACCCGCCCGAGGCAGGCAGTCCGGTCAAGATTCTTAATCAGGTAGCCGAAACCCTGGAAGTCAAGGAACTCGCACAACTGGTTTCTACCCTCACCGGTGCAGAGATCGCTTATGTTCCCAATCCACGCCGAGAAGCGGAGGCAAATGATCTGAATGTCAGCAACAGGCATTTACGGGCATTGGGCCTCGATCCGATATTGCTCGCCGCCGGACTGCTTGATGATACGCTAGAAATATCGTCGCGTTACAAAGACCGGATCAATCTCGCCAAAATACCCGCACGGACGGCCTGGAATGAAGACCGCTCGCATGCGCTGGGTAATGACGACAGCGCTGGCGTCAAAAACGGATCCACCCATCCGGATGAAAATTGCCCGAGCCAGAGAGCCGCATAACCTTGGAACGAACAGAAGAATATTATGAGATTAATTGGCGTAGGGTTGCTGGCTTTCTTGCTGGCCGGAGTTCTTGTTTTACTGGGGCAAGGCGGTGCCTTTAGAGCTGGCTGGAACAAGGTGACGGGCGCTGAAAAACAGCAGTTTTCCGATTATCAAGGCGCGGAAGAACGAGGCTCTGATACCAGCGGGACCAATGTTTTCTCCCCAGGACAATATTCGGATACGCCTCTCATCCTCAGCGGCATGCCTTCCTACACTGGTCAATTGTTTCGGCTGCCCATCGACTCCCGTCCAACCAGCGGACGCTATGGACTGGTTTTTTCAAGTCGCGTTTCGGAGGGTGTGGAAGGCGTGTTGCGCGTCTCGATCAATGGTATGAAGCGCGCAGATATTCTGCTGAATCAGAGCAAGGTTGAGCAAAAAGTCGAAATTGAGCTTACCCCCACGGAGCTGTCGTCCCCTGTTCTTGATGTCAGCCTGAGCTTGCAGGGTCGGGGACCGATTGCTCAATGTTCCATCGCTGATTCTATTGCTGCCGTCGTGGAGATCAAGCCGGAAAGCGGGTTGCGGCTTTCGCTTGCCAAACCGGTCAATAGCACGAGAGACAGGCTCGCTCTCTGGGGTGATCGGGTTCCCGTCCTGTGGAATGAAAAAAAGCGCAATGCAGATGATTTGACAAAAATCGTCCACGCTGCCCGACTCGTACAAAAAGGGTATTCGCTTCATTTCGGGAAAAACGGCCTCGATAGCGCCGCCCTGAGCACATTGTCCGGCGAAGCCAAAAATAACGCCGGATCTTATGTCACTGCAGCCTATCCGATTCCGATTACCGGCAGAAACATCAACAGCGGTATACGCAAATTCGATCACCAGACTAGTTGGCGCTATCATTATAATGTCAAAAATTTGCCCGGTCAGACTTTGCCCTCCGCGTTGGATATGCGCATGGCGGTCGGGCCGACTGGCAATGATGCTCGCTATGACCTCACGGTCACACTCAATGATCATATCCTGTTCTCACGGCGGCTTTCCGCCCAGACGGAACGGATCAACCAGTCGATCGCGCTTCCGGCAGGCTTCCATCAATCCGACAACAAGATGGAAATATCGCTGGCGACGACCGACGCCAATCTTAATCTCTGCGGGGCGGAAACCCCGTCCGTCGCCGAGCTATTGCCGGAAACCGTGCTGCGCGGCGGAGGGGAGAAAATCTCCGACAATCTGTCTTTTGTGCGGACACAACTGCATGCGGCCGATACGGTTGCGCTGCTTGGTGAAACCGATACTGCTGTTGATGCGCAGGCGATCGCGCAATTGCTCGGCCTGCTTGATCCGCGTGGATTGTCTTTTGTAAAAGGTAAAATGCCCACCAATATCCGCATCCTTGCGGGAGATATTGCCGCCGCCATTGTGGAAAAGAGAGCCCGGCCGACTGACTGGATTATCTACAGGTCACTCGATCGCAATATCGGGATCGTGGTTCAACGCGTGAGAGAAATTGATACTTTGAACGCGCCCGCGGTAGCCTTGCTGGTTTCTCTATCGGACAATGGCACAGACAATAATATGTCGGGCAATGCGGGGTGACCAACCCTCCCGCCAATGATTCCAGACGAGAGGCACAATTTGGATCGGTCGACAGTCGCCCGCAGGGCCTGGCTGCTTCGGTTTCACCGCTCCGTGTGCCGGCGATGTTGCTGACATTCTGTCTTTTGGCATTGTTTCAGCTCTGGATATTTGGAACCGGGCAGATCGATTGGCTGTTTCCTCAACGCGACTATATATTTGCGCCCTACACCGGACAGCATTCGATCGCCATCCGCACCTATATTATATCCTTTTATATCGCCTTTGCCTGTTATGGCAGTGGCTCAGCCTTGGCACGGCTGTTGTTCGGCTTTGATTTGGTGCTGCGATTTCTGCTGATCTGTTGCCTGCTGGATCTGACAAATACCCTCTTCCTGTCCTTGTTTGGCGATCCATATGCTCTGGCCGTCGTCCAGATTACCGCCGGCCTGATCGGCTTCGGCTTATTCTCGCTGATGCTGCTGGAACGCGGATCCATGCCGGAAAAAGTAGATATGAAAATCGGGGAAAGCGAAAACCTTCGTCCGGTCTTGCGTCTCGCTGCGACGGCGGTGATTGCAGCGGCACTTTCAGGGTTTGCCAGCTATTCCGACTTCGCTCTGATCGAAGATTTGCGGGATATCAGCTTGCTGGGCGGGATCGGTCCGGGGGTTCTTCTGTTTCTGCCACTGCTTTTTCTGCAACTATATTTGATCAGCGTGATCGAGCGGAAACTGGATGCAAAGGATGATTATCGGACGCCAGTCAGCATAATCGTGCCGGCCTTTAACGAGACCTATATCATTGCAGAAACAATTCGCCACATCGATCGGGCCGCACAGCATTATGGCGAAATCGTCGAAATGATCGTGCTGGACAATGCTTCGACCGATGATACGGCAGCGGTCGCACAGCAGGCGATATCAGAAGCGAAAGCCTTGCAGGGGCGGATCATTCATGTCGCGCAAAGCGGCAAGGCACATGCTCTCAACCGTGGAATTCAGGAAGCGCGTCATCCGCTGACGATCCGTATCGATGCCGACACGCTTGTCGCCGAAGATAATATTACCCTTGCCGTACAGAATTTCTCCAATGAGGAAATCGGGGTGGTGGGGGGCATACCCTTGCCCCCTGGCGGTGCCGTTTTCGACCGTTCCCGTCTTGTCGAGGTGTTGGTGAAACATGGCTATTATTCTCCGGCTCTAAGCTCCCTGTGGGGTCTTGTGGGCGTACCCGGCATGTTCGCGGTTTACCGGACGGCTCCCTTGAAAAGCGTTGGTGCATTTGCATCGGGTATGAACGGCGAGGACACCGACATGTCATTGCGGATCGGTGAGATGGGCTATCGGGCGATCGTTGACCATCGCATTCATTATGTCTCGGAAGTGCCCACCAGCCTCGCCCATCTGCGCGAGCAGCGTCTCCGCTGGTTCCGTTCCGTTTATCATGTCTCCTCACGCTGTCGGGACATCATCACATCCTCGTCCATGACCATTTGCGGCAAGTTGATCCTGCCCTATATGTTGTTGAATTCTGCACGTCGCGCGATGATGGTTCCCATACTTCTGTTCGGCATATTCCAGTTTTTCACCGATACCGATCCGACCAGTCCGCTGGTCTGGCAGGCCATTGCAGCGGTCCTGATCGGCGCGCCGGCATTGGTCGCTGTCGCGGCTGTACTGATCAACCGCAGGCCCGATGCATTATTGGCGATACCGGAATATATCCTGTTCCGCGCCATGCGCGCCTGGTTCACTCTGGAATCGGTTTTGACGATTCCGATAAACCGGACGGCCAAATCTTTTCGCACCTCCGCCCTCACGACACAAAGCGACACCAGCCCATGAAGAAACCGGTTTTGATATTGACGTTCGCAATTGCGGCGCCCGCAAGCAGTACGGCTTTGGCAAAAGATGACGGCTTTTTTGCCTCCGCGGAACTTTCGGCAGGGCGAGACGTCGTGCCAGCCGACATCATTGAAAACGGGGTTGATCAGGACCGCATTGCCAGTTCGGTCCAAACCGACATTCGGCTGGGCTATGATCTGGGATCAGTGCTCGTTGATTTCGGTGCAGATATGGAGATTTATCCGGAAGACAGCCGCTACAATCGCTATGCATTGGGACCGTCTATTCGCGGTGATTTCCCCTTGCCGGGAGAGGGGGCGACGCGATTGCGGCTGGGTGCCGAATATCAATATGTTGTCGGTGAAGACGGTCGTGTATTTGACCGGCCGCGGGTGGATGCACAGCTGATCCATCGCCACTCGAAAGACCATATAACCACGGGCCGGTTGCGCTATGGCTTTCGCAATCAGTCGGAGGACCGCTTCACCGGCTTCGATCAATCCGAATGGCTTGCCGAGTTGCGTCACAATTGGCGTCCCAATGGCGGTCCCGCCTCGATCAATATGTCACTACTGGGAATGAAGCATGATGCCGATGAGAATCGCTTCAGCTATATCGGTTATGGCGTTCGTTTCGTGGGTAGTGCACCGCTCGCTGACAGACTTACCGGTTTCGCCCGGCTTTCCGTTGTGCAGCGCGATTACGAAGATGATTTTTCGCTCCTTTACCCGGTGCGTCGTGCCGACACGCATATAAGGGCAACCGCAGCGCTCGATTATCAGATATGGGATCAGGTTTCGATATTCGGCGAAGCCGGATATGTCAGCAATGCGTCAAATGTGCCGGTTCGGGATTTTGACGATTTTGTCGGCCGCATCGGACTGCGCTTTTCGATCGCACGCAGATAGTTTCGAGCAGCGGTAGAGAAGTCGCCGTGCCATCCAATTGGCTATCACAACAATTTGTTCCAATTATCTGACGACGGACAAGGCTGACAATCCAGTGGCACTTACGACGGGGCTCGTTTCTATCGAGACCGCTCTCAACCCAGTTCAATGCTGGTACGAGCCCCAATGTAACTGATCCATTGGCCATGAACGTCATGTGCAACGCGCATTCTGTATCAGATACCAAAATATCGTCGAATGCCGCCCATGGGTGTTGCTTTGCCACATGATATTCCAGCGATATAAAACGGCGCCTCCCTAAAAATTCAAGCGAGCCTGTAGCAAGACAGTGCGAAAGCGGCCTGGTGAGTCCGCTCTGACGTCTGGAGGGACAATGCCCGCGCTTGCTGGCGGGCCACTGAAATCAGCGGATATCTCGTTTGTGAGATTTGTTCCGATGATGCTGAAAGCAAGCCCGTTTGCGGGATTGGCTACACCGATCGTGATATCCAATGTGCTCAGCGAATCTGATCGGAACGTCTCGACAAACTGATGGATCATCGAGCTGCGATGCCGGAAATAGGCAGAGCCGGTAAAATCCCAATCGTCGGTGAGTTGCCAGTCCGTCAACATGCCGAAATGTCCGGTCCATTTGGGTGACTGTGCCGGCGACCGATCAGGAAAGGCTGTCGGCACGCCGCCGATAAGAAAGGTACCGGCGTCTATTGTCGCATCGGCGTAGGTCCATGCGGTATCCAACGTGAAATTGTCCGAAAGCTTCCAAAACAGGCTGGCTTCCGCACCGATGACATTTACCTGGGAATTGATCGTGTCAAACGAGGCGCCAGAGAAAGAGGTTTCCTGGAAATCATCGACGTCGGTATAGAAAAATGCCGCGCTGAATGTGGCTACGGGTGATGTCACCAGAGACCCCAATGCCGGCCCGGCGGGTGAGACACGTGGCGAGGGACCGCCGCCCGAGGCCGTCAGGAATAAAGCGAAATATGAGGGCAGGGGATTTCTCACCGCAGAAGGTCTCACACTGGATTGGGGAGGCCCTCCCGAAGGCCCTCCTCCGGGCGGTGGCGGCCTTTTCGGCGGCCCGGCGGTAGACCGGGGCTTCCGGGTAGGCGGATCAACGGCAGGCATGGGCGTGCACAAGGGAGAAGGCGTATTTAATTCCGATTACACCTGCCGTGCTGATGGCGTCGAAGGACTTTTTGCCGCAGGTGATTCCCTTGGATCGATGCTGTGTGGCGCGAGCTATCCTGCACGGGGATTCTCTTCTTATGGTTCGGCCATTCAAGGGAGGCGCGCGGCGAAATTCGCGTCTGAATATGCTTCAAAAGTTCCGATGCCAAGATTTGATCAAGCCTATGTCGATACGAAAATTTCTGAAATGTGGGCTGCGCGCGAAAATGAAAGCGGCTTTTCTCCCGACTGGGTTACAAATCTGTTGCGCAACACGATGACGCCATTTCATATCCTGTACGTGAAGGAGCCCAAACGTCTTGAAGGGGCGTTGTCGTCGATCGAATATATTCGCAAAGCCATAGTACCCAATATGATTGCGCGGGATGGTCATGAACTAAGGCTCGCGCATGAGGCATCGAATATGCTGCTGAATGCGGAAATGAAGTTGCGTGCCGGACTGTTCCGTGAAGAAAGCCGCGGCACCCATTTTCGCGAAGATATCCCCGCTCGCAACGACGATGAATGGCATTGTCTGGTGCTGCTGAAAAAAGGGCCTGAAGGCCAGATGGAGCTGTCCAAACATATGCTTCCCGAAGAATGGAAGCCCTATGCGAAGCTGACTTATCGTGAAAGCTATCCAAGGCCCTATCCCGGCGAAGATGAATATCGCGCCAAAATCGGCAAGGCCTAGAGGAGCCCCATATGCCCATCGAAAAAATTCACGGCTGTATCGGATGCGAGAATTGCGTGAAGGCTTGTCCGACCGATGTGATCCGTATGGATCCGGATTCCGCTCAGGCCTATATCGCCTATCAGGATGACTGCCAGATTTGCCATCTGTGCAGGTTGAGCTGCCCGGTTGATGCCATCGAGCTTACACCGGACAAAGCGGTCAAACCCACCGTCTCGTGGGGTTAAAGAACCGGGATGGCTGTCACAACGGATTCAAGGGCAATCGAACATTATTTTGAGGATCTCCCGGTTCCCGACATGATATGGCCGGAAGCGCATATAGTGACGCGCGAAGAAATCATCGATATGGCAGAACGTTTCGAGCCAATTGAATTTCATCTGGACGAGACCGCTGCACAGGAAATCGGCGCTCCGGCTCTCGTCGCGCCGTCGGTTCTCATTCCGGCGCTGGTCGTCAAGTTGGTCCATCAGAACACACCGCGTGCCGCAGTGATCGGTGTTGCCAATCAGGATGAAGTCCGTTTTCTGGAACCGGTCCATGCAGGAGACAAACTCCGGCTCAGAACGCAACTTGTCGAAAAACGGGAACAGGACTCGCTACCCGACCGGGGATTGGTTCGAACCCGTTTCTCGTTAATCAATCAGAACGACATGGAAGTTTTTTCGACCATAAATTCGGTATGGTTTCGCAAACGCAATGCCTCTTCCTCCGCCGCAAGTGATGCCACAAATCTGTCTGCGGGGAGATGAAACCAACCGCAGCAAGCCCGAACCAATCCGCTGAATATTGGATGCCATTTCTATGACCACTCCTTCGACTCTCCTTCCGCCGACGCGGCAACCGCCTTTGACGTTTCGCCGTCTTATGCTTGTCTACATATCGTTGGTTCTAATACCCTATATCTGGTCTACCACGCAGGATCTCGAATATCGCGGTATCTATGCAACGCTACTGACGGCTCTCAATATTTCGATGTTTGCCGCCTTATTGGCACAATATCCGCTTTCGGGCCGGATTGACGTGTTGACCAGATATACCGGCGTCGACAATGGCATGCTGCTCCATCGCAAGGCTGGCGAAATTATTGGGCTGTTCTTCCTGCTGCACCCCGTTCTCATAGTGGCGCCCCGCTATTTCATTGCACCACAAAAGGCGCTGGGTGATATGTGGTCTTCCATCACCACTGGCGAAGTGTCGACCGGGGTATTTGCCTGGGCCATCATGACCGTTTTTGTGTTGATGTCGATGTACAGGGACAAGCTGAAAATCAGTTATGAATCCTGGCGCATATCGCACGGGGTCGCATTGGTAGCCGTCGCAATATTGGGAACTGACCATGCGGTGTCGGTCGGTCGCCACGGCCGATATAATCCCTATTTCGATGCAATGTGGATCATCCTTTGCACCATCTCTGTCGGGATCGTCGCCTATACCTATTTTTATCGGCCTATTGTCCAGAAGCGGCGACCGTTCAAGCTGGTCGAAGCCAAAAAAGTTGGCGCAAGCGACTGGTCGCTGACAATAGAAAAGGACGGCGATTTTCCCTTTTCATTTGATGCAGGGCAATTTCTGTGGATCAACACCAGCGGCAATCCCTTTAACCGCTCGGAGCATCCTTTCTCGATTGCATCAAGCCCCACCAGTCTTCCGCAAATATCTTTCATCATCCGCGAACTGGGCGATTTCACTTCAAATCTTGGGCAATTAAGGCCCGGACAGCGGGTCTATGTCGATGGACCACATGGTGTGTTCACGCTCAATGGTCGCAGCGCGAGCGGCATCGCCCTGATCGCAGGCGGGGCCGGCATCGGCCCGATCCTCGGCATATTGCGGCAGCTGGATGATCTTGGCGAGTCCCGCCCGGTTCGACTGATTTATGGTAACCGGCGCTATGACCAAATGGTCTTTCAGGACGAAATCGGACATATAGAAAAGAAGCTGCTTGATTTCAGACAGACGCTCGTTCTGGAACAGCCAGATGATACGGTCGAAGCGAAAACTGGATATATTTCCGCGGAACTATTGGCAGAACAATTTACGCCTGCCCAGCGGGAGGGCTGGATATTCTATGTGTGCGGTCCACCCGTGATGGTGGATGCGGTCGCTGACAATTTGCGTAAAATTGGCGTGCCGGAGAGTCAGATTCTATTCGAACAGCTTTCGTTTGGCTGATTCGATGAGCGTCAAAGCAGATACCCAAAAGCCTGACCGGTCCGCATCCGCGATCTTTTTTATGTGCGTGGCTTCTATACTGGCGTCGCTAACCGGATGCATGACGCAGCCGGATCAGGTGGCAGATGCACAGTCATCGGGACCGCGGCCCAATATCGTGTTCATTCTGGTCGATGATATGGGCTGGAATGATGTCGGTTACCATGGATCGGAAATATCGACGCCAAACATCGATGCATTGGCCGAGAGCGGCGTCAAGCTTGAACGTTCCTACGTATTTCCGATCTGCAGTCCTACCCGGGCGGCCCTGATGACCGGTCAAAACCCGCTCAAATATGGCATTGACAGCCCGATGGCGCTTGATGGAACCCTGCCTGTCAATCTCACCTTGCTACCGGAGCGTCTGAAATCCGCTGGCTATGATACCTGGTTGGTTGGCAAGTGGCATCTGGGACATAGCAGTCCGGAATCCCTGCCAAATGCAAGGGGATTTGATCACTCCTATGGGCTGTTGAATGGCTGGGTGGATCATTATACGCACGTGTTCAACGGCCGTCTCGATTGGCAGCGCAACGGAACCACTGTTCGTGAAACAGGGCATACCACCGCGCTACTAACCCAGGAGGCGCTCGGACTGATTGACCAACATAATGATGATAATCCCTTTTTTCTCTACATGGCATATGACGCCCCTCATACGCCGCTGCAGTCAATAGATGGCGTTGCCAGATCATATCCGGAAATCGAGGACATGGACCGCAGAGTTTATGCCGAAATGATGACCGATCTGGATGCTCACATCGGGAAGCTCGTCAGCGCCCTTGAAACTAATGGCCTGATGGAAAATACCGTCATCATATTGATGAGCGATAATGGAGGTGACAAAAAGCTGGGATCGAGTAACGCACCATTGAGGGGCGGGAAAAGCCTGGCCTTCGAAGGCGGGATGCGGACGCCCGCTCTGATATCGTGGCGCGGCCATATCGCTCCCGATCAGATACTTGAAGAACCCGTTTTCATTCAGAATTGGGCACCCACGCTGTTGGATGTGGCGGGGGTTGATTATACAGGTATGCAGTTTGACGGGGCCAGCCACTGGTCGTTGATCAAGAATAATGTTCGTAACCAGACGCCGCAGATAATTGTTATTGCGGGGCCGCAATCCAAATCGGTCTTCTTCTGGGCACCAGCACTTTTCAAAGCACTGTAATCATAGGAAAATCGTCACGCCGATGGTCCCAAAGGAGCGTTTGCTGCGGGAAACTGCTAAGGGATTTGTCCCGTCGGCTGTTCGATCGAGTTGGTCGATAGTATTGAGAGCGCAAGATTGACGGTGGCCCGGTTGATTGCCTCAAGGGAAAGCATCATCCGGTCGCGCCACTGGGACTGGCTGGCGTGTTAACTGGTGCGAGCAAATGCACTCTGGGTTCAACTATCTTCCTCGAGTTGACGGCTGTCTAAAACCGGTATCCGATGGAAAATCCGTAGGTCCGAGGCGTATTATACCAGACATTCTGATAACCAAAGAGCCCCACTTCTACCACGTCGATGATCTTGACTTCGTCGGTGAGATTTTTAGCCCAAAGCGCTGCTTCGATCGTCTCATCCTTGCTGGTCCAGGCAATTCGGGCGTCGAGATTTACAGTTGCCCCTTCACTGCTGAGTTCCACCAATTCGCGTTCGTCATAGTAGCGATTTCCGGTGTACGTAAAATCGCCTCTGAGCACGAAATCACCGATTTCTGTCGGGATCGTGTAGCGGCCATAAAGATTGAACTGCGTATTCGGCGCGCCGATCAGGCGGTTACCGCTAAGATCTTCGGTCACCCCGGCATTGGTTCGGTTGAAATTCTTATATTCGCTATCCAGAATCCCAAGGCTGCCGCCAACTTCGAAATTGTCCGTTACCAGCGCCTGCAGCTCAAATTCCAGGCCCATGATGCTGGCATCCGAAGCATTCTCGATGAACTGAAGTCCGCCTGCGGTGAAGGTGAATACCTGAAGATCGCTGTAGTCGTAGAGAAAGCTCGTCACATTGAACTGGACCCGGCTGTCGAACAGCGAGGTCCGCAAACCCGCCTCGTAGCTGATCACGATTTCAGGGTCATAGATTTTGAGCGCACCGACCGGATCATTAAATGCGCCGGTGTTGAAGCCACCGCTGGTGAAGCCACGATTGATGCTGACGAAACCCATGATATCATCGCTGAAATCATAGCCCAGGGCGGCCCGGCCCGACCATTCTGTCCAGCTTTCCTGCAAATTGATATCGAATAGCGGCCCGGGTAGCAGATTGTTGCCATTGCGATCGGTGCCAAAACTATTGTGGTCGAGATCACGTTTCTCATGGTTGATGCGGCCACCAAGGGTGAGGTTCAAGTGGTCCGTGATTTCCAGTTCCGCTTGCGCGAAGGCCGCATAGGTGTCGGTTGACTGGACATAATATTGGTCAAAGGCCTCAAGCCCGCCGAGCGCGAAACTGGCGTCGGTGAGATTGTAGAAATTATCAACCTCGCCGCGCTCATGGAAAAGGAAGCCGCCAATCACCCAGCTGAAAGCGTCGTCTGATGGCGAAGATAGCCGCAACTCCTGTGAGATCGACTCAAAGTCTGATGGTCCCCAATTGATCGTGAAAATCGTGCTTGGCGCACCATTGCCTTCTTGCAAGACGCTGCGCTGCGATGTTTCATATCCGGTGACAGACGTCAGCGTATAACCGTCACCGAAGGTGAAATCGCCGACCAGCGACACGCCGAACAGGTCAATGTTCGCGAAAGTGGGACCTTCATAGCTGTTCACATAGGGATCCGGGTTGGGGTCGCGATAGCCAAAAATATCAACGCCCTGCCCGTCAACGATCGCATCGGCGGGAAGTTTCACCATATTGCCCAATGCAAGCTGTGCAGGATCAAAAATGCCGCGGTGGACGCTGTTGTTATGGGTGGTATCGGAACCGCCACCGTGCACATTCAGGCGAATATCGACATCAGAACTCGGCTGCCAGCGCAGGATAGCGCGGGCTGCCCATTGATCGATATTATTGACCTTGTCGCCCGTGCCGAGATCCGTCACATAGCCGTCGCGCCGTTGATAGGTGCCGGCGACGCGCATAGACAGCGTATCCCCCATCGGAACCGTCACCGCACCTTCCGTTTCAAACGCGTCGTAATTCCCGTAGCCGGCGCGGACATAGCCTTCGAGATAGTCTTCGGGCAGTTTCGAATAGACGGAGATCGCGCCACCCGTTGCATTCTTGCCATAAAGCGTTCCCTGCGGACCGCGGAGAACTTCAATCCGTTCCAGATCATACATCTGGAACAGCTGACCGGACGGGGCCGACAGATAGACCTGGTCGAGATAGATCGCGACTTTGCTCTCGGCCGTCTGGTTGAAATTATTATTGCCGATCCCGCGCATGAAGACCTTGGGGCTGGAAGTACCCCAGAGCGCGCTGATATTCAGATTGGGCACTGCGGAGGAGAGATCCTCAACGTCATTAAATCCGCTTTCTTCAATCCGTTGCGAATCCAGCGCAGAGATTGCCAGCGGCACTTCCTGAAGCGATTCTTTGCGGCGCTGGGCGGTTACAATGATCGGACGGATGCCACCAGTTTCTGCTGCTGGCGCTTCCTCGGTTTGGGCATTGGCCGCCACCGGCATGAAAACCATGGCTGTACCGGCCAGAAGTGCTGCGCGAATAGTGCTCATTGCTATAAATCCTCCCTAATAATCCCGGCCCCTGAAAGGGCTCTGTTGCACCGTTTGACGTTGCTCTATTTGTTCATTGAAACAGTGGCGGCAGGAATAACCCACCCCGATGGGTAGGCTTTTGCGATCCATCAGACAGTGCGTGGCACGCTGCCGCATGAATTCATCGGCCGCTATCCGACGGACCTGTCACCATCGCCCCAATAAGGTTTGCGCAATTCCTGTTTCAACACTTTGCCGCTCGCGTTGCGCGGCAGTTCCGGGACGCGGCTGATCCGGCGCGGCACCTTGTACCCGCCCAATTTTGTCCGGCAGAAAGCGATGACCTCATCGGTCGAAAGCTCTGCCCCGGGATCGGTCACGATGACCGCGAGCAAAGCTTCGCCAAATTTCGGGTCGGGGACGCCGATCACCGCTGCATCAATGATTTGGGGATGGTCAAAGAGCGCATTTTCAACCTCGCGCGGATAGATATTCTCGCCGCCGCTGACGACCATGTCCTTGATACGGTCCCGGATATAGAGATAGCCTTCCTTGTCGATTTCACCCGCATCGCCGGTATGCGCCCAATCGTCCTTGAGGAAATCCCTGGTCGCGTCCTCCATCGCCCAATAGCCTGGAACAATTTGTGGTCCGCGCGCCAATATCTGGCCAATCTCGCCGGATCGACAAGGCCTGTCGTCGTCATCAGCAATGCGCATCTCGGTGCCCGGCAAGGCGCGTCCGGCAGCGAGCAATAAATGGCTCTCCCCGGCCAGCGCACGGCGATGTTCGTCAGCGCCCAGCAGAGTGAGGATCGCGGTCGTCTCGGTCAGGCCATAAGCTTGATACACATCGCAACCGAAACAGGAGACGGCCCGGCGCAAAACGTCTTCGGCGATGGGCGAAGCGCCATACATCAGCATCTTGAGCGCCGACCAGTCCCGCCGAGCGATATGAGGCACGTGGGTGAGGCAGGCCTGGATCATTGCGGGGACGAGGAAGGTGAAGGCAACGCGCTCCCGGTCCAGTGTTTCAACCACGTCGGCCGGGTCAAAGTCGGTTTTCAAGATGATCGACATACCGCGTGCGGTGCAGAAGGCCGCGATCCAAACGGCGGCGGCATGATAGAGCGGAGTGACCACCAGAGCAGTGTCACCGGCTTCGGGAAGCCGGGTGATCATGTTTGTTGTCTGGGCGATATTGGCGGCATAATTGGCGTGATTGACGACCACGCCCTTCGGCAGGCCGGTCGTCCCGCTCGTATACATCTGGTAGAAAATATCGTCCGACTGGATGGTGCAGGCCACCGCCGAAGCGTCCTGCTGCTCCAGCCATTCATGATATCCAAGCGCGCCATCCAGCCCGCCATCAAAAGAAATGAACCGCTCGACCGTCGCAAGCTCTGCCGCGATTTCTCTCATTGCCTTATCATAACCCGGCCCGACAAAGACCAGCCTGGCCTCAGCATTGTCGAGAATATACGTCCATTCAGCAGGTGCGAGACGATAGTTGAGCGGGACAGGCACCGCACCGGTCCGCGATGCGGCAAGATACATCAGCCACATATCTGCCGAGTTGCGCGAAAGATAGCCGAACCGGTCGCCCTTATTCAGACCCAGCCCGATCAACCCATTGGCGATCCGGTTCACTGCCACTGCTGCCTCGGCAAAGCTCAGCGCCTGTATGCCATCATCTATGCACATCTGCTCCGGACGGCTGGCAACGTTGAAATCAAACATGTCGTGAAAAAGGAGACCTGATTGCATTATTTCACCTCCATGGTCCGCAAAGAAGCAAGCCGCGCAAGCACAAACTCCGGCTGTGCGTCTGCTGGGACCTGTACCCGGACATGATCGACAGACGGATCAGGCGTGGCATTACCCGAGAATCCTTCGGTGCCGATGGTCTGGCACCCGGTCTTAGCGGTCGCCGAAATCCTGTCCGCAGTCGGGAAACAATAGGTGGCGTTCGCATAGTCCGTATGACCGAGAAGCATGATCGCGCATCCTCCATGTTCGGCGATCCGGAACAATGAGCCTGATTCTGCCAGCCCGCTGTCCACCGGCTCGTCCATGCCGACAATGCCGGATTGAACGGCGGCAACAGCCCGAAGAATATCGCCCAGCGCCATGGACGCGATGTCGAGTGCATCATTGTTCTCGCCCGCAATCGCAGCGGGGCCGGGCAGGACAGGCACAACCTTGGCAGAGCCCGCCGAAACGCTCAGCGCCGTCATTGCCCGCTCGATCGCCTGCAATAATTCGCCGTCACCCACGGCTTCATCCAGCGTCTCTGCGCGTTTTTCACCATCCTTGCCCGCGTCACCAAGATAGCGCTCCAGTAAGGGCGCCAGCGGAAGGAGCAGATAATCTGCGCCCAGCAACTTGATCGCCTCGTCGCAGAATATCCCTATCGAGTCCGGCTGCAGCCATGGGTCCTCGCTGCTGCGCAGCAAACCAACCGCATAGTCATAGGCATCAAGCCATAGCCTCCGCGTCATCGATCAGTCCTGACGCGCTTCGGCGAGTTCACGCTCCAGCTTCGCGATTTTCACCTCAAGCGGGTTGGGCATAACGACCGGCGGATTGACTTGGCCGGCAGGATAATAGCGATCCGGCGATCCGGCATAGACCATCGCTGGGTCTTCCCATGACCCGTAATAGGGAAGGCTTGCGGGCGGAGCATCGGTCACGAAATCGGCGCAATAATCCTCAAACGACATGCTCTCCTCAAGTCGCTCCTTGCGCGCTTCATTGCGGGCCAGACGCGTGGCATCCTCGTCGACGATCCGCGTTTCCGGATCGAACACGACGCGATAGATACGCCAGGCGACATCTTCGGAGACCAGATCTTCCTGGAAATCGCGCATCACCTCTTCCGGGTCGCGTTCCAGCGGATCACCAAAGCCGCCACCGGTTCCCTGCGCGATCATGTACAGCTCGCCGCGTTCGGCCAGCGAATAGGGCATGAACATCGGATGGGTGCTGTATTTTCCGTCCTCAAACGGCTGGTCGTTCATCAGTTCCTCAATTGTATAGCGGAATTGCGAGGGATCGCTCTGCATCGTCTCGAACACATCGACGTTCGAAATCCGGCACAGCGGATAGGTCGGGCAGCCATAGCCGCCAAACAGACCGGGCACGTTGGGGAATTTCGCGCCGATTGCGGTCAGCATGAAGCCCCATACCGGGCTGTCCCGCAGCGCCAGGATCATCTGATAACCCATGCCCCCGCGCTGGCGGCCAAAGCCCTGATTGTCCTTCATCAGTTTCTTGGAGACGAGCTGCACGAAGGGCATTTCTTCTTCCATGAATTCCTGCTCACCCAAATCGGCCATGGTGGCGAAAATCGGTGCACAGCTATGCTGGCCATCCCGATCCGCCAGCGCACCGCCGCCCATGCCGTTGATATCGGCGCAGACATTGCCGACCATCTCGCCATGCTGGGTTACACCGCCAAAGAGGAAGGTGTTGATCATGTTGAACCAGGGCGCGATCACCCGGGTATATTTGTTGGGCACCGAATAGAGATATTTCATCACCGCGACCTGCGCGACGCTCCAGGAGGTGAAGACCGACATCATGCTTTGCGCATTAGGCGTACCAAAATCCGGCTTGATGATAGAGCGCTCATCAAAGATGAACTCAATCGGAGCAAGCACGCCCTGATTGCGAGGCAGATCGGGCCAGATATAGGTCAGAAACAGCTGGGCGAGCATGCCCTTCAGGGTGATGTCGAGCGAATTGTTCGACCTGTTGGTGAATTCGGGCGAAGAGCCCCGATAATCGAAGATCAGTCGGTCACCCTTTTTGGTCAGCGCGAGATTGATCTTGATCATCGCATTCTCGCGTAAAGTACCATCGGTCCACCAGCTGTGGCGGACCGTGCCGTCCGGCCATTCTTTCAGCCGCTTGCGAACCTCGATATCGGTGTCTTCAAGGTTCGAGCGCAGACAGGCAACAATGGCTTCCAAGCCAAATTCGCTGATTGCTTCGTGCATCCTCTGCTCAAGCCGGCGACAGGTGAACATCTTCACCTTCATATCGGCATATTGCAGCTTCGGTTCGCGCACCGAATTTTGCAGAAAGGTCACGATATCCCGCCGCAGCGTGTAATTTTCGGCGACACGGAAAGGCGACATTTTCAGCCCTTCGTCCCACACCTGTTCCGCCATCGACGGCATGCCACCCGGCTCGATCGCGCCATTCTCACCCTCATGGACGGTCGCCCCGACCCAGGCGACAAGCTTCCCTTCCCAGAATACCGGCATCATCATTGATTGGTCGGTATTATGGGCCTGGCCGTAACGAGCATCGTTGACAAGAAAGGCATCGCCCTCGCGCACGCCGACCGTCGGTTCGTTTGTCCAATATTTGTTAATGAACTTGATCGGATATTGAACAAGGTTGCAGAAAATGACGACGCCGCCGGTGCTGGCCAGGCTGAGATCGCCGCTCGCGGTAAAGATAGCCGAGACGCAATCGCCCCATTTGGCCCCCGGTGCCGCGCCCATGCTTTCCAGCATGTCGAAGCTTTCATTCGCACCAGCAAGCAAACGTTCGCGGACGATTTCCAGCCGCGCCGGATCCGTCTCTGCGGCTAGGCTTTCGTCCTCAAGTGCAGTCCGCTCCTCTATACCATGATTGTTCATGATCAGCGGATCGGGAGCCAGAAACAGGCTGGTGTCGCGCAAAAACTCGCTGACGCCTTCATCCCCGGTTTCGGGTGTTTCGCCGCTCTGCGGTTCGTTCGGGTTGACGGTCATTCTGCTTCTCCAACTATGTCCTGGCGCTCAAGCCAGCCTGCGCCATATTCGCCGACCGATAGCCGCCAGCCTGGTTCGACCAGAAAAGTGGTCGATTCAGAAATGACGACGGATGGCCCTTCTACCAAATGACCGGGTTCCAGCGATTCAAGCCGATAAAATCCGGTCTCGATCGGCTCATCGTAACCGATGAAATGGCAGGTTTTCTTCTCCACGGGTTCAGGTGCAGGGCGCAATCTATTCGGGTCCGGCAGCACTTTTGAGAATGCCAGCTTTGGCGCCCGGACGAAACTGGCTACACGCACCGTGTTGATCCGGATGCCCGCTTCCGGAGCCTGACTGCCTTCGCCAAAGCGTTTGCCATAATCACGGCCAAACAGTGCGATCAGCTCCAGCAATTCGCTGCTGTGCGTGATGCGATTCTGGCCGACAACAACGGCGGTCTGGGCGAGCTGGTTACCGTACCGCATATCGAGTTCGAGCCGATGCTCAATCTCGACATCGCCATAGCCTTGGCGCTCAAGATCCAGACGACCGCGCTCTTCCAACTGTTCGACAATGGCGTTGAAACCATCAAAATCGGACATCAGCTCGCGTGTGACGCTGTCATAGATTTGCTGATAGACGGAGCGTTCATGGATATGGAGCTGGTCCATATTGCCCGCGCCGACGGCCGAAAAAATGGCGCTGAACGGCGGTACCAGAACCTTTTTTATACCGATGGCATCAGCGATGCCACAGGCATGCAATGCACCATTGCCACCATAGGCCAGCAAGGTAAAATTGGCCGGCTCATAGCCTCTGGCACGCAATTCCTGCGCAATGCCGTTGGCCATGTCATTATCCACCTTCTGCTTGACCAATTTGGCTGCAGCCACCGCATCAATATCGAGCGGTTTGCCGATATTGCGCTGGAACATATTGGTTGCGCGCTTCTCGCTCAGCGCAATCTGCCCGCCGGCATAATTGTCCGGCTCGAGATAGCCGAGCACCAGATCGGCATCGGTCACCGTCACATCGCGGCCGCCCTTGTCATAGCAGGCCGGGCCCGGGTCAGACCCCGCGCTTTCCGGCCCGACTGCGACCGTTCGGCGCAACCGGTCGTAGCGCGCGACAGAACCGCCGCCAGCGCCCAGCGTCACCAGATGAACCATCGGGATATTGACCATCCAGCGATCAATCACCGGATTGAAATCGTAGAATTTCACCCCGCCCTCGACCACCAGACCGATATCAAAGGACGTGCCGCCCATATCGCTGCACACGACATTGCCGAGATCTGTCTCAGCGGCAAGATGTTCCGAGGCACCGATTCCGGCGACCGGTCCCGAGTGCAGTGTCTGCAGCGCATCCGTTGAATTCAGCTGCGCCATGCCACCGGAATTATGGACGACCTGCATCGGTCGTTCATGTCCGTTGTCGCGCAGGTTCAGTTCGAGCGTTGAAAGACCAAGATACATAGCCTTGTGCAGAAAAGCATCGACAATGGCGGACGAGGTTCGCGCATATTCGCCCTTTCGGCCTGCCACGAGATGGGCAAGAATGATCGGTGCAGACCCAAGCATATGTTCCGGATATTCGCTGCGGATCAGTTCCTCGACGCGCAGTTCATGAGCCGGATTGACGACCGAATTTACGAGACTGACGACAAAAGCCTGCGCCCCGCGATCAACGAGCTTGCGTACCTGGGCACGGACATCTTCCTCGTCCAAGGCCATGATGACCTCGCCCTTTTCCGACAGACGTTCACGAACACCGGCGATCAGCGGGATCGGCACGATCGGCTCGGGTCGCTGCGCCATCGGCAGATCCTTGCGATAACGATCTGGCAGGCCTTCACCATAGCCACGGCCACGACTCAGTGGAACGCTGCTTTCAAAGCCTGCGGTCGTGATGACACCGATGGTGGGCCCGCGGCGCTCGATCAGTGCGTTGGTGCCGAGGGTTGTCGCATAACGAACGCTGTCCACCTCGCCCATCACCTGGTCAAGGGTGAGGTCGAGCTGTTCAATCGCTTGCCCCAGCGCCGCGTTAAAGCCGAGCGCAAGATTCTGATGCGTGGTAAGCGCCTTGGCAGATACATAATGCTCGCCCCAGACGAGGAAGCAATCGGTGAAGGTGCCGCCGATATCGACCGAAACCCGCTCCATTATTCGCCCCCCTTGCGATGGTGATGCTGTGGAGGGACGAACGCCGGGCCAATGGCTGGTTCAGCCAGCGCTTCGCGGTCGGCCCATTGCGCTTTCAACGCGTCTATATCGAGTTCGATATCATAAGCAGGCGGATGGCCGGGCGGCAGATACTCCACTTCCATCTGACGTGCGCAATGCGGGCAATAATATTCAACGATGCGCGTCCATTCAGGATCGGGCGCAAATGTGAATTCATAGCGATTCTTGTCGATGATCGGCGCATGAATATCCTGCGGGTCGCGCGGACGCACGCGCAAGAAGGACTTGTAATTTTCCCGCGCCGAACCAAGTTCGGCCTCGCAGCCCCGGCATTGCCAGACCTCTTTGTCGAGATCGATGACAAGCGCGTCCGTGATAAAAATATGCATATTCAGGCTCCCTTGCGCTCAATGAGTAGGTCGTAATTGCCGGTAATGGTGAAATGCCAGCCGGGGCGTATCCAGGCGGTGAAAAATTGCTCTTCGACAAGACAGGGCCCGGCTGCGCCCGCTCCCGCTTCAAGTTCTTCCAGTCGATACAGCGGCATCCCGCCCATTGCGTCGCGGGTGTTTACACTGGTCGCATCATGACCTTGATCGCCAGACACGGCACCAAGGCTAAAGGATGGCATGTCGCATACGACGTTCATCTCGACAAAACCGGCCACATCTGCGGGAACGGCGGTTAGTGGCAGTGTTATCGCATCATCCCCTTCACCAACCACTGCCTGCCATTCGATCTGACAATCTTGCAGCTCAAAGCCTTCGCTTTCCATCGCGCGACCCGCTTGCTCTTCCAGCACCCGTTTTGCTTCATCCACTGAATCGGCGCTAAACGCCGAAACGGCCTGACTATGGGTGTGCCTGATTGGGCTGAACCCGATCCCGAATGCGCTGAACACAGCGGCAAACCGCGGCACAAGAACGCGATTGATTCCGGCCTTTTCAGCGATACCACAGGCACTCATCGGCCCGGCACCGCCAAAGGCGAGCATCGCATCCAGCGCATTCTCGCCTGACAAGCCGGTAATGGCATTTGCGACCTTCGCCTCATAGGCATCAATCGCAGCCACAATCGCCGCATCCATATCCATGTCGAGCGGATCAGCAATATGGGTGCGTATGGCGCTTTTCGCACGCTCCACATCGAGCGCGAGCTTGCCTCCAAAGAAACTGTCAGGATCGAGGATGCCCGCGAGTAACATGATATCGGTAAGCGTCGCATTGGTGCCGCCCCGGCCAAAACAGGCCGGCCCCGGCAATGCCCCCATGCTTTCCGGCCCAACCCGAATCGCGCCTTCAACAACGCGAAGTATCGAGCCGCCGCCCGCGGCGACGCTCGGCACATCAGCCAGCGGAAATGCAATGGGTGCGCCTTCGACATCACCAAAACGATGTTCAGCCACCTTGCCATTTTCGAACAGGGCGAAATCGGTCGTGGTCCCGCCAATGTCGATCGAGGCGAAACGGTCAAAACCATAATGGCCTGCCAAAATTGCCGCCCCGACAGCGCCACCGCGTGGACCGGACGAATAGGTGTGCAGCGCGATGGTCCGCGAAACACGGGTCGACCCGCCATCATTGCGAAATACGAGCAAAGGATTGCGGGTTCTATGCTGGCGCAACCGATCTTCGGCATGATGCAAAAACTGCTCCATCGACGGATGGAGAAAGGCGTTAATCAGGCCCGACCAGATACGACGTTCCGACGATGCCCCGGGTGCGAGGTCGGTCGAGAAGAGCAAGGGAACAGCGCCGAGTAAATGGCGGGGGAAAGCGGTGTAGAGCAAACGCCGCAAGTCGCCTTCGTCTCGCGCTGCGCTTGCGCCATCGAGACATAGGACCAGTCGGCTCGCACCCTGGGCGATCAGCGTGCGGACAGCCTGGATAACTTCGGTATCCGTTGCTTCGCCCAATAAAGCGACCCGGTTTCCAACCATTGCTTCAAAAAGATCCGGGGCCGATGTCTTGGCTGCATCAATCTGCGCATCGTTGGACACCAGCAACCCAATGCGCGGCCCCTTGCGCTGGACAATCGCGTTGGTGCCCTGCGTTGTGGAATAGCGCAAATGATCAATTGACGCGATCAGACGGGTTAGATCGTCCTTCTGACCAAGCTGCTCGCCCAGCGCCTGAAGACCATTCATCAGACATTCGGTAAGATCATGCGGCGTTGTGAGGGTTTTGGCGTGAACCACCTTTTCCCCATCAAAAGCACAGATGTCAGTTAATGTACCGCCATTGTCGATATTGACCAGCAGACCCATGCACTCATCCTCCCTTGCGGCTCCGGTGAGTCATCCCACCCTTTTTGCCGTTCGAGAGAATATCTAGGCTCAAGCCATTACCCCCACCCCACCCGAGTGGGTAGGTTTCGCTTATTCGATCAATTTGAAATGCCGGACGGCCTGAACCGCCTGCATGCGATTGCTGACATCGAGCTTGGCAAAAACGTTCCGCAGGTGAAACTTGACGGTATTCTGCGAGACCGCCAGCCGGTCGGCAAGATCCTTGTTCGAATAGCCCTTGGCCAGGAAACGCAGGATATCTATCTCGCGCGGGGTCAGATTTTCGTGCGGCTGCGCGAGCGCCCTGGCTTCCTCTTCGTCCGGGCCGGAAATAGTGACCTCTTCGCTGGCTCCGCCTTCCGCCGCTTTGACGAGCAGCTTTACATAGCGTGCGACGTCATCCACAGCCCAATCAGGATCATGAGTGAAATTATCGTTCGCCAAATGATTGAGCATGCGGATGGCAGCAGGCCCTTCATCAAGGAAAATGCGGTACATTCGGGCCGGCGCGGCGAGGGAAACGGTCTCCATCATCACGCGTCTGGCATGGCCGAGCTGTCCATCTCTCTCCAGACTGATCGCCAACAATGTCTTGAGGCGGATTAGCCGGCGAACCCTGTGTCTTACAGTGGCAGTGCGAATCTCCGACTGGATCATCGCACGCGCTTCGGCATGGTCGCCTTTGTGAACCAGTAAGCGTATATAGGTGATGCGCTGCACCTCAAGCTCACCGCTGGAATAAATCAGTTGGCCCTCGGTCGGTAGCCGTGCCTCGGAACCCAGCGCCCTAAAACGCCTTTCAGCCGTACTGATATCGCCGTCCAACACGGCTTCGCGAACCAGTTCCGCCCGTCCGCAATCGACAAGCCGGCTCAAGCCATATTTATGGCCCGAATCGATCAGATATTCATAGAGTTCATGCGCATATTCAGACCTGCCTTTCAGCTTGGCGATCCGGGCCAGCGTTACAACCCCTGAACAGAGCGGATCGACAATACACTGCTGCTGGATCAACGGAAGATAGTCGGTGATCACCCGTCTCGCCTCTTCTATCTCGTTGCGCTCATATAAGGCGTCGCCCAGTGGCGCGGCGACGACGCCACCTGCCATGATGCCGCCTGGCCCTTCGATATCCAGCTCCCGCAAGGCCCGGCGCAGATCATCGATCGCTTCACCCAGCAGACCTTCGGAAATTTTGAGACTCGCATGGATGGCGTTCGCATAAGACCGTCCGAAATAATTGCGCGCCTTTTCGTGGAGCGGACGGGCACGCAGCAGCAATTCGTGCGCTTCCGGGAATTGACTCTGCGCACCGAGCAGAAACGCATGAGCGTTAAAGGCCACCGCCTTTGAAAAGGATTGGTCATCGTCGAGACACTTCTCTGCAGCCCGAGCCCGTTCTCCCATCTCGACAACCCGGTCCTCGGCCGCCAGAACGAAACATCGGCGAACCTCCAGCTCCGCCGCTGCAACGATATCCTCTTCGGACTCGGCAAGCGCTGCTTCGCAATGATTAAGAAGTCGATGGGCCTTGGTGAACTGGCGGCGGAAGCCATAAGCGATTACCGCCGCATTGAGCAGTTTGGTGCTGCCGAGCAGGACATGCTGGTCAAGCTGTTCGAACAGCGAGACCAATAGCCCCAACCGCTCCTCCCGCACAAGCTGATCGGCGACTTCCTCGAGGCAGGCAGCAGCGCTGTCCTGCCGCCCAGCCGCAAGATAGTGGCTGATCGCAACCTCGCGCATATCCTCCGCCGCGAACCAGTCTGCAATCCTGACATGACGCTCCGTCAATACGTCCGGGCTGTTTTCCTGCCGTACCTGGGTTCGCAGAAAATCGCCGAAAAGCGGGTGAAAGCGGAACCAGTGCCGGTCGCCGTCAACCGGATCGAGGAACAACCCTCCGTCAGACAAGCGATTAAGCAGGGCGCGGCCTCCCGTGCCGCCCAGCTTGTGATCAACCAATTCTGCACAGAGCCGATCGGCCAGGCAGATGCCCAACAACGCTTTACGCGTTTCGGCATTTTGCAGAAGAAAGACTTCCTGAGCTAGATACTCGACCACCTCTGGCGTCATACCGCTCCGCAGCGCCTTTGCGGCACCCTGTTTCTGTGAGGCGAGCGAGAGGTTGATAAACTGGAGCGCCGCGGGCCACCCGTCAATACTGCTATGCAGTTCGCGCACTTCTTCGAGTCCCAATCGGCAGCGCTCGGACAGAAACTGATAGGACTCGCCCAGATCAAAGCGCAAATCGATGCTGCCCAGAACAATGGCCCGTCCCGATAGTTTGAGCCGGGCGCTGGAGAGATTGGGCATCGTCCGCGTTGCAACCGCGATCCGCTTGCCCGGCGATAGTTGTTCGATAATTTGTTCAAGCAGCGCGTCTGCCTGACCATGGGCAAACTGGTCATACTCATCCAGCAGCAACAAAGCGGGGCCATTGATGGCGGAAATCAGTGCAGGAATATCGCGGGTTGTACGCCGCAGCTTTCCGCCGGTGTCCTCGATCAAGCGCTCGCAGGTCCGGATGAACATCTGCACAAAGCGCGACAAATCACCGTCCTGAGAAACGGGGGTGATCCAACCGACTGATCCGCCATCATCGACTTCGACCGCTGCCAATTGTCGCAACAACGTCGACTTTCCATAACCGGCTGGCGCCTGCGCCAGAATCAGTTGCGCACTGCTCGACTGGATACGATCAAGAAGACTTTCCCGCCGCAGATCCACCAGTCCACTCTCCATTTCCGGCCAATTTTTGCCGATTGCGTTTTCGCTCCCACCCATTTTAGCGGCCAATCCGATTTTAACCCCACCCTTTTGGGTGGTGTGAAGACTTAGGGCCGGCCGCAGTTACAGGTCAAGGTCGCCAGAGAGCTCGGCCAGAGTGTAGAACGACAATTTGCAGGAGAGCATGATGTCCCGCTCCGTGATCATTGCCGGTGTAGCAATGACCCCATTTGCCACTCCCGGCAAAGCCCGTAATTATCGGGCGATGGCGACCGACGCTGTGGCTGATGTGCTGACGGACGCCGGCATCACTTATTCATCGATCGAGCACGCCTATGTCGGTTATGTCTATGGCGACAGCACCTCCGGCCAGGCCGCACTCTATCCGAGCGGATTGAGCGGAATCCCGATCGTCAACGTCAATAATAATTGCGCGACCGGTTCGACTGCCCTTTGGCTTGCCCGTCAGGCGATTGCCAGTGGCGCAGCAGATTGCGTTCTCGCACTGGGTTTCGAACAGATGAAGCGTGGCGCTTTGGCCACTGTTTATGATGACCGGCCCGATCCGTTGGGCGATTTCCTTGATACATGCGAATCCCGGATGGGCGCGTCCGACAGCCCGATGGCGTTGCGTCTGTTTGGGGGCGCTGCTCTGGAATATCAGGAGCTATACGGCGCGGAAGACCACACTTTTGCGCTAATTGCCGAAAAGGCCCGTCGCCATGCGGCGAATAATTCGCTTGCCGTTTTCCGGGAAGCCCTGTCCGCCGACGCGATTCTGGAATCGCCTCATATGTATGGCCCCCTCACGCGGCTGCAATGCTGTCCGCCCACCTGCGGTGCCGCGGCTGCGATTCTATGCAGCGAGGCTTTCGCGGCCTGCCATGGAATTGGCTCCGACATCGTCATTGCTGGCCAAGCAATGACGACAGACCGGCCTGATTCCTTCGACGGCGAAAATCTTGCCGCAACGGTTGGTGCAACCATGTCGCGCAACGCTGCGAACCAGGTGTATGAAGCGGCGGGGATTGGTCCGGACGATCTCGATGTGGTGGAACTACATGACTGTTTCACCGCCAACGAGCTGCTGAGCTATGAATCGCTGGGGCTGACCGGCATCGGCACGGCGGAGCAATTCATCCGCGACGGCGACAACAGCTATGGCGGAAAAGTGGTCACCAATCCCTCCGGCGGCCTGCTATCCAAGGGCCACCCGCTGGGTGCCACTGGCCTCGCCCAATGTTTCGAGCTAACCACACAATTGCGCGGCGGCGCGGGTGCACGGCAGGTCGAGGGTGCGCGTCTGGCGCTGCAGCACAATATCGGATTGGGCGGCGCCTGTGTCGTCACATTATATGAAAACCGGGCCGGGCGTTAAAGCCCGTCCCATAGGATCTGGAGAGTAAAGATGAGCGGAAAAACCGCCCGGCGCTGGTATTTCAACCGACGCCCCGAAGAGATGATCGAAGACGATACGCTGGTCCTGCGCGAAGAGCCGCTTCCCGCACTGGAAGACGGCCAGTTCCTCTTTCGCACGCTCTATCTCTCGCTTGATGCGACCAACCGGGTCTGGCTCAGCGATTGGGACATTTACATGGAGCCAGTGCGCATTGGCGAGCCCATGCGCGGCTTCGTGTTCGGCGAAATTGTCGAGAGCAGAAATCCAGACTTCCCGGTAGGTGCGCATACAGCCGGGCTGCACAGCTGGTCTGACTATATCGTCACCGATGGCGCCGGATTTTCCGTATTCCCGTCTCTTGATGGCATCGATCTTGCCGAAGCCTTTGCGATCCTCAGTGTCGCCGGGCCGACGGCCTATGTTGGCCTTCACGATATCGGAAATCTGAAAAGCGGCGATACAGTCGTGGTCAGTGGCGCCGCGGGGGCAGTCGGCACGATGGTTGGCCAGATTGCCAAGAACGAAGGATGTAGAGTCATCGGCATCGCGGGAAGCGATGACAAATGTGCGATGCTGACCGACGATCTCGGTTTTGACGGCGCGATCAACTATAAAAGCGAAAATGTGACCGAGCGATTGGGCGTGCTCTGCCCCGAGGGAATCGACCTGTGCTTTGAAAATGTGGGCGGCGACATACTGGACGCGTCCCTGACCCATATGAAGGATTTCGGCCATGTCGTGATCTGCGGACTGATTTCATCCTATAACAGCAACGAACCGATACCCGGCCCTTACATGTTTCGCAATCTCATCATGCGGCGGCTCACCGTTCGCGGTTTTGTGATCCTTGACCATGAAGATCGTTTCCCGGACGCCATAGCCGTGCTTGCCGGATGGCTTGCCGAGGGAAAGCTGACCATGCCCCTCCATATTGTTGATGGACTTGAAGCGGCGCCCAAAGCACTCAACCTGCTCTATACGGGCGGCAATACGGGCAAGCTGCTGGTCAGGATCTAGCGCGACTGCAAGCGTTATCTGCCCGAAGGCAAAATTATAAATGATTGTCAGACCGTAAATGGTGCGGTCGAGAAGACTCGAACTTCCACGGGATATTATCCCACAGCGACCTCAACGCTGCGCGTCTACCAATTCCGCCACGACCGCACTGTCACTAGCTGGGGACAGCTTGTCCCGGGTAGGCGCGTGCCCTTAGCAAAGGGGGTAGGCAGCCGCAACAGATATTCGTTGTCGCGCGATTTTGGTGTTAACCGGCGTCGTGATTTTGTCTCGTAACCGTACAATCCTGGCTATCGCACCCTTTTTTCCCGGACAAGCGCCGCCAGATAGCGCCGTTAACCTTCTATTTACCTTGCTCATTCCCGCTCTGGTCGCCTTTATTCTGGCCCATGGACAGTCTGCTTGTGATTTTTCTTCTGCTTGGTGCGGTACCCGATGGGCCATCCCCAGTTCCGTCCGGCCCCGGGGCCCGCGTACAGGCCATGGCGAGCGCCCGAATCCTGCAAGGCGAAGAGATATATTTCGGAAGGCCCGCGAGCCGGGACATCGGGAAGGCCAGCGGCGGGAACTTCCTGATCGCGCCGATCCGGTCTGCGGGCGAGATTGCCAGCGAGGATGGTCAGAAAATCCAGCTCGAGGAATTTCACTGATCCGCTCGGACAGCGGGACTATTCCCTTATCTTGTCTGCCCATCCGACTTCGAGCTGGCTGGCGGAGCGGGGCACATCAAGCTTGGCTTCGTTGAAATTTATCTTTGCGCCGGGAGCCAGCGATCCCGCCGGCGCCTTCATTTTCCAGCTATAGACAATCCGGCCGCTGGCATCGCGCAGGATTACCAGCATTGGTGGCACGGTCTGGTCGCTTGTCGTCGGGTTTATGATCGTCCCGCTGGCGGCAAAATATTCGGTGCCGTCCGGCAGCGTGCGGCGGTCCTGCTTCTGGCTCAGTTCGATGAGCAGCGGCGTTTCTTCGACCGAGGCAAATTGATAGCCGGACATCCATTGCGGCGTACCGAACATGTAAAGCGCAGCCCCCGATGCCAGTATGACCGCGGCGAAGGCAAAGGCGGCGATGGTCCATAATTTTGCCGGATTCCGGCGCGGCTTGAACGGCGGCTCGTGTGCAAAACTGCTCGCTTCTTCGCCATAATCGGGCGTAACCGAAATGGGCGGCGGTGGTGCCGATCGGGTGACCGGAGAGGCTGGCGGCGCGGCCTCCCAATTTTCGTCCGTAGCCGGCTTTGCTTTGATCGCGGGGGCGGCCGGACTGGTGACGTCGGCTGTGACCAGTTCCTTTTCCAGAATCGGGGCCTCCTGAAACCAGCTATGGCGACAGGACGCACAGCGCACCGAACGGCCATTAAGCCCAATGGCGCTGTCGGGCACGAGATAACGGGTTTTACAAGCTGGGCAATTCAAAATCATGACTTTACCTCTAAACACGCCATGACGGCAAACTGCAAGTGGCTGCATCGTTGATTTGAGACCGAAGCCTTTTTTTTCGCGTTTTCCCGCAAAATAGAGCCTTGCCGAGGATAGCGGAGTTGATTTGGAACCTATTCCCGGCCTATTGGTCGCGGGGCCAGACAATATTTGGCCAGGATATTGGAATATAGCATATAAATGGACGAAATTGTTCGCTTTGAAAATGTCGGTCTGCGCTACGGTGCGGGCGTAGAAACCTTGGCCGATCTCAATTTCACCCTTTATCCGGGCAGCTTTTATTTCCTCACCGGTGCGTCGGGCGCGGGTAAGACATCGCTGCTCAAACTGCTCTATCTGTCGCAGCGCCCCAGCCGCGGCGTGATCCGGCTGTTCGGCGAAGATGCCGTCACCATGCCGCGCGAGCGCCTGCCCGGTTTCCGGCGCAGGATCGGGGTGGTTTTTCAGGATTTCCGTCTCGTTCCGCACCTCTCAGCGTTTGACAATATTGCGCTTCCCTTGCGGGTTGCCGGTGTCCGGGAGAAAGATCTCGAAACCCCGGTAGCAGAAATGCTCGACTGGGTCGGTCTGGGCGATCGCGCATCGGCGCGACCGGCAACGCTTTCGGGCGGGGAACAGCAGCGGGTGGCGATCGCCCGGGCGGTGATCGGAAGACCGGAAATATTGGTCGCGGACGAACCGACCGGAAATGTCGATCCCGAGATGGCGGTCCGCCTCCTGCAATTGTTCGAGGCGCTCAATACGCTCGGCACTACCATCGTCGTGGCGACCCACGACATCCACTTGCTCAGCAAAATACCCGGAGCCCAGATGATGCGGCTGGAGAAAGGCATGCTCGCGGACCCGACAGGGTCGCTGCGTCATCCCCCGCGTCCTGCCGAGCAGACGCAATAGGGCGCAAAGAGGATGTTCAAATTCTTCGTCATTCCCAGTCATGACCGACGCCTGATACCGGAAGGGCGTTTGTCCGGGCCAATGCCCTGGGTTATCGCGATCATGATTTTCCTCACCGTTCTGGCGACCGCCGCCGGGCTCGCGATGACGCACGCGATTGGCGATGTGTCGGATGAACTGTCGAGCAGGGCGACGGTCCAGATTATCGAAGCCAATCCCGAGACCCGCAGCAGTCAGGCAGAGGCCGCTGCGAAACGATTGCGCGCAATGCCGCTGATAAAGGAGGTCCGTGTCCTGCCGCCCGAAGAGATAAAAGCGCTCATCGAGCCGTGGCTCGGCACCCAGGACCTGGAGGATGATATACCGCTGCCGGCCCTGATCGATGTGAAAATGGTCCGCGCCGCCACCGAGGCAGAATATCAATCGCTACGCAG
This sequence comes from Parasphingorhabdus sp., assembly GCF_048267785.1. Lineage (GTDB taxonomy): Bacteria > Pseudomonadota > Alphaproteobacteria > Sphingomonadales > Sphingomonadaceae > Parasphingorhabdus. Next base: position 91,374 of record NZ_JBLWWU010000004.1, on the reverse strand, counting down.
CGCGCTTCAATCCGTCGCACCGGGCGCGCGGATCGAACCGAGCAGCGGGTATATTGCGCCGGTATTTTCGCTGGTCCGCTCCTTTCAGTGGATTGCCTTTGGTCTGGTCGCCCTGCTGGCTTTGGCGACTGGAGCTGCGGTTATTATTTCGGCGCGATCGGCGCTCAACACCCATAGGGAAACCATCGCGGTGGTGCACTTGCTCGGTGGCACGGATCAGCAGATCAGCCGTTTATTCCAGCGGCGCATTGCGCTGGATGCGCTGCTCGGAGGATTGCTAGGGCTGATCGGCGGTGCCGTGATCATCTGGCTGATCAGCGGGCAATTGTCAGCGCTTGGCTCGGGTCTGGTGCAATCGGTTGGCCTCGACTGGTGGAGCTGGTTGATAATTGCTGCCATTCCGATATTGGGGATGTTCCTTGCCATGGTTACCGCCAAATTGACGGTCATCGGCGCCTTGAAAAAGATATTGTAGTTCCGCTGGATGATTTTGCGCTTCTTCTCTTTCCTGCTCTTGCTGTGGATCATAGGCTTTGCCTGGTTCGCCATCGATCTGCCGCGTCCGGCAGGAGATGATGCCCATACCGGTTCCGTTGTCGTCCTGACCGGCGGAGCCGGCCGCATTGATCGCGCGCTCGACATACTCGAAGCCAAAGCAGCGGGACGGTTGCTGGTCTCCGGGGTGGACCGGGATGTGAAACCGGCGGAACTGGCTGCGGAATATGACCGGCCAGGCGCCTTGTTTGACTGCTGTATCGATCTCGGGTTCCAGGCGGTGGATACGCGCTCCAACGCCCTCGAAACGGCCCGCTGGGCGGCGCGGCGGGGAGATAAATCGGTGCGGCTGGTAACGTCAGACTGGCATATGCGCCGTGCACTGCTGGAACTGGAAAGGGCGATGCCACCAGAGGTCCGCCTGTTGCCCGACGCGGTGCAGACACAGCCTTCGCTTGGAACGTTGTTCACCGAATATAATAAATATCTGATGCGCCGCCTTGCGGCATTTGCAGGTGTCTGAGATGCTGGCTCTCATCCGGTCCCTGATCTTCATGGCGGTCTTCTATATCGGCTCGATACCGATTATCATTTTCACGTTCATCGCTGCGTTTTTCTGGCCCGACTCCATCTATTATATGGCGCAGTTTTGGAGCCGTTATCACTATCTCTGCGCCCGCCTGATTCTCGGCATCGGGGTGGAAGTCAGGGGCGAGATTCGCAACGAACCGTTGCTCTACGTCTTCAAGCATGAAAGCATGTTCGAAACGATCGACCTGCTCCGGCATTTCGACAAGCCGGTGGTTATTGCCAAGAAGGAACTGCTGGTCATTCCTTTATGGGGCTGGATTGCCACCCGGCACGGCTTGCTCGGTATTGACCGTGACGGCGGCGGCGCAGCGATGCGCCAGATCATCAAGCAGGCCAAGAAAGCGGTTGGAGAAGGCCGTCCAATCGTCATTTTTGCCGAAGGCAGTCGCGCCCATCACGGCGAGCGACCCGAACTGCAGACGGGTTTCGCGGGCATCTACAAGCTGCTCGGCATACCTTTGGTGCCAGTGGCGCTGAACAGCGGCATCGTCTCTCCCCGCGATACATTCGTCCAGAAAAGCGGCGTGATTACCTATGAGGTGCAGCCGGAGATTGAACCCGGCCTCGACCGCAAGGAAATTCGCGACCGAGTTCACGCCGCGATCAATGTGCTGAACGACTAGGCAGGGCTGCCAGCGCAAACTTCTGTTGGCCACAACGGCCGCCCGGGTTTCGCGAAAGCGCCTCATCACGCAGTATCGAGCAAAACTACGGGAGATTACGTGGTTTTTCTCCATCCATGGCGGACTATGTGCGTTGTGTATGATTCCCAGCCGGTGAGGAGGATGGAATATGGCACGACATGCGGGATTTGCCGACACGAAATTCTGTTCGACATGGGTTGGCTGTCACTGCGGCACAATTTCCGGCATTGCAGTTTCATTGCGGCCGGGAGGGTAAAATGCGGCAGCGCAGACAATATCGCAATAGAGGTATGGGCAACGGATGCCGTGTCGATGCCCCTGCGCAGATGGGCGAAGGACCTGTCACGCCGCTCCCGGAAGGTGTCGTCGGGGCGATGGACGCCGCATTGGCGGATGAGCGCCGTGCGGTCCTGAATTACCAGACTGTTCTCGATCGCTTTGGCCCGGTGCGACCGTTCATCAACATCGCGGAAGCCGAGCAACGCCATATCGACGCATTGCTCAAGCTCTACAATTCCTATAATATTCCGGTACCGACGGACGACACGGTGGTTGAGCCGATATTTGAAACCGCCGATCTGCAGACCCTTTGCGAACTGGGTGTGCAGGGCGAGATAGACAATGTGCGGCTCTATGATGAAGAGCTGCTCCCGGCGGTTGCCGGCCACGCCAATATTGTGACCGTGATGACGAGGTTAAGAGACGCATCGGCGTTCCGACACAAGCCTGCATTTGAACGCTGTGCGGCGCACTATGCCGATAATTGAAGACCGAATGGAGGCGCCTGCGATGCCTCCCTCACATCCAATCTGGAGAATTGAACATGACTGAGCAAGATATTCCTACTGTCCGAGAAGCGGTTGGCGTCTTTCAATCCGAAAGTGCACTGCAGGACGCGATTGACGATTTGCTCCTCCACGGTTTTGATCAGTCCGAGCTCAGCCTGCTTGCGCCGGTCTCGTCGATAGAGACGAAACTGGGGCATAGCTTCACGTCGGTAAAGGAGTTGGAAGATGATCCGACGGTTCCAACCACGGCCTATGTTTCGGAGGAAACGATTGGCGATGCAGAAGGCGGTGTCTTTGGCGGCTTGATCTATGTTGGTGCGCTGGCCACGCTGACGGCCGTGGTTGCATCGGGCGGGGCGATTGGTGCTGCCATAATAGCGGCGGCTGCCGGCGGTATTGGCGGCGGCGCGATCGGTGCCCTTCTGGCCAAGATCATCGGACAGCGTTATGCCGATTATCTTGAAGAACAGCTGGAGCGCGGCGGCCTGCTTTTGTGGGTGCGGACCTGGAATGCATCAGACGAAGAGCGTGCGGTCAAAATTCTCGCTGATCATTCGGGAGCGGATGTTCATGTCCACGAACTTCCCGCGTCTCATGCGGTTCTCGACAATCGCTACAATGGCAAGGATTTCGAAGGGGAGTTGCTGACCTATCGCGACGTGCCTTATGCCCATATCGCGGAAAACGAATATTATATTTCTGGCGAGGTTCTGCCCAGCAAACGTGACGTCGAGGCAAGGATAGACCGGGATATCTATCTCGAAACCCTGCGGGCAGAGGCAAAGGCCCAGGGATGGGATTTGGAAAAAATCCTGCGCGATCCTGCGGGTGAATTTGAGACGCCGGAAAAGCTGTTGGAGAGCGATCTGCCGGACGCAGTCAAGGATGATATTCTCAAACGCTGGGCCTATAGCGAAAAGCAACTGGAAATTGCCTCCGATGACGGCATGCCATGCCCTAAAAACGGCGACCGTCTTCAGGAAATCAACCTCGCACGCGAGAAATTGCAGGTTGGTTAGCCATCGCCAATGATGTTGGCAAAATATGGACAAAGGACACCGTAATGAGAACGCCAGCCGCAAATCTGGTCAAATAATCGGTGTTCCGCCGTGCCCATTGTGTGAAATGGCGCAGCACCAAAATGCCGACTGGCGTTGCACCCGCGACAAGCAAGCTCGCAACAAACGGAATCCAGAATGCGTTCGTCAAAACCGCTTCCCCGGTTCAATTTTCCGTAGAGAGAATTGGCCCAGGATTCCGGATGGAAACCCGGGGCCAATCAACACAGAGCGCCGGTGCCAACAGCTTGGGGGAGGGAGGCCCATCTGCTATTCTGTCAGGCGTCCTCGGTCGTTTTCATCGCCTCTTTGAAGGCGGATTGGGTTTCGTCCATCGCCTTGTCAAATGCGGCGCGAGAAGCGGATAATGCGTCACGCACGGCTGTCCACGATATACTGCCTGCCTTGTTCAGGTCTTTCAGCTTTGCATTGGCATTTTCCGCATTTTTTTCCAGTGTTGCAACGGCAGCATCAATTTCGGCCTTGCGCTTTGCCTGGAACGCTTTCGCTGCCGCTTTCACGCGGTCCATGGTCTTTTGCCAGGCTTCTTTCTGCGCCTCGATACGGACCTGGAAATAGGCTTTGTCTTGTTCATACATTCCGGCTGCGGCATCGAAATATGCCATGACATTATCTTCGAATCTGGTCCATTCGGCTTTCAGTTTCTCGCGTGCCCCGGCGGTGATCGCTTCGCCGATTTCCTGATTCTCCTTAACCCACGCCCGATAGGCGTCGCGGTTGCTCTTCATCTTGGCAATGGCGGCATCCGCTTTGGCGCGAGCATCCGTTTTCAGTTCCTGCGCTCTCGCCTCAAAGTGCGCTATGGATGCATCAATTTCATCCAAACGGTTTTTCGCCTGCTCAATATAGGGGTGAATGGGGCTTTGATCGGTCATTTTATTCTCCTTGGCGGTTAGATTTTGTCGGTCCGAAACGGTAAAACGGCCAGCCGCCCAGTGGTTGTTCCGGAGCCGGCGCGGAGGCGGCTGATGGCGATGATCAGGACGTGCTTTTTGCGCTTGTCAGTGGTTTGGTCACTTTGCCGATTGCACTTGCGAGCATCACCAGCGTCCAGCCTGAAATCAGGATGTTGATTCCGGCCAGCAGCCCAAGCGCCCAAAGCGCAGAGGATGGCAACTGCCACCAGAGCAATATGCCTACGGTGGCCGCCGCAACAGCATTGAACAGCATCCAGCCCCAGCCGGACGCGGGATATAGTTTGAAGGCAAATATTGCTTTCAATATGCCTTCCGCCAGAAAAGCCGCCGAAACAAAAATCGTCAGGACAAAAACACCCTCCAATGGTCTTGCCAGAAGCATGATGCCAGCCGCCAGCCACAGAAGCCCGACGAGCACTGCCAACAGAATCCTGCCCCATTTGTGAAAGCTGAAGGCCTGTACTATCTGGGCAATTCCGGCAATGAGCAGCAGGGCAGCGATGCATATGGTAACGCCGAAGCTGCTGATCATGGGAAAGATGATCGCACCGGTACCAGCCAAAATCATGAGAATCCCGGTTGCCATGATCCAGCTACGACTGCGGGATATATTTTCTTCGAAAAACGATAGATCATTTTGAGTGGCGGCGGTCATAGTCTTTCTCCAAAGGGAAGCGGGCGCAAATATCGCTACCCAGAAATTGGGGTGTAGCGGCAGCATTTCGAAATTTGATTCCTGTGCGCCACGATTCTGCTCAAATCAGGGTTATCCAAATTTTCCAGAGCAATTTACAAGCGCATAGCCGACCTCAAAATCCGTAATTTCACTTAGCCGACTGGGCGCGACCTCTTTCTGAAACCCCCGGAATTCCACGCGATGTACTGGCATTCCTCAGATTTCATTTAGTGGACATTACGTAGTTACAAATGGACGTCCATATTGTCTGGAGGTGTAACTCGGGGCGACGACGCTATCGCGCCACAAACATCATCAAGGAACCAGAGGCATGAAGAAAATAATATCAACGATTGGCACCGCAGTGGTATTCTCCCTCGCGGTTCAAGCTTGTACCCAGAAAACAGAAACTGATGATCGGACGGAATCCTCCATGTCGGTAAATGACGATATGGAGGACGCTGGACAAAGTCTGGAAGCAGCGACACATGACGCCACCAAAGCGGCGGTCGAAGCGTATAATGCCGCAAAATTATCGGTGATGGCTGCGAAACTGGCCGTTTGTTCCGAAGCACAGAAAGACAGAGAGGCCGCGTTGCAAATGGCGATAAAGGCAGAGGCTGCTGCCAAACAGGCGCAAGCCGAGATTCTGGTGGCCAATGCCGAAATAGACATGGCGGTCAATGATAATGCTCGGAAAGCTCAGGAGCTCGCGGAAAGAGCGGTGGCTGCAACGAGTGAAGCGGTGAGCGAGACTAGCGCTTCGCTCAAGGCAGGCCTGGAATCCGATGCAATTGCTGCAAAAGATGCAGCAGAATCGGCGCAAAAAGCCGTGATCAAGGCTGCCGCCGCTACTCTGGATGTTAGCAAAGCTGCTCAAGTGGCCGCAAAGGAAACGTGGGAAAAAGAAATGGCCGAAAGCGGCGAGAACGAATAGTTATCTGAACGACCCAACCGGTGCAGCCATGAAAGGAAATATGCAAATGCAAGGATTTGTCGACAACATAGAGGCTCTAACGGAGCAGAATGATGATTTCCGCCGGGTGCTCTACACCGGTCACAATCTGCAGCTTGTTTTGATGACGCTTCAGCCCGGTGACGAGATCGGTATGGAAGTGCATGATGACCGCGACCAGTTTTTCCGGATCGAGGAGGGCAGTGGCGAAATCTGGATCGACGGCAAGGCCAACAAGGTAAAATCCGACGATGGCATCATCGTGCCGCAGGGCGCCAGTCACAATGTTGTGAATACCGGCAAGGAGCCGCTCCGGCTTTACACCATCTACGGTCCACCCGAGCATATCGACGGAACCGTGCATGCCACCGCGGCCGATGCTGCAAACGAGCATGACCATTTCGACGGCAAGACGACCGAATAGTCGCCGGTTCCATTTGGGTTATCCGGATCGGATGACGGAGGTGTTGCCGCTTTAGCGGAATGCCCCCGTCAGCCGGTCAGCGTCCCATATCGCGCTGGATCGTGCGGCTGGCCATGTAGAAATGGAACACCGCCCATAGATAGAGGCATTTGAACAGGATCATCGACCATTGCAGGCCGTCGGCATTGGCCGAATCGCAAGCGGTCTGGGCGGCCACCGCAATATTGTTTGCCTTGCACGCCTCCAGGGTCAGCGTCGGGTCCAGCCCCGACAGGAATGTCGCATTCAATATCGTCGACAGGCCGCCGATCAGCGGCGGTCCGAGCCCGTAACCGAGCAGGTTGACGATGAACAGGGTCACGGCCACCGCCGTTGCTCTCATCCGGCTGTCGACCACCCCGCTCGGCACGGCATAGAGCGGGCAGAGATAGGTGTAGAGCAGCATCTGGCCGACCATCATCAGCGGGACAGCCAACCACAGGCTTTCCGCGAGATAGCCGACGACATGCATGGGAATCACGCCGAGCAACGCAAACATCGGTATCAAGGCCAGTGCCTTGGGGAAGCGCTCGGCATATTTGTCCGCCAGAAAACCGGACATATAGGTCCCGATCGATGCCATGACCGCCAATGCCAATGCGATTTTTACCGACGCGTCGAATATCGACAGTTCATGGGTGCGGATCAGGAAGGACACGAAAAACTGGCCAACGCCATAGTTGACGAACGAGGCGATCGTAACGCCCATGGTGACGTGCCAGTAAGCGGGCTTTTGCGACAATATCTTCAAGACTTCGCGAAAGCCGACATGGTCCTTATTCTGCATTTCCACGGGGTCGGTGTAGCCGCGAGGCGGTTCCTTGATCGTCATCCTGACGATCATTGCAACGATCAGGCCGGGGACGCCAACCACCACAAAAGCCACGCGCCATCCCTCGATATTTTGCCAGTCCAGCGCATTGACCGCCCAGGTCCAGTTCCAGCTGCTCAACATCGCAGCGACCGTTGGGCCATCGAGGCTTCCGACAATGAAGCCACCGAACACATAAGCGACCATTCCGCCCAGCGGGATGCCCAGCGCGTAGACCGAGACCGCGGTCGAGCGTTCCTTGGGAATGAAATAGTCGGCGATAATCGAATTGGCGGGCGGTGAACAACCCGCTTCGCCGATGCTGACGCCGATACGGAATATGAACAGGGCGATAAAGCTGGTGGCAAAGCCGCATAAAACGGTCATCAGACTCCACAGCGCCACCGATCCTGCGATGATCCAGACCCGGTGGTTCTTCTCGGAGAAACGGGCGATCGGGATGCCGACAAATGTATAGAGAATTGCAAAAGCCGGTCCGCCGAGCAGCCCCATTTGCCAGTCTTCAACCCCGAAGCTTTCCTTGATCGGCTCGGTTAATATGTTGATGATGGTGCGATCGATGAAATTGAAAATATAAACGGTGAGCAGGATGCCGAGGATATAGTTGCGGTAATTCCTAGTTCCATATCCCGTTTCCGGTGCACCGCCATGTGCGGCATGCGAGACGCTCGCTGTAGCTTCGGCCAAATCCAGACTCCCATAATATTTCCCAACTGATTGTGACCGTTGGGTATTGTCCATATGGTACCGAATTATTGGGCATTGTATATGCCATTGTGAAACTTTGCTTTTGGTTGAGGGCAATGGCGACGACTGGCACAGTGACCGTCTTGCCCATCACCGAAATAGTGCTGTCCTACACCTGGTTTCATCGAATATGATCGTCATTATCCAGCGCCAGTCGCAGGACCGGTTCTTTGACAATTTGGACAGAGTTATTTTTGCCGCTATCCGCCCGTTTCTGGCGGACTGGCTCGGCGGGCAATTTGAAAGGTCACACTGGGCGACCGATTGCCGCCTAAAAAAGGCCGGAAATCTGCAATTTTCGGGCAAAGATCACAGAAAATAAAACGAAGCTGGTCTGTAAAGCTCTTTGGGTGCGTTTTCCGCAACAAGCGGCCTTTAATCGTGCGTACGTCCGAAATCGGGGGCTGCATCGTCCTGGCCTTCTTCAATAATCCGGCGGCGAATCGCGCGGGTCTTGGTGAACAGGTCGAACAGTTCGTCGCCCTTGTCCCAGCGGATCGCGCGCTGCAGGGCCGAGAGATCCTCGGAGAAGCGCTGAAGCATTTCCAGCACCGCTTCCTTGTTGGACAGGAATACATCGCGCCACATGGTCGGGTCGGATGCGGCGATCCGCGTGAAATCACGAAAACCGCCAGCGGAATATTTGATCACTTCGCCGCGGGTCACCTGTTCGAGATCGGAGGCCGTGCCGACAATCGTATAGGCAATCAGATGCGGCAAATGGCTGGTTACGGCGAGAACGAGGTCATGATGTTTGGCATCCATGATCTCGACATTGGCACCGAGTTTTTCCCAGAAGGCCTTTACCCGCTCGATATCGCCGTCTGTGGCGTTTTCTGGTGGTGTCAATATGCACCAGCGCTCGTGGAAGAGGGTCGCAAATCCGGCATCTGGGCCGCTATTCTCGGTGCCTGCAACCGGGTGGGCAGGGATGATCCGTGCGCCGGGCAGGGCCTCCGTCAGTGCGGCGAGCACATTTTCTTTCGACGAACCGACATCGCTGATAATGGCATCGTCCGGCAGATCCGGGGCGATGTCAGCCGCAACCGCGGCGATGACTCCCACCGGGACGCAGAGCATGACAAGATCCGCATCGGTCACGGCCGCGCCTGCGCTGTCGCTGACATCGTCGCAAAAGCCCAGTTCGATGGCCCGTGCCCGCACCGCCGGATCGGCGTCAAAGCCGGTGATTCGCGCAGTCGGCATGGTGGCCCGCACCGCATGGGCTATGGACGACCCAATCAGCCCCAGTCCGATAATCGCGATATTGGTAAAGGGAAGCATCAGTCTGCGGTTTCCAGAATCTCGCGCAAGGCCCCGGCCAGGCCACGGGTCTCGTCTTCGGTTCCGATGGTCATCCGCAGGCCGTTGATCAGACCCTGCCCCGGCAGCCAGCGTACGGCATAGCCTTTTGTCATCAGCGCGGCATTGACCTGTTCGGCGGTCATTTTTCCTTCGAACAGGACGAGCAGGAAATTGGTGTGACTCGGCACGACCCGGAGGCCGTGATTGCCAAGTCCGTTGATCTCATCGCTCAGCCATCGCCGCCATTTCGCATTATGGACGCGGCTGCTGGCGACAAAATTATCGGCGGCCAGAGCGGCGACGGCCGCCTCCTGACCCGCTGTGGTGACATTGAAGGGCAGTCTGATCCGGTTCATCGCGCCGATTATTTCGGACGAAGCATAGCCCCAGCCGATCCGCTCGGCGGCGAGGCCGTGGATCTTGGAAAAGGTACGGGTGACCAGCACATTGGCCTTGGTTTCGGCAAGCTCCAGCGCGCCGTCATCTTCACTTGCGTCGAGATATTCGGCATAGGCACCGTCGAGCACCAGCAACACATGTCCGGGAAGTTCAGACTGCAGACGCGCGATTTCAGCGCGGCTTGCAAATGTGCCGGTGGGATTATTGGGATTGGCGATGAAGATCACGCGGGTTCTGTCGGTCACCTTGGCGAGGATCGCATCGACATCGGTACCATAGTCGGCATCATCGGCAATCACCGGGGTTCCGCCATAGCGCCGGGCGGCAATGTCATAGACCGCAAAGCCATAACGAACGTAGATGATTTCGTCGCCCGGCCCGCTGAATGCGTTGGCGGCGAGATGGAGCACGTCGTCGGAACCGGTGCCGCAAATGATCCTTGCTGGATCGAGATCATATTTCGCGGCAAGCGCTTCGCGCAATTTGGTCGAGCCGGGATCGGGATAGCGGTCGACCGAAGTCGAGGCTGCGTTCAGCGCTGCCGTCGCGTCCGGGCTGCAGCCCAGCGGGTTTTCATTAGCCGACAGCTTGACCAGCTTGCGCCCGTCATCGCCGCTCGATTTGCCGGGCACATAAGGCGCAATGCCCATGATCCAGTCTTTTGGTTTTGGTGCACTCATCGCCTTGGCCTGCTTGTCTGGAGTGAAACTATGTCGCCGGACTAACCTTTGCGGCCAGCCAGTCAACTGCATTATCAATTGACGGTCGGGATTTCGCCGCTTAGCCCCCTTTGATCATGAATGAAGATGCGCGATTTGGATTGGACAGGAAGGTGCGCCTGCTCGGACCGCTGCCGCTGGACAGCGGGGCAGAGCTTGCGCCGGTCGAATTTGCCTATGAAACCTATGGTACGCTGAACACAGATGCGTCCAACGCGATTCTGATCTGTCATGCGCTGACCGGCGATCAATATGTCGCCTCGACTCACCCGATCACCGGCAAACCCGGTTGGTGGGTGCGGATGGTCGGCCCGGGCAAGCCGGTCGACACCGACCGTCATTTTGTCATTTGCGCCAATGTCATCGGCAGCTGTCTCGGCAGCTCCGGCCCCGCGACGATCAATCCCGCGACCGACACGCCTTGGGGGATGGATTTTCCGGTGCTGACCATTGCCGACATGGTGCGGGCACAGGCAATGCTGCTCGATCATCTCGGAATCGAGCGGCTCCATGCCGTCGTCGGTGGTTCGATGGGCGGGATGCAGGCGGTCAGCTGGGCCGCGCTCTATCCCCAGCGCGTCCGCTCTGCGGTGATCATTGCTTCGGCGGCCCGTCATAGTGCCCAGAATATTGCTTTCCACGAAGTCGGGCGACAGGCGATCATGGCCGATCCGCGCTGGCGCGGCGGTGCCTATTATGCCGATGACGATCCGCCGAGCAGCGGTCTAGCGGTGGCACGGATGGCGGCCCATATCACCTATCTGTCGGAAGCCGGCCTGACCGAGAAATTCGGCCGCCGCCTGCAGGACCGCGACGCCAAGACCTTCGGCTTTGATGCAGATTTTCAGGTTGAGAGTTACCTCCGCCATCAGGGGATCAGCTTTGTCGACCGCTTCGACGCCAACAGCTATCTCTACATTACCCGGGCGATGGATTATTTCGATCTCGCAGAGGCCCATGGCGGGACGCTGGCCCATGCCTTCAAGGGATCGAAAACCCGTTTCTGCCTGATCAGCTTCGACACCGACTGGCTCTATCCGACCAGCGAGAGCCGGACGATGGTCCATGCGCTCAACGCGGCCGGAGCAGAAGTCAGCTTCATGGAATTGTCGAGCCCCTTTGGCCATGACAGCTTTTTGCTGGAAAATCCCGAGATGAACCGGATTGTCGACGGCTTTCTGAAGGCAGGAGAAAGGCAATGACAATAGCAATGACCGTTCGTGCTGGGCTTGTCGAAGCACCGTCCGCGCACAACACCCTTCGACAGGCTCTAGGCGAACGGGAGTTCGGTGCCGCATGACCAGCCTCCGCCCCGACCTGCAGATTATCGCCGACAATATCGCGCCGGGCAGCCGGGTGCTCGATATTGGCTGCGGCGATGGCGCGCTGATGATGGCCTTGCGCGATGAAAAAGGCTGCGACGCACGCGGGCTGGAGATCAACCCCGCCAATGTCTCGAAAGCCGTCGCCAAAGGGCTTTCGGTGGTGCAGGGCGACGCGGACACCGATCTCAGCACCTATCCCGACGCCAGCTTCGACTATGCGATTCTCAGCCAGACGCTGCAGACCACCCACCGCCCCGACATCATGGTCGACGAGCTGCTGCGTATCGGCAAGCAGGCCTTTGTCAGCTTCCCCAATTTCGCCCATTGGCGCATCCGCACATCACTGCTGCTCGGTGGCCGGATGCCGGTGACGCGGCTGATCCCGCAGACCTGGTTTGACACGCCCAATATCCATCATGTCACCATCGCCGATTTCCGCGCGCTGGTGCAGGATGGCAACTATACACAGGAAGGCCAGTGGTTCCTCAGCGGTGACAAGCAGACGGGACGCGGTCTAGCGAATTTGCTGGCCGAACATGCGGTGTTCTTGCTGCGGGGGTGAATGACGGAAGGTCCATGCACCTGCTGCTCCGCCGACTCGGCTAGTCAGTATATCCAGCCAGTGTCCCATTTATCACATAATCCAGAATCTCTAGGATTTGGGCTGGCGTTTCGGCCACAGCCAGCGCTGCGGCATCAATCTCTTTGAGCGGATGAACGATATCTGGCCCGTGATTGATGATCAGGGGTTTGCCCAACGCAGAGGCATAGCCGGCATCAAAGGCAGCGTTCCATTGTTTGTATTTGTCGCCGAAGCGCACGACGACAATGTCGGCCTTTTTGATCAAGGTAGAGGTACGAATCGCGTTAATCTGCGCACCTTTGCGATCGTGCCAGAATTTGTTGTCTTCACTACCCAATATGGCGACGCCGCAATCATCGGACGCGGGATGATCGGTGACCGGTGCAGTAAATCGCACTGGGAGCCCTTTGTTCTCCGCGCCATCGGCAATTTCTTTACGCCAATCGGTGTGGATTTCACCTGACAGATAGACGGACCAGATATTCTGCATATTATTTCTTTCTCTTATCGCTGCTTATGAGCGACGGCTTTATTTCGGGATTCTCTCTTTTTCTGATAACCGATATCCAGGGTGGATGTCCCCAACATTTTCAGACAAATAGGCGCATGTCCATCACGCCTGAACCTCGTCCAACCCCCAAGCCGCCCATATCGCCAGCCCGCTCATCCCCGCCATGATCGCCAGCACAACCTCCCCGCCAAACCAGTTCGCGACCAGACTGAAAACGCCGCCCGCCAGCAACAGCAATCCGATGATCGTATTCGACAGCGCGGTATAAGCGGCGCGGCTGTCCTTGTCGGCCATGTCGACGAGATGCGTTGACCGGCCGAGGCGTACGCCCTGATAGGCGATCATCAGGCCGAACAGCAGGACCGGCAATATATAGCCGCCGCTCAGCGTCCCTGCGAAGGCGAGCCAGCTGGTCACGGCCAATATGATCGCCGCGACCATTGCCGAGAAGACCAGCACCTTGCGGCTGGACCGGTCGGACAGGCGGCCCCAGACGAAGCTGCTGCACAGGCTGGCCATCGCCGAGGCGAGGACCAGAAAGCCGAGCTTGTCATAGCCTTCCCCGGCCTGGCTGCCGACGGCAATCATGAACGGCGGCGCCAATGCGGTGGCGGTCAATAATCCACGTGTCAGGATGAAGCGGACGAGCTGTGGATCATCGCGCAAATAGGCGAAATTTTTATAGGCTTCCTTCAGCGCGGATTTGCCGCCTTCGGTCGCTCCGGGCTCTTCTTTCAAGCTGGCGAACAACAGGGCGCTCAATAGCCATGCCATGCCGGCCAGAAACAGGCCGCCGGTGACCAGCAGCATCCGGTCGACGAGATTGGACGATAGAGCGAGCGCATAGATAATCACGCTGACCGACGCGATAGAGCCGGCCAGACCGGTCGCGGTGCCGCGCCGGGACTTGTCGATGGTTTTGCCAAGCACGTCCTTGTAGCAGACCGAGCATATGCTACGGGCCAGTGCCAATATCGCCAGCGCGATCACAATGGCCCAGCCGGCGGCCGCGCCGGTCATGGTGATCGCGACCACCCCGATCGCGGCGGCTCCCAGGCCTTGCACCAGTGATCCGACCGCCCATGCCCACTTCCGCCGTTGTAATTTCCGCAAATATCCGGCGGTCAGAAGCTGCGGCAGCAAGGCGCCTGCTTCCCTGACCGGGACGAGCAGCCCGATCAGCGCTACCGGCGCGCCCAGCGATGTCATCAGCCAGCTGAGCACCAGCTTCGGGTCGATCAGCCCGTCGGCGCTTTTGGTCAGCGCCAGCGAGCCGACATGTTTGAAGAAATTGCCCGGTTCCTGATTGCAGGCGCTTTCCGGGATATCGGCGCAAACACGGCCTTCGTCGTCGATGGTGATCGCCTGAAAGGCTTTTTGGGTCGTGGTTCTGCTGGCCATGACCGGGATTTACCGGATTAGCGTTCGCGTGTCGCGCTGAACTTTAGGTCAGGATTGCGCTCTTCCTGATAGCCGACATCCCAGGCCGATTTGGCCAGAAACACGAGATTGTCATCGCGGTCCCGGGCGAGGCTGGACTGGTTGATATTGGCAAAGGCGTTCAGGGTCGCGTCGTCGCCGCTGATCCAGCGGGCGGTTTCGAACGGGGCCTGTTCCAGAAAGGCGTCGACCTTATATTCGGCCTGCAGGCGGGATACCAGAACCTCGAGCTGCAATTGCCCGACCACGCCGATGATCCAGTTGGCACCCAGTTCGGGATAGAAAACCTGCACGACGCCTTCTTCGCTGAGATCGTCCAAAGCTTTGCGGAGCTGTTTGGTTTTCGTCGGATCGCGCAGGATCACGCGGCGGAGGATTTCAGGCGCAAAATTCGGCAGGCCGGTGATCCGCACCTGGTTCTTTTCCGACAAGGTGTCGCCAACCCGCAAGGTGCCGTGATTGGGGATACCGATGATATCGCCCGGTTCCGCGGTGTCGGCAATTTCGCGATCCTGCGCGAAAAACAGGATTGGCGAGTGAATCGCAATCGGCTTGCCCAGCCCGGACGGCGTTAGCTTCATACCGCGTTTGAACTCGCCGGAGCAAAGCCGCATGAAGGCAATCCGGTCGCGGTGCTGCGGGTCCATATTGGCCTGAATCTTGAAAATGAAGCCGGTGACATCGTCGCTCTCCGGATCGATCGGAGCCGGTTCGGCCGGTTGCGGGCGCGGCGAGGGCGCGTAATCGGCAATCGCCTCGATCAGCTCCTCGACGCCGAACTGCTTGAGCGCCGAACCAAAGAAAACCGGCGTCAGATCGCCGTTCTGATAAGCCTCTAGGTCAAAGCTGCTATAACCACCCTGCGCCAGTTCCCCTTCGCTGGTCAGTCGCTCGAGCGCGCCTTCGCTCAGAACTTCGGCCAGTTTTGGATCGTCGAGGCCGGTGAATTGCTGGGTCACACCGTCATATATTTTGCTGTCGCCGGTTGGCTGGTGCAGCTGGTTTTTGACCAGATCATAGACGCCTTCAAACTGCCCGCCCATGCCGGTCGGCCAGCTCATCGGACAGACGTCCAGCGCCAGCTTGTCGGCGACCTCGTCGAGCAGTTCGAACGGGTCGCGGCCTTCGCGGTCGACCTTGTTGACGAAGGTGATGATCGGCACGTTGCGCAGCCGGCAGACCTCGAACAGTTTCAATGTCTGTGCCTCGATACCCGATGCAGCATCGATCACCATGATCGCGCTGTCGACGGCGGTCAGGGTGCGATAGGTATCCTCGGAAAAATCCTCATGGCCCGGCGTGTCGAGCAGGTTGAAGACAATGCCGTTGCGCTCGAAGGTCATGACGCTGGATGTCACCGAAATCCCGCGCTGCTGCTCGATCTTCATCCAGTCCGACCGCGCCCGCCGGTTATCGCCCCGCGCCTTGACCTCGCCCGCCAGATGGATAGCGCCGCCTTTCAGCAACAGCTTCTCGGTCAGCGTCGTCTTACCCGCATCGGGGTGAGAGATAATCGCGAATGTGCGGCGTGCTTTGGTCATATTAATATCTAACTCTCGTCATGCTGAACTTGTTTCAGCATCTCCATGTACTCGCTTGTCTCGAAAGATCCTGAAACAAGTTCAGGATGACGAATATTCTATCCTCTCAATTCAGCACCCAATTTAGCCGCATTCGCCACAACCTTGTCCGAAAGTGCCTTCAAATCCTCTTCGGTCAGAGTCGCGTCGGTCGGCTGCAAGGTCACTTCCACCGCCAGCGATTTCTTGCCTTCGCCGACGCTCGGTCCCTCGAACAGATCGAAAATCCGCGCATCGGTGATCAGCTTCTTGTCCGCGCCCTTGACCGCGCGCACCAGATCGCCCGCCGGCAAATCCGCATCGACGATGAAGGCGAAATCGCGGGTCACCGCCTGCAACGCCGGTGGCGCAAAGGCTTCGCGCATATGGCCGGATTTCTTCTTCAGCGGGATTGCATCGAGGAATATCTCGGCGGCAACGGCAGTGCCTTTGAAGCCCATCGCCTTGGTCGTTGAGGGGTGGAGTACGCCATAAGCCGCCAAAATCTTCTTCGGCCCGAGGCGCAACGTGCCCGACTGGCCGGGATGATAATGATCGCCTGCCTCGCCGAAATCCATCAGCTTGTCGGTCGGTGCGCCGGCGGCGTTCAGTATCGCGAGCACTTCGGCTTTGGCATCATAAGCGTCGAATTTCGTCGCGCCGCCGCTCTGCCAGCGGCGGGGGCGGTTTTCGCCCGCCAGAACCAGGCCGATGGTCGGATGCTCGCTGCTTTCCAGATAGCGGCGACCCACTTCGAACAGGCGGATCGACGTTGCGCCGCGCGCTGCGTTGCGCTGGGCGGCCGCGATCAGGCCGGGCAGCAGCGATGGGCGCATGACCTTGAGGTCTTCGCTGATCGGATTGGCCAGTGACCAGGTTCCGCCACCGAAAGGCGCCGCTTCCTTCTCGGAAATGAAGCTCCAGTTGACGACTTCGTTGAGACCGTTTGCCGCCGCTGCGCGTCGTGCTTTGCGTTCGGCCAGCTGTTGCGGCGAGGCGGTCGGTTTGGCCACGCCCGGCTTGCGGGGAAGCGGGGTCGATGGAACCTTGTCCAGTCCCTCTATCCGGATCACTTCCTCGACCAGATCCTGCCAGCCGGTGACGTCACGACGCCATGTCGGCACGGTGACGGTCCATGTTCCCCGGCGAAGGCCGGGGTCCATCTCCCGCTCGTTATTCTTGGCGCTATCAGGAGATGGATCCCCGCCTTCGCGGGGATACAATATCTCGAAACCGAGCGATTCGAGAATGGACTTTTGCCGGTCCGCAGCCACATCCAGCCCGCCCAGCGAAGCGCATTGACGCGGATCATAGATAATAGTGCGCTGGTCCGTCGGCGCTTCACCGGTGCGGGTGATTTCACTCGCCGTGCCACCGCACAGTTCCTGCACCAGCGCTGTAGCAATAGCGATCCCCTCTTCAAGGAACGCGGGATCGACGCCGCGCTCGAACCGTTGCCGGGCATCGCTGGTCAGCATCAGCTTCTGCCCCGTGCGGGCGATATGGGCGGGATCGAAATAGGCGCATTCGATCAGTACATCGGTGGTGTTCCCGTCGGTGCCATTGGCCGCACCGCCCATGATGCCGCCGATACCATGCGCGCCCGTCTGGTCGGCGATCACGGTCATGGTCTCGTCGAGTATATATTCCTTATCGTTGAGCGCGACCAGCGTTTCACCGTCCTGCGCTTTGCGCGCAACCAGTCCGCCCTTCAGCTTGGCGACGTCATAGACGTGCAGCGGGCGGCCCTGATCCAGCGTAACATAATTGGTGATATCAACCAGCGCCGAGATCGGTTTCTGGCCAGCCGACTTCAGCCGGGCCTGCATCCAGTCCGGCGACGCGCCATTGGTCACGCCGCTGACGGTGCAGCCGTAAAATGCGGGACAGCCTTCCGGATCGTCAATCGCGATATCTGGGCCTGCGCCGTTGCGGGCGATGTTGGCGATGTCCATCGGCTTCAGCGTGCCGAGGCCGGCGGCGGCGAGATCGCGCGCTATGCCGCGTACGCCCATGCAATCCTGACGGTTGGGCGTGATCGCGACGTCGATGACCGGATCATCCAGCTTGGCATAGTCAGCATAGCTGGTGCCAACTTCACTGGCCGCACTTTCCGGCAATTCGATAATACCGTCATGATCCTCGCCCAGTTCCAGCTCGCGTGCGCTGCACATCATGCCGAAGCTCTCGACATCCCGGATTTTCGCGGGCTTCAAGGTGAAATCGCTGCCCGGAATATAGGTGCCCGGAGGGCCGAACACGCCGACCATATCCTTGCGTGCATTCGGCGCGCCGCAGACGACTTGCCAGGGCTCGTCGCTGCCATCATCCACTTTCAACAATTGCAGCTTGTCGGCATTGGGATGCGGTCCGGCTTCGATGACCCGGGCCACGCGGAACGGGCGCAAAGCGTCGGCGGGGTTTTCAATCCCTTCCACTTCGAGGCCGATATCGGTCAGCTTTTCGGTAATTTCGGTGAGGCTTGCATCGGTTTCGAGATGGGCCTTGAGCCAGCTTAAAGAAAATTTCATGCGCCAACTCCTCCGCTCAATGTCGGTACGTCGAGCGCGTCAAAGCCATAATGGTCGGCCCAGCGCAGGTCGCCGTCGAAAAAGGCGCGCAGGTCGTCCATGCCGTATTTCAGCATCGCCAGACGGTCGATACCGCAGCCAAAGGCAAAGCCCTGCCAGACATCGGGATCCAGTCCGCAATTGCGGATGACATTGGGGTGGACCATGCCGCTGCCGAGAATTTCCATCCAGCCACCATTGTCGCCGCGTGGGTCGCCGCCAATAATCCGGCGGCCCTTTTCGACCGAGAATCCGACATCGACTTCGGCGCTGGGTTCGGTGAACGGGAAATAGCTCGGGCGCAGGCGCAATTCGATATCGTCCCGCTCGAAGAAAGCGCGGACAAAGGTTTCCAGCGTCCATTTCAGATGGCCCATGTGGATGCCCTTGTCGATCACCAGCCCTTCGACCTGATGGAACATCGGCGTATGGGTCGCGTCGCTGTCGCTGCGATAGGTGCGGCCCGGCGCTATGATATGGATTGGCTGGCCCGCTCCATCGGTCTTCTTCGCAATATCCATCATCGTGCGGATTTGCACCGGCGATGTATGGGTGCGCAGCAGCTTTGGCATCCCGTCTTCGTCGGTTTGCGGGAAATAGAATGTATCGTGCATAGCACGCGCCGGGTGGGTGTCCGGGATGTTGAGTGCGGTGAAATTGTGCCAGTCGTCCTCGATCTCCGGGCCGGTAGCGACCGAGAATCCGAGGTCGGCGAATATCTCTGCGAGTTCGTCCATTACCTGGCTGACAGGATGGATGCTGCCTTTGGGGGCGGATGGTGGCGGCAATGTCAGGTCGAGCTTTTCGGTGGCAAGCTTCGCGTCCAGCGCCGCGGTCTCCATCGCCTCCTTGCGGGCGGCCAGCGCATCGGCAACAGCCTGCCGCGCGCCATTGATCTTTGGCCCCTGTTGCTGTCGTTCTTCCGGCGTCATCTTGCCCAGGGTTTTCAGCAACAGCGAAATCTCACCCTTCTTGCCCAACGCAGCCACGCGGATTGCTTCCAGCGCGTCGCCGTCGGCAGCCGTCCCAATCTGCTCCAGATATTTGTCCCTGACCGCTTCGATGTCGCTCATCATATTATCCCGTTTTCTTGTGCCGCCCGTCTAGCAAGCCTCACGAAAAACCCAATAAAAAAGCGCCGCGAGATTGCTCCCCGGCGCTTCTTTGAAATTATGAAAATGCTTAGGCCTTGGCCAGAGCATCCTGCGCCTGTTTGATGATACTGCTAAACATAGCAGGTTCATTCATCGCCAGATCGGCCATGACTTTACGGTCCAGTTCGATACCGGCCAGCTTGGTGCCGTGGATGAACGTGCCATAGGTCATGCCTTCGGCGCGCACTGCAGCGTTGATACGCTGGATCCAGATTGCGCGGAAAGCCCGCTTCTTAACCTTGCGGTCGCGATACGCATATTGGCCGGCTTTTTCGACAGCCTGCCGCGCAACGCGGATCGTATTTTTGCGACGGCCATAATAGCCCTTCGCCTGTACCAATAATCTTTTATGCTTTGTACGAGTGGTCGTACCCCGTTTTACACGTGCCATATTCTATATCCTGTAAGTTTGAATGTCGCTGCGGCAGGATTAACCCAGGCCGTATGGCGCCCATTTCTTGACTGTCCGTGCATCCGCATCACACAATTTCTTGGTGCCGCGCTGCTGGCGGATATATTTGCTGTTATGGCTCATCAAACGGTGGCGTTTGCCGGCTACGCCGTGCTTTACCTTGCCGTTCGCGGTGATTTTGAAGCGTTTCTTCACACCACTTTTGGTCTTCAACTTGGGCATTTTGGTCTCCTCTAGAAGTTACCGTTACGGACACTTGTGGCAGCCCAACACTGGCCAGAGCGTCACTTCGGAAGAGGCGCATTAGCAGGATTCGGCTCGAAAGCAAGGATATTAGTGCATTTCCCCATACCATTCTTTTTCCGAACCCAAGCCGCATGGATGCCGACTAGAACAGGTGAGCTCCTGATCAATTATGCCTTGGACTTCCTTGGTTTTTGAACAGTCTTTGGTAGAACCGTTGGATAGGATAATTCCAGGTAAAGGAGCTTGCTCCCGAACTACTCTTAAGTTCTTTCGTAGATCGCTATCAGACAGAGTTTCTGCTAATTCGGAAGCTTCCCACCGCCAAACTATATCATGATCGGACACGGTCACGAATATCAAGGGGGTCGAGTGGTATCCAGCAGGGCTTGGTTTGTCCCACCCAGCCTTACTCAAATCGCAGATTTGCATTCGTTCTGAAATTTGATCACCGCACGACATCAATAGTCCGCAGGCTATAAAAATTCCAGAAAGGGAGTTCAATGATGGCAAGCAATCGCCTCCAGCACATCATCGACCCTAGCATGGTCCCCGATCGCCAGGACATGGCCATCTGATTCCGCGTGGAGCGGTTCGCCGTTCCAGTCGCACATCATCCCGCCGGCGCCATCGACAATCGGGGCGAGGGCGGCGAAATCATGGAGCTTCAGGCCCGCTTCGCAAACCACATCGACATGGCCGCTGGCGACCAGGCCGTAATTATAGCAATCGCCGCCATAGATGATCTTGCGCGTCGCCACCTTGCCGGCGAGACCCATGAAATGGTCTGCGTCATGCTCGTCAAAAAGATGGGGAGAGGTGGTGGCGAGAACGGCGTCCTTGAGTTCCCGGCAGCGCGCAGATTTGGCCGGCTGGCCGTTGAACAGGGTTGGGCGTCCGACCACGCCGACCCATCGCTCTCGCGCAATCGGCTGATCGATGATGCCGATCAGCGGAAAACCCTCCTGCATCAGCGCGATCAGGGTGCCGAATATAGGGCGCCCGGCGATGAAACTGGTGGTTCCGTCAATCGGATCGAGCACCCATTGTCGAGAAGCACCTTCATTTCGCGTGCCATATTCCTCGCCGATAATGCCGTCATCCGGCCTTTCGGTTTCGATGATCGTCCGCATAGCCGCTTCAGCGGCGCGATCTGCCTCGGTAACAAAGGTCGAATCGCTCTTTGCTTCCTGATCAAATTTGGCGCGAAAGAAAGGGCGGATGGCTTCGCCAGCAGCTTCTGCAAGCTTTTGCGCGAGATCGATATCTTTGGGTGTCATTATCAGTTTCCTTAAAATCAAAAAGCACTTTTGGCGAGCATCAACCAGACAATGACCAAGATGGCGGTAAAGGCGGGAATGCCAAGCGCGAACCAGACCCTGTAAAGCCGGTAATATTCTGGTGGCAAGGCAGAGCGCGCCTGAACGGCTTGCCGGGCCAGGTTTCGCAGGCGAAGCTGTATCCAGACGACAGGAAGCCAGCATAACCCAATGAAAATATAAAGCGCGAGTGACCAGATGATCCAGGGCGTGTTGATTGGCCAACCGATCAGAACGGCCAGCCAGAATCCAGTAATCGGTTGAACGATCACTGCCAGAGCGGTGAACAGGAGGTCTGCAACCACCACGGTTTGGGCAACATGGGCAATAAGTGTCGGATCATCGGTGCGATGAGCCATCAGCATGAAAAATGCGATTCCCGCACCAGTACCGATCAGAACTGTGGCGCCAATGATATGCAGCCATTGCAAGAACAAGATAATCCCGGTCACCGTTTGTCCAGTACAATCAGGCAGGTAAAGGACAGACCCATCGCGGCCAATGCCTTGGTTAGCGGCGCCAGAGGATCAAGCCAGAGCTCGGGGGTGAATAGCGTACCGCCAATCAGATAGGCGGCAGACAGCAGGATGGTTCCAACGAGCGCGAAACGGACATATCTACGAAACAGCAGGCCAAGGCCAAGCATCAGGTCGCCCAATGCACCACCGATAACCAGAAATTCGGCAGTCTGACGCGAGAGACGTGAGCTGGCCAGCAGTGATGCCGCTTCCTCGACCTTGATCAGGCCCAATATCCCGGAACCCAGCCACAACAGAGCGAGTACCGACAGAAATAACGGCAGGAGAAGCATCAACCGGGCATGGATGCGATCCTGTTTGCCGGCAGGATTGTCTATCAAAAACCGGTCGAGAGCCAAGGCGGGGCGACCCAGTATTTCGCGCGTTTGGTCAACGTTGCCAACGATCCCGCCGGCCAAAGAATGGATCGCATTGCTTCGCAACGGCGAGCGCCAGCCCAACCACCCCAGTGCGTCCGAAACAGCTGCGGCCAGCTTCACAAGCCACATTGGCACATGGATATGTCGTGGAGCTAACGCAATGCCCAGCCATTGGCGATGACGGGCTATAATATAATCAAGCGTCCGGGATTTCGATTCCACCAGATCGTAGGAGCCTGCATATTTTTCCGGCGCGGTGACGGCGTGTAATACGGCTTCGATCACGTCCGACAGAGCAATCGACTGGACCCTGCCAAATTTCGGAAATCCTATTGTGATACCGGGCAAGGCGGCGACCATCCTGATCAGCTCTGTTCCACCATAGCTGTTGCGTCCGATTACCAGTCCGGGGCGCAAGACGGTCGTTGTCAGTGATGATTTCAGCAAATATCGGTCAGCGTGAGCCTTGCTTTGCATGAAATTATCCGTGGCCTGATCAGAAGCGCCGCACGCAGAAATCTGTATGAATTGAGCGGTCCCGGAAGCTTCGCAGGCTACAGCCAGCGCAATGATCGCATCCGCTTGTGTGACGGTCACGTTGTTCCCGGGACTGGATTGCAGCACACCGCTCGCGTTGATCACGACATCGATATTGCGGAGAATTGGAGACCAGCTTTCCGGCGTGCAATATTGACTCAGATCGCCCCTATGCCATGCGATCTCGGGAAGAATCGACCGACCATAGGAGGTATTGCGTCCGAAACCTGTGACGCGATGGCCTGCGACGGAAAGCGCATGGGCGATGGCGCTACCAATGAAGCCATAGGCCCCCAGTATCAATATTGATCGCGACGGCTTGTCCAATGGATATCAGTTAATCAGTCTGATTGCCGGGGCCTGGTCGGCTGGCAGGATGGTGAGATCTGTGTGGATCATGACTCATCGATCCTCGTCGGGATAGGGCGCCAGGCCCATAGATATAAGATCAACCCGGTGATAATGAACAGGGCGCAGCCGGACAGCATCCAAGCATTGGCGTACCAATATTCACCCCAGGAAAACTCCCCTGCCATGATTTTCTTCCATCCGTTAAAATGCTGCATCCCGGCGACGACCAGTCCCAGCACAGCAAGGGTCGATGCGATCCATCGGTTTAACCAGTGTCGGGGATTCGCGAGCAGGAGAAGGCCCAGCAGTCCGATCACCGTCCTTTGTGCCCGGCAATAGGGGCAGACATAGACCCAATCCGCCCATTCGGTAATCCAAGCAAACAGTGAGATTAAAATCGCCAGTATTGCGATGTGAATGCGATATTTCAGCAGAAGTTCAAAACTGGGCATTGTCATCTCCCGATATTGGAATTCCCGGTCGTGACTAGTCCCACAGACTACTCACTGAGCTTTCATCCGCGATCCGCCGGATCGCTTCTCCGAGCAGGGGAGCAATGGGCAAAATGCGGATTCTATCGGAATCGAGGGCCGATTGTGGAGCGCGGATGGTGTCAGTGATGATCAACTTGCGCAGCGACGAAGCGTTGACTCGTTCCACCGCTTTGCCGGAGAGAACGCCGTGGGTGATATAGGCCGCGACGTCGGTTGCGCCCGCGGCGATCAGCGCATCGGCGGCGTTGCAGAGCGTGCCGGCGCTGTCGGCGATATCGTCGATCATCACACAGAAGCGGCCCTTGACATCCCCGATGATGTTCATGACTTCGGAGACTCCGGCTTGCTCGCGGCGTTTGTCGACGATCGCGAGCGGCGCATTGTCGAGCCGCTTTGCCAGTGCCCGGGCGCGGACCACGCCGCCGACATCGGGTGAGACAACCATGATATTCTTGTCGCTATGGCGTTTGATAATGTCCTGGCTGATCACCGGGGCGCCATAGAGATTATCGGTCGGAATATCGAAAAAGCCCTGAATCTGACCGGCATGAAGATCAACCGTCAATACGCGGTCAGCGCCGGCTTCGGTAATGAGGTTGGCAACCAGTTTGGCAGATATCGGTGTACGTGGTCCCGGTTTCCGATCTTGCCGGGCATAACCGAAATAGGGAATAACTGCTGTTATGCGTTTGGCCGAAGCGCGGCGCAGGGCATCGATGCTGATCAGCAGTTCCATCAGATTATCATTGGCCGGATGGCTGGTCGACTGGACGACAAAGACATCCTCGCCGCGGACATTTTCGTGGATTTCTATGAAAATCTCGTCATCGGCAAAACGCTTCACACTTGCATCGGTGAGCGGAATATTCAGATATTCGGCAATTTCGGTAGCAAGCGGTAGATTACTGTTGCCCGACATGAGTTTCATAGCAGATTTCCCTGATCCAGCGGGCCGCCAGAATCGCCAGCGGCACCTTATGACAATTTCGTGACCCTGTTAGACAGATGGCGGAGGAATCAAAAGTCCGTATTTCCGTTAATTTCGATTGCTCCGCACTGTGGCCCTTCCTATCAGGGCGTGATGACGGAAAAGCTTATCATCACTATGGCCCAATTGACCCAGAGCGTTGGCGATTTGCGTGGCAATGCCGATGCGATGATCGCGGCGCGTGACGCGCGGTCGGAAAGCGACCTGATCGTATTCCCGGAATTGCAGTTGATCGGTTATCCGCCGGAAGATCTGGTGCTCAAGCCGGCGGTTTGGGAGCGGGCCGAGGCGGAGCTCAACCGGTTGGCGGCGGCGACTGCAGGGCCCGGGCCGGCGATGCTGGTCGGTTCGGTGTTTCGCGAGGGCGACAAGCTTTACAACGGCATCGCGCTGCTGGCAGGTGGTCATGTCCGGGATATTCGCTACAAGGTTGAATTGCCCAATTATGGTACGTTCGACGAAAAGCGGCTCTTCACCGCCGGGCCCTTGCCGGAGCCGATTGATTTCAAGGGCTGCAAGATCGGCCTGCCGATCTGCGAGGATGTCTGGTTCCCGACGGTTTGTGAACATCTGAAATCGCAAGGAGCGGAATTGTTCATTTCGGTGCACGGTAGCCCGTACGAGATCGAGAAGGATGACAAGCGTCTGGGGCAGGTGGCGACGCAGAGGGTCAGGGAGACAGGACTGCCGCTGCTGTTTCTTAATCGGGTTGGCGGGCAGGACGAGATCGTTTTCGATGGCGCCAGCTTTGTACTTAATGGTGATGCAAGCTTGATGCATCAGCTGCCCGACTGGGACGAGACGATAGTCGATACGCACTGGACGCGGGAAAATGCTACCTGGACTTGCGCGCCGGGCGATATCCATCCGCTGGATGACCATCCGGCCGATATCTATAACGCAATGATTGTTGGTCTGCGTGATTATGTGAACCGCAATCGCTTCCCCGGGGTGTTGCTCGGACTTTCGGGCGGGATCGACAGCGCCCTGTCCGCCGCGGTCGCAGTCGATGCGCTGGGTGCGGACCGGGTGTGGAATGTGATGATGCCTTCACGGTTCACGTCACAGGAGAGTCTGGATGATGCCGCGGACTGTGCCAGAATGCTGGGGACCAGGCTGGACACTATTCCGATCAATCCGGCGGTTGAAGCCTTTGATGCGATGCTCGAAGACAGTTTTTCCGACCGCAATGTCGATATCACCGAAGAGAACATCCAGTCGCGAATTCGCGGGGTGACCTTGATGGCGCTATCGAACAAGTTCGGTCATATGCTGCTGACCACAGGCAACAAGAGCGAGATGAGCGTCGGCTATGCCACTATCTATGGGGATATGGCAGGTGGCTATTCGGTACTGAAAGACGCCTATAAACTGACAGTTTTCAAGCTCTCTTCATGGCGCAATCACAACAAGCCAAGCCTGGGTCTTGGCCCGGATGGACCGGTTATGCCGGAAACGGTGATCACCAAACCACCGAGCGCGGAATTGCGCGAGGATCAGAAAGACAGTGACAGCCTGCCGGACTACGAGATTCTCGATCCGCTATTGCACGGCCTGATCGAGGAAGAATTGTCGGTCAACGATCTGGTTGGGCGTGGTTTCGACCGGGAAACAGTGGTGCGGATAGAGCGGCTGCTCTATATCGCCGAATATAAACGCCGACAGGCCCCCCCGGGCGTCAAGCTTGGCACCAGAAATTTCGGCCGCGACCGACGCTATCCGATAACCAACGCATTCAGGACTGTATGACCATAAAAACCCGCTTTGCTCCGTCTCCCACGGGGCACCTTCATGTCGGCAATATCCGCACCGCGCTCCACAACTGGATGTTCGCGAAGAAAGAGGGCGGCACATTTCTGCTGCGTCTCGACGATACCGATGCCGAGCGGTCGAAGGAAGAATATGTCGAGGCGATCCGGGCCGATCTGGCATGGCTTGGTCTGGCGGCGGACGAAGAGCAAAGACAGTCGGCACGTTTTGACCGTTATCAAGAGCAGTTCGCGCGGCTGAAGGCCGATGGACGGGTTTATCCCGCCTATGAGACCGCGCAGGAACTGGATCTCAAGCGCAAGATCCAGCTCGGTCGCGGAAAACCGCCAATCTATGATCGCGCGGCGCTCGATCTGACAGCGGAACAGATTGCGGCCTATGAAGCCGAAGGGCGCAAGCCCCACTGGCGCTTCAAGCTGGATCACGAGAAACCCATCACCTGGACCGACCTGATCAGGGGCGACCAGAATTTCGATCCGGCTCTGCTGTCCGATCCCGTCATCCTTCGCGAAGACGGTAGCTGGCTCTATATGTTGCCCTCGGCAATCGACGATATCGAGATGGCAATCACCCATGTCGTGCGCGGTGAAGACCATGTTGCCAATACGGCGGTGCAGATTCAGATGTTCCACGCGCTGGGCGCAAAGCCGCCCGAATTTGCGCATGAAGCATTGCTCGTCGGCACCGAGGGCAAACTCTCCAAGCGACTGGGTTCGCTTGGTGTCAGCAGCTTTCGGGAGAAGAATATCGAACCGCAGGCAATTGTCGCGCTGCTCGCCCGGATCGGGACAAGCGATCCGGTGGAACCGATTGCCGATGTGCAGCAGCTGATTTCCAGTTTCGACTTTGCCCGCTTTGGCCGCGCACCGGCGCGCTTTGATGACGAAGAATTGGCCCAGCTCAACCAGAAGATTGTGCATCTGCTCGATTATGCGGATGTGAAGGATCGGCTGCCGGAAACCATGACTGCCGAGGCGTGGGCGGTGATCCGTCCGAACCTGCACGATATGGGCGATGTTGACCAATGGTGGCAGGTGGTGACAGGGCCGGTTTCCATGCCCGCATTTTCGCCTGAAGACCGTGAATTTCTGGCGATCGCGCACGGCAAACTGGAAGAATTGGAAGCATCTTCTGATCTCTGGAAGGATCTGACGGGCGCGCTCAAGGAGGCGACGGGACGCAAGGGCAAGCCGTTGTTCATGCCGCTGCGCCAAGCGCTGACCGGACTCGACCATGGTCCGGATATGAACGCCTTGCTTCCCTTGATCGGTCGGGAAGCCGCGCTCGCTAGACTGGCCGCGGCTGCCGCCTAACCACCTCTATAAAAACAATTTTTCATCCTTGAAGTGCCGCGTTTGCAATATTTAATGTTATAGTATAACATAACAATTGGTGATGCGACCAGATAGTCAAACAGGCACCGGCCGCTCCGCCATTGTTGAGGATGGATGAGAGGATAGGATCATGAGCTATGTTTCCGTTTACGAGAACAGGACACCTCGTTCGAAAGGCGTGGCGATGGCGGTTGCCGTTCACGCGCTGATCATTGCCGGCGCGATGGCGATGCCCGAAATCGTGGTGCCCGAGAAACTCAAGGGGACTATCAACGCCTTTTCGGTGAAAGTTCAAAAGCAACCCGAACCCGTGATCGAAAAGAAGAAGCCCGAGATTGCAATAGGGCCGCCAACAAAGCAGACGCTGCCTGAACGACCAACCAATATTGATCGTCCTGACCCGTTTGTTTCGGTGAACAACTATGGGAATATCGACATCAGGGGCGGATCGGGCGGTCTCGGCGACGAATTTCGCATCGATCCGATAAAAATTGCGCCCGATCCTGTCATCGTCGATGCGCGGCTAAACCCCCGTTACGCCGAGAATTTTCAGCCCCGTTACCCGGCAGGCCTATTGCGGCGGGAACAGGAGGGCGAGGTGAGCGTCCGGGTGCTGGTCGGCACCGACGGCCGGGTGAAGGACATTCAATTGCTCGAATCGCCCCATGAAGATTTCTGGAACGCTACGCGCAAACAGGCATTGGCCAAGTGGCGTTTCACGGCAGCGACCAGGGACGGCAAGCTGATCGAAAGCTGGATGACGCTGAAAGTCCGCTTTGAAATCAATGGCTGACCGCTTCGCCGGATGCCCGGTCCCAATTTTCCCGCGTCAAATTTGCGGGAAGGGCTGGTCATACGGGTGCGTCCGCACTATTTGAAGCAAATGGGCTTGTTAAAAGATGCATCCGTGACCGGCGGGTTTGGCGACCTGATTGCCTTTGTGCGTCAGAATGAACCGGGCGAGCGATTGCTTCCGGCACTGATGGCGATTGCCTGCACGACGTTCATTCTGTTCCTTTTCTGGCTCGATCCCAAGGTAAATACGTACACTTATATACCCCAGGAGGTCATTTATGTCGAAAACTGGACGACCGACCGGACGGATGAGGAAATCCTGCAGGACCGCTGGCAAGTTCAGTGTCTGAAAGACAAGCTTGAAGAGAAGCGACGGGAAGCGGTGAAATCACTGGGGCGGATGTCCGGCATGGATGTCGACGAAATCGAACGGGAAGCCGTCGCGGAACGGCGGGCTCGCGGCGAGGTGGAGGTGGAACGCCCCGCCGGCCTGGAATGCTAGATCGTATCGGCGATGCACAGTTCATGGCAGCGGCACTGGCTTTATCGGAGCGAGGTCGTGGCAGGACCGGTGCGAATCCCAACGTCGGCTGCATCATTGTCAAACGGGGCATAATCATAGGTCGCGGCTGGACCCAGCCAGGGGGGAGGCCGCATGCCGAGGAAATGGCGCTCGCCCAGGCTGGCGCATCGGCCAAAGGCGCCGACATTTATGTGACCATGGAGCCCTGTGCCCATGAAAGCAGCCGTGGTCCGACCTGCAGTAATGCAATCATTGACGCCAAACCCAAAAGAGTGATTGTCGCGACGCTCGACGCGGATGAACGGACCCGGCGCAGAGGCATCGACCGGCTGGGCGACGCAGGCATTCCTGTTTCGGTCGGTATCCGCGAGCATCAGGCGCGCCGTGCGATGGCCGGCTTTCTGTGCCGCGTCGAAAAAGCGCGCCCCTTTGTCACGCTCAAGCTTGCGATGTCGCTCGATGGCTGTATTGCGATGGCAGATGGCACAAGCCAGTGGATCACCGGTGACCGGGCGCGGGCGCATGCCCATCTCGAACGTGCGCGCAGCGATGCCATATTGGTCGGAGCAGGCACGGCGCGGGCGGACCGGCCAGGGCTTGATGTCCGGATCGACGGACTGACGGACCGTTCACCCCAGCCGGTTGTGCTCGGCAATGATCCCGGAATGCCGGCGCATTGGCTGCAAATTGCCGAGCCGGCGGCGATAGCGGATCTCGCCGATATCAACTGGCTGCTGGTTGAAGGCGGCGCTAAAACCGCCACATCTTTCTTGCAGGCGGATCTGGTCGACCGGCTTCTGCTCTATCGCGCACCGATCATTATCGGCGGCGGCCTGCCCGGCATCGCCGATATCGGGCTGGAAAGACTGGGCGATGCGCACGACCAGTGGCGGCGTATCGAGCAGCGCGATCTCGGGCAGGATATGCTTGAGATATATGATCGCGCCGCCTAGGTTTCGTTCCGTTCACGGCAAATAGGCTCAGCAAATAGGATCGCCCATGTTTACAGGCATTGTTTCAGATATCGGCGCGATTTCGTCGCTCGACCAGCGTGGCGACCTGCGCGCACACATTCAGTGCAGCTATGACATGGACGGTGTCGACATGGGCGCGTCGATTGCCTGTTCGGGCGTCTGCCTTACGGTGGTCGACAAGGGCCCGGACTGGTTTGCGGTCGACATATCCAGCGAGACCCTCGCGTGCACTGCGCAAGGACAGTTTACCGTCGGACGCCGGCTCAATCTTGAGCGTGCCCTGAAGGTCGGCGATGAACTGGGCGGCCATATTGTAACCGGCCATATTGATGGCGTCGGCGAGGTGGTTTCAAGCAAGCCTGCCGGTGATTCTCGCGAGATTCTGATCCGGGTTTCGAAGGATCTGGCGCCATTCATTGCCGCCAAGGGATCGATCACGGTCGATGGCGTCTCGCTGACCGTGAATGCGGTTACCGATGACGAAACGGGCGCTTTGTTCACCCTCAATATTATCCCGCACACCGCGCAGGTGACCACGCTCGGGGAGCTGGAACCGGAGCGGCCGGTCAATCTCGAGATTGATATAT
The DNA here is from genome assembly GCF_048267785.1 of Parasphingorhabdus sp. Classification (GTDB taxonomy): domain Bacteria; phylum Pseudomonadota; class Alphaproteobacteria; order Sphingomonadales; family Sphingomonadaceae; genus Parasphingorhabdus. The sequence goes on along the minus strand of NZ_JBLWWU010000004.1, from coordinate 60,397 downwards.
TGGCACGTTATCTGGCGAGGATGGAAATGGTCCGGTCGACAGCCTGACCCGAAGACCGTCGACCGGTAGCGGGTGAATCAGCTGGTCAGAAGGGCAGCCATTTCTGCTTCTTGCTGAATTTCATATAGCCGACATTGGCGCCGAGGCGCAGACCGGCACCGAGCCGTACAGGGATCAGGACCTTGTCGCCGCTGCGCAAATAGCTGACATGGAAGCCGCCGATAAAATAGGCAGCGCCTTCGCCAGCCGGGAAGCGCTGGAATAATTCTTCGGTATCATAGAGATTATAGACCAGTACGAAGGTATTCGCCGCGTTGCCTCCGACATCGAAACCGATCGACGGCCCGGTCCAGTAAACCGGACGCTCGCCCTCAATCTTGTGGTAAAGCTTGCCCGAGCCATAGCGCAATCCGACGATGAAGGCGCCGCTGGCTTCGCGGCCTGCGATATAGGCGTTGGGGCGGCCCTGTTTCTTGAGGATATCCTCGATCACTTCGGCGAGACCTTTTGCGCCTTTGCCGAAGACCCCTTCCGCCGCTCCGATCAGGTCATCGTCCTGATATGTGGCGCTGTCGTCGACCGTATTGGCAACTGCCCCGTCCGCCGCCGGGGCCTCTGTTCCATAGGGCGGCACAATATCGGCGTCGACGGTGCTGTCCATCGGCGCGTCCTCGACCATCGTCGGGCGCGAGGTATCGGATTCGAAATTGCCGTCATAGTCGGGCGCTGCCAGATCGGCGTCGATCATGTCATTGGGATCGACCGTCTCCACCTGGGCAAATGCAGGCGACATTGTTGGTGTCATGGCCATGGCCAAAACAGCAAATAGTCCCAAAGATTTCTTCACGCACAACGGTAACATGGGTAAACTCCTTCCCATTACCAGCCGCCGAAAGCTCTCGACCGTTGGACCTGACCACGCAATGAACGGACGACGAAATGAGTCGATTATGCGGCGGTTTGAGTCTCAACGCCAAAATTGACCCCATTCCGACTTTTTGGAGGATGTTTTTATAAGGCCCACTTTACCCGTTGCAGCCAGCGCGATGGATGGTTATAGCGCGCCTTCTAGCCAACTGCTTGGACACGTGGGTGAGCGGCTGAAACCACCTCCCTGCTAAGGAGGCAAGGGCCTCACGGTCCTTCGAGGGTTCGAATCCCTCCGTGTCCGCCATTTCCCTATATCTCCCAATTCCTGAAAATCCCGAACCATAAGGTTTCACTAAGGGTTTTCTGGGCTTCCGTGTAACTCACTGTCGCTTGCTATTCCCTGTTAACCCGATTACGATGTGGGAAATAGTGTGGGGAAAGCGAAATGGGCAGTCTGACAGCAACGGCGGTAAAGGCAGCAAAAGCGGCTGGGCGTTATGGCGATGGCGATGGACTCTATCTGGTCGTTGGCAAATCTGGTTCCCGTTCCTGGATGGTGCGGGTGCAGAAAGACGGGCGTCGGCGCGATATTGGATTGGGCAGCGCCAAGAAAGTCTCGCTTGCCGTTGCGCGCGACCGTGCAGCAATAGCGCGAAGCCAGATTGAACTGGGCGTCGACCCGATAGCCGAACGGCGCAAGGCGGCTGGCATTCCAACATTCCGCGAGGCGGCGGCGCTGGTCTATGCCGAACAACGCAAAGCGTGGAAAAACAAGAAACACAATGCCCAGTGGATTTCATCGCTGGAGGCTTATGCTTTCCCTGCCATCGGAGACAGGGCGGTCAACCAGATCGATGGCCCAGCCGTGCGGGACATATTGGCGGCTATCTGGCTGACCAAGCATGAAACCGCAACGCGGGTGCGGCAGCGTATCAATACGATTGTCGATTGGGCGGTGGCCAAGGGCTACCGCGACGCGCCTTTGTCGATGGCCATCATCAACAAGTCGCTTCCCAAAGTGCCAAAGGGACAGAAGAGGCATTTTGCTGCCATGCCTTATTCTGACGTCCCCGAATTTACGAGGGCATTACAGGAAAAGAACAGCATTGGTGCGCTGGCCTTACGACTGGCAATCTTGACGGCTGCGCGGTCTGGAGAGGTCCGGCTGGCGACATGGGATGAAATCGACTTTGAAGCGGCAACATGGACCATTCCAGCCGAACGGATGAAAGCAGGACGGGAACATGTCATTCCGCTTTCAAAGGCCGCGCTGGCCGTAATTGAGGCCGCAAAGGGTCATCGCATAGCGGGCAGCGATTTCGTCTTTCAAGGGACCAAGAAAGGCAAACCACTCTCCGATATGACTCTGACCAAAATATTGCGGGACCAAGCCTTGCCGTTCACCGTTCACGGATTCCGCTCCAGTTTTCGCGATTGGGTGGGAGAGGAAACCAGCTTTGCTGGTGACGTTGCCGAAATGGCCTTGGCGCATACCATAAAAGACAAAACGGAGGCGGCTTACAGGAGGGGGAGTATGTTCGATAAGAGACGGATATTAATGGATAATTGGGCGGATTATTGTCGCGGCACCGCTACTGGAACCCTGAAATTGGTCAGAGATCAATGAGCCAATCAGACCAAGAGCAAGGCGATTGGATTTATCGACTGCACGAAACCGGACCTTGGATTTCGGCTATAACAGACGAAAAAGTTGCCACCGCGCTGGAAGGTTTCCCCATTAACCCAATCAAAACGATTGCTTGGATCGGGACTTACGTCCGCTGGGCAATGTATCACGGCATACGCCTTGGTGGGCAAATCGCGGAACGCAAAAGCAATCTGGATATGGCCAAAGAACTGGACGGTTTTGCGGCTCAAGCCCGACAGCTATATGAGAACATCTATTCTATCTCGGCCGACTCCGAGAATGCGCTATATCACTTTGCTTGGCAAACATCTGACCTTGATGGTTATACCACTCCAGAGGGCTATACTGTTGGAGAGCCAATCAGTTTCAAAGACTTCACCGCTGCGAAGGCTCAATTACACTGGTTGGCAATTTTCACCCAGAATGCTGCGGATCAAATGCGAAAACAGAAACAACCTACGCGTTGGAAGCAGTCTGCAAAAATGCAAGAGAGAGTCTATCTTGGAGTGGCCCTTGCCGCTGTTTTCGAAGGGGCTTTTGGTTGCAAGGTCGCTCACGCCGGGTATGGATATGGCTCTAATGACGAACCTGAGCAATTTGGGCACTGGCCTGACTTTTTCGTTCGAATGTTAAATGCCGCCAGTTACAGAGGCGCTTCAACGAATCTTGATAAGGTCATGCGAGATTCTATTCGGCTTCATCTAAAACGGCCTGCCCTATTGCCGCCAGAAATTGACCCTCAATAGGGCTTTTCGAATCACCACTTGAATATGCTCTACGATGCTCACCGGTATTGCTCGGTGCGCCATTGGATAACCTTGGCGCTTTCAAAACGCCCGAAAGGAAAGCCCAATGGCAGACTTGATGACAATAAACGACTTCATGAAGCGTTACTCAATTTCGCGCTCACAGACCTATCGTCTCGCAGCATCGAAACAACTGACCATCGTTAAAATGGGGACGGCCAGCCGTATCCGGCGCGAAGATGCGGAAGCATGGGCGGCAAGCCTCCCAGAATATAAAGGGGAGGCGGCATGATGACGATACAGACCGACAAATCGCTCGCCCCAAAAGAAAAAGCCAACGTCCCGGCGGTCACCGGGACGAAGGCCAACAAGAAGGCTCTCTCAAGCAATCTCGAAAAACCGATTAGCACAATCTCTACGCACAAAAAACAAATATTGTGCCGATTGGGTGAACGCTATTTAGTTCGATATGAACTCGCCTCTGTCATTCTCGACAACAGCGGGATCGGGGGTGACCTATGAGCGGCGTGTTCAAGGTGACCGCGCTTGGACCGCTGGGTCAGTTTACGGTGCGAGGGCAGACCGCCAAGGCGTTGCTGCGGTTATCGGATGCAGGGCGGAAGGGTGTGACAGCTCAGGAAGTATCATCCTGGGCCTATCGGTTCTCTGCATATTGCTTTGATCTTCGGCACAAGCATGGATTGACGATTGTAACCCACAAAGAGCCGCATGAGGGCGGCTGGCACGGCAGACATGAACTGACGACGCCAGTAACCATCCTCGACGTTAAACAGCCTAAGAAGGCAGCCTAGCGGCTTATACGGGGCGGGGCGGCTGGCAACGGTCGTCCCGACAATCTTATGCGACATAAAAAGACCAAATTGAATGCCAAGGGCCGGTCGGTAAATGAGCAATTCGTCAAACTGCCGTTCTGGATGCTGGCTTGTCCGGCCTATCGTTCACTCAAGCCGGGACCGCGTGCGTTGCTCGTCGAGTTTCATGGCCGCTTCAATGGCAGGAACAATGGCAGGATCATCTTCAGCCAACGGGATATGGCTGAGGCCATCAAAGTTAGCGACCGACAAACTATCGCTAAATATGTGCGAGAGTTGGAAGCGACTGGCTTCATTCAGGCGATGCAGCGGGGCGGTTTTAACCGAAAGTCCCCAACAGAAAGCCGTGCGACGGAATGGGCGCTCACGATGTATCCGATTGGCGACAAGCCAGCCGAAAAAACATTCATGAGATGGCAGCCCGAAAAAAACGACGGGACGGAAAAACCAACAGGCAGGGACGGAAAATCCAGCCGTGACGGTAAAAGGGCTGTCCCCCCTTGTTCCGACAGGCAGGAAAATCCAGCCGTGAATGGTCACAATTGGTCCAGTTCGAGGGCGGAAAATCCGTCCACATATACATCTATAGCCATAGGCACAGGAGTTTAGCGAAATGAGTAAAGCGTCAGAAAGCGACAAGGCAGGTCATTTGAACATCAAACGGGAAGGCGGTAAATCGGACAGCCGTATTTTGACTGAAGCAGCGATGCGACCGATGATCCGCAATGGCTATATCGTTGGTTCAATGGGCGGGAAGCATTTTAACGGCAAGCAACCGGATTTTACCGAAACCGTCGAGATCATGGCGGAGGCGTGTGCAAATGTCCGGGCGAATAGCCTAGATGACCAGAAAGATATTCTGACTTCTCAGGCGATGGCGCTCGATTCCATATTTACTCTTTTGGTGGCGAGATCGGAGGCAAATGTCGAAAAGCATCTTGATGCTTCAGAACGGTTCATGCGGATGGCGCTCAAGGCGCAATCGCAATGCCGAACGACTATCGAGACTTTGGATAAAATGGTGCGGGATGGCACGCAAACCGTAAAACATGTTCATGTCGATAACCGTGGCGGCCAAGCAGTTATTGCCGATACCGTCCAGACAGGGGGGCATAATGAAAAAACCGACAAACAATCCCATGCAAAGTGCGACGAAGGCTCCCCGATGCTTGGCCATGACCCGCAAGGGAACGGAGTGCCAATCGCCAGCAGTAAAGGGCAAGAAGCGGTGCAGGATGCACGGCGGGACTAATCCGGGGGCTCCTAAAGGTAATCGGAACGCTTGGAAGCATGGAGCTTATTCGGCAGATACTTTGGTTGCGGTGAAATTGACGAAAGCGATGGCGCGATTTGTGAATTAGGGCGGACTTGCCTCTCTAGGATGAAGGGAGCAAGACTAGCGTAAAGCGACGGGGCCGTCTCAAAATTCGGGGGTAAAAAGATGACGATTGTTCATATTCTAGACCAATCAAAAGGAAAGGTTGGTTTCTATAGTTTTGTAGTAGATTGCCTGATTATTGCCACCATCACCTATTTCGTGAGTCAACCAGATGAAAGGGTAAGTACATTCATCTGGATATCCGCTTTTTGGTTTGGCGCGATAATAGTTTGCGGAATTCGACGGATGATAATTCGCAAATATATATCAGAACATTTTACACGCCCCGCGATAAAATCTTTGTTGGCAGAACAATTCGGGGGCTTGGGGTCAATGGCAACAGATTTTGAGCCTTATTCCGATTTTCCTGATTCTTGGCTTGAATCGTATTCATGGGACGAAGATAATCCTGCAGACAAGAGAATTGAAGCGGCTAGAATTGCGGGAGCGCTAGAGTTAGCAGATAGTACATACGAGCCATTTTCACATATTGTCGGTGAAGAGGCGCATGGAGCGGTCAGAGAGACAAACAAGAGATTTTTGACGACACAGTTTTTGTGACATGAACGCAGAATCTGCATATTCCGCATGCTCGAGAAAAATGCGGTGTTGCCATGTCTCGCACGCTATCGGCTATTCGGCGGAAGCGAACGGCCCCAAACTATGTCTGAAAGCTTTCGCGGATATTGTCCGAGATGGCCACAAACAATAAATCCACCTCGCATTAACGCTTCGCGTCGCGCGCGATCCACCTTCTTTTTTCCCTTCGCATGCGTTCCACCAGCAATAAACTAGCAAAAGTCAGCCACACTATTACGCCGGAAACGCCTGCTGACAAGCCATCCAGATCAAACAAGTGGTCAAGAAAATAGATTACCAAGGTCGTAAGCAGAGAAACGGCAAACAACCCGAGCATCGTCTCTAGGCTATCGATGCGATCTTGAAGATCTTCAAGTTCCAGGTCGTAATACCTGTCTACATTGTCGACTTCACTCTCCAGCCTATTAATCCGATTACTCAACCCCAGCCAAGCGGCCTCGGCCTCTTCTTTCCCAATAGTCAATTCTTGCCTCCTCTCGCTGCTGCGCTAATCCTACTTCATCAGACGTTGGCTCCGCAATGCTTCCACCGCATCCATGCTACCATCAAAAGACAGAGGAGGCGGGTCAAAAGATCAAGCACTTGATTCCGAACAGCGTAGCCAGCGCAATGCTCCCGCATTCACAGCTATGGCTTCGGGGGGCGTTGCAATCTCTGGGGCCACTAAACCGGACACCGGCTCCAATCAACGGTGATAGCGTTAATACAGTTTCTCGCCCGCGCGCGAGGGAATTGAGCGAACATGGCGCGCGATGCTGTGGATTCTCGTAAGTAAAGGATGGTATTTGATTGCTCGGAACTTCCATTATCGGCATATCTATCGCCAATAGAAGTCGCAGGGGAGCTGAGATGGACTATTCTAGACGCATGAAGGGGCTGGGCTTAATATTAATGCCTTGGCTTTGGGTGCCCGCCCTTGCACTTATTGGGTCATGCGATTCCAATTCTTCGTTAGTTGCAGAAGCTGGGCGAGCAGAAATCGATGGCAGGGTAATCTCGAACGAATTGATGGCAGAGATGTACCCGCGATCTTTTCGCCCTGGTTCGCCAAAATATCTAGAACGTGATTTTGAGGCGGGCGCAGACTTTATTTGTGATGAGATTAAAATTGAATTCCAGCGCGATATTTGCTCCGAGCCAGAAGTTAATTGGAGGCCGTAACGTCCAGTTTAATGGCTATCCGATATGCCGACCGCATCTTCGCTCCGAAGCAGTGACAAGCTGTAAACGTGGGCAATAATGTGGGGAAAATAATATAGTCATAGATTATATATAAGATTATCAACAATATAGAAGATATATTATACGGACTCCGTGTCCGCCACTGGCTTGTTCATTTCATCGCTGAAAATCCCGAATCTTAGGTTGTCTCCCGGGGTTTCAGTGCGTTCACGTAACTTACTCTCGCTCGCTATTTCGAGCTTTTCCACAAAGACCTGCTGGCTTTCCGTCTCCGTGATTAGAACGTGAAATAGCGTACTTACGGCAGCCAATATTGTGCTGACTAGAGTGTGCTACACGACCAAAATGGTGAATTAGAGGAAAATAGGCTGGCAAGCGTTCCCAACATCAGAAGCAGTGTTCCAGCAGCCATAAAGCGCGGTACAAACTTATCAGAGAATTTGAATTTTTGTATATCCGCGTTCCTTATTTCATTGCTCAAGCTTCCTACCGAAGTCGCAAGCTTCTTAACGACATCAACTACTTCATTTAAGCTGGTAGCGGCCTCTTTCGCAGAACTCTCACTGCTGTTCAGAGACCCGAGTGTCATTTGTAATTGTTGCTCAAGCGCACTAGTTTGTTCTGCTAAATGGTTTTCGATACAGCGACGGGCCTCTGCACTTGCTTGATGTATCTGTTCCCCCATTTGATTTCGGTCAGTCCGGTGTGATGAGAGGTTACCGTTGTAATTTTCGACAAAGTTGCTTATTTTATCCGATATTGTTTTTTCCATGATTTGAAGAAAATCAGCGACACTACCCGATTTTGTTCCTGAATTTAAAAGGTCATTGATTTTTGAACTAACTAATTCGAAATTTTTTCGATTTTCAACTACATTTAAATCGCCATGTTGATTCAACAACTCTCGATGTTTTTCAATGTCACCTGCCAATGCCTTGATTTGAATATCAAAGCGGTCTTCCTCTGACTTGTGCATTTTGGGACTATTTCGAGCCTCCACCCGTTTTAAATGGTACTCGAACATCCACCAGAGATATAATCCGTAAACCAGCAATAGCATGGAGAGAAATCCCGGAGGCAGGCTGAAATTACTCACCATTGCGAAACGAAAGCATTTACTATCCTGATTCATCAAGGTCGCTGATCCAACTAAAAGCGTCAAAGTCGCATGCCAGAGTAAGACTCTTTTTGACTTGTCAAATTCACTGTTTAGTTTGAGCAATAAATTCGGTTCGGTCGTTTCAGGCAGTTCCGGACTGCTTTTAGGCCATAGCCAACTGAAAAACGTCATTTCCGCCGCCCCTACCGAATAGACATCATCTTCAATATAGGGATAAAGCAAATCCGGACAACGAAAACAATTATAAGAGCAATGTCCGTTATGGCAATTTCGCCAGCGGACAAATCTATCGTGGTCGGGACGAGCGAAGACAATATATGTTATATGTTCATTCCCGCTCGACAGGCATCAAGATAGATAATCCTGCCGCGCCTATGGGATCAGGCGCTCAGATCGTTGCCGAAACGCACGGCAATTCTATGGAATATACAGGAAATCAGTGGGTTGGAACGGTTCCGGCGTAATGAGATATTGCAAAAAAAGACCGACCTCGTTTTACGGATAGCCATCATCGGTTTGTTCGATTAGAGCTCAATTGAATCGAGCCCGTTATTGTAAACAGAGCGCAAAAATTGAAGATATGACCTCTACCAAGAAAAAACTGAGGAAAATCACACACAATCTTTCGACGCCAGCAACGGGCTTCTATGCGTTTGTTGCTTTCTTCGTGCTCGTGTTTTTCATGGGTGGTGGAGCGAGGGACGACATCCAGTCGTTACTTGTGCTACGGCCACTTGCGGTTATTTTTTGTGCTTATGCACTCACCGTAAAGGCTCCTGAGCAATGGAAGGGGCGGGCGTTCCCGCTTTATATTGCGGGTGCTCTGCTGGCCCTAATGGTCATCCAGTTGATACCGCTGCCCCCTTCTGTCTGGACGGCATTACCGGAACGGCAGATATTCGCTGAAATTGCGAATCTCGCCGGTATCGAGCAGCCGTGGCGGCCCTTAACCCTGTCGCCTTCAAAAACCTTGAACAGCTTGTTCTCGCTTGCAGTGCCGATTGCCGCGATGATGCTATATCTGAATCTTGATCGGGAGTATCGCAGGCGCGCGGTACCGGTCATCATTGTTCTTTGTGCGGTGAGTGCGTTGTGGGGAATTTTTCAAATCGTCGGGCCGCCTCGCGGACCATTTTATCTTTACCGCATAAGCAATAACGGAATGGCCATAGGTCTTTTTGCAAATCGCAACCATCAAGCGATCATGCTTGCTTGTGCAATCGCGATGCTGGGTTGGTACGCAGCTTCGCGTACGCAGGGCGGGAAATCAGTCGACCGGAAATATTATGCCAGCATTATCGCGATATTGATATTTGTACCTCTGATTTTCATTATTGGATCAAGAGCAGGTTTGCTGCTTATGTTTCCGGCAATCGCTCTGGCTCTGTCTTTTATTGGTTTTGAACATTTTCGTTCGGCAACCAAAAGGCGCGCGGGGCGCGGTGCGAAACAGAAATCCATGACATTTTCCACGCGGAATGTGCTTTTCATTGCCAGTGTCATCGCAATTATCGGCATAGCGGCGTCATCAGTTCTGCTCTCCCGTTCATTGGCTCTTGATCGGCTATTGGGAGCAGACCGGTTATTGGAGCTGCGGTTTCAGACGCTGCCTACCCTGATACATATGGTTGAGATCTACTTTCCCTGGGGTGGCGGATTTGGTTCTTTCGAGCATTTGTACAAAATCTACGAACCCCAGAACCTTCTTAGTACGAGATATTTAAACCAGGCTCACAATGATTGGCTTCAATTTCTAATAGAGGGCGGTCTACCTGCAATGGGAATAGCTGCGGCAGCATTCGTCTGGATTGTCACTCGGGTTGCCGTTTTATTCAAGAATCGGCTTGCTTCGGCAACTGCGGCGAAGCAAGGGCTGATGTGTCTCATAGTTATGGGTCTCTTGTTACTAGCCAGTTTGGGGGACTATCCGTTGCGCGTTCCTTCGATCGCGGCGACTTTTGCGGTCCTCGCCTGCATTTTGAACGATAATGTACGATCCCTTCAGCGGCACCGCCGTGAATAGCCGCTGGAGCTATGGGGATAATGCGGAATTTTCCGTTCGGGATGATTGACAGGTTTACGTGCTATGACAAATCGCTTAACGGGTTCGAAGTTTATGGAATTTACAATGATCAAAAAATGCTTTGTACTGGGATGCCTTATATTGCTCTCATCCTGTGGGCAGACCATTTTGGGTAATAGTGTCGACGTTACGCACGTTGCGGGGGACGGGTTGCCCGAGCCGACGCGGGTTGATTTATTAAGTTCCAATCGTCCCTATTTGATTGGCCCATTCGACAAGCTGAAAATTGATGTTTTCGGGATTGATGAATTGAGCAAGGAGGTTCAGATCGACGCCAGTGGGCGTTTGTCGTTTCCGTTGATCGGTGTGGTTGAAGCATCTGGTATAACGCCGGGCGAACTAGCGGACGAAATTGAACGCAGGTTGCAAGGGCAATATGTTCGCAAGCCGGAAGTTACGGTCAACCTGCAAGAAACGGTCAGCCAAGTAATTACGGTGGACGGGCAGGTTGATAAGCCCGGACTTTATCCGGTTGTTGGGCGGATGACTCTCATGCGCGCGGTTGCAACAGCGGGTGGTACTTCGGAATTTGCCAAATTGAATGATGTGGTTATATTCCGGAATGTTGACGGACAGCAACTTGCTGGTTTGTATAATTTAAAAGCCATTCGTCGGGGTAATTACAAGGATCCTGAAGTGTTTGCCAATGACGTTATCGTGGTCGGTGATTCACAAGCAAGAAGACTGTTCAAGGATTTACTCCAAGCATCGCCATTAATTACTACGCCGCTCATCATATTGACACGATGATGGTTCTGCAGATTCATATTTGTTAAAGATTGAGTAGAATGACCGAAAATCAAGACGAGGTTCTCTTGGGCCCGGATTCCGAAAGCGATACCCCAGAGGGAGCGGTCACCTTCCTTCACTATTGGCACGCTGTGCTGCGGCACAAGATTGCCATAGCGTCAATAGTCGCGGCTTTTGTTACGCTGGGCATTATCATCACATTGCTGATGACCCCCTATTTTACGTCGACCGCGAGAATAGAAATAGATCGGGAGCAAGATAAAGTAACAAATGTCGAGGCTGTTAGCTCTGGAGAGAATGCAGGCATGCAGCTTGAATTCTACCAGACGCAATATGCGCTTCTTGAATCTCGGTCGCTTGCCGAACGCGTTGCCAGAACAAGAAATTTCACTTCAAAAGACAGGTTTTTTGAAATTTTTGGCGTTGAGCCTGATGGTGGCTTGCTGTCCGGAACCGGAAATGCACAATCTGCGGCTCAGAGAAACAGACGGCTGGAACTGGCGACCCAAATACTGATAGACCATGTCGATATCATTCCCGTGAAAGGTTCAAGTCTGGTTGATATCAGCTTTGAAAGTCCAGACGCGGCGTTGTCGGCCGAAATCTCAAACGCATGGGTCGATGAGTTTATCGCATATAATCTGGACCGGAGATTTAATTCCACTTCCGACGCCAGGAAATTCCTTGAAGAAAAGCTGGCAGAGCTCAAGCAACGGCTGGAGGATTCCGAACGTAATCTATCAGGCTATGCCGATAGCAAGGAAATCATCACTTTATCCACGACACAAACGAACGAGGGTAAAACCGTTTCTCAAAAAACCCTCGCATCGACGAACCTTGAAACACTTAACAACGAGTTGGCGCGGGCGACCGCAGACCTCATTGCAGCAGCTAGTGAAGCGCGCCAGTCATCGGGGGATAAAAACGCGCTGAACAATTCTACCCTGAACATCTTGCGAGGAGAGCGTGCGACTGTACAGGCCGAATATGCACAGTTGATGACACAATTTGAGCCTGGCTATCCCGCCGCAAAAGCGCTCGAGTCCAAAATTGCGGCCTTGAACAAAAGTATTGCGGCCGAGGAACGGCGTTCACGGATCGGAACAAATGCCCGATATCGTGAAGCCGCGGAGCGGGAGCAGAAATTACGCGCACAGGTGAACCAGTTGAAAAACCAGTTCCGTAGTGAACGCAGGGATTCCTTCCAGTATAATATCCTGCAGCGTGAAGTGGATACCAATCGGCAACTCTACGATGGCCTGTTGCAGCGATACAAGGAAATTGGCGTTGCCGGCGTGGGCACCAATAATATTGCTCTGGTTGACCGGGCCAAGCCATCCGACAGTCCTTCCAGTCCTTTGCTTCTATTGAATCTGGCTTTGGCAATATTTGTCGGTCTGGCCGTAGCTGGGGGCTATGTTCTGATAGTTGAGCAGCTTGACCAGACAATCAAAGAGCCAGCCGAGATGAAAGGCAAATTGGGGCTCGCTTCGCTGGGTTCCATCCCCAATGTCAGCAAAGAAGACATTCTTGCCAGTCTGTCGGATAAAAAATCGGTTGCGTGGGAGGCTTATCTGTCAATCACCACCAGTCTTACCTTTCTGACCGATCATGGAGTTCCAAAATCCCTCCTGTTGACCAGTACCAGACCAAACGAGGGGAAAAGTACGTCTGCGCTGGCTCTGGCGACTGTTCTGGCGAGTTCGAAGAAGAGAATTCTCATGGTGGACGGAGATATGCGCAATCCGTCTCTCCACTCGATGCTTGGCGAAAAAAATATTCACGGACTCAGCAACTATCTGGCTGGGGATGATGATCTCGACAAATTGATCCATAAATCTGATGTTTTCGGATTTGACGCGATGAGCGCCGGTCCAATTCCACCCAACGCTGCAGAACTCCTTAGTGGTAACCGCATAATCGAACTGATCGCTAAACTCGGTGAAAGTTATGATACGGTTATTATCGATGCCCCGCCGGTTCTGGGCTTTGCCGACATTCCATTGCTGGCCAGATCAGTAGAAGGTGTAATTTACACGATTGAATCTGGAGGGGCAAAGCTCCGCGATATACAATCTTCCATCCAACGGATTCGGAATGCCCACGCTCATATTTTTGGCGGAATTATAACTAAAGTTCAACAGCAGCCGGGCTATGGTTACAGTTATGAATATCAATATAGCTACGGCAGCAAAACAGCGGAAGAGGTGTGAGATTCATCGACGATTGACCCGCCAATGTTAAGAAAAGTCGTGATTTGGGCGATAGCTGTCGTGATAGGTTCTCTGTCAGCCCTGTCAGCAATTGGCGCTATCTCAAAGAACAAGGCTCCGGATCTTGCAATGGCTGTTGTGCCACTTAACGGCTTTGCAGCGGAGACTGTTTCGTCAAATCGGGTGAAGTTGGATATTGCACAGAATAATGGCAATTTTGCAAATGTCGTTTCTGACAAAGCGCTGAGGCAGGCTAAAAAAGCTTTTGAGAGAGAGCCCCTGACCCCAGAAGCTGTCACGGTGATTGCCCTGACGACGGACAGCAATCGCCAGCGTCAACTGATAGAGCAGGCCTATAACCTGTCCCGCCGCGAACAATTGGTGACCGGATGGCTGATCGTGAATAGTGCTGCAGAAAATAACATCCCTTCGATCCTTCGCTATTATGACAGTGCTCTGCGAACCAGTTCATCCTCTGAACCCATAGTGCTTCCCATCTTGGCAAAGGCGCTTGAAAATGACGATTTTGTTGATCCCATGGCGGACTTTCTGGGCAACAAACCACCATGGGTAGAGAGCTTTTGGCTACAAGCGTTGGCTACACCCGAAGCAATCGATAATGCTGCGGAATTGAGAAAAGCGACGTTTAATCGGGGAGAACGAAACGGAACCGAAGCTAGGGATTCCAGAATTATTCAAGCTTTGATAAGGCAACAGCAATATGTTTCCGCCGAAGAATTGTACGATTTGTTCACGGACTCAAAAAATCGTAAATTGATTATTCGAAACGGGAATTTCGCATCGGAAAATGATTATCCGCCTATCGATTGGCAGTTGACGATGAACGGACAGTTTGGCGCGTCTATTGCTGATGGAAAACTGAAAATGAGCGCGATCGGAGGTTCTGGGGGTGTGTTTGCGCGTCAAATCATCAAGCTACCAAAAAAGTTGCTGCAATTGCGTGTCGCATTGGATCAAGCCATACCGAGCAATGCACATTTGTCGCTCGATCTTGCTTGCGCGGAGAAAAACATAGCAAAATCAAATCCGATAAAAGTAAGACTTCTTGAAAAATCGGTTATCAGTAAAATCAGCAATGAAAAATCCGAATGTCAATATTATTGGCTTTCTGTCGTTGGCAGATCCGACGAAGGCCTCGATGGATTTGACCTTTCATTAGATTCTATATCTCTTAGACCCATAGTTTAATCTGAAATCTTTGCCGTGATGCTGCCTGCTTATAGCTGTAAAATATTATAGCCAGAGCTATGAACCTGCCGGTATCGCCTGATCAGTATCCGGTTGACAATTTCTGATAACTTCCAAGATCTGACGGGAAACACCCGTGTCATTATTTCGTTCAAAACCATAATATTCTGCGTAGCAGATTCCCGTTCGCTGAGAGGGAGCGGACGAGCACTGGGTCTCGCCCGATTATTGGGTGGGACTATCTTTTCTATATTTTTTGATGAGAACAAAATTCTCAACTTTGGGTGCAGCAAATGCTGCCAATGTGATCGCCAGCAGGAACGCCAACGCGGCGGTTATAGAGCTGAGTAGGGGCCGATCTAAGATGTTGGGCTGAACGATACCAAATATGAACAATAAAATCGGCAGGTGGGTCACGTAAAGAGTATAGGAATATTGCGACGATGTCGGCAGCCACGGTTTGAAGGATACCACGCCTATCACAATCAGATATAGGAACGCGGCAAACGACAAACCCGAGCAAAGATTGAAAGCTACCAAGAGATATACCGTTAAATCGGAAGGTGTCGCCGTAGTTGTCGCCTGGAGGCAATATAGAGTGCCAATGGCTAGGGCCATGATGCCGCTGCTGATAGCACCGGTATATGCGATGGGCTTGACGTTGATTTCGTGATTATGGAGCATTGCTACGACCGCGCCAGCAAACCAAATGATCGAATAGATACCAAATAGAGTATTCGAAAGAGCGAGACCCACCAGAATAGCGATGCCAATCGGTAATCCCAGTCTTGGCCGCCAGGCAATGAAACCGGCGACTACATAGTACCAGACCTCGAATGATAAGCTCCACAACGGACCATTCGCCGAGATATTTTCAACAACGAAGCCGTTGAGAAATATTAGCGTCCCCGCCACCTCTGGAAAGCCAACAAAAAAGCCATCTCGCGCAATAAAACTTCCTCCCGGGAGGAAGTCATGTGATCTACTGGGGAAAAAGTAAGGAGCCAGCACGAACAGGGCAACGACCAAGACTATCGCGAACACCAAGGGCGGATAGATTCGATTGAAGCGGTCTCTCGCGAACGAGCCTATTGAAAAGCCACTGGGTCGAGCAGAATTTCGCGTTATAGATTTTGTAATCAGGAAACCGCTCAAAACAAAGAAAATCATAACCGCAGCTTGTGCCATTAAGCCGAATACTGGGAACAGATTTGGTGAAACTGGCGCAATGAATACCTGAAAGCTGTGACCAATCAGTACTGCCAGTGCAGATAGTCCCCTCAACGAATCCAATTGGAGCGACACATGTTGGTCGAATGATCGATGCTGGGTCAGTAGTGATGTCATATTCCACCCTTGGCAGCGATTGGTTCTAGCGTCAAATTCCAAAATTTTTCACTAGATAACCTGATTTTTGGTACAAAATAATCAATATTTGGGGTGAGTCAGAACTCGACAGCAAAGGAGAAATTTCGAGGGTTGGTCAGATGATTTTGTCTCCCTGCCCCTTCCCGGTCGCAGTCGCAGCCGCGATTGATAAATCAGGAATCAATCCTCTTAGTGCGATATATCTGGCGTCCCACCGCGACAATAATTCTGGGGTGCTCATGTCGATATTATTGATTTGCGCCAAACCACTGATCCCCGGTTTGATCCTGAATACGCCAAGATGCTTGCGGGCACCAATCAGCTCCTCCTGATTGGGTAGGCACGGACGAGGTCCAATGAGGCTCAATTCGTTTCGCAGAATATTGATAATCTGCGGCAGTTCATCAATCTTGGTTTTGCGGAGAAATGCACCCAGTTTGGTCACCGAAGCTGACGAAACCTCATGGGTTCCCAATTGCTTGGTACCAATTTTCATGGTGCGAAATTTATAGCAAGTGAAGGGTTCTGTGTTTCTGCCGACGCGGACTTGCTTGAACACCCCTGGCCCGGACGACGTCAGCTTGATCGCTATCCAAACCAGCAGCATCATCCAACCCATAAAAACAGTCACTAGCAGAACGAACATCAAATCTATCAGCCGCTTCGTTCCGGAATAAAACGGGTTATCCGACTTATCGTCTGAAAGAATGACCGGATATTCTTGTCCATCGACCGCAAACGGCCCAAGCAGATAATCAACTATGGCGTCCACATGCAAAGTTGGCTTCAAGGCGGCAATTGGAAGGAATAATCTTCCCGCCAAAGAGTTGGGTAATCTGTTGAGAATTGCCAGTTTCCCTGCCCAGCGCTCGCCGTAAACAGCGGCCAAATATATAGTATGTACCTTTATCCCATCTAGACTTGAAAGCGCATGGATGCCCGCGCGCTTGGAACGGGCATAAACCGAAGAGTTTGTCTCGTCCAAAGCATGGATTGACGATGCGTTTATAAAATGTCGAATGCCAGCAGCTCGAGACCGGGCGGCAATTTCCATCAAGAAATCGACATTTACAGATTGATATTCCGCATCAGACAAGTTCGAATTTGTGTTCGCGACAGCGAGGTGCAGCAATATGTCTGCACCTTTACCGAGAGCCTCCATCTGATCGTAATCGCAAGTTTGGAAATCGGGGAAAAGCGCTTCCATCTGTTTCTGATTTCGCCCCACCAAAAGCAGATCTATTCCCCGCTTGGCGAGCCGGGGGACAAGCAACTGCCCTACGAACCCACTTGCTCCGGTTATTACAATTTTCATAAGTAAGCGTGCTCCATCGTGAACCGTTTCATAATGTGGGTCGACAAATCAGGTCCCAGATTTCGAAGAGGAAATAAGCGTGAGCATTTCTTTGGCCATGCGATCCATGATTGCAGATCTGGCATAGGCATGACAGAAATCCGACCGATCTACATGAGCAGGAGCCTTGACAGCCTTTTTCACGGCAGCGATCATGCCATTGACATCACAGGGATCAAAAACCTCGGCATGCGGCACATGCTGTTTCAAAAAATCAGCCGCATGACCGGCCACTCCCGCAACCACGGGTTTTCCAGTTGCGGCATATTCGAAAATCTTGGACGGTAGAACCTTTCTGAATGCGTCATAGTCGTTCAGATGGAGGAATAGAATGTCGGCCTGTCGATATTCCTCAAGGAGCTCTGCTCGAGGGACAGGAGAACTTGTTTCGACCACGCCGTCGGGTAGGCCTGTTTGGTCGAGCATGGAGTGTAAAAGCGGCGCCCGCCCGCCGCCTCCAACCACGCGAAACCTTGCAATATCCTGCAGCGCGACAGCAGCTTGAGGGAGGATGTGATGCAGACCCTGACCTTCTCCAATATTTCCGGCATATAAAATACAAGGCAGCGAGGTCGGGTCCGTTGACTTGGTGGTTTTGCGAAAATCGCTGGTCAGGAATATCTCGTCAATCCCGTTTGTGAAAACAGAAAATTTACTGCTGGACGTGATGCCGCAAAGATGATCCAGAAAGCCCTCGGAAACGATGCTCATCCTCGTTGCTTTTTGAAAAGTTTTCTTTTCGAGCCATTTGAAGACCGGCAGAAGATGACGGGCATGGCTGCCGCTCAGTACGTCATTCATAGTGTCCAGGAAAAGATCGCGAATATCCAGATATAGCGGTAGTTTTAGTCGTCGTGCCACATGCGCACCCAGAGCCGCAGTCATCAGACGTGACGATGTGGCATAAACCATATCCCAATTATTGCCCTTCGTGAGGTCCAGGACCTTTTTCGCAAATTTCGCGAACGCGACGGACTGATCGCGCATCCCGCTGTTGTGTGCGGGAAGTTCTATCCGTTTTATCCGGAGCCACCCGTGATCTTCAATCGCATCAACGGTGTCGGCGATTTGCGAATAGCGGTTGGGCTGAGTTGTGATCACATCTATTTCGAGTTGCTCGTGACCGAGCCGCTTCAATGCATCGACCAAAGCGGAAGTACGAAAAGAACCCGCACTCAAATCGGGAGGGAAATAGAAGCTCAAGATCAGTATTTTCAAAACCCGCTCCATTTGAATGTCGTCTGATTGGATAGAGGTGCTTCCCCTGCCAAGGAAATACGAAGGCACTGGCTCTCGATGGACATACCGAATTCCGGGTGCCAGCTACTCTTCGCAATCTCAATTCCATCAATACAGGATGCTATGACTGTCGCCAGTTTCTCACCGTTCTTGTGGACGATATCAATTTCGTGTCCTTGGCCCGGCGCCGCTTGCACATCTGGGTGCAGGTGAAAATTGATCTCTGCAGTATGGCGGCCCCGCCCATCAACCCGGTCTGTGATTATTAGCTTGTTGTGATCAAGTTTCCAGTCGCGTCGGTGCAGGGGACGTCCGGGTAGATGGCTATAGCCATTGTGGGTGGCGCCGACGACCAGGGCTTTCCCTGAAGCATCGCTATAGATATTGCTGACCTGCGCACGCCGACCCACCCGGAATCCGCTCCAGACTTCCGACGAATTGTGCGCGTCGATAGCAAGGGTTGAGTGTGCCGCGGTTCCCCGCTGCTGCTGCCGCTGGGCATCGGTTCCATAAACGGAAGTTCCACCATTGACGACAATGCGCTGATTTCCCAATGACCATTCAAAGCTGAGCGTATCTGCGTGGGCGTGGCCGGGCAAATAGGAGGGACCGACTTCAGCCACATCAACAATCGCCACTGCCTGTCCTTGCGCGAGGCGGCAATAGCCGCTTTCAGGCAACAGGTGTAATCCTTCGTCGAGCGACAATGGCCGGTTTATATCGAGATTTCGGGCATAGTCATAGAGCTCGCTATTCTCCGGAGCTATCCCGAAAGCGGCGTCATTGAAAAACGCGATGCGACCGTCGGGGTGAGACATTGTTTGAAGCCAGCTTAGCATTCGGGGCAGATGGGCAGCCCAATTTCCGGCTTGTGCCAAAGCATCAGGAGGCAAAAATGCTTCGTACCGCCGGGCAATATTTATCAGGTCCAACAAATCCTCGACTGCGAGGGCATGATACATCGGACTGAGTTCGAACTGTCCGCCATCAGCCAAGATTTGTTCTCTCAATTGGCGGTCAAGAATTGACAAGCCGGTGCGCAACCAGTCGTCCGCCTCGACGCCCTCGAAAAACAACCCGGCAAAAACCAGAGCCTTGGCGTTAACAAACAGATGATTGCCGAGAATATGCCATTCAAGCCGGCGGGAAAGATATCTCACCTGTGTTGCAAGACTCTCTATCATTTCGGGCGTCAGGCCGAATTTGATGGTCTGCGCCCATTTGATCCAGTTCACGATGCGCAGGGAAAGCGGATATGGTTCCCACCCACTGCCCTCAGCGGGCGGATTTTCAACGATCCAACGGCTTAACAGAGCGTGATGCCAGGCACGGCGCGATTCCGCACCGGCTGCGTTCAGGTCATCAAAATAGTGCAGATTATAGCGTGTAAGTTTAGGGATATGCTGGGAATCCCATCCATGTTCACCAATATCCCACCGGTTTCCCAGCACGTTAAATTCAGTCGCTCCTGACAGGCTTGGCCGACGCCTTGCTCCATCGACCCACGGCCCGGAAGGAACGCGCAGTGCAGGTGGGGGCGATAGATCGGGGTGGGGTTTGTGCAATTTGAACATGACGCGGCCGATAATTTGCTCGCGACGCAAATATCGCACCGTACGAAATAGTCGAAAGAGATCAGACGGCTTCAATGCTTGGCTCCAATCGTTGGCATCGCCCCGAACGCCTCAGATGATCAATCATTTTGCTCCTGAAGGATTTCGCTGACTTCCAATGAAACCCTGGCGACCTCGAATAATTCGTCTGCTGGAATAGGCGATGCATCGCCAGTGCCAATTGCAGACAGAAAGGCCTGCACGCAGGCCTTCTGCCCTTTGTCCTGGCGCATGAGGGACATTTTGCGGAAACCCGGCCAGTTGAAGCCTTTGAGCTTCAGAAAGTTATCGAGTTGCAGTGTGCGTCCTTCGCAAAAGACTTCAATCCGTTCCTTGGGAAACGCTGCACCACCATTTGCCAGATAATGTATCGTCCCGAACGAGCCGTCGGCGAAGCCGAGAATGATGGCTGCCTTGTCATCTACCTGAGGTTCTGCAGCGGTGCGGCCCATGCGCCGAGCTTGAACGGACGTCACAGGACTGCCAGCAAGGAACCGCATCAGATCGATATAATGGCATGCTTCTCCCACGATACGCCCACCGCCGATTTCCGGAGATTGTGTCCAGTGGTCCGCCGGTATTGCGCCGGCATTCATGGTCATTACAAAGGTTTTCGGAACTGACACTGTCGAAACCAGCTGCTTCATTTTTTGTATCTGGGGGGCAAAGCGGCGATTAAATCCGACAAGCAATAGCCCATCGGATTCGCTATGAGCCGCTTGTACCAATTCCAGATCCTCGGCAGTCAAGGCCAATGGCTTTTCAACGAATACATGCTTGCCAGCGCGCAACGCCTGAGCAGTCATTCTAGCATGGGTATTGTGTTGTGTGGCTATAACCACGACATCGATTTCGGGATTGTTCAGCAGTTCATCGGTATCTGACGTCGCTGTTTCAAAATTATTGCGTTCTCCATGTATCACACTGCTCAAACCACCCGACGATGCGAGGCTGTGCATATTGGCCCCTGCCGCCTTGAACGCCGGAATCAGAACGCGTGAACCATAGTTCCCAGCGCCGATCACTCCCACCGCCGGGGCACCGGTGATCCTTGCCACAGAAGGAGGACGAAGAGCCACGCTGCTCACCTGGCGAGCGGGGCCTTTGGGGTGATCGTAGTTTAGTATCAGTCCCAGAGCGGACTTGTCTTCGGACAAAATCTTGTACGCATCGATCGCGCTCTCAAATGGAAACCGGTGTGTGACTAGATTGGAGACATCAATTTGGCCGCTAGCCATCAGATCGAGCGCGGCTTCGAAGTTGCGTTGTTCCGTCCAGCGTACCAATCCATATGGATAATCCTGCCCGCCTTCTTCATATGCGGCGTCATAGCGGCCCGGTCCATAAGAGCAGGAAACCTGAAACGACAGTTCCTTTTCATAAAAGTCGGCGCGGCTCAATTCCAGTCCGGTCACGCCAACCAGAACAATCCTTCCCCGCTGGCGGCTCATTTTTGCAGCCTGGCTCACCGGATCGCTCGACTTGGTTGATGCTGTAATAATTACGCCATCCACGCCATGACCGCGACTGAATGCCATGCCTGCCGATATAGGATCTTCTCCCGCGCCGGGATTGCAGGTTTCTGCACCAAAGCTGCGCGCCAGTTCCAGCTTGGCCGGATCAAAATCAATCGCAAGTACTCTGCAGCCATGAGCTCTGAGCATTTGAACGGTCAAAAGACCAATCAGTCCCACTCCGGTAACAACAAATGCTTCGCCCAGAGTTGGTTGTGCGAGACGAATTCCCTGCAGACCGATTGCCGCTACTACAGTGAATGAAGCCGTCTCATCGGTGACCCCGTCCGGGATTTTTGCGGCCAAGTTTGTCGGTACGCGCACGATATCGGCGTGCGGGCCGTTGGAAACCACCCGGTCATCGGGTTGGAAATTTCCGTTCCCGGTAGCCAGTCCTATAACCCGTCCTACATTGCAATAGCCAAGCGGCAACGGTTGCCCGAGTTTTGAACGTACTGCTTCTACAGTGGTCATTAATCCGTCAGTCTGAACCTTTTCCAGAACCTGCCGCACTTTGTCGGGTTGCTGGCGTGCCTTCTGAATCATGTTGGCCTTGCCAAAATCAACAAGCATCCGTTCGGTCCCGGTGGAAATCAGCGAGACAGCGGTTTCGATCAGTAGATGATTATTCCGTGGCTGTGGCGCGGGAGATTCGACAAGGCGGGTTTCGCCATTCGACATATCTTGCAATATTTGTTTCATAAATCAGTGATAAGACCTAAATCTAGAGAGGTTCCCGGAAGTCATGCCGCGTTTGCGTTATTGGCTGAATACTTCCGGTTTTCAGTATCGGTCCCCCCTAGATTATTGCGGCACCATAATTCAAGACACATCATTGAAAGGATAGTGTAGCTGGCATCTTTGCGCCCCGCCACATCATCAGCGATCAGCGCCTGAACGGCGTCGGGATTGAAAATACCGCGTCGGTTCAGACTTTCAGAAGACAGGAGGTCCTGCATCATTTCGCGCAACTCGCCGCGCAGCCAATGCCGCAACGGCGCCCCGAATCCGGCTTTCGGGCGGTAGATGACGTCATGGGGCAGATAAGGCTCCATGGCTTTTTTCAATATCCATTTGCCTTCCTTGCCCCGCTGCTTGAGGTGATGGGGGATAGTGGCAGCGTAGGAAACAAGCTCGAGATCGAGAAATGGAACACGAACTTCGACGCTGGCAGCCATCGACATTTTATCGGTGTAAATCAGATTATGCTCGGCGAGAAAAAAGCGCTGTTCGAGGGCCAGGATTTTGTCGATGTCATCAATTCCCTCGTCCATCTCCTCCAGATAATCGAGCATCGGCCCGGTAAAGTCCACGTCACTGACCGCCGCCCGCGCAGAATCCGACAGGAGTGCGAGAATATCACTCCGGGCCGTCCATGCGAAATAATTGATCAAGCGCTCATCGCCATTCAGTGCAAAGCCCGAAAGAAATTTGGCAACCCTGCGCTGAAACGGATTTTTCTGATTTAGCAACGAGCTGCAGGAACTGAAACCGCGGCGCACTGCAGTGGGAAGATGCTTGAAGTGGCGATCAAATGCTACCGCTCGATGGCGACGATAGCCTGTAAATAAATCGTCACCGCCAGATCCCGATAACAGAACCTTGATCCCCTGCTCCCGCGCAAGTTGACAAATATAAAGCACGTTCAAGCAGGCCGGATCTGCCAGCGGTTCCTCCAGCTGGGCCACCATCATCTCGAGATCTCGCGCCATGGTATTGGGATCAACCTTTACCAATTCCAGGGGAACGCCAAGATGGTCTGCTACACGGCGGGCATAGGGGAGATCATCCGGGGTACCTTCTTCCGGCCCACCCGTGGGGTCAATTGTGAAACATTTGATATCGGGCGCATGTTCCCGGGCGAAAGCAACCACTGCACTGGAATCCAGACCCCCGGAAAGAAACGCGCCGACTGGTACGTCCGCTATCATCTGTCGATGGACGGCGTCGCGCAGATGCGTGGCGGTGTTCACGATGGTCTTGTGCACGTCCTGGGAAACCGGCTGCGGCTGCAAGGTGGGTGACCGGAACCATTGCCATTGGCGGTCGATTCTGCCGGCCTTGATGGTGATCGCTTCGCCTGGGGCCAGCGTGCGAATATTGGGCGAAGGCGTCTGCGTGCCGGGATTCCACAAAAAGGTCAAATATCGACCGACAACATCCGCTGCCGGAGCGTCTGAAGTAACCCCCATGGCAATGAGCCCGCGAACTTCGCTGGAAAAAAAGCAGCCATTCTCGTTTTCAGTATAATATAGCGGTTTTACCCCATAGGCATCGCGTACGATTGTTACCTGGTCAGCGGCACGATCATATGCGGCAAATGCGAACATCCCGTTGAGCGCGTGAACAGCGTCCAGTCCCTGAATTTCCAGAAGTTGCAGCAATACTTCCGTATCGGAGGTACCGCGAAATTTGTAACCTTGCCCTTCCAGCTCTGCGCGAAGATCCAGATAATTGTATATTTCGCCGTTATAGGACAGCACCATGCCATTTTCATTGTCCGGGTTTTGCATCGGTTGCGCGCCGGTTTCATGCAGATCGATGATGGACAGCCGGACGTGCCCCAGGCCGATCCGATTATCAGCATCCTCGAAAATGCCGCTGCCGTCTGGACCGCGATGCCGGATGGCAGCCAATGCTGCTACAAGGTCCGGTTTTGCATGTGATGGGAAGGCTGTACGATCCGTTTTTCCCGGTCGAAGGGAATATCCTGCTATGCCACACATTTAGGCGGTACTCCGCTGCGGCTGCACCGGAGTAGATGAGTTTCTGGAGCGGGATGTGTGAAGACTCAGCAGCGCCGCCGGACCGATAATGAAGATAAGAGCGACGGTATCCACAGCAAGGGTGAAGCCAAAAAAACTCTGTACGATCGAATAAAAACCGAAACCAAACAAAGTCATTCGCTGTTTTGACGGCAGTTTTAATTGGCTGGCCTTGAAGGGAAATGCCGCCAGGTAAATAAATACTGCAAAACCCACGAGCCCCCCGACTGCAATATAGTTGGCTATCGACATATGAAAATAGCCTTTAACTTCTCCCGATTGTGAAGATGCAAAGCCAAGATCCCATTCATATTTGAATCCAGAACCAGATCCGGTGAGAATCTCCATCACAGTCTTACCCTGCCAAAAGCTCTCAAGCTCGCCAAATCGGCCTGAAGAGCCAAGATAAAGGTCAAATTGGTCAGAAAACGGATTGATATAGTTAATCCGGGCCACTGTTGTTGAGCTTCCTGCCCCGTCGGCAATGACGTAAAGAAATACGCCCAGCACGATTAAGGCCAGAAGACCGGCAATAGCCGAGTATAGCAATCGGCCGCCTGCGCTGAACTTGATGAGTCTGATGAATGCGAGCGTGATTAGCATCGCAAAAAGGACGCTCCGTTTGCCTTCGAGGAAGATCATCACCAGTGCGGCAAGCAATAATAGAGGATGGCCGTTGGCGAACATAAAGATTGCTGCGTAGGCAATTGATGTCTCGCCGATACCGGGATACATCGGCCCAAGAATTCCCGAATAATATACTGATAGGCCGAGAATATGCATTATCATAACCAGCTTCCAGAATCGCTCTGAGGTTATGAAAAATAGCAGATAGCTTCGCCCGATCAGTAATAGATAAGCTATCAATGGCAGTACAAAATACCGTAATCCTCCTATCGGGTCTTCCGTATTACGAACGACTCCGATCGCGAATATAAATACAAGGAATCCAACGAGAGAAATTACAAATACAGGTTCCGGGACACGGACATTTAATGCGAGTAGAAAATTTGCCAGTGCAAGGCCAGTAAAGATAAGAAATACTGTGTCAAAATAATAGTCCGCAACAAATTCTATCCCCGCAAGACGGAACAGCGTCGCGGGAAACGACAGGATTATCACTAAGCCGATAAACAGGATAAACATCCTGTCGACCAGACTGAATTGACTCAAGCGCATTACGCTAAATTCCTCGTTCGATAGCCTGTCGGAGCGAATTTATCATTTCAGACTGGGGGTTGCGGCCTTGTTGCCAGGATCCATCGTTAATGAATTCTCCGGGCAATAACCCCTCCAACACATGGCGAATCATCAATTTCTGAACTGTGATGTTGTTTTGGCGTGCTGGACATGGCTTTGCAAGCTCTTCAAGCGGCAGCGCTACATTATCTGGCAGATGGAAGGGTGCACTATTCGTATAGACCGGCAGGCCTCTCAGTGCCGCTTCAAACCCGACAGTACCCGTACAAATTATGACTCCATCACTGATTTGAATCAGCTGGTTTGCTGATACTCCGGCATCCACCAGAATTGCATTGCTGCATTCTGCCAGCCGCCGGTAGAATCCGGGGCTACGGAAACCCAATAAATTAGGATGTTCTTTGACCAGAATTGTGTGACTATCGGCGGTAGTTTTAAGCAATTTTAAAACCCGGGCTTCATAGTCGATCCAACTGGTATCGGTACTCCAATAATCGATGGTTGCCTCTGGTGACATCTGTAAAGGCAGAAAAATCAAAGGCTTTTCGAGCGATATAGTTGGCAGATCAGTTCTGTTGCGGGGAATGCATCCATCGTAATCCTGGATACGCAACGACCAATATCGCCGGGCGGTGATTGACGTGCTCCAATAATGATAATTTAGCGGATCGCCGGACAGGCGCCGCCGGGCTTCAAAATATGCCGGCTTGACGAGATTGCGACGCCAGAGCTTTCGGGCCTTTGTTCGCAAGGCATGGGAAGATTTCGGCAGAAAATCCGGTTTGTAACTGGTGCTCAGCAATTGTTCCGTAACAGCGTCTATTTCTTGCTGAGGGACGTCGCGTGCAACAACCCGCTCGCCCATGGCGGTGAGGCGGAAATAGCCATTTATGAAACTGGGGACCAAGCCATAAAAGGGAATGTTCCGGCGTTGACAGGCGAGGTAGAAAATCTGGAGAATATAGCTGTCGACGGTGATTGAGAGCATGGCTCTGGGTTTGTGATGATCCAGGACTTCTTCAATCGCTTGCTCTGCGGCAAGCAATAGCCGCCGGGCTCGGCGCAAGGGAATCGAGCGCAAAAGGCGGCAGCGCAATAGGATATCGGCGATCTGATCCTCGGCAAGACACAGCGGCTGCAAGTCTTCCGAAATATGCTTATAGGCAGCATAAAACGCCGTTTTCAGGCCACCTTGATCGACAGCTCCATGTTCGGAAACATGAACTTGCGACACGTCTGGCCATATTCCTTGCGCAAGATCGCTAAATTGCGCCATATTCCAGGGACGCACATAAACCAGCACAGGGGGTGACACCATTTCTTAGCTACCTTGATTGATCGGGATGCGACCGGGAATCCGATCCATGGCGTTATTGAACCGGCGTGATCGTCGTAATGACACGTGACCGGGCCGATACCACAACCTCACCGGGAGCAACATCCTTTGAGACAATTGCACCCGCGCCAATCACTGCATATTCTCCAATCGTGACCCCGCCCAGTACGATGCAGCGTGCGCCAAGCCAAGCGCCCCGCTTGATCGTTATGGCGCCCGCCACGTGAGGATAGGGTACCGGCTTGCTCAAATCCAGACTGGCAGTTTCAATCGTCACGCCTTTTGAAATACGAACATCATCCTCGAGGGTCACTATTTCCTTTGCGCCGATTGTGCATTCGGGACCAATGGCAACACGGCTGCCGACGCGGATGTTGGAGGGGAATTTCAAATCCACCGACAAGGGACACCGAGACCCGGGGCCAATATCGGGCAATAGTGCCCAGGCACGAATGCGAGCAATGGCTCCGACAAATTTTTGTCGAACAAAACCAGCGCTGATAAAGCATGCTTTAATCAATTTTCTCATGCAGCGTGCAGTCTGTTGATGTAACTATCGAACCGAGCGGCATCAATATATCCATGTTCATAATTATAGGCGCCAATCGGGAAAAGGCTATATTCGAACTGAAGAAGTATGCGTGATTTTGCACGGGCAACCAGACCTTTATGCAGGCCATAGGTGTTTTCAATAAAAGCGGAGCCCGATTTGCCCGTAATCTTCAATACATCATCTGCTGGATAACTGGTTTCGATCTCCGAGTCAGAATATCTTCTGATATCAAGAAACTTTTTATCGTTCTGACTACCGCGAATGAATACGTGCGGACCGGACATCTCATCAACATCGGTCAAGTAAATGAAGAATTTCAGAAAAAGTACATCGTCGACATCGCGGTGATAGTTCTCGGCGTTTTGAGCGGCCTGATTAGTTGCAAAACTGTGCCAAAGTGCGATCTTTGACAGGGTCGGCTTTTTTCCAAAGAAGCTAGAAATAACATCTAATACGATCGGCGTGTTTGCGATTTCCAAGAGATGTGGGCATCGGGATAAAACTTCGCTGCTATAGGCACCGATATTTGACCCGTTGGTGCGGTCGCCGACTTCGAACTGACCAAGTTCGGGGCGATAGGGGTTCTCCACTTTATGATTTGATAGATAGGATAGAATATCCTTGATCTGCGATTGCGATATAATTTTCGGGAGGACCGCAAGCCCATCCTGCCTTATTTGTCCAGTAATGCGTATCGCATCCGGATCTATTGGATCGGGCGCTTGTGGAAGCGTTGCGCCAACCAGCCGGGCAAACTTCCGGCGATTGTCAAAACCTTTTATCTGGCGTTGTGCATGATGCCGTATCTTACCGAGCAAGGCCATGTTTGTAATTCCCTCCAGCTAGACTGAATGTCAAATCTATCATTGTTTGACAACGCGATACAGGTAAAGGCTGCTGCCCGTTACGCCAACAAACAGAATTCCACTCTGGATCACAATGGCCGGGATTGCAGTGAGACCTGCTTCAAATGAAATATGATATGCCGCGACCTTGGCTACCAAAACTGCCGCGAAGAATATATTGGTTATGAATTGCTTGTCGAGATGAAATAGAACAGGTGAAACGGCATTGAATGCTGCTTGGGCAACGATTCCAATCCCGAGAGCGGCAGTAATTATCAGAAGTCCTTCAAACTCTGGAAACAGGATCTGCGCAAAAACGAAAAGAAACCCTATGATCGCAAACCATAAAACCGCGTTCACGAATAGTGAAATATTATATCTGTTGCGCAGGTGCACTAGCATAGTTTTTCGCTCACCTTGCATTAACTCTCCAAAATCAACAACCGATGTCGCGTTAAAAAGCGATGACAAAAGTGTGATCGCCAGACAGAATTGAAAAGCCAGCATGAATGTACCGAGAACAGAATCGCCATACATTTCGGTGATATAGGCACGGTCGATAACCAGTACGAAAAAAGCGAGTATGGTAGAAAAATATGCTTGTGAACCGCTCCGAACGAGCAGCATAAAATTGCGCCACGAAAAATGGGTCCCGGTAGCTTCCTGCAGAAAATCCTTGAGTGATCGATTCCAGAAACGCAATATAAAGAGTGCAGTGAATATGGAGCAGAGAGAAAAGACCGCCAGGGGCTCGGATATGTCGATATCGAGCATCGATCCGGCGGTAGCTGCCAGCACCGCAACCAGAAAATAAAATTCAGGAATCAATATCACACTGAATTCTCTGCGGACCCGCAAATAGGGCTCGACCAGAAAAATAACCACCAGAGCTATTCCCGCAAGCGCCAGAGGCATGTCCATGAACAAGCTGGTAGCAATGATATAAATCAGGCCAAGGACAAGATATGCCGGAGCATATGTTCCCAGATATTTTCCTTTGAGGTTGAAATGGGCATATATGTAACCCTGACTCAAGCCGAGTACTGCTTGATGACAGTTTTTAACGACAAATGCAGCTAAGGCGATTTGTCCGTATTTCGCTGGCAATACCAAATATGCGAGTATCATGTTTATCAGCTGAATTCCGCCCATGAGAACGATCCGGAGCCAAAGCTCCTTCGATCGTCCCGCAAGCATGTGATAAAATTCGGAAAACGTCATCGGGGCGATATTCCGTTCAACTTGATCGCGACCACGTCGGCAAGCGAATAATCTCACTCATGCGGCGTGAAAGAATTATGGTGATCATGACAAAGCTGTTTGTTGCGAAAAGCTCAATCGTACAAGCTTCGGATACAGCCATGCAGGCAATTTCGAGTTCACCCTATTAAATCGTAACTAAGTGGTGTTCCGCGTGCAATCGCGCCGCGCGCGCGCTTGCCCAATACCGTACCCATCAAATGCGGTTGAAGCCCGTAGCCAGGACGAATGGACCGTATATTCTGGCTTGTTAGCTCCTCTCCTTCGGCAATGTCTTCAACGACAAATAATGAACGTCTGAAGACCAGATTCGCCTCTTCGGCAGCTTTGGTTTCATAGGACACCTTGCCAAGCGAGGTCCACGCATTGCGGCAATCGTCGCATAGTCGTCTAAATTCGTCAGGCTCCAGGCTGAAGGCTGCGTCGGGCCCGCCGTCTGCGCGCGCCAAAGTGAAGTGTTTTTCAATCACGGATGCGCCAAGTGCAATGGCTGCTACGGAAATTGCTGAGCCGTGGGTGTGATCAGATAGTCCGCCGACCACGCCGAAAGCCTCCGCAAGATGAGGCATCGTACGCAGGTTGGATTGGTCCGATGGTGCCGGATAAGAACTGATGCAATGCAGCAGAATCAACTCCTCACAACCGTTTTGCCGAGCGACATTCGTCGCTCGTTCAATTTCGCCCATGTTTGCCAGTCCGGTGGAGATTATCATGGGTTTGCCCTTGCGCGCTACATGAGCGATAAGGGCAACGTCATTGGCCTCGAAAGATGCAATTTTATATGCCGGAGCGCCGAGTTCCTCCAAAAGATCTGCTGACGTTTCATCGAAAGGTGTCGAGAACATTGTGACTCCAAGCTCTGCAGCTCGTTTGAACATGTCCTTGTGCCATTCAAAGGGCGTATGCGCCTCCTTGTACAGATCATAAAGTGTGTAGCCGTCCCATAGGCCGCCCTTGATCCGGAACTCATCCCGGTCGCTGTCGATGGTCATGGTATCGGGCGTATAGGTCTGTATCTTGATCGCGTCGCAGCCAGTAGCCGCCGCCGCATCGATCAGTTGCAAGGCGCGGTCGAGCGAGCCATTGTGATTTCCCGATAATTCGCAAATCACATAGGGAGGATGGTCGGGGCCGATCGGACGACCGTTGATAGTTACGGTAGGGTGCATAGTCTAACCTTTGGTTTCACTCGTAGGGATGGCGCCTTGTTTGTCTATGCGCAACGTATATCGAAAGCCCCGATAGTCGAAAAAGGCAGGATAGCGCTCATTGTCGACCACACGCAACAATTCAAATTGTGCTGCTAGCGACTGGTGAGGATCAAGTTGGCTGTCATTCGGGCGACGACGCGGGTACCAACTGGATTCTCCCGATTGCGGACGAGATTCCGGCAAATCTGCAGAATTTGTGTAGTCTAGGCACATTTCGACAATCTTGTTGCCCAGCAGGTCGCGCATCTCGTCATTCAGTTCATGTCCTTCCAAGTAAATTGTATCCTGAAGCACTATTTCACCGGCATCTACTTCTTCGGCCATGTAAATCATCGTCACCGGAATTTCATCCGCCCCTTCCAGGACCTGCCATACTATCGGCGAAAAGCCCCGACCTTTTGGCAAGTCGCTGGCGTGGACCACCAGATTGCGTTCGTTGCGAGCCAGAATCTCTAATGGCGTGATCCGCATGCAGCTCAGATAAAACGCCACATTACCGGCCGGTACATCGTCATAGTCGCGTATCAGTGCGGCCTGATGTCCGGAAGATATAAGGTCTTTCACCAGTCGTTGGGCAAAAGGATCGAACCAGCCAGCCGTATCGACGACGACTGAAACAGTCTTGGAAACAGGCCATGTATCGGTGTTCATTGAACGAGCTCCGGCAAAATATGGGCCAATACGCGCTGGCTTCCCTTCCCATCGCAAACATTCGCAGCGCGAAGTGACCAGCACTCCAGCGTCTCCGGGACTTTGGCTTGCTCTAATCCAGCTTCGAGCTTTCCAGTCCATTCCGGGTCCGACAGATTGCCCAGTAACAATCCTGCCCCGGTTGCTTCAAGGGCCGCGGCGGCGCTGTTCTGATTGTCAGCGACGACAAGCGCCAGAATGGGTAGCCCCAGGCAACATCTTTCCCAAGCAGTTGAACCCATGGCACCGATCGCCAAATCTGCCGATGCCATAAGGGACGCCATATCGGAGACATTCTCCTTGAACTCAGTTGGATAGGGCATTGTTGCTGCCCGCTGCCGGACAGCTTCCTTGTGCGGTGCTGAAGGGCCGAGTACAATTGTGATTTCAGTTTCAATGGGCAATTCAGCATGGTTCAATGTATTAATAACCTTTGAGGTGGCATCATCTGCATCGACGCCACCCATTGAAACCAGGATTTTTCGCAGCGTCGAAGAACGGCGGCGGAGGAGACTAGAGGCGCGTTTTTCAGCAAACTCGGGTTTTAACAGTGCGTATTTCGGGCCAATAAGGGAGATTGTGGAGGGGTCAACCAGCCCCGCATAATCTTCCTCTTTGCGCCCCAGATTCTGATCGAGCAAAACATCGCATGCATGTGTTCGGTTGGCCAGATCGTCTATAGCGAAAATTGGAATGCCAGTCGGAGCTGCCATTGAGTGCCAATCCGCATTGATGGCATAATGGTCAGTAATGACCCGATCAGCTCCGGTTTTCTTGATAATGGTTGCAGTTTGCGCTGCATCTTGTTCAACGGACGTTCCGAGCCAGCCTGTATAGGGGCCGTCGTCTCCTATTCGCGCCATTGCCTCGGACGTGGGTTTCGGTAGCAGGCGCAAATCGTGCCCGCGTTGCGTGATGGTCGGGCCTAGATGACCTTCAAATTCGCGACATATGAAAGTGCATTTTATGCCCATGGCCGCAATGGCGTCGGCCAGTGTAAGGCAGCGCATGACATGGCCATTGCCGATAAATAGCGCAGCATCGCATCGGAACACGACGGATTGCAATCTGGGAGTTACCAACTCGTCCACCCCCCATCGACGGTGAGCGTCGCGCCGTTAACATAGCTGGCGGCCGGAGACAGCAGAAACGTCACTGGTCCGCCGATCTCATGACCCTGACCGACCCGCTTCATGGGAACACTCTGCTCGAGCTTTTCGATAAATTCAGGCTGTTCAGCACAAACATTTGGTGCAGGAAAGGGGCCGGGAGCGACGGCATTGGTTCGCAATCCTTCGGCGCCGAATTCGCAAGCGGAATATCGAGTGAACTGTGCTAGCGCCGCCTTTGCCGCTCCGTAGAAAGGAGGGTTTGTAGCCTGGGGCTGACTGTAATTGGCCGGATTCGGGCTCACCAGGCCGTACATGGATATTATGTTGACGATGCTGGCGTCGCCATGGTCCAGTTTCGCTTTGCGCAATGCTGGCAATGCGAACCGGATTAGGCGCTGGGCTGAAACCACTGCGGAATTATAAGCCGACTGATACTCTTCATCGTGTGCGGTTTCGATTGTTCCCCCGCCGCCTGCATACGCATTATTCACCAATCCATCCAAGGCTTTATCACCGTAGTTCTGGAACCAGTGCTCCGTCGCCTCGGAATCCGTGATATCAAAGATCGCGGTTTCGGCTTTCTGCCCGTTACCGCGGAGCTCCTCACAAAGTGCCTCACATTTGACCGCATTACGACCGTTAACCAGCACGTTCCCACCCGAAGCAGCAACGGATCTCGCCATATGCTGCCCCAAATGTCCGGTGGCGCCCGATATAAAAATTGTCTTGCCGGTCAGATCAAACGGAGGTTGCATTATTAGGCTGCCTTCCAGTTGGCTGGATTAAGTGTGTTGTCGTCAACCCGGGGGCGTTCGTTATTTACAAGGCTGATATCCGACTGTTCCAAAACAGGTTTGCGGAAATATTGCAAATTCTGGTGGAGTTGGTCGATATTGTCGACGCCGACGACGACGCCGTCAATCCAGGGTTGAGACCGTGCCCACGCCAGACAAAGATCAATCCTGTCGGTCCGGCCAGTTTGTTGCATCATGCTATCTAGCCAGCGGCCTATAGCGCCGTGGTCCGTGATATGCGCGCGCGCCCATAAATCACTGTCGTTTGATGTCAACAAACCCTGAAGCAAGGCGCTTCGGATATGGATTTTCAAGGGTCTGGCGTCGCGCGCCGCGAGAATGGCCGGAACCATTTCCTCCCAGCGATGATCGAGAATGTTGTAAGGCATCTGCACATGATCGACATCGCCGTTATCTAGTGCTTGCCTCAGTTCGTCTGCCGACTGGACCGACACACCGATCGATTCCACCGTGCCGTTATCTTTCATCTGCATCAAGGATGACCAGATGGCGCCACCTAAAGCCGTCATCTGATTGGCGCGATGAAGCAGTAGGCAGTCGAGCTTTGGCTGTCCCAAAGCCAGACAAGAGGCCTGAATCGAATTGCGCACGGCCAGTTCGACCGCATAGTCGGCCGCATCGTCCGGGAGTCCCAGTTCGGGTGGGAGCTTCGTCACAACCGAAGCGCGGTCTTCCCAGCCGGTTGCAAGCGCTTTTCCAATGACTTTCTCGCTCTCGCCATAGGCTCGTGCGGTATCGATCGTTGATGCCCCATTGGCAATCGCGGTTTTGATAATATGAGTGCTGCGAGCCTGGTCAGGTTGCCCTGCAGACACGATACCATATGGCATTCCGAACTGTGCGCCGCCCAGAACAAATTTTTCAGCCGGCCGGGGGGATGTTGGCTGATATAACCCGTGATCTACCAAGCCGACAATATCAGCCCATGGTATTGAAACGGGATCCTGTGTGTCAGGAAAAATTTTTTGCAGGGACAGATAGTCATCCAGCGTGTCTACCGTGACACGGTTGTGGCCGCGCGCCAGTTTTGTGAACTGGGTCGTCATTGTCGCACCGAAGGCCCTTTTGAGCCAGGGGGTGACATGTTCGCGATCAAAGCTGGAATCTGTTTCAACATTTGCTTGCCGCAAATCAGCAAGATAGAAAATCTCGGCGCTCAGGCCATAGGGTAACCCGGTTTCTGCGGATGCCGTACCAAGATAACGAAGGCGGCGCTCTTTGAATTCGTTGAGCAGCAAGTCTAGAAAAGAGCCGTCGGGGACGATATTATCACCCGTCAAACGTACCACCGGCGTGTCATCCGGATATTCGGCGAGCGCGCTTACGAAACGTTGCAGTACATTATCAAGCGGCCCACGAAAAACCTCGATCCCATGGTCGGCGCATGTTTGCGCCAGATGATCGTCGGCCGGGTCATCCGACGTGGCAACAATAACCGCATGGCCTGTAGACGCTGCGCGTTTTGCCGCTAAAATCGCCAGTGGCAGCCCATGAAAATCCAGCAACGCTTTCGCGGGCAACCGAGATGATCCCGTTCTCGCCTGCAACACAGCAACCGTGGTCATTTGGCTGTGCAATCTTTTATCGCTTGGATCACAATGTCCCGATCAGCGGGTTCAATGGTGGGGTACAATGGTATACTGATCGCGCGGGAATAATAATTCTCAGCAATCGGGAATTGACCTTCAGCAAATCCTAGATTGCGATAATAGGGTTGAAGATGCACGGGAATATAGTGAAGGTTTACCCCAATATTCCGCGCCTTGAGGCCTTCGAAAACCGTAACGTGACGGTCGGCATCGTCCAGTTGAATAATGTAAAGGTGGAAGGAGGAATAACAATCTTTCAAACGCACCGGCGTCTTCAACGGCAAGTCACGCAATTCCTGATCATAATATTCTGCCAGCAGGTTCCGTTGGCGGACATATTCTTCCAACCGAGACATTTGTGAAAGTCCCAGTACGGCCTGCAGTTCTGTCATCCGGTAGTTAAATCCCAGATCTATCTGTTCATAATACCACGGCCCGTCAGGCGCTTTGGTCATGCGGTCCGGATCGCGGGTAATACCGTGGCTGCGCAATAATGCCATTTTTTCGGCGAGCAAAGCATCCTGTGTGACCGCCATGCCGCCTTCTGCCGAGGTAATGATTTTGACCGGATGGAAGCTGAACACCGTAATATCGCTATGGGCACAATCGCCGATCGGGCGACCCTGATATTTCCCTCCGATAGCGTGGGAGGCGTCCTCAATAACCGCAACGCCATATTGCCGCGCCAATGCTCCGATGGCGGCCATGTCACAGGACTGACCGCACATATGCACCGGAATTATTATTTTCGGCAGGGTACCGGATTTGGCTGCCTCTTCCAGTTTCTCCGCGAGTTTGACGGGACACATGTTAAACGTGTCCGGATCAATATCGACAAAATCTACGTCAGCCCCGCAATATAGTGCGCAGTTGGCCGAAGCGACAAATGTAATCGGGCTGGTCCACAGCATATCGCCGGGCCCGAGATCCAAGGCCAGACAGGCTATATGTAATGCAGATGTAGCACTATTGACCGCGATACCATGTGCTGCGCCGACAAAATCGGTGAGCCGGTGTTCAAATTCAGGGTTTTTGGGGCCTTGCGTCAAAAAATCAGATTGCAATACCTCGACCACGGCATCGATATCCTCTTGCCGGATGTCTTGTCTGCCGTAGGGAATCATCAGATCACCCCGATCTTGGCTTGGTTGGCTTTGATCCAGACTTGAAGCTGTTCCGAAGTCATCCATTCACTGTTATTGTCACTAGAATATGTGAAGTTTTCGTCCACAGGAACGCCATCCTTTATGCGTTCAGGCGAAACGTTCCAGTCATTGATTGAAGGCAATATTTTGAAATGCTGTGCATATTCATAAGTGAACATCGCATCTTCGACGCCAATCATCTGTTCATGCAATTTTTCGCCAGGCCGGATTCCGACCACATCCTGCTTGGCTTCCGGGGCGACAACTGTTGCAATGTCCGGCACTCTCATGGACGGTATTTTTTTGACGTAAATTTCGCCTCCAACCATATCGTCAAACGCGTGCCAGACCAATTCCACGCCCTGCTCAAGCGAAATCATGAACCGTGTCATACGGGGATCGGTTATCGGCAAGACACCCCCGTCCCGGATTGACATGAAAAACGGTATCACTGACCCTCGCGAGCCCATGACATTGCCGTATCGAACGACAGAAAAAGTAGTGCCATGTTCCCCCGAATAGGCATTGCCTGACACAAATAACTTGTCCGATGCGAGCTTGGTGGCTCCGTAAAGGTTGACCGGACTTGATGCTTTGTCCGTGGATAGGGCAACGACCTTTTTCACGCCCTTGTCGATACATGCGTCGATTAAATGCATGGCGCCATGGATATTGGTCTTGATGCATTCAAACGGATTATATTCAGCCGTCGGAACGATTTTGGTCGCTGCAGCATGGACCACATAGTCTACGCCATCAAGGGCGCGATATAAACGGTCCCTATCCCTGACATCGCCGATAAAAAACCGAACTCTGGGATCATTTTCAAATTTCTTTGCCATGTCCCACTGTTTCATTTCATCACGAGACAGAATGATCAGCTTTTTCGGATTATATTTTTCGAGCGTCATTGGCACGAATGCGTGTCCGAATGACCCGGTCCCGCCGGTTATGAGGATCGTACTATTTTCAAGCATTATAATTTTCCTGTTCTTGATGAGATGGCAAGATGTGGACTACGCCCACACGCCTCGCGTATCCAAAATTCTACCGCTTGGCGGCTCTGTTGCGTAAAATTCGTTGTGGTCGACGAGCATGAGATGAATATCTGCATTTTCGCGCGCGCTCGCAAGATTGCTAAACTCTGCATTACCGATGACAGGCCTATCGCGATCTTCAAGATTGGGTTCAACCACCAATAGCTTTCCTGGAAATCTATTGGCAAGATCGGATACGATGTTGAGCGCGGGACTCTCTCGGAGGTCATCAATATTGGGTTTGAAAGCGATTCCGTAACAGGCAACAGTTACTTCACGCGCTGTCAGATCTGGCTGCGCTTGCAAGAGATCGGCAAGCATCTGATCAAACTTTTCCAATACCCAGTTCGGTTTGTAATCGTTGACAATGCGGGCGGTCCGGATCAGCTTGGCCTCATCTGGAGCTGAACTGACGATAAACCAAGGATCGACGGCTATGCAATGGCCGCCAACACCTGGACCAGGCTGTAACACCTGTACCCTGGGATGGCGATTTGCCAATTCGATCAACTCCCAAACGTTGATCCCGAGGCGGTCGCAAACCATCGACAGTTCATTGGCAAAAGCGATATTAACGTCCCGAAAACTGTTCTCGGTGAGCTTTGCCAACTCGGCAACGCGGGGCCCCGAAGCGATGACGCATTCTCCGGCAACAAAATTTTTGTAAAGCAACAGAGCTTGTGCCGAACATGTCGGCGTCATGCCACCGATGACACGGTCGTTGGTGATCAGTTCACGCATGACTTTCCCTGGCAGCACTCGTTCCGGGCAATGCGCAATCCGTATATCCGATTTATCACCGGCCTGCTGAGGAAAAGTGAGGTCGGGCCGCGCTTCGGCCAACCATTGAGCCATGGCTTCGGTCGCGCCGATGGGGGAGGTGGATTCCAGGACGACCAAATTCCCCGGTTCGAGGACTTTGGCAATTGCGCGGCTTGCAGCCTCTACATAAGAAAGGTCCGGGTCGTGATTTTCGCCACGAAATGGTGTGGGAACAGCGATCAGAAAAGCTTGGGCGGCTTCTACCGTCGTGGTGGCCCGCAGATAGCCTTCCTGAACAGCAGCGTGTACGACCATATCGAGATCGGGCTCAACAATATGAATCCTGCCTTCGTTGATGATCGCAACGGTTTCGGAGTTAACATCCACGCCTACAACTTCTATTTTGCGCGAGGCAAACATTGCTGCGGTCGGGAGGCCGATATAGCCCAGCCCTACCACCGAAATTCGACTAAAATCCTTATCACTCATTTATTCGGCAGCTTTCCTTTGCGCGCATTCGGCGGCATATTGTTCAACTATAGCTCTTATCTTTAGCGCAGCCTTCCCATCACCATAGGGATTGTGCGCGCGTGACATCGATTCATATATGGCTTGATCGTCCAGGAGTTTGGCGACTTCTTGTTTGATTAGATCGACGTTTGTCCCGACCAGTTTCACCGTACCTGCGCCGACAGCTTCAGGCCTTTCGGTTGTATCGCGCATGACAAGGACCGGTTTGCCAAGGGAGGGAGCCTCTTCCTGCACGCCGCCGGAATCCGTCAGGATGATATCTGCTTTGCGCATCAGATGTACAAAGGGAAGATAATCCTGTGGAGGAATGAGGCGCACATTCGGCAGCGTACCCAGGCTTTCCTGAACCGGCCCGCTTACATTGGGGTTAAGATGTACTGGATAGATGATTTGTATATCCGGACGTTTGGCAAGATCAGCAAGGGCCCTGCAAATACGCTCGAACCCGCCACCAAAACTCTCACGACGGTGTCCGGTTACCAGGATTATGCGCTTGTCAGCGGCAAGGCCAAAAGACTCATCAAAAGCGGTGCTTTGATCCGGATCGTTCTCAAGCATCTGTACGACGTCGAGTAGCGCATCAATGACGGTGTTTCCAGTGACGTGAATAGTGCTATCGCACACCCCTTCTGCAAGTAAATTCTGTCGGGAACCAGCTGTGGGAGCAAAGTGCAGATGGGCAATTTTCCCCGTAACACAACGGTTTATTTCTTCAGGCCAAGGCGAGTAGATATCTCCCGTTCGCAGTCCTGCTTCAACATGTCCGACTGGAATTCGCTGGTAATATGCAGCCAGTGATGTTGTAAGAGTTGTGGTGGTATCACCGTGTACAAGTACCAAATCCGGTTGCGTCACCTCCAACACTGACTTCAAACCGTCAAGTATGCCAGTAGTAATTTCGGTAAGCCCTTGACCCGGTTTCATGATATTGAGGTCATGATCCGGAACAATTGAAAACAAATCCAGTACCTGATCCAACATCTCTCGATGTTGGCCAGTTACACATACAAGCACTTCCATATCTGAAGCTTGCTTAAGCGCTTTAATGACGGGCGCCATCTTTATAGCTTCTGGCCGTGTACCAAAAACAAACAATACTTTAAACAAGGCTACACCCTTCCCCATGACTCGCTGTCTCCTTGAGCCAGCTCTGTCT
This sequence comes from Parasphingorhabdus sp., assembly GCF_048267785.1. Taxonomy (GTDB): domain Bacteria; phylum Pseudomonadota; class Alphaproteobacteria; order Sphingomonadales; family Sphingomonadaceae; genus Parasphingorhabdus. The sequence continues at coordinate 20,670 of NZ_JBLWWU010000004.1, read as the reverse complement.
GTAGAGACCTAATCTCGGCTTTTATCGTTTCATACTCAATCTTTTTGCGTTGCAGAAACCGACCGGCAAGAAATGTCTTTTCGGACATACCCTTTGGCGTCAAAATATACGCATATCCACGTTTGTTGCGTGTAGACGAGAAGTTGCCAAGTTTAATGAGGCCTCGATCAACCAGCGCTTTTACGCAGTAATTAACGCTCCCCAATCCAATGCCCACGGCTTTCGCCAGATCGCGTTGACTCATATCAGGGTTATTCTCAAGCAATTTCAGGAGGCGATATCTGACATCTTCGTGCTGTTTGCGGTCATGCTCCGTCACCGGTGAAATTCGCATATCATTTACTATGCCTCGACAAAATATAAAAGCTGACCTGCCAACGATTGTTTCCGACTTGGACAATGGCTGTGCAAAAACGGGGGGATGTCCTGTCTGTTCAATTCTGAACGGTAGTATGAAGATGGGGCGCTAGCAACCCAAAGAAATTTTTTATATAGTCAGAACTCCGCATAAAATGCACCGATTGGCTCGGAGCCAAGTTATTTCCGATACGCAGGGAAATGATGCAGGAAGATGCAACCCTTCTTCGGCCTTTGCACGGGGTCAGGACGGGAACATTCCAACAGTCGATGATTACCCGCTTTCTGATGCAATGGCGTGCCACCCGCTCTCAGTCTGGATTGGGGCTGAGGTGGCGCAGGATTATCTTTGCTGCTTTACGCTCCAACTGTTCGGCATCAGAGCGATAGGAGGCATCGTAATCCTTCATTATGCGTGGCCAGTCTGGGCGTGTGTAGAATGCCCGGATCATGGGATAAAGATCGTCGGACCAGTTTTTGACCTCACAAACGAGCCGACTTTGAACGAACCCGCAATAATCGTGATTCAGCCCATCAAGAGCGTCAAGATAAGCCACCGGTCGTCCTCCGCGCAATATATTCATTGCTACGCCGCTGTTGCCGCACAAGATCAGATCGCAGGCAGCGATCTCGTCCTCAAGGGGATTTCCTATAGTGATTTCAACATTTTTATATTTTGCCGCCAGATCTGAGAAGTCGGACTTCAGCAGCGCTACAGGATGGTTGCGGATCAGAATATTCAGGTCGGGACGGCTGTCGCTTATCGCAGTGACGAGCTTCTCGACGGATTTGGAGCACGTCAGCGCGGTCAGAAAAATCCCGACGGTACGGATCTCGTCGCGCCATTCCATGGGACGAGCCGTTCCAGGTTGACCGATTAGCGCTACATCCGCGTTGCAGCGGCTTTTCTGTTCATAGGTAGACCGGATTGCGTCGCCATAAAAAACCCCGCAATCGGCAAGCACAGGAGGGACCATGGCGCCGTTCGCCGGAACGGGCGCGTGATTGACGTAAACGACCTTCCGGCCCGCCGCATGAGCGGCCGCCGCTAAGCCAAGGGCCTCTGGACTGTAGTTACTCGCAATGATGGCCGCATGTAGTCCGGGATGTCGGGCGAAGAGCCGGGAGAACCATATATAATAGGCCAGACCGCTGGCAATTCGAGCCGATGGCATGAAGTTGTAGGATCGTGCAAGCCGTGAAAGAAATGGAAACACCCGTAGCGCAGCACCAACCATGCTCATGGTGGTGCGCAACTGGCCGCGCCCGAATATATTACGCCAATTTGGCGACAATATCATGATCCGCTTGCCGGGTATTAATGCGACCAAACGACTGATAGCATTTTGTTCATTGTGAAAGTTCGAAATTGCGACAGCTTCATGATGATCATGGTCGAACCTTCCAAGCGAAAGGACGCATTTTAGCATAAAGGCAAGCAGCACGAGGGGCTGCATGACCTTGGCCCCAGCCTTGGCGTAAAGAGCATCGACCAACCGGTAGACCATATTCTTATTCTTTATCTCCGCGAAAACAGCACCACGGGCTGAGGATGTTTCCATACGGCGAATGATTCCCAGCGCGGTGGCGAGATCATATCTGTCCTCACGAAAATCGACATCGGGATCAGACGTTGTCTGAATCCCGGCCTTCAACTCTGCCACAACCGCAGAATTGGCTTCGGACTCGAATGCTGTCCCGGTCCGTTTCAAACCAAATATTGCCTGTCGCCCCATGACGCCCCCATTTATTTACTACAATCGCCCGGCCCGCTTCTTTGTTCGCGAGATTGGAGCGACATATCGCAGGCAATTGTTAATAAATTGGGTTTAAGCCTTGTTAACCATCGACGTTTTGCAAAAACATGAGCGAATTAATATAATGATGCAGATCAAACGAAGAGCATTGGAATTGAAAGGGAAAGCCTTTCTGGCGGTACAATCGCTCTTCTACGCAATCGCGAACAGCATAGAAGCACTCGTGCCATTATTGCTTGCTCCTATTCTCACACGGATATTAGCCCCTGCGGAATACGGGATATGGGTACTTTTCATCACCTATGCGACCTTCTTGCGTCCGATCGTCGGCTTGACCACGCAGGATGCGATCCGGATGCGATTTTACGATTTTGACCAGAAGCAACTGGATCAGTTTACGCACACCGCTTTGTTCGTCATGATATTGATGGCGGTTGGCGTTTCGACGCTGACGTTTATTTTCCGTGATGTTTTGGCTACGCTCGCCAAGTTTCCCGCAGACTGGCTCGTCAGTGTCGTCGTCGCGGCGCTTCTTTTCGAGGTCTTTTATACGGCGCTTGCGCTTCACCAGTTTCACAACCGGCGTAGGGCGTTTCTCATGACTCAGGTCATACAGGCGGTCCTCAGTATTTCCCTGATTTCGGCATTTTTGCTGGGAGGCTGGGATTGGCGTGGGGTGATCCTTGGCAGAATTTTAGGAATGACGACCGCCATCCTGATTTCTCTTTGGGCATTGGGGTATCGCCCGTCATTTTTCTTTCGCCTGCCGCCCCGCTCTTTCTACCGTGACATTGCGAAATTTGGCATCATCTATTGGCCTTCAGGGATGGTGATCATGGCTGTTGCGATGACTGACAAAGTGGTGGCAGCCCATTATCTTGGGGTCTCTGCCAGCGCAATGTACGGGGTTGCCGCGCTGTTCGCTTCGGCTTTTTGGGTTATCAATCACAGTTTCGTAATGGCGTGGACTCCCTGGTTGTTCCGGAAGCTTAAGGTTGTGCAATCCGAAGGGCTCGGCGAAGTTCTTTCGGTTTCAATGCTATATTTCCTTTTTGCAGCAATCGCTGGCCTGAGCTTCTATCTGGTATCACTTTATGTTGCGCCAATCCTGTTGGGTGAAGCATTTCACAGTGCCATTCCGCTCATTCGCTACATCATGGTCGCGATCGTTCTGCAGGGGTTTTTCATGCACAACATGAAGTTTCTCCATTTCGACAAGGATATCAGAGTTATGTCACTTTGCAGTGCGCTGACTATCGCGTTGAATATCTGGCTCAGCATTCTATGGGCACCGACCATGGGCATCCATGGCATCATGCTTGGCACTATAGCCGCCTTCGGCCTGACTTTCCTGATCAGTGGATCGATCGTGCTTGCACGCTACATCAAACCCCGCGAGGCAGCTGAATCCGCGGTCTGAAAATCAGCATTTTTGGTGGATTGTCCGGCGTACCGGCAAGTATCGCTGCTCTATCGGGCGCGGACATAATAAGTGAATTTAACCCTGTCGCCATCGTATGCTGCTACCGGACGATAGTTTTTGAGGAAGGTGTTGAACCTCGGTTGTTCTGAAAAGACATGAATCCAGTCTATATCAATATGGCGTAGAGGCCAGCGGTAGGTTCGGTCCAGGATCAGCACATCGGGGGGCATGTCTTCCCATAGCCGCATCATCTGATCATATAGCATCAATCGTCCTGGATCATCGAGCTTAACCGGCGGAGTCTTGCCGACTAATTCCATTTTGTCGAAAGGCTTTAATTCGGCCGCTACATAGGCGATGTTCATCATCGGATTCCAGCGGAGCGCATCATGAGAAGCAAGATATTGATTATAAGGAGAAGGATGCATGGTCAGGACTGCGACCCGCTTTGCTGCCACCGTTCTTCCATCATTCTCAAGCGCCTGTTCTAGTTCTGCAGATTGCTCTTGATAGATGCGTGTATTCAGAAACTGGACAGCTACGGGCAGCAAGATCAGCAGCGCCACGGCGATATTGATAAACCAACGAAATTGTCGCGCTGCGATCCACCACCATGCAATATATGCCATAGTGATCGGCAATAAATGATGCGAATACCATCGTTCCTGCGACCAGGCCGCAAGCGCTGCCGCAATCACGGTGACACAAGCGATTGCGATCAATCTTTTCGGGATTCGAAAATAGCATGAAGCGATCAGCATAAGGATCGCGGGCATCAAGTTCTCGGCCAATTTTAGCCAATTCTGGTTGCGGTCGAGGAGATTGGCATCGATTGTGCCCATCATTGCGCCGATAACCTCACGCTGGTACGGGTCCAAGCCGAGCCAGAAGAAGAGATATAAAAAGACGACTATGCCCGCCGTGACGTTTTCGATCCGGAAGAGTGAAAATAGTCGGCGCTCTATAAGAGAATCGGTGATTTCGACCAGCAAGACGACGACGGCGTAAAAAGTCTTGAAAAGTAGCGTCGCGCCCATCCAAAGGCCCAGGACCATCCGCAGTCGCCAGCCAATCCGGGTCCCGTCTTGGTCCGAAAATCGAAGAACCAGATAGGGCCAGAGCCCCAGCACGACCATATGCTCGCGCAATCCGAAGACATTCTTGAACAGGATTGGTATAATGACGAGCACCGCCACGGATGAAATGAAAAAGAGCGGCGAAGCACCGACTGTTGCGCGCCGGATTTGGAAAGCGAGGCCGGCCCCGAAAAGTACCATTATATCGGTCATTGCGATGACCACGAGATCGAGCCGTAGCCCGGTGAGGCTACTTAAGTGAGCGGCAAGCGAGAACCAGAACTTTTCGGCCGGCGGGAAGTAAATGCTGTAATCACGAAAGGACTCGCCGAGTGTGACAGCCAAACGCCCTGACAGCGCGCTTCCCCCCAAGTCTTGATGTACTGAATAGCTGAAACCGTAAAATAGCAATGTGCTGGCAAAGACAAATATTGCGACAGCACCGAACAATTGTAGATCCGATGCCACCGACGTGGTCCCAGGGCTTGTTCCACTCTGCTGTTTCAGCGGTATCTTTCCGTCCAACATACAAAAACCTGACCCACTAACGGACACACTGATCTATCGAGATATCCGGCACTTGCAAGTGCCTAGGATTTAGCGGCTCGAAAACGGCGCTGGTTTTCGATCTGCCCCCGTCTGAACAGGCGAGTTACTCTTTTGGATTTGGATTGCCAAGTATCATATAAAAGCGACGGTTCTTTTCAGGCTGTCTCTCAACTCCGACCCGACGGACCTGTCATATAGCCATGCCTATGTCGCAATCATGCCCAAAGTTCACAGACAAATTGACATGAGGACGGCGTTTCTCTCGCTGCCTTGTCATCCCGTCGCCATGGTGCGCGTTCCCTTGGCCGGTGGGGTTTCCGGGCCACCAGCGAAACATTGCGCAATTTCCATCCATTGACGGGCGGTCGCACCGATCGTCTCGAGAGATGTGTCGTCAATATTGCGGGTCTGGGTCACGACCTGGGAAAATTCGACTGCGCTGCCGCGAACGACATTATCTTCCTGTGGATCATTCCATTCCCAGACGGTGCCCGACGGCGCGGTCAGCTGGACGAAGGGTTTGGGCGCGGGCGGTTCCTGACGGCGATTGCGGAAGGTCCAGCCATAAGTGGTGATGCCAAGATGGGCGATATTGCGGATGCGGTCACCGTCGGGACGCTCCTTGCCCAAAATGTCGAATATCTCCTGACCGTGCGACCACGTCTCCATCTGGCGGGCGATGATTTTCGACTTCGTGGTCATATCGGGACCGGCCCAGGCGACACGGCGTTCCGGGTCGGCTTCGCCATAAGCGGCCGCGAGCTTTGGATAATAATCGCAATAGGCATCGAACAGAGCTTTGCCGCGGATCCCGCCGGCATTTGCATCGAGCCATTCATATTGCACTTCGACATGGCCCTTGCCGGTTTTGAAAGCGCCCATGATATCGCGGATAAACTGTTTGAAGGCATCCGGGTCCTGCAGAGTCATCAGGGCGGCTGCGTTCCAGATATGCAGATGGCCGATGACATCCTCGATAGTCCAGTTCTTGAACTGGGTGACTGTGGCAAAGAGATCATCCCCGGCATCGGCGAGCACGGCTGCGAGCGTATCGCTCTCGTCTTTGAAATCCTGGGCTTCCTGCATCATCGAGATATTCCTTATTGATCGCCCAGCTTATCGGCCAGCGCAGCCGGTATGGCAACAGGATGAGCCAGTAATATCTGGCCATAGCCTTTGCCCTGGGCGTCGTTTCTTATGCTCGCCATACCGCCGCCGCCGAGTATTGTGTCGATCAGGAAATTGATCGCGTGGGAGCCCGGCAGGCTATATTTCTCGACTTTGGCTGCATCGGCACCGCCTTCGATAAAATGGCCAAAATGTTCAGCCACGGAATCCGGAGTCAGAGCTGCCCAGATATAGGGAAGATAGGCGGGGTCGCGCGCGATTACGCCGATATTGGCCTTATTGCCTTTGTCACCAGAGCGGGCCCAGGCCAACCGGATCAGCGGTACATTGGTAACGGCATCTTGTCCGTCCGGCGCTTGTGGAGGCTGTGGCCGCTGGATGGCAGAGGAATCAAAAGTCACGCCGTCGGCGTCCTGAAACGCGATTGTCTTGCCGTCGACATCAATCTCGACGGGCAGCGCCTTTTTTGGCGTGAGATAGGAAAACAGCCGCACGACGGGGGACGGTTTTGCCCGCGCTCCGGAAAAGCCGCTGAGCCCCGGCGGGGTTGCAAGGCCTAGGCCGGTGAGTTCGCGGAGCAATATGCCAATCGCTGCCGCTTCGCTATGCTTGGCCGCGATCTTGGCAACGACTTCGCGGGGTTCACGGCTTGGCGCAAAATCACCAAACTGACTTCCTGCGCCGATGATCTCGATACTGGTCTCGCTATAGTCGCCGAGATTGTGGCCGCGCAGGATATTATTGGCGCGGACAAGGACATTGTCGCAGAATTTCTGTGCTTTTCTGGCGGCGTCAAAGCCGTAAAAGCTTACCGATGTCCCGCCGCGAAAACCCTCGCCATAGGTCAGGCAAGTCTTGTAATGGTCGGGTGCCGGATATCCCTGTGCGGGTGAAACGAGGACCATATCCGGGCCGGTCTGGACAATCTCGACATTCGAGAAATCACAGACAACGTCGGGCAGCATATAGGCCTGCGGATCGCCGATTTCATAGAGCATCTGTTCCGAAACCGTGCCTACAGTCACACAGCCGCCGGTGCATTCGGGTTTGCTGACCGTGAACGACCCGTCAGCGGAAATGGCGCCAATCGGGTAGCCGATATTGGATATATCGCCGGCGTCTTCCCAATCGGTATAATTGCCACCGGTCGCTTGCGGTCCGCATTCGAGCAGGTGACCCGCGAGGCTGCCACTTGCGAGCAGATCATAGTCGCTTGTGGTCCAGCCAAATTCGTGGATACAGGCGCCGAGAGTCACTGCGCTGTCGACGCAGCGGCCGGTGATCACGATATCCGCACCCTCTGCCAGCGCGCGCGCAATGGGGAACGCTCCGAGATAGGCGTTGATGCTGGCGATTTTGTTTTTGTCCGGAAAGGCCGAACCGGTGAACATTTCGGTTGGTGCCTTGGCGGCGATTGCGTCCAGATCGGCCAGCAAATTGTCGCCGGTGATCACAGCAACTTTGAGATCCAGTCCTTGCTCCTTGATCAGAGCGCGGGCCGCTTCGCCGCAAGACGCCGGGTTGACCCCGCCGGCATTGGCGATGACCTTCACCCCTTGCGCGGCAATGGCTTTGGCATGCGGCTTCAGGACCGCGCTGATGAAATCGCCGGCAAAGCCTGCGGTCGGATCCTTGGCATGGGCGCGGGCCATGATCGACATGGTGATCTCGGCGAGATAATCATAGACAAGATAATCCACGCCCGCACCGAGCAGCTGCGGAGTGGCCATGGCGCTTTCGCCCCAGAAACCACTCGCGCCGCCAATGCGGATTAGCTTGTCCTCCACTTGCTTCAACCCATGCGGTGCAGCGCGCAGAGCTTGTTGCCGTCGGGATCGCGCAAATAGGCGAGGTAAAGTTTCATGCCCGGATTGTCGCGAACCCCGGGTGGGTCTTCGATCGCGGTGCCGCCGGCTTCGAGGCCGGCCTTGTGCCATGCATCAGCCTGTTCGGGGCTTTCCATGGCAAAACCGACGGTCATGCCATTGCCACAGGTGGCATCCTTTCCATCAATCGGGGCGGTGACCATGAAAATATTGTCATTGTGAATATACATCAGCCGCCCTTTCGGATCGACCATGGCTTCGGGGCCGCCGACGCTTTTAAACAAGGCGTCATAGAATTGCTTTGACCGGTCAAGGTCGTTCGAACCGACCATCATGTGACTGTACATTACACTCTCCTTTGTTTCGGGCTAGACTTTCGGGCGAGTTTCGGCCCGCAGGCAATCTTGCTCTTGTTCTAGTCGGTTCGCATCTTTAAGCGAGTGATTAATTTATTCAAGCGGGACAAGATCAAAATGATATTGAAAGACAAGATTGTCGTCATTACCGGGGCTGCCAGCGGTATCGGGGCGGCCATGGCTCGTCGTTTCGCTGCTGAAGGGGCAAAGACGATTGTCTGTGCTGATCGTGATCTTGCAGGTGCGCAAACCGTTGCCGACGAAATTGGCGGCGTCGCGATCACGACCGACGTGTCTTTGGCAAAGGATATCAGCCATCTGATTGAAACGGTCGAATCCGATATCGGTCCGATTGATCTGTTTGTTTCCAATGCCGGTATCATCACCGGCGGTGGTGTTGAAGTGGACGATGCGGACTGGCAGAATATCTGGGACATCAATGTTCTGGCACATATCCGGGTCGCACGGATATTGGTGCCCAAAATGCTGGAACGTGGCGGCGGCTATTTGCTCAACACTGCCTCGGCAGCCGGGCTTCTGGCGCAAATCGGTTCCGCACCTTATTCGGTCACCAAACATGCTGCGGTCAGTTTCGCCGAATGGCTGGCGATAACCCACGGTGCCGAAGGGTTGAAGGTCTCGGTCCTGTGTCCGCAAGGTGTCGATACGCCGATGATCGCCGGAATCGATACATCGACCGTCGCAAAGGACGGAATAATCAGCGCGGAGGGTGTGGCCGATATCTGTGTCGAGGCAATTGGCGATGAGCGGTTCCTGATCCTGCCACACCCAAAGGTGGGGGATTATGTCAGGCAGAAGGGCGCCGACCCAGAACGCTGGATTTCGGGTATGCAGCGCTGGCAGGCGATGCTGACCAAAGAGGCTTCCTGACAGCGTTTTGACAGAAACGGTCCCCTAACAAAAATGTCCTGACAAAAAGGAGCATTGGGAACCGGCTTTTTCGGCTCTAGCGTTGCTGCAAATGCAAGAGGAGAGAATATCATGGCATTAGTATCAGTCGTGGGTGCAACCGGTCGGCAGGGTCTGGCACAAATACGGCAATTGGCAGCAGCCGGTCACAAGGTTCGCGCCTTGTCGCGCAGTGAAAACCCCGATCTGGGCGGTTCCAATGTAGCGGATGAATGTCGCACGATCGACCTTACCGATGAATCGACGTGGGTGCCGGCGTTCGAAGGATCGGATGCCGTTTTTTATACCCACCCGCTGCAAGCGCGGGAAGATCGTGCCTCAATGGTTGGCCGGGTCGCCGCAGCCGCCAAGGAAGCCGGTACCGAACGTTTTGTCTGGAACACGTCGAGCTGGATTCCGGAGCGCCCCGGTGATCCGTTCACTTATGGCAACAACACAATCGCGGTAAACGAGATTTTCCGTTCCGGAATGCCGGCGACCGTATTCGGTTCGGTCCTGTTCATGGACAATCTGCTAACCAACTGGGCGCGGCCGTTCATCGTGAACGAAAGGCGCTATGTCTATCCGCACAAGGCAACGCTTCAAGCCAACTGGATCAGTCTGGACGATGTTGGCAAATGCATGGTCGCGGCGATGGATCGCCCCGACTTTGAAGGCTCGTGGCTCAACATCGGCGGGCCACAGCGTCTGAGGCCACCGGAAGTAGCGGAGACCCTGTCCCGCGTGTTTGGGCATGAAATCAAATATGATCCCTGCACACCTAAGGAATTCGGCGACTATCTGGTCGAAGCCTTTGGCGACGATGTGCCACCGGAAAATCGTGAAACCATGGCTGCCGGGATCACCGCCTTCTACGAATATAATAACAATAACGAAACAAGGCCCTTTGAAGTGGACACTGACTTCATGCAGCAGCGGTTACCGGAAGTTGAATTTGAAACGCTCGAAGAATGGGCCGCTCGCCAGGACTGGTCCGACAATGCACATCGTCCGCCAGCGGGATAATTTGCTTCACAAATATTGTTGATTGACTGAATATACCGGCCTTCGTCCCGAAATTTGGGACGAAGGCCGGACTCTATGCGGGGATGGCACCAGGGCCGATCATCAGCTAACCATTCGTTCAATGAGCCAGTAGGTGGAGATGCTTCCGATGCCATAGGCCAGGGCGGTTTTGGTCGGCTGCAACCACTGGATGCGGACTTGCCGAATCCCGTACAGCGCCGCCAGAGCAACGGCGACAATGGCCAATTGGCCGAGTTCGACGCCGAGATTAAATGTCAGCAAGGCGAGCGGGACATCCCCTTCGGGCAGGCCGATTTCTGCGAGTGCACCCGCGAAACCGAAACCGTGGAGCAAGCCGAACAGAAAGGCGACGATCCATGGAAAGCGTTCGGACAGCCGGAAATCGCCAGGTCTGGATTTGACGACCTCGACGGCGAGAAAGACGATCGATAGCGCAATCACGGCCTCAACCGGCTGCGATGGCAGTGACAGCAAGCCGAGGGTTGTCCCGACCAAGGTGAGGCTGTGGGCGATGGTGAAGGCGGTGACGGTCTTGGCTACGAGCCAGCCGCCCTTGAGCAGCAGAACCAGCGCCAGCACGAAGAACAGATGGTCGAAGCCGAGCAGGATATGTTCGATGCCGATGATCGTATAGGTCGCCGCGACATTGGAGATTATCGAGGGCTTGGCCAGGGTGGCAATCGGCTGGTCCGGCGTCAGCCGCACGGTCTGCATGGCGGCGTCGATCGGTGCAATACGAACCAGCGCATCAGTGGTCGAAAGTTCCAGACCCTTGAGACCGATAGTCTGGCCCTGCACCGACCCGTCGCAGAGCAGCGAAAGGCGGGTGAGGATATTGCTGGCCGCAAATTCACGCTGAGACTCGCCATCAATTTTGCAATTTTTGGGTATCATGACTTCGCCACTATGGCCAAGACGCGAATTGGCCGATGCTTTCCACAGCAGAGACCATTGGCCCGGTGCCTGTTCGGTCATTTCGATATAGGCCGGACGCAGTTCATCCGCGCGGGCCGCGGTCGGGCAAAGGGCAAGCGCCAGACAGGTCCACAGGACAGCGCACCAGCGATTCATGGTCGGCCGGCCACCGTGATTTCATATTGTGCCCGGTAGCGGGCAAGTGCTTTTTCTTTCTGTTCGGCCTGTTGCGCCGCGCGCCACTCGGTGACAACCCGCTGCCGGACATCGTCCAGTCTAGCCGCTTTGCCAGGTGCCTTCGCGGTGACCTTGACCGCATGAACGCCAAAACCCGATGTGACAGGGCCACTCCAGACGCCGGTTTTCAAGCCCTCCAGTTGTCCGGCAAATTTATCGCCAAACTGGCGGCCGATTTCTTCGATGCTGGCTTGCTTTAGAGTCTCTGGCAGGGAAATGGATTGTGCAAAGGCCGCGGCCCCGGTGCCGGCGTTCAGTTGATCGATCCGTTTGCCAGCTTCTGCCCCGCTAATCCGGCCGAGATAGATTTGCTCGAAATCATAGAGCGGAGACAAAGCATATTTGTCAGGATCCTTGTCCATCCATTGCTGGAGCATAGCATCGGTCGGCGCGACATTATCAACCTCTTGGCCATCGACGAAGCGCATCTTTGTGAAGAGTCGACGCCGGATCATGGGGTCATTTTTGTCGAGCCCTAATCGCAAGGCTTCGCGATAGTATATTTCTTCTGCGATTTCCTGATCGATCAGGCTGTCCAGTTCGGTCTGGGTCGGGGCGCGTCGAAAATTTCGAACCCAGTCCGACCGTAACCGGGCGATATCCGTTTCATCGATGCTGATCGTATAATCTGCCGGATCTCGGCTACTGCCGGTGGCCCAGAAGAATGCAAAGATCAGGAGCGCCCCGCCAAGAAAATGGACCAGCGGTTCTCGGATAAATTTACGCAACATATATCATGTAACCCATTATATTCAGTCGCAGCCAGTCGATGGATCACGGAGCTGTCGGGGGACGGGCGCCGTGAGATAAGGTGAAGCTGGCTTATGCGGTCGGTGTATACCAGATCGGCGAGCTATAGGCCCGTTCCTGCTGAATTTTGATCACGTCATCAGGCAAGGTCAGACTGAATTTGAGCGCATCATAGACCGGCCATGTCGGCGTCGGGATTTCCAGCACGCGCACATAATAGAATGCATTTTGCGCAGCATTGAAATCGGGATCCTGCCAAAAGGTTACCAGTTCGGGTGCACCGGTTGCATTGTCCCAGGTGCCCTTGGTCAGATCGACCGTATTGGGAACAGGGTTTAGCTTGCCATCTGCCCCGAGCTTGCGGGTATCCGCGCCGCTCCAGCTGACATTATAGATTTTTTCCTGGCTCTTGCCGGTCGCATCGACCCAACCCTTGATAACCTGAACCCGATCGAGGCTGGCGCTTTCCGGGTCCATCAGTGCGCTGATCAGGAATTTCGGTGCTTCGCCGTTACCGCCACTCAGATCGCCGCCCATCGGCACGCCCTTGGCATAGCCGGCTTTGACCAGATCACTGATATCGTCGGCAGTAAAATCAAAGCCGCCGAAGAAACGGACCTGCATCCGCGGGCCAGTGGTTGCATAGACTTCGCGGCGCATCATCGCATCGAATATGGCTTCGCGCGTGTTGCTTGTCGCCCAGACAGCCGCGTAGCCGCTGGACAGATAATGCCAGCCGAAACGGCCTTCACGGGTCCCGAGATTCTGGGGGTCTAGCGCGCGCGCCTTGTTGTTTGCTTCGTTTCCGGTGTGCTTGCCAAAGAAATTATTCTCGTCGGCAGTCGCCAGCGAGGTATGGCTGTCGGTCGAACCGATCATTCCGAATTTGAAGGGATTGGCGCCGACGGAAAGCGTCAGTTCAAGGCCCCGCTTCAATGCTTCTCGGACATAGCTGCCGCCATAGCTTTCAGGCGGCATATCCCTCGTACAGCTCAAGTTGCATTTGTCCCAGCCAGCAACGCCGAAATCGGCAAATTCGTCATTGGGAGACAGAAACGGGTGCGTTTCGCTATCCCCCTTGATCTGGGTCACCTCGACCAGCGGTTCGCGCAGAGCGCGGGTTTTGATATAGGCCGCGTCAATCGGACTGCCGTCAAATTTGTTCATTGCGAACATCCGGCCATTGGAAACATTGCTGTTGTGCGGAATGGCCAGCACCTTGCCACCGGTATTTTTTTCATAGGCGTCCATATAGGCCCAGAGCTTTTCCGGGTCCTGCGAACCCAGCGCGCCATAAGGGACGGTATCGCCCATTTTTTTTGGACCGTCACGGAACATGACAACCCGGTGGAGATTGTCGCCATCCGGCATCGAGGTAAATTCAAAGCCCATGAACGCCGTGAATTTCCCGGGTTCATTATACTGGTCGACGGTCTCGCCATGTTTTTCCCATAGGTCCGCTGTGCGTTCCCGCGATTGTTCGGGATCAGTAAGCGATTCCGGCAGCGTGCCCTTGGCCGCACCGTCGATGAGCTCTGCCGTCACCCGCAAGGATCCCTCGTCGCTCTCGTTCATCATGTCATGCCAGCGGAGCAGGAATTTATTGGTGAGCAGTGCGATCCGCGGCGCTTCCATGATCGCCTTGGTTGCGCCCATCGCGTCGCTATGGTCGGCGATCACCAGAAAATCGAGAGGCCTTGATAATTTGGCCTTGGCACCTTTGCTGGCTGTGACTTCTTCTCCGCGCGCAAATCTGAGAGCATTCTCAGCGTCCAGCCGATTGCCAAATCCGAATGCGTCGATGCTGTTGTCAGTGTGGAGATGGGTATCTCCCCAGTAAACCTGCTCAGGATATTCGGTGTTGGTAACCTCTGTACTGCCGTCGTCATCGTTATCGATTTTCGAACAGCCCGATAAAGCCAGAGCAGCCGTGCATGCTGCCCACATCAGTGATTTACGCATAATTGAGTCTCCCCTCCCAATATCCTGAAGCTATCCGTCTCTGGGCGTGTGTGCAATAGGCAGTCGATTTCGCTAGCCTGACGTAGCGTCAGCCGAACCATCGGCCCAAAAAGCTGCGGTCCCCTATGACCGCTTTGGCGGCATTGTGGCCCGGCGCGCCGGTTACGCCCCCGCCCGGATGGGTCCCGGAACCACACATATAGAGATGCTTGAGCGGTCCTTTGTAATTGGCTGAACCGACGACTGGCCGCGCCGCCCAAAGCTGATCGAGAGACATGCGACCGTGAAATATATCGCCGCCGACCAGACCGAATTTTCGTTCCAGATCGAGTGGAGACAGCGCCATCTGTCCTAATATTAGCTTGCGAAAGCCGGGCGCGTGATCTTCGACAACCGTCAGTATCGCCTCTACCGCTGCATCGCGCTCCTCGTTCCAATTGCGGCCCGTTGGCAGTTCAGGCGCAAATTGCTGGCAGAACAGACTGGCGACGTGCTGATCAGCTGGCGCAAGGCTATCGTCGACGAGGCTTGGGATCAGCATTTCAACAACCGGCTTGCGCGACCAGCCCCATCGGCGCGCGTCTTGATAGGCCCGATTCATATAGTCCAGTGAGGGCGCCATGATGATCCCGGATTTCAGATGATCCCCGTTACCGGGAAGGTCGGTGAATTCGGGCAGGCCGTCCAGCGCCAGATTCATCCGGAAACTGCCAGAGCCACATCGATAGCCAGCCATCATCTGGCGGAAATCATCGGGGAGGTCTGCGGCGTCGATCAACCGGTCATAGAGCAGTTTCGGGCCGACATTGGCGATGATCTTTCGCGCATGAATCTGCTCGCCGTTTGCCGTGCATATACCAACCGCGGTGCTGTTCTCGACCAGAAGTTTTGCCACCGGAGTTTCGAGGCTGATCTCGACTCCCGCTTCATCGCAAGCCTCGGCCATCAATTGCGTGATCTGGCCCATGCCGCCGACTACATGACCCCATTGGCCCTGCTTGCCGTTTACTTCGCCGAAGACGTGGTGCAGCAAAACATAGGCGCTGCCCGGCGTATCCGGGCTGGCGTAATTGCCGACTATCGCATCAAAACCGAAGGCGGCCTTGATCGGAGCGCTTTCAAACCATTGGTCGAGCAGTTCGCGTGCGCTCAGCGTGAACAATTTGATAATTTCATGCTGTTTCAGCACCGACAGTCGGGCGAACTGGCGGGCCGTCCGGATTCCTGCCAGCAGGGAACGCGACCGGTCGCCGGCATTTGGAGGAATTTCCAGCGCCAGATCGCGCAATATGACTGCCGCCGATTCCAGCATGTCATAATATTCCGGCAACCGCGCGGCATCGGTCTTCGAGAAACGCGCAATCTCCTGCTGCGTGGCCGCGAGCGAACCGCCGACGAGCAGATATTCCCCGCCACCAAGCGGCAGAAAGTTGCTTCTGGGCCGTTCGATTACGCGGTAGCCGCGTTTCACCAGTTCCATATCGGTGATGATTTTCGGCTGCAGCAGCGAGACCGTGTAGCTCGCCGTGCTGTTGTGGAAACCGGGATGGAACTCTTCGGTTACTGCTGCGCCACCGATCACGCCGCGCGCTTCCAATATGCGCACCTTCATCCCGGCGCGGGCAAGATAATAGGCGCAGACCAGACCGTTATGGCCCCCGCCGATGATCAACGCGTCCAGTGGATGTGCGTGCATGATGGTTCGGCCTAACAGCGGTCAATCGCCGCAGCAACCCACAATCCTCCGGGTCAAATCACCCTGTTCCGGATCGACAGGCCCCCCGATCGACGAGATGCGTTTCTATTTGCTATGCCGGCGACAGAAAAGCGGATTTGTGCAAATCCTGTCGGGATGATAGGGCCAAGAGCATCCCAATTGCACAAGGAATATATGGAATGAGATATCTGTTGCTGACCGCTGTTTCTGTTCTGGCGCTGGGCGGCGTCACGGTCGGGCCGGCAAGCCATGCACAGGCTCGCGAAGCTACGGTTCCGGCCAAGGCAGACGTCAATGTGGAACTGTCCGAGTTTTTCAAACAATATGATGATCAGGAACTTGCTCATTCTCCGATGTCGAAAGCCTATCGCGGGATAAGGGACGCCGATTATGGCAAATGGAATGACCCGAGCGATGCTGCGGAAATAGCGGAATATGAACGTGGCCAGGCCGCTCTTGCGGAGATGAAGACCGGATTTGACACCGATCAGCTCAATGCGGACAGCCGATTGAGCTATCGTCTGTTTGAAGCGCGGGCCGAACGATCGACCAACGCCTTTCCGTTTCGTCACAATGCCTATATTTTTGATCAGATGAACGGCGCGCAAAGCCAGATTCCAGCGTTCATGATCAATATCCATCGGGTGTCGAATCAAGCGGATGCGGAAGCCTATGTTAGCCGGCTTGATGGCGCTGGTCCGTTGATCGAGACGCTGGTCGTCCAGTCGGCGGAGCGGGCAAATAAGGGCATTATCGTGCCAGACTGGGTGTTCCCCTATGTGATAGCCGATGCCAGGAATGTGATCAGCGGTGCCCCCTTTGGCGATGGACCGGATTCGCCCATTTATGCCGATCTCAAAAAGAAAGTGACGGCACTGGATATTGCCGATGCGGAAAAAGCGAGTCTTATATCGCGCGGTGAAACAGCGCTGAACGAAAGTCTCAAGCCAGCCTATGAGAAGCTGATCGCCGAGATGGAACGCCAACAGGCCATGGCGGTCGACGGTGACGGTATCTGGCGTTTCACCGATGGCGCCGCCTATTATGCCGAGCGGTTGAACAACTATACCACCACCGATTTGACCGCAGACGAAATCCATCAAATCGGCCTCGATAATGTCGCGCGCATTCACGGGTTGATGCGCAAAATCATGGCGGATGTCGGTTTTGACGGCAGTTTGCAGGATTTTTTCCAGCATTTGCGGACCAGTGACGAATTTTATTATGATACACGCGAGGCCTATCTGGCGGATGTCGACAGCAAGCTGGCTGCGATGACAGCCAAGCTGCCTGAATATTTCAACACACTGCCGAAAGCGCCACTGGTGATCAAGCCGGTTGAGGCGTTTCGCGAAAAATCTGCGGGCAAGGCGTTTTATAACAGTCCCGCAGTCGATGGTTCGCGTCCCGGGACTTATTACGTCAACCTCTATAATTTGCGGAGCATGTCGAAAACCGAACTGGAAGCGCTGGCCTATCACGAAGGACTGCCCGGCCATCATTTGCAGCGGTCGATTCAGACCGAATTGGGAGATTTGCCACCATTCCGGAGATTTGGCGGATGGACTGCCTATACCGAAGGCTGGGGTCTCTATTCGGAGGAACTCGGCAAGGACATGGGTTTTTATGAAGATCCCTATAGCGATTTCGGCCGGCTCGGGATGGAATTGTGGCGGGCTTGCCGGCTGGTTGTCGACACCGGCATCCATCACAAGCGCTGGAGCCGTGAGGAAGCGATCCAATATCTCACAGACAATACGCCTAATCCCGAAGGCGATATTCGCAAGGCAATCGAGCGTTATATCGTCTACCCTGGACAGGCGACCGCCTATATGATCGGAAAGCTGAAAATACTGGAGCTTCGCAACCGGGCACAGGACGCGTTGGGGGACAAGTTCACCATGGGCGAATTCCATGACGTGATTCTGAAAAGTGGTCCGGTGCCGCTCGACATCATGGAAGAAAGGGTGAATTCCTGGATCGAGGCGAAAAGCTGAGTTGGCACCGCAATCGGGAAAGATGGCCTAAATAGTCAAATGCTCCCGATGAATCTGTCGTATTTGTCCAATTAATCTGCACTCTCGCAAGTGCATAGGGGCTCTGCGACCCTGAAGGCTCCGACCATCGCATTGCGAAGGTTCGAGAGTTCTTTTCCTTATCGGCCTGGCTATTATTTTAGTCAGGCCTTTTTTTTACCTTTGTTTTCTAGCTATAATGGCGCATCGGTAGACTATCTGAACTTGAGGGGGGACAGATAAAGGGGTCGTAATTTGGTTAGTTTGAGATATTTCGCGCCTGCGGAAGACGTCCGGGACCTTGTCTCGGTTTATTATTTGTTCGAGGTACAGGAGCCACGTTTCGCCGATAACGAGCGGGCCGCTATCGCACAGATTCGCTTTTTGCTGGAAGGCGAGGCGGTCCTGAGTTTTGCCAATGGTAACAGTTTCCCTGCTTCCGGTGCGATGCTGCAGGGGCCTTCGACCGGGGCGATGCATTTTGATGTGACGGGACCGTTCCGCATGTTCGGGGTCGGCATTTTGCCCGCTGGTTGGGCGATTTCTACCCGGAAATCGGCAGCGGACTATACCGATCGGGCCGTCAACGCCGCGGAAGTTTTTACGCAGGAAATTGAAAAGAACCTTGAATATTTGCGCAGTTGCCAGACTCCCGAAGAGATGGTGGCCTGGGCGGACAAGATTTATCGGGCGCTGAAACCACGGCTGAAGCCCGAAACCGCAGCGTTCACCAAAATGATCGACGAGTGGCTGTCGTCGGAACCCTCGCCGCCGGTCAGCAAGTTGATGGAACGGTCTGAGCAAAGCTCTCGGCAGGTGCTGCGCACGGTGAACAAGCTCTATGGCATGCCGCCCAAATATTTGGCGCGCAAATATCGCGCTTTGCGGGCAGCGCGGGCCTATGCCGAGCATAATGAAGAAGAATTGCTCGAACTGGTCGACGCCTTTTACGATCAGTCACACATGATTCGCGAAGTAAAATTTTTCGCCGGCGTAACCCCGACCCAGTTGCGGGTGGGAGAGGGGGAGACCGCCCGGCTGATTGATCAGCGCAGTGACTTGAAGGGTAAGATTGCAACGCTGACTTCCGATACGTGATTGGAAGAATTGGAAGCATGTTTTTGCCTTTTCTCGCATCCCTTGAAGCCGCGCTGTGCTTGCAATGTTGGATAAATGAGACTAAATCGGTCTTGTTTGGTTTTTAACCCCCAGCGATTCGAGAAATATGCGCCTTTCCAACCTTGCCGACTATGCCGTAGTCCTGATGTCCGCCGCCGCGCGCCATTGTGGTGCTGCGCTGCTCGCGGAAGGCAAGCTCAACGCAACCAAGCTCTCGCAGGAAACCGGCGTCCCGCTGCCCACCGCGAAAAAACTGGTCAGCCGCTTGACCGCCGCCGGCCTGTTCGAATCAACCCGCGGTATCGGCGGCGGTATCCGGCTGGCCCGGCCGCCGTCATCAATCAGTCTTGCCGATATTGTCGAGGCGGTCGAAGGCCCGCTGGCGATCACCTGCTGCACCATCGACGGCAATCATGATTGCGTGCTGGAGAGTGGCTGTACAGTGAAGCCCCATTGGGGCGTGATTAACCGGACGATCCGCCAGGCGCTGGACGATGTCAGCCTGGCGAGCCTGTCGGATTTGCCTTCAACAAACATGAACCACCGCTCGTCTCGATTGAAATCGAGAGACGGTGACAGCGGGCGGAGTGTCTCGACTTCGCTCGACACGAACGGGATAATGCTATGAGTGATTCAGTCAAAACCTCTGACTATGATGCCGAGCGCACGGAAATGAACGCCGAGGCGCAGGAAGCGGTCGACAAGGCCAGCACCTATGAATTCGGCTGGTCCTCGGATATCGAGCAAGATTTCGCGCCCAAGGGTCTGAACGAAGAAACCGTCCGGTTCATCTCCGACAAGAAGGGCGAGCCACAGTGGATGCTCGACTGGCGTCTCAAGGCTTTCCGCCAGTGGGAAAAGATGGAATCGCCGGACTGGGCGAAGCTGGAAATCCCGATGATCGATTATCAGGATGCCTATTATTACGCCGAGCCCAAGGCGAAGGAAAAGCTGGGCAGCCTCGACGAGGTCGATCCGGAAATATTGCGGGTCTATGAAAAGCTGGGCATCCCGATCGAGGAACAAAAAGTGCTCGCCGGCGTCGAAGGCGCGCGCAAGGTTGCCGTAGACGCTGTGTTTGACAGCGTGTCGGTGGCGACCACTTTCCGGCAGGAGCTGGAAGAAGCGGGCGTCATTTTTCGGTCAATTTCCGAAGCAATCAAGGAATATCCTGACCTTGTCCGTAAATATTTGGGCAAAGTTGTGCCAATGCACGACAATTATTTCGCCACGCTCAATTGCGCCGTGTTTAGCGATGGCACCTTTGTCTACATTCCCAAGGGCGTCCGCTGCCCGATGGAGCTGAGCACCTATTTCCGGATCAACGCGGAAAATACCGGCCAGTTCGAGCGCACCCTGATCGTTGCCGACGAAGGCAGCTATGTCAGCTATCTTGAAGGCTGCACTGCGCCGATGCGCGACGAGAACCAGCTGCACGCCGCCGTGGTCGAACTGGTCGCGATGGATGATGCGGAGATCAAATATTCGACCGTGCAAAACTGGTATCCCGGCGACGAGAACGGCAAG
>NZ_JBLWWU010000003.1:0-212935 GCF_048267785.1 Parasphingorhabdus sp. | reverse complement strand
GCGCCGCTGGCCACGGCCTTGCCGGTCACCATTATTTGTGACGAGGGCGGCGGTGGCGGCGGCGGAGGTGGTGCCATAGAGGGCGAGGCGCGCAGCGCGCCGGTCCGTCTGTTGGCGTAGCTTTCATCATTGATCCGCGAGAATATGCTGCAGTTTACCGGATGCGGCGGAGCCGGTCGGGCAATCGAACGCGCGTCGAGTGACGGTGTCGCAGATGTCAGCGCAAGGCCGGCAACCGCCAGCAGCGACAGGCTTTTTCCTGGAAAATTGAAATGCCGCATGGTTCCCTCCATTGTTCCGACCCGATCGCAAAGCTGGCAGATCATGCCTGACTGGAAAATGAACGCATGATATATTGTTACATATGTCGGGATGCTGGATTGACCGGGAAAGGCGTGGCCAGGCACTCAACAATGGGGCGCGGCATTGCCCTTCAACCCGATACAGACAGAATGATTTACATTCCTTATCCATCAGATAAGATGCGATTTTTCAGGGGGGAATTGCTGTGACTGCACAGAAGACGACACAAAGATATTCTGGCCGGCTGGCGGCCCTATTATTGGCGGGTGTTTTCACTGCCCAGCCTGTTCTGGCGCAAGAGGGTGCCGCGTTGACGCCGCACCAGCAACTGGCACGTGATATATACCGTGATGTCATCGCATTCCGTACGGCGCGCGGTCAGGAACAGGTTCCGACGATGGTCTCCTATCTTGTCGACCGCTTCAAGAAGGCCGGGTTCAGCGATGATGATATCCGCGTCACCGATTATGACAGCGACGGTGAAAAAACCCAGGGGCTGATGGTCACCTATCGCGCAAAAGCCGGCAGCACCGCCAAGCCGATTGTCCTGCTCGGCCATATGGACGTGGTCGACGCGCTGGCGAAGGACTGGGTGCGCCCGCCCTTCACCCTGACCGAAGAGGACGGCTATTTCTTCGGCCGCGCCACGATGGACAATAAATATGGCATCACCAATCTTACCTCGACTTTCCTGCGGCTCAAGGCGGAAGGCTGGCAGCCTTCGCGCGATCTGGTTCTGGTTTTTTCCGGTGACGAGGAATCCGGCATGGTCTCGACCGAGGCACAGGCGAAATATGTGGCGGAACATATCGATCCGGCCTTCATCCTGAACAGCGATGCCGGCGGGATCGCGCTGGCGGAAGATGGAACGCCCGTCGCCTTTCGGGTGCAGTCTGCGGAGAAGACCTACGCCACTTTCGAACTGACCGTGCATAATCCTGGTGGTCATTCCTCCCGCCCGCGCGCGGACAATGCGATCTACGAACTGGCCGAGGCGCTGGGCAAAATCGCCGCCTATAAATTTCCGGTGCAGGCGACGGATTTGACCAGAAGCTATTTTGCTACCGCCGGAAAACTGACTCCTGGCGAGATGGGGCAGGCAATGCTGCGCTTTGCCGAAGACCCGTCCGACACATCGGCTATCGTGACCTTGCAGGCCGATCCGGAGTCCGTCGGCACGCTGGGGACGACCTGTGTCGCCACCATGTTGCAGGCCGGCCACGCAGAAAATGCCCTGCCGCAATCCGCAACGGCAACCGTCAATTGCCGGATATTCCCCGGAGTGGGGGCTGCTGCAACAGAGGCGAAGCTGAAAGAGATCATCGGCAATGACAATGCCAGCATCAAGCTGATCACCGATGTGACGGAAAGTCCCGAATCGGAACTCCGCGACGATGTCAGAGCGGCGATCCGCTACAGTATCGACAAGCGCTATCCGGGGCTGCCGATCCTGCCATATATGGAGTCGGGCGGCACCGACGGCATGCATTACCGCGCGCTGGGCTACGACACGGTGGCGCTCTCGGGTGCCGCGATGAAAGCCTCCGACATGTTTGCCCATGGCCTGAACGAACGCCTGCCGGTCGCGTCTTTCTATGGCGGGCTCGATCACTGGTACTGGATATTGAAAAAGCTGGCGGAATGACCGCTGGCGCCAGATGGCCCCGTCATGTCGCCGAACAGGGTCGTCAGGTCGAATATGCAAAACTCGTCCGTGACATGCAGTTGGCAGCGGATTTTGTTCGGTGACGTGACCAAGTTTTTCCGTCGTTACGCCGCCAGACCGCGTTGCAAATCCAGACCGCTCGGTTCCTGGAAGGGACGCAACCCGAATTCGGGCAGGATCGCCAGCATATGGTCGAAAATGTCCGACTGGATATCTTCATAGGCGTTCCACTCGGTCGTGTTGGTGAAACAGTAAATTTCTATTGGCAGGCCTTTCGGCGTCGGGTCGAGCTGGCGCACAAGCAGGGTCATGTCCTTGGTAATATGGCTGTTGGCGCGCAGATATTCGACGACATAGGCACGGAATGTGCCGATATTGGTGACGCGGCGGGCGTTGACCTCGTCGCGCCCGGCCTTCTCGATCGCGGCATTCCATTCGCCCAGTTCAGCCTGTTTGTGGCCGAGATACTCGTCCAGCAGCTGGAAACGGCGAAACCCGTCTTTTTCCTCGCGCGTGAGGAAGCGGATGCCGTTCTGGTCGATGAAGATCGATCGTTTGATCCGTCTCCCGCCCGCTTCGGACATGCCGCGCCAGTTTTTGAAGCTCTCCGAAATCAGTCGATGGGTAGGAATGGTCGTAATCGTCTTGTCCCAGTTCTGCACCTTGACCGTGTGCAGCGCGATGTCGATGACGTCGCCGTTCGCATTGAGCGCCGGCATCTCGATCCAGTCGCCGACCCGCAGCATGTCGTTCGAGGTGAGTTGTACAGAGGCGACCAGCGACAGCAAAGTGTCCTTGAACACCAGAAGTATGACCGCGGCCATCGCGCCGAGGCCCGACAGGAGAAGCAGGGGAGATTCATCCATCAGAGCAGAGATGATCAGGATCGTGGTGCCACCATAGAGAATGATCTTGAGCAGCTGGATGAAACCTTTGATCGGTCGGGTCGCGGCCTCGGGTCGATGATCGTAAATTTCGTTGGCGAGGGTAAGCGCCTTACTGAGCGCCATTCCGATGAACAGAATGATCGAGGCGGAAACCACGTTGCTGACCAGGGTGACAACCGCTGCCGACAAGTGCGGCACCGCAACGATCCCGTTCGAGATGATAAGTGCCGGCACGATATTGGCGAGTCGTGCTGCGACGGGCACTGGCGTGATGTCATCATAGGGCATCCAGCGCGTGACAATGCGCAGCACGATGTGCTTGATGATGAAATTGGCGATCCACGCAATAGCGAGGAGAATGCCGATGCCGACAAGCGTTTGCCCCCCGGGCGCAAGGTTGGGAAGGAAGGGGATGCTGTTTATGATGGATAGAGTTTCGCTCTGGAACTGCTGCATGGTGTCATGCCCGCGAGGGTGCGGGTTCTGTCTCCGTTTTCGATGATGTGAGGCGAGCCTGAATTATGACCGGCGGCACCGTCAGTGTCAACTGTAGCGACGGGACGCGTTTTACCCCTCGACATCTTGCTCCCCATGCTATTGACTATTCGTCATCAGCCCCGCCCATGGTCAGGAGATATCTGACTTTTCTCAACACCGAACTGACCCGGGATCACGCGGATCAGGATTACGGCGATACGGTGGCGATTTCCGGTGCTGCGATGAAAGCCTCCGACATGATTGCCCATGGCCTGAACGAACGCCTGCCGGTTGCATCTTTTTAAGGCGGGCTGGATCACTGCTACTGGATGTTGAAAAAACTGGCAGAATAATCACTGGTGCCAGATGGCCCCGTCATATCGCCGAACAGCGGACCACGACGGGGCACATCGCCTGGGGTGTCCGCCTAGAAAACAAAGCCCACCGAAAAACCGATAGCCGTCTCTGCAAGGCGGATATTCGCTTCGCCGCCTCCAAAGGGTGCGGGGATCGATCCGGAGCCGTAAACCGTCTGGCGCGGCGCGCGCATCGCATAGCCGGTGATCTCGATAGTGTCCGATGCCCTGACCGTCGCGCCCACAGTATAATGATCACGGACCACGCCCGGCGCCAATATGTTGAGCAGGGTTTCCGATTGCGGGACCGGGTTGTTCGAGCGGCCATAGCCGGCGCGCAGGGTCAGCTTGTCGCTGGCCTGATAGACCGCGCCGACTTTCCACACGTCGATATCGTCCCAGCCAAAGCCGGGGCCATCATCCGCGCCAAAGGGGACGCCCTGTAACAGCGACGCGATGGGGTTGCCGACCGAGTTGACGCCGGAATATTCGATATGTTTGAAATCCACGCCCAATGTCAGCTTCGGCGTCGCGTCGACCGAAACGCCCGCGCCCCAGGATGCGGGCATGTTGAAGCCGCCTTGCTCGGCGAACAGTCCGGCATAGCGGTCGAACTCGGTGGTCCAGACTTTCGACTGGTAAAAAGCGCCGACGCGGAAATTGTCACCAAAGCTGCCGAGATAGCCGACGCGGAAACCCGCGCCAAAGGCCCAGTCTTCGCCGCGGTTGGTGAAATTCGCCGGGTCCTGCGAATTGGCTGCGAACGGCTGGATGCCCTCGACCTCAAAGCTTTGCACGACGAAATGCGGCGACAGGCCGAGACTCTGCCCTTCGGCAAATTCCACCGAGATGGTCGGGGCAATCGAAATCTGGCGCAGGTTCACGCCAGCCGGGCCGGTCGCGCCGAAACTGGCGAAGGGATTGGTCTCGTAATCGGTGTTCATGCCGCCATTGCCGTTGACCGCAATGCCGACCGAAACCGTGTCGGACAAAGGCCGGACATAAGCAAATTCGGGCAGGATGAAGGGATTGGCATCATTGCCCGAATAGACCCCGTCGAGCCCCGCCTGATTGCCGATAATCTCGGAACCGCGGTCGGGGATGAAAACTTCGAAGCCGACATCCAGCCGGTGCTCGATGGCGGTCGCGGAAGCCGGGTTGCTGGCGATAGAGAAAGCGTCCTGCGGCATAGCAATGGCCACGCCGCCCGCGCCCTTGGCCTTGGCACCGACCCCGTTGAGGAAATAGCCATCGGTCGCCTGCGCCGCACCCGGCATGCAAAGCGCCGCACCGGCGAGCAGGATAGTGGCCAGCGAACGGATCGGGCGACTGGCGGCAGGGGTAGGGAAACGGGACATGACGATACGACCTTCTTCTGATGCACCGGCGGGGTGGGAGAGGGTGTTCGCCGGAGCGCGTCCCTAGCGATCCGGACGCGCGCACAGCAAGTTAGATATGGTTGCGGGCGACGTAGCTGAGCTTGACGTGGTGGGGGCGCGCAGATGCCTCTTGCGGTTGGACGCAGGGGCGCTAGTTTCGACCATCAATGCCAATATCCACGACCGATAAGAAAAGGCCTCCCATATGTTCGCGATAATGAAAGCCGCCACGTCCGCCTGCCTGCTGCTTGCTGCCATCACGAGTGCGAGCGCCAGTGACCGGTCCATTCTCGACGCTGTCGAGGCCAATGGCGCGGAGCAGCTGCAATTGCTCGAAGCGTCGGTCAACCAGAATTCCGGTTCGCTCAATGTCGAAGGGGTCCGCAAGGTTGGCGAAATCTATCGGCGCGAACTGGAGGATATCGGCTTTGCGGTGCGCTGGATCGACATGCCGCCATCGATGGGGCGCGGCGGTCATCTGGTCGCCGAACGGGACTTTGGCGAGGGGCCGAACCTGCTGCTGATCGGCCATCTCGATACGGTGTTCGAACCCGACAGCCCCTTCCAGCGCTTCGAGCGCGATGGCGACAAGCTGCGCGGACCCGGCATCGCTGACATGAAGGGCGGCAATGCAGTGGTCATCTATGCCATGCGGGCGCTGATCGAGGCAGAAGCGATCAAGGGCGGCAAGGTGACGATATTCTTCACGGGTGACGAGGAAAGCACCGGTAGCCCGCTTGCAACGGCCCGCAAGGATCTGATCGCGGCCGGCAAAGCCGCCGACTATGCGCTCAACTTCGAAGGCGGCAGCCCCGAATGGGGCGTGATTGGCCGGCGCGGCTCGTCGAAATGGAAGCTCGAGGTGACCGGAAAGCGCGCCCACTCCTCCGGCATTTTCAGCGACGACAGCGGCGCCGGAGCCGCCTACGAAATGGCGCGCATATTGAACCGCTTCTACGGCGAGGTTCGCGGACCATCGGGCTTGACCTTCAATCCCGGCATGGTCGCGGCGGGCTCGGCGATCGACCCGGTCGGCAGCGCCGGAGCGGTCACGGTCAGCGGCAAGGATAATGTAATTGCCGAAACCGCGATTGCCTCGGGCGGCCTGCGCTTCATGAATGAAGCGCAATTGCGCGCCGCAGAAGCGCTGATGCGCGGCATCGTCGAAGACAGCCTGCCGCACACGCAGGCGACGATCACCTTTCAGGACCGCTATCCCGCGATGGAACTGACCAAGGCGAACGAAGCATTGCTCGAACGCCTCAACGCCGTCCATGCGCGGCTCGGTCTCGAACCCGCCAAATCCTTCCCGCCCGAAGGTCGCGGCGCCGCGGACATCAGCTTCGTAGCCCCCTATGTCGCCAGCATGGACGGACTGGGCGTATCCGGCACCGGCTCGCACACGGTCGAGGAAGAAATGGACCTCGGCAGTCTGCAACAAGCCACGCAACGCACCGCCTTGCTTGTGGCGGATTTGCTGGGGAGTGATCCGGAGCAGTGATGACCTCCCTCTCCCGTGCGGGAGTTTGTTTCGGCCTGTAGCCGAAGCAAACTGTTTGAGAAGACTTGGCAGCTCGCTGCCTAGTCGAAGCTGGGTGAGGGTGTGCCGGACCTTATTTGCACAGCAGCCCACTATCCGAGCATCCTCATCCAACTGCATCTAGCCGCCTGCGCTGACGCTTTGGTGGCAAGATTTCATATCCTTCTCCCTCACGAGAGAAGGTTTAAAAACCGCTGTCCTACACTCCGCCCAATCCGTTATGATCGCACACGCTCCGCGCCATGTGCGGGGCCGGCTCTTTGACAATCTGGATAGGATAGGAGCGCTGGCGGCTGCGCACTTGTTTCTCGGGGACCGGTTTGGGTGGGAATCCCAAAAGTTACACTAGACGGCCGGTTGGTTTCCTACAAGTGCTGGAATTCTGCGGCCAAGGGGCGAAGGTCACACAAAATAAAAACGGATGTCTGTGTAAAGTTCACGACGCGCCGGAAAATGGTCGGGCTTGCATGAAGACACAAAGCGCAATCTCTTAGCGCCTTGGTGTCTTCGCGCGAGCCCATGACCATGCTCCCCCGCTCACGGCACGCGAAAACCGTTTCTTGGCCTGAACTTTGACGAACTTTGGAACGCCGGGCCGCCAGAAAAGTCTATTCTCCGGCCTCCCGGGCAACCTCCCGCCAGCCGATATCGCGCCGGCAAAAGCCGCTCTCGAAATCGATCTGGTCAACCGCCGCATAAGCCCTGGCCTGCGCTTCGGTGGCATTGGCTCCCAATGCGGTGACATTGAGCACGCGGCCACCATTGGCGACCAGCGCGCCGTCGACTTCCGCCGTACCGGCATGGAATATCTTGGCGTCTTCGCGCTCGGCTCTGGCGAGATTCTGGATCTTGCCGCCTTTCTCCGGTGTCGAAGGATAGCCTTTCGCGGCCATCACCACGGTCAGCGCGGTTTCCGGCGCAAAAGCCGGGGCGCTGGTCTGGGCGAGGTCGCCTTTGGCGGTGGCCATCATCAGCTTGGCGAGATCGCTTTCCAGCCGCATCATCAGCACCTGGCATTCCGGGTCACCGAAGCGGGCGTTATATTCGATCAGCTGCGGGCCGGTGTCGGTCAGCATCAGCCCGGCGAACAGCACGCCGCTATAGGGCGTCCCCTCGGCCGCCAAAGTGTCGACGGTCGGCTGGATGATCTGCTCCATCACCTGTTGTTGCAGGGCGGGGGTGAGGACGGGGGCGGGGCTATAGGCGCCCATGCCGCCGGTATTCGGGCCGACATCGCCTTCGCCGACGCGCTTGTGGTCCTGCGCGCTGCCGAAGGGGACGACATTCTCGCCGTCGGTGATCGCGAAGAAACTGGCTTCCTCGCCGGTCAGAAATTCCTCGATCACCACTTCGGCGCCGGCTTCACCGAAGCTGCCGTCGAACATGTCGGTGATCGCGGCTTCGGCCTGCTCGCGGGTTTCGGCGATGATCACGCCCTTGCCGGCGGCCAGCCCATCGGCCTTGATCACGACGGGAATGGAAAAGCCGTCGAGCGCCTTGAGCGCGTCGGCGGCGCTGGTGGTCCGGACATAGCCGGCGGTGGGGATATTGGCGCGGGCGCACAGGTCCTTGGTAAAGCCTTTCGAGCCTTCCAGCTGCGCCGCCGCCTTGTCCGGGCCGAAGACGAAAATGTCGGCGGTGCGCAGGCTTTCGGCGAGGCCGTCGACCAGCGGCGCTTCCGGGCCGACGACGACCAGATCGATGTCATGCTCGCCGCAGAACAGGATGACTTCGCCATGGTCGGTGATGTCGAGCGTGACCAGTTCGGCGTGCTGCGCGATGCCGGGATTGCCGGGCGCTGCGTAAAATTTCCCGAGCATTGGGGATTGCGCCAGCTTCCAGGCCAAGGCATGTTCGCGGCCACCCGAACCGATCAACAGGATATTCATGGACGATTCCCTCTCATTAGACGCGAAGCTCCTAGCCGAGAGCGGGCAGGGTGACAACGCCCCGCCTTTGTCGGTTTCGGAAATTTCAGGCGCGCTCAAGCGAGTGGTCGAGGATCGCTTCGGCTATGTCCGGATCAGGGGCGAGATATCGGGCTTCAAACGCGCGGCCTCCGGCCATGTCTATCTGGCGCTGAAAGATGACAAGGCGGTTCTCGACGGAGTGATGTGGAAGGGCAATGCCGGACGGCTGCCGTTCCGGCCCGAAGATGGCATCGAGGTTGTCGTCTCGGGCAAGCTCACCACCTATCCCGGCCGCTCCAAATATCAGGTCGTGATCGACAAGATGGAACTGGCGGGCGAGGGGGCGCTGATGGCCCTGTTCGAGAAGCTCAAGGCCAAGCTGCTCGCCGAGGGCCTGTTCGACCAAGACCGCAAGAAGCCGATCCCGTTCCTGCCGAAAACCATCGGCGTGGTCACCTCGCCGACCGGTTCGGTGATCCGCGATATCCTCCACCGGCTCGCCGATCGCTGCCCCAGCCATGTCATTGTCTGGCCGGTGCTGGTGCAGGGCGAGGGTGCGGCAAAGCAGATATCCCACGCCATTCGCGGCTTCTCCGAGATGGCGCCGGACGGTCCGGTCGCCCGGCCCGATCTGGTGATCGTCGCGCGCGGCGGCGGTTCGATCGAGGACCTGTGGAGCTTCAACGAGGAAATCGTGGTCCGGGCGGTCGCGGATTGCACGATCCCGATCATCTCCGCCGTGGGGCACGAGACCGATACGACGCTCTGCGATTTCGCCGCCGACCTGCGCGCGCCAACGCCGACGGCAGCGGCAGAAATGGCGGTGCCGGTCCGGGCGGAATGGCTGGCAACCTTGTCGGAAAGCAAGGCGCGGATGGCGCGCAGCGTGCAGCGCAGCCTGAGCACCGCCCAGGAACGGCTGGAGGCGCAACGCCGTCTGATGCCGGCGCTGACCGATCTGCTCCGTCCGCACCAGCAGCGGGTCGACGAGACGTCCGAGCGGATGAAATATGGCATGAGCCAGAATATCGCCCACGCCCGCAGCCGCTTTTCGGCAAGCGCCGGGGCTTTGCGACCGTCTATATTGAAGCAGCGGCTGGCCCGTTCGCAGGAGCAGTTGAAACGGCTCGATCTGCCGGTCAGTCTGGTGCAGCGCCCGCTCGACGACGCGCGGCAGCGGCTCGACGCGCTATGGCGGCTGGCGCAGCAGGTCTCTCCCGATGGTCCGCTGAAGCGCGGCTATGCGCGCGTGTCCGGTCCGGATGGCAGTCTGATTGCCAATCGCGCCGCCGCGATAAAGGCCGGTGATCTCGATCTGCATTTTCAGGATGGAACTGTTGGTGCGACGGTGACGGATAAACCGCCAGCCAAGCCAAAGCCCGCCCAGCCATCGGCGAGCCGAGTCAAAAAACAGCCGGATGACAGGCAGCGGGATTTATTCTAGAGGGATTTGCGGTAAGATCGGTCGACTGTAGCGATCATGACCGTAAATCGCTGGTAAAGGATTCAGGGAGTATAAGCGTCCTATGTTAATGTCCAATCGTAACAAGGTGGCAAAGCTGCATTATATGCCCAATGGTTTCCGACCGCTGTCGTCGGGAGACCATGTCCTTTGCGCGGTGACCGGCGAAGCGATTCCGCTCGACGAGCTTCGCTACTGGAGCGTCGAAAAGCAGGAACCTTATGCCACGGCACAGATTTCAGCGCAGGCTCATCTGCCGGAAAGCGAAAAGTGACCGGACGTTTTAAAGCAATATTTTGCGTCGCGACGATTGCGGCAGTGACTGTTCCTGCAGCAATTGTTTACGCCGAAACCGACGACGCGGAACAATCCGCGTTTCGGGAAGCGGTAAAATTTGGCTTCCGCGGTCAGGCAATTCAGGGCGGCGTCATGATAGGCGACGCGCCAGCCGGTACGCGTAGCCTGTCTTTTGATGGCAATCCGGTTCAGATGGATGATGATGGCAAGTTCATTATCGCGTTCAACCGCGATGCCGGTCAGGCTGCACAGCTGGTCGCGACGCTGGACGATGGCCAAACGGTCAGAAAATTCATCAATGTTGCGCCGCGCAAATGGCATATTGAGCATGTCAATATCAACCGTCGAGCGCGGACCGCCAGCGAATCATTCAAGCGCCGCCGCGCGCCCGAACTCGCCCAGATCAATGCAGCACGCAGCGCCATGAACGACAGCACCGGCTGGCGTCAGACCTTCATCTGGCCGGTCAAGGGCCGGATATCCGGCATGTTTGGCAATCAGCGCATCTATAATGGCGATCCCGGAAGCTATCACAGCGGTATTGATATCGCTGCTCCCACTGGCACTTATTATGTAGCACCCGCCGATGGCGTCGTTACGCTTGCGGCAACCAGCCCGTTTACGCTGGAGGGCAATCTATTGATGATCGACCACGGCATGGGTCTCAACAGCGCCTTTCTGCACAGTTCCGAGATATTGGTCAAAGAAGGTCAGCAAGTGAAACGTGGTGAACCGATCGGCCGGGTCGGCTCAACCGGCAGCGCCACCGGTCCGCATCTGCACTGGTCGATGAAATGGAACGCGGCGCGGATCGACCCGATCCTGCTGACCGGGCCGATGGAATAGCGCCTGTTCTGGTCAGGGTTTAATTAACGATCCGTTTTACCTTGAAGGCTCGCCCACCATTGACCTTGGCCATATAGCTCCCCAGAGCGGCCCGTTTAATCGTGATTGAATCGCCTGGCTTGGGGTCTCTCATGCTGCCGCGCGGGGTATCGGTCTGTAGCCAGACAGCTCCGTCTTCCAGTGTGATCACCCATTTGCCGCTGCGAATCGTCCGGGCTGTCTTTACCGTGCTTTCGATTTCCGCGATTTCATCACCCTCATCGCCATCGCCGTCGAACAGCTTGATTCTTGGCAAGGTCAGTCCAAACAGACCGCGCCGGGCTTCCCGCACTTGCTCGCGATCAGCGATCACAACCTGATTCGAGGCCTGGGCCGTTTGCAGAGCTGAGACTTTCTCATCAAAGCAAGCCAGTCGTGCCGCAGGTTCGGCAATATCCTTACAGGCTATCATCTCGGTATAAATGGCCGGCGGTGCTGTCAGGGCCTTTCTCCGATCAATATCCTGTGCAACTGCCGGGGTATAAAGACTTGCCGCCACGACAGCGGTCATTGCAAGCGTGCCTGCGTAAATCCATTTCGAAATCACCATCTCTATTTTTCCCGTCACTCTAATTCCCTCGTTTCCTGTGCATAAGCAATCGCAGCATGCGAGGCAATTCATTGTTCATCGTGGGATGCCTGTTCGCAAAAGAGCGGAAATCCATTCTGGAAACAGGCGGAACAACCAGTGATTATTGGCCTTTTTGGAACTGTGACAAAATAGTTACAATCTCTACAAAATCAGCGCTCTTCGCTGAACAGAACCTTTACAGTTCAGAAGCCTTGTTGCAATTGATCCCCAACTCGGTGGTCGAATCCGTGCGTTTGGGGCGCACAGATTGCCATCGATTAACAACCGGGGATGGCCATCACGGTCACCCTCTCCAGAATAAGGGACTGGATTACATGAGAAAATATTCAAACCTAAAGGCATCTGTCGCACCCATGGTGCTGGGACTTGCTATGGTTTCTACCCCTGCGTTCGCGCAGGATCAGGATGCCGATGAGATCGCAGAAAGCGTAATCGTTGTTACGGGGTCGCGCATTAGCAACCCTAATCTGGAGCAGTCCGCTCCGGTTAACGTTGTCAGCGGTGACGAAATTGATTTGCGTCAGGCAACCAATGCTGAAGAACTGATCGGTGAACTTCCAGGTGTTTCTCCAGGCATCAATGCCAGCGTGAACAACGGTAGCGCCGGTTTCGCATCTTTGAACCTGCGCAATGTCGGTACCAACCGTAACCTGGTGCTTCTAGACGGAACCCGTCTGGTGCCATCCAGCCTCGCCAGCGTGACCGATCTTAACATCATACCTATTGCTCTTATTGAACGGGTCGATATCGTAACCGGCGGTGCTAGCTCGGTTTATGGTGCAGACGCTATCTCGGGTGTTGCCAACTTCATCACCAAGCGTGATTTTGCAGGCGTTGACATGTCCGCTTCCTTCGGTGTGGCCGAAGAAGGTGATGGTCAGCGTTTCCGCACCGATATAACCATTGGTGCCAATTTTGACGATGGTCGCGGTAACGCGGTATTGAGCGTTGGTTATCAGAATGTTGACTCCGTGCTTCAGGGTGATCGGGCGATTTCGCAGAAAACTTTGTTTATCGAAGGTTCTGAAATCGGTTCCGGTACGTCAGTACCAACGCGCCTCAATGGTGATCAGTATGACCCCGCGACCGGAACTTTGGTGCCAACATACAATACTTTCAACTTCGCGCCGTTTAACTATTTCCAGACTCCTCTGGAACGGTTCAACATGTTCGGTTCAGCTAACTATGAAATTACCGACAATGTAGAAGTTTATACCAAGGGCATGTACACCAAGAGCACGGTCAGCCTTGCATTGGCGCCTTCCGGTTTGTTTGGCGACACTTGGCAATTGCCTCTGAACAATGCGTTCCTGACCCCAGCGATCCAGAACACGCTTTGCGCCAATCCGACTAACGCTGCGCTGATCGCCGGCGCTGGGTATGCCAATTGTGCTGCGGCTATCGCTGACGGCTTTGAGGTGCCAACCGTTATCAACCGTCGCTTGGTTGAGCAGGGTCCACGCATCACCGATTATGTGACTAACCAGTTCCAGATATGGGCTGGTGTTCGCGGTTCTGTTACTGACAATATCGTTTTTGACGTTTATGGCACATACGGTGAATCTGAACGGTCCCAGACCAACCGTAATTGGGGTCTGAAATCGCGCGTTCAGCAAGCTCTGCGCTCTAGCGATCCCAATGTTTGTAATGATCCATCGAACGGTTGTGTTCCAATCAATCTGTTCGGCGACGGTCAGAATATCACTGCTGAGCAGGTTGCGTTTTTCAACCAGCCAAGTACCGAAACCGTTAAAACATCGCTTTCTGTTGTGAACGGCAGCCTCTCCGGTGAACTGGGATCGGAAAGCTTCCTTTTCGCGGACACACCGATCGGCTTTGCTGTTGGTGCTGAATATCGCAAATATACCGCTGAGCAGCTGTCCGACGTTGCCAGTGGTACGCAGGACGAAGTCTTGGGTACCGGTGCTCCATCGCCAAGCTTCAGCGGCCAATATGACGTCAAGGAAGTCTTCGGCGAATTGATCATTCCGATCGTCGAAAATGTCCCCGGCATCTATAGTCTGACCGTCGAAGCTGGTGCTCGTTATTCGGACTATTCCAACTCGGGCGGAAGCACGACTTGGAAAGCTGGTGGTACCTGGGAGCCAGCTGAAGGCTACAAGATTCGTGGTATCTATCAACACTCTGTTCGTTCACCGAATATTGGCGAATTGTTTTCGCCCGTGGTTACAGGTTTGACCGCCTTGGCTGTTGATCCGTGCGCTGGTGCAAATCCGGTTGGGAACGCTTCGCTGACCGCCATTTGTATCGCTCAGGGGGCACCTGCTGGTACGATCGGCACCATTCCGGTTCCATCCGCTTCGCAGATCAATGCGACTTCTGGTGGCAATACGAACCTTGGACCTGAAACAGCGAACAGCTACACCATTGGTGTTGTGTTGACGCCACCATCGATCCCCGGATTGACGCTGACTGCTGATTATTACAACATCAAGATCAAGGGTGCCATTACGACACCTACGCCAGGTGACATTATCGATCCTTGCTTCTCAGGTGTTGACCCGTCGGCATGTGCTTTGATCGTACGTAACCCGTTGAACGGTTCGCTTAACGGCGGCGGTGATACTCCGGGTCTGTTGCTTCAGTTGACGAATCAAGGCCAAATCGAAACCTCCGGTGTCGATTTGCGCGTCGGATACCAGTTTCCAACCAGCTTTGGTAAAGTCGCTTTTGACTTTAGCGGTAACTGGACGGAGCAGCTGAAATTCAACTCCAACCCGGCTAACCCGACCTCGATTAATCGTGAATGCGTCAGCTACTATGGTGAAAACTGTGAACCGATCACACCGGAGTTCACGTTTAACCTGCGTTCCACGGTGAGCTTGGGCGATACGGTTGATATCTCGTTGCTCTGGACCTGGCTGGATGCGGTTTCTCTGGAACCACTGAGCGCTTCCTTCGGTGGTGCACTGCCGGAATATAGCTCGATCGGATCCTATAGCTACTTCGATCTGACCACCCGGTTCAACGTAAGCGATAACTTCGAAATGACCGCGGGCATTCAGAACCTGCTCGACAAGAAACCACCTAACGTTTCTTCCTACGTCGGTTCGAGCTCTTATAACTCGGGTAACACCTATCCGACGACTTATGATGCAATCGGACGTCGCTTTCAGGTTACAGGACGTCTGCGCTTCTAATCCGAAGTCAGTTTGACAAGATAAATAGAGCGGCGGGATATTTCCCGCCGCTCTTTTTTTGTATATAGTCTGCACAACAGGGGATGGCCGGGCGATGTCGATGACCGACTTATTTGATACCGACAATGTCATAGCGCGCGCCAACGCCCTTGGTGATAGTGGCCAGACTGATCAGGCGATCGATCTCGTCCGCTCCGCGATCGAGAAGCAGCCAAAAGAAGGCAAGCTCTGGCACATGCTGGGGATATTGCACCGGATTGAACAGGATTCGGCCGCTGCATTGGTTGCGCTTGAAAAGGCGCTGGAGTTTCAGCCGAACAATCCAACCCTGCATCACGCTCTGGCAAGAGTCACGATGGAGGCAGGATTGCCTGCGGTGGAGAAATATGACGAGGCCCGGCGCTATGCACCCAACGACGGATCGATAATATTGGGACGGAGCGCAGCCCAAATGGCTGCCGGGCATTATGACCGCGCCATTGCCGATATGGAGCTTATTCTTCGCGGGAATCCCTTATGGCTGGAAGGCCATGAACTGCTTTCAGAGGCCCGCTGGACTGCGGGTGACAAGGACGCTCTGATCTGTTCCTTTGTAGATGCGTTGAAGACCCATCCGAAAAATGGTGCGCTTTGGGCAAAATGTCTGGATGCGCTGTTCAAGGCTGATCGTTTTTCCGAGGCTTCCCACATGGTTGAAGAAGCGAGAGCAATATTGGGCGATAGCCGCGGATTGATCATGTATGATGCTATCTGCGCATCCGAGCTTGGCGAAGTGGAAAAGGCCGATCAGCTGTTTGATGCCCTTGCGCCGATTACGGAAATAGCGCTTGCCGTGCGGCACGTGCGGCATCTCCTGAGGACTGGAAGATTAGATTCAGCCGCGCGCCTTGGGGAGAGCTTTATAAATGATCCCGACGCCAATCAGATTTGGCCGTATATTTCCTTGGCATGGAGAGCGACTGGCGATTCCCGCTGGAAGTGGCTGGACGATCAGCATGGGTTGGTACAAACTTATGATCTGGCGGACCAGATTGATGTCGCCGAATTGGCACGATGTTTACGCTCCATTCATGTTGCGAAAGCCGACATGGTCGGACAGTCGGTCCGTGGCGGTACCCAAACGGATGGGCCACTGTTCTCCAGGATTGATCCGGAAATCCGCGATCTCAGATCGGTCATTCAATCTACTGTCCGGAAGCATGTGGCGGATCTGCCTCCGGTCGACCCTACGCACCCGGTTTTGAAATATCGGTCGGACT
The DNA here is from genome assembly GCF_048267785.1 of Parasphingorhabdus sp. GTDB lineage: Bacteria > Pseudomonadota > Alphaproteobacteria > Sphingomonadales > Sphingomonadaceae > Parasphingorhabdus. The sequence continues at coordinate 196,761 of NZ_JBLWWU010000003.1, read as the reverse complement.
CTATCGGTTTCTCCGGTTCATGGTCGGTTCGGTTGAAAGGGGAAGGTTTTCATGCCAGTCATGTACATCCGATGGGTTGGTTCAGTTCCGCTTTCTATGCTGATGTACCAGACGAGGCCGACATGGGGGCACCACCCTCAGGCTGGCTTGCTTTGGGAGCGCCACCGCCCGAGTTAAATCTGGATCTGTCTGCGGTCAGGAATGTAGAGCCCATGAGAGGCCGTCTTGTCATTTTTCCATCGATTATGTGGCATGGAACTGAGCCTTTTGATGATGGTGAAAGACTGTCCGTGGCATTTGATGTCGCGAAACCGGCTGGAACAGCTTGATTAGCGGGAGAATCAGATCAGCGCTGCTTTTAAATTGATATCAATCCCCACCGCCTCGGCGACTTTCCCGGTCCAGAACGCAACTTTCGCTATCTCGTCCGCATGAAGGGATTCGGCGGTTGAGCGCTCTTCATTGCGGCCTTTGCGGTCGAATTCCGTTCCGTGTTTTGAGTGACTGTTAAAGGCCGGCCCCTCGATGATTTCGCGGATATTCTGATCATCCAAGTTCAGTTGGTAGAGGCGCGCTATTGCGGTCATCGCCTCATGGGGAGCCGCCAGCAGCGTTTCGCTATCAATAGTTGCGATTCTGTCTGCGCCGAAACGTTCGACAAGTTTCTGAAATATTCCTTGCTGCGCAAGCCAGCCGGCAGCGGCGATCTGTAAATCCGTTTGTCGAAAATGCTGATCGTCGTCAAAGCCCAGATTGATCATCCCCATTTTTCGCAACTCGGAAAATTGTTCCCTGGCCCACAACCGTCCCGTGATCTGTTTCTTGGCGATTGATCCGAGAAAAACCGGAAGCGGCGCATAGATCAGAAGGGCACGGGACTGTGGTAACAGGTCCATGAAATCCCCGGCCAACCCATTGACGATGCAGGAGGGCTTGATGATTGTGGCCTCCGAAGGGTTGAGTGGCCGTGCCAGCAACGCCAGCAAGTTACGAATAACTTCGCTGGCCTTTTGTTTGTCGTTCGCTCTAAAATAATATCCTGTTGAATCCTGAAGGATGACGGGTTCTTTCAAACCCATTGAAATGTTTTCGATATCCAATGCCCGCGCCAATAATGTCGAACAGCAGAACCCGGAGTGAAAAATAAAATGGGCCGGACCAGTTGAACCTGCTGGTATGATCGCATCTTTTCGGCTGATTATCTTGCGTGGCAAATTTTCCGGTAAATATTCATCCGAGATGAATGTCGCTGATTGCTGTATTGTCCTGGGCGCGTGGATGAAATGAACTTTGTCTCCGTCCGGTTGATAGCGATGGGCCAGCCATTCCGGATCGAGCGCGATATCGGTTCTGTCATTGGATAAATTCACTGGATGATTTTGCACAGAGTTATGGATGGAAGCAAGAAAAACAGCGAAAATATAAGGTCATTGAACTCATACGGGATTTTAAATATAGATAAGATAATGACAAACACCATTCTGATCAGAATGGTGACTACAGTGAGGAGATTAAGCATGCGAAAGAAAGCGATTATGCTGGCAGCGGCTTCGGTTTTTTGCCTTGGAGCGCCAACCGTCTCTGCTCAGACGACGGCACCCACTGATGAGCCGGAAGCAACCGCTGAAGAACCCGATGATTCAAATGTCATTAAATGCGAACGGCAAGCTGTTACAGGTTCTCGCGCCCGCAAAAAACGCGTTTGTCTGACCATGGCGGAATGGCGTGCCCGTCGCGCGGCTGGGCAGCGTACAGCGGACGCAATTTTGCAGGACGCTTCGCGAAGTTTCCCTGAAATCAATTAGCAAGCAGATGCATTGCTAGGCGTCTGCCAATATGGCCAACGACTAGCCGGTTGCACCTGTTGCGACCGGCTCCATCTTTAGCGCGCCATCGCCTTCATCGATCTTAACCGTCGACCCATCCGGCACATCACCGCGCAAGATCAGGTCCGCCAAAGGATCCTGAAGATATTTCTGGATCGCGCGTTTTAGCGGACGTGCGCCGTAGACCGGATCATAGCCGACCCGACCGAGCCAGCGCTTGGCGGCATCGGTGAGTTCCAGTTCGATCTTGCGGTCCTTGAGCAAATTCTGCACCCGTTTGACCTGAATCTCGACAATCGGCGCCATATCTTCTTCGCCAAGCCGGTGGAATAGGATGATCTCATCCAGCCGGTTGAGAAACTCCGGACGAAAATGCGCCCGAACGACTTCCATGACTTGTGGTTCGACATCCTTGACTGTCTCGCCTTCCTTCAGATTTGTCAGATATTGGCTACCAAGGTTAGAAGTCAGAATAATCAGCGTATTGGAAAAATCCACGACCCGGCCCTGACCGTCGGTCAGCCTACCATCGTCGAGAACCTGCAGAAGGACGTTAAACACGTCGCCATGCGCCTTTTCTACTTCGTCGAACAGGATCACCTGATAAGGCCGCCGGCGAACCGCTTCGGTCAGGACGCCGCCTTCATCGTAACCGACATAGCCCGGAGGCGCGCCGATCAGTCGGGACACACTGTGCTTCTCCATAAACTCTGACATGTCGATGCGGACCATCGCCTGATCATCATCAAACAGAAACTCGGCCAGTGCCTTGGTCAATTCTGTCTTGCCGACGCCGGTGGGGCCGAGGAACAGGAAGCTGCCCAATGGTCGGTTGGGGTCTTGCAGGCCGGCACGGCTGCGACGGACGGCGGCAGACACCGCCTCAACCGCATCCTTTTGACCAATCACACGCTTTCCAATGAGATCTTCCATCGCAAGCAGCTTTTCGCGCTCGCCTTCCAGCATCTTGTCGACCGGGATACCGGTCCATTTGGAAACCACCGCCGCAATATCTACGGGGGTAACTTCTTCGCGCAACATCGCGCCTTCGGTATCGTCGGCGGCTTCTTCGAGTGCTTTCTCAAGATTGGGAATGGTGCCGTAACTCAGTTCCCCGGCCTTGGCGAGGTCGCCAGCGCGCTGGGCCTGTTCCAGCTCAAGCCGCGCATGGTCGAGTTGTTCCTTGAGTTGGGCCTCGGCATTGATCTTGTCTTTCTCACCCTGCCAGCGCGTCGTCAGTTCCGCGCTATGCTGCTCGAGATCGGCCAGCTCCTTTTCCAGGGTTTTGAGCCGGTCCTTGGACGCGTCATCGGTTTCTTTTGATAGGGCCTCGCGCTCGATCTTGAGCTGGATGATCCGCCGGTCAAGTGTCTCGATTTCGGAGGGCTTCGATTCCACTTCCATGCGAATATGTGATGCCGCTTCGTCCATCAAATCGATCGCTTTGTCGGGCAGGAACCGGTCCGGAATATAGCGATTGGACAGCGTCGCCGCGCTCACCAATGCCCCATCGGTGATCCGCACGCCATGGTGCAACTCATATTTCTCTTTGAGTCCGCGAAGAATTGAAATCGTATCCTCTACCGTCGGTTCATTTATGAACACAGGCTGGAACCGGCGCTGCAGAGCCGCGTCTTTTTCTACATATTTCTGATATTCATTCAGCGTGGTCGCGCCGATACAATGAAGTTCGCCGCGTGCCAGTGCAGGCTTGAGGAGGTTAGAGGCATCCATCGAGCCTTCGGAAGCGCCTGCACCGACCAAAGTGTGCATCTCATCAATGAACAGGATGATTTCGCCTTCGGCTCCGCGCACTTCATCCAGAACGCCTTTCAGCCGCTCTTCAAACTCGCCACGATATTTGGCACCGGCAATCAGCGCGCCCATATCAAGCGCGAGCAAACGGCGGTCTTTCAAACTGTCGGGAACATCACCATTCGCGATGCGCAGGGCCATGCCTTCGGCAATGGCCGTTTTACCAACGCCGGGTTCGCCAATCAGGACCGGGTTATTCTTGGTCCGGCGCGCCAATATCTGGATCGTGCGGCGTATTTCCTCGTCACGACCGATGACGGGGTCAAGCTTCCCGTCCCGGGCCGCCTGGGTCAGGTCATTGGTATATTTTTCCAAAGCCTCATAACGGTCCTCGGCCGAAGCGGTGTCGGCCGTCTTTCCGCCACGCAATTCGTTGATCGCGCCGTTCAGCGCTTCGGCGGTTACACCGGCGTTGGCAAAGGCTTTGCCAGCCGCAGTATTCTTGGACAGCACCAGTGCGAGCAACAAGCGTTCTACGGTGACATAGCTGTCGCCAGCTTTATCGGCGATTTGTTCAGCCTGATCGAGCACACGCACCGCGTCGTTATTCAGACCTGGTGTCTGCTGCGCGCCACTACCGGACACCGCCGCAATCTTGGCAAGAGCCTCGTCAATTTCCAGATGTGCCTTCTTGGCATCGCCGCCTGCCTTGGTGATTAATCCGGACGCCATGCCCTGATCATCTTCCAGCAGAGCCTTTGCGAGATGCTCGGGGGTAATCTGCTGGTGACTCATGCGGATGGCTACGGTTTGCGCCGATTGTAAAAAGCCCTTTGCGCGATCGGTGAATTTCTCAAGGTTCATCAGTTCATCCTGTTCAATCTCAGCATCTTAGTCATTGATATGGTGTTGCATACCTGCAACACAACCATATTCATGACTTTTTCCATCGGATTTATATGGTAAGTGCTTCCCCGTATAAAAGAGCATGCAGTCTATGGTGCCATCGAAGAGGATAAAATACGTGAAAACACTTAAGCGGCTCGCCATTGGATTGATGATTGCCTTTGTTCTGGCGGCAATAGGTCTAGCCATCTGGGAACCGATGACTGTGGAAGAGGCTGCTGCACCGCCGGACTTGTCTTATGAGGCAAGGATTGTTCGTGACGAATTTGGTGTTCCCCATATCTTTGGCAAGACCGACGCCGATGTCGCATATGGCGTCGCCTACGCCCATGCCGAGGATGATTTTTCGACACTGCAGGAAGTGACCGCGATGACACGGGGCCGGATGGCTACGCTCAACGGCGCGGCTAGTGCGCCGATTGATTATATTGCCGCTCTGCTTGATGTGCGCGGGACCGTGACGCGCAAATATGATGACTTGCCGGAAGATGTCAGGTTGCTGCTCGATGGTTATGCATCGGGGCTCAATGCCTATGCCGAGAAACATCCTGACGAGGTTAGACTGACCAAATTATTCCCCGTCAACGGTCAGGATATTGCAGCGGGTTTTGTGCTGCGTTCTCCCTTCTTTTTTGGCCTCAACAACCCGATAGAAGCATTGGTGCAAAACAAGCCCTTGCCGCGCGAAGGCGGACCACGCCTTTCCGGTGAACCGGCAAAGCCATCCATCCATCCGCTCAGCCCCGACAAAATTATTGACGAGAAAAAGGTTACTCCGGTCGGCCCCGACCCGGATGAGAATGGCTCCAACGCCTATGCGGTTGCACCGGAGCGCTCACCCGAAGCAAAGACCCGCCTGATCTCCAATTCGCACCAGCCGTTGCGCGGCAATGTCGCGTGGTACGAACTCGTCGTACATAGTGATGAGGGCTGGGATTTTGCGGGTGCCAATTTCCCGGGATCACCCTTTCCGTTTCTGGGGCACAATAAATATCTCGGCTGGACCAACACGGTCAACCGGCCAGATCTGGTCGATATCTACAAGCTCACGCTGAACGACAAGAAAGACGCCTACCTCTTCGACGGCGAATGGAAGCCGCTCGAAAAGAAGCGCGTCTGGCTGAAAATCAAGTTCGGTCCTTTTGTCATTCCCTATCCGCAGGTCGCCTATCGCTCGATCCATGGTCCGGTGATCATGAATGACAGCGGCGCTTATGCTGTGCGCTATGCGGGGATTGATGAGCTTGACATGCTGACCCAATATTACCGGATCAATAAGGCGACAAATTTTGATGAATGGCAGGCGGCGATGGCGGGGCAGGGGGTTCCGGCGACCAATTTCATCTATGCCGATGCCGAGGGTAATATCGGTCTTTATTATAATGCGATGTTCCCGGACCGGCCCGAAGGTTTTGACTGGCGCGGAGTGTTGCCTGGCGACAGCTCCAAGGCGCTGTGGCAAAAAACCCTGCCGTTCACGCGCGTTCCGGCACTGGTCAATCCGGCTTCCGGCTATGTTATGAATTCCAACAACACGCCTTATATTGCCGCTGGGCCGGGAGATGAACTCAAGCCGGACAATTTCTCGCCTTTGCTTGGCATTGAGGATGACCAGACCAACCGTTCGCGCCGGTCGATTGCCTTGCTCGAACGCGCCAATGCCGATGGCAAGATCAGCGACGCCGAATTATGGGCGATCAAATATGACACCGGCTATGAAAAGGCCGGTTATGCGAAAGACTGGCTTGACAGCATTGCCGCGCTTGATCTGAAGGACAATGCGAAATTGCTCAAGGCACAGCAATTGCTGAACCAATGGGACTGGAATCTTGATGGCAGGGGCGCGGCAGATGCGCTCGCGCTGATAGTTCTTCGCCCGGCGAACAAGGCCCATTATAATCGTGCCAAAAAGCCGGATCCGCGCCTGATATTGGAAGAAACAGTCGATCATCTGACGCAATATTTCGACAGGATCGATCCGCCGATGCTGGATGTCCTGCGGTTGCGGCAGGGCAATGTTGATCTGCCTATCGACGGCGGCAACGACACGATCCGCGCCTCGACCCTGTGGGATGTGGACGACGACGGACGGCTATCGGTGCGCCACGGCGACAGCTTCATCATGTTCATCGAATGGGCCAAGGACGGCAAGGTATATTCGCGCTCAATCCAGCCCTTCGGTGCTGCGACTACGCGACCGGATTCGCCGCATTATACCGATCAGATGCAATTGTTTGTCGACAAGAAGCTGAAACCGGTATGGTTCGATCCCAAGGAGCTGGAGAAGCACAAGACCAGCGAGAAGGTGGTGGGGGGGAGCTGACAGACCTCCACGCCTAGCCCCTCAGGATCCCGCGTCAAATGCGGAACTCGGGTCGCAAATAGCGCGGGCCGAAATTTAAGGCACCAAATTCCTGGTCCGTACAACCCAAAAGCTCACAATATTAGCCACCAGATCAACGCCACAATCGCGGCAAGCAATGCCACATGGATGGCTCCGAAAAATATCTTCACGTTGCGGATCATCTTCTTGAAACTGGCGGAATCGTTGATGTGGGGAAAGGCGGTGTCGGGGATGTCTTTGCCCAGGAAGGCGCACAGCGGTTCCCAGCCGTCCTTCACTTCAAATATCAGCAAATTCTCGGCCGGGATATCGGCTTTCACCTGCTCGCTATAGTCCCGAAAAACCTGTTTTGCATAAGCTTCGTCTTCAAATCGCCCGTGAAAGACGCGATTCCAGACTGTGCCATTGACCATCTCCTTGTTCTTGCGGACGAAGGGAATGAATTTTTGCGCCCAGGCAGGAGATGCGTTGCTGATGGCATAGATGGTCTCGCTGGCACTCTGGTACCAGCGGTCGACATCCCGGACCGTATGTACAATCTTGGCATCGGGAAAGGCTGCCAGCAATTCCTTGTAATAGGAGGCCGAAGGAAAATCGACGCTTGCCTGATAGCCGTTAAATATTGTGCCCCAATCCGGTGTTTCGCCGGTCGCGATACGGTGCCAATAGGCGCGCTGATCGGCGTTTTTCAACACATATTCCATATGGTGGGTCTTTACGTAACCGAGCTGCTCCAGTGCCGCTTTCATGGACATGGTCCCGGTTCGACCAAAGCCCGAACCAATCACTTTTAAACCCATGAGTCTCTCCGCATGAACTGTTGTTAGGGCACCAATACAATATCTCCCGCCTTCGGCAACATATCCGGACAATCGACAATATCATAAATTGGCCGACCGATCCTCTAGAATCTGGCAGATTCGGCGAAGCACAAGACGAGCGACAAGATAGTTGGGGCGGCTGGCAGGGTAGTGACCTGATATCATCATGCTTGTCCGCAAGGACCGCCCGCCTCATTTGATATGACAGTGTCTTAAAACGCCGGGATATGAGACTTGCGAATGGATGACATCTGTAAGGAGAAAACCCGCTATGCGCACTGTAAAGGCTTTTGCGGCCAACCAAGCCGGAAACCCGCTGGAACCTTTTGAATATCAACTGGGACCTCTGGCCTCCAATGATATCGATATAAAGGTAGAGCATTGCGGTGTGTGTCATACCGATCTCAGTTTGCGCGACAATGCCTGGGGAATAACTGAATTTCCCTTTGTCGGCGGGCATGAAGCCATCGGTACGGTGATCGATATTGGCACGGAGGTGACTCACGTCCAAATCGGCGACCGGGTTGGGCTGGGTGGCCATTCCCATTACTGTATGACCTGCCGACAATGTCTGAACGGAGATCACAATCTCTGCGAGTCCGTCCAGTCCACAGTTTCGGCGGGCCGTCATGGCGCTTTTGCTGACATCGTTCGCGCGTCAGGCGTCAGCGTTATAAGACTGCCGGACGGACTGGATTCCCGGGATGCAGGGCCATTGTTCTGCGCAGGTATTACTGTATTCAATCCATTTGTGAAATTTGAAATTAAGCCTACCGCGCGCATTGCCGTGCTGGGCATTGGCGGACTGGGGCATCTCGCTTTGCAATTCGGCAAGGCCTGGGGCTGTCATGTCACGGCACTGACTTCCAGTGCTTCCAAAAATGACGAAGCCATGGCTTTTGGTGCCCATGATGTAATCAATTCCCGTGACCCCGAAGCCATAGCCGCGGCAGCGGGTAGCTTCGACGTGATTTTGAGTACGGTCGATGTGGCACTGGACTGGAATGCCATTATAGCCATGCTGAAGCCAAAAGGCCGATTGCATTTTCTCGGCGTTCAGGCTGTGCCGGCTGAACTGCAGTTGATGCCGCTGATGTTTTCACAATTGTCGCTTTCCTCATCGCTGGTAGGCAGCCCACAGACAATTGCAGACATGCTGGAATTCTGCGCCCGCCATGAGATCAAGGCGGTAACGGAGCATTTTCCTTTCAAGAAGATCAATGAGGCACTGGCGCATCTGGAGAGCGGGGAGGCGCGCTATCGTATTGTACTGGATAACTGAAGCGGTCACGGATTTCTGGTGCCCAAAAGGCGGACATCAACCCTAGGGCACCAACACCGTGTCCACGGCTTTCGGCAACATATCCGGATAGTCGGTGATATAATGCAGTCCCCGGCTTTCCTTTCTTGCCAGCGCTGATTTCACGATCAGGTCCGCCACCTCGATCAGGTTCCGCAGTTCGATCAAATCCTGGGTTACGCGGAAATTGCCGTAATATTCTTCGACTTCCCCGCGTAGCAGATCAATGCGGTGCTGGGCCCGTTCGAGACGTTTGGTGGTGCGGACGATGCCGACATAATTCCACATGAAGCGGCGGATTTCGGTCCAGGTCTGCTTGATCACCACTTCTTCGTCGCTGTCGGTGACGCGGCTTTCATCCCATGGCCGGATGGCGGGTGGATTGGGCATGTTGTCCCAATGCTCTGCAATATCCCGCGCCGCAGCGTCGCCAAACACGAAACATTCGAGCAGGCTGTTTGATGCGAGCCGGTTCGCGCCGTGCAGTCCGCTCTCGCTGGCTTCGCCGGCTGCATAAAGACCCGGTAAATCGGCGCGACCCGCAAGGTCGATCAATATTCCGCCGCAAGTATAATGCTGTGCCGGCACCACCGGGATCGGACCCTTGGTCATATCGATGCCCAGCCCGATCAGCTTGTCATAGATATTGGGGAAATGGCCCTTCACGAATTCAGGGTCGCGGTGGGAAATGTCAAGATCGACATAGTCCAGCCCGAGCCGCTTGATTTCATGGTCATTGGCGCGCGCAACAATATCGCGGGGAGCCAGTTCCATACGTTCCGGATCGAAGCGCTGCATGAAACGGTCCCCGGCCTCATCGTCCGCATCGGCTGGGAGCTTCAGTTGTCCGCCTTCGCCTCGCACAGCCTCTGTGATCAGGAAATTCTTGACCTCGAGATTATAGAGGCAGGTCGGGTGGAATTGCATCATCTCCATATTGGAGACCCGAGCGCCCGCTCGCCAGGCCATGGCAATGCCGTCACCGGTTGCACCGCGAGGCGCGGTGGAGAAAAGATAGGTCCGTCCCGCGCCGCCGCTGGCCATGATCGTCGCGCGCGAGGTGAGCGTCTCGACGTGACCCGTTTCATTGTTGAGCGCATAGACGCCCCAGACATTCTTGGCACCGGTCGGTTTTTCCGCATGACGATCTACGATCAGATCAATCGCGACCATATGCGGCCGGAGCGTGATATTCGGATGGGCCGTAGCGGTGTTCTGCAAGGCTTCTTGTACTGCCCAGCCGGTGGCGTCGTCGACATGGACAATGCGCCGGTGGCTATGTCCGCCTTCCCGCGTAAGGTGGAGGACTTCCGCCTCCTTGTTGAAGGGCACGCCCATTTCCTCCAGCCGCGCAATCGCGGCCGGTGCATTTTCGACGACAAATTCAACGGTTTCCCGACGGTTCAAGCCGGCACCCGCGACCATCGTGTCGTTGATGTGGTTTTCAAACGTGTCGCCTGCGTCCAGCACAGCTGCAATGCCGCCCTGCGCCCAGGAGGTGGAACCGCCGGTGAGTTCCCCCTTGGCCAGCACCAATACCTTGTGGGTGCGGGCCAGCGTGATCGCTGCGCTCAATCCGGCCGCGCCGGAACCGACAATGATGACGTCGTGGGTCACGCCGCTTTGGCGCGGGTGAGATTGAGAAATACGTCCTCGAGATCCGCTTCCCGTGTCGTGACATCGACGATGGCATAACCGCGCTCTTGTATCGCCGCCATCACGCCGCCCGCATTGGTGCGGTCCTTGTTATAGGTAACTGCGACGGTGCGCGAGCCGATGATCTCGGCTTTTTCGAAGAGGTCATTGGCGAACGAAACCGCATCCTGCGCCTCGCTAATGTCGCGGTCCAGCGTTAGTTCGACCAATTTTTCCCGCGCCATGTCAACCAGTTCCGGTGTCGGTTTGTTGGCGATCAGCTTGCCGTGATTGATAATCGCGATGCGGTCGCACAGATTTTCCGCTTCTTCGAGATAATGGGTCGTCAGCACGATTGTCACGCCAGCCTTGTTGAGGTCTACGACATATTCCCAAAGCTGTTGCCGCAAGTCGATATCGACGCCCGCCGTCGGTTCGTCGAGGACGAGAATAGGCGGTGAATGGACCATCGCTTTCGCCACCAGCAATCGCCGTTTCATCCCACCCGACAAGGTCCGCGCATAGGCTTCAGCCTTGTCCTCAAGATGGACCGCGCGCAGCAATTCCATGGTCCGGCGCTTTGCTTTCGGGACACCATATAGACCGGCCTGTACTTCCAGAGCTTCCGATGGCGTGAAGAACGGATCGAAAATGATCTCCTGCGGCACGATGCCTATCGAGGCTTTGGCATTGCGCGGGCTGTCGTCAATGTCAAAACCCCAGATGCTGGCATTGCCGCTGGTCTTGCGGACCATGCCCGACAAAATGTTGATCAGCGTAGACTTGCCCGCACCATTGGGACCCAGAAGCCCGAAAATCGAGCCGCGGGGAACATCAAAACTGATATCATCAAGCGCCCGTTTTCCGCCTTCATAGGTTTTTGAGAGATTCTGGATGGAGATTGCTGCGTCGGTCATTTTTGTCGCATAGCCCGTTTGCCTGTGCCGCGCAAACCTCCGTTGTCAACAAATGATAAAACATGTAAAATCAACGTGTTAATCCAATTTTAACGTAAAACCTTCGCAATTGTTGAAACGTTTTGGCCGCATAACTTCCGAAATATTGGCCAGAATAGGGAATTCGAATATGTGTCCAGTTTTGCGCAAACTGTCAGGGGTTGCTTTGATGATGTTAGGGGGTGTCACTGCAGGCCCAGTGTACGCGCAGACGGCCGCAGGAGAGTCGGTTGCCGACATTGCCCGGCCAAGTACGGTGCAAAGATTGCAAGATCTCCAATTTGGCGACATTATCGCGGGCAGCACCGTTTCGACCGTGGTGGTCAATCCGTATTCGGATTCCCGTTCAATACAGACAGGCAATGCTACCGCCTTTGGCGGTACAGTATCGGCCGCCCGCTTTCAGGTGTCGGCTCGCCCACTGCTTTACTATCAAATCAATGTGCCAAGTTCGACGACCTTGACCCGCAATGGCGGTTCGCAAACAATGCTCGTAGACAATTTTACGCTGAATGGCGCGTCCATTCGCCTTTTGCCGCTCTTTACCTCGATTGGTAATTTCAAGGTGGGCGGTCGATTGACTGTGGGCGCGGCTCAGGAACCGGGTGAATATGAGGGCAGCTTTTCAGTGACGGTCAATTATCTTTGAGTCCAGTTCGGGTATAGTCCGCGCTCGGGCCCGGCGAAGGTTAACGCTGATTTAACCCTATTGTTCAATTCTATCTGCTCACTTCTGCTATATCGCGATTTCGGTGGGATACCGAGATTATCAAAAACCTGAACCTTGATGATCGTTTTGGTTACCGTCAAATTAACCATAGCTGTAAAGCCAAATTTGCAGCCTTTTTCTTAAGGCAGTTTTGTGAAGACCAGAAATCACATATTACCGCGCCTGATTGGTGTCCTTTTGTTCACGCTTGCCGCTTTGATAAGCGTGCCGGCTGCTTTTGCACAAACGGCTACAGCAGAAACCGATGTTGTCGTCGTGAGCCCGCTATCGCTTGTACCGGTTGACGATCTCAATTTCGGCAATCTGATTCCTGGCCTGACGGGAGGGACCGCGGTGGTCAGCACCAATGGTGTTCGCACGGTGACCGGATCGGTTGTCGCTGCGGGTGGGACTATCAGCAACGCTGAATTTCAGGGATTTGGTTCACGCAATCGCTTCGTATATATCACGTCAAGTTCCGGCACTTATACACTCAATCGCATTGGGGGAGGCGCCTCTATGACGATGCGGTCGCTGACGCTGCAGGCAGATAATTTGACGCCGACTTTTCTTCCCGGCCTGTTCCGCATCGCGAGCACGGATGTGATCACGCTTCGTATCGGTGCGACGCTCGATGTGGGGCCTAGTCAGCAAAGCGGTGTGTATGAAGCAACCTTTCCGATCACGATGAACTATTACTGATATTTGCGGGATTGCGCGACGGGCGATCCATTGCTAATCGCGCTACCATGATAGACGCTCCTGAAATTGTCAGAACAGCCAAGAAACGCAACGCATGCGATGGTGCCACGGACATCCCCGGTGGCGCAGCCCTTGGCCACCCGCGGGTATGGCTCGAGATTGACGAAAAAGGCTATGTGGATTGCGGCTATTGTGACCGGCGATTCGTTTTGATTGGCGGTCCCGCAGATGTCACACCATCGCTCGCCGAAGAATAATCCGACATAAGGGGTGCAAGGCCCCCGAATCATTTCTATATGTAGGAAATGATAAAAGATCTTGATCCCCGCTCATTTCTGTACCGGCCTGACGGCCTTGACCCCGAGCGCGCGAAAGCACTGGTCGCAGGCAGCCTGTCTGCTTGTGACGATGGCGAACTCTATCTGCAATATAGCGCGGTGGAGAGCTTTGGTTTTGACGATGGTCGTCTGAAGACCGCCGATTACAGCACCGACAGCGGCTTTGGTCTGCGCGGTGTCTCGGGCGAGATGACCGGTTTCTCCCACAGCAACGAAATCAGCGAGGCGGCGATCAAGCGTGCGGCGCAGACACTGCAATTGCTCGACCCGGCCAAGGGCGAAAAAGCGCCACCCCCGCGCGGCAACAACCGCCATCTTTACGGCGAAGCCAATCCGCTGGAGGCGATATCTTTCGCGAAAAAGGTTGCGCTCTGCCAGCAGATTGATGCTGCTGCCCGCGCCCGTGATCCCCGCGTCTCACAAGTTTCCGTCGGTCTGTCCGGCAGTTGGAGCGTCGTTGAAATTGTTCGTCCCGACGGTTTTGTCGCCACTGATGTCCGGCCTCTGGTGCGGCTCAATGTCTCGATTGTTGCAGAACAAAATGGCCGCCGCGAAAGCGGCAGTTTCGGTATGGGCGGGCGTTATCTCTATGACGATCTGTTCGAGGAAGTGCGCTGGAACCGTGCTGTCGACGAGGCTCTGGCGCAGGCGCTGGTCAATCTCGAAAGCGTGGACGCGCCAGCGGGTGAACAGACTGTGCTGCTTGGCCCCGGCTGGCCCGGTATCATTCTGCATGAAGCCATCGGCCATGGCCTTGAAGGCGATTTCAACCGCAAGGGCACCAGCGCCTTTTCCGGCAAGATCGGCCAGCGCGTGGCTGCGCCCGGTGTCACCGTGGTCGACGACGGCTCGATCCGGGAACGGCGCGGCTCGCTGAGCATCGATGACGAGGGCACCCCGACGCAGGAAAATGTGCTGATCGAGGATGGCATATTGAAATGCTATATGCAGGACCGGCTGAACGCGCGGCTGATGGGCGTCCCTGCGACCGGCAATGGGCGTCGTGAAAGCTATGCCCATGCACCGATGCCGCGAATGACCAATACTTTCATGCGCGGTGGCAAGGATGATCCAGACGAACTGATGAGCCGGGTCAAAAACGGCATCTATGCCAAGAGCTTTGGCGGCGGTCAGGTGGATATTGTCTCGGGAAAATTCGTTTTTTCCTGCACCGAGGCCTACAAGATCGAGAACGGCAAGCTCGGCGCGCCGATCAAGGGTGCGACGCTGATCGGCGACGGCCCGACGGTATTGACCAAGGTGACGGGCATCGGTAACGACATGGCGCTCGATGAAGGTATCGGCATGTGCGGTAAGGGCGGTCAGTCCGTCCCCGCGGGGGTCGGCCAGCCGACGTTGCTGGTTGACGCGTTGACGGTTGGAGGGACTGCATGAGGCTGACGCGACGATGATACAATCAAAGTTGGTCTATTGACCTGGACCGAAGAAATATTGTCATTCTGGTTTCAAGAGCTGGATCCAAAGGACTGGTGGAACGGAAGTACTGCGCTGGACATGATCTGCGAAGTCCGGTTTTTTGAACTGTGGGACGAGTATAAATCGAAACCCCCGGCAGATTTTCTGACGGATCCCGAAACGATGCTTGCGGCCGTCATCCTCTTTGATCAAATGTCGCGCAACATGTTTCGTGGCAGCGACACTGCCTATTCCACCGATTTTCTGGCACAGCAGATTGCGGAAATGGCGGTCAGTCAGAAGATTGACCAGAAACTGCCCGCCAAACAGCGCGTTTTCGTCTATATGCCCTTCATGCACGCGGAAGACGTCCGCCTGCAGAACAGGTCCGTTGCCCTGTTCAAGAAACTCGGTACGAGAGAAAAAGATGCCAAAGCACGTCGCGATATGATCAAGAAATTTGGTAGATTTCCTCATCGAAACAGGGTCCTCGGGCGGCACTTCCGACCCGGGGAACAGGAAGCGATCGATGAGGGGACGCATTGGTAGCTCCCATGTTGACGGTGGCTGTGAAACAATCTTGGCGGGCTTTAAAAATCTGGCCGGATGCCCACCACTGGAAAGCCGCCTTGCGCATTGCGCTCCCGGCTGCGGCGATTATTGCTCTGGCCGGATTGTTGGGCGGCTGGCTGGTCTTTGAGCCTGTCGGCGATCTTACTTCCGCACTAATTGCCACCATTGTCCTGTTTTTTATTCCAGCGATGGCCGAGGAATTGATCTTCCGCGGGGTCCTGCTATCCTGGCTTGCGGGTTTTTCGCAACGCTGGGGGAGCTGGCTTTCGGCGATATTGTTCATGCTCTGGCATCCGTTGCAAGCGCTGAGCTTCGGTCCCCCATGGTCGGCCATTTTCCTGCAACCGTCGTTTCTGTTTGCTACGTTCATACTGGGCATTATATTGACCCATATCCGGATTGTTACGCAGTCGTTGTGGCCTGTGATCGCGATCCACTGGATATTGGCACTGGCTTGGAAACTGTTCTTCGGCGGTCCATTTTACTGAACGGGAATTTGTCGTGGCCGATTTTTTTGATGCGCTGAATGACAAACATATAGCCTTCATCACCGAGCAGCCCATGTTTTTTGTTGCGACGGCGGCAGCGGACGGTCGGATCAATCTTTCGCCGAAGGGCTATGACAGTTTCCGGGTGCTCGGACCCAATCGTGTCGCCTATCTCGATCTAGGCGGTTCCGGTAACGAAACCCATGCCCATCTGGTCGCCGATGGCCGGATCACCGTCATGTTTAACAATTTCGCCAATCCGGCGCTGATCATGCGGCTTTATGGAACCGGACAGCCGGTTCTTCCACAGGATAGCGGTTGGGAGGAACTGGCCGCACATTTCGAAATTCTTCCCGGCACCCGACAGATTTTCGACATCAGGGTCGACAGCATACAGACCAGCTGTGGGTGGGGTGTGCCGCAAATGGAGTTGAAGGCAGAGCGCGAAACGCTGGTCAAATATCATCGCCAGGCCGATCCAGAAGCATGGGTGGAAAAAACCGCCGGCCGGGTGAAGAGTATCGACGGTCTGCCGACACGCGCGTCGGACCGCTTTTTTGGCGGGCAATAGATCATGAGTCTGGTGGAACTGTCCCGGCATATGCATGGCGTCGAAGCCGAGATCATCCGCGGTCGGCTGGAAGCATCCGGGATTGGTGCGGTCTGTTTCGACAGCAATGTCAATATTGTCGAAGGCGCCGGGATAGCGCTCCCCGCCCGGGTGATGGTGCTGGCAGAGGATCTGGCCGAAGCAAGGGCGATTTTGGCTGAGGATGTATCGCTGTGAGCGGTGCCGGGAAGATTGCTCTGGCACTGGGCGGCGGAGCCGGTCTCGGTTGGACCCATATCGGCGTTTTGCGGGCGATTGACAAATCACCGCTGGAAATTGCCGCCATCGCGGGCACATCGATGGGAGCGATTGTCGGCGCCAGCTATGCTGTTGGCAAGCTGGACTATATCGAAGACATGGCGCGCAACGTCAATTTCCGCAACATGCTGCGCTTCATGGACCCGCATTTCAAGCGCGGCGCGGTGATGGGCGCGCGCAATATCCAGAAGGAGCTGGAGACCGAGTTCGGTGATCTCGACTTTGAAGATCTGCCTTTCCCGGTCGCGGCGGTCGCTGCCGACCTGCGTACCGGCGATACGATTGTGATGAAGTCCGGCAAGCTGGTCCCTGCAATCCGTGCATCCATGTCGCTGCCCGGGATATTCAAACCCGTGCAGCATGAAGGACGCTTGCTGGTCGACGGAGGAGCCGCCTTGCCGGTTCCGGTGTCGCCAGTGCGCGAACTGGCGCCCATGGCCCTGTGCCTGTCGGTCAACCTGCAGGATGATTTCATCAACCGTTCGATTGCTGCCGGAATTGCGGTCAATAATGGCAAGGAACCGAACAGTCTCGCCATCGTCAAGGCATCTGTTGGTCTGTCGCTTCGCAATCTTGGCCGCTATTCGCTGGCGCTCGACCCGCCCGATTTCGCGATGTCGCCGCCGGTTGGTCATATCGATATCCAGAATTTCACGCGCGCCGAGGAATTGATCGAGATTGGCCGGCGCGAGACCGAAAAGGTCATTCCGGACATATTGGCAAAGCTGGCCGAGAGTGGTGCCTAATAATTGTGCATTTGTGCTGCGCTGCACAAAGTTTACTCTTTTTTAAGACGGCGCTTTTTCAAGAAATCCTTTGAATCCCTGATCTTACGATTCTGGCACAAGCCTTGCGATGAGTCCCCCGTGCAACAACCAAAGGGGGCGTAATGAAATTTATCATAGCCATAATCAAACCGTTCAAGCTCGACGATGTTCGTGAAGCTCTGACGGGTGTCGGCGTGTCCGGCATGACCGTAACCGAAGTCAAAGGCTTCGGGAGACAAAAGGGCCAAACCGAAGTCTATCGCGGCGCGGAATATACCACCAACATGGTTCCGAAACTGAAAATCGAAGTAGCGTGCAGTAGCGCCGTTGCGGTTCAGGCGGTCGAAGCCATTCAGGCTGCGGCGGGCACGGAATCGATTGGTGACGGCAAGATCTTCACGCTCGGCCTTGAAGGTGCCGTCCGCATTCGCACCGGTGAAACCGGCGACACAGCAATTTAATCGGGGAACAGATACTCATGAGAAAATTTTTGACGATTTCAGCGGGATTGGCGGTCATGGCGGCCGCTGCTCCTGCGCTTGCGCAGGAGGCGGTTGAAGTAGCCGACCCCAGTGCAAATACCGCTTATATCCTCAACACGTTGCTGTTCCTGATCGGTGGATTTCTGGTCATGTGGATGGCAGCCGGTTTTGCCATGTTGGAAGCCGGTCTCGTCCGGTCCAAAAACGTGTCGATGCAATGCCTGAAGAATATCGGCCTCTACTCCATTGCCGGTATCATGTTCTGGTTCATCGGCTATTCCATTGCATATCCGGGCTTTGAAGGTGGATTCATTGGCCTCGCCGATTTCCCTTATGCCATGCAGGGCGTGGGTGAAGCAGACGTCGACACCGGTTATTCGGTGGCTTCCGACTGGTTCTTCCAGATGGTCTTCTGCGCAACAACAGCGTCGATTGTTTCCGGCACGGTTGCAGAACGGGTGAAAGTTATTCCGTTCTTCATCTTCGTTTTCGTGCTGACCGGGTTCATTTATCCCGTGATTGTCAGCTGGGAATGGGGCGCAGGCTGGCTCGACGCAATGGGCTTCAGTGATTTCGCCGGTTCTACGCTGGTTCACTCGACTGGTGGCTGGGCGGCTTTGGCTGGTGCCTTGATCGTCGGGCCCCGCCTGGGACGCTATGTGAATGGCAAGGTTACCGTGATGCCGGGTTCCAGCATTCCATTGGCGACCCTCGGTACGTTCATCCTGTGGCTCGGCTGGTTCGGTTTCAACGGTGCGTCGCAGCTCGCAATGGGCACGATCTCTGATGTCAGCGACGTTTCCAAGATCTTCGTCAACACCAACATGGCTGCTGCAGCCGGTGTCGTTGTCGCGATCATCCTGACCCAGGTCATGTACAAGAAGATCGATGTCACGATGGCGCTCAACGGTGCACTCGCCGGTCTGGTCTCGATTACGGCTGAGCCTTTGGCTCCTTCGGTACCGCAGGCTCTTATGATCGGTGGAATCGGGGGCGCAATTGTTGTATTCGCCGTTCCTCTGCTCGACAAGCTCAAGATCGATGATGTTGTTGGTGCCATTCCTGTCCACCTTATGGCGGGCATCTGGGGTACGCTGATCGTTCCATTCTCCAACACCGAAGTGCCTTTCGTCGCACAGATCACCGGTGTTGTCGCCACTGGCGTGTTCGTGATGGTCACGAGCTCCATCGTCTGGTTTGCGCTTAAATACACCCTCGGTGTTCGTCCGACTGACGAGCAGGAAATGCTCGGCATGGATATCGCCGAAGTGGGTGTCGAAGCCTATCCGGAATTTGCCAAAGGCTAACCAGTTTGGTGCCGGCCTTCCTCCTCCCAAATTTGGGTCGGCGCCATACCTTGTTCCTCCTGCGAACAAACAACTTTATGGCCGGTGATGTGAAAACATCCCGGCCATTTTTTTATGCAGATTGAAGGAAGCCATCGCTCTGCCAGGTCAGGCAGACGCAGGCTTTCAGAATCGATAATCAATGGTTGTGCTGTTATCCCAGATCAGCATTGATAAATTCCGCCGCCCGCTCGCCGATCATGATGCTCGGGGCGTTGGTATTGCCGCTGATGATTTCCGGCATGATCGATGCATCGGCGATATACAGGCCGTCCAGTCCTTTGAACTTCAGACGCGGGTCAACGACCGCCGCGTCGTCCGGACCCATGCGGCAGGTTCCCACAGGGTGATAAACGGTATCGGCACGATTCCGGATCAGCGCATCCAGCTCCGCATCATCGTTCACGTTGATCGGATGTCTGTCCGTCGGAGAATATTGCGTCAGCGGCGGGCTTTCCAAAATCCGTTTCATATGTCGGACACCTTTACGCAAAGTAGCGATATCCCGATCATCATCGAGAAAATTGGGGTCAATGGCAGGCGGTGCTTCTGGATCGGCATTATTCAGCCGGACTGTGCCTTTGCTATGGGGTCGGAGTACGCAGGCGTGACAGCTGAAACCATGTCCCTTGACCTTCTCGCGGCCATGGTCTTCGAGGACGGCTGGCACGAAATGATACTGGATATCGGGGGCCGGAACGTCCGGACCGCTGCTCCAGAAACCGCCCGCTTCGGCATAAGGGGTGGTCATGATTCCGGTACGCTTGACCCTATGTTGCAGGATTGCCTTGGCCATGCGGACGGTGCCTTCGAGAGAATCGCCGATGAGTTCTTTTGACTCGGTCTGATAGCCGGAGACAAAGTCGATATGATCCTTGAGGTTTGCGCCGACTTCGGGCTTGTCGAGTATAACATCGACACCCTTTTCCTTGAGATGGGCTGCTGGACCGATGCCGGACAGTTGCAGGATATGGGGTGACCCGAAGGCGCCTGCAGAGAGGACAACCGCAGCGCGCGCGTTGATCGTTTCGCTGCCAGACCCTCGTTTGATCTGGACGCCGGTAACGCGTCCCTCTTTGACCATCAGTTTCTCGACCAGTGACTTTGTCCTGATCGTCAGGTTAGGGCGGGAGCGGGCCGGCTCGACATAGGCGCGCGCCGCGGACCAGCGTTCGCCGGCTTTCTGGGTCACCTGGTACAGGCCCATGCCCTCCTGCCTCTCGCCGTTGAAATCATCGAGAATTGGCAGTTGCAGATTGCGTGCTGCTTCTATGAAGGCGAGGCTGCCAGGATTTGGCCATTTCTGGTCGGACACGGAAAGTGGCCCGTCGCCGCCGTGATAATCATTACCGCCGCGTTCGTTGCCTTCGGATTTCTTGAAATAGGGGAGCACTTCGTCATAGGACCACCCCGAGCAGCCCATGGCCGCCCAATTGTCATAATCCCATCTGTTGCCGCGAATATAGATCATCGCATTGATCGCACTCGATCCTCCCAGGCCGCGGCCACGTGGTTGATATCCAGTGCGCCCATTGAGGCCCTTTTGCGGGACCGTATCAAATTTCCAGTTGGCGTTTTTCAGCAGGAAGGGCATCATTCCCGGCGTTTTGACGAGGAAATTATCATTGCGTCCGCCAGCTTCAATCAGGCAGACCGAGCGCTTCCCGTCTTCGCTCAGCCGTCCTGCGGCTGCACTGCCGGCGGAACCGCCGCCGATGACGATGATATCGAATTCTGCCACGTATTTCTCTCCTGCTCTGCCCAGCGCGCCTTTATGGTCTCGCTGCTTTCCCGGGAGCCGTCATGGCTCCACCCGGGCGGTTTGATTAAATAGTTGATCTTGTAGTGCCAAGGCGCGCTCCACAAATCCTTCGCAATGCCGATCCATTCATGGAAGGCGGCCCAGAACAGGTTGAAACTGTCGAGGTTCTTGATGATGCCATAGCGGATATTCTCGGCATCGGTTTCCGGTTCATAGGTCCCGAACATCTTGTCCCAGATGATGAACACACCGGCATAGTTGCGGTCGAGATAGCGCGGGTTGGTCGCATGATGGACGCGGTGGTGCGAAGGCGTATTCATCACCGCTTCAAACCATTTCGGCATCCGGTCAATCGCTTCGGTGTGGATCCAATATTGATAGACCAGATTCAGTCCTGACAGGAAGAAAATCAGCGCCGGTGGAAAGCCGATGAAAAACAGCGGCAGCGAGAATATGAAGCTCAACGCAAAAAAACCGGTCCAGGTCTGACGCAGGGCCGTGGAGAGGTTATAATGCTGGCTGCTGTGATGAATGACATGGGCCGCCCAGAACCACCGGACGCGATGCGCGGTGCGGTGGAACCAGTAATAGGTAAAATCATCAAGAACGAATGCCAAAGGTACAAGCCACAGCAGGTTTGCCGCGCTAATCTCGATATCGATTATTCGATGTTGATAAACCCAGAGGCTGAGCGCCAGAACCAGACCGCCGGTCAGGATGCCGATAAACTGGCTGCCCAATCCCAACGCCAGCGATGTGAAGGCATCTTTGGCCTCGTAGCGTACCTTGTTCGTTTTCCGGCTCCACCACCATTCCAGTGCAACGGTGATGATAAAAAAAGGAATCGCCCAAGTTGTCAGGGATGGCAGGTTCTCCATGCCCACGACTACTTACACAAATGTTAGTGGCTGTCTAGATACCCTGTTCAGCCCGCGGTCGAAAGCGCGTCGATCATCGCGCGAACGGGTGTAATGTCATAGCCTGCGTTGCCCGCCAGTCGAGCGATCTCATCGGGTCCAACGCCCTGTTTCGCCTGTGCCAGCGACCACAGCAAGGTGGAGCGCGTGCCGGATCGGCAATAGGCCAGAGCCTTGTCACCATCGGCGAGAGCCGCAATCATTGCATCGACCTGTGGGCCCGAAAAGCCGCTGTGGGTTATCGGAATCGCGATATACTTCATGCCGGCTTCGCGGGCGGCGGCTTCGATATCGGCGCTCTGGGGCGCGGATGGATCCTCGCCATCCGGGCGGTTATTGATGATCAGGGAAACGCCGTCGGCCTTGGCAGCAACGATGTCGTCCAATGTAATTTGCGGCGAGACGCTGATCTGGTCATTAATTTTTCGGAACATACTGTGAATCTCCTCTGTCGGGATGGACATATCGGTCGTGGTGGCGGCATCGCAGCCAATCAGGGCAATTGGCAACAGCGGACATGGGAACTTCATATATTCATCTGCTCCGCTTCGGTCACATCGCGAATGACCGCCAGAAAGGCGTCGCCATGTTTCTCCAGTTTTGCCGCGCCTACGCCGGGCAGCTCGCCGAGCGCTGTCAGGCTATCGGGTTTCAGTCCGGTCATATCACGCAGCACGCTGTCGTGGAAGATCACATAAGGCGGGACGCCGAGTTCCTTGGCCAGTTCCATCCGTTTCCTGCGCAACGCTTCGAACAGCGGGTCGCCGAACGGATTGGGAGAAGCGCTGCTGCCGCGCCGTTTCCGCGAGCTGCGCTTGGGTGGCTCCACGATTGCAACTTCTTCCTCGCCTTTCAGGATTTTGCGCGCTTCAGGGCCGAACATCAAACCACCATGATCGGTGTTGCGTAGCGCATCACGGAGCAGAAGCGACCGCGATACCGGTTTGATCAATGCGGCTTCATCCTCGCCGACAATGTCGAAGACCGAAAGCTGGTCATGGCCGCGCGAGAGGATCTTCTCGTCCTGCCGCCCGGTCAGCACCGCTTCGAGATGGGTGACGCCGAAACTCTGTCCGGTGCGATAAACGGCGGACAAGAATTTGCGCGCCAGTTCGGTGACATTGCGGGTTGCGGGGGCGTTGAGACAATTATCGCAATTGCCGCATTGCGGGGGAGGATTTTCGCCAAAATGTTTGAGCAGTATCGCGCGGCGGCATCCAGCGGTTTCGACCAGACCGCCGAGGGCGGCGAGCCTCGACCGCTCGCTCTCGAGCCGAGTCTCGTCAATTTCCCCGAGCCGCTGTCGCGCTCTGGCGAAATCCTCCGCACCCCAGAACATATGCGCTTCCGCGGGATCCCCATCGCGCCCGGCACGACCGGTTTCCTGATAATAGGCTTCGATTGATTTTGGCAGTCCGGCATGGGCGACGAAGCGGACATCCGGCTTGTCGATCCCCATCCCGAAAGCGATAGTCGCGACCATCACCATATCTTCGGAAGCGACAAAATCATGCTGGTTCTGCTGACGGACTTCGGGCGGCAAGCCAGCGTGATAGGCCCGGGCGCTGCGTCCGGTGCTAGCGATGCGCTCGGCCATTTTCTCTGTCGCGGCCCGGGTCTGGGTATAGACAATGCCCGGGCCGGGGATGCGATCTACGAGATCCCCGATCTGCCGAGCCAGCCCGGCGCGCGGGCTCATGCTGTAACGGATATTGGAGCGGTCAAAACCAGCCAGAACCAGACCGTCCTGTTCGATTCCCAACTGCACCAATATGTCGTTGCGAGTGTGGGCGTCAGCGGTGGCGGTAAGAGCGAGGCGCGGAACCGTCCCGAAATGGTCGAGCAGGGGACGGAGCAGGCGATAGTCGGGGCGGAAATCATGGCCCCATTCGGAGACGCAATGGGCCTCGTCTATGGCAAAAAGCGAGATATCGGTCTGTTCCAGCAATTCGCGAAAATGGGGCTGGGATGCGCGCTCAGGTGCCGCGTAGAGCAAATCAAGTTCGCCAGCCTTCAGGCGGGCAATTGTCTCGGCACGGTTGCTGTCAGCAGAGGTGAGGGTCGCCGCGCGAATCCCGACCGCCTCGGCGCTGCGCAACTGATCATGCATCAGCGCGATGAGCGGCGATATAACGATGGCTGTACCTTTATTTGCCAAAGCGGGAAGCTGATAGCAGAGTGATTTGCCAGAACCGGTCGGCATGACAGCAAGTGTATTCTGCCGCGCCATTACGCGGTCCAGAACCTGATCCTGCACACCGCGAAAGCTGCTGTATCCAAAGGTCGATTTGAGTAGGGGTAGGAGGGCTTCGGTCATATGCCATTCCCTAGCCAGACCGGGATCAATACGGAACCGCAAAAGCGGAGAATGACCGAAATTGTGTGATCTATCCTCCTGCGGCAGGATGGGGTGGTTAAGCCGGTTCCCGCTGATCCTCAGCCTGCCGCTTCCACATATCTGCGTAAAGACCACGCTTGACCAGCAATTGCCGATGGTTGCCGCGTTCGGCGATCCGTCCTTCGTTGAGCACGATAATCTCGTCGGCATGGGTAATCGTCGACAGCCGGTGCGCGATGATCAAGGTGGTTCGCCGCTCCGAAATTTTGGCGAGGGTCGCTTGAATTTCATCCTCGGTGCGGCTGTCGAGTGCCGAGGTGGCTTCGTCCAAAATCAGGATCGGCGGATTTTTGAGCAATGTGCGGGCGATTGCCACCCGCTGCTTTTCGCCACCAGACAATTTGAGCCCGCGTTCGCCAACCTGCGTATCATAGCCGTCGGGTAGTTTGGCGATAAAACTGTCCAGTGCTGCTCCGCGCGCTGCTTCCTCGATCTCGGCCTGGGTAGCGCCTTCGCGGCCATAGCCGATATTATAGCCGATGCTGTCGTTGAACAACACGCTATCCTGCGGGACAATGCCGATTGCGCCGCGCAGGCTGTGCTGGGTGACTTCGGATATGTCCTGTCCGTCGATCAATATGCGGCCGGCTTGCGGATCATAGAAACGGAACAGCAAGCGCGCGATCGTCGATTTGCCAGCACCGGACGGTCCGACTATCGCCAGAGTGCCATCGGGCGGCACTTCAAAATCAAGACCGTGCAATATTTCGCGGTCTTCATCATAGCCGAACACCACATTTTCAAAACACACGCTTCCATCCGATACCTGCAACGGCTTGGCCCCCGGTTTGTCGACCACTTCCTGTTCCGTATCGATCAGCTTGAACATTGCATCCATGTCGACCAGTCCCTGCCGGATTGTGCGATAGACCATGCCGAGCATGTCAAGTGGTCGGAACAGCTGCATCAGCAGCGCGTTGACCAGCACCAGATCGCCGACCGTCAGGTCGCCCTGTTTCCAGCCGTAGACGCTAAACGCCATTGCGCCGACCATCGTCAGGTTGGTGATGATCGACTGACCGATATTGAGCAGGCCGAGCGAGTTTTCCGATTTGACCGCAGCGGCAGCCCAGTCCCGCATCGCCTGGTCGTAGCGTTCAGCCTCGCGCCGTTCGGCAGTGAAATATTTGACCGTCTCATAATTCAGCAATGCATCGACCGAGCGGCCGATCACCCGCGTGTCCATGTCGTTCATTCTGGCTCGCAAGGCATTGCGCCAGTCGGTCACCTTGCGGGTGAAGGTGATATAGATCGCGACCATAGCCACGGTTGCCGCGACCAGTCCGAAACCGAACTTGATCTGGAAGATAATCAGCACCGCGGTCAGTTCGACGACCGTCGGGGCAATGTTGAACAGGAGAAAATAGAGCATGGTATCGATGCTCTTGGTGCCGCGCTCGATGATCTTGGTGACTTCGCCGGTGCGGCGGCCGAGATGAAAACGGAGAGACAGATTGTGGAGATGAATAAAAACATTGGTCGCAAGGCGCCTTGCGGCTTGCTGGCCGACCTTTTCAAACACGATGTTCCGGAGGTTGTCGAACACAACCTGTCCGAACCGGGCTAGGCCATATGCGGCCACCAGGGCGAGCAATACAGCCAGTTCGGTATTGAGGCTGTCGCCGGACATGCCGTCGATAACCGCTTTGTAAATGAACGGCATGGTAAGGACCGCAGCCTTGGCACATAGTACCATGAGACCAGCCACAATGATCCGTAGCCGCAAGCCTGGCTCGCCCTCGGGCCAGAGATAGGGCAGGAAGCGCTTCAGCGTAGGGATCATCGGCGGATCGATCTGACCCTGGGTGCTAAAGTCTGGTGGCATGGGCCGGATGTAAGGACGTCTTGTCCAATTGTCTATGCGCAGCGGAGTCCGGCTTTAAAAACTGCCACTGATGGTTAGCCGGTAAATCAGTCCAAATTCGCGGCTGCGGTCTTCGATGAATGCAATTGGGCCGTTACGACGCCCCCTCATGAACGGGCGGTCGAGATCGCCTGGCTGGCCCAAGAGATTACCATAAGCCGTGCGGGTAAAATTTTCGCTGCGTCCCAGAAGGTTGCCGAGATCGGCTTTTACCGTCAGTCCGAAGACATTCTTATGTTCGACAAAGATCCATGTATAGGGTCCGCCGGTCCGGAAATTGTTTGCCTGATCAAGACGGAGGAATTTCGAGTTGCGAAAATCCTCTGCTCCTGCCCCCCATGCCCAGTTGCTGTTTGGGATATCGTGGCGGAAGTTCACTTCATAGGTGAAGATTGTATCGTCACTGATCCGGCGATATATGCCGGTTAAAGGATCGCGTAGCGCACTTTTGCGGACTTCACCCTCAATATCCAGCTTGGCACCGGTCCAGCCAATCGGATCAAGCAGGATGCTTGTGACCAGTTCGACACCATAGCTGGTCGCGCTGTCCAGATTGCCCCGGGCTTCGGTGGTCGCGGTGATCGGGATGGAATCAACTATATCGCTGAATTGCTCGCCGTAGATACTGACCGTCATGGATCCCCATGGACCCAGTTTTCTTGTGGTTTCCAGTTCCGCCCGCCAACTTTGGGGTGGCACCAGACCCGGATTTCCGGCGTTACCACTATTCTGGGAGACGTCGACCGATTGCACGAAATCAAAAAAGTCGAGCTGGCCGACCAATCGTTCGATTTTCAGACTGATATCCAGATTGGGCCGGGGCCTCCATGCCATTGAGACCGACCCTTTCGGGCGTATAAACGACCGGCTTTGACCGGCGACACCGCTCTGGCTGATCTTGCTATATTCACCGCCCAATGTTGCCTGCAGGTTGAGCCTGTCCGACAAGGGACGTCCATAAGAGCCGATAATCTCGCCACGATATTCGGTGACCTTGCTGTTGGCGTTGGTCAGCGCAACCGGCTGGTATATTCCTTGCGTGTCGAGCACCGCCAGTTCGGCTTCATTGTCGAGAAAATTATAGGCGCCTTCTACACTGATGCCCCAGTCGGTTCCGCCGATGGTTTTCCAGCCATATTCGGCGCGCAATATGGACTCGCCTTCATCGGTTACCCGATCAAACCGCGTGCCATTTGGCGGAGTCACGCCATCGAAAAATGTCTGTCCGAAAAAATCGCTGACCGGGCTATGTTCGAAACGCTGCAGGCCAATCAGTTTCAGGCGACCGCCCCCAACTGAAAATTCGTAATCGGTGCTGAATTCCGCGTTCCATTCATTCTCGCGGCTGGAATAATCTTCGAAAATATCCGGCTGACCGATTTGGGTGCGATCCGTGACAACGGTCTCCCGGCCACGATAGATCTGGTAGGCGCCATTGGCGTTGAACACTGCGCCGCCGTCACTGGTGCGGCTATACGAGGCGCTCAGCTTTGGCTGGTCCTGCCGGTAGCGGGCGATTTCATCGCGTTCGAATAGCAAGTTGCCGTAACGGTCGGTTACTTTTTCGAGACCTTCAACGCCATTGCGCGCGGCGTCATTTTCCAGCGACAGGGTAAAATCACCTTTGCCGAGTTTTCCATTGATCGAAGCTTCCCCGGCAAACCAGTTACTACCCGACCGGCGCCATCGCGGATCCCACTTGAAATTGCCGCCCAGGCCGGTGGATTCATCCGCTTTGGTGACGAGATTGAGTACCTGACCGGAAAGGCCGGAGATACTGAGCGTTGCTCCGTCGACAATCTCGATCCGGATGACATTGGCGGCGGATATCCGGCCGAGAAAAGTAAAGGCGTCACTGTTTTTTCCCGGGATGCGGGCGCCATTGATCAGGACATTCTCGTCGGCCTGGCCGAGGCCGCGCTGGCTATCGTCTCCCGTGTCGATGGTGAAGCCGGGTACCTGGCGGACCATGTCCAGCGCGGTGCGCGGATTAAAACGGGAAAATTGCTCGGCTGCATATATCTGCCGTCCATTTTCCATATGCGGCTGCAGGGAGGACAGGGGGGCGGTCTGCCCGAATGCGGCTCCGGAGATGATCGCGGATGCCATCAGGGCACCTGTGGCGATGCTGCTCCAAATCCGTGTCTTGCTGTTCAAGATTTTCCCCTCCGAGCCGTTTGCGTCCGGTGGAGTGCTGCTATGCGCGATTGGTTGCAGTTGATACCGGCTTTCGACAAACTACATTTGTAATCGGATGAACTACATTTGGCAGTTTTGGCTCTAACCCATTGTATCTCAATGCTTGTTGAAAAAAAGAATCCAGGCTGCCGCGCAATTGGCGAGCGTGTAGACGAAATAGAAAATTACGGCAGTCAGCATGCCCATACTGGCGAAAATCATGGCTGCGGCCAGCATGAAAAACTCCAGCATATAGCTGCCATAGGGCCCAAGGATCTTGCGAAAATTGCCGCGCGCTTCGGCAATCAGCGGATGGTTGCTCTCGAGCATGGCCCTGTGCATCGCGAAGTTGGCGACGCCGCAAAGGAAGATGACAAAAATATACATGTTTTCAATATAAACGCATTCGGTGTCTTTGTCATTTGGACAGAAAGATATTTTGTCAATTGAGGGCAAGGAAACGGCAGTTGGTATCCAGATATTATTATCGGAACATTGAAATTATCGGTGGCTTGTTACGATGAATTTAACCAATTTGTACGAATGTAAAATCAGATAATTTTAGGGTCTAAAGTGGCAAAAAGTTTCTTACACGCATTTTCCAGCGAATCCGCCAAAAGAGCGGAACGGGAAGCCGTGTCTGTCATACCATCCGACGATTATAACCGGCGCCTTGAGATTCTGGATGATTTCGAACAAGCAGGGATCAGCTGGCTATGGGCAACGGATGCCGATGGCCGCTTGGTATATCTATCCGAAAAAGCAGCGGAAAATTTGAACAAACCGATCAAGGAACTTCTCTCCGTACCGCTGATTAGCCTCTTTGAAAATGATCCCGACAATCCGGATGAAAAATCGGATCGCCCGTTCAAATATCATCTGAGCAAGCGTAGCAAGATTAACGATCTGGTTGTCCGCCGTGTTCCGGAAACGCTGGGTAGCAAGGATCGTCCGACATGGTGGCTGATTTCAGGGCATCCCAAATTCGACGATTCCGGCAATTTTCAGGGTTATCGGGGCAATGCAAAAGATGTCACCGTCGAATATCAGCACAAGCTGAAAGAATCGCGGATGGCGGAATTTGATTCGCTAACCGGCCTTGCGAACCGTCATCGTATGGATAGTCGGCTCAACGGGATGCTGGCAGCGTTCAAGGCTGCCAACCGCAGTTGCGCGATCATGATGCTTGATCTCGATCGTTTCAAGCAGGTCAATGACACGATGGGGCATGCCGCCGGTGACGAATTGCTCAAGCAGGTGGCCAAAAGGATGCGCGGCATTATTGGCGATAGTGGCGAAATTGGCCGGTTGGGTGGCGACGAGTTTCAGGTCATCATTCCCGATCTTGATGACCGGGGCAAACTGGGTGAACTGGCCGAGAAAATTGTGAAGACCGTTTCTCAACCCTATCCGATCGATGACAAAAGCGCGACCATTGGAACATCGATCGGCATTGCCATCGCCCCCTATGATGGTGTCGAGAAAGATGAATTGGTTCGTAGCTCAGATCTCGCTCTCTATGCGGCCAAAAATTCAGGTCGTGGCCAGTTCCGCTTTTTCTCTGCCAATTTGAAAAATGAAGAGGAGGAGCGCCGCGTTCTGGTCGAGGATCTCCGTGATGCGCTCGTCAACGATCAGGTAGAATTGCATTATCAGCCGGTTGTTCGCACCGATGATCACATGATCGTCGGGTTCGAGGCGCTGATGCGCTGGGTCCATCCGGAACGGGGAGGGGTTAGCCCGGCAGTGTTCATTCCGATTGCAGAAGAATTGAATCTGATAAACCAGCTGGGAGAGTGGGCGCTGCGCCGGGCCTGCATGGATGCGCTGCAGTGGCCGAAGTCGGTTCGGGTCGCGGTCAATGTGTCAGCGGTGCAATTTGCCAATAGCGGCTTCCCCGAAATCGTCATGAACGCACTGGCTGCGAGCGGTCTGGAACCCGAGCGGCTGGAACTCGAGCTGACCGAAAGCGTCTTCATGGGTGACAGCGAGACCATTGATAATACGTTCAGGATTTTGAAAGAGCTGGGGGTGCGACTGGCGCTGGATGATTTTGGTACCGGCTATTCGTCGCTGAGCTATCTGCGTTCGGCCCCGTTTGACAAGATCAAAGTGGACAAGAGTTTTGTCGATTCCTGTACCCAGAAGGACAAGAACAGCGCGAAGATTATCGCGGCGATTGTCGGTCTGTCAGAAGCATTGGGAATGGAAACGACGGTCGAGGGGGTTGAAGCTTTTGACCAGTTCGAAGTCGTTTGCTCCAAAGGTGCGCGCTATATTCAGGGGTGGATCTATTCCAAGGCGCTCAAATTGGAAGAGATTGAAGAGAAGCTCGGGAGTGGAGAGTTTCGGATCGAGCCTGATGGACCGGAATTATACCGGCCGGACCGGCGCACCGTTTTTCGCCGGATTGGAGCGATCCACGAGGATCACAGATATGAGGTTGTGATGCGCGATCTTTCGAAATCCGGTGCGCGGTTTGAAGGCATGCTGGGGGTGCCGCTGGGTACCAAGCTCGTGCTCGACCTTGGCGCTGGCCAATTGGTTGTCTGCACGGTGATCCGGTCAAATGAGGCCGTGCTGGCGGTCGAGTTTGAAACGCCGCTGGTCAGTGATGGTGCGGGCGGTTTGTGTACGCGTCATCGCGTGTCCCCTTATGACCTTTGCGTCGCGGGTATGCCGCTTGCGGCTTTGCCGCCCGGCAATTATCCGATCACCCACGATGCATCCCAGCCGCGCAGCAAACCGAAATTCATGCAAGTCAATCCGACCGGTTCCTGACAGGCGGCAAAGCCCATTGGCAGAATATGTTCCGGACAGGGAATCTGCAAATGAACGTCTCGCCGCCGGAACACGACCCTGATGGGTGAACGCTTAAGCGTTTTCCAGCAGTCCTTCCTTCTTGATCTTCTCCTGCCACACCAGAGGAGCGAGATGATGGACGCTTTGTCCTTCCGCATCCACGGCCACGGTCACCGGCATGTCCTGCACTTCAAATTCGTAGATCGCTTCCATGCCAAGATCTTCAAATCCAACGACTTTGGAGTCCTTGATCGCGCGCGACACCAGATAGGCGCTGCCGCCGACCGCCATCAGATAGGCGCTCTTGTGCTTCTCGATCGAGGCCACCGTATCCAGTCCGCGTTCCGCCTTGCCAACCATTGCGAGCAGACCCTGTTCGAGCATCATGTCGGTGAACTTGTCCATCCGCGTCGCGGTGGTCGGCCCAGCGGGGCCAACCACTTCCTCGCCTACCGGATCGACGGGGCCGACATAATAGATGACGCGGCCCCGGAACTCGACCGGCAATTCTTCGCCGGCTTCCAGCATATCCTTGATCTTCTTGTGCGCGGCATCGCGGCCGGTCAGCATCTTGCCGTTGAGCAGCAACCGGTCGCCATGTTTCCAGGTCGCGACTTCTGCCGCATCCAGCTGGTCGAGATGCACGCGCTTCGCTTCCGATGACGGCGTCCAGTTGACGTCCGGCCATTCGTCGAGCTTCGGCGCTTCGAGATAGGCGGGGCCGCTGCCATCGAGGGTGAAATGCGCGTGGCGGGTGGCGGCGCAATTGGGGATCATCGCGACCGGTTTGCCCGCTGCATGGCAGGGCCAGTCGTTGATCTTGACGTCGAGGATGGTCGAGAGTCCGCCCAGACCCTGCGCACCGATGCCGAGCGCGTTGACCTTGTCGAATATTTCGATGCGGAGCTCCTCGATATCATTGCGTGGCCCTCGTTCTTTTAGCTGGCCCATATCAATAGGATCCATCAGGCTCTGTTTGGCCAGTAATACGGCGCGTTCCGCGGTGCCGCCAATGCCGATGCCGAGCATGCCGGGCGGGCACCAGCCGGCGCCCATCTGCGGGATCATTTCCAGTACCCAGTCGACGATATTGTCGCTCGGGTTCATCATCTTGAATTTGGATTTATTCTCCGATCCGCCCCCCTTGGCCGCGACATCAACGGAGACCTTGTCACCGGGCACCATCTCGACATGCAGCACAGAAGGGGTGTTGTCCTTGGTGTTGCGCCGGGTGAAGGCGGGATCGGCCAAGATCGAGGCGCGCAGCTTGTTCTCCGGATGGAGATAGGCGCGGCGCACGCCTTCATCGACGATTTCCTGCATCGATTGTGATGTGTCGTCAAGCCGGCAATCCATGCCCCATTTGACGAAGACATTGACGATGCCGGTATCCTGGCAAATCGGGCGGTGGCCCTCGGCGCACATTTTCGAATTGGTCAGGATCTGGGCAATCGCATCTTTTGCTGCCGGTGATTTCTCCGCGTCATAGGCTTTGCCGAGCGCCCGGATATAATCCATCGGATGATAATAAGAAATAAATTGCAGCGCGTCGGCGACGCTTTCAACAAGGTCGGTGGTCTTAATCGTGACGGTCATATTGGCTCCGGAAAATCTTGCGATATGTGATTTGGCCGCCTTTTGACCGATATGAACGGGCCGGGCAAGTTTTTGTGGCGCATTGCTGGCCGATACATGTCCGGCCAAATCGATCAGTCCGGCTGTCTCAGCTTGGCGGTCCGTGCTTCGCCAAATATCGTAAATAGTAATTTGGGTATCAAATAAAATAAACATCCGCCGATCCTATGCTGCGATTGCGAACAACATGATGACGCGATACGAGTAACCAAGCGGGGCGTATCGACGACCTGCCAAGGAACCGATTCTATGCGCGCGCGCGATTTTCTACTGCTCGTCCTGATTTGTCTGATCTGGGCCTCCAACAATGTCCTGAGCAAGATCATCGTCGATGACTGGGCTGTGCCGCCCATATTCTATGCGGCTCTCCGCTTTTTCGTAGTGGCGCTTGTGATGCTGCCCTGGCTCCTGCCGATGCCCCGTCCGGCGTGGCGCATCATATTGATCGGCTTGCTGATGGGTGGCGGAAATTTTGCGCTGCTGTTCATCGGCCTGCAGACTACATCGCCATCGTCGGCTGCCATCATATTGCAACTGGGGGTTCCCTTTACGATCTTGTTGTCCGTGTTGATGCTGGGAGAGCGCGTTCATTGGCGGCGCGGCATTGGTATCGGTATGACTTTGCTCGGCGTTTTGTTTGTGGTCTGGCGCCCGGAAGGCATCACGCTCTCAATGGGGCTCTGGTTCGTTGCAGCCGCTGCATTTGCCGGCTCTGCCGGGGCTGTGTTGATGAAGCGGGTTCAGGACGTCTCCCCGTTCCGTTTTCAGGCATGGGTTGGTCTGGTGTCAGTTATTTCCTTGCCCGTTGCCTCGCTGCTTTTCGAGGAGGGGCAGTGGGCTTCTGCTTCGGCCGTTGGATGGCCACTGGTCGCTGCGGTCCTGTTTACGTCTCTGATCGTTTCCGTAGGGGCGCATTCTGCTTATTATCACCTTATCCGTAATTATGAGGCCAATCTTCTCGCTCCGCTCACTTTGATAACGCCGCTGGCTACAATTGCCTTGGGGGTCTTGATCACCAATGATGCTTTTGATTTCCGAATGGGCGTGGGGGCAGCGCTGGCGATTGGCGGCGTGCTGATCGTAGCGCTGCGGCGCAAGCCGGCGACCGAACTTCTGGTCGACCGCGAACAGCGCTAGTGGTCCGGAAGGGCCTCGGCGCCTCCAGGCATTGCAGAATGATCTGCGACCGACCGGCTACCGGTCTAGCCGGGGCTTTGCACCGAACCGCCATCTACCTGTATGGCCGTGCCTGTGATATAGCTCGCGGCTTGGGAGCCGAGGAAGACGGCAAGATTGGCAATTTCTTCAGGTTGTCCGAGCCGGCGAAGCGGGATTTGTGTCGCAAGACCTTTTGAAATTTCATCAATAGTTTTCCCGGAAGCGGCCGATTGCGATTCAAAGATCTGGGTAATGCGATCAGTATTGGTGAAGCCAGGACAAACGGTATTGACCAGGACATTGTCCGGCCCGACCTGATTGGCGAGTGTCTTGGCCCAGCCGAGTACTGCCAGGCGGATGCTGTTGGAAAGGGTCAGGCCGGGTACCGGCTGCTTCACGCCGGTTGATGAAATGTTGATAATCCTACCCCATTTTTGCGCCTGCATATGCGGCAGTACCAGACGGGTGGTCCGGACAACCGACATTAAGGTAAGTTCTACGGCCTTCTCCCAATCTGAGTCGTCGAGATCAACAAACAGGCCGGTCGGCGGGCCGCCTGCGTTGTTTACCAATATATCGATGCCATCGAAATCGTCAGAGGCTGCTGTGACTATCCGCTGGATGTCATCGGCGTTCGAAACATCACCGGCGATGGCGACACAACCGGGCATGAACGCTGCGGCGGCATCAAGATTTTCCTGGGAACGGCTGCAAATAGCGACACGTGCGCCTGCTTCATAAAAACCGCGAGCGGTGGCAAGGCCAATGCCCTTGCTGCCGGCCGTCACCAATACGGATTTGTTTTCTAGTTTCAGTTTCATATTATCGTCGACCCGGTCTGTGAGAATGAGCTTAGCCCGCTCCAATAATTTGTGGAAGCAATTAAGGAACTACCATATCTGGTGTCACAAATATGTCATGACCGCCTGTGCATCGATTGTGGATAGTTTTCATGTAAAATTTATTATCGACTCTTGCGCTTTGCGGCAGACCTAGAAGGTCCACGCGTCGCTGCGATGCAGCATGAATCGGCGCTCGACGAAGCGATTCATTTATGCGACGAACGGAGTCGTTAATATGTCATTTACCCCCTTGCATAAAATTTTGTTTCAGCCACTATAGGTTGTGGTTAGGGCAAGGGGTCACACCAACTTATAGTGTCATTGTCTATGAACACCGACTCGGTGGACGGCTCCCTTTGTGCCAATTGCAACGGAATATTTGGGGTTTTGGGCAGGAAAATAAATGCCCGCCCGGGTGACAAAACTGTTAGGATTAAAGCTTCGATTCGAGTCGAACAAGACAGGAACAAATGCCCGCAAGAAGTCCCGTTGGATGAACGGTCTACAGGCCGTTGTGATCGTTGAATTATTAGTGTGATTATAGGGGGCCTTGATGGATTTTAGAGACAACCGCGACAATGAGAATGTGACTGGAACAGATGTGAGTGAGAGTGAAATGAGCGCGGAAGTATTGGATACGCCAAAAAGCAGAGCCGAAAGCGTAAAGCCGACGAGTGAACCCGAAGTCAGCAAAAAGGCGGCGGCAGAAGCTGCCTCGGCCAAGGCCAATGACGAAAAGGAACTGAAGGCGGAGCGCGACAGCCGCAGCGTCGAGAAGCGTCGCTTCAAAATCGTGCAGGACGAAAGCCGCGACGATATGCTCACAGATTTTGGCAAGGAAACGCTGAGGGACCGCTATCTGCTGCCCGGCGAATCCTATCAGGATCTGTTTGCCCGCGTTGCCGATGCCTATGCCGATGATCAGGATCATGCCCAGCGGCTTTATGACGCGATTTCAAAACTCTGGTTCATGCCGGCGACGCCCGTGCTGTCCAACGGCGGTACCGGTCGCGGTCTGCCGATCAGTTGCTATCTCAACAGCGTCGACGACAGTCTCGGCGGCATCGTCAACACCTGGAACGAAAATGTCTGGCTCGCCTCGCGCGGCGGCGGCATTGGCACCTATTGGGGTAGCGTTCGCGGCATCGGTGAACCGGTTGGCCTGAATGGCAAGACCTCCGGCATCATACCGTTCGTCCGCGTCATGGACAGCCTTACTCTGGCAATTTCGCAAGGGTCTTTGCGTCGTGGATCGGCGGCTTGCTATCTCGACGTCAATCATCCTGAAATCGAAGAATTTCTAGAAATCAGAAAGCCCTCCGGTGACTTTAACCGAAAAGCCCTGAACCTGCATCACGGCGTTTTGCTGACCGACGAATTCATGGAAGCGGTCCGCGACGGCACCGAATTTGAGCTGAAATCGCCGAAAGACGGTTCGGTTCGCAGCACCGTCGACGCGCGCAGCCTGTTTCAGAAACTGGTCGAAACGCGGTTGGCGACGGGTGAACCCTATATCATCTTCAGCGACACGGTGAACCGGATGATGCCCAAACATCACCGCGATCTGGGTCTCAAGGTTTCCACCTCCAATCTTTGTTCAGAAATCACACTGCCAACGGGTCGTGATCACCTTGGCGAGGACAGGACTGCAGTGTGTTGCCTGTCCTCGCTCAATCTCGAAAAATGGGATGAGTGGTCGGTCGACAAGGGCTTTATCGAGGATGTCATGCGCTTCCTCGACAATGTCCTGCAGGATTATATTGACCGCGCGCCCGACGAAATGGCACGCGCCAAATATTCGGCAGAACGCGAACGCAGCGTCGGCCTGGGTGTGATGGGCTTCCACAGCTTCTTGCAGGCCCGCGGTCTCGGCTTCGAAAGCGCGCTGGCAAAATCTTGGAATCTCAAGATCTTCAAGCATGTTTCGGCCAAGGCTTCCGAAGCCAGCATGATGCTTGCCAAGGAACGGGGCCCTTGTCCCGATGCCGCCGATCAGGGTGTGATGGAGCGCTTCTCCTGCAAGATGGCGATCGCGCCGACCGCGTCGATCAGCATCATCTGCGGCGGCGCCTCGGCCTGCATCGAACCGATCCCGGCGAATATCTACACCCACAAGACGCTCTCGGGCAGCTTCGTGGTGAAGAACCCGCATCTCGAGAAATTGCTGCAGGAGAAGAGCAAGGACAGCACCAATGTCTGGAACTCGATCCTCGAGAAGGGCGGCAGCGTCCAGCATCTCGATTTCCTCAGCGCCGAGGAAAAGGATGCCTACAAGACCAGCTTCGAGATCGACCAGCGCTGGCTGCTCGAACTCGCCGCCGACCGCACGCCCTATATTGATCAGGCGCAGTCGCTCAACCTGTTCATCCCGGCCGATGTCGACAAGTGGGACCTGCTGATGCTCCACTTCCGTGCATGGGAGCTTGGCATCAAGTCGCTCTATTATCTGCGCTCGAAATCGATCCAGCGCGCCGGTTTTGCCGGTGGCGAGACGATGATGAGCGAACCGGCAACGGGCGCCAATATTTCGGGCGGTGTCGAGGCGGACAATACGCTCGACCCGAAAAAGGTCGAGCTGATGACCACCGCCGGCACCACCGATTATGACGAATGTCTCGCGTGTCAGTAAGCCGGGACTTCTTGTGTCCCTGCGAAGGCGGGGATCCATCTCCCGATCGTGCGGTTGAACGCAATGATCGGAGTTGGACCCCGGATCAAGTCCGGGGCTGCACGTCAAACGCCGGAGGCGTTTAACATTTGGTTTGCCCACTGCCCCCTCCCTTTGCTCCTTTTTGGGAGGGGGTCGTTTTAAAAAGAAAAAGAGCGCGCAGCACAAATCGTCACCCCAGCGAAGGCTGGGGTCCAACCCGGTCGACGATTTGTGAAGCAAGATTGATTTAGGCCCCGGCCGACGTTGGGGCGACGAGTATAAAGCGGAGAATGAGTTACCATGTCACTTCTGGAAGCACGCAAAACCTACAAGCCCTTTGAATATCCCTGGGCCTATGAATTCTGGAAGCGGCAGCAGCAGATCCACTGGATGCCGGAGGAAGTGCCGCTCGGCGAGGATTGCCGCGACTGGGCACAGAAGCTCACCGATCACGAACGCAATCTGCTCACGCAAATCTTCCGCTTCTTCACCCAGGCCGATGTCGAGGTGCAGGATTGCTATCACGACAAATATGGCCGGGTGTTCAAGCCGACCGAAATCAAGATGATGCTGACCGCGTTCAGCAACATGGAAACCGTCCATATCGCCGCCTACTCGCATCTGCTCGACACCATCGGCATGCCGGAAAGCGAATATTCGATGTTCCTCGAATATGAAGCGATGAAGGACAAGCACGACTATATGGGCACATTCGGCGTCGACAATGACGAGGATATCGCCAAGACGCTGGCGATGTTCGGCGGCTTCACCGAGGGTCTGCAGCTGTTCGCCAGCTTCGCCATGCTGATGAACTTCCCGCGCTTCAACAAGATGAAGGGCATGGGCCAGATCGTCTCCTGGTCGGTCCGCGACGAAAGCCTGCACTGCGAGGGCATCATCAAGATGTTCCACACGTTCGTGAAGGAACGCGACTGCCTGACCAAGTCGGTCAAGGAAGATATTATCGACTGCTGCCAGAAGACGGTGCGCCTGGAAGATGCGTTCATCGATCTCGCGTTCAGCGATGGCCCGGTCACCGGCATGACCGCCAAGGAAATCAAGCGCTACATCCGCTATATCGCCGACTGGCGCCTCGGACAGCTCGGCTTCCAGCCGATCTACATGATCGAAGACCACCCGCTGCCCTGGCTCGCGCCCCTCCTGAACGGCGTCGAACACGCCAATTTCTTCGAAGCCCGTGCGACGGAATATTCCAAGGGCGCAACCAAGGGCGAATGGAACGACGTCTGGTCCAGCTTCGACCAGCGCAAGGGCAAGGTCGCGAACGAAGACGCGCCGGTCGATGACGGGCCGGATATGTTTGCCGAAGCAGGGGTTGCTGCGGAGTGAGTTGATTCTTTGATAAGAACGTAATAAGAACGAATTTTATTTCTGGAGTCGTGCTATCAAAGACCTAGTTTCACAGAAGGACAGAATTTCTCAGGCAGCTATCGATCTAGTCGGTGTCGCAAAAGGGCAAAAATATAGTACAATATTAGCTGATCCGCCTTGGCAATTTCAAAACAGGACTGGCAAAGTTGCTCCAGAACACAAGCGACTTAATCGCTACCCAACGATGAGTTTGGACGAAATTTGTGCTCTTCCAGTTGAAGATATAGCAGCGGACCCATCTCACCTATATTTATGGGTACCGAACGCATTATTGCCAGAAGGAATTAAGGTTTTGGAAGCGTGGGGCTTTCGATATGTATCCAATATTGTTTGGCATAAAATCCGCAAGGATGGTGGATCAGACGGGCGCGGAGTTGGTTTTTATTTTCGGAATGTAACCGAAATTCTGCTTTTTGGCGTTCGCGGAAAAAATGCTAGAACACTCGCCCCGGGCCGATCACAAGTTAACATGATTCAATCACGCAAACGTGAGCACAGCCGTAAACCAGATGAACAATATGATATTATTGAGGGTTGCTCGTGGGGGCCAAGGATTGAGCTTTTTAGTCGAGGAAAGCGTAAAGATTGGACCGTCTGGGGTAATCAGGCCGATGATGATTACGCACCTGATTGGAAAACATATAACTATAATAGCACATTAGAAGCCGCAGAATAACATTAAGCGTTATCGACATAAAGTGCGGGCCGGATTGCAAAAGTTAAGATCGGACAACCTCCACCTCCACCGCCTTCTAGCCTCGGCCAAAGCTTCTCGTGATGTGTTGTCGATGATCCGTAAGACGAACCTTTGCCGAGATCCTTGAAAATTTGTTGTAATTCGGTTGACCGAGTGATTATTATTCCGACATCGATTACTCTCAAATCAAATAGCAAACGAAAATTGTTCAGATCCCTATCGTAGAATGGATCTTTATTGTTCCATTCTACTTCAACACCAACACGTCCCTTAAAGCAATCTACGCTGTGAGTTGGTGTTTGGTATTCATGATCATCTACGCTTATCGCGGTGTCGAAGCTCTTTTCTTGCCATCCCAAGCCGTAGAATTGTTCATCAATTCTGCTTGCTATTAACGATTTTCTGCCCCCGGGCGCAAGTATTTCTGATTTAAGCAATCTAAAGTTTGTCAAAATATCTATGATCTCGGCCCATTCGTCAGGGCACGCCGTTTGTAGAATGCCAGTGGCATTCCGCCACTCTTTTACATGATACATGTCACGCAGATTTTGCGGAACCAGATGAATAGTGGACATACCTACTATTACAGCTTGAATCCGCCCTATTAGCAAGCAAAACCACCAGGGCTTCTCTTCAAACGTGCTTTCGCGGCTGATTGCGGTTATAGAGGGGAGAGGCGAAGAAATTGAAAGAATATGGCATGACTTCTTTTCCCCCTGAACCGCTAGCGGTCCGGTTTGACGAGAATAGTTTCTGGGTTGATCTGGAAGACGGGCGCACGCTGGGCATTCCGCTGACCTGGTTTCCGCGCCTGTTGCATGCCACACCCCGGCAGCGCGAACAGGTCGAACTCAGCCGCTCGGGCCTGCACTGGGAAGAGATTGACGAGGATATATCCGTTGCCGGCCTTCTGGCCGGTCGCGGCGACATGACCCGTTCGACGGATGTCGCGGCAGAATAGGAGGGGCTTTGGGTTTCGGTGAGCGCGTGCCAACCCCTCCCTCGTCATCCTGAACTCGTTTAGCTTCGCTGGCCTTCGGCTCAGGATGCCTCAAGGTTCGCGCGCACTCGGAAGGGATCCTGAAATAAATTCAGGATGACGAATGCATTTTCACCCTCTCCCACAGGGAGAGGCAACGAAGACTTCCCCGGATGCAATCCGGGGTTAGTCGCAGTCGGTGAGGGGTTTCGCCCTTCAGCGGTCAAAACCCCTCACCGAGTTCCACTAGCCAGCAAGCTGGCAAGTTCCACTTGCCTCTCCCTGTGGGAGAGGAAATTCATTACCCTCAACCACTATTACCAAAATCCGCGCCGCCCTTTTCGCTGAGCGGGGCGTCATCCTCGGCCTTGTCCAAAATGCCGAGGTCGCTTTCCTCGTCATCATCATTGCGCTCGCCGGCAAAGGCACCGCCTTCGATGCGGCCGCTTTCGGCCATCTGTTTCATATGATCGACCGTGTCCTGCGTATCGTCGGGGATGAGCTGCGCCGGGTCGCTGTGGCCGCCGTGCGTGCTGTCGGCGATATCCTCGCGCTTGGCCTTGGTGTGCTGCTGCGCCTTCTCGGCAAATTTCTGGGCTTGCGCGTCATCGCGCTGGGACTGGTTGATGCTGCGTTCTTCAGTCATGATGTTCCTCTTTCTGTTGGTCTTTCAACGCAGCAGAGACGTCTTTGTTCCGGGTTCCGGACACCGGGGGGCAAGCCGTGTTTTCGGTGCGACGGCCCGTTTCGGGGGGTGCGTCGTATCACAGACGGTTCATCTTGCCCATTGTAACACCCGGTTCAGAATCAAAACAAAGGGAGTTTCATCATGCGTAATATCCTCATGTCGCTTGCCGCCGCTTCGCTGGTCGTGCCCGCCGCCGCTGTATTTGACGCCGCGCCGGCCTATGCCAAGAAAAAGCACAAGCACCGCTATGACAAACATGGCCGCTATTATGAACCGCGCCGTCTCGGCCGCAATGACCGGATCTGGCGGGGCAGGGACGGGCGCTATCATTGCCGGCGCGAAAATGGCACCACCGGTCTGATCATCGGCGGCGCTGTCGGCGCTCTGGTCGGCCGCGAACTCGACGGCGGCCGCGACCGCACCGTCGGCACATTATTAGGCGCCGCGGGCGGCGCGCTCTTGGGCCGCGAAATTGATCGTGGCGGGTTGAAGTGTCGGTAAATTAGGGAAAGGGGATAATATATCCCCTTTCGTCATCCTGAACTCGTTTAGCTTCGCTGGCCTTCGGCTCAGGACCTGGTCCGGCAGGGCGCGAATCTTGAGGGATCCTAGAACAGGTTCAGGATGACGAGGTTCCGGGTGCAGGATTGGCCGTTTCGGTCAAAGTCCCATTTTACGGGTCTTTAAGCATGATCCTGTAAATTCGCGCCATGTTGACCGCGACCAACATCCTGCTGGCTTTCATCCTGATCAATGGCTGGACCTTCCTGCTATTCGGCTGGGACAAGATTCAGGCGGAAAAATTCCGGTGGCGGGTTTCGGAGGCGATTCTGTTGAGGCTCGCTTTATTTGGCGGGTCTTTGGGCGCCTATGCCGGGCGGGCGCTGTTTCGGCACAAGACGCGCAAGCAGCCGTTCAACGGCCGGCTGCAGAAT
This sequence comes from Parasphingorhabdus sp., assembly GCF_048267785.1. Classification (GTDB taxonomy): domain Bacteria; phylum Pseudomonadota; class Alphaproteobacteria; order Sphingomonadales; family Sphingomonadaceae; genus Parasphingorhabdus. The sequence goes on along the minus strand of NZ_JBLWWU010000003.1, from coordinate 154,632 downwards.
ATCGCGATGATCCAGCTGGTCGCGCTGACATTCTGCGGGGTCTATTTTTACGAACCGGGCAGCCTGTCCACACCGGCGCAGGCGGAGCAGGTGCAGGCCTTTGCCCAGAGTCTGCCATCGCGCGCTTATTATCCCAATTGCTCTGCCGCCCGGGCCGCCGGCGCCGCGCCGCTCTATCGCGGTGATCCCGGCTATCGGTCGCCGCTGGATCGCGACAATGACGGCATCGCCTGCGAACCCTATCGCAGGCGTTGAGTTTTTTTCCTCTCCCTTAGGGAGAGGCAAGTGGAGCTTGTCAGCTCGTCTGACTAGCGCAACTCGGTGAGGGGTTTGAGCCTCGCCAAGCGCATAACCCCTCACCGACTGCGACTAAGCCTATCGGCTAAGTCTTCGTTGCCTCTCCCTAAGGGAGAGGAAAAATGATATGCACGCACGCAATTGCCTTACCGCGGCAACAGCCGCCGCCAATCCCCCCACAGCACCACCGCCAGCGACACCCCGATCACCGCCAAATCCACCATCGCCTCGACCGGCGCATAGTCCAGCCCCGCGATCGCCGACAATCCGCCAACAACCGCCCAGGCCACAAACAGCTTGCGCCCGCCGTCCCAGCCCTTGACCAGACCGATACCGGCGGCGAACAGCAGCATTGGGGACAGCATCATCAGCACCGGGCCAAGGCCGGGCAGCTGCATAACCATGTCTGAAGTCAACATTGGCGGCAGCGTGGGCAGGGGCAGGGGGAGAAAGTTGAGCGCGGCGACGACGATCGCGCTCCAGCCGACGATGTGACGATATTGTTTCATGGCCGGTCCATATCATGGCGCGCGGGATTTGCCATACTGGCTGCATCTTTCGGCCGCGCCTCTGTCCTACAAGCCCGCCTTGTGCTACAGATCGGACCATGAGAAACGATGCTGCAAAATCTGTTCAACATTCTGAAAAAATGCGAAAAATCGTGATTTTGGGGCGAGCGGGAATTTTTTCTTTTAACACTGTAAAGTTTGTAAAGTTCAACCCGGAGTCGCCATGAAATTTGTCCGAATTATTTTCGCTCTCGCCGCCGCCTGGGGCTTTCTCGCGCTCGTCCCCGGACTATTCGGCGAAGCCGGCCCGCGACCGGAATATTATTACGGCTTTATCGGCATCGCGCTGGTGTTCCAGCTGATCTTCATCCTGATCGCGACGGACCCGGCCCGCTATCGCGCGCTGATTCCGATTTCGATACTGGAAAAGCTGTCCTTCTTTCTGCCGGTGACAATTCTCTATACGCAGGGGCGTGTGGAGGCGGGGCCGGTATTTGTCGGCGCCATGGTTGACGGGCTTTTCATGCTGTTGTTCGCGCTTGCCTGGTTGCTGTCACGCAAGGCGGGGCAGGTGGCCTAGCACCAGTTGCGGCGCGTGCCTTGCCAGCGTTCGGCGAGGCCCTCGGCGACCAATGTCTCGCCGAGGCTTTTGCCATCACGGGTGATGATCCGCAGGTCGCGGCCATATTGGTCCTGGTCGCGGTCAATCGGTTCGAGCGAGAAGGCGCCCTGATTGAGCAGAGCCTGCAGGCGCATCTTGGCTTTCTGGCCGAGCTGCCGTTCGGAGGCGCAGCCGGGGCTGGAGATTTCCGGCGTGTTGATATCGGCGACGCGGATCTTGCGACCCTCGAACCAGATCGTGTCGCCGTCGACGACGCAAGTATAGCGGTCGGAGCCAAAGCAGATGCCGAAGCTGGCGCGGTTTGGATCGATGCCGACGGCAGCGGTCGTCGACCTCGGTCCGCCGCTGAGGAATATCGCCAGAAACAGCGCGGCGCACAGGGCCGCGGTGATTGCGATGAAACTGGGCCAGCGGATGGTGTTCACCGGGTGGAAAATAGGGAGGAAATGTTAAAAGAGATTGAAGCGCGCGGTTGTTTTGAGGCGCAACATCGGGGGTCATCACGGCGGCTACCGCTGCGAGCGGAGATTAGAACCAATATGAGTCTATCTCTGTCTACCCGTCGGCCCGTCTTGCTGTTAGAGCGTGTATCATGTTGAAAAGATACACATTGTCCGCCGCCGCCATGCTCGCTTTGGTGGCATCTTCTGGCAACGCTTCCCAATCCGCTGCTGCTGCCGGCGAAATGGCCAAGCCGACGATCCCGTCGCGCGAAGATTATCCGGATGCCGGCCAGGTTTTTGGGATGGTCTGGCACAATGAAAGCGACGGCAAAATACCAATGCTGACGTTCATGGTGCCGGAGACCGATAACCGGCTATGGACCATGCGTTGCGAAAAGCTTGATGATGGCAGTGTACGGATCGCGAATATGATCATCGCGACGCCGCGGGAGATGGTCGCGGAAGACCAGTTCGGATTCACCGTCCGGGTTGACGACGGCGCGTCGATCGGCGTGTTGGCGCGGATGTTGCCGACGCAGATCGAGGGGCAGGATCTGGTGATGCCGCAATTCTATTTGCCCAATAATCATTCGCTGTTTCCGGCGCTGGCGCGGGGCAATCGCGCTTTCGTCAATCTCAACGGCAATAAATTCTCCCTTCATCTGAAGGGGTCGGGCGACGCGCTGGTGACTTTCCTGCGCGCCTGCCGCTAGCGGCAACTCCGGTGATCAGATCACCAGAGTTGCGCTGTTGTTGACGCCAGGGCCGATCGAGGCGGCCAGCAGGATGGTGGCCGAAACGAAAGCGGCAAAGGCGGCGGCGAAGCGGTTGTGAAATTCGGGGGAGAGCATGGTCAGGGATCCTTTGGGGTTGGGCTATGCTACCAGCGAGGCTGCACTGTTGACGGCGGGACCAACGCTGGCGCTGACAAAAACAGCGGCTGCAAAAACAGCGGCAAAAGCGGCGGCGATTTGGTTCTGGATATTGGTGTTGGTCATGTTGGCGTTCCTTTTTGGTTTAAATGGCTGCTTCACAAACTGTTTTGCGAAGATGCCAATAACATTGCACAGGTCGTGCCAGTTTAGGAAAATCAATAAATAACAAAGGGTTACCCATATTATCCCCGTGGCAGCACATGAACTGAAACTGAATAATGGGGAAATATACTAATGTTTGGCATTCGTGTTCGCGGTGGTGGTCGACGAGTTGTTAATATCGCAATGCTATCGCCAGAATCATGTTCGGACCGCGCCTCACTCGAGTCTTTGCCAGTCGCTCCAACGCGCTCTGGTGGTCAGCCATGGTACTGGTCACCGCCTATTGCGTCGCCGCCGATCCGCCGGCTGAAGTAGCGCCAGCGCCCGATGCAGCGGTTGCTCACGCTGGGAAAAAGTCCGGCGATCCCTGGGCCGATATGAAGGACGTCGCCAGGAAGCGCAAAGAGCTGCTCCCCTGAAACGGAGCGTTTTGGCGCGTTCCGGTCGGGATCGTCAGATCAATAGGGGGCGGTGCCGCCGTCAACGCTCAGCGCGGCTCCGGTAATCCCGGCGCCCGCTTCCGAAGCGAGGAGCACCGCCATTGCGGCGACCTCTTCGACCTTGCCCGGTCGTTTGAGGGCGCTCTCCTGCGAGAACATGGCGATCATCTCGTCGAAGGTCATGCCCATGCCTTCGGCAGTAGTGGGGCCGCTTTCCATGATCAGGTCGGTCAGGATCAGGCCGGGGCAGATTGAATTGACTGTGATGCCCGAAGTGCCGACTTCCTGCGCCACCGCCTTGGTCATGCCGTTGATGCCATGTTTGGCGGTGGTATAGGATGCAAAGGTCGGCTTGCCCATCTTGCCTTCGGTCGAGCTGATATTGATTACCCGGCCCCATTGCTGGGCGATCATCGGCCTGAGCGCCCGGCGCGTGGCCCAGAAGGTAGAATAGATATTCCACTTCATCGCCTGGTCAAAGGCTTCGTCGGTCAGGTCGACCAGTGGTGCAAGATCGCCCGCGCCGCCGGCATTGTTGACGAGGATATCGATAGAGCCGAAATGGGCGACGGTCTGGTCGATAAATCCTTCCACCTGATCCTGCTCCATCACGTCGCCGGCAATGAACAGGGCACGGTCGCCAACATCAAGTTGCGCGACAACTTCGCAACCTTTGTCCGGATTGCGGGCCATCAGGGCGACATTGGCACCCTCTGCCAGAAACGCTTCGGCAATCCCGCGCCCGATACCCGCCGTGCCGCCTGTGATAGCCGCTGTCTTGCCGCTCAATTTCCCATTTGACTGCATTGTTCATTCTCTCCGCTCATTTTATTACGGGCTATCGGACAGGAGGGAATGCAGCAATCAGTTAAAAAGCTAGTCAGCCGGTCTGCGACCAATCTATTCAGAAAAATCTTACTGAAAATGAACCTGAGATAAAACCGTCATTCAGTCTTTGGTCAACGATGACCGCCTAGAACGATAAATGTAGGGCAGCAATTGATTCGGGGTTCGTATAAGCCCTTTTGGAGTGAAGAATATGATCAACAAGATTTTGGGAAGTTTGGCGATTTCAACCGCAGCTATTGCAACAATGGCATTTGCTGCGCCAGCGGAAGCGCGTGGCGGATATTATAACGGCGCGACCTATGAGCAAGTCCGTAACGATGGATATCGCGAATATCGACGCGGGGACATTTATCGCGGCAAACGCTATCGGGATCGCCGTTACTATCGGGATGAGCGCCGCTATCGTGATCGTCGATCTTATAGCGATCGGGGTTACCGTGGATGCGACCGCGGGACTGGCGGAACGATTATCGGTGCGATAGCCGGTGGATTGTTGGGCAACGAAGTGGCTGGCCGCGGTGATAAAACCGAAGGTACGATTATCGGCGGAGCAGTCGGTGCTCTCGCAGGTCGTGCCATCGACGGCAATTGCTGACCTTTTTGCATATACACTAATCTAGTCAAAGCCTTGCGCGCGAGCGCGCAGGAATTGTAATTCCCCCTAGTTGCTTATTGGGGGACAGGGGGTCGGCGTCTTTGGACAGTCCGGCCCCCGTTCATCTCTAAGGCTTGGCAAGCATCGCTGGAACGGGACCAATCCAGTCTGCGATATCCGGCTCGTCTTTGACGAAATACGGCTTACCCTTGCTATTCAGGTAGAAGCGCTGCATCTCGCTGCGGGTAAACGGTCGAGAACCGAGGCGGCCAAAGACCGCCATCTGACCACCGGTCTCATCTACCGCCCGATCACGATCGAGACCCTTGGACAAAGCGAGCGCCGGCTTGGGCGTACGCGCGAAGGCGATAAGTTCCGGCTTAGGCGCCGGTGAGAAACCATAGAAGTTCTTCTGACTGTCCGGCGTGGTCAACTGGATTACCTTCAGGCCGTTGCGTCCATCTGCGACATAGGCAAACAGGGTTGCATTGGTCGATCCGACTATGACATCCTCTGCATCGTTCATTGTGCCGCCAAATGTTTCCCGCCGGTAGACCGTCGGCGTTTCGGGACGGGTTATATTGGCAATCACCAGACCTTCATCCTTGGCCGCGATATAGGCATAGGTGCGCGCGAGATAGAGTCGACGGGCGTTGCGCAGAGGGATTGTTCCGGACGGCACCGCAACCGGATGTTCCATGTCGGTGACGTTGAACAATTTTACGCCATCGGCATCGGTGACCCAGAGATAGCGGAACTGCAGCGCCGATGCCCGCGCGTCGGTCAAAGGAATGGTTATGACGTGGCGGGGCTTCAGCGGCTTGTCTAGATCAATCACCGTCAGTCCTGCATCGGTAGTAATATAGGCATAGTGCCCGGCAAGCGTGATGTGACGTGCTCCGTCGAGCACGCTATCTTCGTTCCAGGTCAGGCTGCGTTTGAAGAAATTGTTGCGGAATTCACCGTCCGCCAAAGTGTTGATATTGACCAGTATTAGGCCTTCTTCGCTATCGGTAATTACCGCATAATTATAGATTGGATGGAAAGCCTGTTCCTCGTTGATCTCACGCAATTCCTTGGTGTTGCGCGTCGGCGCGATCGGCTGGTTGGTCGCCAGTGCCATACAGGTCGCGTTTTTTGTGTCGACGTGCGTATCCTGACCAAGCGACGAGAAGGGGGCTTTGACGATACGTTCCGAAAAGCCCTTGTTGCCGATGGAAGCGACATCATAAGCGCGAAAACCACCTTTGCCCTCGGCAACAAACATATATTCACCGCGCAGTTGCAGGCAGCGAACGGCATCACTGGTTCCCTGAATGACATTCTTGAACTCTTCGAGCGCCTTTGTTTCGCCGGACAAATTTTTGTCGAGCCGTTCTCCGCGTACCCAGTCAATCAGCTCCCGGTCATGGTCTTCAACATGCATCCGCCAATAATCGGGATAAGCATATTTCTGGAGGTAAGAGCCGATAACCGCTTGCGGTTCATCCCATTCGGTAACCCTGACTGCTTCAAAGCCTTTTTCAAGGCCTACCCAGGCGTGGAGGCCGATGAAGTTAACGAAATTCGTACCCTGCAGCAGCGTCTGAGCCATAATAGCGTTATTGTCATTGGCTTCGCTGACGTGACAATCCGAGCATTGTTTGGTTTCGGTCTTGCGCACGGTATGTGGGAAATGCGGCGCGAAAGCTTGCGACGAGAAGCCGATGCCGGAAATCGGTGGCTGCTGGACGTATATCCTTTCGCGGTTGATGTTGGTCGAGGACAGGATCAGCGCGGAAGTCGAACGAACCGGAGCAATGATATTGCCCTTGCTGGTTTGATGACGGCCAAGCTGGAACATCTGGTCGCGGGCAACCTGGGGATTATAGGTCGCATAGTTTCTGGTAGTGCCACCTTCATATTTGTGATTGTCGGCCTGCCAGTTGGCTTCGATCGGCAAGTGGCATCCACCGCAGCTTGTTGTCCAGCTAAGGTGACAGGTGAAGCATACCATATTGTCGTCTGTATGCGCCCGATCCTCCTTGGCAACGCCACTACCGAACGAAAATTTACCCGTTTCTGCTCCGCTTTTGGACATTAGTTTCGCCCGCGCCGCCTTGAGATTGAAGTCCGGGTGTGAACGGTCCACGCTGTTTTTGACGAGGCTTACCCGCCAGCTGAGTTTGGGATCGATGATCGACCGCTGGACCAGCACGCGCTTGCCATTGGAGTCCTCGAACCATTCGAAGCGGCGCTCTCCGTTGGCGTTGCGGAGCAGGCCCAGGTTCTTGCCCTTTGGCCGCGCCGCCAGATTGCTGGTCATCAGAGTAGGATAGGCGTCGGCGGTGCCGTGACAATCCTTGCAACTGATCTCGACCGCATTGGCGACTTCGCCGTAGATCAGGCCGTTGCCATGACTATCCTGAGCAAAATGGCAATCGGCGCATTGCATGCCGACTTCGGCATGGATGCTCATCATATGAACTGATTTACCAGGATTGGTCCCGGGTTCGACGAATTTTCCTTCGCCTTCCTTGCGGAATTTTTCCGGATCATCATTGGCGACGATATTATCGGTATCAGTGCCATAGGTCGCCTGATTGCCTTCGGCATCCAGGAGATTACCATCGCGGTCGCGTTTCAGGACTGCGCGAAAGTTCCAGCCATGGCCGTGATAATCGGCAAATTGCGTATCGTTGAGTTCGCTGTTGAGATCATAAACATTACGCAGGAAATCAATATCGGCCCAAAGTCCCTTGGGTGACGCGCCTTCCGGATTGCGGTCGAGCACCTTGCGGACTTCCTCGGCATCGGGATATTTCTGCTGCTTGTAGGTCTTCTGATACTCCTCGTCGCTCATGCCGTCGGGCTTGGGCGTCTTGTTGTCCGGGCCGGGCCACATGTAAGGCGCGTCGGATTCATAGTCCCACATCGTGTAGCCGAGATAGCTGTTCAGAAAGATGTTCGGCTGGTGCATGTGGCAGTTCATGCACTGGGCGGTCGGAATGGCGCGGGTGAAGGCATGTTGGATCGGATGGCCTTTTTCGCGCTTCGCGGGAGCGATGTCGGCGGCGTGATCGTCGCCATGGCCGGTATCACCCCCATGACCGTCTTTTGCGCCGTGTGATGCATCATAGCTGCCGAAGCTGCCGAAACGATGTTCGCCCTCTTTCAGATTGCGGATCGTCGGGTCCACCGTCTGCGTCTGGCCGTCGCGGCCATATTTAGCCCAGATCGAACTGTGCCGCGGTTCGCGGTCATTGGCGTAGACGACGTGGCAGCCAGCGCAGCCCGACTGGCGATAGTCGCCCGGCTGGTCATTGGTGCCCATGAACCACATGAACGGATCGTTGAGCCGGGTCTTGTGGATATTGAGCACAGGAATAGCGACCCGCAGGCCCGTTCCGGGGCCGCGATTGGATTGCTTGAGATCGGGACGTCCGGGCTCTTCCAGCCGCTGGATGATGCCGCCGATATTAGGCAGGCCGATCTCGGGGAACTGGGTGTTGATATTGCGGCCACCGCGCTCGAACACACGGAAAATATCTCCGGGGGGAACCGTGTGCCATGTCGGCAAGGGGTAAAGAATTGGAAGTGCGCCACGTTTCTTTTCGGCATCGGTCACCGTGCCGTGCGGATTGCCCGGCGACTTGATCGTCGCCGGTTCGCCATCACGGGTGTAGGCTTCGCCGAATACGTAATTTTTGAACGGCACAATGCCGTTGTTATAGGCGGCTCCGCCCCAGAGCATGGCGCCGGTTGCCATCAGGGATCGTTCCGACGCCTCGATGATTTCCATATGACAGGCACCGCAGGATTCGCGCGCCACCCGATAGTCCGACGGATTGACGAACCGGACGAATTCCGGCGATTCCTTGTTCAGCAATCCATAGCTGCGCTTGGGATTGGCGGAGGAGGGCCAGTGCCAGCTTTCCGGATATTTGGGCAGGACGTGCGCCTTGGTCAGCGCGTCCATATAGGCAAGGCTGTTCTTGCCCCATTTGTTGTCGCCAACAACCGAGGCATCACCACCATGACAATCCACACAGCCTAGAACCACTGCCGGCGTCTCGTGCATGGTCTTCTGGTCGCTGTCCGTATGACAGGACTGGCAACCACTGCTCTTGGCTTGCGCCTCGTCCCAGGTCTGGTTTTGCGGGGCAGGGGGCGTGAAGCTGTAATCGACCTTTTGCGGCTTTTCCTTGCCTGCGGCGAGCAGCAGGGAGGCAGGGGTGACCGTCAGGGCCAAGGCACCCAGTCCCGCGAGGATCAATTTGCTATTGCCGGTCAAGAGGTTCCGCCAGCGCATCAGAAAGCCAGTATCGCGTTGAGCAGAATTGAATAATGAAAGTCGCGTTTGTCAGTCTGGTCGAACAAATCCTTGAATCCTTTGCCCGGCAACAATGCAGCACCCGACAATCGGAATACCATATTTTGCGTCGCTTTTGGGCGATAAATTGCAGCTAGCGACAGGTCCCAGCCGATGTCCTTCGGAATTGAGCCTTCGACGCGCAAGGCTTCGAGACTCTCTGTCTTATGGAACCACAGATGATTGGCGTTACCGGAAAGGCGGAATTCAGGCGTCAGATCGGCATCGACGCCAGCGCCCACCAATATCGTGCCGGGATTGTTGAAATTGCTCTGTCCCTGTTCCTTGGAGGAACGGAGCGAATTGAGGATACCATTGCGACCATTGATTGAAATTACCCGCCCGCCGCCGGCAAACGGGATCGTCTGGCGGATCCAGTAGCTGGTGTCGGCTCCGGCAAAAATTGGATTTTCGAATATAGCGTCAAAGCCGGCTTCGGTATTATTATAGGGATTTCCGTCCCCACTGGCGAACAGGCCGGATGCGCGAAAGCGCAGGAAATCGACATCATAGCTGGCTTCCAGCGCGCCGAAATAGGCTTCGATCTTCGCCGGTTCGCTGGTGAAGATGCTGTTCCGGTCTTCACCAAAAGCTCCGTAGACTTGTCCGGTGAGATTGATCCGCCCGATCCGTCCGTCAAAGGCATAGCCGGGATAGACGACATCATAGGCCCGGCCTCTGAGGTCGCCGATCAGAGCGGGACGCACAGGAAAGCCGTTGTCGTCAATCTCGATATCGGACTTTTCGCGATTCATATTATAGGTGACACTGAACTGGCTGGTCAGTCCGACGAAGGGCAGATCCTGCCGGTAGAGATTGGCGAAGAAAATATAGCTTTCGCGCGGGGTCTGGGTGATGTCATTGAGACCGGAATTGGTGTCTTTTTCCAGTTGGACAAAGGCCCCCAGATTATACTGGACCCTGTTGTTGTCACGGGTTCCGAAGAGGCGGAAACCGAGCTGGTTGTCCTGGAACAGAAATCCGCGGAAATCCGCCTGCATCGGCTGAATGCCAATGCGGAAGCTATCAAAATCATAGCGCGCCGATGTGTTGCGGATATGATAATCGAAAAACGCCTCCTGCACGCCGACAAACCAGTCGGTGCGATGGGAGGATTTGGATGGTTCGACGAACAGCACCCGCCGTTCCGGCACGTTAACATGATTGACCTGTGTAGCCAAAGTCAGCCGATATTCCACGTCAGGTGGCTTGTAGGCGGTCGATCCTTTGATCAGCGCAACGCCGGTGATGAAGGTCTGGGCATAGACTTCTGATCCGGACCGTCCGAATACGTCGATGCTGTTTGACCGTTCGGTGGTTTGAACGCCGACGGGGATAGGAAAACTGCGGGGTTCGACGACGGTGTCGGAAATCGCGTTGACCACGAAGAACCAGTCGTCGCCCTTGAGAAACCCCGGTTTTTTGTCGGCCGGGATCGGCTTGTCACCCTTCAGAACATTCTGGTTATAGGGGTTGAGCGTGCCGTGGCAGTTGTTCCGCAACGCACCGAATAGAGTATAGATGGATTCATCGCCGCCCTTGGCAGGACACAGGCTTTGCATGATCCGCCAGCGGTCCGGTACCGGGAATTCGTCGGTCGGAAAGGCTTCCGGTGGCGGGGCATTGATAGCACCGGGATTGTTCTGGGTCACCCGATCCGGCAGTGTTTTCTGAACGCCGGGACGGCGGCGGCCATCGATCAGGGCATCATCGGCGGCCAGTCCGTCAAAGTCCATTTCCAGTTGTTCCGGGCTTTCGGATGGCTCGGAATTGGAAGACTTGGAAGCATCATTCGGAGCAGGGGGGGTGGCTGCTGCTTTTTCGTCCTTTTCCGCCTCTTCTTCGTCCGGATCCGGTCCTCCCATGCCCGTTTGCTGACCAAAATCGGCATATTTGTTACTTATCCAGGCAAATTTTTCCCCTGCCAGCAGAGCGGTCAAAGACGCTTCCATATCCTCGACCGAGGCGCGCTGAGCCTCCATCTGCTCCGCCTGACCGGACATCACCGCCATTATCGGTACAAAGGAGGCTGAAAGTCCCGTCATCGGTCCTACAGTCCCTCGCAGACATTTTGTTCATCGCTGTCGAGGAACGGCGCAAAGGGACAGTTCACATAACGCAGACGGACATTGGCATTGCCGAGATCAACGACGATATTGTCGGCGCGTATCGCCTTTGGCGCATGTCCGATAGTGCCGACACGCTGACCGGCATTGTAGAGCCCGAGGAAGCTCGCCATATCGTCCTGGTCGATGCCATCACCGGAAACACCGATCCCGCCGATCAGTTGGTTACCGCGATAGATCGGCACGCTGCCCGGAAAAATCTGCATGCCATTGGCGAGGCGGACCTGACCGCCGGTTGCCGGTATTGCTGGCAGTTGGGTGCATTGTTGCGCTGTATCGGGACTGCCGCCGTTGGACCGGACATATCCGACATGGGTCACTATATTGGGTACGACAAGATCGAGCTGTAGTCCGACCGCAAAAGGACTAAATTGCCCCGATTGGGCGACCGACAGCGGGCCGGGTGGGCGGCCTATTTCACCATCGGGGAAATAGGGTCTGGAAAGATTGCCGCCGGAGCGATCGGCAAAGGCGACGGTGCCGGTCAGCGCATTGGGGTCGCCCAGAAAAGTCCGCACACGCTGCACATAGGACGAGACGTTGGCCAGGGGCGGAAATGCCGGTGTGCCCAGCAATTGCTGGGCCGCAACTGCGTTGGAGACAAAGGCCGCCGTTCTGGCTTTTTGTAGAGAAACGTCGGTACCGAAAATCGGGCCGTCCGGGGTGCGCACGATACCCAGAATCTGGCCATGGGTATCAACGACACTCACGGTTGCCTGCATCCGGCTGTCCAGCGGCTGACGAATTTGCGCTCTTGCCCGGCTGAAGATGATGAAGGCTTCTTCCAGTATGGCACGGACTTCCGCCGCCGTTAGCGGAGTGGTTACCGCCGCAGCATCGGTACCGCCGCGGATAGGATAGCGATTGGTGCCGCTCCCGTCGGTCAGCACGAAGGCATCGCTGTTGCTGAATTCCGTGGCCGTTGCAGCCCGGACACCGGACGCCTCCGTTCCGTAAGCGGTGCCCGCGATGATTGGGCCGTTCGTATAACCCGTAACAGGAATAAGACTGCCAACTGAGTTGTTGATAGCGGCGAAATTGCTTTTCAGCGGTGACAGGTCAGAAACCACCATATCGCTGAATCGCAGGGATGTGCCATCGACCGAAATCCGGTTGGCGGTAATGGACGCGGGGGGCGCATAGCCCTGAATGCCGGCGAGGGCTATCGCCTCTTCATCATCAACATCGACGTCTAGAATATTGGGGCCAAACGCATAGCCGCCATCGCCCATCCCGCCGATGCCGCCGACGACTACGCCGTCTTTATAGAGCGGCAGTCCGCCGGGATCGGCGGCCAGCCCGAGCGGCGATCTTTTCGGCCCGATCAGCGCCCCGGCACCGCCCATGGCGTTGAACCGCTGGGTCAAATCGGAGCATGGTAGCTGGCTGAACTGCACGCCGAATAGCGGTCCGCTTTCCAGACCGACGGTGGTCGGTGCCGGCGGAAAATGTTCCTGCGCGATCTGGCTGGCGGTGCGGGAAGAAAAGGCATTGCCGCCGCTCGACAGATAGGCTCCGGTCACTGCCTTGGCGATAGCCGCTGCCGCCGCCGGAACTTGTTGTCCCTGCAGCCCGACAAGATTGGCCGGGCTGGCAAGGCCTCCGATCTGCCTGTTGCTGATCGTAACCTCGGTTGATCCGCCGTTCGAACCGTTCATGTCAAACACCGCGAGCACGTTGCCGACCCGGTCAACCACCGCGATCACCGATGGAAGGTTACGCGCCTGTGCTTCGCCGACCGCCTGTGCAATGATCGTTTGTACATCGGTGACCGACAGCGATCGTTGTGCCGGTGCCGTGAACGCGCCGCCGGTTCCGGTTGGCGGCGGTGTTGGCGCCGGGGTCGGAGCCGGTGCGGGGGAAGGTGTCCCGCCAAAATCATTGCTATCACCACCGCCGCCGCAGGAGGCCAGCACCAGCGCGAAGGCAGAAATGGCGGAGGTCAAATAGGGCTTGCGCATTATCAAATCCTCTATCTGAGCGACCGGATTGTGCGGACCGCGCTGCCAAGTGCCCGGCGATATTTCAATGGTTCATAATCATTGGGCTCGGCAACGGCGGCATAAGCGACATTGATCTGTCCGCGCAGGCTGGATGCGGCAGATTCGCTGACCTGGCCACTGTTGACCAGTCCGTTGAGCAAAGTGTCGACGGCCATGACCGCCTGAACGCTGCCTTCATAGTCGGTGAAGCGCGGCGATATTGCCTGACCGGCAATGGTTTCCATGATCTGGAAGGTCTGGTCCCGGCCAAAGCTGGCGCGGGAGAAACGATCGGCCAGCTGGGCCGCATATTGCCGCAATCTGGCCGCTTCCTGTACGGCGGGTTCCCGGCCTTGCGCCATCGCCGCATGGAAGGCTTTGGACCGGCTGTCGAAATCAGCCGCAATATCAGGTGCCGCTATTTTGATCGCTGCGCTGAGCATGATCATATTCTCGTCATTATAGGGCGGCATGCCTTCGGGAATGGGGCGTCCGGGATTGTCGATCGATGTCGGACGGGCGGAGGCATCGTCATAAATCCGGCGGTGACAGCTGTGGCAGTCGTAGAAATAAAATTCCGGGAAAATACCCTCTGTGCCCAGAGATGGCTTGGTGAATAGGTTCAGCGAGCGTTCGAGCGCCATTGCCTGACCCACGGCCCAGAACTGGACGCTGTTTGTCCGGCCCTTGCGGCGGACATAGTCGACATCCTCGTCATGATGCTGTTGCAGGGTGGAGAACAGGTCCATCTCGAAAGAAATGCGCGGATGGCCGGCAGCCATGATCCGGTGATCGACAAACTGGCCTTTCTTGGCGCTGCCGAAATGGCAGTCGAGGCAGACGCTGGCGCGGGCCTTGGGATTGTCGAGCGGGATCAGACCGTGCGCAACATTGCGGGCGTGGCTGGCACCGACCGCATAATGGCTGGAAATCCAGCCGGACGATGCGCCGTGACAGGATTCGCAACCAACGCCGTCATTGATCTGGAAACGGGGGCCTTTGCGCGCTGCGTCTGTCGTATGACAACCCAGGCATTCTGAAGCAGAGGCGGCATCCTTGAGGCCGAGACGCTTGGCTATCGCGATGCTGCGTGGTTCGCGAAGAACACGAAACGCGCGGCTATGCGCGCCGCCGGGTGTGGATTCTTCCTGCCAGCGCATGATTTCGTCCTGCCTGACAATCTTGCCGTCGGCTTCCTGTCGTCCGTGACAGGTCGTTGCGCCGCAGGACGCCACGCCCAGATAGGTGCCGTCGGCAATATCGGTGGCTGCTTCAACGGGAGTGGGGCTGGCCATGGTCGAGATGAACAATGCCGTTGCGACGAGAGCCGAACAGAACAGGCCAGCGGCCAGTACAGACCAGCCGGGCATCCACGATTTTCTTATCCCCATCTGCATCGTTGCCTATTCCGGTTTTTCAACCGGTCCCCTAATTCAGCACAACGCGACCCTTGCCGATTATCATAGCGACGGAGATACCTATCCGCCAACCCCCGACCAATGCAAACGAAAATAACCCGATTTCTTTTATTTTTTAGGGTCTTGACTGTGAAACAGCGAAGGATCGCAAAACCTATGTGACGTATCGGCAACGGTTATGGCCTGAGGATGAAGCTGCTATGTCCTTGATTCTAAGGGATGTCGATCGCCTGTGATTTGGATTGTGGGAAGAAACGCGCTACTGGAATAATGTCTAGTGCGGATTCCGGACGGCAAGCGGAGGGATGTTGAGACTCGGAGAGGAACGGGGTTATGGAATTCACTATAGAGTCTGCGCTTTCGCCCAACGGCCTGCTGGGCCATCTTTCCTATATCTTGCTGATAGTATCGATGCTGAGCCGCAAAATGTTCTGGTTGCGCGTCGGCGTGATTGGTTCTGCGCTTGCCGGCATCGCCTATTCGATATTCATTCTGAACGACCCCGTTGCCGTATTCTGGGAAACGGCGTTGCTGATCGTCAACCTGTTCCAGCTGGTCCGCCTGATCCTGGCGGAACGCTCCGTTTTCCTGAACCGGGAAGAAGCCGATATGGTGCGAACTGCATTTGCGGGGCTGAGCGGACTGGAGGCGCGAGGTTTGATTGACCAGGGGTTCTGGATCGGGCGTAAGGCGGGAATAGAATTGATCCGGGAAGGGACCGCGGTGGACAATTTATATTATCTGGCCGCCGGCATGGCCGAAGTGCGAAGCAGGGATAAAATTGTCGGCCATTGCAAGGCGGGGCAGCTGATCGGTGAGGGTACGATATTGTCCTCTGACAAAGCGACGGGAACGGTCACTCTATCGCAAGATTCCAGACTGTGGTGCATCCCGGCTCCGCTATTGCGGAACTACCTCAAGAAAAATCCTGAGGTAAGAAATATTGTTGATCAGCGTATCGGTGATGCGCTCAAGTCGAAATTGCGGGCAAGCAATGTCGCATTGTCCGAAGCTGGCGGTCTGAAGGGCTAGCCCGGCTTCCGCCGGATCACAAGATTGCGGATTTCGGTCATGTCTTCCATCGCAAATCTTATACCCTCGCGGCCCAGACCGCTGTCCTTGACGCCGCCATAAGGCATATTGTCGACGCGGTAGGACGGCACGTCATTGATCACCACGCCGCCCACATCAAGATGATCCCAGGCATCCAGTGACTTGAATATATCGCGGGTAAAAATACCGGCCTGCAAGCCGAATTTGCTGTCATTGACCTCGTCCATCGCCGCACCAAAGTCGCTGAATTTGGAGAGCAGGGCGAGGGGACCAAAAGCTTCCTCGCGATAGGCATCGGCGTTGGTGTCGACATCTTCCAGCAGCGTCGCTTCGAGCATATTGCCTTTCCGATTGCCGCCGCACAGCAGCTTCGCTCCGCCTGCTACCGCGCTTTCAATCCAGCCATGCAGGCGCGATGCTTCGCCTTCGGAAATCATCGGGCCGATGAACGTGTTGCGATCCTTGGGATCGCCCGCGACCAGTGTCTTGGTCCGGGCGACCAGCATGTCCTTGAACCGGTCGTAGATGCTTTCGTGAATGATGATCCGCTGCACGCCGATGCAGCTTTGGCCGGACTGATAAAAAGCGCCAAAGACAATCCGTTCGAGCGCATCGTCGAGATCGGCGTCATGGTCGACCACTACGGCCGCGTTGCCACCCAGCTCCAGGATGACCGGCTTCTTGCCTGCTTTGGCCTTCAAATCCCAGCCAACGCCCGGCGAACCTGTAAAAGACAGCAGCTTCAGACGCTCGTCGACCGTGAACAAATCGGCGCCATCCCGACTTGCGGGTAGAATCGAGAAGGCGCCTTTTGGCAGGTTGGTCTCTGCCAGTATCTCGCCCATGATGATCGCGCCGAGCGGTGTCTTGCTTGCCGGTTTCATCACGAACGGACAACCCACCGCAATGGCCGGTGCAACTTTATGCGCCGCCAGGTTGAGCGGGAAATTGAACGGGGAAATAAAGCTGCACGGGCCGATAGGCACACGTTTCCACATGCCCATATAGCCTTTTGCGCGTGCGGAAATGTCGAGCGGCTGGACTTCGCCATAATTGCGCACCGCTTCTTCAGCAGCAATCCGGAAGGTGTCGATCAGCCGTCCGACTTCGCCCTCGGCATCCTTGATCGGTTTTCCCGCTTCGACACAGAGCGCGTAGGCAAGCTCGTCATAGCGTTCCTTGAAACGATCCACACAATGCTGCAGAACATCCTGCCGTTCATAGCTGGCCATCGCCGCCATCGGTGCCGTAGCCTCCACGGCTCCCGCGATTGCCTGTTCGATGACATCGGGTGTCGCCAACGCTGTCCGGAAAGCGACTTCATTGCTATATTTGTCGGTGACTTCCAGATCGGTATTGGGCTGCACCGCTTCGTTGTTCAGATAAAGCGGATAGACGTCTTTTAACTGTGTCATACGTGTCTCGTTCAAACCTTCGCGCTGAGTTCCTTGATCTCGTGATTCAGGATGCGATCATTGTCGGAATAATCGACCGGAACCTCGATCAGATGCACGCCTTCGCTGTTGAGGCATTTGTCGATCGTTTCCTGCAGGTCCTGGGCACTGGTGATCCGGTAGCCATTGGCACCATAAGCCTCGGCATATTTGACAAAGCCGGGGTTGCCATAAGTCAGGCCCCAGTCCTTGAAGCCCATGTTCGCCTGTTTCCAGCGGATCATGCCGTAGCTGTTGTCGTTCAGCACCAGCACGGTGATGTTGAGCTTCAGCCGGACCGCGGTTTCCATTTCCTGGCTGTTCATCATGAACCCGCCATCGCCGCAGATCGCCATGACCTTGCGGTCGGGATAGACCATCGCCGAGGCCATGGCCGAGGGCAGGCCGGCGCCCATGGTCGCCAGCGCATTGTCGAGCAATACCGTATTGGCCTGGCGCGCCTTGTAATTGCGGGCGAACCAGATCTTGTAGACGCCATTGTCGAGGCAGATAATGCCGTCGGCCGGCATCGCTTGACGCACGACCTTGACGAGATGGGGCGGATAGATAGGGCAGCGCAGATCATCGTCCATCGAGTCCGTATGTTCTTCCTCGGCCTGGCGCGCCTTGTACATCGCGTCGAAATTCCAGCTGCCGGAGGGAACGATATCTTCCTTCATCTGCCAGATGGCGTTACCGATATCGCCGATCACTTCGATCTGCGGGAAATAGACCGGATCGACCTCGGCGCTGTTCATCGACACGTGGATGACTTCGGTGCTGCCGGTCGCCATGAAGAAGGGCGGCTTTTCGATCACATCATGACCGACGTTGATGATCAGGTCGGCGGCGCCAATCGCGCGATGGACAAAATCATTCGCCGATAGGGCCGCGCAACCCATGAATTCCTTGTGGGTTTCGTCGACCACGCCCTTGCCGAGCTGTGTGGTGACAAAGGGTATGCCGGTCTTCTCGATAAATTGCGTGAGCATGCGACCAGTGGTGGTCCGGTTGGCACCGCCCCCGATGACTATGATCGGGGATTTGGCACCCTCGATTTTCTTGGTCGCGGCGCGTACGGCTTTTGCTTCGGCGATAGGGCGTCGGGCCAGGCTTGGCGTGATCGGGGTCGAGTCCGTTTCCTCGTCGGCAATATCTTCCGGAAATTCGATATGGGTGGCGCCGGGCTTTTCTTCCTCGGCGAGCCGGATCGCTTCGCGCACGCGGCTCGGGATATTGTCCGCAGAAGCCAGCTGATGCGTGAATTTGGTGATCGGTCCCATCATGTCGACAACGTCGAGAATCTGGAAACGGCCCTGTTTGGATTTCTTGATCGGCTTCTGGCCGGTGACCATCAGGATCGGCATGCCGCCGAGCTGCGCATAGGCCGCTGCCGTCACCAGATTGGTGGCGCCGGGGCCAAGTGTCGCCATGCAAACGCCGGTCTTGCCGGTATGCCGCCCGTAGGTCGCGGCCATGAAGCCGGCGCCCTGTTCGTGACGGGTGAGAATGAGCTTGATTTTCTTGGAGCGCGACAGGCTGTCGAGCATGTCGAGATTTTCCTCACCGGGAACGCCGAACAGATACTCAACGCCTTCATTCTCGAGACATTCTACAAAAAGATCGGATGCTTTGGTCATGTGGGTCCTTCCCTGATCGTGATGACCAGTTTGTGTGCGAGTAAATGGCTGCGACCCTGATGACCCTCTTCCCCCTCAAGAAGGAGACTCATCCAACCCCTATGTTCTTGGTTGATAAGTCAAAATAGCCTGCAAGTCACCCCCCTCAATATCCGCGGTCAAAGTCGGCGACGGCGATCATCTGTTCGCCATTCCGGTAGCGTTTCAGATTCTCGACGAAGCGGGCGGCGGCACGCTGAAACATGCGGGTTTGCGCTTGCCCCGACATGTGCATGGTGATCATGCAATTGGGCGCGTCCCACAGCGGGTGGTCGGCCGGCAGGGGTTCGGGATCGGTCACGTCAAGTGCGGCTCCGCCGATGGTCTTGTCATTCAGCGCGGCAAGCAAGGCATCCTGATCGACCAGCGATCCGCGCGCGACATTGACCAGCCAGGCGGAGGATTTCATCGCGGCAAATTCTTCCGCGCCGAACATATGTTTCGTGTCGCTGGTTGCAGGCGCGGAAACGAAGACCCAGTCAAATTCCCCGAGCCGGTCGCGCCAGTCGTTCAGCCCGATGACATTGGCTTCTCCGGTCGCGGTGCGCCGGACAGCGGTTACCTCGACGTCAAAGCCGGACAGTTTTTTGGCGATCTGCTGGCCGATGCCGCCATAGCCGATGATCAGCGCCTTGCTGTCGTCAATCTCTGCGGTACCCGGTGGTGTTTCGAGCCAGTTGTGCTGGCGCTGGTTGTCGAGAAGGATATCGCTGCGCTTGGCGGCGGCGAGCATCATCATCACGGCAAATTCGGCAATCGGGGCGCTGTTGAGGCCGGCACCGTTGGTCAACATCGTGCCCTGCGCCTTGAGCTGTTCTAGCGGAAAATGCTCGACGCCCGCGTAAATGCTGTTGAGCCACTTGAGGCTGGTGGCAGCAGAGATGATCTCCGCCATCTTGTCCTTGTCATACATGTCGAACCAGCCGATCTCGGCATGCGGTGCGATTTCCATCGCTTCTTCGGTGCTGGTGAACCATGTGACATCCAGATCCCCGCAATGCGGTTCGACCAGTGGGCGAACGAGCGAAGCCATGGCGGCTTTGGGTTTCGTGGTCATAACGTCATCCTCCTAAAATTGCCGTTCCCGTTTAAACGGAAATCCGCATTTCTATTCCAGCGTTGTGCAACCAGCCCGTCCATATGGGCGCGGATAGCAGAAAGCCAAAAACTATATCTCTATTTTCCAGTCCCAGCGCAGCGGGTCGCCATCCATCAGTTCGACGCCGTGAGCGATGAGTTCGTCACGAATAGCATCGGCGGTCGCGAAATCTTTTTCCGATTTGGCCTGCTGGCGCTGGTCGAGTTTTGCTTCGATGGTGCTTTTATCAATTTTTGCGTCTGCCGGTTGAACGCGTAACTGATCGCGTTTCAGACTATCAAGCTCCAGTCCGAAAACCGAGTCCATTTCCGACAGCAAATTCATCCTCTGATCGGCCGGCAGTTTTTTCAGAGTGAGTAATTCCTCGAGCAGCGGCAGGCCTTTCGAACTGTTCAAATCCTCGCTCAATGCAGCATCAAACTTGTCCCGCAATTGCATGAGAGCGGGATGTTCTATTGGTGCCGTCTGCCCGTCGGCTTTCTCCCGCAGTCGCTCCACACCGATAACAATCCGCTTCAACCGCGTCAGCGCAGCAGCCAGATTGTCCCAGCTGAATTCCAGCTCGCTGCGATAGTGGGCCTGCAGGCACAGCAGGCGATAGGCGAGGGGATGGAAGCCCCGGTCTATCAAAACCTGCAGGCGGAGGAAATCGCCGCTCGACTTGGACATCTTGCCCGCTCTGTCGATCAGGAAATTATTGTGCATCCAGATATTCGCGCCGCTGTGCTCGGTGCAGCTATGTGCCTGGTTCTGGGCAATTTCATTGGGATGATGAATCTCGCGATGGTCGATCCCGCCGGTGTGAATATCAAATTGTTCGCCGAGATATTTGTTGCTCATCTGCGAACATTCGAGATGCCAGCCCGGCGCGCCCTTGCCCCAGGGGCTATCCCATTCCATCTGCCGGGTCTCGCCCGCTGGTGTCTTGCGCCAGATCGCAAAATCGGTCTGGTTGCGCTTGCCCGCAACCGGGTCGATCCGGCTTTCGCCTTCGTCGGTATTGGCGCGCGCCAATTGGCCATAATGCGGCACAGTGGACGTATCGAAGTAAAGTCCGCTTTCCAGCTCGTAGCAATGTTTGTCGGCGATGCTTTTGGCGAAGGCGATCATTTCTTCGACATGGTCGGTGGCGATTGCCCATTTTGCTGGCTGCCGGATGTTGAGGCGGTCGATATCCTGCCAATAGGCATCGGTATAATATTTGGCGATGTCCCAGGCGGACTTTCCGGATTGCGCGGCGGCCTTTTCCATCTTGTCATCGCCGGCGTCGGCATCGGAGGTCAGATGGCCGACATCGGTGATGTTGATGATATGGGTGAGCCTATAGCCCTTCCATCTGAGCGTGCGACCGAGAAGGTCGGCAAAAATATAGGCGCGCATATTGCCGATATGCTGATAATTATAAACCGTCGGACCGCAGGTGTAAACGCGCGCTTCGCCGGGGTGGACGGGCGCGAACTCTTCCATCTGGCGAGTCAGGCTGTTGAACAGTTTCAGCGGATGTGCGGCATTGTCATTCATCATCCATCGCCTAATGGCTTTCCGCGCAAAAGGTCAACCGATCAATTGTTCGCCGCGATCATTCTGCCGGTTCAAGCTCTTCTTCGTCCTCATCTTCATCGGTCTGGCATTGCCCGCTATTATTGAGCTCGCAATCAAATTCGCGCACCCAAAGATCATCATTGCCGGCCCCGGTCACCGGTTCGTCGATCAACGGATCGTTGATCAAGTCTTCATTTTCCTTGATCTCGATCAGATTGGTCGCAAGCGGATCCGCTTCATATTTTTCCGGCGTGACCTCTTCTTCGATTACATCCTGAACCGGATCGTTCAGTTGTGGCGTGTCTGGCGTTGGTGTGGGTGGCGGAGTGGGCCCGCAACTCGCAGGATTGGCGATTAAACAGCCGTTGATTGTTGATTGAGGATCGTAACCGGCGCCCGATATTGCCGTGGCTGGAATGACCGCAATACCTGTTACATCATTTATAATGCCATTAATGACAATGGGTGTGATTCCACTGGGGCCGCTGTTGATTGTCAGTCCGCCGTCGCCGGCAACAAAGCCGCGCCGGGCATCAAAATCAGTGCCGCTGCCCGTATTCTGGACGTAGAACTGGCTGGCAAGCAGAGTAACGCTGATAGCGCCCGCCACGATAAACCCGTTTTCCCGGACATTACCGTCATTCTGGGCAAGTCGCGCATCCTTTTCGGCGGTGTTCATGCCTTGAATATCGTCATAAGCCTGATCTGTCATCGCGTATATATTGCGTGCGGTGAGGGAAAGATTTCCCGACAGGCTGTTGTCATTTCTTATCGCTACAGAACCGGTTGCGGCGTTTACAAACAGATCATTGCCAGCCTGGAGATTCAGGTTTGTTTCAAAGCTGCCCTGGACAGACAGATCGCCGATCACGTTTATCGATTGGTCTGCAATGAGATTGAAGTTTCCATCCGTGCCGAAATTTCCGTCAAAAAACGCGTTTGCCCAAAGGTCCTGAATCGTCAGGTCATATCCGGCCAGTCCGGTCTCGGCGGCATAGAATGTCAGGTTGCCGCCTGACCGAATCCGGTTGAATTCGTCATTGGAGAGAGAGAATGTGCCGGTAAAATCTGTCCCGTCGCCCAGTCTCATCTGTGTGCTGCCATTGCTGGATATCTCGATATCGCTGGTCAAAGCGTCCAGACCAAGGCTGCCGGTCGAACCGATATTCATATCGGCGCTGACTGTTTCTATAGTACTGCCGATTGCTTCGGCCTGAATGTCTATCAAACCGTCGGCGGTGATCAACAGTTGATTGCCCGCACTCGTCGATCCGTCGATCAGGATATCGTTGACGGCGTTCATGCTGATGTCGCCTGTGGCCTGCGCGCTTTGAATTCTCAAACCGGCTGCCGAGAATAGCTCGACATCACCATTGGTAGCTTCGGCGCTGACGGTCGTATCTTGTTGCGTTATAATAGAGACAGCTTCGCCCGATGCGACAATGCTATTGGTCACATCGACATTATTCGTGACATTGACCAGGCCGGTTGCGGCGGTCAGATATATGTCATTGCCCGAGACATCGGCTATATCGATTCCGTTATCGGCGCTGATGTCAACATCACCCTCGTCCGCCTTGTCGGCATTAACTTCACTTGCAACAAAGGCGCCCTGTAATTGGGCGATGACATTTGTGCTGCTGTTAACCAGCCCCAGATTGGCGTCACCGCTACCCATGATCGTGATATCGTCGGCGGACGACATGTCGCCGCCGGTGATATTGCCACCGGCATTCAGGGTTGTTCCGTTTCTGCTGGCTGCGCTGGCGAAGTTTATATTGCCGCCGGCATCAACGGTAAAGGTGCCTCCCTGCGCATCAAGGTCGCCAAATCCGACATTGCCGGTTGCATCGAGGTCGATGTCGCCGCCCACAATCACGCTACCGTTGCCATCGATATCGCCCGCGAGAGCTGCCAGCGTCAGATTGCCGCCGATCGTGCCGTTGTTGAGGGTAACGGAGGCACCGGTAATAGTGGTGTCACCACCGCTGATTGCATTGGCGACGGTCGGCGTTCCGGTTGCAGTGACATTGATATTATCCAATGCATCAAGCGCACCGGTGGCCGTCACATCGCTTCCGCTATCCAGCTGGATGTTCGAGCCGGTCAGTGTTTCGCCAGCAAAGGCGATCGATCCGGCCTGACCGGCATTGGCGGTGTTGAACGACAAGGCGAACAGGTCGATTCCGGTGCCGCTGGCCGTTGCACTGGCCAGACTGATCGCGCCGTCTGCGTCAACCGATACGTCATCGCCTGCGGATACCGTCGCAAGGCTGACATCGCCCAGCGCCCGGATTGCCACGTCTTCGCCGGCGTTCAGGGTCCCGGTCGAGGCAATGTCATTGCCGGCGAGCAAGCCGATTGAACCCGCCGTCGGTGTGCCGGCACTGGTGGCCGCGGAGCCGAGCGTGATATTCTGCGCTGCCGATACCAGAATGTCGCCGCTATCTGTTGCGAGAGCGCCAGCGGTGATATCATTGGCAAAGAGATTGATGCTTTGCCCAAGACCCGTTGTGGCAGCGTTGCCGATATCGATAGCATTGGCAGCGTCGAGATTGATACTGCCGCCTGCGGTCAGGTCGCCGGGACCGGTTCCGGTCAGGTCGCCGGTCGTGGCGTTGAGCGTGATGCCGCCAGATGACAGCAAGTCATTGAAGCCGACATTGTTGCCCAGAATCGAGACCGATGTCGCGCTGCTGTTGCTGCCGAGAAAGGCATCGCCGGTGGCGGCTGTCAGCGTGATGGAACGGTTTGCGGGCAGGTTTATCTGGTCAAAGCTGATATCGCCGCCAGCGACGATGTTGATATCGAAATCACTATTTTGTGTCAGGACACCGACAGCGATGCTGCCGGGTACCGTATAGAGGCTTTCGGGAGCGCCGCCGACGAGAGACGCAGTGGTCAGTTGGCCATCGGTTGTGATCGAAGCCGCGTTGATATCCGCTCCAACCGTTATGCCGATATCGCTGGTGCTGTCGAGATTCGCCGTTCCCAGCAAGCTGCCGGCTGCGTTGACGGTTATGGCATTGCTGGTCGCGGAAACGTCGGCGAGATCAATATCGCCTTCGGTACTCTCCAACGCCAGCTGATTGCTGGCATTGAGCGTGGTTGCGATGCCCGTCGTTCCCATGACAATATCACGCCGGGTGGTGACCAATATGTCATTGGCCGACACGGTCCCGCTTTCGACGACTGCCTGGATCACGTCATTGTTGCTCGCCTGGCCGATATAGACAAGATTGCCTGCGTTGAGCGTACCGAGGCAGACATTGCCTTCGAGGCATTGTGCGCTCAGCAGCCCATTGTCGTCGCTCTGGGGCACGCTATTCGACGGCGCGTTGTTGCTGTCGACGCTGATCGAGTCGGCGGTGATCGTGCCGCCAAGACCGTCGACCGCATTGGCGGTCATGACGACCGCGAAACCATTGGCATTGAGATCGCCGGTTGCGATGATTGAGGCGATCGGACTCAGCGGCGCACTTAAGGGCATTCCTATCGGAGAGCCGAACAGGCCGCTAAAGTCTCCGGCCTGCAAGATCAGATTTCCCGGATCGCTGAATGGGGAGAGAGCGTCGGGGGCGGTCGACGGATTATTGGCCGCGGTGAGGCTGGCGCCGGCTTCTATGACGATGTCATCGCCGGTTCTGACCGCCAGGCCATTGTCCGACACGACATTGCTTCCGGCGCGGAAATAGGCGTTGCCGCCCGCGCCAATGGCGATGAGTCCGGTCGATGTGACATCGCCGGTGACGGTCGCATTGTAACTCGAATCAAAGGTGGGGAGAGGGGTCCCGGTCGGATCATATCCTGCGTTGATCGTCAATTCCGGCCCGGTAACATAGGAGATCAGTCCGATGGCAATTACTGTGGGAACGCCGGTAACCGCGGCATTGTTGACAGCGACATTCTGCAGAGCGGAAATGTCCACCAGACCGACACCGGCGATGTCGGCAACGGTGGCATCCTGTTCGGCGCGAACCGAGGCGGTTCCCCCCGCGTTGATCCGCGAGCCGTCGGTGCTGATGAAATTGGCTTGTGCCGTCGCATCAAAAGTTCCGGTGACGTCGAGGGAGTTCACCAGCGTCGAATTGTTGCTATGATTGATCAGGATATTCTGACCGCTGATCAGCGTGGCATCGCCGCCAACCGTCATCTGCGCGTTGCCGTCGAAATCATATTCGATGTGGCCCGCCACGTCGACGACCAGATTGCCAAGGATCGACATCGCACCGCTATTGCCCGTTGCGAAGAAACCGCCAAGAGGAGCTGAACTGGAACCGGTCCCCGTTCCGATCGCGGTATCAAAGGCATTGGCTGTCAGACTGTCGAAGCTTATCAGTCCTGCAGGATCGATAGAGCTGTCGGAAATCTCTATACGTCCGCCCGCGCCGAAACCGGCAATCGGTCCGCCGCCCCCTGTGCCGTTGGCATTCACGGTGACGTCGGCAAAGGTCACGATTCCGGGACTGCCTTCCTGAACCTCGATAATTCCAGTTCCGCCCGTGCCATTGCCCCCCGTTCCATCTGCACCATCGGTGCCAAAAATGTCATGAATACCCCGAATTCCTCCATCACCGGCGATACCGGCTGCGGTTATTTGCAGATTATTTCCTGAAATTGTGCCGCCCTGTGCGAGCAGTCGACCGGTGCCGCCTGTCGCATCGCCGCCGTTGCCAGCATCACCGGCAGCACTGTCATAGGAGTTCCCGCCATCTCCGCCGGTTCCTCCGGTGCCGGTGCTGGTCATGGTAAAGTCGCCGGATATTAGGGTAATCGTGCCGCCTGTTCGTGCGACCAGTTCGACCGTGCCGCCTGTCGCGTTGCCGCCCGATCCGCCATCGCCACCTTCTATGCCACCGCCGAAGCGATAAAGGCCTGCGGCTCCGTTGCCGCCGGTAGCATTGGCTTCCAAAATGATAGTGTCGAGATCTATATTCCCGCCAGCGCCTGTGACCTGTAATCGTGCCGTGCCAGCGGTCGCACTGCCGCCATTGCCGCTATTGCCGTTATTGTTGGTCAGTGCGTCAGTTTTGCCCTGGCCGCCGTTACCGCCGGTCGCGTTTGCCAATATTATCGGATCGTCCAGATCAACGGACGCACCATTGATGTTGATTGCCGCAACACCGCCAAAGGCGTCGCCTCCGTCGCCGCCGGTTAACCCATCTTCGCCTTGCCCGCCGGTCGCGCTGGCATCGACTGTGAAATTCCTGTTGTCGAGATTGTCCTGATTAAGATTGATCGTGGCAGTTCCGCCTTGAGCGGCGCCGCCATTTCCGCCCGTATTGTTCCCAAAACCTACGCCGTTATTGTCCAAATTGCTGCCCCCGTCGCCACCTGTAGCCGATGACTGTACCGTCGCAGAGCCAAAGGTCAGAGTGCCGGAAGTATCATTTATAACAGCATCGCCGCCGGTCGCGTCTCCGCCTGATCCAGCCGGGCCACCGTTGATAGTGTTGACACCATCGAATCTATCTGCGGTCGTTCCACCAGAACCGCCGGTTGCCGAGGTGCTAACCTGGATGTTTGCAGCATCAATGGTTGCAGAGCCCATCATGTTGAATGTTGCAGTGCCACCCAGTCCAGCACCGCCGTTGCCGCCGTCGGAGCCAAGGCCGTATCCGCCTCCGGCATTGGCTGCGTAGGGAGCTGTTGCGGGGTTGTTCGCCTCTGCCGACACGGTGAGGGTATTGGTGATGGTCAGGTTGCCGGATATGGCGTTGAACGTGGCATTGCCACCGATGCCACGACCGCCGTTGCCACCCGCGGTCCCGCTGAGAATATCACCACTAGCGCCATTGCCGCCAAAGCCATCCGCGCTGATTGTCAAATTGGTTACCGTTGCATTGCCACCATTCAGATTGAACGTGACATCACCGCCCTGACCGTCGCCGCCATCACCCGCAGAAATGCCGCCTGCCATCGGCGCATCAACCACGGTAAGGTCCATTGGAGCGGCCATAGCGGCAATGCCCGGCATCGGCAATATGGCCGGCGCCAATGCTGTTTCGATTCCGCCTTCGCCACCGGCGCCGCCGGCGCTGACTTCAATATCGTTCGCAACGAATGTACCACCGAGAAGATCAAAGATGACGTCGCCGCCAAAACCGCTGCCACCGTTGCCTTCAAAGATTGGTGTTATTTCCACACCGGCAACGATTGACCCATCGGCATTGAAATCAATGTTGGAAGCACTGATGCGGCTGGTGACAGGCGAGGTTCCCTCGAGCAACATTCTGATCGTTCCGCCCTGCGCGGTTGTCGTTTCCAAATCTGCCGGGTCTTTCACACCCCCCCGGGCGCTGGTATTTACATCAAGATCTCCGGTAAGCACAATGAAGCCCTCATTGGCGTGAAGCAGGACATCTCCCCCAAACGCATCGATGCCGACCGTGCTCTCGGTATCGGAATTGGCATAAAAGCTTGCAGTGTCACCGGAAATTTCCCCACCATTTTGCGCGATCAAGCTGATATTGCCTGCTGTTGCCAGCGGGCTCATTTCGTTTTCTGAAAAGAGCACAATGCTGGTATCCACGTATAAATTGCTAAAGCTGACATCTCCATTATCAGCAACTATGGAAACCGATCCGGCGGTCAGAGCACCGCCGGGTCCGCCATTGGATGCCGAGGTGTAGACATCGATATCATTTGCGACGGCCAGGCCTGATTCCCCGCCGGTGTTGACAATATTGATGGCCACTGCGTCCAGCGCCGGATCGTTTACAACATTGCCGGTGGTGGTAGCGTCGATAACGATAAAGTCCGTAACGGTCAGACTTGTATCGGAATTGCTAAGAGTAAGATCGACCGATGCGCGACTGACATCACCGGCAATGCCGTTACCATTTGCATCGAACGAACTTCCTCCGGTCGCATAAGCGGAGATATCCAGACTTCCAATGCTGTGAACCCCGCCTGAAATGTCGAGATTAGCAGCGCCTGCCACGGCGACATTATTCTGGCTTGTAGTTTCGTCCGAACCGCTGGTTGCTATCGCATAGGTTGATAAGCCGAGATTGCCGATTACCGTCATCTCGCCGCCCGACAGGATCAGGTCGATATTGCCCGCGGTGCTGTTGCTGCCTAGCAGCCCGACTCCATTCCCGGCGATTTTCCCGTCGCCGGTATTGAGAACCGATGCGTCGAAATCCAGATCACCGCCAAATAGCACTGTGCCGCTGTCCATCGTGAACACGATATTGCCAGCCTGCCCGAAACCATTTTGAATCTCGCCTTTCCCGCCCTGGGCGCTGGTCAGAAATCTTGTATTTCCACCGACATCCAGCACGCCGCCGCCGGTGATATTGATCGCAATATTGCCGCCAACAGCATCCTGCCCGATCCCGGTACCGCCGTTGTTGACGACCGAAAAGAAATCATCGAGTCCGGTGGCGGTGGCGTCCATGGTCAAATCGCCGGAGACGACCAGACCGGTATTGACCGGGGTGCCAAAGCCGGTGCGATCAATATTAATGTTGATATTACCACCGGTAGCACCGGAGCCGGCGGTGAGGTTCACGTCGCCATTGACGAGTATCTGGCCACCGCCCGATGTGTTGAGATTGATCTCGTTCCCTGCGGTCAGGTTCAAATCCTGTGAGCCAACGGGGTTCGAAATTACGATTGAATCGGTATCGGACAACGCCGAAAGGGTGATATCGTCGGTTGAAAATAGTTCGAGCGTTGAATCAAATACGGCCCCACCGGCGCCGCCAATCTGGATATTGGCGGCTGCGGTTGAAGTTATATTTTCTTCAATAGAGTTTGTCGGTGCGGTTGCTATGCCGCCAACGGTAACATTGCCTCCGGCGCTGAGTACAATATTGCCATTAACGACAGATGCCGAAGCGGCTTGTTCATAGCCTATGCTGCCACCGACCAACATGGTCAGGGCGTCATTTTTGGGAACAGCAACCAGATAGATCGACTGTGCGTCGGCGTTGGTCACTTCGCCGTCGCCGTTAACGCTCGGGGCGGACGCTGGTCCGGTGGTGGTTCCGGTATGGACGACACCGTTGGCATCACTGGTTCCCACTCCGATCGAGATGTCGAAAAGTCCGTTGTTGATGGTCAGGTCGGCCTGTTCGGCGGCGACATAGGCAACCGAACCGTCGACATTCACATCGCCGCCCTGGACGATACGCGGCGCAACCATGGCGACGTAGCTGCTGCGGTCGTTCAGGGCGTTGATCGTGGCGCCATTTTCGATGATTATCGAAGATGTGCTTCCGGCGTTGCCGCTGAAACTCATCGTGCTGTCGATCATATCTATATTGTTGGTGGTGAGCAGCAGCCCGCCGACGTCAAATATGGAATCGGCGCCGATCACGATCCCGCCGGGACTGTAGAACCAGATATCGCCACCTATGGATCCATCTATTGCGTCTAACCGACTTGAAACATTTCCGTTAAACGCAATACCGCGCGGGTCGCCGGACGCATTAGTGCCTGTGGGCAATATCCGGTTGAGGACTGTAAAGCCGGAACTTGGCCCGACAAATGTCAGGGCCGTGCCTGTCGGCAGGATGTTGATCAGATCATCGCTGTTTGCTGTGTCGAGCGGGTCCCAGTTGATAATATTTTGGGCCGTAAAGGTGGTTACAACATCTGATCCAGCCGCTTTTACAACCGTAACCATTTCCGTCGAGGATATGACATCTGCCTGAAATGCCTGTGTTGCAGATATGGGCGGAGCGGTGGCCTGCGGTTGATTGATGGCGACCATGCCGGCGGGTGCGGCTATTGGGACATCATTGACAGCGAGCGGATTCATCGGGGCCGAAATCCTGATATCCCGTGGATTGAAATCGGGCGCAAGCAAATGCGACTGTGCCAGCACAGGTTGCGGAGCCGAGACCAGCAAAAATGCCGCTGCGGTTGCAGAACTGCCCGATAACCAGCGCAATTTTCTGGATCGTTCCGCTCCGACTTTATCGTGCACTTGCTGCTTTCTGCTGGTCATGATGTTATCCCCGCTTGAAACATCTTCTGGTCAAAAAATATGGTCATTATCTGCGCCTCCACGGTGCGAGCTGGATGGTCAAAGTCAGGAGGGCGCGCGCGCTATCGCGTCGGGTCTGGAAGGCTGCGCGTTTTAGCGGGACGACCGCGGTCAGGTCCAGACTGGCCCGCTGGCCAATGGTCGTACGGAACCCGCCACCGGCCGAATAAAGTTTTTGCGGATCGCCCGGACTGTTCTTGTTCCACACACCCATCAGATCAAAAAACAGATACGGCTGCACCGCGATCCCCTCGGGTGAATCGGGCAGCAAGGAGCCGTAGCTGATCTCTGTCTGCAGGCCATATCCACTGTCGCCGATGATCGTTCCGGGATCATAGCCACGGCCGGTTGTATAGTTGCCTCCGGATATCTCTTCATAGGAGAACAAGGCGTCCGGCGAATATTGCAGCCGTGGTTTCAGAGTCAATGCCAGCAGCGGGGTGGGGCGGTAATCGATCTTTGCTTGCCCCCTGACGACAAATGCTGTCGGGTCGCCATCGGCACGGGTTGGCAAGACGGTCTGGCCGATACAGTTGACAAATGCCGGGCCGCAGCCCTCGCTGGCACCCAATATGTCAAGGCCCTGGCGGAGTTCCAGCGAGCCGCCGATGCCCCATTTCGGCTCAAAGGCGGAATAGCCGCCCCGTCCCGAAATACTGCCCGGTTCGATCTGGCTGAAGTCGAGACGGGCATAAGCCACGCTCAGCCGGTCTTCGTTGGTGCGCGTGCCGAGAATATCGGTCCGCTGGTCGATATAGTCGAGCCCGATTGTTCCGAAAATATTGCGCGACTGTTTGCGAAGAAAGGGATAGCTGGCATAGGCGCCGGCGACCAGTGTTTCCGACTGGATCGTAAACCCGCCGGTCAGTTCCGGCTGGGTCCACGCATATGTGAAGCTGGCACCGAATTTCAAACCCTCGCCACCAATCAGGAATTCGTGGCTGGCTTGTAGAACCTGCTGTTCCTTCAAATCGGAGGTCGTGTAGCCGCTGATCACGGTTTCATCACCCATCCCGGTGAGACCATTGAAGCGGAGCCGGCCAAGTCCGCCAAAGCGGCCAACCGCTTCGGACCCGAAATTCTGGATATTGACGTCGGCGTAGACCGGCGTGCGGATGACATTAAACTCGCCGACCACTTCCCCGGGCTGACCTCCGGATTCTGCAGACACGGGGCGGAGCGAAAGCCGCACATCCAGCCCCGGAATGTCGCGCGCGAGCAGCAGGTAGCGATCTGCGGTATTGATGTTGAAAACCGGTTGGGCGGCGAGCTTTTCTATATATTTTTGCAACAGATGTTCGGATGGGCCGGCATTCCCCCGAACTTGCACCGAAGTCATCCGCGCCATCAGCACGTCAAAACGGACTGTGCCCTGTTCAATTGTTTGCGGGGGTACCTGGACAGCGGCCAGATAGCCATTGCTGCGCAATATGGTTGCCGCCCGGTCACGGATATCGCAAACGACCGAAACCGGAACGTCCTGACCGACATAATTTGCATAGGATGAGGTCAGAGAATTCGGATCAACCGAAATCAGCCCGGTAAAATCGACGGATTTCAGCGTGAACCGGACATCGGAAAATTCCGGTCCGGCAAGTGGGCAGGCGGATCGCTCGACTTGGCCATCAACGGCCAGAGTCTGAGCCTTGCCCTTAAGCCCGTTGTCCAGAACACCGCGCTGGATTTCTTCCCTGGTCGGCGCTGCGACAGAAGATTGCCCCCAAGCAGGCTGGCTTGTTACAAGCATGGCGACGCCTGCTGCCATGGCAGTTGATCCAAGTGTTGTTCGCGTGCGCGACATATAATTCCCCGTCTTGTGATGATCCCCTATGAGGCGGTCGAACCATCATGTTCCATCCTGCCGTCCAGCTTTCCTGCCGGACAGCAGGTTCTTGTCATACGCTAACCCTGGTCTGCCGCGTCTTCATCATTCAGTTTGAGTGTTTCAACCAGCAAATC
This sequence comes from Parasphingorhabdus sp., assembly GCF_048267785.1. Lineage (GTDB taxonomy): Bacteria > Pseudomonadota > Alphaproteobacteria > Sphingomonadales > Sphingomonadaceae > Parasphingorhabdus. Next base: position 122,200 of record NZ_JBLWWU010000003.1, on the reverse strand, counting down.
CAATTGGCCGGTACATCCGTTTTCGATCAGCATGGATGCTGCATCATTAAGGTCTGCCGGTTGATTCTGCAGCACCACAAAACTTACTTCTACAGATTGCGGCACGTTTGACCCGAGCAGACGATAGCTTGCACCGTTGGTGACCGGCAGAGTATCTTTCGGCCAGGCTTTCAACGGATTGCCTTTTCGCCAGGCGATTTCAGTGACATTGCCTTCAGCTGGTTCGACAATCGATGCCGTTGCCGATCCTGTATAATCGGGCCGCCAGACAACTAGTCCATCCGGATCGGCAACACAGAATTTTCCCCCCTTGGTCACATCCAGGAACCAGATGTTCGGATTGTTCGGTGTTTCAACCGTTGCGCCGCCCGCAGCGCGGACCGCTCCGGTTCTTGCCCGGCTGTTGCCGCGATTGCTGATGAAACTCGACAACCGGCGCGATGCGGTCGATGTCGTTCCTGTGCGTTGGGCCAGTGAAAAGGTTCCCGGACCTTTGAGCACGCGGGTGCCCGACTTGGTCAAAATGGTCACCTGATCCTGCGCCTTGAGAGAAATTTTTGCATTATTCCCCATTTTCTTACCCGCGGGATAGCTGCTGGCCGAAGGTCCGGTCGAGCGAACGACCATATTCTGTGCAATGGCCATGCCGCCGGCACCGAAAAGCAAAATTGTGCCGAGAGCCGCTTTCGCCAAGCGGGGAAGAATTCGTCCGGACTGTGCCAGATTGTTTTTATCCAAGTGCATAGCTTTCTCCATTTTTTGTCTTTTTCAATCGTTTGAGCAAATTGGCGAGGCCCATATCCTCACTATATTGCTTGATCATGGCACCCAGTGCCTGAACAGAACCACTATCACCCATTTCATGGGCTGCTATGACTGCGGTCACTGTCGCGCGGTCTTTTTCCTCCCAGTCGGGAACCGGTTCGAACACGTCGACCGGCGTGGATCGACCGCGCAGCGTGATCCGTCCCATCGGCCGGTACCAGTCGAGACCGGTCCGTTCCATCGCCTCCCGGCTCAGCAATACCTTTGTATCCAACGCCTTGTTCGCTGCTTCCAGCCGTGCCGCCGTATTCATCGCGTCACCGAGTGCGGTATACTGGATCCGGCCTTCGCCGCCGAAATTGCCGACAATGGCATCGCCATAATGCATGCCGACGCGGGTTCTGCCAATTGGCGGTACGCTTTCGGGGACGTTTTTGCGGAATTCTTCACCGGCCTGATACAGCGCATAGGCGGCCTTCGCTGCCCGTTCGCCATCATCCGGATAGGCGATCGGCGCCCCCCAGAAGGTAACCAGCGCGTCACCGACGAATTTGTCGATCGTGCCGCCATATTCCAGCGCCACCTCGCTCAGCCGGTCGAGATAATCGTTCAGCAACGTCGCGACCATCTCCGGTTCGATCGCATGGGTCAATTTGGTAAAACCCTCGAGATCGGTGAACACCGCGAAAATTTTCCGTTTTTCGCCGTGCAGTGCCAGTTTCTCGGGATCTTTCAGAATTTCGGTGGCGATGGATTTTGGCAGATATTTGCCAAGCGCGCTTTGTGCAAAGGCCCGCTGCTTGGAATTGATCGTTCGGGCCGCCGATCCGACTGAGGCATAGCCCAGCAGCCATCCGACACCCCAGCCAAAGGCAGGCAGGCTCAGTGTATCGATTCCAATATTCTGCAACACGAACGGGAAAGTGAGAAAAAATGCGAACTGGCCGATGAGCACCAGTCCAACTTTTATGGCATTGCCCACGATCAGGGCAGAGAGGCCTCCGCAAATCGCAACGATCAGGGCCCCGACCCACAAAGCCCATGTCGCAATGGGAGTAGGGAGGTCATCGTTGAGCAACTGGGCGAGCATATGGGCATGCACTTCAAGCCCGATCATCTTGCCGTCATTCTTTCCGGCATCGGTCAATCCGCCGACCGGGGTTTCAAATCGGTCACGATCAATGAAATCGCCCCCGATCAGAACATGTTTGCCGGCGATGAAAGAGCCCAGCATTTCCGCAATGTCCGGATCAGCAAAACTTTCAATCGGGAATTTGTCGAATACGGGGACGTCGGTCGCCTTCGGTACATGATAACGGATGGCGCCGTCATTATTGGCAAATTTCGGGTTGGGTGCGGTCAGCGCAATGGCCATGAACGGCGGCGCTCCAGGCTTGTGCGGTGTCCAGCGGCGCTGAACGCCGTCGCTATCTGTTTCCAGCTTGATATCAGTGGGCTTCACATTCTCGCTGCGGGCATCTTTGAAAAATTGCTGCAGAAACTCATGTTCGGCAAAGGCGATTTCCGGATTTTCCTTAGGGTCGGCATAAGCCAGAAAAGTCGGCGTTTCCATATTCTTGAACGCCGAGATGAGCAGGTCATCGTCATCCTGTGGCATGGTGAAGAGAATATCTATGCCAATCGATTTAGGCTTGGCAGCGTCGATGCTTTCAAGTGCTTGCGCCAAAATCGTTCGGTCAACCGGTGATCGCTGGCCGGTGAGTTTCAGCGTATCTTCATTATAGACGACCATGACGATATTTTCGTCTTTTTCGACTTCCGGCGCGAATACCGATGCGCGCAGATCATATAGGGCGCGCTCTGCTTCCTGAATCAGCGGGGTCGTCCAGCTGTACCGGGCGACAAGCAGAGCCAGAATCATGAACAGCACGGTCGAAGCGATCCGGACCGGACCGAGATGATCGAACAGGCGCCGCAATGATTGCAGCACGCCTCTGGCGCCCTCCTTCATATCGCGGTTATTCTCAATCCCGTCTGGTGGCATGGCGGTTGCGGTCATTATTTTAATGCCGCTTTCGTCGCGGATGGCACTGCGTCAGCAGTGGCCGCTGTGTCCATGGGAGTAGGCAAAAATTGACGGGCACCGTCACCGATCAGGGCGAAGCCAGACCAGTAATAGGGATGCGATGTGAGCGGATCGTCCATCAATTCCAGCTGAGACTGTCTCAGCGCCTCGGTTATCGATTGCCCGCGACCGTCGCTGAACAATCCGTTTATCAACCGCTCCGTGGCGCGAAAATCATCCGGGGCAGGCCAGTGGCTGGCCAGTATCGAACGCCCGCCCGCTCCGATAAAGGACCGGACCAAGCCATCAAGCGCCGTCCCGCCCCCGCTGCTGACGCCAGCGTTGCGGGTCGCTTCGATGCTGGCTTTGCCGGCCGTATCGCAGGCGGAGAGAATAACGATATCCGCATCCAGTTTAAGGTCAAAAATTTCGTCAAAGGCCAGAAGACCGTCCGAATCATTGTCTCCAAAGGACGTCAGCAGCGATGGTTTCGCCGGGCAGGATGGATTGGGAGCGGTGACGAGCCCATGGGTTGCAAAATGCAGGATGCGATAATCGCTGATTTCGTCATTCGACAAGATAGCGGTATCGGTAAAGGCGGCTCCGGTAAGGACATCGGAAATGCCTGCACCAACCAGAGACTGTGCTTCCAGCAGTTCGCGATCCGATATCGGACTGTTCCACTGGCTAAGTGGCCATTCGCAATTGGCGTTTATATCCTCGGAGTTGCCGCGGATTCTGGCCACTTTTGTGCTTGCCAATATCGGTAGGTTCTTGCCCATTCCCAAATATTGCCGGGAGGCATTCGATTGGGGGGCCTGACGGGCGTCAGCGAATGAACGTGCCGATACCGCCGTGCTGATATCGATATCGCGGCCAAGCCATTTTACGCCCGAAAAATCGAAAGGGTCGCTATCGGGAGCCTCTATTTTCGCAAGATATTGCGTAACCGAAGCATCATCTGCAACCAGCAGGTTTATCGGCAACCGCAGCATGGCTCCGTCCGGTTCGAATATCAGATGCTTCTTGCTCGCAAGGTCGTCGGAAACCGGTCCGAAAAGATCGGCATATAGCGAGCGGGCCGTTTCGATATCGAAAGGATAGGTGACATATTGACCATTTTCGTAGGTGGATATCGACGCGCGAATTGTGTCGACCATTTGGTCGAGTTCACGCTCGTTCAGCGCTATCCGGTATGTTTTTGCCTCGGTTTGGTCCGCGTAAAACATGAAAATGTCGTCGCTGACGATCGTCATCCGCATGTAGGTCTCGTCAGGCTGCAAGGTGGCACGCAACTTGTCGAGACCGAGAAAACGGCCAGCAACCGCACGGTATTGAGGGAATTCAGCAAGTTTGACCTGCGTAAGCTGCTGGCTTCTTTCCAGCGCTTCGATTTCGGATGCGAGATCATTGCTTTGTCGGCGGACCGACGGCGATTGCTCGGCCTTGTTCAATGCCGAAAAACGGATTCGCAATCTTTCGATGTTGCGCGCCAGATTGATCGACTGTCGGAACAGGCGCGCGGCATCATCTGTGCCCCCGCTCAGTTCCCGTGACAGGATGGCCTGGGTTTCGGCAACACCCGGGCGGACCAGTATCTGAGAGGCTTTGAAAAATTGTTCGGTTGCAGTTTCATCGTCTGCAAGAAGTCTGAAATAGGGGGAGAGCTGGTTGGCCATGCCGGTAATGGCGCTGCGTTTGCCGAGCGAATTATCAATGACTTCGTCATATAATCGGCGTGCCTCGGTCTCTTGCCCGTGTCGCAGCAGAAAAGATGCAAGTCGCGCTTTGGCACCATTGAGGGCCCGCGTTTCGGGATATTGAATGTTCAATAATTCCAGCCCGTCGCGGAGCAATTGTTGTGCACCATTCAAATCACCCTCCGCTTCTGCCAGAAGAGCCAGCTCGGAGAGAATTTGAACCCTCAGACGCGTGATTGAAGTGACCCGGCCGTCGCGAACGGTGACGGCGCGATTATAGGCGGACGTCAGCGAATTTCGTGCGGTCTCGCGGTCCCCATTGATTCGCTGGGCGGTGCCCAACAGTTGCAATGCCTGGGCATCGATTATTTCGGCGCGTTCACGATTGCTCAATTTTGTTTCGTCGACAAAACTGAGTAGACTGCGACTTCTTGCGCTGCCGTTAATCCGACTGGAAATCGGATCGGATATTTCGAGACGATCCGTTAGCGCGATCTGCTCTACCAGCGATGTCTTGAGCGGAACGTTTATCCGCGCCACCGCATCGTCAAACCGGCCCTGATTGAGCAGATGCATGGCTTCGAAATTTCGTCGCAGACGCTCGGTTACCGGGTCGGCCCCATTCAGTTCCGTGGCTTGTTCAAACAGATTATCGGCTTCGGCAAATTCACCCAGATTGGACTTTTGCAAGGCCCGGTTAATCAGATATTCCTCGGGGTTTATATTCTCGCCATCCATACCGGATGTGCGTTGTTGCAATGTTTCAAAAAAGGCAGCGGCTTCCGCGTAATCGCCGCTGAGATTTCGCCTGTAGCCCTCTGCCAGTGCCTGGTCGGGTTTGAGTGTTGCTGCCTGAACCCGGGCAAAGGCAAATGGATCCTCGACCGACGTCGAGGCGACGTCGATTTTGCCCTCGACAATCGAGTCATGCACTACCGACTTGAGCGCCAGCAGCGTCGCACTGTCATAGGCAGCAAGGCCTTCCGCGATATAGGAAACGTCATTTTGTCGGCCACTAAATTGTGAATAGGCAACCGGTTCCGCCGAGAGTTTGCATTCGGTATGCCGAAAGCCTTCGAGCGTCGCCTGGGCCGCATTAGCGGTGCATGTTATCGGTTCGCTGCGATGGGGTGTGATCCGATTGAGCAAATCCTGTTCCGAAGACCGGGACGAATAGATAAAACCCACCGGTCTCGCGGAATCGCGACACACGACCGCCCAGCTGCGGTCGAACATATCGGCTTTCGCCTTGTTCTCGATGCTGCGATCCTGCACCTGGCATAATATGCCCTGGCTGTTTCCGATTGGAAAACTGTCGCGTAATGAGACCGGAGTGCCTTGAGCGAATGCTACAGCCGGGCTTGACGCCAGCGCCAATGCCAATGTGATAGTGCCAATCCTCAAGCGGCGCACGATAGATTCCCCCACAATATTATGTGTTGCCCGGTCCCCTCAGACTGGAACAACAATGATTGCGACCCGGAATATTCATGCTTCTACAACAGATAGCCGTTGAATCCGAGTCCCCGATTGCAATTTATCGATTATAAAATCATATTAGGTGATTGACGTCACATTGTGGGACATTTTGCAGGATTTTTCTGAATAATCAAAAGGTTTGCTGGTTAAAAACCGCGAAACTCTATTGCGTCCCTGATCGGCACGCGGGGCACATCAAAATTGTTGATCGCAGCGTCGGGATCCCTGTAACCAATCGCCATACCGCAAAAGAAGATATGATCGTCATCAATGCCGAGCAATTCCCGCATATAGGTGCCGTACATCGCCCAGATTTCCTGTGGGCAACTGTCGAGCCCCGCTTCGCGCAACAACAGCATCACGGTTTGTAGCCACATGCCCATGTCGGACCATTGCGGTGGCCCCATATATTTTTTGGTATAGGTGAACAATTGCACCGGCGCGCCGAAGCTGTCCCAGTTTTTTGCCATTTGCGCGATACGGCCGGCCTTGTCGCCTCGCTCCAGACCGACGGCTTGGAACATGTCCTTGCCGACTGCCCGGCGCTGCTCTTCATAGCGGCCATCCAGCTCCCTGGGATAGATTGCATATTCGGTATTTTCGCCCATCGGCGCAGTCGCGGCCTTGGCCTTGATCTTGGCGGTGATATCCTTGAGCGCATCTCCACCAACGACAACCGCGTTCCACGGCTGGGTATTGCCACCGGAAGGGGCGCGCTGGGCTGTTTCAAGAACGCGTTCGAGAATGGACTTGTCGACCGGTTTGTCGAGAAACTGGCGGATGGAGCGGCGCGAAGTTACGGCTTCGGTTACGTTCATTCGTGATCTCCAGATGAATGTTGAACGGTTGTTGTTGGCGATGTATTCGAAGATTCTTTTGGTGGCACTCGTTCTACATCAAGATGGTTGGAACTTGTTTCGAAATTTTCAAAAGAAGATAACTCTTCATCAGTCATGATGGGTAATTCTCCAGTCACAATTATATCAACTAGCTCGATCGATTGATCTAACTCGGTAATGCAGTTGGCAATGTCATCAAGAGAAGTGTCTGAAGTTTCTTTTTCAGAGCCTATGGCGAGTCCGGCGGTAAACAAAAGGGCTTCCAATCGGAGTCCGAGGTCGATCAGTGAGACCATAAGTCTCTCGCTATTCAATGGCGCTCGATCAGTAAGTTTTGCAATATAGGGTTGCGCTACGGTAAGTCGCGCAAGGTCGAATACGTTCCGATTTTCGGACCATTCGTTAAGCCTAGATTTTAAAAAGTTCGAAAGCGCAAACGCACCGTTAAGAATAGCACGCTCTTGCTCGACGATTTGCTCACGTTCTTTTCTTTCTAACCGCTGATGCTCCAGATAGGAATTCAATGAAGTCAAGGCACTACCAACGATAATGCCTAAAAGCGTAAGTCCACCTGCGATTAACGCGACAAGAAGTTCAGTTGGCAACTAATCCAAACTCCCGAATTCGAAATGAGTCATCAATCCTCATCAAACAGGCCAGCGAGTTGCTCGACCATGGTTCCGCCCAGTTGCTCGGCATCCATGATGGTGACGGCTTTCTTGTAATAGCGGGTCACGTCATGGCCGATACCGATGGCGACCAGTTGCACCGGTGAGCGGCTTTCGATCCATTCGATTACTTTGCGGAGATGATTTTCCAGATAGGCGCCATGGTTGACCGACAGGGTGCTGTCGTCGACCGGCGCACCATCGGAGATCACCATCAATATGCGGCGTTCCTCGGGGCGGGCGATTAGCCGGCTGTGCGCCCAGAGCAGGGCCTCGCCATCGATATTTTCCTTGAGCAGGCCTTCGCGCATCATCAGGCCGAGATTCTTGCGGGCGTGACGCCAGGGTTCGTCGGCTTTTTTGTAGACGATATGGCGCAGGTCGTTGAGCCGTCCGGGATTGGCCGGGCGATCCGCCGCGAGCCAGTCTTCCCGGGTCTGTCCGCCTTTCCAGGCGCGGGTGGTAAAGCCGAGAATCTCGGTCTTCACCCCGCAGCGTTCCAGCGTGCGGGCCATGATGTCGGCGGAAATGGCCGCGATTGATATCGGCCGTCCGCGCATCGAACCGCTATTGTCGATCAGCAGGGTCACGACCGTGTCGCGGAAATCGGTCTCGCGCTCGATCTTGTAGGACAGGCTGTGCGAAGGATTGCTGACCACGCGGGCGAGCCGGGCGGCATCCAGCATGCCTTCTTCCTGATCGAAATCCCAACTGCGGTTCTGCTGCGCCATCAGGCGGCGTTGCAAGCGGTTGGCAAGCTTGGTCACCGCGCCCTGTAAATTGGTCAGCTGCTGGTCGAGGAAAGCGCGCAGGCGCGTCAGTTCCTCTTCGTCGCAAAGTTCGGTGGCGCTGACGACCTCGTCATATTTTTCGGTCCACGGCGCATAGTTGAAACCGGGGGGAAGGTCGGACATCGCCCGGTTGGGACGCACCGGCATCATGCCATCATCGCCGGCGTCTCCCATTTCCTCTTCCGCGCCTTCTTCCAGTTCCTCGGCATTCTGGTCGCTTTCGCCATCCTGACTGTCATCGTCCGACGGTTCGGAGCGCATTTCGGATTCGCCCTGATCGCCGGTCGCTTCCTCGTCGGCGCCGTCATCCTGGCTGTCGTCGCTGTCTTCATCGCTATCGTCGTCTTCACTGTCCTCTGCCTCGGACTGATCATCGCTTTTGATCAGATCGAGATGCTGCAACAACTGGGTCGACAATTTGGCAAAACTATTCTGGTCGTCGAGCGTCAGGTTGAGACCGTCGAGATCCGCGCCGGCGCCTTCCTCAATCCACTCGCGCAGCATGTCGAGGCCCTTGACCGTTCCTTTCGGCGGAGCCTGTCCGGTCAATTTCTCACGTGCCAGCAGGGCAAGGGCGGTTGAAATGGGAACTTCATCGCGATTCTGTGCCCGCGCAATCGGATCGGATCGCATCCGCATTTCCAGCGCCGCATTCAGATTCTCTTTGGCACCCGCCATGCTGCGGGATCCCAGTGCATCCGTCCGCACCTGTTCAAGTGCATCGAAACAGGCGCGGGCAATCGCTTCCTGAGGCGCGTTCTTGCGATGCATGGCTTCGTCGTGATGGCGCAATTTCAGCGAAAAACTATCGGCAAACCCACGCGCTTCGGCAACTTGGGCCGGTGGCAGATCGCGAGCCGGCATCGGCACCTTGAGATGTTCACCGGACTGTGACGGGGATTCCGCTGTATAGGCCAGTTCGATGTCCGGCTTCTGGGCAATCGCACGCGCCGTGCCGCCGAGCACGTCTTTCAGGTCATCAAGTTTGGAACGATCAGCCATAGAAGCGAACAGCTTTAAGCGCAAAGAAGAGGGGAATCAAAGGGCTAATTTGCCGCTTTTTTGTTAGGCGGGTCAAAGCGGTCAGCGTTCCTGTCCCGGCGGGTTTTCTTGCGGCCGGCTTTCAACCGCCACGGCATCCTGATCGATCCTGACATCAATCGGCACGCCGCCAATGTCCGTTCCCACCCGGATGCCGCTATCGCCGTTTATCCGGACCTCTGTATCACCGATATCTACCGGGATTTCGGGGGCTTCGGGAAGGTCGAGAGGTATGACCGGACCTTCCGGATCGGGTTTCTTGCCGGGCTTGGCGGCACCAGCGGGCTTTCGGGATTGGAGGGCCTGTTGCATGAAGTCCTTCCAGATAAGCGCGGGCAGGCTGCCGCCGCTTACGCCCTTTAGCGGGCTATTGTCATCATTGCCGATCCACACGCCAACCACCAGCCGGTCATCGCCCTCTCCGGCATAACCGACAAACAGGGCATCGCGATTATTCTGGCTGGTACCGGTCTTGCCGTAATTGGGGATCGTCAATATAGCCCGCCGTCCGGTGCCATCGTTGACAGCAGATCTCAGCAGCACTTCCATATTGGCGTGGGTTTTGGAGTTATAACGTCCCGGCCAGTCGAACAGCCATTCGAACCATGTTTGCTTTTCCTTCTTGAAGGCATAAGGTTCGACCGGCCAGCTATTCCCGGCAACGCCGGCATAAGCAGCGGTCAGCTCCAGCAGGGTCATTGTCGATGTGCCGAGCGCCAGGCTGGGGTCATCCTCTGCCAGCCGCGACTTGACCCCCAGATTGCGCGCTTCGCGGATGACGGCCTTGTCACCGACCTGACCAAAGAGACGGACTGCGGCCACATTGCTCGACTTCGCGAAGGCTTCTTTCAGGCTGATTGAACCGCGATATTTTTCTCCGGCATTTTTGGGGAGATAGCCGCCCTTGGTAATCGGACTGTCGTCGACCATATCGTCCGGACTCATGCCTGAACGCAGCGCGGCAAGCCAGACGAACAGCTTGAATGTCGAGCCTGGTTGTCGCTTGGCCTGGGTTGCACGGTTGAAAGCGGATTTCGCATAGTCCCTTCCGCCAATCATCGCCACGACTTCTCCGTTCGGCCGCATCGCGACCAGAGCGACCTGGGCCTGACCAAGTGGCGCACGGGCTACGGCGCGGCGGGCGATTTCCTGCATATGGGCATCGAGCGTGGTGGTCAGGTTTAGGCTTTCGTAGCTGAAGTCGGTCATTTCCCGCGCTTGCGGCATGGCCCAATCGGCAAAATAGGTGCCGGTGGGCAGGGCATTTTTCGCGCGGACATCCAGTCGAGCGATGCCGAGGCTGTCGGCCTCTTTCTGGCTGAGATAGCCGGCGCTGACCATTGCGGCTTTGACAATCGCGGCCCGTTTCGCAGCCAGTTCCGGATTGCGGGTGGGTGCCAGACGAGACGGGGCCTGCACCAGACCTGCCAGCATGATTGCCTGTTCCAGCTTCAGATTTTCCGGCTGACGATAATAATAATGGAGCGACGCAGCGCGCAGCCCGTAAACATTATCGCCAAAATAGACGTTGGAGAGATAGCGTTCGAGTATCTCGTCCTTGGTCAGCCATGCCTCAAGCCAGAAGGCGATCAGCATTTCCCGCGCCTTGCGCGTCAGGCTGCGTTCCGGGGTCAGAAATGTGGTTTTGGCCAATTGCTGCGTGATCGTGCTGCCGCCCTGGGTCATGCCGTTGCCGGATATGTTGCTGAACAGCGCCCGCGCCAGACCCCGCGGATCAACGCCCCAGTGCGAATAGAAGCGCCGGTCCTCAATCGCCATGAAGGCCTGTTTCACATGATCCGGCAAGGCGGCGATCTTCACCGGTTCGTCAACGACCGCACCGTTGCGCGCGAACGGCTGTCCATCAGACGTCAGCAAGGTGATTTGCGGCGGGACAATCGGTTGCAGGGATTTTGACAAGGGCGCAGTGATGGCAAGATAGGCGACCAGCAGGATGAACAGGAACAGTGCCGCTGCCAAACCGCGACTGACCCACCACCATTTGCCACGCGGCTTTTTGAGCGGCGCGACCGGTTCCTCGATGCGCGGCGGTATGGCATCGCCATAGGGTTCGTAAAATGTGGTTTCGGCGGCTTTTGCCCGGCCAAAGGGCGAGTACCAGCGCCGTCGCCTAGGTTCAGAAGAGGTTCTATCGTGCATCAATTTGCTGTATTACAAAAATAATACGCCATAAGCGAGCGGAAATAGTCGAACAGCAATTGCCCGCCCATGAACATCAATCTTTGGTAATATGTTCGCGGAACCATGATGCGAGTTCTTCTTCTGGGAGTTCTCCGGCGGCGAGGGTTTGGACTGTTGCAATTGCCTCCTCCCGGTCAAAAACTAGCTGGAGATCGTTCAGCACCATAAAAGTTCGCGCCAGGACCCAGGCCGTACGCTTGTTGCCATCGGTTAATGGGTGGTTGCGGGCAACGCCAAAAGCGTAGGCCGCCGCCAAGGCGCACAAATCATTTTCGCCGTAACCCCATTTGTTGACCGGTTTTGCGAGAGCGGACTCGAGCAAGCCTTGATCACGGACACCCGATGGGCCGCCATGTTCGGCAAGCTGTCGATCGTGAATGGCAAGGGCAATGTCGGCACCGAGCCAGATCGGCTCAATCCGGTCGCCGGTCATTTTGCCAAGACACGAAGGATGTCGCGATCTTCGCGCATCACACTTTCGGCGGCAGCCATTTTCTTCTGGAAATCGGGGTTGATCGCGGTCAGCCTGACACCGTCAGGTGAGTCGCTCAAAAAGACGGTATCACCCTGAGAAACGCGCAGCTTCTCGAGCAAATCCTTGGGCAGGATTACGCCGGTGGAGTTGCCGATTTTGACCAGTTTGAGCGCATGGCCAGCGGGAAGTGGGGTCATCTTGTTCATACGGGTGTTATAACAAAAGCACGAAGTGAACGCAATCGGCATCAAATAGCCGGTAGCTTAGCAGCACCGGGTGAGTTAGTTCTCAGCCAATATAGTTAGGACGCGATCAAGAATGCCTGACCGTAAGCCTAGCCGCCCATCACGCTTTCCGGCAGATCTTCACCAAAGACGCGTTGATAATATTCCGCCACGAGCATCCGTTCCGCTTCGTCGCACTTGTTAAGGAAGCTAAGGCGGAAGGCGAAACCGATATCCTTGAATATCGCGGCATTTTGCGCCCAGCTGATCACCGTCCTCGGGCTCATCACGGTCGAGATATCGCCGTTGATGAAACCCTGCCGTGTCAGGTCTGCGACCTGGATCATCTTTTCTACCGTCTCGTCACCAGCATTCGGGACTTTTGACAGGATCACCTTGGATTCGGTTTCGGCCGGCAGATAGTTCAGTGTCACCACGATATTCCAGCGGTCCATCTGGCCCTGGTTGATCTGTTGCGTGCCGTGGTAAAGCCCGCTGGTGTCGCCAAGACCAACCGTATTGGCGGTGGCGAATAGCCGGAAATAGGGGTTCGGGCGGATCACTCTGTTCTGGTCGAGCAGGGTCAGCTTGCCTTCGGCTTCCAATATGCGCTGGATTACGAACATCACGTCGGGACGTCCGGCGTCATATTCGTCGAACACCAGTGCGGTTGGTGTCTGCAGCGCCCAAGGGAGCAAGCCTTCGCGGAATTCGGTAACCTGCTGGCCGTCTTTCAAGACAATTGCGTCGCGACCGACCAGATCGATCCGGCTGATATGCGCGTCGAGGTTGATCCGGATACAGGGCCAGTTGAGTCGCGCTGCAACCTGTTCGATATGGGTCGATTTTCCGGTACCGTGATAGCCTTGCACCATGACGCGGCGATTGAAGGCAAAGCCGGCGAGGATCGCGATCGTGGTTTCCGGATCGAAAACATAGGAAGGATCAAGGTCGGGCACCCGTTCGTCCTTCAGGCTGAACGCAGGGACCTGCATATCCACATCCACGCCGAAAACTTCGCGCGCATCGACGGTAATGTCGGGTGCGTCCAATATGGTTTCGTCGCTGGCGTCCGGGGTGATATCGGGTATTTCGGTCATCATAGTCCTTCGAAAAATCTTTGCCGCCCTAGAAAAAGCAAAAGGGACGAGCCACTATCTAAAATCTGGTGATTCCTTAAGCTGCGTATAGGCCTCGATCACTTTTGCCAACTGTTTCTCGTGGCTGCGGTCGCCGCCATTGCGATCGGGATGATATTTGCGCACCAGCGCGGAATAGGCGCGGCGGATATCGCTGCGGCCAACGGTTTTGGCTTCTTTGTCGCCAAGCCCTAGCGTCTTTAGCGCTTTCTGATCCGCGCCGGACAACGCGCGTCCACGGTTGCTGGTTGCGGTCTTCATGCTGGCAAACCGCGCACCAATTGCATCCAGCGGATCGGTAAAATCGGCCCATGCAGGTTGGGCGCCCGCGCCGCCGTCATAGATTCGGCGGGACGAATCCCATCCCCGGACGGGATGCTGGGCCTGGAAAATCTCTTCGGAATCCATGCCGGCGAAATAGTCATAACCCTGATTAAACTCTCGGACATGGTCGAGGCAGAGCCAGCGATAATCACCGGGGCCGTCATAGCTGGCGCGCGCGCCATAGATGGACGGAGCGCGAAATTCGCCCTGTTCCTGACAGCCTTCGATCGCGCATATCTGGCCATCGGTTTCGAAGCGGCCGTGAAAGCGGTTGGGTTTTCTTTTGGGAGAAGTGTGAGTCAAATGCCGTTCGGGCTGAGCTTGTCGAAGCCAGGCTGTCCTTTGAATTGAAACGCCCTTCGACAGGCTCAGGGCGAACGGTTATAGTGGATGTCGAAACGACAATATGGAGATTCGATGCCCAAAGGTCCAGTCCACAGCGAGATTGAAAAGCGGCTGACCGCCGAACTCGCACCAATATCGCTCAATGTCATCAACGACAGCGCCAGCCATCATGGCCATGCGGGAGACGATGGTAGCGGGGAATCGCATTTCACGGTCGAAATCGAATGTGCTGAATTTGCTGGGCTGTCCCGTCTCAATCGTCAGCGGATGGTCAACAAGGCGCTGGGCGACATGATGCGCGACAAGGTTCACGCGATGGCAATCAAGGCAAGGGCGCCGGGGGAGTGATATAGACTCTGTCGCCATTGATGGATAAGATTTGGCCGCCGAAGCGACGACAAGAAGGGCGAGCATGATGTGCAATATATGTCCTCCGCACGACTGATGTTTTAATCGACAATCGCTCAGGGATTGGGATAGAATATGACCAACATTATCCAGACAATCACGCCCACGACCCATGATCTAGGAGAATTTCAGGTTCGCCGCGTTCTGCCGTCCCGGCATCGCCGGATGGTGGGGCCGTTTATCTTTGTCGATGAATTCGGTCCCGCGGTATTGCCGGAAGGGCCGGGCATGGGGGTCCGTCCGCATCCGCATATCAATCTGGCGACGGTAACCTATTTGTTCGAAGGCGCGATCGACCATCGCGACAGCCTTGGCACATTCCAGACGATCCGGCCCGGTGCGGTGAACCTGATGACGGCCGGTAGCGGGATCGTCCATTCGGAGCGGTCTCCGCTGGAGAGCCGCGATCAGAAGAAACCGATGTTCGGGATGCAGACCTGGCTGGCACTCCCCGATGGCAAGGAAGAGATCGATCCGGCGTTCGAGAATGTCGGGGATGGCGCTTTGCCGCTGGTCGATGATAGTGGCGCAAAAGCCCGGATCATCATGGGGAGCCTCTGGGGGCAGACGGCGCCGACCACCTGTCATGCCGAGACAATTTATGCAGACATATTACTGTCTGCCGGTGGCGCGATCCCGATTGATGCGGAGGCCGACGAACGGGCAGTGATGCTGGTCGACGGTGACGGTGCGCTGGACGGCGTGCCGCTGGAAAAATATCTGCTTTATGTGATTGCGCCGGGGGCGAAGGTCTCGCTCTCATCCCTGTCGGGTGGGCGGGCGATGCTGCTGGGTGGCGAGGCTTTTACCAGCGAACGGCATGTGTGGTGGAATTTTGTTTCCTCGAGCAAGGAGCGGATCAATCAGGCGAAGGCCGACTGGTTCGAAGGACGCTTTCCCAAAGTGCCGGGTGATCCGGACGAGTTTATCCCGCTGCCCGAGGGGCGGCCCAATACGATTACGGATTAGCAAATCCTCTCCCAAAGGGAGAGGCAAGTGTAGCTTGTTCGCTTGCGGACTAGCGGAACTCGGTGAGGGGTTTCGCTTTATCGGGCGAGCAAAACCCCTCACCGACTGCGCCTAAGGCAATGAATTGCCAAGGCTTGTTGCCTCTCCCTATGGGAGAGGGCAATCTGCTCATGCTCCGCTATTACTCCCCAAGCCACTCGACCCACGCGCCATGGGCATGGGCGCTGCCCAGCAAGGCCGGTTGCTCGCCCCCCGGCCAGTAGCGGATGGTCAGTTCGTGTCGGAAGGTCTTGCGGTTGGTTTCCAGCGACATCCACGCGAGCGGCTTGTCCGCGGTCGCCGCTTTACCGGCGGTTTCCATCGCGACCGTGATCCGGTCCTTTGTTGGCTGGGGCAGATATTGCCAGACGATCGAATGCATCAACACCCGGGTCACGCCGCTTTCCTGCGGCCGGGTCAGCTGCTCTTCGGTCCAGTCGGCGGCGTCGGCCTTCACCAGATCGGGCGCTTCCTGTTTAGCCAGAGTGATGGATGCTCCCATACGCTCGAAGCGGGCGGGCATTTCGGGCCAGATATAACCCTTGAGCCGGGCTGCGGTTTCGTCGTCGGTTAGATCGATCGGATTCTGATCGCAGCCGCGGACGCTGACGATATCTACCGGTGCTTGCGGGGGCGGGGGGCCGCGCCATTCCGGCTTGATCCGCATCGGCGAATCCTCCGGCCCGGCAAGGACGCCATTCAGGTCGTAATGATAGCGCTCCATCATCGTATTGACCCCGGCGCTGGCGCCGAGTTCGAGCAGTTCGAATCGGGGGCCGATACGTTCCGATAACCATAGCAGGCCGGCCATGAAACTGGCCGAGCGTCCCGACTCGTTGGTCTGGGGCGGGCTGTCGAACCAGGGCAGTAATTCTGCATCATGGTCGGCCACGACCTGTCCGACGAGAAGGTCGATCGCATCCTGATCGCTGATCCGGCCTTCGTAAATTTCGGCCAGACGCGGTTCCTTGCCGCTGAGATAGAGATGGTGAAGGCCGCCGGTTAGGCGCAGCGGCATCGCGTCTTCCAGCGGTTTTCCCGGCCAGTCGGCGATTTTCTTTCCGCAGGCCGTCGGGCCGTTGATCAGTGCCAATTGAGCGATAATGATGGATGCCGTTACCGGTGCGTCGTTGCGCAGGCAATGTTCCGCCTGACTGCGCATTCCCTGCGCGATATCTTCAACGTCCAAAATATTCATAACTCGTTGCCCTTTCATCTGCGAACCCGTAAAGCCGCGGCCAATATGGCCCAACCACTGATCTTTGCAATTCCGAAAGGGAGGATTCTCGACGATGCTTTGCCGCTCCTGGAGCAGGCGGGGATCGTGCCAGAAGATGCCTTTTTTGACAAGTCCAACCGCAGTCTGAAATTCGCGACCAATCTGCCGCATATGGCGATCATCCGGGTGCGGGCGTTTGACGTGGCGACCTTTGTTGCCCACGGCGCAGCCCAGATCGGAATCGTCGGGTCCGATGTGATCGAGGAATTCGGCTATAGCGAGCTGTACGCGCCGGTCGACCTCGGCATCGGGCGCTGCCGCCTGTCGCTGGCCCAGCCGAAGGATGATGCGGAGCAGGTCGGCAATATTTCCCATCTCCGGGTCGCCACCAAATATCCCAATCTCACCAGCCGCTATTTCGAGAGCAAGGGCATTCAGGCCGAATGTGTGAAGCTCAATGGCGCGATGGAACTGGCGCCTTCACTCGGCCTGTCGCGGCATATTGTTGATCTGGTCGAATCGGGCAGTACGCTGAAAGCCAATAATCTGGTGGAGACCGACCGGATATTGGATATCTCCGGCCGTCTGGTCGTCAACCGCGCGGCGTTCAAGATGCGCAGCGCCGAACTGACGCCGCTGGTGCAGAAATTCCGCGAACTGGCGGGGCAGGTCTGATGCCGATGCGGATGGCCATCACCGACACCGGTTTTGCCGAAGCCTTTGACGCGCTGGTCAATGCCCGGCGCGAGGCGGACGACGATGTGTCGGCCGATGTGCGGGCGATCATCCAGGATGTCCGCGATCGGGGGGATGCAGCGGTTGCGCAGCTGACCGGCAAGTTTGACCAGCATGATCTGGAGCAGACCGGCTGGCGCGTGGACAAGGCCGAGGCGGAAGCGGCATTGGAAGGTTTGGAAGCATCTTTGCGCGTGGCGCTGGAGCTGGCAGCCTTGAGAATTCGTGATTATCACGAGGGGCAACTCCCTGATAACAGGGATTATATGGATGACGCCGGTGTGCGTATCGGCGCTCGCTGGAACGGAGTAGAGCGCGCAGGCATCTATATTCCCGGTGGCCGCGCGGCCTATCCCTCTTCGGTGCTGATGAACGCCATTCCGGCCAAGGTAGCCGGTGTCGAGCGGATCATCATGGTGACCCCTGCGCCCGGCGGCTATATTAATCCGCTGGTGCTGGCGGCGGCAGAACTGGCAGGGGTTGACGAAATCTGGCGCATTGGTGGCGCTCAGGCGGTGGCAGCGCTCGCTTATGGTACGGAAAAGATCAAATCTGTCGATGTGATTACCGGTCCCGGCAACGCCTGGGTCGCCGAAGCCAAGCGGCAGGTTTTCGGTGTCGTTGGCATCGATATGGTCGCTGGCCCCTCGGAAATCGTGGTTGTCGCCGATGGCAAGAATGACCCTGACTGGATCGCGGCCGACCTGCTCAGTCAGGCGGAGCATGACCCGACCAGCCAATCGATATTGTTCACAGATGATGTGAAGTTTGCTGACCAAGTTTCTGAAAAGATAGTCAAGCAATTGGGCATATTGGCAACGTCGGCAACCGCGACAACCAGCTGGAATGACAATGGCGCGATCATCATCGTCGACCGGCTGGAGCAGGCGCTTCCTTTGGTCGACCGGCTCGCTGCCGAACATCTCGAGCTGGCGGTCGACGATCCCGACGCCTTGTTCAAGAAAATCCGGCACGCCGGTTCGGTCTTTCTCGGTCGCCACACGCCCGAGGCCGTCGGTGATTATGTCGCTGGCCCGAACCATGTATTACCGACCGGAAGGCGGGCGCGTTTCTCGTCCGGTCTTTCGGTCACCGACTTCATGAAACGCACCAGCTTCATCCATTGTGATGAACAGGCTCTTCGCAACATCGGTCCGGCCGCGGTCGCACTGGCAGAGGCAGAGGGCTTGCCAGCCCATGCCGCCAGCGTACAGAAGCGGCTCGACCGGCGCTGACAATCAACAGAAAGAAATGACCATGACGATTTCTCTATATGATGCTGTAATCCCGACCCAGCTTCAGATTATTGCAGCGGTTCGCGAGCTGGTTGACGAAGCGAAAGCCCATTGCGAGGAAAAGCGGATCCCGCCGGAAGAGATTATCGGTGCACGGTTGATCGAGGATATGCTGCCTTTTTCCTATCAGGTGAAATGCTGCCGCGAACATTCGCTGGGCGCGATTGAAGGCGTGAAGGAAGGCGTGTTTACGCCAAGTATAGCTCCGCCCCCCGAAGACTGGGCAGGCCTCTACGAATTACTCGACGAGGCCAAAACAGGGCTTGAAGCGATCAGCGAAGCCGATATGGAAGGATTTATCGGTCAGCATATGGAATTTCGCTTCAAGGAAGCAGCCATGCCTTTCACCGCCGAAAATTTCTTGCTGAGCTTTGCCCAGCCCAATTTTTATTTCCATGCCACGACAGCCTATGATGTGCTCCGCGCGCGCGGGCTGCGGATTGGCAAGCGTGATTTCCTGGGCATGCCGCGGATGAAAAGAGTATGACCGCAAAATCCACATCCCGATCCGCTGCTCGTCTGGCTGCTGTCCAGGCATTGTTCCAGCACCAGATGGAAAAGACGCCAGTGCCCAAGCTGCTCAAGGAGTTTCATGAGCACCGGTTGGGCAAAGAAATCGAGGATGATCAATATCATCCGGCCGAGCGTGACTTTTTTGATGACCTGGTTATCGGGGTGACGT
This sequence comes from Parasphingorhabdus sp., assembly GCF_048267785.1. GTDB lineage: Bacteria > Pseudomonadota > Alphaproteobacteria > Sphingomonadales > Sphingomonadaceae > Parasphingorhabdus. The sequence continues at coordinate 102,835 of NZ_JBLWWU010000003.1, read as the reverse complement.
CGCGACTGGAAGAAATTGACGGGTTGGTCGATTCCAAACTGGCTTCCGGCTGGACATTGGGACGCCTCGACAAGACGATGCTGCAGATTCTCCGCTGCGGGACATTTGAATTGGTCGCACAGGAAGATGTACCGGTCGCAACGGTAATTGACGAGTATCTGGACGTGGCGCATGCTTTCTTCAACAAAAAGGATGCCGGTTTTGTCAACGGGTTGCTGGATAGCATCGCGCAGCAGGTACGGGGCTGAACAAACCCCCGGCTGGCACTGGGGGAATGATTGTCCAAATATCTAGACCGGCTTGATCCTGCATTCCACGACGCCATCATGGCGGAAGGTCCCTATATCTACGACATTTTGAGGACCGATGTCCCGGGTGCCCGCGCGGCACTGGCCACGCTTTTTGCCCAAATGACGGCCGATCTGCCGAAATATGAGGGCCATAAAGATGCATATCCTATGCCGGGACTGGGAGATGATCCTGATGTTGCGGTGATCGAATATCGCGGACGCGACGTGCTCTACCCTGATTGTGCGATCATCTGGTTGCACGGCGGCGGATATTTGATGGGCAGCGCCGATGATTTTTCGGCACAGGGCTATTCCTCGCTCGCTCCGGTAATCTCGGTCGACTACCGGATGGCACCGGAAGATCGCGCACCGGCTGCGGCCCGGGACGTTTGCGCTGTGATCGAACGATTGGCGGAAAACCGCAATCCGCGCAAGATCATCCTGGCCGGTCCCAGTGCGGGGGGCGGGGTGGCGGCGAGCGCCGCCTTGATGAATCGCGACCGGGGCGGGCCGGAGATCGCGTTCCAATTGCTTCTCTATCCGATGCTCGACGATCAGCACGATACGCAATCGGGCCATATGGATCTTCCGCCTTCGACGTGGAATCGAGAAACCTCGCTGCATGCCTGGTCGCTTTATGCCGAGGAAGAAGGCGCCAGCGCCTATGCCGCAGCAGCGCGGGCGGCGGATCTGTCCGGCCTGCCGCCCGCCTATATCATGTGCGGCGACCTCGATCTGTTTCTCGATGAAAATATTGCCTATGCCAACCGCCTTCGTTCATCCGGTGTTCCGGTTGAGCTTGCTATCTACCCGGGCGCGCCGCACGGATTTAACGGATTTGCCCCCCAGGCAGCGGTCAGCAAGCGCGCCAACGCTTCCATCAGAATGGCACTGGAGCACGCCCTGTCTTGAACGAATTGCAATTTATTGACCGATTGAAGGCCATTACCACCCATCCGGCAGCGCGTGGATTGATCGACGATGCCGCCATGATGCCGTTTGGGCGGCACAAGCTGGTGATGACCCATGACATGATGGTAGAGGGGGTTCACTTCCTTCGCGACGCCGATCCCGCCGATGTGGCGTGGAAACTGGTGGCGGTAAACCTGTCCGATCTGGCGGCGAAGGGGGCCAAGCCGCTCGGCATCCTGCTCGGCTATGGCCGGACATCCGGTGACCAGTGGGATGCGGCCTTTGTCGAAGGTCTGAAGCAGGCGATTGACCGATTTGCGGTGCCTCTGCTCGGGGGCGATACGGTTGCGATGGGAGAAAATGGACCCAGAACCTTTGGCCTGACCGCGATTGGCGAAGCGAAAGGCCATATCGTGCCTTCGCGCAGCAACGCAAAGCCGGGTCACGCCGTCTATGTCACCGGCACGATTGGCGATCCCTGGGCCGGTCTGCAGATCGCATTGGGATTGCTCCGGTCCGAGGATATTGACGTCACGGCATCGCTGTTGAAAGCGCATACGCGTCCGCAGCCCCGGCTGGAAGAGGGACGACTGCTGTCCAATCTGGTCAGTAGCATGATGGATATTTCCGACGGGCTGTTGCTCGATGCATCGCGGATCGCGGCGGCCAGCGGCGTGCAGATTGAAATTGATCTGGCGGAAATCCCGTTGTCGGAACAATTTCGGGATTTGGTTGGTGATGATCGGGACGCACGGATCAAGGCGGCGACCGGTGGTGACGACTATCAGTTGCTGCTTACGGCCAGCCCCGAAACCGTGCTCGGCATTCCGCTGACCTGCGTCGGCGTATGTCGTCCGGGATCGGGAGTCAGCTTGCACAGCCACGGCGAAAGACTGGAATTGCCGGAGCATCTCGGCTTCGTGCACGCCTGATCCGGGCAAGCCGGTTTCACATAACATGTCTGAAATGGGCCGCGTGACCCCCTCAAAATCAACGCTTGCAGGTTTTTCCTCCCGCCCTATAGTTTGAGCCGACAGCTCCGCGTCTGACGGGGCGTTTAACTATAACAAATGGAGGGGATTTGAATCGATGACCGTTGTCACCATTTCAATTTTATGCGGATTTATCGCCATATTATATGGCTTTATAACCAGCCGACAGGTGCTCAATGCGCCTGCTGGCAACGAAAAAATGCAATCTATCGCGGGAGCAATTCAGGAAGGCGCGCAAGCCTATCTGAACCGGCAATATCGGGCCATCGGGCTCGTCGGAATCGTCGTCGCGGTTCTGGTCTTTCTCTTTCTCGGACCAATCTCGACTGTAGGATTCCTGCTCGGCGCAGTGCTGTCGGGGGTCGCGGGTTATATAGGCATGAACATTTCGGTTCGCGCGAATGTTCGCACGGCACAGGGGGCAAGCGAAAGCCTGCAAACCGGGCTGACCGTGGCGTTTCGCGCCGGTGCGGTGACGGGTATGCTGGTGGCAGGACTTGCACTGCTGGCGATTTCGATCTTCTTCTATGTGCTGACCACCCAGATGGGCATGGCTGCCAATGACCGCACGGTTATTGACGCCTTGGTTGCTCTGGCCTTTGGTGCATCGCTGATTTCGATCTTCGCACGTCTTGGCGGCGGTATCTTTACCAAGGCCGCTGACGTTGGTGCGGATCTGGTCGGCAAGGTGGAAGCGGGTATCCCCGAGGATGATCCTCGCAACCCTGCAACGATCGCGGATAACGTCGGCGACAATGTTGGCGATTGCGCTGGTATGGCGGCTGACTTGTTCGAAACCTATGTTGTGACGGTTGGTGCAACGATGGTGCTGCTGGCACTGCTCTTTGGTGACCTCGTCGGCAGCGCAATGCTCTATGACCTGATGTCTTTGCCTCTGATCGTCGGTGGTGTCTGCATCCTGACCTCGATCATCGGCACCTATATGGTGCGTCTGGGCAAGGGCACGAACATCATGGGCGCGCTGTACAAGGGCTTCCTGACCACTGCGGTGCTTTCGATCCCGGCCATCTATTATGTCACCATGCGTACGCTGGGTGACATGGATACGGCAATCGGAACCGAGCTTGATGGCTCTGGCGGATTTACCGGGATGGCCCTGTTCTGGTCGATGATGGTTGGTCTGGCTGTAACCGGCCTGATCATCTGGATCACCGAATATTATACCGGTACGGAATATCGTCCGGTGCGGTCGATCGCCAAATCGTCAGAAACCGGCCACGGCACCAACGTGATCCAGGGACTGGCGATTTCGATGGAAGCAACGGCCCTGCCGACGCTGGTCATCGTGGTCGGCATCGTGGTCGCTTATCAGCTCGCCGGTTTGATCGGCATTGCCTTTGCTGCAACCTCGATGCTCGCACTGGCTGGCATGGTTGTGGCGCTGGACGCTTATGGTCCGGTAACCGATAACGCAGGCGGCATTGCCGAAATGTCGGGCCTCGATGAAAGCGTGCGGGAAAAAACCGATGCGCTGGATGCTGTTGGTAACACCACAAAGGCTGTCACCAAGGGCTATGCCATCGGGTCTGCCGGCCTGGCAGCGTTGGTGTTGTTCTCGGCTTATACCGCTGATCTGAAGGAGTTCTTCCCGAACCTTGAAGTCAGCTTCAGCCTGGAAAATCCCTATGTGATTGTCGGTCTGTTGCTCGGCGCGCTCTTGCCCTATCTCTTCGGAGCCATGGGCATGACCGCTGTCGGACGCGCTGCGGGTGACGTTGTGAAAGACGTTCGCGCACAGTTCGCCGCTGACAAGGGCATCATGGATGGAACGTCGCGTCCCAACTATGCACGGACGGTCGATCTCGTGACCAAGGCTGCGATCAAGGAAATGATCCTGCCATCGCTGCTGCCGGTCCTTGCACCAATCGTGGTCTATTTCGTGATCACAGCGGTTGCCGGTCAGGCCAATGGCTTCGCGGCTCTTGGTGCCTTGTTGCTTGGCGTGATTGTCTCCGGTCTGTTCGTTGCGCTGTCGATGACGGCAGGCGGCGGTGCCTGGGACAATGCCAAGAAATATATCGAGGATGGCAATCACGGCGGCAAGGGCTCGGACGCCCACCATGCTGCGGTGACCGGCGATACCGTGGGTGATCCTTACAAGGATACCGCGGGTCCGGCCGTCAACCCGATGATCAAGATCACAAATATTGTCGCATTGCTGCTGCTCGCAGCGCTTTATGCGGCGCAGGGCGGCATCCACTAACCGGCCGCACCATCTGATCTGACACCAGACCCTGCCGGGAGCGTTTCCGGCAGGGTTTTTCTTGTCCTGAATCCGCCACCAAAGGGCGTTAATCACATATTACCCCTTTTTCCTTAAGCTGGCCGCTGCACAAGAATGGAATGTGGGTAGATAGATTCCAATGGATTTGAGTGGGTTACAAAAATTGACGGGCACGGATGTGCGAGAGAACCAGCTTGGCGACCGTCTCCCTCCCTCCGAACCACGGGCGGTTTTCCAATCATTGGCCGCGATCGACGTCAATCTGGTCGAAGCATGGAGCGCACTGGCCATGCAGGCGAGCGAGCCGAATATCTTCTACGAGCACTGGTTTCTGAATCCGGGTCTGATCCAGTTTGACCATCATCCCGATTTAAGCCTGTTTCTTTTGTGGGCAGGGGAAGCGGGGCGCTCGCAACTGCTTGGTCTGCTCCCCGTGGGTCCCGAAAACAGGTTCGGACGCTGGCCGGTTCCGCACGTACAGAATTGGGTGCATCACAATTGTTTTCTCGGCACACCCCTTGTCCGGCAGGGATTTGAATCGGAATTCTGGAACCATTTGCTGACCGCGCTCGACAATGGCGACTGGCCGGGTTTTTTGCATATCAACGGCATGACCATCGGCGGCCCACTGGATCAGGCTCTGCGGAAGGTTTGCAGTGACCAGAAGCGTCGCTGCGATCTTGTCCATAGCGAAGCCCGGGCGCTGTTACAAAGTGATCTTGATCCTGAGGCTTATTATCAGGCGACCGTCCGGGGGAAAAAACGCAAGGAATTGCGGCGGCAGGCCAAGCGACTGGATGAACTCGGTGATGTTACCTTTTGTCATCGCACCGATGACATCGGTCTCGAAACATGGATTGATGAATTTCTCGATCTGGAAAGCCGCGGCTGGAAAGGGTTCAGCGGCTCTTCACTGGACTCGTCCGGGCAGACGCGCGCATTTTTTCGCGATGCACTGACCGGTGCTGCGCGGGCAGGGCAACTGGAGCGCCATGATATTCGCCTCGAAGAAGATCCGCTGGTGATGCTGGTGAATTTCCATAGCGGCCGCGGCAGCTTTTCCTTCAAAACCGCCTTTGATGAAGCCTTCGCCCGCTTCTCGCCGGGTGTCCTGCTGCAGCTGGAAAATCTCAAGATCCTCGAAAACCCGGCCATCGACTGGATGGACAGCTGTGCCGCGCAAGACCATCCGATGATCGACAGTCTGTGGTCTGGCCGCCGCCATATCGGACGGTTCTCGATCGAATTGAAGGGTGTCTCCCGCGGTGCCATTTTCCGCGGCTTGCGGCTCGGTGAAGACCTGATGGGGAAGATCAGGGGGCGTATGATTTTTGATCCGACAGAGGTGCAGCAATGAACCAGATTAGTGGCCAGGACATGTTCCAGCAGCAGATTTTCGGCGCGCAAAGTCGTCGGCAATTTGATGCCTGTTATCCTGAACGGGCCCGCGTGCTGGATCATGGGATGTCGTCGCACCAGCTGCTGACCCTCGATGCGCTGGCCCGGCTTGGCACGGCATTGCCGGAAACCAGTGTGGAATATAATCCCGGTGACTTGCCCGTAGGCATCCGCCCGGAAGATGTGCCGGACAATGGCATGACCATCGGCGACACGATCCGGAAGATCGACCAGTCGGCGAGCTGGGCGGTGCTCAAGAATATCGAGCAGATGCCGGAATATGAAGCGTTGCTGTTCTCTCTGCTCGCGGAAATCCGGCCGATACTGGAGGCCAAGACCGGCCAGATGCTGAAACCGCAGGGATTCATCTTCGTCTCTTCGCCCGGCGCGGTGACGCCTTATCATTTCGATCCGGAGCATAATATCCTGCTGCAGTTGCGCGGTGAAAAGTGGATGACCACGTTTCCCGCCGGTGACGCTCGCTTTGCTGCCGACGAAATCCACGAAGGCTATCATCTCGGCGGCCACCGCAATCTGGTCTGGCAGGATGATTTCGAAGCTGAAGGCACGCGCCATCATCTGACCCCCGGCAAGGCTATCTTCGTGCCCGTCATGGCGCCGCATTTTGTCAAGGTCGGGCCGGAACCGAGCATCTCTTTGTCGATCACCTGGCGTTCGGACTGGAGCTTCGAAGAGGCGGATGCGCGTGCGTTCAACGGCTGGCTGCGCAAGCGGGGTATCCTCCCCAGAGCACCGGGCCGTTTTCCCGCGCGGAACAGAGCCAAGGCGCTGGCCTGGCGGGTGTTGCGGAAAATGGCTGGTTAGCGGTGGAATAGGGGCTTTATAAGACCCCATATATCTGAAATCATGGCATGAGTGTAAGTTTGCACTGTGTTCGAGAATCTCTGGCCATTGCCGGTGCCGCGTTGAAGGAAATCGGGGATTCAGGGGAAAGCGGCTCGCTCAAATCACGATATGAGTGCACATTTGCACTCCGTCCCAACATTCCAGTCCTTTCTCGCGGTGGCTTCCCGCTTGACATTCCTCCCGTGGCCGTCACTCTCCCGAGAAAAAACAGGGAGAGAGTATGGCTACACTTATTGCCGCAGCGCCCGTCACCATGGATGCCTTTATCGAAAAACAGGCGCGAATGGATGCGGTGGTGAATATCGTGCTGGCGGGCGGGATCAATTATTGGCTGACCCGTGATCTGCCCTTTGTCCCCGCAACGCTGCCCTTTGGCGATTCCGCGCCCAATCTCGGCGGCACGTTGGTCGGGATCGCGGTGCTGATGAGCCTGTTGCTGACGCTGATTGTCTACGGTATCACGATTTCGCAGCGCAAGGCGGGCAAGATCGCGCCCGACCTTCCTGCCGGCACCCGCGTCGGCTTTGCGCCATTCCTGCTTGCGCTGAAACATCTGGCGATGACGCTGATTCCCGCCGTTCTGATCGGCATGGCGTTGCAGGGCGCTATGCCGGATCTGCGCTTCTCGCCGCCGGTCTTTACCGTGATGGTCACCATTATTGCTGCGGTTCTGGCTTATTATATGTCGAAAAGCACGACGCGGGCGACGCTGAGATTATGATTATTCTTTCAGCATCTTTCACCGTCCCGACCGACCAGCGTGAGGAGATCGTCGCCCTGTGTAGCGAGCATAGCGCCCGTTCCCGCGCCGAGCCGGGATGTATCTCCCACCATATCCACGCCGATTGCGAAGACCCGGCGCGATTGTTCTTCCATGAAATATGGCAGGACGAGGCCGCTGTCGCCGCGCATTTTGCGGTTCCGGCATCGGGTGCTTTCGTCAAGCGGCTGACTGCGCTGCTCGGGGAGCGTCCGGAGATAGAGATATATCGGGCGGAAGCGGTGTCGATTACGGAACTGGGTTAGGTATAATCCGTTCGCGCTGAGCCTGTCGACCCGGAGGGCGAGCGTAGCTCAACGGCACCTGTCGACGAGAGGCGTGGTTCGACAGGCTCACCACGAACGGGTCACCCTAATAGTGATTCAGCATATCCCTAGAACCGCTTGCGGAAATCAATTTCGACATAACGCCCGACCGGATCGACGTAACCCGATTGATAACTGAGCGGAATCAGGCCGCTGTCGTCGCGGACGGTCTGAATATCGTTAAAGATATTATCCATCTTGAGGGCGATCCGGCTGTTCTTCAGAAACGGGACTTTCTCGGTCAGATTGCCGCGATCATCCAGATTGATGAACATCCGCAGGTTGAGCGTGGTGAGGTCGGAAAAGCGCAGGTTGGAGCCCGTCAGGCCGCCATCGACACGGGTTGCTGTCTGGTGTTTGCCGTTAAGCCGGAAGCCGATGCCGTTTTTGAACCAGCCACCGTTGATCTCGAATTCGTGCCGCGGGCTGCCGCCGGTCGAGCCGATCGCAGATCCGTCCAGCAAGTCCAGTTCTTCGACGCCATCACGGATCTTGATGGTCTCCTCAAGACGAATAGTGTGGAAAGCAGACACTTGCCAGCGACCGCCGCCCGGTCCGCCGGCTCCCGGACCGCCACCGCCACCGCCACCGCGAGGGCCGGATCGCGAGGCAGAGTTGCCTTCAGGCCGCCCGCCGCCTCGCTCTCCGTCTGGTGGTGGAGGCTGGTCGCCTTCCGGCGGAGGGGGAGGTGCCACTACAGCCGGTCTAGTCGCGCCGCCCCTGCTGCTGCGTTGCTCGCCAAAGCGTTTTGAAAAATCGATGCCGTAACGGATGCGCTCGCTTCTGACTTCTGCATAGTTGACCGGTCGCTGGTCGATCGCAATCAACCGGCCGTTGGTATCGCGGGTTACCCGGTCGGGAAAGGCGGCTTCGATTTCGGGTGTCAGCAACGGGAAGCTCGATGCGACATCTTTGCTGTTGTTGCGGAAATATTCGCCAAGAAAGGTAAATCCGTCGAGCCATTCAGGCCGGTAATTGACCGCCAGCTTGATATCCCGCCGGGTTTCCGCCGGCAGGGAAAAATTGCCGCCGGTGGTGATGGCCGCGAGAACGGTTTCGCCATTGGTGAAGTCATAGGTTGTGACGTCGGGGGTGATGATGATCGGATTGCCAAGCTGGGCGATGCTCGGTGCCGCTTCTTCGCCGATGGCGGTGGCGGAGAATACCAGGCCGTCAATCGGTTCCCAGTTCACGCCAAAGCCGAATTCCACCAGACCACCAAAGTCGGACAGGTCGGAATAGCCAAAATTACCGTTGAGGGAGACCTTGCCGATGGCCTCGACGACATCGATGTTCTCGTTGGCAAGCGGGATATCGACACTGATCCCGGTGCTCAGTTCATCACGGCTGAGGTCCGTGGTGCTGACAATTGCGCCGCGCGTTTCCCGGCTGTTGAGATTTTCATGGTCATAGCCGGCACGGATGGTGGTGGTAACAGCACCCGACGGCAGGACGAACAATGTGCCGGACATGGTGGCAAGATTGTTGATCGTCTGGTCGACAACTTTGGCGGTATCGGTGGTCGGTACGCCTAGCAAAGCGCCGAAACTGGTCGCGAAAGGATCAACGGTGCCTGCATCAATCGCGGCCTGCAGAGCGCTGGTATCGCCGGACCGGTCAGTGTCGGTATTGACCTGTTCGCGTGTATAATCGCTGGTCAGCGACCAGCGCCAGCCGCTGAGCGTGCCGTTCAGCGTTAGCCCCCCCTGCACGGTGTTGGTTTCCTGTACCCGGCGCAGCGGACCATATTCGGTGAAATAGCGGAACAGCGGATCGCCCGCGACGTCCAATGTGCCGTTGGGCAGACCTCGGAGACTACGCGCCTTGTCATAGACATATCCACCATTGAGCGAGAGGGACATGCCATTGTCGAAAGTCCGGCTGTAGTTGGCGTTGAGTTCTACATTATCCGTTGCGGCAGCCAGGGTGCGATAATCGCCGAGATTGACCAGATCGCCAGCCGCATCCTGTATGATGTCTCGCTCGCTCTCGGTAATCGCGGTATTATTCTGCCATTCCAGATTGATATTCATCCGATCGTTTTTGCTGATGTGGGTGACGTTGGCTTCCAGTTCGGAGCGGCCCTGTCCACCAGCCGTCGGGATTCCATATTCGCCAGCGACGCTGACACCGGTATATAGGTCTTTCAGGATGAAATTTACCACTCGCTCATCAGCGCTATAGCCATAGCGCAGCGCGAGCTCTTCGGGGAAGACCTGGATCGTGCGGATGGCTTCGGGCGGCAGATCGCGAATTTCACGGAAACCGGAAGTACGCTGGCCATTGATCAGAACAATCGGCCGTCCGCTGCCACGACCCCGACTGGACGTGGTCTGTGACGAGATTCCCTCAAGCAGCTCTTGCACCGAAGAAGCACCATAGCTGGCGATATCCTCCTCGCTCAGTTCGACCACGGGTGGTATTTCGGTGACGACGGCGCCGCGCGGAAGTGACGCCGTGACGACGATTTCATCGTCCGCATAATCCGGCTCTGTATCGGTGATCTGCGCGCCGGCAGGACTCGCGAGGAGCATGCCGGCCAGAATGAAGGGAGATGAAGCGGAAAAGGATCGTGGGGAAGATATCATAATTTGTTTCGATAGCTCTAATATGGCGGAGAGAAGGCATTCGAAATGCCATGCTAGTCAGGCTAATGGTATATTTTCTTTGTATTAAATTGTCGCAAGGAAATTGCAGCGGCACCGATAGATATTATCATATTCGCTGATGCAGCTAATCCTTCCCTTTTTGCGCATTTGTCGTTATGGCGCACTGCAACACGCGGATTTGTCGCAATATTAAGGAAAATGCACCGCCATATGGCAAAAGAAGAATTATTGGAAATGAAGGGAATGGTTCGCGAACTGCTCCCCAACGCCATGTTCCGCGTCGAGCTGGAAAATGGCCATGAGATTTTGGGTCACACCGCTGGCAAGATGCGCAAGAACCGCATCCGCGTGCTGGTCGGTGATGAAGTGCTCGTGGAACTCACCCCTTATGACCTGACCAAGGGTCGCATCACCTATCGTTTCAAGTGATGCTATGCCGTTCGTCCTGAGCCTGTCGAAGGACGGCGTCCGGCTGACATTATATTCGAATCATGACTTCGACCCGCGTAGCCCGAACGGTTCAGAGGGTGTTTGCTGACATGAAACTGGTTCTGGCCTCATCCAGTCCGCGCCGGCTGGAACTGCTCGGTCGTCTTGGCGTGACGCCCGACCGGATTATCTCTCCCGACATTGATGAAAGCCCGAAGAAGGGCGAATTGCCGCGCGACTATGTGCTGCGCATGGCGCAGGAAAAGGCGGTTGCGGTTGAGCGGGCAGATGATGAAATTCTCGTCGCCGGAGATACCACGGTAGCCGTCGGTCGCCGGATATTGGGGCAGGCTGCTGACGCCGCGGAACAGCGTAAATTTCTGGAACTGATCAGCGGGCGGCGGCATCATGTGATGTCGGCGGTCTGCGTCATCGCAGCCGATGGCACCGCGCGGACGAAATTGTCCGACAGCATCGTGAAATTCAAGCGCTTCGAAGCCCACGAGATCGAGACCTATATTGCCACTGGTGAAGGCCAGGGCAAGGCGGGCGGCTATGCGATACAGGGAACGGCAGAAGCCTTCGTCACCTGGATGTCGGGCAGCTATAGCGGAATTATGGGATTGCCCCTCTACGAAACCCGTAACCTGCTGATCAGCGCAGGCTATCCCCTTGGCTGATTTTTCCAATGGCTGGCTTTACGAAGCCGGGATCGGCGAGAACCGCGCATTGCGGCTGGAAAATGGCGCGCTGGTCCAGATACGTGTCGAGCGGCCCGACGGCAGTGCCAGAGCCGGGGCAATTGTCGATGCGACATTCTCCCGGCAATGGGTTGCCGGGAAGTCGGGGATTGTAACCCTGCCGGATGGACAGGAAGCCCTGCTGCAGCCGCTGCCCAAGAAATTGACCGAAGGGGCGCCGGTCCGGGTGGAAATTGTCCGGGCAGCGCTGACCGAGCGGGGCGGGCAGGTCAAGCGCGCCAAGGCACAGCCAGCGGACAGTGACCGTCCCTTGTGTGACGGTCCCGATATTCTTGCGGAGATCAATGCTATCGGATTGCCCGTCAAACAGGTCCATGCCCACGAAGACGATGTCTTCGCTCTTCACGGCTGGCACGAGGCGGTCGAGCAGGCGGAAAGCGGGCGGATCGATTTTGACGGTGGGTGCCTCTTGGTGTCGCTTGCCCCGGCGATGACGGTGATCGACGTGGATGGACCGCTGGCGCCGCCGGAACTGGCGAAACGGGCGGCGAAGCAGATCGCACTGGCGCTGGTTCGGTTCGATATTGCTGGCAATATCGGCGTTGATTTCCCCACGCTGGAAGCCAAGCCCGAGCGAACAGCCGTAGCCGCCATTTTTGATGACTATATGACCGTCAATTGCGAACGCACGGCAATCAACGGTTTTGGTTTCATGCAGATTGTCAGCCGCAAGCTGCGGCCATCGGTGCCGGAAATCATGCAGGCCAATCGCTCGACCAATGCTGCGCTAAAGTTGTTGCGGCAGGCGGAGCGCGATCGCGGAGCGGGTGCGATGCGACTGGAAGTGCATCCGGCAGTCGCGAACAAGTTGCAACCGTTTATGCTGGAGGAACTGGCAAAACGGACCGGGCGGTCCGTGTCAGTCGAACCGCGCGGCGGGATTTCGATCGATGGCGGTTCGATAGGATAATCCTGCTCCCTGGCGGGAAGAAGAGCAACGCTTGCATTTCCGGTGGCCTCTCTCCACAACCGGAGCATGACAGATATCATTCTCTACGACTATTGGCGTAGCTCGGCGAGCTACCGGGTGCGGATCGCGCTTAATCTGAAGGGCGTGGCCTACACCGCAATAAATACCAATCTGCTCGACGGGAAACACCGGACGAAAGAATATATCGCGCGCAATCCGCAGGGCCTTGTGCCGATGCTGTCGATCGACGGCCATGATCTTACCCAGTCACTGGCGATTATCGACTATCTCGATGCAAAATATGAAGATCCGCCGATGGTCTCCGGCGATCCGGCGGAACGGGCCAATACGCTGGCGCAGGCGCTGGTGGTAGCGGCGGATATTCATCCGGTGAACAATCTGAGGATATTGAAATATCTCAAGAATGAACTGGGACAGGATCAGGACGCCATCGACAATTGGTATCGCCACTGGATTGAAACGGGCTTTGTCGCTCTCGAAGCCATGGCCCCGGAAACCGGCCTGTTCGGGGGAGATAAACCCAATCTGGCCGATGTCTGCCTCGTGCCGCAAATGTATAACGCACGCCGGTTGGCAACGAATTTGAGCGCTTTCCCCAAACTCGTGCGGATTGATGCGTCTTGCAATGATCTGGAGGCTTTTCAGAAAGCCACCCCCGAAGCTGTAAAGGAAGAATGATATGATTGTAGAAGGCGGATGTTATTGCGGCGCGGTGCGCTACAAGGCCGAAGGCGAACCGATGCTGAAAGCGGAATGTTTCTGCCGCGAATGCCAATATACGACCGGCGGCAACAGTCTGTTGCTGATGGCGATGCCGGCGGACGGGTACGAGATCACCAAAGGGGCTGTGAAGGGCTTTAAGCGCGACGACCTTGAAAAGGGTGTGACACGCGAATTTTGCGCCGATTGCGGCACCCATCTGGCCACTCGCGCGCCGGGTTTTGAAGTTGCTGTGATCGTCAAAGTCGGAACGCTCGATGATCCGGGCGTCTTCGGCAAGGCGGACAGCGCCAATTTCGCATGCGACGCGCAGGACTATCACCGGCTTCCTGACGAAATGCCGGTCTATCAGAAATGGATGCACAATTAAATCATGAAAAAATCAGTTTTGGCCTATCCGCTATTGGTATCAATGGCGTCGGTGACTGTCCCTGCCTGGGCGCAGGAGCAAGCCGGCAATGATGAAAATCTAGTTGCAGAGATCATTGTTTCCGGGTTGCCCGTTACCCGTGGCGACAGTGTCTATAACGCGACCGAAATCGAGATGGATTCGTCCCAGACTGTCGAAAATGCATTGCGCGACGTGCCCGGACTGCAACAATTTCGCCGGTCGGACGCGCGCTCGGCCAATCCGACCAGCCAGGGCGTTACGTTGCGCGGACTGGGTGGCAATGCCTCTTCCCGTGCCCTGCTGATGCTGGACGGAGTGCCGCAAGCGGACCCTTTTGGCGGCTGGGTGGCATGGCCCGGCTATGATGCGCTGGCTTTGAAAATTGCCAGAATTACCCACGGGGGTGGCAGTGTCGCCGACGGTCAGGGCGCAATTTCCGGAACCATTGAACTGTTCAGCGACAATGTGGGAGACCGGATCGAACTCGGCGCAGCTTATGGCAGTCGCAACAGCGTCGATGCCGATCTTCTCTTCGGTCGCGAACTGGGGCAGGGGCAGCTCACCATTTCCGCTAATTATGCGCGCGGCGACGGCTTCATTCCAATCATTGAAGGGCAGCGTGGTTCGGTGGATCGTCCTTCGGAATATGAGCAGGCTGGCCTGGCCGTGCGCTTCGTTGCGCCGCTGTCCGACCATATTGAATTACAGAGCAATGTCCGTGCCTTCACCGACGACCGCGAACGCGGCTTTGCCTTTAGTGAAAATCACAATGACGGTGCGGATGCCAGCATCCGGCTGGTTGACCGCACGTCCGACTGGCAATGGTCGGCATTGGCCTATGTGCAAATCCGCAATTTCGATGTCAGCTTTGGCGGCGTTGACGATGATCGCAATTCGGTCAGCCGGGTATTTGAACAGTTTAGCGTGCCTTCCACAGGCGTCGGCGGACGCTTTGAGGTGCGGCCACCGGTTGGTGACAATCTCGAGTTGCGGATCGGCGGCGACTGGCGCCGAACCGAAGGGACAACCAACGAGAATTTCTTCTTTCTCGACGATGACACGCCGCAGCGCAGTCGCAGGGCCGGCGGCAGCACCGCCACCTATGGCGGCTTTGTCGAAGCCAGCCTGCAAGCCAGTGATGCACTGGTGCTGACGGGTGGGGGACGCGTTGATTTCTGGTCGATCGACAATGGCTTTCGCAAAGAGATCGAACTGATCAATCCGTTTCCCGGATCGGTCCGGACGGACGAGCAATATACCAATCGCAGTGGCAGCGAATTTACCGGGCGCGGTGGCTTTACCTTGGATGCAAGTGATGCGCTGACCCTGCGCGGTGCCGCCTATCTCGGCTGGCGCTTGCCAACGCTCAACGAACTGTTCCGGCCTTTCCGGGTCGGATCGGATGCAACGGCTGCGAATGAATTGCTGGAACCGGAACGGGTCAAGGGAGCTGAACTGGGGCTGGACTGGAACAATGATGTCGCAAAGATTGGCATCACTGCCTTCTATAACCAGCTCGATAATGCCATTGCAAATGTGACATTGGCCAGTGGTCCGGGCGTCTTTCCCGGCGTTGGCTTTGTCGCCGCGGACGGGACATATAGCCAGCGCCAGAATCTGGCGGCAGTTGAGTCCAAAGGCGTTGAAATTGAAGCCGAATTCGATCTCCGCGAGTGGGCTGATGGACTGACTTTCCGCGCCGCTTATTCCTATGTCGACGCGACAGTCGATGGCAGTGGCGATGCTGCTCCGATCGACGGCTTGCGCCCCGCGCAGGTTCCCCGCCACAATGCCTCCGGATCAATCCGCTGGAAAGCGGACAATGGATCCGGGGCAAGCCTGTTGGCGCGCTATATTGGACAGCAGTATGAGGATGACGTCAATATCCTCAGCCTCGCCGATGCATTCACGATAGATGGGCGCATGACGCTGGCCGTTACGGATCGTCTGCTCGTCGAAACGCGGCTTGAAAATCTTTTTGATGCGCGGGTAGAGGCAGCCGTTAGCAGCAATGGAATAATAGAACGCGCATTTCCTCGGACATTTTGGGTTGGACTTCGCGCCAAAATTGAATAAATATTACTTATGACCGTAAGCCTTGATGATTTTCTGCCCTACCAGCTTTCGACGGCGTCCAACGCCGTCAGCGATCTTATTGCAGGAGAGTATAAGAGCCGCTTTAGCCTTAAAATCCCCGAATGGCGGGTAATGGCCGTGCTAGGCTCCCGTGGTGCCTCTACCCAGCGGCAACTGGTCGAAGCGACCCTGATGGACAAGGTGACGGTTAATCGTGCGGTAAAAAATCTGGTTGATCGCGCTTTGCTTGATCGCAGTCCCAATACCGCGGATGGCCGTTCCCACCATTTGTTGCTGAGTTCCACCGGACGTGACCTGTACGAAGAGATCATGCCCGCCGCTCAGGCGATGGAAAAGAAAGTGATGGCGGTGCTCAGCGCGAGCGAGCAGGCCGAATTATCGGCCATGCTGGTGAAGGTGAAAAAATCGGCAGACGACCTGGCTGCAGAATGAAAAAGAGCGGCAGGGGACTGCCGCTCTCCTGATTTTCTGAACGTGTTTCCGGCTACAACATGGCATCGGAGATCGAGCAGGCCGCAGGGCCAAGGATCACGATGAACAGGGTCGGCAGAATGAACATGATCAGCGGTATCGTCATGATCGCCGGCAGGCGTGCTGCTTTTTCTTCGGCCCGCATCATCCGGTCGTTGCGGAATTCTGCCGACAGAACGCGCAATGAAGATGCCAGTGGAGTACCGTATTTTTCCGTCTGGATCATCGTCGTCACCACGCCTTTGACATGGTCAAGTGCGACGCGATAGGCGAGGTTTTCAAATGCCTGCCGCCGCTCGGTCAGGAATCCCAGTTCGATCGAGGTCAGCGAAAATTCATCGGCCAGTTCCGGGAAGGCGCTGCCGAGTTCCTTTGAAACCCGGGCAAATGCCGTGTCGACCGTCAGGCCGGCTTCCGCGCAAATCACGAGCAGATCAATCGCATCAGGCAGACCTTTTCGGATCAGGTCTGTCCGTTTGGCAATCAGGTTGTTTATGTAGATATCGGCGGCCTTGTAGCCAAAAATCGTCGCACCGGCGAATACGGCAAACCGTTTCAGGTCCGACCATTCGGCGAGATAATCGAAGCCATAAATTGCAAGCGCCGCACCGCCGCCGAGCAGAATTGGCAATACAAGCCGGCTGAAAATCACGACGAAGGCGAGATCCTTTGAACGGATGCCAGCCTGTGCCAGTTTCTGTTGCGCTTCCTTGACCTGGGTATCCTGCAGAACCTGCATCGAGGACAAGGCATTGCGCATGCGGTCCGTCGTATCGCTCTGCTGCACCAGCTTTGCGCGTTTCTTGGTGGTCGAGGCGGTGATACCGGCCTTGAGCTGTTCGCGGCGCTCATTCAGCGACTTGACCCGTTTTGCCATCGGATCGCGCACCGTCACGGCGGCGTAGATTGCGAAAAATACCGCTGCTGCTGCGACAGCGGACAATATAGTCGCTACCCACAGGACGTCCACGCCCATCAATGTTGGTCCGCCGCTGGTTGTCATTTGCCTTGCACCTTCATCCTAAATCTCGAAATTGACCATCTTGGCCATGATGAACACACCAATGCTCATCCATGTCAGTCCACCCAAACCGGCAATGATCAACCGTTCTTCAAAGAAAAAGCCAGCCAGATATGTCGGGTTCACGGTGTAGACCAGCCCGAACACAATGAACGGCAGGGATCCCACAATATAGGCCGAAGCCTTGGATTCCGACGACATGGCCTTGATCTTGAGTTTCATCTGTCCGCGCTTGCGCAGCACATCGGCGAGGTTGGACAATGTCTCGGCGAGGTTGCCGCCGGTTTCACGCTGAATCGCCAGGGTGATGCAGAAGAACTTGAATTCCGGTGTTTCCATGCGCTTTGCGCTTTCCTGAAGCGCATCTTCCATGGTCTGACCGATCTTGATCCGGTCGACGACTTTCTGAAATTCCTCGCCAACCGGTCCACCAATTTCCTTGGCAACCACGCCGATCGTTTCGGTCACCGGCAGGCCCGAACGCAGGCCGCGGACGAGCAGTTCGATAGCGTCGGGAAAGGAGGCCGTAAATTTGCCAACACGCCGGTTGATCAGGAAGCCGACGACAAAATGCGGCAATCCGGCACCAACCAGAAGCCCGATTGTTACGCATAGCAAAAGTGGTGCGCCTTTGATCAGCAGCAGTCCGAAGACCAGCAGGAACAACCCTCCCACCGCGTAGAAAAAATAGGACAGCGGCCAGAGCTTGCCGGTTTTTTCCAACCGGATTGCCAGGCTTTCCATCTTGGTCATGGTTTCGCCTTTGGGGCGTGTGGTTTTGCGCCGCGCCGAGAGCGCTTTTTTCATTTGCGCTTCAACCTGAACATTCGCGCTGTCGGAATGGCGATATTTGACCTTGTCGAGACGTCGCGCCTTGGCCGTTGACTGTGACGGGCCTGCAAATGCAAATATGATCAGCAGCAAAACCGCTAAAACCCCTGCACCCAATATTGCGATTTGCATTATACCCATAGTCTAATTCCTTTAAAGCTGAAGAATGTTTGCACCTGCTTCAGACTTTAGGAGCTTCTTCCTTGACTTTTTTCGATGGGAGCAATGATTTCAGTTCACCCAGTTTGCCCATCAGTGATCGTTTGTCGCCACCGTTGCCATCGTCGTCGCTATCCTCGACGGAACCGAGGACGAGGTTCGTCAGCTCGACGATTTTCGCGGCGGCCTTGCTGGATTTTCCGGCTTCCACCAATGCTTGACCCAGTTTCGCAGACTGCGCTGCGGTACGAATGTCATAGGGGATCAGGATATCGATCTTGCGCTCGATAGAGTTTTCGAAATCCTGACGGCTAATTTCCAGATTGGCGGTTTGCACCTTGTTCGCAACGACATAGATCTTGCTCTGTGCGGCGTGCGATTTCAGCCAGGACAGCAAACGAATACAGTCGCGGGCTGACGCCAGAGTCAGTTCCGTCGTGATCACCGTGGCATTAACGTCGCCGAGGAGATGCGGATAGTTGATCAGCATGTCCCGCGGCAAATCGATCACCGTACAATCGAAGGCCGCGCGAAATTCTTCCTGCAACTGGAAAAATGCGGTGCCATCGGTCATCATCGGCGAGTTGATCGGCGCTTCTGCAGACAGCAGTGACAATTTCTCATTGGCCTTGATCATGGCGCGTTCGATGAACAGGCCATCGATCCGGCTCGGATTGTCAATCGCATCGGTAAGCCCGCGACCAGGCTCCAGATCCAGGGAAAGAGCGCCGGTACCGAAATGGACATCCAGATCCAGCAGGGCGGTCAGACGTTCCTTGTCATGGCTGAGCAACCAGGCCAGCGACGTGGCAATGGTGGAAGCACCAACGCCACCACGCGTGCCGATGACCGCCGTCGAAACATGGGGCTTCTCGGCATGTGATTCCTCGGTTTTCGGCGCGTTGATCACCGCCTGTGCCTGAGCCAGTACATCACGCAACTGGTCCGGTGTAAACGGCTTGAGCAGATAATCCTGCAGGCCGCTGACAATCAGGTCGCGATAGAGACGCACGTCATTGACCTGACCCATGGCAACCACGACGGTGCCCGGTTCGCAGACTTCGGCCAGAGAATTGATGTCGTTCAACGGATCGCCGGATTCGGACAGGTCGACCAGCAAGATATTGGGGCTGGCGGAAACGGACAGCGTTTGGACCGCATTGCGCAGTCCGCCCATGTTGCATTTATCGCCCGCCCAACCCATTTCTTCGACAACCGGACGGAGTAAATCTAGCGTATCTTCATCGCAAACAAATGCGGCAAACGGATCACGTCCGTTGTTCGAGCCGGGTTTCCAGGGAGCGTTCATTATTGTTCTCCAACTTTCTTGTCACGATAAGCACGGATAGCTTTGGAAGCATGGGCCTGGTCTTCACCGTTGGCATTGGTGCCGCGGACGAGATCTTCGGGGTCGGCAATCATCGCCGCCATGGTGCTGTTCGTTCCGCAACCATAATTTTCACTTGTGCGCACTTGAAAATCGGTGTGGCTGCGATAGCTGAAATCGGGACAGCCGGGCACCGATGCGGACGTCCGCGAAACGACGACCCGCATCAAGCCGGCGGGTACATGGCCTTCGGTCACTGGCGCGGTTTCGCTGATCAGCAGACCATAGCGGGCCACAATGGCTTCCACCGCGGCCTTTGCCGCGGCGCTGGCTGAATAGCTGGGATCATCAATCGAAACGCGATCACCATAGCCGAGTTCGAGAGCATCAAGCCAGCCAGAGAGGCGGTTCTGTTCCGATGAAGACAATCCGCCACTGCCCGTACTCAGGTCCAGCACATAGTTCGCTTTGGAAACGACAGGTTGGCGTTCGCTATATACGCCGCGGTTTGCCGTGGTGCTGCCACAAGCCGTAACCGAGAGCCCGAGGGCGGTGATGAGTGCCATTGAAATGATGCGCATGATCTGTTCTCCTGATCGGGCTTATTTATCGAAACTGAAACCGGGGGCTGCACTGCCGGATTTCTTGGCCGATTTGGCGGGACGTTTTGGTTCCAGGCTGCCAAATGCCTCGCCCTCCGGCGTAGCGGGAGCCACGCTCGGTTTGGGGCGATCGGCACCGGTGCCCGAATGATTGCGGTTCATCAGGAAGCGTTCTGCATCATTGGCGGCTTTGAAGCCGTCGGTTGGCAACACAATCTCGCTGTCGTTGACTGGTTTCACCAGATAAGGCGTCACCACGATCATCAGTTCGGTTTCGTTACGACGATAGCCATCGGATTTGAACAAGGAACCGAGGATCGGAACATCGGCCAGTCCCGGTGTCTTGTCGATCGCCGAGTTATAGCTGTTCTGCATCAGACCGGCGATCATGAAGCTCTCCCCTGACCCCAGTTCCACAGTGGTCTCTGCCCGACGGGTCGATACCGCAGGAATGCTGAAACCGTTGAGAACAACCGCTCCGTTGGTCGTTATCTCCGAAACTTCCGGAGCGACACGAATGGAAATCCGGCCGTTGGAGAGGACGGTCGGTGTATAAGACAGGCTGACACCGTAATTCTTGTACTGGACCGATATTTCACCCAGCCCGGTCGAAATCGGAATGGGGAACTCGCCGCCAGCAAGGAATGTCGCGGTTTCGCCTGAAATCGCCGTCAGGTTTGGCGATGCCAATGTGCTGACCAGACCGACACGCTCTGAAACGTCAAATGCGGTTGCGATGTCGACGCCAAACAGACGGCCTGCCGCCTGAATGGTGTTGAGATCGGATGCCGCATTATAGTTGAACGCCGTTCCGCCGGAAGTGACGAACTGGCCGGTTGATGGATTGAATGGCAACGAAATCGAGCCTGCAGGCAATCCGAACAGCTGCGATGCATCCAGGTTGGGGAAGGACGAGGTGTCGAAATCGGTGATCGTACCGAATGAGCGCCCACGCGATACGCCAAATTGGAATCCGCCGGTTGTATCCCGGGTTATCAGATTGCCGTTGATTTCCTTCGCCAGCGAACGGCTGACTTCCGCAAACCGGACCTTCAGGTTGACCTGCATGGGCGTGGCTGTTTTCAGCCGACTGACGACACGGGTGCTGTCACCGACAAATGCCTGTACCAGATTTTCTGCTTCTTCGGCGTCATCCGGGTCGGCGATCGTCCCGGTCAACAGAACGAAATTATTGGTCGTGCTAACCGCGATTTTGGCATCCGGCATTGCCAGATTAAGCATCTGGTCAATCGACGAAATTTCTGCACCGACGGCGATTTCAGCCGAGTAGACGACCTTGCCCGTGGCGCTGGTTGCATAAAAGCTGGTCTGGCCACCTTTCTTGCCGAAAATATAAACTTGGCGCGGTGACCGTACCTGGACATCGGCGATGCTGTTTTCGGCAATGAAAATATCTTCAATCGAAGAGGGCAGGGTGATCAACTTGCCACGGCCCACTGCGATGGAAATACGGCTATCCGGCTGCGATACCTTGACCGCCTGAGCGTTCAGCGGTGTCGCGTTATTGACTGCCAGAGCCATGGCGAGAGCTGCAGCGACACCCACGGCCATTGCCTTTTTCACCGAACGGCTATGCTGTGCATATTCTACGGCCATTATTTGTCTCCAAACTCAATGTCATTGACCGTATTGCCACGTGCGACGCGGACTACCGGACCTTTGGGTTTTTCCTTTTCGGCCAGTGGCGGAGGTGAGCGTGTTTCAAACCGCGATACGTCTCCACCGGTCGAGAAAGTTGATTTTGTGCTGGTTGGACGAGCTGCCAGCGAACGGATCATGTCGGCTTCGACCACCGGATCATCCGTTTTCGGCAGTTTGATCGCACCAGAGGCAATGGCTTCTTCCAGTTCGGCGGCGCTGTCCGCCAGGGAACGGAGAGACAGGCTCAATGTGCCCAGAGTCTGGGCGACCGAGATCTGTTCGGCAATTTTTGGCGTGGCTTCCAGGGTTACCAGTTTTGCTTTCTGGGCGACTTGCTGGCCCTCTTCATTCCGTGCAGCCGTAACCCGGTTATCGGTGGCCAGCACCCGCAGGTTGCGGATAACGGTTTCTGAAACCTTGAGTTCCGGACCTTCGCCCTTCACCGACTGGGTCAGCATCAGGTCGACTCGGTCGCCGGGAAATATGAAACCCGCGACACCGGTCAGGCCAGATACCGGGATCGTTACTGCGCGCATGCCGGGGCCGAGTGCAGCAGCGAGGAAGCCGCGATCACCCGGAGCAACAAGCGAACCCTTGGTCATCGGCTGACCCGCGGTAATCGGATTGCGCACCACGGTGCCCACCAACGTTTCAACGTCAGTGCCTTCCTTCATGAAATAAACGTCTTCGATCAGATTTTTTGGCCAGGGCTGAAATCGGAAGCTGTCGGTCGTGATAAGCGTGCCAACCGGAAGGGCGCGAGTAGCAACGAGCACTTCCTCGCCAAGCACTTCGGTCTTCTTTGCTTCAGCCTGCGGCGCGGACGCACCGTCAAACATGTTCTTGGCGAGCAATGCCGTGACTGCCGCCACGATCAGTGCTCCAACCAGCAAAATGATCTTCTTCTTGTCCATGACGTCTCACGCCTCCTGAATGCCCCCGCCCGAATGGTTCCATTGGCGGTCATTGTCTCTTTCGAGTAAAATGGTTAAAATATCGTTTGTGAACTTTGCCCAGTTATGCCCCAGATGGTCCAAATCCCTGAGAGGGCGATGGCAACACCATAGGGAACCTTTATTGCTCCCTCGGTCTTTTGGATTCTCTTGCTGATCATCATTAACAGCGTCAGCACGCCACCAGCGATGGACATGATCACCAGAAGCTCTAGAAAAGTCAGCCAATGCATCCATAAGGCAAGGGCTGTCAGTAGTTTGACGTCACCGCCACCCATCGCGCCAATTGCGAAAAGGCCGGTGAATATGGTAAATATTATGACAGCCAAACCAATTT
Organism: Parasphingorhabdus sp.; assembly: GCF_048267785.1. Taxonomy (GTDB): domain Bacteria; phylum Pseudomonadota; class Alphaproteobacteria; order Sphingomonadales; family Sphingomonadaceae; genus Parasphingorhabdus. The sequence goes on along the minus strand of NZ_JBLWWU010000003.1, from coordinate 79,744 downwards.
GTCCGATCATGTCGGGCCAAAATGTTAGGCCGCTGGCGATCCAGAAGACCGGTGCTCCCAAAGCAATGCCGAGATTGAGCCAGTTTGAAATATGGCGTCGCTTGAGGTCGGTAACGGCCGCTACTATCAGTGCAATTGCCAATCCGCCCCAGAGCAAGTAGATGAAGGTTTCGCTATCCATAGATAGATCGTCTAGCTAATTTGCCTTACCAAATAGTAACCATGATTCCCGGAGCGGGCATATCTGCCGACACTGTGACAATGACAAAGCCTGATATGACAGACCTGCAAGACGAGCACTTTGATCGCCGGTCGGTTCCAGCAGGCGCAGTTGAAGGGACGTGGGTCGGGCCGGATGGCTGGGAATTCAGGCAATTGGACTGGCGGCAGGACAATCCGAGAGGATCGCTTCTGTTCATGACCGGGCGTGCCGACTTTTATGAAAAATATCTGGAGACTTTCCACGATTTTTACCTGCGCGGCTGGAATGTCACCTCGGTTGACTGGCGGGGGCAAGGCGGGTCCGGGCGCTGCGGACCACACCCGCACGTCGGTCATATTGATGATTTTTCAACTTGGGTGAGTGATCTGGAAGCGCTGTATGATGATTGGCGTGCCAACCATCCGGGACCGCATGTGGTACTGGGCCACAGCATGGGTGGGCACCTGGTATTGCGGGCGCTGGCCGAGCAGCGCATTCATCCGGATGCGGTCATATTGAGTGCGCCGATGCTTGCCCCGGCTGGCGGCGGCATGCCCGAATGGACCGCGCAACTGGCCGCCAGAATGATGTGCATCATCGGTCGCGGCGAGCGGCGTGCCTGGAAACCGATTGAAAATCCTCTGGAACCTTATGTGCCCCGGCAGGCGCTGCTAACGCACGATGTGGCCCGCTATTCGGATGAATTTTTCTGGTTCCGAGAACGGCCCTTCGTTCGACTGGGGCCGGCGAGCTGGCGCTGGGTCGAACGCGCCTATTCCTCCACCCGAAAACTGCGGAACCGGAAAAAGCTGAAACAGATGAAAGTCCCAATATTGATACTGGCAACATCTGTTGACGAACTGGTAGATCATCCAACAATCGAGCGCGCCGTGCATTTGATCCCCAATGCCGAGATGAAGCTTTTCGGTGAGGAATGTGCGCATGAAATCTTTCGCGAGGTTGATGACATACGCAACGTCGCGCTCGACGCCTGTTTCGATTTTCTTGACCGAGTTGCCCCTGCAAAATGAAACAATTTGATATTGTCATAATCGGAGCCGGCATTGCCGGAGCCAGCATCGCATCTGAAATTGGCACAGAACGTTCAATTTTGCTGCTCGAAGCCGAAGATTTCCCCGGGTATCATTCCACCGGGCGCTCGGCTGCTTTCTGGACAGAAAGCTATGGTGGGCCTCTGGTGCAACCGCTGACAACCGCTTCGCGGGAGTTTCTGGACAATCCTCCGGCGGAATTTTCGCCATCCGGTTTTCTTCGTCCGCGCGGTGCGATCAATATCGCCAGAGAGGATGAGCGGCATCTGGCAGATGAGTTTCTGGCGGATTTTGCCGACAGTGGTCTGGCTATGGATCGCTGGTCACGGGAGCGCGCGGTGCGGCTTGTACCCGATTTGAAGCCTGAGTGGCAGCACGCGATCCATGAGCCGGATTGCCGGGATATCGACGTCGCTGCGCTTCATGCCGCTTACTTGCGAGACGCCAAACACAAGGCGGCGGAGTTGATATGCCGGTCATCGGTCACACAAATACGGAAACATGGCGATGGCTGGGAACTGACTGCAAAAGGCGAAACCTATCGCGCAACTGTGCTGGTCAATGCGGCTGGTGCCTGGGCGGATAATGTTGCCCGGCTGGCAGGCGCGAAACCAGTCGGTATCCAGCCGCTCATCCGCAACATGGTCCAGATAGAGACCGATCCGTCATCAACACAGGACATGCCACTGGTTGTCGGACTGGATGGCAGTTTCTATTTCAAACCCGAAGCAGGCGGTGGCTATTGGCTTAGCCCGCATGACGAAATACCCTCGGAGCCCGGCGATGTTGCACCTGACGAACTGAGCGTTGCGACGGCCATCGACCGGTTTGAAAAAGTGCTGGATGTTACCGTGAAGCGGGTGAGCCGGAAATGGGCAGGCCTGCGCAGCTTTGCTCCGGATCGCCTGCCGGTCATCGGCTTTGATGCCGTAGTGGATGATTTCTTCTGGTTCGCCGGTCAGGGCGGTTTCGGTATCCAGACGGCTCCGGCGGCGGCAAAACTGGCCCGGTCGATTCTGCTGGGACAGGCACCGGATGAAAGCCTGAATGCTGTCGATGCCAGCCTCTACCGGGCGTCGCGCTTTTCCTAGGAAAGAACGTTTTACAACGTGATCGTTGCACTGGCGGTCCGATGGCCTATTGTTTCTATACCCAATAGAAGGAGAATATCGCGATGGCGCACAAATTTGAGATCTGGAAAGACAAAAAAGGCGAGTTTCGGGTTCGCTTTAAATATAACAGCGAAATCATTTTTGCGACCGAAGGCTATTCCAGCAAGGCCAGCGCCAAAAATGCGATTAGTTCGATTCAGAAAAACGGTCCGAAGGCCGAAATTGAAGACAATAGCTAGAATTGGTGACGATTGGCGGCAACGTTCATGGCAGCGTTGCTCGCCAACAGATCGGCACGTTCATTGTCGGCATCGCCGGCGTGGCCCTTGACCCAATGCCATTCGATCTGATGGGGCTCGACGGCCTTTAACAGTTCCTGCCAGAGATCGGCATTTTTGACCGGCTTTCTGGCCGCGGTCCTCCAGCCATTTTTCTGCCAGCCAAAAATCCATTTGGTAATGCCGTCTTTCACGTAGGTGCTATCGATTGACAGTTTCACCCTGCATGGGCGCTTTAGCGCATTGAGCGCCTCGATGGCCGCGCGCAATTCCATGCGGTTGTTGGTTGTGTTCGGCTCTCCGCCCGAAATTTCTTTTTCCTTGTCACCAAGGCGAATTAGCGCGCCCCATCCGCCTGGCCCGGGATTGCCTTTGCACGCGCCATCAGTGGCAATCTCTACGACTTGTGTTTCGGTCATGCTTCGAAAATATCCGGGTGGATTTGATAATATTGCAGTCGATGGAGAAAGGCCTGAGGGTCTTTGCGGGTAACCAGTGCATCGGCCGGCGTATTGATCCAGTCATAGGCGCGGGTCAGCAGAAACCGCAGAGCCGCTCCGCGGGCCAATAAGGGAAGTGCCTGACGTTCACTATCACTCAGCGCGAAGGCGGATATATAGCCGGCCATCAGCGCTTGCGATACGGGGGCGTGGAAATCGGTACCGTCTTCGGAAAAACACCATGCTGCATGGGTCACCGCGAGATCGTAGGCGCGGATATCGGTGCAGGAAAAATAAAAATCGATCAGACCGGTGACCCGGTCACCAAGCATGAGAACATTGTCCGGAAAAAGATCGGCATGGATCGCAGACCGGGGAAGATTATGCGGCCAATGTGCATCGAGATGATCGAGTTCCCGTGCGATCGCCTGCGCCAGCCCCGGCTCAATTTTGTCGAGCTGTGCGGGACCGCATTGTTCGGCAAGCGTTCGCCAGCCATCGTGATCCATGCTGTTGCGTCGTTCCGGGGTGAAGTTTGTCAACGCGCAGTGCATATTCCCCAAAGCCTCGCCGGTGGCCTGGGCCTGGGCAGCGGTAGGGTGGCTTACGGACACACCGGGAAGAAAGGTTATCAGGCAGGCGCTACGGCCACATAGTTGCTGGATTTTCTTACCTTCGCGATCGGCGATCATCGGCGGCACCAGACAGCCATGCGCTGACAGATGATCGAGCAGGGCGATGAAAAACGGGAGGTCGTCCGGGTCGACCCGCTTCTCGTATAAGGTCAGGATATATTTGTCCTGCGTGGTTTCGAGCAGATAATTGCTGTTTTCTACGCCTTCGGCAATGCCTTTGGCGGATACCAAAGTACCGACATCGAAGCGGGTGAGGAACTGACCGATTTCCTCTGCGCTGACTTTTGTATAGACCGCCATCAGCTTGCTTCGAGACCACGTGGGAGCTTGAACGTCATATTTTCGTCGGCGGTCTGGATATTCTTTTCCCGGATATCGAAATATTCCTCAAGCCGGTCCGTCACTTCACGCACCAGTATTTCCGGTGCTGATGCCCCCGCGGTCAGTCCCAACGTGCTGACCTCTTCCATCCAGGCAGGATCAATTTCATCGGCCCTCTGGATTAGTTTGGCGGCCGCGCCACCGCGTTCGGCCACTTCCACCAGACGCAGGCTATTCGAACTGTTTGGCGCGCCGATGACCAGAACGAGCTCGCAGGATTTGGCAATTTCCTTCACGGCATTCTGACGGTTGGAGGTCGCGTAGCAAATATCCTCGCCTTTCGGACCGATAATATTGGGAAAGCGGGTCTGTAGCGCCTCGACGATTGCGCGGGTGTCATCGACGGATAATGTCGTCTGGGTCAGGAAGGCAAGCGCCTCCGGATCCTCGGGCTGTAGCGCTTCTACATCGGCCAGCGTTTCAACCAGTGTCATCCGGCCATCGGCGACCTGACCGAAGGTGCCGATCACCTCGGGGTGATTGGCATGACCGACAAAAATGATGTGGCGACCGGCCTGGGTCTGCCGTTCCGCCTGACGATGGACCTTCGACACCAGCGGGCAGGTCGCATCGAGATATTCCAGCCCCCGTTCTTCGGCTTTATGGGGTACCGCCTTGGGAACGCCATGCGCAGAAAACACCACCGGAACACCGTCGGGCACCTCATCCAGTTCTTCGACAAATATTGCGCCCAGTTTCTTCAATTCATCCACTACATAGCGGTTGTGCACGATTTCATGACGCACATAGACCGGCGCACCATATTTTTTGATCGCCAGTTCAACGATTTTTATCGCCCGGTCAACGCCCGCACAAAAGCCGCGAGGCGCTGCCACAAGCAAGTCAATCTGCCGTTTTTGCTTATCCGAATGATTCATAATGAAGCCCTTAGGGAATAACTGCACCGGCGAAAAGCCCGTCTGTTCATCTTATGGACGGTTGCACCGGATTAAAGGCACAGATAAGGGTTGCGAGGTTTTTATCGATGCACATTGAAACCTATGTGTGTTGCCCGTGATTAAAGGCAAGGATTGAGAATGATGGCGAATGGCCGATTGAAAAAAATAGGTTTGGCGGCGGTCACGATTTTGGCTGTCAGCGGATGTGCAAAAGAAGGGGCGCTTGATGTCAGCTCGGGCGTGGGCGTTTCGGTTACCCGATCGGGTTGCCCTCCGGTTGCCGTTCCCGATCATACCGGCGACATAACCGTTTTTAATCCGGTGAACAGCACCGATGCCAGCGCCATCGATGTTGTTGCGAACATCACCAATGTCCGTTCGACCTGCAATAGTGAAGGCGCCCGTATCTATACCGAGGCAACATTCGATGTCCGCGCTGTACGGAGCAATCCGGCTGGCGCCCGTACGGTCACGTTGCCCTATTTTTCCACCGTCGTCCAAGGCGGCACCGCTGTTGTGGCGAAGCGGGTCAATAACGTAACGCTGCAATTTGCCGATGGGGACTATCGTGCCTCGGCATCGGGCAAGGCGGGTTCCTATATCGACGCCAGCGCCGCACGTTTGCCAGAAGATGTCATCGAACGGCTGACTCGGCGGCGCAAGCCTGGGGATCCCGATGCAGCGCTCGATCCGCTGGCCGATCCAGCCGTAAAGGCGGCCGTTGCGCGATCGTCTTTCGAACTTCTCATCGGTTTTCAGCTAACCCAGGCACAGTTGCAATATAACGCTACCCGATAGGGTTGCCTGAATTGATGAATGTCCACGCCTGATCCCGTCGGGCCCTTTTTTCTATGACGAATTGAGCCAATCATGCTGTTCCAGATTTTTCAGAAACATATTGATGCCATATTGGATGAATTGATCGAAGCCGGCACCCTGCCGGCCGGGACCAATCGTTCGAACGTCACTCTGGAGCCGCCACGGGACCCGTTGCACGGTGACCTGTCGACCAATGCAGCGATGGTTCTCTCCAAGGCGGCCGGGATGAAGCCGCGGGATCTGGCCGAGAAAATTGCCGAGAAACTGGGTGTGCTGGATGATGTGCAATCGGTGGATATTGCCGGACCGGGATTCATCAACCTGCGGGTTGCTGCACCGGTGCTGCTCGGCGAGCTGCTCGAAATCGACGATCTGGGCGCAGAATATGGCCGTTCGGACAAGGGCAAGGGTGTCACGGTCAATATCGAATATGTCTCTGCCAATCCGACGGGCCCGATGCACATGGGCCATTGCCGCGGCGCGGTCGTCGGTGATGCACTGGCCGATCTGCTGGAAGCCATCGGTCACAAGGTCATCCGCGAATATTATGTCAATGATGCCGGATCACAGGTCGATACGCTCGCCCGTTCGGCCCATTTGCGCTATCTGGAAGCTTTGGGCGAAGATATTGGCGCGATACCTGAAGGCCTGTATCCCGGCGACTATCTGAAGCCGGTGGGCGAAGCCTTGGCCGCCGAATTTGGGGGCAAATATAAAGATGTTCCGGAATCCGACTGGTTGCTGATTTTCCGCAAGGCGGCCGTCGAGAAGATGATGGATATGATCCGGTCTGATCTGGCCATGCTCGGCATCCGGCATGACGTGTTCTCTTCAGAAGCCAAGCTGCATGAAGCGGGTAAGGCCGACGCCGCCGAAGCGGAACTGCGGTCACGTGATCTGGTCTATGACGGCGTGCTGGAGCAGCCCAAGGGCAAGGTGATCGAGGATTGGGAAGCGGTCGAGTTGCCGCTGTTCCGTTCTACCCAGTTTGGCGATGATCAGGATCGTCCGATCAAGAAGTCGAACGGTCGCTGGACCTATTTTGGTGGTGATCTCGCCTATCATTTTCAAAAGGCCCAATCAGCGGACGAACTGATCGACATCTGGGGTGCCGATCACAGTGGTACGGTTAAACGGATCAAGGCGGCGGTCGCGGCGCTGACCGGGGGCAAAACCAAATTTGATGTAAAACTGGTCCAGATGGTGCGCCTGCTACGCAACGGCGAACCGGAAAAAATGTCCAAACGCTCGGGCAAGTTCGTGACTATCGCCGATATGGTTGATGAAGTCGGCAAGGATGCCGTGCGTTTTACAATGTTGACGCGCAAGGCCGACGCCCAGATGGATTTTGATTTCGCCAAGGTAATGGAGGCCTCTCGCGACAATCCGGTATTCTATGTGCAATATGCCCATGCCCGCATCCAGTCGACTTTGCGCAAAGCCGCAGAGGAAGGAATATTGCCCTCAGCCGACCGTCTTGACCGACTGGGCGAAGAGGAATTGGATCTTGTTAAAATGGCGGCGCAATTCCCGCGGATTGTCGAATCGGCGGCCGCTTCGCGTGAACCGCATCGAGTCGCATTCTATCTGAATGACCTCGCGGCCGCTTTTCATGCCTTTTATAATTTGGGCAATGACCGGCCTGACAAGCGGATCATAATGGTTAACGACCCGGAAACGACATCGGCAAGGCTTTTCTTAGCCAAGAATATCGGGCAGACTATCAAGAACGGTCTCGCGCTGATGGGGGTTGAGGCCGCAGAATCGATGTGATCAGTCCTTCTGCTTATGGGAGCATAAAATGTCAGACACCACGCGTGATAATCTTGATCTGGACGACGATGATCGTCTGCCGTGGCTGGAATCAGCTGAAGATTATGACGATGACGGAGAATATTCGCCCTTTCGGGTCGCGCTGTTCATCGGTGTCGGATTGCTGCTGCTGGCGGCGATTGTTGGTGGTATCTACTGGTTGCAGAACCGCGATGGCGGCGGACTGGATGGCGACGGGGAACTGATCGCTGCGCAGGAGGGTGACTATAAGGTTCGGCCTGACGATCCGCAGGCCAGAACATTTGAAGGCGAGGGCGATGCCAGCTTCGCTGCCAGCGAAGGCAAGGATACGCCGGCGCAACTCGGTGACCCTGTGGTAACCGAAGCACCGATCCGCAAACCCGATGCCGTGGCTGGCGAGGAAAGCCCCGGAACGGCTCTGGTTCAGCTCGGTGCATTCAGCTCGGCGAGCCTCGCTGATAGCAGTTGGGCGGGGTACGCGCGGCGGTTTGAATCGATCGGGGCGCTTCCGAAGAAAATTCTTCCCGGCACCGTTGAGGGTAGCACGATTTACCGGCTGAATGCAGTTGCACCAAGCTATGAGGCGGCCCAGCAGCTTTGCAATAATCTGAAGGCAGCCGGAGAAAGCTGCCTCGTCGTTCGCTAGCTTTGGCGCAAATGATGGTTGAAGCGCTGTGGATAACGGCGCTTTCACCTTTACCCCGCGCTGAAACGGCGCAAGTATAAGATATGTTGCGTGAGAAGACATCATCATGGCTATGACCCCCGCCGTTTTTGGATTGACGGGCCTGAGCCTGACTGCCGACGAAAAGGCGTTTTTCCGTGATAGCGACCCAGCGGGTTATATTATCTTCGGTCGCAATATCGAAAGCAAGGCGCAGCTTAGAGCGCTGACCGATGAGTTGCGCGCAATTCATGGTCGCGATGACCTGGCGATCCTGATCGATCAGGAAGGTGGCCGTGTTGCGCGGATGCAGGAACCGCTCTGGCCCAAATTCCCGGCAGGGGAGGTTTTCGACAAGCTTTACGATATTGCTTCTGCGACGGCGATTGAGGCCGCGCGTCTCAATGCACAGGCGATTGCGGTTACGCTTCGTGAGGTCGGGATCACCGTCGATTGCCATCCGCTACTTGATGTGCGTCAGCCGGACGCCAATAATGTGATTGGCGACCGCGCTCTGGGAAGCGAACCGATGCGGGTCGCGGCTCTCGGTCGCGCTATTCTCGACGGCCTGCAGCGCGGCGGCGTGGTCGGTGTGGTCAAGCATCTGCCTGGCCATGGCCGGACCAGCGTCGACACCCACAAGGCCTTGCCGACGGTGACGGCCAGCGACGAAGAATTGCAGCTGGATCTCGCTCCCTTCCAGACGCTGAACAAGGCGCCGATGGGCATGACCGGCCATTTGCTGTTCACCGCCTGGGACGCAGAGACGCCCTCGACCCTGTCGAAGACCGTTGTTCAGGATATCATTCGCGACCGGATCGGCTTTGACGGCCTGCTCTTTACCGACGATCTCGATATGGAAGCTTTGTCCGGCACCGTTCCCGAGCGGGCCGAACGGGCCCAGATGGCGGGATGCGATATTGCGCTCAATTGCTGGGCAAAGATGGATGACATGATCGGGATTGCCGACCGGCTCGCGCCGATGTCGGATAAAACGCAGGAACGGCTGGATCGGGCGATGGCGACGATTGCTGACACAAAAGACGCCGAGTCTGAGGATGAACTGGACATGTTGCTCGCCCGGCGCGACGAACTCATAGCAGCAACGGCATGAGTGAAGAACGGGAAGACGAAAGCTTCTTTTTCCCGCCCGAATCGGTCGCCCCTGACGACGGCGCGCTAACGCTGAATATCGATGGCTGGGAAGGGCCTCTCGATCTTCTGCTTGCCCTCGCGCGCAACCAGAAGGTCGATTTGCGCGAAATTTCAATTCTTGAGCTGGTTCAGGAATATCTCAAATATATCGCCAGTGCCCAGACCCTGCGGCTGGAGCTCGCGGCGGACTATCTGGTGATGGCGGCATGGCTGACCTATTTGAAATCCGGCTTGCTGCTGCCCAAGGATCCGGAGATCGATCCGTCGCCGGAAGAACTGGCGCTGCGGCTGCAGATGCGGCTGGAGCGGCTCAACGCGATGCGGGAATCGGGTGCCCGGCTGCTGGCGCGCGACCGGATTGGCCGTGACGTCTTTATGCGTGGCGCACCGGAGGGACTGCGGGTGGTGAAGGAACGGCAGTGGCAGGCCGAATATTATGACCTGATTGCCGCTTATTCCCGCGTGAAAGTCCGTGGAGCACCGGCGATTCACATCGTCCGCCAGCGGATGGTGATGACTCTGGATGATGCGCTGGCACGGGTGTCGCTGATGCTGGGCGAAGCGATTGACTGGATGGATATCAGGAATTTTCTGCCCCCCGGTGCGCCGGCCGAGCTCCGCAAGTCCGCGCTCGCGTCCAGTTTTCTCGCGACGTTGGAGCTGGCCCGTCAGGGGAAGCTGGAGCTGCAACAGGAAGGCTGTTTTGCACCGCTCAGAATAAAGGCGACGACAAATGGGTGAACATGACATGGAAGATACCAGTCTGATCGAACGGGACACGGATGCAATGGATATCGGCAAGCGAGCGGTTGAGGCGACCCTTTTTGCCTCGGAAAACCCGATGACAATCGCCGATATCAAGGCCTATGTCGGTGAGGAACTGGATATTCGCCACATCCTGAGCGAACTGCAGGACGATTATCAGGATCGCGGGATCATTTTGGTCAAAACCGGTGATCGCTGGCATTTTCAAACCGCTCAGGATCTTTCGCACCTCTTGCGCCGCGAACGGGCCGAACTACGCAAGCTCAGCCGTGCGGGCATGGAAACGCTGGCGATCATAGCCTATCACGAACCGGTGAGTCGCGCTGAAATCGAAGCGATTCGGGGCGTTCAGGTTGCCAAGGGCACGCTCGATGTATTGATGGAAGCGGGTTGGGTACGCCCGGCCGGTCGCCGCGAAGTGCCGGGGAGACCATTGATTTACGCCACCACTGCGGAATTTTTGACCCATTTTGGCCTGCAGAGTCGCAAGGATTTGCCGGGTCTTGATGACCTGAAAGCCGCGGGATTGCTCGACCCCGTAGATCTGGTGCTGGACCAGATGGAGCTGGACGAGGCCGCAGAGCATGTCTCGGAAGAGTCTGTAGGGCGAGAGTTTCCAGATGATGATGGTGTTTTGCTGGAAAACGGGTTGGAAAGCGCTTAAATAGATTTCTCAAGGAGAATATCGCATGCAACCGAGTGTTTGGCAGATTTTAATAGTAGCGGCGCTGGTGTTGATTCTATTCGGCCGAGGCCGGATTTCGGAGATGATGGGCGATGTCGGTAAAGGCATCCGTTCTTTCAAAAAAGGAATCACCGAGGAAGAGGCGAACACCGCCAATCCAGCCCCCAAGATTGAAGGAAAAACTGGCGACGTGTCAGGTGAAACCAGCAAGACTGCTGATAAAACGGCTGGTTGATCAGGCCGGCCTTCATATCCAGGGCCATATAGACAATGTTTGACCTTTCCATTTCCGAAATCGCGATTATCGCGATTATTGCCGTTGTCGTCATCGGCCCCAAGGAATTGCCTCGCGCACTGGCTACGGCGGGAAAATGGATGGCCAAAGGACGCTCGGTGATGGCCAATTTCCGTACCGGGCTCGATGCAATGGTCCGCGAAGCGGAGCTTCAGGAAATGGAAAAGAAATGGGCGGCCGAAAATGACCGCATCATGCAAGAACATCCCGCGCTTCCCGATGATAGCGGGGGTGAAGAACCGATGATGGAGCCGCTGGAGAGCCCCTCTGCGGATAGGGTCGAACCTTCTGCCGATGCCGAGGACCGCTCCCCCTTGCCCCCTGCAGACGACTCCAAACCATGAACAACCATAGCAAACCGGATCTGGATGACAGCAAGGCACCGTTGATCGAGCATCTGATGGAGCTGCGCCAACGGCTTCTCTGGTCGGTGGCGGCGCTGGTCGTGGCTTTTCTGGTCAGTATGTTTTTCGCCGACGAGATTTTCGGTATTCTCGTACAGCCGCTCACCGATGCGTTCCCCGCCGGTGAAGGAAAGATCATCTATACCAAACTCTACGAGGCTTTTTTCGTCGAGATCAAGGTAGCGATGTTCGCGGCCTTTTTTCTCGCCTTTCCGATCATCTCCAATCAGCTTTGGGCCTTTGTGGCGCCGGGCCTCTATGCTAATGAGAAAAAGGCGTTTCTGCCCTTTCTGATTGCGACACCCGTTCTGTTTGTCGCGGGAGCTTCGCTAGCCTATTTCATTGTCATGCCGACCGCGTTCCGGTTCTTTCTGGGATTTGAAGGACAAGTCGGCGGTCTGACACAGGAAGCCTTGCCGGCAATGGGCGATTATCTTTCGCTGGTGATGCAATTCATTCTTGCGTTCGGGGTATGTTTCCAGCTGCCGGTACTGCTTCTGCTGCTCAACCGGGCGGGAATTGTCAGTCGCCAGCAATTAAAGGGCGTGCGCCGCTACATGATTGTCGGGGCTTTTGCGCTGGCCGCGATATTGACCCCGCCGGATGTCGTGTCCCAGCTGATGCTGGGGGTTCCGCTGATCCTGCTCTATGAGGTTTCGCTGCTGATCATGTGGTTCACGGAACGCAAGAAGAGCAAAGAGATTACGTCCTGACCGATTGGGTGGCGTGATCCGCAAGTGGTGAGCCTGCCAAATTACGCATCTCTTCCGAGAGGCGCCCTTCGACAGGCTCACAAACCATAATTCCTAGTCAATCGCGTCCTGGCCAGCCTGGCCTACGGATTCAATGTCCCTGCCAACGCCTTTGACGGTAGCGCAGGCGCTGAGCAGGAGCATGGACGAAATCATGATTGCTGCGGTAATTTTCTGCATTTGAACATATCCTAAAAACTGAACTTCGCACTTACGCGAATATCACGACCGGACAGCGGTACATAGTCTTTAGTGAACGAGGCATGACGACGAGCCTTGACATCGAAAATATTGTTCGCCGAGGCGAGCAGCGTAACGCCGCCATCCTTGCCAAACGGACGCCAGGCAGCAGAGGCATTGACCATGGTGAAGCCATCGGTTGCGGTTTCGAATGCCGCGACTTTATTCTGGCTGTCCGACCATTCGACTTCAGCGCGAAGGTCAAGATTGTCGCTATGTGCCTTGATGCCGCCGAGCAGTCGCAGCGGGGGGATACGCGGAACCGCGCCGCCGCCGTTGTTGATCTTGGCCCGGACATAGTCGGCCACGCCGTCGGCGATGAAGTCGAAACCGCCCGCTCGTGCGAACACCACCGATGCCGAGGCTTCAAAGCCATAATAAGTCGCATCACGCTGGAAATACTGGAACACGGGCAGGCCATCTTCCTCGGCACCGGTTTCCGCCTCGAAAATATAATCGTCGAAGAAATTTGCATAGGCGGTCGCGCTCAGTTGGACATCATTGCTGTCCCAGCGGGCATATAGCTCGCCGCCCCAGCTTTTCTCGGTGGTGAAACCCGCATTGCCGATTTCATAGGCCTGGGTCGCGATATGCGGCCCGTCGGAGAGCAACTCTTCTGCCGAGGGCGCGCGTTCCGACCGGGAAATATTGGTGCCGATCTTCAGGGCGCTGTCGTCAGGGGCATAGGCTAGACCGATGGCACCGGACAATGTGTTGAAGCTGCGGTCAAAGCTGATGCTGTTGGCGGCAATGTCGGTCTGTTCGACGCGCATCGCGCCTTCCACTTCCCAGTTGCCGAGATCGACTTCCTGTACGGTGAAAAGGGCCCAGCTTTCGAGGCTGTTCTTGGGTACGAAGGCTTCTTCGCCGACAGCGTTGAAATCCCGGACCAGAACCTGCGTTCCGATCACGCCGCGCCAGCCGTCATGATCCGCCTGCACCAGCTCGGCGCGCGCTTCTATGCCGGAAACCGAAAAGACCGTCCCGATCTCGTCACCCTCGAATTCGGTATGTTCATAGTCGGAATAGCCGGCGCGGAAATTCAGGGCTTCGAAAAATCCGCCCATATTGACGCCGCCGCGAAGATCGGCGCGATATTGCTTCAGACCGATGGTGACCGGGCCTTCTTCCTCATGGCCTTCTTCCTCGTGGTCTTCCTCTTCTTCACCGTGCGCATGCTCGGTACCGGGGCGGGAAGGAACGCCATAATTCGTGTCATAATAGCTCACCGAGAAACCAAGATTTCCACCATCGTCGATATAGGCGATCCCGGCGCCTGCTGTCTCGGTGCGGCTCGCAGTATTGGCGATCCGGCCGGACTGGTTAGCGGTCTCGGTCAGCTCTTCTGCCTCGTCCAGATGACCTTCTTCGGTCTCTTCAGCAGCTTGCGCCAGCACTTCGGCGCGCAAGGCCGGGGCAAGGACATAACCGGGTATATTCACATCACCGGTGTCGCGGAAGCTGCCGTCGGCGTGAATTACCAGCTTGGAGGTCAGGGGCACATCCACCGATCCGGCGACGCTCCAGTCGTCGGCTGCGCTGCCATAGCCGCCAATCGCGTCCAGATGGACGGCGTCGTCGGGAATGTCGCGGGGGATACGCTTGTCGATCACGTTGACCGCGCCGCCAATCGCGTCACCGCCAAACAGCAGAACCGCAGGGCCGCGCAAAACTTCGACCCGCTGGGCGGTCAGGGGATCAATGGTTACCGCATGGTCAACCGAGGTGTTGGACGCATCCAGCGAGCCGATGCCGTCTGTCAGCACGCGAACCCGAGGGCCCTGAAAGCCGCGCAGGACGGGCCGTGACGATCCGGGAGCAAAAGAGGTGGATGAAACGCCGGGCAGGCCGGTCAGGCTGTCGCCAATCTGGCCGCGCAGATCCTCTGCCAGTTGATCTCCGGACAGGACAGAAGTGCCGGCCAATATGTCGAGCTGCTCGACATAGGGGGCGGTGACAACAATCATGTCATCATTGTGGAAATCGTCGGACAGGCCGCTGCTGCGCTGTTCGGCAGCGGCATCTTTCTGGGCGAAGGCGGGAGCGGCAGGCAATGTCAGAATCGCGGCGGAAATCAGGAATTTTCTATGGGACAAGATCATCTCTTCTCTGCTGGAGGTTGGAATTGGCTGTCAGATAGGTGTAATGATATAATATATCAATCGGTAATTTCACGGACTCGGCAAAACGAGGGAAATTTGCTATAAACGGCGATCAACCAGAGCGGAGAGCGATGATGACAGCGTGGAAGGAAGAAGGATATCACAGCATTACGCCCTATATTACGGTCGATGATGCCGAGGCGGCGATCGAATTTTACACAAGGGCCTTTGGCGCGACCGAGCATATGCGCCTGCCGATGGGCGACAAGATCGGCCATGCCGACCTCATTATCGGTGACAGTCATGTGATGCTGTCGGACGAATTTCCGGACATGGACAAGCTCGGCCCGAACAGGCGCGGCGGCGCAACCGCCAGCCTGATGGTCTATGTGCCGGATGTTGATGCAGCCTTTGCCAAGGCGGTTGCTGCGGGCGCAGAAATCGTGCGCCCGGTGGAGGATCAGTTTTACGGCGACCGGTCCGGCTGGGTGAAAGATCCTTTTGGTCATGAGTGGACCTTGTCGACCCATGTCGAGGATGTCTCGGAAGAGGAAATGGGCAGACGGATGGAAGAGATGATGGCGGGCGAGGGGACTTAACTGTCATATATCCTCCCCATTGCTGCGCAACGGGGAGGATATATTGTGGCTTGCGCCCTCCTGGCAATCCCAACATAGTCAGCAGATGACCTTCACCAAAAAAATCCTTCTTCTCGGCTCCGGCGAACTGGGCCGGGAATTCACCATCTCGGCCAAGCGGCTCGGCGCTTATGTCATTGCCTGTGACGCCTATGACGACGCCCCCGCCATGCAGGTGGCAGACGCCCGCGAAATATTCTCGATGCTCGACGGTGACAAACTGCGCGTGGCGATTGAAAAACATCAGCCCGATCTGATCGTCCCCGAGGTCGAGGCGATACGCACCGAAATATTGGCCGATATGGAGGCAGAGGGTTTTCACGTCGTGCCTTCCGCCCGCGCCACCCAGCTGACCATGAACCGCGACGCGATCCGCGATGTCGCGGCGAAAGAACTGGGCCTGACCACCTCGCGCTATCATTATGCCGAAAGCTTTGCCGAAGTGACTAGCGCGGCGGAGGACATCGGACTGCCGCTGGTGATCAAGCCGGTCATGTCCTCTTCAGGCAAGGGCCAGAGCAATGTCAATAGTGCCGACAAGCTCGAAGAGGCGTGGAATTATGCCGTCGCCAATATGCGCGGCGACCGGGCGCGGGTGATTGTCGAGCAATTTATCGATTTCGATTACGAGATTACCCTGCTGACCGTCCGCACCCGCGACGGCGTTCTCTTCTGCCCGCCGATTGGCCATCGGCAGGAACGCGGCGATTATCAGGAAAGCTGGCAACCGGCAGCGATGACCGACGCAGCTCTGGCGACAGCGCAAGATATGGCGCGCAACGTCGTCGAAAATCTCGCCGGCGACGGCAAGGGCTGGGGCTTGTTCGGGGTCGAGTTTTTCGTGACAAAGCAGGGCGAAGTGATCTTCTCCGAACTCAGCCCGCGGCCGCATGATACCGGCATGGTCACCTCGATCGGCCAGAATCTCAGCGAATTCGACCTCCACGCCCGCGCGATCATGGGGCTGCCGGTCCCGCATATCGCGCTAACCGCGCCAGCCAGCGCCAGCGCGGTAATATTGGCGGACCGGGACAGCGAGCAGTTCGAATTTACCGGCGTGGCAGATGCCCTGGCGCTGGGCAGCGAAGGCGCGGAAACGGACGTGCGGATATTCGGCAAGCCGGTGACACGGCCTTACCGGCGGATGGCGGTTGCTCTGGCGACCGGGGCGGATACGAATGCGGCGAGGGCGTTGGCAAAGCGGGCGGCGGATGCTGTTGAGATTGTTTACGGAAAAGAATAATTCCGCCCGCCCTTCGTGGCTTCGCGTCTTCTTGCGATAAATCCTTTCAACCTTCTCCGTCACGGAAGAAAGAAAAGGTCAGGGCTTCCCAATCTCACGGAATTCGTCAAAGACCTTCAAAACATTAATCTTAGGAGACTCTCACCCATGACCGCATCTCTCGTCCTCTACGGCTCGCCTCTGTCCCCCTTCCAGCGCAAGGTCGAGGCGGTGATGGCGCTCAAGGGGCTCGACTATGATTGCGAGGACGTCAATGTCATGGGCATGCCGGACTGGTATAAGGCAATCAGTCCGCTTGGCCGCATCCCCTCGCTTCGCGACCGGGAAATCGCCGAGGACGGGGCCGCCGGAACGATTACCGACAGTTCGGCGATCTGCGGCTATCTGGAAAAGCGGCAACCCGACCCGGCGGTCTATCCCGCCGATGCGTTCGACCATGGCCGGGCCCTGTGGCTTGAGGAATATGCCGATACCGGTCTGGCTATGGCTGGCGGACTGGGGCTGTTCCGGCCGATTGTTTTTAATATTTTTCAGCGCAAGGCACCCGATCTCGAAACGGCGCGCACGACGTGGAACGAAAAACTGCCGCCGTTGTGGGATTATCTTGAGCAATATCTCGATGGACGCCGCTATTTCATCGGCGAGACCATTTCGATTGCCGATATATCCGTCGCCGCGCAGATCGCGCAGACCGAGATGCTAGCCGGACTGCCGGATAAATCCCGCTGGCCAGCGCTGGTTGCTCATTTTGAAATGATGAAGGTGCATGACTGTTTTCAGCGCAACAATGCCGGTTGCTACAAAATCCTCGGGAAACTGGTGCCGGAGAAATTTGATCTCAGCTAGAGGGGGTAACGCGGCTTTCTCAACCTAGCGTCAGCAGATAGAGCGCGTAAATCGCCGGCATGGACAGGACGGAGAAGACCGTCTGCACGGCAACCAGATTGGCCGACAAGGTGGCATCGCCGCCGAGCTGGCGCGCCAATATATAGCCGCTGCTGGCGGTCGGCGTGGCGGCGGCGATCATGATGATCGCCAGGCTGTCCGGTGCAAGATTGAGCAACAGTCCCGCGGCCAGAGCCACGAGCGGAAAACCGAGCAGGCGCACCGCCGACCATGTCAATGTCGTATGGCCCGCCCGTCTGAAGGCCTGCAGATCGACCGCCGCGCCGACCACCAGCAGACCGAGCGCCAGCGTGGCCTGACCCAATATATCAAGGGTCTTTTCGGCAATGCCGGTTGGAGCAATACCCAGCAGATTGAGCGCGATCCCGATCACGCAGCCGATGATCAGCGGATTGCGCACCATATCCATCACCACATGCGGTTTCGCCTTTCCGTCGTCGCGGGCGAAATGGGTCAGCGCCAGCACCGAGATGACATTGGCGGTCGGCGTCAGCGCCGCGACCGCGATGGCCATCAGGGCAAGACCCGGCTCGCCAAACAGCGCGCTGGCGATGGACAGGCCGACAAAGGTGTTCCAGCGGACATTGGACTGGATGATCGATCCTTTGCGCGGGCCATCATCGGCCCGCTTGGCGAACAGCCCCAGCGCAGCAAGCGCCACTTGCGAACCGATCAGTGCCAGCACCATCGCCCAGGGCACGATTTCAAAAGAGGCGCTGGCCAGCACATTGATGATCAGCGCCGGGAAAAAGATGAAATAGACCAGCCTTTCGATCGCCCGCCATCCCTCGGCCGGCAGGAAATTCCTGTGCGCCAGCAACCAGCCCAATGCGGTGATCAGGACCACCGGGATCAGGGCATAGATAAAATTTATCATAGCTGGATCGCGCGAAACTACAAAGCCGTGGTTCTGAGCGGCAGCAGATCGGGGAAATCCGGTTCGCGTTTTTCGCCCATCGCAGCGACCGCTTCCTGGATATGCGAAGGCGGGAACATGCCGGCGTTCCAGACGCCGATATAGTCGAGCGTGTCGGCGGTATTATGGTCGCGGCCATAGTTGATAAGGACCTTGCAGCCGGTCACCGCCAGCGGCGATTTGGACGCAATTTCTTTCGCGGTAGCCATGACATAGGCGAGACATTCTTCCTGCGTTTCGAACACGTCATTGACCAGCCCGATTTCCTTCGCCTTTGCCGCGTCGATCCGGCGGCCGGTGTAAGCCATTTCCTTAACCCAGCCTTCGGGGATATAGCGCTGCAGGCGCGGGAAGGTGCCGACGTCGGCGGTCATGCCGATATTGGTTTCCTGGATGCAGAATATCGCGTCCTTGCTGCACCAGCGGATGTCACCGGCGCTGATCATATCGATCGCGCCGCCGATAACGCCGCCGTGCAGCGCGAACAATACCGGGATACGGGCTTCTTCCAGCGCATTGAAACTGTGCTGGATCCGTTTGACATTGGAGCGGAACATTTCGGCGAGCACATGCTTGTCGGCGCCATCGATTTTATTGTCAGGCTGCGGTGCGAAAACGGAGAGGTCCATGCCGGCGGAGAAATGCTTGCCGGTGGAGCTGATCACAATGACCCGCGCGCGGGCGTTGATGTCGATATCCTCGATAATTTCCGGCAAATCATTCCAGAACGCGCGGTTCATGCTGTTGAGTTTTTCCGGGCGGTTCATCCGGATATGGGCGATGCCGTCGCCTATCTCGACATCGAAACATTCATATTTTTTCTCGACCATGATCCTCTTATCCTTATTCTTTGTCGGAAGTTGCCATTCGCCTAGCATGATAAACTTCCGCGGCGCACGAACAATTTTCACGGGGGCAGGCGAGATGTGCGGACGACTAAAGCCATGCTATCGGCCCTGAAAAGGCTTCAAGCTTGCGGCGCGAAATCGCGCGCACTATGTATTGTCCATGAGCATCATTCCAAACACACTCGAACTGATCGGCAATACGCCGCTTGTCCGCCTTTCGGGACCTAGCGAAGCAGCCGGTTGCGACATTTACGGCAAGTGCGAATTTGCCAATCCCGGCGCCTCGGTGAAAGACCGCGCGGCGCTGTTCATCATTCAGGACGCCGAGGAACGCGGGCAACTCAAGCCCGGCGGGCGGATTGTCGAGGGGACTGCGGGCAATACCGGAATCGGTATCGCTTTGGTCGCCAATGCCAAAGGCTATAAGTCGACCATCGTGATGCCCGAAACCCAGAGCCGGGAAAAAATGGATACGCTGCGCGCGCTTGGCGCCGAGCTGATCACGGTGCCGGCTGCGCCTTATTCCAGCCAGTGCCATTTTGTCCACACATCGCGCCGGATTGCCGAAGAAACCGAAGGCGCCGTCTGGGCCAACCAGTTTGACAATGTCGCCAACCGCCGCGCCCATATCGAGACGACTGCCGAGGAAATCTGGGACCAGATGGATGGCAAGATCGACGGCTTTACCTGCGCGGTTGGCACCGGCGGCACGCTGGCCGGCGTCGGCATGGGGCTGAAGGCAAAAGACGAAAATATCACGATCGCGCTTTCCGATCCGCATGGCGCAGCGCTCTACGAATATTATGCCCATGGCGAGCTCAAGTCCGAGGGCAGCAGCGTCGCCGAAGGGATCGGTCAGGGCCGGATTACCGGCAATCTGGAAGACGCGCCGGTTGACTTGCAGTATCGCATTTCCGACGAGGAAGCATTGGTCTGGGTCGAACGGCTGCTGATGGAGGAAGGGTTGTGTCTCGGCATGTCATCGGGAATCAATGTTGCCGGCGCGATTGCGCTGGGCAAGGAACTGGGGCCGGGTAGCCGGGTTGCGACCATATTGTGCGATACCGGCTTCCGCTATCTCTCTTCACTCTACAATGCCGCCTGGCTCAAAGAAAAGGGACTGCCGGTTTTTCCATGGCTCGCCAATGAGAGATAAGAAGGCACAAACGTCCGGTCGACAGGATACGATGCAGCGCATTCAGGTGGGCGTGATTGGTCTTGCCTCCGTACTTCTGCTGGTCAGCATCGCCAATTTCGTGATCCAGAGAGCCAGCCACGAACAGACGGCGCTGGAAGAAATGCAGGGCGAGGCCGAGGATGGTGCCGCTCCGCTCGCCAGCAAGCCGGAAGAAAAACCCGCCGAGCCGCTCGCTGAACTGGGCCTCACCCCGGGACCGGCACCTGATACCGGACAGCCCGAGGTTCAGACGCCTTCCGCCAATCTTCCGGGGCAAACGGTGCCCGACCTGAAGCCCGATCCGAACCTTGATGCGCCGATGGACCGGGAGCGACGATAGTTGCCGCGTTTGTGGCGGCTGGCCTCGTGTGCCATGGCGGTGCTGCTGGTTCTGACGCAATGCAGCGCGCCGGAAACTCCGCCTGAACAAACGCTATCCAAGCCGCGTGTCCAGCTTATGACCAGTCTTCCACTGGTATGGGGTGACAATGCCTCGATGGAATCCATTCTATCCGGGGGAGCCGAGCCAGCGGCGATCTATCGCTATTGGCAGGACCAGTATGACATAACGGCCCTCGACAGTCTGGAAAGGCTTGAACAGGACGATCCAGATATCCTCCTTCTTGCACAGCCTCGCGCCATGGACCCGGCAGACCTCGCCATTCTCGATGACTGGGTACGCTCAGGGGGAGCTGTGATCATCCTGACCGATCCCGATCTGGTCTGGCCGTCAGCACTGCCGCTCGGGGATAGGCGGAGGCCGTTGGTCAGCGGCTTGCTGTCGCCATTGCTCAGTCACTGGGGACTGGAACTGGTCGCTGACGCCCAACCGGATATCGACGCTGTCGACCTTCATTTTGGCGATCATTCTTTTGTCACCCAGGGGATCGGCAAACTCAAACCCATCACGGAAAATCGGGCGTCGGGCGTGCGATGCAAGTCGAGCGCTGCGGATTTTATCGTTCAATGTTCGGTCGGGCAGGGGCGGGCGTCGATCATCGCCGATGCGGATTTCCTCAATGCCGCATATTGGCCGGAACCCACCCTGCAGTCGCCGCAGAATAGCGGTGCCGTGCGGTTCATCGATTCTCTGGTGGACGAGCATATTGACTCTAATGTCAGCGAGAAATGACGATATTTTGAACCTTTCCAGACACTAAGCGCAGGAGCTTCGACCAAAAAATCAATTCGGTAAAAATTAAAGTAACTATATTTCAATATGTTAAACATTCGTACCCATAAAATCCCGTAAAATCCCCTTTCATCCCCGTCCGTCCCCTGATAACCCTGTTTTGTTATCGGGGTTTTCTTCCTGTCCGGGATTCTGTTTCCGGAAGGGCGCTGAAAAGCGCACTTCTGAAGCGGGGAGACTATTGCCTCCGGTTGGGGTGAAGGACGTCCGCTGTGTCAGGTGCATTTGCATATTCAGGCTCTGCTATATCGGCGATAGACGACAAGGGTCGACTGTCCGTGCCCGCCTTTCTGCGCAAAAACCTGGTTGAAAGCAGCGATGGCCGAACCCTGTGTCTCGGTACCCATGAAAAATGGGATTGCCTCGTCGGATTCGGGCTTAGCCGCAAAGCCGACATGCTCATCGAAATTGACAAGCAATGGGAAGCGGCGATTGCGCGCGGCGACAGTTTTGACAAGGACGCCGCGGGCGCACGGAAATTTTCCTCGCTGCAGGACCTCAGCTTTGATGCCAGCGGTCGATTCATTCTGCCACCGCAACTGCGGGAAATCGGCAAGCTCGAGAGCCATGTCCTGTTTCACGGCATCGGTACGACCTTCTGCCTGTGGAACCCGCAGACATTGCTGGACACGACCGACGATGTCCCGGTTGACCGGCGTCTGGTCGAACATCACCTGAAAGAAGCCGGACAGAAAAGCGGAGGGAAGCAGAAATGACCGCCGCTGCCGCTACACGCCATGTTCCGGTCCTGCTCGATGAAGTGATCGAAGCGCTCGCCATCACCCCTGGCGAGACGCATGTCGATGGCACATTCGGTGCCGGTGGTTATAGCGCCGCCATGCTGAAGGCGGGCGCAGTTGTTCATGCGTTTGATCAGGATCCCGACGCGATTGCGGCGGGGCAGGCAATGGTCGATGAATCCGATGGCAAGTTGAACCTGCACCACGCTCTTTATTCCGAGATGGCCGATGTACTGGCCGACGAAGATATCGATGGAGTCACTCTTGATATTGGCGTGTCCTCAATGCAACTTGATCAGGCTGAGCGCGGATTTTCTTTCCAGAAAGACGGGCCGCTCGACATGCGGATGGCCCGCGACGGCGAAAGTGCTGCCGATTTCCTCAATGAAGCCGAAGAAGAGACCATCGCGGATGTGATCTATCGCTATGGTGAAGAACGTCGCTCGCGGCGGATTGCCAGGGCGATAGTCGAAGCGCGTCCGCTGACCAGGACGTCCGAGCTTGCGCAAGTGGTCAGAAAAGCGCTCGGCTTCCGTGCCGGTGACAAGAAGGATCCGGCCACCCGGACCTTCCAGGCTATCCGTATCCATATCAATCGCGAATTGGGCGAGCTCGAGGACGGTCTGGTCGCGGCAGAAAAACTGCTGCAGCCTGGTGGCCGTCTGGCGGTTGTGACCTTTCACAGCCTCGAAGACCGCATCGTCAAGAATTTCCTGCGTGACCGCAGCGGACAGAAGTCCGCCGGCTCCCGCCATCTTCCTCAAGTTAACGAGTTACGACCGGCACCCACCTTTCATAAACCAGCCAAAGCGGTGCGTCCGGCCGGGGCGGAGCAGGCCCTTAATCCCCGGGCCCGCTCCGCCACCCTCAGATCAGCGGTGCGGACACAGGCGCCCGCACGAAGCGGTGGTAAGCCATGAAGCTTGCATTCAAGCGCCTCGAAGGCATGGGATGGCTCGCCCTGGTTTTTCTGGTGGCGATTTTGTTATATCCGCTTTCGCTCAGTGTCGCGACGCTGCGCAGCGATCTCGCGCGGACCGACCGGAAGATTGTCGAGGTCAAAAAAGATATCCGCTATCTGGAAACAGAATTTAGCGCGCGCGCCAATCTCCGTCAGCTCGAAGACTGGAACAAGCTCGAATTCGGTTACGTATCGCCGGTCGCCGCGCAATATCTGGATGGCGAGAGAGCGCTTGCCAATCTCGGCGGCAAGGACCTGCGGAAGCCGGTGCGGGTGGCGGTGATCAGTTCGATGGATGGTATCAAGCCGGCCGGAATCATCGGCTCGGTATTTGGCACCGCGAAGGCGCAGGACCGCAATTCGGACGGGAGTGCAATCGGCAGCCACGGTACACCGGCCAGCGCGGCGACTGTCAGTGATGGTATGGAGAGCCGCACGACACGGGTAGCCCATTTGGAAGAAAAGTTGCTGGATGACGGATTGGTCCGGGATCTCGGCCGAAAGGCGATTGCAGAGAAAATCGAAAGCATGGTCGAATGACGACACTTCTGGCCAATAGCAAGAAAGTGCAGTTTTCGGGAAAAGCCAAGGAAATAACAGCCAACGCGCACTTTCGCCTGATGATATTGCTGCTGGTTTTTCTCGCTGTTTTCACGGTCGTCATTGGTCGGTTGGTCAGTCTCACCATTCTGGAGGATGCTACTCCCTACCGGGCGTCGAGCAGCGCATTCATTCCGCCGCGCGGCGATATTGTCGATCGTAACGGCGTCGCACTCGCGCGCACCATGCGCGGCTATGCGGTTCGCGTAGTGCCCGCCCGGCTGCTCGGCGACAAAAAGACATTGGCGCGGCAGCTTGCTGCCATTTTTCCGGATACGAGCGCTGCAGAATTTCTCGCAAAACTTAATGGTTCCCACCCGACATATCTTCGCCGACGGGCGTTGCCAGAGCAGGTCAAGCAGGTGCATGCGCTGGGCGAAATCGGAATCGAATTTCCCCGCGAGAATGAACGCCTTTATCCGCAACGCGAACTGGCGGCGCATGTGCTGGGTTATGTAAATGCTGACGGCCACGGCGTGATGGGCATGGAGCGGGCACTCGATGATCGTCTGGTCGACAAGAATTCACGGGCTACTCCGACGATATTGTCGATCGACAGCCGGGTTCAGGCGGCGATGGAAAGCGAGCTTCAGGATGCCATGACCATGACCGAGGCGCGCGGCGCCGCGGGAATAATTCTGGATGTCCGGACCGGCGAAGTGATGGCGCTGGCGTCGCTGCCGCTATTCGATCCCAACAAAATCCGCAGGGCATCGATGAAATATCAGAATAATGAGGTTACCCAGAGCGTGTTCGAACTGGGCTCGACGTTCAAGCCGCTAACCATAGCTGCAGCCCTGGACGCCGGTACGGTCACCGATCTGGCGGTCCGGTACAATGCGATGGAACCGATCAAAATTGGCGGCTTTACGATCAAGGATGATCACAGTCAGGGGCGCTATTTGAATGTACCGGAAACATTGGTACACAGTTCCAATATTGTCACCGCCCGGATCGCCGATAATCTTGGCAAGGAACCCATGGAAAACATGTTCCACCGTCTTGGTTTTGACGAACGGCCCCATATTGAATTATTCGAAAGGGGCCAGCCGCTGTGGCCGCGCAACTGGGGACGGGTCACCAATATGACTGTTGCTTATGGTCATGGCATAGCGGTCACCCCGCTTCATCTCGCCAGCGCTTACGCCGCGCTGGTCAATGGCGGTATCTGGCGCCCGGCTACATTGTTGAAAGTGGAACCCGGTAAAGAGGCCAAGGGTCGCCGCGTATTCAAGGCCGCAACGAGCGCCAGGATGCGTCAGTTGCTTCGGATGATTGTTTCGGACGGTACCGGCCGCAAGGCGGATGCACCGGGTTACCGGATTGGCGGAAAAACTGGATCGGCAGAAAAGCCATCCGAAGGCGGCTATAACAAGACATCGCTGGTTTCGACCTTTTCCGCTGCCTTCCCGATGGACAATCCCCGCTATGTTGTCATAGCGATGCTCGACGAACCCAAGGGAACCGCGGAAACATCATTTCAACGGACGGCGGGCTGGACGGCAGCGCCTATCGTGCGAAAACTCGTTTCGCGTGTTGGTCCGATGCTCGGTGTCATTCCCGACGAACATCGTGATGTCGATGTGTCCGAGTTGACGCCACTGCTCTGGAAGCCGAAAGGGAAACCCGAAGAGCAAGATGATGCAGCTGAGTAGTCTGGTACCAGGATTGAACGGGGAAGCCGGCGAGCAGGCGGTCACCGGCTTTGCCATCGACCATCGCAAGATAGCGCCCGGCAATGTTTTCGGCGCTTTCCGTGGTGCCAAGTTCAACGGCGAAGATTTTATCGAAGCGGCCGTGGCCGCCGGTGCCATTGCTGTGGTCGCCCATCCCGATGCCGAGGTTGAAGGCATTGTGCATATCGTTGATGAGGAGCCGCGGCGGTTATTCGCTCAAATGGCGGCGCGCTATTTCACGCCGACGCCCGCTCATGTCGCAGCCGTCACCGGAACGAATGGCAAGACGTCTACCGCCGAACTCACCCGTCAACTGTGGCGGATGGATGGCTATAACAGCGCATCGATCGGCACGCTGGGTGTCACTACAGCGGACGAGCAGGTCAAAACGGGACTGACCACCCCCGATATTGTCACTTTTCTCTCTAATATGTCCGGTCTTGCCCGCGAAGGGGTCAGTCACGCGATTTTTGAAGCGTCGAGCCACGGCCTGTCGCAATATCGCACCGAAGGACTGCCGGTCCGGATTGGAGCGTTCACCAATCTGAGCCGCGACCATCTCGACTATCATGGCAATATGGACAGCTATTTCGAGGCCAAGATGCGGCTGTTTGACGAGGTTGTGGCAAGCGATGGCACTGCCGTCATCTGGGCCGATGACGATCCATGGTCGGACAAGGTTATACAGCGCGCTATGGATCGCGGCCTTGAGATACTGACGGTCGGAGAAAAGGGAACAACATTGCAACTGGTATCACAGACGCCGACCCATCTGGGCCAGGTGCTGATGGTCAAGGTTCAGGACAACACCCACCGCATTGCGCTGCCGCTGATCGGTGCCTATCAGGCCGCCAATATCCTGTGCGCCGCTGCCATTGTGCTGGCAAGCGGGGGAAGGCTTGAAGATATATTCGATCACATGCAGAGGGTGCAGCCTGTGCGCGGTCGGATGGAACGCGCGGTGATCACCCGCGCTGGGGCGCCGGTCTATGTCGATTACGCCCATACGCCGGATGCCTTGCGCGCCGCGATCGAGGCCCTGCGGCCGCATGTGACGGGCCAGCTGATCACCATTTTCGGTGCAGGTGGCGACCGCGACAAGGGCAAGCGCCCGGAAATGGGCAAAATTGCCGTCGAACGGTCCGATCATGTCATTGTCACCGACGACAATCCGCGCAGCGAGGATGCGGGCGCTATTCGTGCTGAAATCATGGCCGGAGCAGCCGGTGCCGAAGAGGTTGCCGATCGGCGCGCAGCCATTGCCAGGGCGATCGAACTGGCTGGTCCGCAGGATATCATCCTGCTCGCCGGCAAGGGGCACGAACAGGGTCAGATTATTGGCAACCGGGTCATCCCCTTTGACGATGTCGAAGTGGCGAGAGAATGTGCCGGAGCACAGAAACCATGAGTATTTTGTGGACATCCGCCGCGATAGCGGAAGCGACAGCCGGCAAGGCCAGCGAAGCTTTTGACGTGAGCGGCGTCGCGTTTGACTCGCGCGAAATCGGTTCGGGTGACCTGTTCGTTGCGCTGAAGGGCGAGCATAGTGATGGTCACCTCCATGTCGAACAGGCCTTCGCATCGGGTGCCGCTGGCGCGATTGTCAGTCAGCCAGTCCCCGGTCCCCATATTCTGGTATCCGACACGGCCCGCGCTCTCGATGCGTTGGCGAAGGCATCGCGGACGCGCACCGATGCCAGGATCATCGGGGTGACGGGTTCGGTCGGCAAGACTGGTACCAAGGAAGCGCTATATGCGGCTCTCGACCGCTGCTCTTTCGGCAAGGCGCATCGGTCGGTCAAAAGCTATAACAATCATGTCGGCGTCCCGCTCAGCCTGTCCCGGATGCCGGAAGATACGAAATTCGGTATTTTCGAAATGGGCATGAATCATGCGCATGAACTGTCCGCGCTCACCCGGCTGGTCCGGCCTCATGCCGCGATCATCACCGCTATTGCGCCGGCTCATATCGGAAATTTCCCCAACGGCGAAGAAGGCATTGTCGATGCCAAAGCCGAGATATTCGAAGGTCTGTTGCCCGGCGGGACTGCGATTATCCCGCACGACAGCCCCCATTATCAACGGCTGCGCAACAGGGCCGAACGTCATGCCATCGAGGTGATATCTTTCGGATTTGAAACCGGGGCCGATGTTCGCGCGATTGATGTGGTTGCCGCTCCCCGCGGTGGCTCTCTGGTTACCGCCAAACTGGGCGATCAAAGCCTGTGTTTCACGATAGCCGAGGCCGGGCGGCACTGGGTTTCCAATTCTCTTGCCATTCTAGCGGCGGTGCGCGCCGTTGGCGGCGATCTGGCGTCTGCCGGCCTGTCGCTGGCCGAAATGGGCGGTATTGATGGCCGGGGCCGCCGGCATGTCATATCGCTTAAAGCAGGTGGCAAGGCGCTGGTTGTCGACGAAAGCTACAATGCCAATCCGACTTCGATGAAGGCGACGTTGCAACATTTTACCGTCGAGCCGTGTAGCGGCCAGAAAATTCTCATTCTGGGTGCTATGGGCGAGCTCGGTGAGCAGTCGGCACATTATCATGCCGCACTGGCGGAGGATATTTTGCGGTGCGGAGCCTCTGCGATTATTTTGGTCGGCGACGATATGGCACATACTGCCGCGAAACTTGAACAGGGCCTTGATCAGGGCGTGAAAATGTCACATGCCGAGAGCGCTTCGGAAGCGTTGTCCGAGGTCGGAAAACTGATTGGCGACGGGGACGCACTTTTGATCAAGGGGTCAAATTATCTGGGGCTGTCATCAGTGGTTTCCGCGCTGGTTAACGGGGAGTATTGATGTTCTATTTGCTGGCCCAATGGCTTGATTTCGAAGGCATTTTCAATGTCTTTCGCTACCTCAGTTTCCGCTCGGGTGCCGCGATATCCACATCCTTGCTCATCGGTCTTCTGATCGGTCCGAAATTCATCAATATGCTGCGTATGCGGCAGGGCAAGGGGCAGCCGATCCGCGAGGACGGACCGATCACCCATCTCAAGAAGGCGGGAACGCCAACCATGGGCGGTCTGATGATCCTGATTTCCGTGGTAACATCCCTGCTGCTGTGGATGGACCTCACCAACATGTTCGTCTGGGCCTGTATTTTCGTAACGCTCGGTTTTGGTGCCATCGGCTTCATGGACGACTATGACAAGGTCCGCAAAGCCAGTCACAAGGGCGTTCCGGGCCGGGTCCGGCTGTTGCTGGAATTCGCCGTCGCCGGTTTTGCCACGTGGCTGATCGTCCAGCAGATCGGTACCAGCCTCTATGTGCCCTTCTTCAACGACGTGCAGATCGACCTCGGTTATTTCTATATACCCTTTGCGATGTTCGTGATCGTTGGTGCCGGTAATGCGGTCAATCTGACCGACGGTCTCGATGGCCTCGCCACCATGCCGGTGGTGATCGCCAGCGCCGCCTTTCTGGTGCTCGTCTATCTTTCCGGTAACGCGGTTTTCTCCGAATATCTCGGCATTCCCTTTGTCCGTGGAGCGGGTGAACTGGCGATTTTCTGCGCCTGCGTGATCGGCGCTTGTCTCGCCTTCCTGTGGTTCAATGCGCCACCGGCTGCGGTTTTCATGGGTGATACCGGTAGTCTGGCGCTCGGCGGCGCACTGGGTGCGATTGCAGTGTCCATTCACCATGAAATCGTGCTGGCAATCGTGGGGGGACTGTTCGTGCTCGAAGCCGTGTCGGTCATCGTTCAGGTATTTTTCTTCAAGCGTACCGGTCGCCGCGTGTTTCGCATGGCACCAATTCACCATCATTTCGAACAGCTTGGCTGGTCCGAGTCCACTATTGTGATCCGTTTCTGGATCATCAGTCTGGTGCTCGCACTGGCCGGATTGGCGACGTTGAAACTCAGATGATCGTCTCTCCCGCCTTTGCTGGCAAACGTTATGCCATTCTTGGACTGGCCCGTTCGGGCATGGCGGCGTTCGAAAGCCTGCATGCGAGCGGAGCGGAATTGCTCGCCTGGGACAACCGGGAAGAATTGCGTGAAAGCGTCAGGGACAAGGCGATGATTGCCGATCCCCTGGTTTCGGACCTTACCGGCTATGACGCCATCATTGTTTCTCCCGGCGTGGCCCTTAACGGACAGCCCATTGCGCAAAAGGCTGCTGCGGATGGGGTGCCCATCATCGGCGACATCGAATTATTTTCCCAGGCCCGTCCTGCGTTGCCCGCTCATCGGGTCGTTGGAATTACCGGGACCAATGGCAAATCGACAACCACTGCGTTGGTCCATCATATGTTGGTCAGTGCTGGCGTTCCGAGCCTGATGGGCGGGAATATCGGCGTACCGATCCTGTCACAGGAACCGCTGCCGAAAGGTGGCGTCTACGTTCTTGAACTGTCCAGCTATCAGATTGATTTGACACAGAGCCTCGACTGCGATGTCGCTCTCCTGCTCAATATCAGCCCGGACCATCTGGATCGCTATGACGGATTTGATGGATATGCTGCTTCCAAGGCGCGTCTGTTCGACATGCTGGGAGCCGACCATGTGGCAATATTTGCCAGCAGCGATGAAAAGACCCGCCTGGCTCTCAACGGTTTGCGCGACCTCGGGCGGGTTCAAAATATTATCGACGCCAGTAGCGTGACGATTTCGGGGCAAGCGGATTGGCCATCGCTGCAAGGACCGCACAATCTGCAAAATGTAATCGCCGCCGTTGCAACAGTCGAGGCTTTGGGCATATCGGAAGAACAATGGTGCCCGGCGCTTGAATCCTTTACCGGATTGGCGCATCGAATGGAGCGCATAGCCGAAGCCCAGGGCGTGCTGTTCGTCAACGACAGCAAGGCAACCAATCCTGCTTCGACCGGTCCAGCGCTTGGCGCCTACCCGAAAATCCACTGGATAGTCGGTGGCATGCCCAAAGGCGACACGCTGACCGAATGTGAGCCATTTTACCAGAATGTCGTCAAGGCTTATACGATTGGCGAAGCGGGTCCGATGTTCGGAAAATTGCTGGCGGATAAAATTCCGGTCGAATCCAGCGAAATGATGTTGACGGCGGTGCAACGCGCAGCCGCGAATGCCCGGCCCGGCGAGGTGGTCCTGCTGTCGCCGGCCTGCGCTTCCTTCGACCAGTTCCGTGACTTTGAAGCGCGGGGTGATTGTTTTCGAACAGCGGTCAATTCGGTAATCGAAAACAATCTTGTTGGAACCGCAGCAGCGGAGGCGAACCGATGAGCAATGTGAAACCGGTATCAGACACGGAAAGCGCCCGGCCCGAAATTGCCGATGGTCTCAAAAAGAAACGCTTTCAACTGCATACGCGTCTCGGACGAAGCGACCGTTCTCCACTGGCCATCTGGTTCTGGGAGCTAGACCGGATATTGCTCGGCTTGATTCTCACGCTGTTCGCCATCGGCTTGATCGCCGTTGCCGCTGCTTCACCGGTGACCGCGCTAAAACATAGTACGGAAACAGTCACGATCGATCCGCTCTATTATTTCTATCGGCAGCTTGGCTGGGTAATCGTCGGTATTCCGCTGATGCTGGTGATTTCGATGTTACCGAAAGAACAGGCGCGGCGTTTCGCGATCCTGGGGGCCATTGCTGCCATCGTCTTATTGTTTCTGGTTCCTGTGGTCGGAAAATCCGTCAACGGGGCGCAGCGCTGGATAGGCTACGGTTTTGCGACCATCCAGCCCGGAGAGTTTCTCAAGCCACTTTATGCTGTCGCGCTGGCCTGGCTGCTGTCGCTGAGGATCAAGGATCCCGCCCTGCCGGTGATTTCGCTGTCGGTTGTGCTGACCGGCATTATCGCGGTTCTGATGATGATGCAGCCCAATCTCGGAGAAACCATCTTGATCTGCGGCATCTGGTTTGCGGTCATGACCGTTTCCGGCCTGTCAGCGCGCCTGATTGCGGCGGTCGGAATTACCGGCGTGGGCGGTCTTGTCGGGGCCTATTTCCTGTATCCCGTCGCCACCCACCGGATCAACGCGTGGCTGTTTGGCGGCGATGAATTTGATCAGGTAATGCTTGCCCACAAGGCGCTGACGGGCGGTGGCCTGCTCGGCACCGGTCCGGGGCTGGGGACCGCCAAGTTCAAGTTGCCGGAAGCGCATACCGACTATATTTTCTCCGTCATTGGCGAAGAATTCGGACTGCTTGCATGCATGGCGATCGCGCTGGTCTTTCTTGCGATCATCGTCCGGGTCTTTCTCCGTCTGCTCGACGAAGAGGATAATTTCATCATTCTGGCGGTAACTGGGCTGACTGCCCAGTTTGGCGGGCAGGCGCTGATCAACATGGCGGTCAATCTGCAGCTATTCCCGTCCAAGGGCATGACCCTGCCGCTGATCAGCTATGGCGGCTCGTCAATATTGGCGCTGTGTATCGGCATTGGACTTTTGCTCGCCTTTACACGGCGAAACCCGTATCTTGATCGTTCACAATATGTCTCGGCGTGGCCCGAACAAGGACGGATAGCGGTATGAGTTTTTCGAAACATTATGTTCTGGCAGCTGGCGGTACCGGCGGTCATATGATCCCGGCCTATGCGCTGGCCAGGGAACTGGTCCTGCGCGGTCATCGCGTGGCGCTGATCACAGACGCACGCGGCGAGAAAATACCCGGCATGGTCGATGAGGGGCAGGTGCATGTTCTGCCCGCTGGCCGGATCACCAAGGATCCACGCAGTTGGCTCGGCGGAACTCGCGCCATTCTCAAGGGGCGCCGGATGGCGATGCAACTTTACGAGACATTCCAGCCGTCGGCCGTCGTCGGATTCGGCGGCTATCCGGCCTATCCCGCATTGCTTGCGGCAAATAGCCGCGACATCCCGACCATCGTCCACGAGCAGAATGCGGTTCTGGGACGGGTCAACCGGCTCGCGGCACGTTCGGTCAACGCCATTGCCACCGCCTATCCTGACGTCCTGCGGATCAAGCCGAAATATCAGGAAAAGGTCCATCTGGTCGGCAACCCTGTGCGCGAGGAAGTGGTCGCACTGCGCGAAGAACCCTATCCGCCTTTGTCCGAAGAAGGCATTTTCCGCGTGTTGGTGACCGGGGGCAGCCAGGGGGCCTCCATCCTGTCCGACGTGGTGCCGGACGCGATGGCGATGCTGCCGATGCATTTGCGTCGTCGTCTGCAGATTACCCAGCAATGCCGCGAGGATGATATCGAGCGGGTGCGGGCCAAATATGCAGAACATGATATACCGGCCGAACTGGCGACCTATCTTCCGGACCTGCCACAGCGTCTCGGCTGGGCCCATCTGGTGATCGGCCGGGCAGGGGCATCAACGATTGCCGAGCTGACCACCGCTGGTCGTCCCGCGATCCTCATCCCTCTGCCAAGCGCGATGGACGATCACCAGACCTATAACGTCAAGGAAATGGTTGCATCCGGTGGAGCCCGTTCGATCCCGCAGTCGCGCTTTACCGCCAAGGAGCTGGCCAAACAGATGCAGAAAATGGCTCTGCAGCCCGGTGCACTGGAAAATGCCGCCCGTTTTGCGGCAAAATGTGGTCGGCCGGAGGCAGTGAATGATCTTGCTGATCTGGTCGAAAGCATCGGTACTTCACCCTTGGGCAAAACCATGAAGGTGAAGAAGGAACAGCAGAAAATGATATCATCGCGCAAGGAAGCGCTGGCGAAAGACAGCGCGCGATGAAGGGCGTAGGCACGGATATCGGCATCATTCATTTCGTCGGCATCGGCGGGATCGGCATGTCGGGCATTGCCGAGGTGATGCATAATCTGGGCTATCAGGTGCAGGGCAGCGACATTACAGAAAGCTATGTCGTCGAAGGTCTGCGCGCCAAGGGCATTGATGTAAAAATCGGTCAATGTGCGGAGAATGTCGAAGGCACGGCGGTGGTTGTGACGTCAACGGCGGTCAAGCGCGGTAATCCGGAAGTCGAAGCGGCGCTTGCCGGCCGGATACCCCTGGTCCGCCGGGCAGAAATGCTGGCCGAGCTGATGCGGCTGAAATCGACCATCGCGATTGCCGGAACCCACGGCAAGACGACGACCACCTCGATGGTTGCGGCGATGCTGGATGCGGGCGGTATTGACCCGACCGTGATCA
This sequence comes from Parasphingorhabdus sp., assembly GCF_048267785.1. Lineage (GTDB taxonomy): Bacteria > Pseudomonadota > Alphaproteobacteria > Sphingomonadales > Sphingomonadaceae > Parasphingorhabdus. The sequence continues at coordinate 46,116 of NZ_JBLWWU010000003.1, read as the reverse complement.
ACGGCGGGATCATCAACCAATATGGCTCCAACGCCCGTCTTGGCGACAGCGAGTGGATGGTGATCGAGGCCGACGAAAGCGACGGCAGTTTCCTGCGGCTTGACGGCACGATCGCGGTGGTCACCAATATCGATGCCGAACATCTCGACCATTATGGCAGCTTCGACAAGATCAAGGACAGCTTCCTCGAATTTGTCGAAAATGTTCCCTTTTACGGCGCAGCGATCCTGTGCATCGACCATCCCGAGGTCCAGGCCTTGTTGCCGCGCATTCGCGACCGGCGGATCATCACTTATGGTTTCTCCGCCCAGGCGGACGTCAAGGGGATCAATGTCACGCCGGTTCCGGGCGGCAACCGTTTTGACGTCGATGTCCGCGACCGCGATGGCGAGACCAGAAGAATTACCGGTATCGAACTGCCGATGCCGGGCCGGCACAATGTCCAGAACGCGATTGCAGCAGTCGCCGTGGGCCTCGAAATGGGCATGAGCGATGAACAGATCGCCAAGGGCTTTGACCATTTCGGCGGCGTCAAACGGCGCTTCACCAAGGTCGGCGAAGTCGATGGCGTGACGATCATCGACGATTACGGCCATCACCCCGTGGAAATTCAGGCGGTACTGTCGGCAGCCCGCGAAGGCGCGCAAGGCCGGGTGATTGCCGTTGTCCAGCCGCATCGCTTCACCCGCCTGCGCGATCATATGGAAGAGTTCCAGGGTGCCTTCAACGACGCTGACATGGTGTTCGTGACCCCGGTCTATGTGGCGGGAGAGGACCCGATAGAGGGCATTGACAGCGACGCTCTGGTCAACGGGTTGAAGACCCGCGGTCATCGATTGGCAGAAACGGTGGCGGACCAGGAACATCTGGCGGAACGGCTGGCGCAGGAAGCGCAACCACAGGATATGATCATCTGTCTCGGGGCAGGGGACATCACCAAATGGGCCGCCGTACTTGCAGACGGCATAGCGGAGGCGCGCAAATGAGCCTGTCTCTGTTCCTTTTTATCCAGAACTTGTCTTTGTCTCCGTTCGTCCTGAGCCTGTCGAAGGACGCCCCAAGCCGAGACTTGCACTTCGACAAGCTCAGTGCGAACGGTTTTTCGCGCCGGGAACCGCGCTGATGAGTGCCGTTGCCACCATGCCTGTTACCCGCGGCAAGCTGACAGAAAGCGCGCCACTGGCCCCGCTCGTCTGGTTCAAGAGCGGCGGTGCGGCAGAGTGGCTGTTCGAGCCGAAAGATATCGACGATCTGCAACAGTTCCTCCGCGACCTTGATCCGGCGATAGCGGTCTGGCCGCTCGGCCTGGGGTCCAATCTGATCATCCGCGACGGGGGCATCCAGGGCGTGGTGGTCAGATTGGGCAAGGCCTTTGCATCGATCGAAGCAGATGGGCTGACGCTGCGCTGCGGCGCTGGTGCGCCGGGCATTTCGGCGGCCAGCAGAGCCCGCGATCACGGCATTGCCGGAATGGAATTTCTGCGCGGCATACCCGGCACCATCGGCGGCGCGGTGCGCATGAACGCCGGCGCCTATGGCCGCGAAGTCTGTGACATATTGGAAAGCGCTGACGTGATCCTGCGCAACGGTGATCTGGTGACAATCCCGCTGGCCGACATGGGTTACAGCTATCGCCATTCCACGCTGCCCGAAGGCGCGATTGTAGTAAGCGCGACGTTCAAGGGTGAAAGTGGCGAACCCGAAATTATCGGCGCGGAAATGAAGCGGATCGCCGACGAGCGCGAAGCCTCCCAGCCGCTGCGTTCCAAGACCGGCGGTTCCACCTTCAAGAACCCCGAGGGCCATAAGGCCTGGCAGCTGGTCGATGAAGCCGGTTGCCGCGGGCTGCAAATCGGGCAGGCGCAGGTGTCGGAAAAACACTGCAACTTTTTGATAAATCTCGGGGGCGCAAGTTCTGCCGATATCGAAGCGCTCGGCGACGAAGTCCGCAAGCGGGTCAAAGCCCATTCGGGCGTAGAATTACAATGGGAAATCCAGCGCGTGGGGGATGAAGCATGAGCGGCAATGACAAAAAGAGTCTCCACGTCGCTGTCCTGATGGGCGGATGGTCCGCTGAACGCGAAGTATCGTTGAGCAGCGGCAATGGTGTGGCCGATGCGCTGGAGAAAAACGGCCATCAGGTAACCCGTGTCGATATGGACCGCAATGTAGCGCAGGTGCTGGCCGGTATCCGGCCCGATGTGGTGTTCAACGCGCTGCACGGCGTGCCGGGAGAAGACGGCAGCGTCCAGGGGATGCTCGATCTGATGCAGGTCCCCTATACGCACAGCGGCATGGTCACATCGGTCATTGCGATCGACAAGGAACTGACCAAGCAGCAGCTGGTCCCCGCCGGTATCCCGATGCCCAAGGGCAAGGTTGTTTCCAGTGCCAGTCTCTACGAGGCTGATCCGCTGCCGCGTCCCTATGTATTGAAACCAGTAAACGAAGGCTCGTCGGTCGGTGTCGCGATCGTCACCGATGACAGCAATTACGGCCATCCGATTGGCCGCGACGTCGCTGGTCCATGGCAGGAATTTGATGAACTGCTGGCAGAACCCTTTATCAAGGGACGCGAACTGACCACAGCCGTTGTCGGCGGCAAGGCGCTTTGCGTAACCGAATTGAAAACCGCGCAGGGTTTTTATGATTATGAAGCCAAATATACGGAAGGCCTGACCCAGCATGTCTGTCCTGCTGAGATTCCCGATGATATTGCACAACTTTGTCTCGACTATGCACTGAAGGCTCACGAAGTTTTGCGGTGCAAGGGCACATCCCGTACCGATTTCCGCTGGGATGACGAACAGGGCGCGGCCGGCCTGTTTGTTCTCGAAACCAATACCCAGCCCGGCATGACCCCGCTCAGCCTTGTCCCCGAACAGGCGAAGCAGATGGGGATCAGCTACGAAAAACTGGTCGAACTGATTGTGAGAGAAGCGCTATGACAGCCACCCGAAAACGCACCAGCAGACAAGTCAAGGGCAAGCCGCGCAAGCAGGCAACACGCAAGGTCCGTCAGGTTTCGGTGTTTGACAAGATATTGCGCGCTATGCCGGTTACCGAAGAGCAGGTGCAAAAAGGCCTGACCTGGGGGCTGGTAGGGGTTTTCATTCTTGGCGCCTATAGCGTCGCCCATTATTCCGGCATCAACGAACGGATCAAGACCGAGGTCGCCGCTGCAGTCGGCAAGGCGGGCTTCGAAGTGAAGCGGGTCGAGGTTAGCGGTGTCAACCGCATCGACGAGTTGAAAGTCTATGAAATCACCCTGGCGCAGAAAGACCGGTCGATGATGCTGGTCGATATCGACGCGGTGCGCGACGATCTGATGTCAAACGGCTGGATCAAGGATGCCCGGATTTCCCGTCGGCTGCCCGATACCTTGGTTGTGGATATAGTCGAACGCGAACCGGTTGCGGTCTGGCAAAACAAGGGTCAGCTCTCGCTGATCGACAATACCGGCTATCCGCTGGAAGAGATCAGCAAGGAAGAAATTCCCAACCTGCCGGTGATTGTCGGCAAGAAAGCCAATCTGAAATTTACCCAGCTGGACTCGCTGCTCGATGTAGCGCCCGCGCTGCGTCCGATGGTGACCGGTGCGACCTGGATCGGCAATCGACGGTGGGATCTTGAGTTTGATAGTGGAGAGACGCTGGCATTGCCCGAAGGTGAGGAAACCGCATCGGCTGCGCTGTTGAATTTCGCGCGGATGGACGGCGTCAATCGCTTGCTCGGGCGCGGGGTCGTCCATTTCGATCTGCGGGATGCCGAACGCGCCTATCTGCGAATGCCGCCGAAAACAGAACCGGCAGATCCGGAGAGTTGATCGGTTGAATGGTTATTTGGTTGATGACGACATTGATCGGGGTAAAGGATTAGACAAATGGCAGCACGGGTAGAGAAAATCTTCACGGCACTGGATATCGGTTCTTCCAAGATATCCGCGATGATTGCCGGACGGATGGACAATGGTGAACTGACGGTTCTTGGCACTGGCCAGCGCGCCAGCAAGGGTGTGAAACGCGGCTATATCGCCGATACCGAGACGACCGAGCTGGATGTTCGTGACGCTGTCGAGCAGGCGGAGCGTATCGCCGGAACCAATATCGATGATGTCTGGGTCAGCTTCTCCGCTGGTGGCCTGCAAAGCATGCTCACATCGGTCGAAACCGAATTGGGTGGTCACCGGATTGAGCAGGAAGATATTGACCTGTTGCTAGACGCTGGACGCAACAGCATCGATCCCAAGGGCAAGATGGTGCTGCACGCTCAGCCTGCGCTCTATACGCTTGACGGCCTGAACGGGGTCAAGAAACCCAAGGGTCTGCACGCCGATCGTCTTGGCGTGGATATTCACGTCATTCTTGCCGAAGGTTCACCGGTCCGCAATATAGATATGAGCGTCCGTGGCGCGCATCTCAACGTGAAGTCGATCGTTGCGTCGCCGATCGCCGCCGGCACCGCCTGTCTTTCCAAGGAAGAGCGGGAACTGGGCGTGGCTCTGGTCGAACTGGGCGCTGAAGTGACCAATGTTTCGCTATTTGCCGGCGGGATGCTGGTCGGTTTGATGACGCTACCCTATGGCGCCGCCGATATCACCGACGATATTGCGTCTTCCTTCGGTTTGCGGCGCGCTCAGGCGGAGCGGATAAAATGTTTCTACGGGTCAGCCACCACCAGTCCCCGTGACAATCATGATGTTATCAATCTCGATCTGGAGAAAAGCGCTGAACATAGCGATGAGGACGGACGGATCACCCGCGCGCAGCTGATCTCGGTCATCCGCCAGCGGCTGGATCATCTCATCGGAGAAATCGGCCGGTCACTGAAGGAACTCGGTTTTACCGGTCCGGTTGGCCGGCAGGTTGTACTGACGGGCGGCGGGGCTGAACTCAAGGGCATCGCCGACTATGCCCAGTCCGCTTTGGGCCGCACGGTGCGCATCGGTCGACCGGCCGGACTGAGCGCGCTGCCCGAAGCGCATAGTGGTCCAGCCTTTGCCGGACTCGCTGGGCTGGCGCTCTACGCGTCGCAGGATCCGGTTGATCTGCGGTCGATGGCGGGAAGCCATCAGAAAATTTACAAATATGGCGGATCGGCTGTGATCGGGCGTTTGATGTCGGCGATCCGGGGAAATTTTTAGTAAAACGGCAAAATAAATTAACTTTTCGGGTGATTCCACCATGAAATTTGTGCAAAGCGTTAACAAAATCTGACAGCACGACATAATGTCTCGGGAGACAATGAGATGAGTATCAATATTGGCCCACCGGAAGTCGAAGAACTGAAACCGAAAATTGCGGTTATCGGAGTCGGCGGAGCCGGAGGCAACGCCATTGCGAACATGATTGCGGCGCAGGTTGAGGGTGTCGATTTCATCGTTACCAACACCGACGCGCAATCGCTTAACAGCTCGACTGCTGAGCGGCGGATCCAGCTTGGTCCCGATATTACCCAGGGCCTGGGTGCAGGATCGCGCCCCGAGGTTGGCCGTGCTGCTGCCGAAGAAACCATCGATCTGGTCGAGCAGGCGCTGGAAGGCACGCATATGTGCTTTATCGCTGCCGGCATGGGTGGCGGAACAGGTACCGGTGCCGCTCCGGTGATTGCCAAAGCCGCCCGCGACCGCGGCATATTGACTGTCGGCGTGGTGACCAAGCCATTCACCTTTGAAGGCACCCGCCGGATGAAATCCGCCGAAGCCGGTATCGAGGAATTGCAGAAGAATGTCGACACGCTGATCGTCATTCCGAACCAGAATCTGTTTCTGGTCGCCAATCCGAATACCACTTTCAAGGAAGCCTTCCTGCTTGCTGATGAAGTTCTGCAACAGGGTGTTCGCGGGATTACCGACCTGATGGTCATGCCTGGCCTGATCAACCTCGACTTTGCCGATGTGCGCAGCGTCATGCACGAAATGGGCAAGGCGATGATGGGCACGGGCGAAGCCGAAGGCGACGGACGCGCGCTGGAAGCTGCGGAAAAGGCCATTGCCAATCCATTGCTCGACGGTGTGTCGATGCAGGGCGCCAAGGGCGTTATCGTATCGATTACCGGCGGCGACGATATGCGCCTGATGGAAGTCGACGAAGCCGCCAATCATATTCGTGAGCTGGTCGATCCGGATGCCAATATCATCTGGGGTAGTGCGTTCAACCCGAATCTTGACGGGCGTATCCGTGTGTCGGTTGTCGCTACCGGGATCGATAGCGACGGCAGCAGATCATCAACTGCTCCTGTCGCTTCCTTTGCGATGGGCAGTTCAATGCAAAATTCGGAGGAACCCCCCGCGACATCCAGCTTTGCGTCATCGATTGCAAGTGACGAAGATGAGCAGGATGCTGCTGAGGAAGCGGAAATTGCGTCCGCACCGGTACCCGAGACCGAAGTGGAGGCTGACGTTGAGGCAGAAGCCGAACCCGAAGCGTCGCCCGAAGTCGCACCTTCTCCCGTTGCAACCTATGGCGATGATGATGAACCGGAATATGAACCATCCGCGACGCCGTCTTTTGCATCGCTCACACCGGGAATGGCTGCGTCAAAGCCAGTGTCGGGAACAGATGAAGAAGACGAGTTGGTATTGGGTGATGATGCGATTCAGCGCGATGACGACGAAACGTCCGCTTCAGGCGTTCAGCCGCCACCGGCACCGCGCGTTGCTTCGGGCGGTGGCACGTTGTTCGAACGCATGTCCAATTTGACGCGAGGTGGATCAAGATCCGAGGAAGACGAAGGCGGCGAAGATGACAAATCTTCGGACCCGCTCGACATTCCGCGTTTTTTGAACCGGCAGAATAACCAGTAAATCGGGATACGGTTCAAGCGGATTTTGGTGCTGATCGGGCGGCGCGAGGGAGTTTGTCTTTTGCGTGCCACCATTGGCCTTGCCAGGCTTCCGGAGTGATTGATTTCTTGCTGAATCATTCCTTTATGCATCTTGTGAAATACAGATTCAAAATTTTATTGGGAATGTCCGCAGCGCTCTTAGCGTTGGCTGTTCCAAATACGCCCGCCGCTGCTCAATCCAGCGGCCAGTCCAATTCCGCCGATCTTCAGAACGCACTGCGCCGTATCGCGAATGATTCCAACGATTCCTCTGCCCTTGCGGACGCGGGACTTGCGGCCCTTGAGCTGGGTGATATGCGTGCCGCCATCGGGTTCCTTGCCAAGGCGGATCAGATTTATTCGTCAAGTGGCAGGGTGAAAGCCGGTCTCGGCAGAGCGTTGCTGGCCGAAGAAAATCCATTTGGTGCGATCCGCTATTTCGATCAGGCGGTCGCCAATGGCATTGCAGTACGCGAAATCGCCGAGGATCGCGGTTTGGCTTATGATCTCATCGGCCGGAATCGGGATGCCCAGAAAGATTATGAACTGGCGATGCGCTATGGCAGCAGCGACGAACTGGTGGCGCGCTATGCGCTGTCATTAGGGATCAGCGGCGATGTTGAACGGGCCGAAGCACAGCTCGCCCCCCTGCTTCAGAAAAGCGACCGTGATGCGTGGCGGAACCGGGCGTTTATCTATGCCATGAATGGCAAGAAAAAAGACGCGGAGAATATAATCGAGCAAACGATGGAACGACGGATGGCGAAAGCCATCAAGCCATTTTTTGACCGTATGCCCAAGCTGACAGCCGCCCAGAAGGCAGCGGCGGTTCATTTGGGGCATTTTCCGGCCAGCGAAAATATCGGGGTCGATGTGGCTGCGGTTCAAATGGCCTCCAGCATGGCGGCGAGAGGCGGCGATGGCGCGGACGCGGGCCTGATTCCGGTCGGACCTGCGTTGGGTGCAGATGTCGATCGTCCTCGCGTGCTCGCCATGCCCGACAAATCTCCGCGCCGCCGTCCTGGTAAGACCGACCGCAAAACGTCGGAACGGAAAGCCAGCCGCCGTCCGACCAGGAATGAAGTGGTTGTCCTCTCGCGTACGGATATGCCGGCACCCACCGGGAAAAGTTCGGGCCGTGCATCCACATTCGCACGCGCACCGGTGGCGACAACGCCGTCGGCTGCAGCCTCTGCTGATATTGCGTCTCAAAGCCCGCCCGAACCGGCCCCTGCCAAAAGCAAGTCTGATCCGGTAAGAACTGCCGGAATCAAATCGGCGGACCAAGGTGCTTCCCCCGGTTTTCAAACGCCTGTGGCTCCGAACCGCTCGCCCGCACTGGTCTCGGAATCGGTCGAGCGCAAAGTGGCTATTGCCGGTCGTCAGCCGGTCTCCAGCCCTTTTGCGCAGCCAGCCATGGAGCCTCCGTCTTCGACCGAAGCCGGAGTCTCAGATCCGGTCAATCTGGTCAATTTCGACCTCGCGAACACCCAGTCTGCCGCGGTTGAAACCGCATCCGCTGCTCCGGCGGTGAAACCGCTGGCCGATATTATCAAGGGCATCAACATACCCGAAAAGGAAACCCGGACGGCGGTGGTACCGGTTGATCTCGACGCCATCGAACCGGCAAAGCCACAGCCTAAAATCGTTGCTAAACCGGTTGAAAAGGCGCCGGTTAAACCGAAAGAACCGGAACACCCCAAGCGCTATTGGGTGCAGATTGCGACGGGTTCGAACCTCGATGCCCTGAAGTTTGACTATCGCAGGATGGCAAAAAAACACAGCGAACTGTTCAAGGGCGAAAAGGGCTGGACCTCCCCCTGGGGCAAAACCCGGCGGCTGGTGATCGGACCGTTTGACGATTTCAAGGCAGCCAAGGCTTTTGAAGCGGAGTTCCGAAAAGATGGCGGTGACGGCTTTGCCTGGGCCAGTGCCGATGGAGTCGAGGTCAACGAGCTCGCCAAATGACCGGTTTGAAAAGCTATGCCAGCGATCCGGTGAAAAGCCGGGGGCGGCTGCACGATGAAAAGCGGGAGGTCACCCGCGGACCACGCGACGATTTCCAGCGCGACCGCGACCGGATCATCCACAGTATTTCCTTCCGCCGCCTGCGCCACAAGACCCAGGTCTTTGTCGCGCCCGATGGTGACCATTACCGGGTCCGGCTGACCCATAGCCTGGAAGTCGCGCAAATTGGGCGCACGCTGGCGCGGGCTCTCGGTCTGAACGAAGACCTGACCGAAGCGCTCTGCCTCGCCCATGATATCGGCCATCCGCCTTTCGGTCACGCCGGAGAAGACGCACTGGAAGCGGCACTGGCTGATTTTGGCGGTTTTGATCATAATGCACAAACCATCCGGACGTTGACCAAGCTTGAAACGCCTTATCCGCGCTGGGACGGGCTCAACCTGACATGGGAAATGCTGGAGGGTCTCGCCAAGCATAATGGCCCGGTGGCAAAGCCGACATGGGCGTTGGCTGAGGTCAATGCCGCGATGGATCTTGAGCTGGATAGCTGGCCCTCTCTGGAGGCGCAGATTGCTGCGATTGCCGATGATATTGCCTATGACAATCATGATATCGATGACGGCATGCGGGCCGGGCTGCTGACGCTCGACCAATTGCTCGAATTGCCGTTCATTGCCGAGCGGTGGCGGGATATCTCCGACCGTTTTACCGATGTCGCGCAAGACCGGTTGTTGCCGGAACTGATCCGTGACCAGATTGGTCTGATGGCCAATGATGTGCTCGAAACCACGCGCGCACGAATCGATAGCCTGAACCTGCAATCGCCCGAGGACGTACGACAGGCAGGCCGGATGATCGGCGGCTTTTCCGATGCCATGGCGGAAAAGGAACGCACACTGAAACGCTTCATGTATGAGAATCTCTATCATCATCCCAAGCAGATGGCCGCGGCGGAAGAAGGGAAGATGATGGTCGCCGATCTGGTGCAGGCCTATCGTGATCAACCTGCGCTGATGGCGGATGGCTGGGCGGCGGCGCTGCCTGAAGAGGAGCCGGCGCGCATCCGCCATATTGCTGACTTTCTCGCCGGGATGACGGACCGCTATGCCCGCGACCGGCACCGGGAGATATTTGGCGGTCCGACAGGCTGAAACGGATCGTGTCACCCCGGCGCAGGCCGGGGGCAGCCAAAATGGTGAGCCTCGCGAATATTGCTTTGGATACCGGCTTTCGCTGGTATGACGGCTTATCGATTGAGAGCGTTGGGGGGATGATAGACATGACCGATACAATCCTGATTGTCGGAGCTACCGGCCTGATCGGGGGATTGGTGACCCGCAAGCTGGTTGAACAGGGCGTGGACAAGCACATGCACCTGCTCTTGCGGCGTCCCTATCGGAAGGATGTCGGCAAGGCGGAAATTCATGTTCAGTTGCAGGAAAACTGGCCAAAAACCATCGCCAAGATAAAGCCCGACATCGTGATATCCTGTTTGGGATCGACGATGAAAAAGGCGGGGTCACAAAAGGAATTTGCCGCAGTTGATCGCGATCTGGTTGCTGACGTGGGGGTCGCGGCCAAGGCAGCTGGCGCACGGCAGTTTATTACAGTGTCCTCAACCATGGCGGACAGCAGCGCATCTAGCTTCTACCTCAAGATCAAGGGCGAGGCCGAAGATTTGCTCCGCGCGCAGAATTTCGACCGTCTCGATATTATCCGTCCCGGCCTGCTGCGTGGTGAGCGGGAAGGAGACAATCGTGTCGCCGAAAGTCTCGCGATCGCGGCCAGTCCGATCATGGACATGTTGCTGCAGGGCAAGCTCCGCCGTTACCGGTCAATCCTAGCCAGCGATGTCGCTGCGGCAATTGTAATGATGACGGCGGAGAGCGATCCGGGGGAATTCGTTCACGGGAATGATGCAATCTGGGCAATGGTGTGAGACCATGATCCGTCTCGCAAGATAAAATACTGCACCGCACAACAGAATCATTGACTCCATCCATCCGCTGATCCAATCTCAAATCTGCTTTTTGATCGGTGCTTTCGGGCAAGGATCACGGGGCGTTGCGGGAGAGCGTTTTGCTGTCTCACAGGACTGCAAGGCCGCCGAAGGAGCAACCGCCCCGGAAACTCTCAGGCCTCTGGACCGCAACCGCCTCACAAGCACTCTGGAAAGAGGGCGGATGGTCAAACGACTGGCGCCCCACCGAAGGGGTAAATGGCGTCGGATTTGATCCGGCATATATGTTCACCGTTCATCCTGAGCTTGTCGAAGGATGGTTGGCAAGCGTGCTTCGACCGGCTCTGCACGAGCGGATATCGAGGTGAAAAGCCATGAAACTCTCAGGTTCCGTGACAGAGGGGGCAGTTTTGCAGGACTTTGCTGCGAGCTGTCTTTTGTCTGAGCGGAAATATCATGAATGAAAATACCCAAAATCTGAAACAACTGCCTCTCGGTGACTGGCATCGGAGTCTAGGCGCACGGATGGTTCCATTCGCGGGCTATGAAATGCCGGTACAATATGAGGGGGTGATGGCGGAGCATATCTGGACGCGGACCGAAGCGGGGCTGTTCGATGTCTCGCATATGGGGCAGTTGCAACTGATGGGCGAGGGCGCAGCGGAAGCGCTTGAGAGGATCACACCGGGCAATCTGTCGGCGCTGGCCGCTGGCAAAATTCGCTATACTTTGTTGCTCGCACAGAATGGCGGAATATTGGATGACTTGATGGTCACAAACACCGGCGATCATCTGTATCTGGTGGTCAACGGTGCGACCAAACATGATGATATCGCCTATATGCGTGCGCAATTGCCGGATAGCGTGGCGCTCCACCATCTCGAAGACGAGGCCTTGTTGGCGCTTCAGGGCCCCAAAGCGGCCGCTGCTCTGGCGAAGCTTGGTATTGACCCGCACGAACCGGACTGGCCAAAGCCCACTGATCTCCATTTCATGGAAGCGGGATCGTTTCTGTGGCGGGGTATCCCGCTCGGGATCAGTCGCTCGGGCTATACTGGCGAAGACGGGTTTGAGATCAGCGTTCCATCCGAACTTGCCGAAACGCTGGCCGAAGCATTGCTCGAACTGGACGAGGTGCGCCCCATCGGACTGGGGGCGCGCGACAGTTTGCGACTGGAGGCGGGATTACCGCTCTATGGCCATGATATGACCGCCGAAACACTGCCGGTCGAAGCGAATCTGGGCTTTGCGCTGTCGAAGGTGCGGCGGGAGGAAGGCAATTTTGCCGGCGCGGAGCGTGTGCTCGCGCAATATCCGGACAAGGCAGAGACCAAACGGGTTGGTCTGTTTGTCGACGGTCGCCAACCTGTTCGAGAAGGAGCTGTCGTGATCGACGCCCAAGGCGCGACCATTGGTAAAGTGACGAGCGGCGGTTTTTCCCCCACCTTGCAGCGCCCGATTGCGATGGCGTATGTCCCGACGGATATGTCAGGAACCGGAACCGGGATTACCGTGGAACAGCGCGGGAAGAAGATTGCCTGCACGGTCGCGGATATGCCCTTTGTGCCACATCAATACCACCGCAAACCCAAATTATGAATGACTGAAGGGGACAATGAAATGAGCCGATATTTTACTGATGAACATGAATGGGTCGAAGTAGAGGGCGATACTGCGACCGTCGGGATTACCGACTATGCGCAGGAACAACTGGGCGACATCGTGTTTGTTGAAGTGCCGGATGTTGGTACGGAACTGGACCAGGGTGACGATGCTGCGGTGGTGGAATCGGTCAAGGCCGCGTCCGACGTTTATGCAGCTGTATCCGGCGAAGTAATCGAAGTGAATGAAGCGCTGGAAGACGAGCCTGGACTAGTCAATTCATCGCCTGAGGAGGATGGCTGGTTTTTCCGGCTGACCCTTTCGGACAAGGAAGAGCTGGCCGATCTGATGGACGAAAAAGCTTATAAGGCGTTCGTAGACGGACTGTAATTTTTCTCTCCTCCTCTTGCGAGGAGGGGACCAAGGGCTGGTGGCGATGCCTTAGCATCGCTCGCGCAAGCGACAGGCGGAACCAAACCATCCAAACCCCTCCTCCTCTGAAAGGGAAGGGTTTAAGTGAAGGAAGAATATAATGCGTTATCTCCCGCTGACTCCCGACGACCGGCAGTCGATGCTATCCAAGATCGGCGTGCAATCGATCGATGATCTGTTTGTCGATGTGCCGGAAGAGGCCCGGTTGAACGGCCCGATCGAGCGGCTGCCGATGCACGCCGGCGAGATGGCGGTGGAAGCGCATATGAAAGCGCTGGCGAAAAAGAACCATGCGGCCGGCGATATGCCGTTCTTTCTCGGGGCAGGGGCCTATCGGCACCATATCCCGGCCAGCGTCGACCATATCATCCAGCGCGGCGAGTTTCTTACCGCTTATACGCCTTATCAGCCTGAAATCGCCCAAGGCACGCTGCAGACCCTGTTTGAATTCCAGACCCAGGTAGCCCGATTGTTCGGTGTCGACGTTGCCAATGCCTCAATGTATGATGGCTCGACTGCCTGCTGGGAGGCGATCACTATGGCGCGGCGGATCACCAAACGGGGCAAGGCGATTCTGTCTTCCGGCCTGCATCCCCATTATGTTTCGGTGGCCAAAACCATGGCGCGGTTCACCAAAGATGATCTGGCATATGAAACGCCGACACTCGACGCAGGCACAGACGGCCAAAGCCTGCTCGACCAGATTGACGACGAGACCAGCTGCGTTGTCGTGCAGTATCCCGATATATTGGGCCGTATCAGCGATCTTTCCGCGATCGCGGAAAAAGCGCACCAGCATAAGGCGTTGCTGGTGGCGGTTGTGACAGAACCTGTCGCTCTTGGCGCGATCAAGTCACCCGGCGAAATGGATGCCGATATCGTGGTTGGCGAAGGCCAGTCTCTCGGGGTCGGCCTGCAATTCGGCGGTCCTTATGTCGGCCTGTTCGGCTGCAAGCAGAAATATGTCCGGCAGATGCCCGGCCGGCTGTGCGGCGAGACCGTCGACGCCGAAGGCAAGCGTGGTTTCGTGCTGACATTGTCCACGCGGGAACAGCATATTCGCCGGGAGAAAGCGACGTCGAACATCTGCACCAACAGCGGCCTGTGTGCCTTGGCTTTCTCGGCGCATATGACCTTGCTCGGCGAGAAAGGGCTGCGCGAACTGGCGATGCTCAACCATAAAAAGGCGGTCCATGCAGCGGACCGGCTGTCGCAGATCGATGGCGTGAATCTATTGAATGGCTGTTTTTTCAATGAGTTCACGCTGATACTTGATAAGGATGCGCGACCTGTGGTGCGGCAGCTTGCCGACCAGCGGATTCTTGCTGGTGTGTCGCTTGGCCGCCTCTATCCGGAGGTCACGCCACTCGCGCGCGGCTTGCTGGTCGCTGTCACCGAAACATCCACCGAGGAAGAGCTGGAGCAATTTGCGACCGCTCTCGAAGGAGCCCTGTCATGAGCATGCTTACCGAGGGACGTCCGACCAGACAGGAAGACAATCTGCAGATGACCGACACTGGCTCCATTTCCACCCACACCGGCAACCGCGCCCTGATGGTCGACGAACCGCTGATTTTCGAAATCGGTTCACCGGATCGCAGCGGCGTTGACTTGCCTGAGGCGCCGCAGGTCGAAAGCCGTCTCGGTGGCCTCGAACGCGAAGCGCCGATTGCCATTCCCGGATTGTCCGAGGGTGAGATGGTGCGCCACTATACCCGTCTCAGCCGCCAGAATTATGCGATCGACGTCGGCCTGTTTCCGCTCGGCAGTTGCACGATGAAACATAATCCGCGGCTCAACGAGAAAATGGCGCGGCTCAAGGGCTTTGCCGATATCCATCCGTTGCAGCCGGTGGACAGCGTGCAGGGCGCGCTCGGCGTGATCAACGAACTCGCCGTCTGGCTGATCAAGCTGACCGGCATGCACGGCGTGGCGATGACGCCCAAGGCCGGCGCCCATGGCGAGCTTTGCGGCATACTCTGCATTCGGGCTGCTCTGGAAGCACGCGGCGATGCCCGCGAAGTGATCCTGGTGCCCGAAAGCGCCCATGGCACCAATCCGGCGACCGCGGCCTTTGCCGGTTACAAGGTCGAGGATATTCCTGCCAATGCCGCTGGCCGGGTCGATTTGGAGGCGCTCAAGGCGCGTCTCGGGCCCGACGTGGCCGGCGTGATGATCACCAACCCGAACACCTGCGGCCTGTTCGAACCGGACATGAAGGAGATTTCCGACGCGGTCCATGCCGCTGGCGGTTATGTCTATTGCGACGGCGCGAATTTCAACGCGATCGTCGGCAAGGTCCGTCCCGGCGATCTCGGCATAGACGCGATGCACATCAATCTGCACAAGACCTTCTCCACCCCGCATGGCGGTGGCGGACCGGGTTCCGGGCCTGTCGTATTGTCCGAGGCGCTTTCTCCTTACGGCCCGCTGCCTTTCACCGAGCGTCATGCCGACGGGCATATCACCCTGGTCGAGGAAGAGACGGTCGAGGACCGGCATCCGCACACATTCGGCCGGATGAGCGCCTTTCACGGCCAGATGGGCATGTTCACCCGTGCGCTGGCCTATATCCTCAGCCATGGCGCCGACGGTCTGAAACAGGTGGCCGAAGATGCCGTGCTCAACGCGAATTACATCCTGCGCAGTCTCGAGGACGTGCTCGACGCGCCTTTCGCCCATAGCGGGCCGTGCATGCACGAGGCGCTGTTCTCGGACAAGGGCTTCACCAACGAGCTGACGACGCTCGATCTGGCCAAGGGCATGATCGACGAGGGCTATCACCCGATGACCATGTATTTCCCGCTGGTCGTGCATGGCGCGATGCTGGTCGAGCCGACTGAGACCGAGAGCAAGGCGGCGATCGACCAGTTTATCGGTGCCTTCCGTTCGGTGGCCGAGCGCGCCAAAGCGGGTGACGAAAGCCTGAAAAGCGCGCCCTATTTCGCTCCCCGGCGGCGGCTGGATGAAACCCAGGCCGCGCGCAAGCCGATATTGGTGTGGACGGAAGACGAGGAATTTGCTCAAGCTGCGGAATAAAGAACAGAAATAGCTGTAATTTATCGTTGCTCCGTTCGTCCTGAGCCTGTCGAAGGACGGGTTCTGGGCCGTGGAGGCACTTCGACAAGCTCAGTGCGAACGGTAGTAAGGAGAGGGAGCTTTGATCCACCGTCTGACCAATCTTTTTGCCCTGTGGACAGTATTGGGGACAGCCTGGGCATGGTTTGTGCCCGAGCATTTCCTCTGGGTCGTCGACGGTCGCTTCCGCCCGCTCGGCCAGCCTCTGGTCAGCGTGATGCTGGGGCTGGTCATGCTCGGCATGGGCCTGACCCTGTCGTTCGATGATTTCAAGCGGATCACCAAAATCCCGAGATGTGTGGCAACCGGCATTATTTTGCAGTTTACCGTAATGCCCTTTGCGGGGATTTTCCTCGCCACAATATTCGGACTGGAGACCGGTCTCGCCGTCGGCCTGATCCTCGTTGCCTGTTGCCCCGGTGGCACGGCGTCCAATGTCGTCGCCTATCTTGCCAATGCCAATCTGGCGCTGTCGGTGACGATGACCATGGCCTCGACCCTGATCGCCGTCATCGCGACGCCGCTGCTCACCGGCTGGCTCGCCGGAAAATATGTCGAGATCGACCAGTGGAGCCTGTTTATCAACATGGTCTCGATCGTATTGCTGCCGGTGATCGCGGGCGTGCTGTTCAACCGCTATCTGCCCAGGGCGACGGAAAAGATCGCCGGGATCTCGCCACTCGTATCGGTGATCGTCGTCGTGCTGATCATCGGCGGGATTATCGCCAACAGCAAGGCGCTGATCGAGGCGCATTTCGGCGTGCTGATGCTGGCGATCTTTCTGCTCCACGTCTTTGGCTTCGGGCTCGGCTATCTGATCACCAGGGCCATGGGCCTTGGTGTGGCAGAGCGCCGGACGATCAGCATCGAGGTCGGCATGCAGAATAGCGGCCTGGGCTCCAGCCTTGCCTCGACGCCGACCTTCGCCGCACAATTTGCCAGCCCGATGCAGGCCGCGCTGGCACCGGTGCCAAGCGCGATATCGGCGGTCTATCATGTGGTAATCGGCAGTTTTCTGGCCGCGATCTGGCGGCGGCAACCCCTGACGGAGCATATCGATGGCTGATTCAAAACCCTGGCTGACAGCGGAGACCGACAGCGGAGAGGAGCGCCATGCTCCGGCGACCATGCGCAACCGCGATGCGATCGTCGCAGTGCTGCGCGGCATCTTGCCCGAACAGGGAACCATATTGGAAATCGCCAGCGGCACCGGCGAACATGCCGTCTATTTCGGCAAGGCTTTTCCCGATCTGACATTCCAGCCCAGCGATCCAGACCCCGAATGCTGCCAGTCGATTGCCGCGTGGACGAAGCGCGAAGCGGTGCCGAATATCCTGCCGCCGAAACAGCTCGATGCGCAGGCCGCGCAATGGGACGTGGAGAACGTGGTGGCGATCCTGTGCATCAACATGGTTCACATCAGCCCGTGGGAATCGAGCATCGGCCTGTTTGAAAAGGCCGGCAAGCTGCTCGCTCCCGGCGCGCCCTTCTATCTCTACGGCCCCTATCTGCGCGCGGATGTCGAAACGGCACCGGGCAATCTCGCCTTCGAACGCAGCCTCAAGAGCCGCAACCTGCGCTGGGGCCTGCGCGATGTCGCCGATATGGACGCGCTGGCTGCGCGCAACGGGTTCGTTCGTGAGAGCCTGATCGAGATGCCCGCGAATAATATATCTTTGGTCTATCGGAAAGCGAAATAGCCCCTCTTCTTTAGAGGAGGGGTTGGGGTGGTGGCGATGCGCTAGCATCGCTCGCGCCAGCGAATTGCGGCGAGGCAGATAAGAATGCAATTTCGAGCGCCGTTCTTCGACGAGAGAAACCACCCCAACCCCTCCTTTGAAAAGGAGGGGCTAACACCGTTCCCCTTGCCATCACTTAATCGCCCGATTAACAAGGGCGCAAAGTAACAAGGAGCGGGCAAATGACAGAGACACGACGCTGCATGGGGTCTTCCATCGCCCATTGGGCTGCGAAAACGCCGGACAATATCGCGATTGACGATCCGGACGGTCTGATCAGCTATGCCGAACTCGACAAGCGGGTGACGGAATATGCGAGGGCCTTGACCGGTGCAGGCCTCGCCAAGGGCGATCGCATTTGCTGGCTGGGCAAGAACAGCGGGCTCTATTTCACCCTGTTCGCGGCTGCCAGCCGCGCCGGCATGGTGATAGCACCCATCGGCTGGCGTCTCGCGGCGCCGGAAGTGGCCTATGTGTTAAAAGATACCGGTGCGCCATTGTTGATCTGCGAGCCGGAATTTGTCGAAACCGCAAAGAACGCGGCGCAGCAATCGCTCGATACCAAAACCATCCTTTGCACCAAACCCGGTGCCGATCTGCCAAATCTTGCCGATTTTGTCGCCCATACCAAGCCCGGCGATTTGCCCCAGTGCGATCCGGCGGAAGGCGTACTGCAACTCTATACGTCCGGCACCACCGGTAATCCCAAAGGTGCCGTACTGACCAGTGACAATCTGTTCAAGTTGCGACCCTTGGTCGAGGACAAACCGGAACATGCATGGATCGACCTGAAGCCGGGCGACAGCACGCTTGCGGTCATGCCCTGCGCGCATATAGCCGGTTCCGGCATCGGTCCGATCGCCTTTTACAACGGCGCAACGATGATGGTCATTCCCGAATTCCATCCCGACAGCGTGCTCGACTGCATCGACAAGGGGCTCAACCAGTTTTTCCTCGTGCCGACCGCGCTGCAGATGCTGGTCAACTGGCCGCGCGCCAAGGACACCGATTTTTCCAGCGTCCGCTCGATCACCTATGGCGCTGCGCCGATCCCGCTGGAGCTGCTGCGCCAGTGCATGCAGACCATGCCCAAGGCGCTTTTCTGCCAGCAATATGGCATGACCGAGACCACTGGAACCATCTGCATCCTGCCGCCCGAGGATCATGACCCCGACGGTAACGAACGGATGCGCGGCATCGGCATCCCGCTGCCCAGTGTCGAGATGAAGATCGTCGACGAAAACCGGCAGGAAGTTCCGCCTGGCACAATCGGAGAAATCGCCACACGATCCGGCCTCAACATGCTGCATTATTTCAACAATCCGGAGAAGACCGCAGAGACGGTGGACGAAGACGGCTGGCTCTACACGGGCGACGCGGCGGTGATGGACGAAGACGGGTATTTCTACATCAAGGACCGGGTCAAGGACATGATCATTTCCGGCGGCGAGAATGTCTATCCGGCGGAAGTCGAGAACGCGATCTTCGGCCACCCGCAGGTCAACGAAGTCGCGGTCATCGGCATTCCCGATGCCAAATGGGGCGAAGCGGTGAAGGCCGTTGTCTCGCCCAAGCCGGACGCCGGCGAGATTGACACCGACAGCGTCATCGCCTGGGCAAGAGAGCGGATTGCCGGATTCAAGGTGCCAAAAACTGTCGATGTCATCCCCGAATTGCCGAGAAACGCGAGTGGAAAGATCCTGCGGCGGGAGCTAAGGGCGCCATATTGGGAAGGCAATGATCGCGGAGTGAATTGACGCTTTGCGCACAATAAGAGGATTGGGTGACAGCCGCTGCGGGTGGTCGCGGTCTCTTGATCAACGCGATAGTGAAATCTGGAACAAGAAAATGGAGCACCGATCCTATCGGTAAGCACGGAATATGTTGATGACAAACAAAGAAAAGATATTGGAAGAGAGAAATCGGCAAAGCCCTGAATTTATACGTTTGCTGGGCGGGAAGCTGGTCGATCTCGACGCGGAAAAACGGGCCTGTACATTCGAATTCAATATCGGGAAAGACTATTGCCATTCGATAGACATCGTTCAGGGGGGCTTTGTCACCGCTATGCTGGATGCTGCCATGAGCCACGCGATGTTCTTGCACGATCCGGATATTGTTGGCCTGTCATCGCTGGAAATAAAAACTACCTATCTGGAACCGACCCGGGCGGGCAAGCTGCGGGTTGAAGGCTGGTCGATAAAGGAAGGCTATAAAATCGTCTTTTTGGAAGGCCATGTTTACAACGCAGATAATATATTGACGGCGACTGCCAGCACGGTGAGCAAATTATCGCGGGCGGCTGCATGAAGTCAGCCGGGGTGCCGTACCATCGCCAGATATTCCACGACAGTTTCAGGGCAGGTAATGTTCCGCACAACTGCTCCTGTTTTTGCGTCTGGCCATCGGCGTGAAATGACGATAGCCTGATGTTACATTTGACTGGATAGTGGAAACGGGGAGGCAAGTTACGCTATGCCGAATGGATTGATAACATCGCTTAGTTACATCAGCACTGCACGCGCCAGTCTGGCGGATGCCGATTTTCAGGCTATTTTGACAGAAGCTAATGAGCGGAACGACACCCTCGGGCTGACCGGTTTGCTTGCCTTCAACGGCTTGAATTTCATGCAGATTCTAGAAGGCTCCCGGTTGAGTGTTAATGAGTGTATTGATCTGATCGAGGCAGACCGGCGCCACCATGGTATGATCATATTTGATCGCCGCGAGATCAAGCAACGTGAATTTCCTGATTGGCAGATGGCTGGCATCGTGGTCGAAAAAAATGGTCAGAACGGGAAGGTAAATCTTGACCAAATTCTGTCAGGAGAAGGGGTCCGGCCGGAGACCCGGAAGCACTTCGAAAGCTTCCAGTCATTTGGTACACCAGCGCAATAGCAGGTGCTGGGAAACATGACTCCGACGGACCGCTAACCGTTCTAGAACCAGAAGCGCACCCCTATGATATAATTGGTGGCGCTCGGATCCTCACCAGCAAGTCTGGCATAATCACGGCTACCACCGAGTTTCCATTCCTGCTCGACGCCAATATATGGCGCGAATTCCCGCGCAATTTCATAGCGCAGGCGCAGGCCCAGTTCGAGATTGTCGATCCCGGACCCGATGCCCAGTTCCGGGATATCCTGCGTCGACAAATTCATTTCGGCACGGGGCTGTAAGGTCAGACGCTGGGTGAGGCGCTGGTCATATTCTGTCTCGACCCGTGCGGTGAGGTCGCCTTTGCTGGAGAGAAATGCGGCGGCATCGACTTCGAACATATAGGGCATCAGACCCTGGATGCCGATCACCGCATGGGTGCGGTCGGGGCCGGTCATGTCCTGCCGGACGCCGGCCTGCAGGTCGAAGAACGGCGCTATGGCACGGCTGTATAAAGCCTGCACTTCGGCGCTTTCCAGCGGCTCGCCGAAACTGCCTTCGCCTTCGCTCTTGAACCAGAATTTGTCGAGGTCGCCGCCATAATAGCCCTGCACATCCCAGAGATAGCCGTCGTCACCTGCGCGTGCGCGATATTCCAGCCGGTCGCCTTGAAACCAGAACATCTGCATATTGCCGTGCTCCTGATAGAGCGCTTCGCGGGTCGGGCGCATGGCCTCCGCACCCCAGATCGCATCCGCCGCATTGGGCGGGCCGGTCAGGTTGTTCGGGGAGGATGCTTGCGGGGCGGCCGGCGGACTGTGACCCATAGCGCCATGGTCCATTTTTGAATGATCTACCTCGGGCGCTTCTTCCGGGGCTGCGGGGATCGGATGCGCGCTGTGGTCCATCTGGCTATGGTCCTGCGCCAGTGCGGGCGTGGTCGCGATCATCGCCACCAAGCTTGTTGCAAATAGCCGCATCATGCCGCTCCTCCCGGAAAGGCAACGCTGACCGTCTGCATCATCCCGGCGTGCATATGGTAGAGCAGATGGCAGTGAAAGGCCCAGTCACCCGGCTCGTCGGTGGTCACGTCAAACGTCGCGCTGCTGCCCGGCTGGACAATCACCGTATGCTTTTTCGGCTGGTGATGGCCCTGGCCGTTGACCAGTTCAAAGAACATGCCGTGCAAATGGATCGGGTGGGCCATCATCGTGTCGTTCACCAGCTTGACCCGTACGCGCTCGTTATAGGCGAAGCGGATCGGGTCATCGCCGACCGCGCTCATTTTCCTGCCGTCAAAGCTCCACATATAGCGTTCCATATTGCCGGTCAGATGCAATTCCATCTCGCGCTCGGGTGCGCGTTTCCCATGGTCCATCTCGAGCGATTTCAGCAGGCGATAGTTGAGCACTCTATGCGGCACATCATCCAGGCCAAGGCCGGGATAGCCGGTCCGGTCCTGCGGGTTCATAGCCACCATATCGATGCCGGGACCGGTCTTCACTGTCGGCGGCAGCAGCGACGTATCGCGCATGGCCATGCCGCCGCTCATGTCCATGGCTGCCATGTCATGTCCGCCATGCGCGTCAGCAGGCGCAGGGTCCGGCATCGCATGACCCATGGCGGCATGGGTCATCTTGCCGTGGTCCATCGGTTCGGGTGGTTCGGTTGCATCGCTGCCGTGATCCATCCCCATGTCCGCCATCGACAGCAAAGGCGGGGCGCGCAGGGCAGGAAAGGCGGCCTTGCGCCCCGGTTGCGAGGTGAGGGAGGCCTGCGCCATGCCGCTGCGATCCATGCTCTCCGCCGCAATCGCGAAAGCACCCGCTTCGGTCGGCGTGACGATCACATCATAGGTTTCGGCGACCCCGATCTGCAGTTCGTCGACCTCGACCGGCTGCACGTTGACCCCATCGGCCTGTACCACCGTCATCGGCAGGCCGGGCAGGCGGATGTTGAAGAAGCTCATCGCGCTGCCATTGATGATCCGCAGCCGGACCCGCTCGCTGGGACTAAAGGCAAGCTCCAACCCGTCCTCCGGTCCGTGGCCGTTGATCAGATAGCTGTAGGTCGGGGCCGAGACATCGGCGATGTCGGTCGGCATCATCCGCATCTTTCCCCACATCCGCCGCTCTTCACCGCTCAGATCATAGTCGTCCGTGGCGCTGGTCTTCTGCATGCTGAAATAGCCCTCTGCCGCTTTCAGTTTCTTCATGATGGTATGCGGGTGCATCGGGGTGAATTCGCTGAGCAGGATGATATGCTCGCGGTCATAGGCGACAGGATCGGGGCCGGCGGGATCGATGATGATCGGGCCATAATGACCGACTTGCTCCTGCAGCCCGCTATGGCTGTGCCACCAGTAGGTTCCCGACTGGCGCGGCGTCAGCGGCACATCGAAACGCGCACCGGGCTTGATCCCCGGAAAGCTGATCCCCGGCACGCCGTCAAACTGGAACGGCAAAAGCAGCCCATGCCAGTGCACCGAACTGTCGACATCGAGCATATTGTGCACCGAGAGTATCGTCTGCTCACCCTCCTTCAGCCGGATCAGCGGGCCCGGGACGGTGCCGTTAACGGCAATCGCATGGCCCGACCGGCCACCGGTCGCAAAGCGGCCATCGGCAATATGCAGATCGATCTTCGCACCGGAAAGCTCGTTGATGCCCTTGCGCACAAGACCACCTCCACGCCTGTCCATCTGGCCCATGGCCCAGGCGGGCATGGGCAGGGCAGCAAGGCTGCTCAATGCAGCGAGAGAGCCGATCATCGAGCGGCGGGAATATTTCATGTTGGAGTTTTGCATAAGTTCGCATATACCCCCATGGGGTACCAATACAAGAGGGATGTCATGGCCAAAGGTGCAGTGGATCAGAAAATAAACCGGCTCCGCCGTATCGAGGGACAGGTGCGTGGCATCGCCCAGATGGTGACCGACGACCGCTATTGTATCGACATATTGCATCAGGTGCAGGCAGTGAAGGCGGCGCTGGCAAAGGTCGAAAGCCAGATATTGAAAGACCACGCCGCCTGTTGCGTCAGCGAGGCGATCGCGACCGGAAGTTCGGCCGAGCAAAAAGAGAAATTTGAAGAATTGATCGACCTGTTTGAAAAAGTGAAACGGTGATCCGCCGCTCCTGCTGCTTCGGCAGCAGGCGGCAGTTGGAAAGGAAAGTTTGATGATCGGAGCTATTGCCAAATCGATGCGGGAGACCAGCGCGGCCGGACTGTTGCTGCTATCGCTGGCGGCCTGTTCGACGGCAGCGCAGGCGGCAAGCTACACCATGTACCGGGATGCCGGCTGCGGCTGCTGTCTGGAATGGGCGGATCATGCTTCTACCGGTCTTGATGCCGAGGTAATCGCTAAAAATGCCGATATGCAGATCGTCAAGAATCTGCACGGTGTGCCAAACGAACTGCGCGCCTGCCACACGATGATCGTTGAAGGCTATGTTATCGAGGGTCATGTCCCGGCCGAAGCGATCCGGAAATTGCTCAGCGAAAAACCTGAAGATGTGATCGGCCTTGCGGTTCCCGGCATGCCGGTGGGATCGCCCGGCATGGAATATCAGGATAGGACAGAGCCTTATCAGGTGATTGCCTTCGGTCCCAAGGGCCAGCGCGTATTCGCCAGCTATAATTAGTCACCGGCCCTGGGTCGCAGCGCTAGCGATCCGGGGCTTCTGACAGGCGCAGTCGCGACGACATTGACATTTTCGCCTTGAGTTCGCATATACCCCTATAGGGTATATTGATCGAGATCGAAAAGGATATTGAGATGACCGGCGCCACTTCCCCCGATCATGGCCATGAAGATTGTGCCCACCCGGTCAAGGACCCGGTCTGCGGCATGACCGTCGATCCCGCCAACACCGAACATCACGCGCATCACGACGGCCAAGACTATCATTTCTGCTCTGCCGGTTGCCGGACCAAATTTGTCGCCGATCCGGATCGCTATCTTTCGCCAAATCCTTCTGCCGGGCAGGAGGATGTTCCCGAAGGCACGATCTATACCTGCCCGATGCATCCGGAAATCCGGCAAGAAGGTCCCGGCTCCTGTCCGATCTGCGGCATGGCGCTGGAACCAGAAACATTCTCGCTCGATACCGGCCCCGATCCCGAATATATCGACATGCGCCGGCGTTTCTGGATCAGCGCGGTCTTTTCCCTGCCTTTGTTCGTCTATGCCATGGGCGACATGATCCCCGGCCAGCCGTTCCAGTCCTGGTTCGATCCCCCCGCCGCAACATGGATACAGCTATTGCTGGCAACGCCGGTCGTCCTCTGGGGCGCCTGGCCGTTTTTTGTCCGCGCCGTACAATCGATCAAGACCATGAACCCCAATATGTTCACCCTGATTGGGCTGGGCGTTGTCGTGGCTTATGGTTTCAGTCTGGTCGCGACTTTCTTTCCCGGGCTATTCCCTGCGGCCTTCCGCGGCCACGACGGCACGGTCGCCGTCTATTATGAAGCCGCTGCCGTCATCACGACATTGGTCCTGTTGGGACAGGTCCTGGAGCTGAAAGCGCGCGGCCAGACCTCCAGCGCCCTGCGCGCTCTGCTGGAACTGGCTCCGCCCGTTGCCACGCGGATCAACGAGGACGGCTCGGAAGAAGAAATCGCCCTCGACGAAGTGCACTCGGGTGACGAGCTGCGCGTCCGGCCCGGCGAGAAAGTCCCTGCCGACGGCACCATCGCCAAAGGCGCGAGCACGATTGATCAGGCGATGATCACCGGCGAGCCCGTTCCGGTGCAAAAATCCGAAGGCGATGCTGTCACCGGCGGCACGGTCAACCAGACCGGCAGCTTCGTGATGACCGCAGAGCGCGTCGGCAAGGACACGCTGCTGGCAAAGATTGTCCAGATGGTTGCCGACGCCCAGCGCAGCCGCGCCCCGATCCAGAAGCTCGCCGATACCGTGGCAGGCTATTTCGTACCGACCGTGGTTCTGGTCGCACTGATAACCTTCGTGGTCTGGGCGATATGGGGGCCGGAGCCGGCGCTGGCTTATGGTCTGGTCAACGCCGTCGCCGTGCTGATCATTGCCTGTCCCTGTGCTCTGGGTCTCGCCACGCCGATGGCGATCATGGTCGGCACCGGCAAGGGCGCGCAGAACGGCATATTGATCAAGAATGCCGAAGCGCTCGAGACGTTCGAAAAGATCGACACGATCGTCGTCGACAAGACCGGGACGCTGACCGAAGGCAAACCGAAGTTGGTATCGGTCGAACCGGAAAGCGGCTTTGACGCGGACGGGCTACTCGCTTTTGTGGCCGCTGTCGAAGTCGCGAGCGAGCATCCGCTTGCCGCCGCGATTGTCGAAGGCGCGAGAGACAAAGGCATGGAGTTTGAGGCAGCGAGCGATTTCCAGTCGGTCACCGGCGAAGGCGTCGAAGCGACGGTCGAGAAGAAACGGGTTACGATCGGCAATGAAAAGATGATGGAACGGCTTGGCGCGACCAGCGCCGATCTGGTGGCAAAAGCCGATGATGGCCGCTCGCAGGGCCAGACGGTGATGTTTGTCGCGGTGGATGGGCAGCCAGCCGGCCTGATCGGTGTCGCGGATCCGGTCAAGGCGACCACGATCGACGCGATCAGGGCGCTGCACAAGGCCGGACTCCATGTGGTAATGTTGACCGGTGACGCCGAAGCCACAGCGCAGGCGGTTGGCAAGATGATCGGGATCGACGAAATCCACGCCAATGTTTCGCCCGAAGACAAGCATCGCGTGATCAGCGAGTTGCAGGCTGCTGGAAAACGGGTCGCGATGGCCGGCGACGGCATCAATGACGCGCCGGCGCTGGCCAAGGCGGACGTCGGGATTGCGATGGGCACCGGCACCGATGTAGCCATGGAGAGCGCGGGTATCACTCTGGTCAAAGGCGATCTCGGCGGCATCGCCAAGGCGCGCCATCTCAGCCAGCTGACCATGGGTAACATCCGGCAGAATCTGTTCTTCGCATTTTTCTATAACGCGCTGGGCGTGCCGGTTGCCGCGGGCATATTATATCCCTGGTTCGGGATTCTGCTCAGCCCGATGATTGCCGCGGCCGCGATGAGCCTCTCCTCGGTATCGGTGATCGGCAACGCGCTTAGGCTCAGGGGCAAGCAGCTTTAGCGAAAGGGAGTCGGCGGCGCCCAATAGGAACTTTTTCCCTGCCCGGACGTAAATTACCCCGCAAGACCATGAATTGAGCCAATCTGATGGGGAAATCAAATGTCTAAATATACCGGATTCATCGTGATGATCGCCACCTCCACGTTGGTGATGTTTGGTCTGATGTATCTCAACACCTACGCGCTCGATCATGTCCATTTCAGCGAAACGAGAACATGGATGGCCCTTTATATGGGCGGTGCGATGGCCATCATCATGCTGCTCTTCATGCTCGGCATGTATGACGACAAAAGGAAGAATGCGATGATCCTCGTAGGCGCTGCTGCCCTGTTTGCCGGCTCGCTCTATCTGGTCCGCTCGCAGGACACGATCTCGGATCAAGCGTGGCAGAAAGCGATGATCCCCCATCACTCCATCGCGATCCTGACCAGCGAGCGTGCCAATATCGAGGACCGGCGCGTAAGGGAACTGGCCGATGGCATCATCAAGGCGCAACGCCGCGAGATCAAGGAAATGAAATGGTTGATCGAGGATATTCGCACAAACGGCAAAGCAGTCACAGAATCTGAAGCGAAAGCGCGTCCGGTTCCGGAATTTCAAGGCGCGTTATAAGAGCTAGCGCCTGCAATAGGATGTGGCTCTCGCCCTTGCATCCCCGCAATCAACACATGGGTGTTCTCCGAGAGTGATACGGTAACCAATGCCCCCGCGCACCGGCGTTTGATGATCGCTTGCGCAATAAATTCCAGGGCGGTTTCCCGGACTTTTGCCTATCTGATGGCGCTTCCGGCGAACGACAGGGATGTCCTGCCGGACATGCTCTGATCGGGCTGTCCCCGATCAGAGCGCTATATGTATTATGCTTGTCCAGCCGGCGCCTGATCCAATTCCTCCCGCGGGCCGAAAAATTCGAAATGGACCTGCGATGCCGGAATGCCCCAGACCAGCAAGTCCTGGTAAATGTTGATCATGAACGGTTTCGGGCCACAGAAATAATAATCCGCATGGCGGCTCGGTATCAGCGATTCGATCAGATCCGCATCGACAAATCCGGCTGAGCAATTTTCATCCGACCCGACTTCATCCGGTGTCATGTCACTATAGCGATAATGGGCTTTCAGATTGGGGTGTTTGATCGCCAGTTGATCAATGAAAGGTTTGAACGGCTGGACATCATCATTCAGGCATCCGTGAACGAGAATGATCTGACGGTCCGGCATCGCGCTCAGCGTCGTTTTCAATATGCTCATGATCGGCGTTATGCCGATCCCGGCTGCCAGCAATACCAGCGGGCGTTCGTGCTTGTCTTTGACATTGAGGAAAAACTCACCGTTAGGCGGTCCGACTTCTAGCACATCTCCCGCCGCGATATTGTCGTGCAACAAGTTAGAGACATAGCCGTGCGGCGCACCGTCAGCCGGAGCGACTTCGCGCTTCACACTGATCCGGAAATAGTCACGACCCGGCTGGTTGGACAGGCTGTAATTGCGCATGGTGGTGGATCCATCCGGCGTGGGAACCCGGATGGTGATATATTGGCCCGGCAGAAACTCCGGCAGAGCGCCGCCGTCTTCGGGCTTCAGATAGAAAGAGACGATATTCCGGCTTTCCTGGTCCTTCTTGTCGATTCTGAATTTTCTGAAGCCTTCCCAGCCACCGTCTTTGGTTGCGCTGGCGCGGTATAATTGCTCTTCGCGTCCGACCAGAATGTCGGTCAGGAAACCATAAGCCTCGGCCCAGGCATTGATGACATCATCGGTTGCGCCGTCACTCAATACTTCCCTGATCGACGCGAGCAGATTTTCTCCGACTATCGGATAATGTTCCGGCTTCACCATCAGGGAGGCGTGCTTGTTGGCAATGAGTTCGACCGCGCCGCCGAGCACTTCGAGATTGTCAATATTGGCGGCATAAGCGCAAATTGCGCCGGCGAGAGCGCGTTGCTGCGTTCCTTCGGCCTGGTTGGCCTGGTTGAAAAACGGGCCCACTTCAGGGTTGTGGGAGAACATGCGCTGATAAAAATGTTTGGTCAGCGTTTCGCCATGCTGTTGAAGAACGGGGGCGGTGGATTTGACGATATCAATGGTATTCTGGTTCAGCAATTTCTTGTCCTTTAATACATGTATATAAAATGCATGTTATCTATTAGAAGGTTGGCAAGAGATTGGCAAGCCTGTTTCGTGCTAAAATATTCCGGGGTTAAACTGCTGGTTTAAAGGTGGAATTTCCATTGTGAGCACAGTCAAGGGGGCGCGCTGTTGTCGCCGACGTTGCCTTCGCTGGCCAGCGGCTCAACTGCGCTCGACACGAACGGATCAGGGGGCACCCGCCATCCTGAACTTGTTTCAGGACCTCAGGCGGTCGGCCCGCATCTCAAGGGGTCCTGAAACAAGTTCAGGATGACGATGCTGTCTGGCTTGCTCGCGCCGAACGCTTCGACAGGCCCAGTGCGAACGGTGTTTGCAGACGCGCTATTCCGCCGGGAACCAGCGCCCTTCGAATATCACGCCCTTGATTCCGACCTCCTGCAGCTTCGCCGCGCCGCCGGCATAGGGGTCGCGATCCAGCACGGTGAAATCGGCTTTCTTGCCCGTGGCGATACTGCCGACCATCGCGTCCAGCCCGATTACCTGCGCCGCCTCCACGGTGATCGCGCGCAGGGCCTTGTCGAGCGAGAGCCGTTCCTTCGGCGCCTTGACATTGCCGTCGAGGGTGATCCGGTTGCTCGCCACCCAGGCGAGATAGAGCGGGTCGATCGGCGCCATGTTGAAGTCGCTGTGCAGGCCGAGCGGCACACCCTTGCGCTCAAGCGAACCTAGCCGGCTCATCTGCGCGGCGCGGTCGGGACC
This sequence comes from Parasphingorhabdus sp., assembly GCF_048267785.1. GTDB lineage: Bacteria > Pseudomonadota > Alphaproteobacteria > Sphingomonadales > Sphingomonadaceae > Parasphingorhabdus. Next base: position 16,665 of record NZ_JBLWWU010000003.1, on the reverse strand, counting down.
CATGCCGGTCTTCGCGTAAGCATCGCCGAGGATGCGGATATAGTTGGGCTGGGCGGAGACATAGAGGCCCATATCGCCAATCCGCCGGTTCTGCGCCTCGGTCGAATAGCCGAGATGCTCCATGACGATATTCTGGCCGTTGCGGAGGGCGAGCTTTTCGGTGATGTCGAGCACCACATCGAGACCCTTGTCGCCGTTGACATGGGTGTGCAGGTTCCAGCCGGCGTTCCAGAAACGTTCGGTCTGCTTCAGCAATTCCTCCGGCTCGGTCAGCCATTTGCCCTCGTGACCGTCACTGTAGCCGGGCGGGTTCATCTGCATATATTGGGCGAAGAAGGCGCCGTCGGCGAACAGCTTCACCCGGTTGGAGAAGAAGAATTTGCTGCTGTCATATTTGGCTTTCATGTCCTTGAGCCAGACATTGGGATCGCCAGTCACCAGCGGCGCAACGGGAATCGCGAGAATCCGGGATGGCGTCGTCGGCTGGTCGTACAGGCTCTTGAACAAAGCCGACTCCATCTCCGGTCCGCCAAAGCCGCCGAAAGCGAGATCGGCGCTGGTGGTGACGCCATTTTCCAGCATCATCTGGCGCATGTCGGTCAGGCCCTGCTGCACCTTGGCCGGCGAGAAGAGATAGGGGCGGAGCATTTCGATGCCGTTGAACAAAGCGGTCTCGTGGATGATGCCGCTGGCGAAGTCGGCATGGCCGGGATCGATATTGGGCTTGCTGAACGCGGCGGTGAACGCGGCTTTGTCGCCGATGCCGAGCAGGGTGAGTGCCTTGCTGTTGGCGATGATTTCGTGAAAACTGCGCTGCCAGATCACCACCGGCCGGTCGGGCGCGATGCGGTCGAGCTCGGCGCGGTCCATGTCGCCGTGGAACAGCTTGTGATGGCCCCAGGTGATGAACAGGGCATCCTCGCTCCTGGCCATTTCCGCGCGCAGCCGCTCTTCATATTGCGCCTTGCCGCGCGCCGCCGGATAGGTCTTGCCGGGCAGTTTCCACTCCTCGGGACTGATGAACGGGATCGGCAGCATCATGATCGTCTGCATCGGATGGACATGCGGCTCGATAAAGCCGGGCATCAGGACCTGCTTCGCAAACTGCCGGTCGACGGTGACCTCGCGATCCCGCGTCCATGCTTCCAGATCTTCCAATGTCTGGCCAAGCCCAAGGATGATGCCGTCGGACGTGGCGACATAGCGGGCTTCGGGATAGCCCGGCTCCATGGTGATGATCTTTGCGGCTTCGAAGATGGTTACTTCGGGATAGGGGAGGGCCACGAGCGCCTCTTCGGCCTGCGCGCCACTTGCCAACAGAAGCGCCAGCGCCGCCCCGATGGACGATATGAATTTCAGCATGTCTCTCTCCCTGTTGAGGGAATGATTATGCGCTCGGCTCCGCCTTGGCAACCGTCAGCTTGCTTGCCTTGACATGTTCGCGCCAGGCGATGAACAGGCCGGAGCCGATGATGATCGGTGCACCCAGCCAGATCGACAGGCCGGGATATTGGTCGAAGATGACAATGCCGAAGAAGGTCGCCCAGATCAGCGCGCTATAGTCCATCGGCACGATCGTCGAGACCGGCGCATAGCGCAGCGACTGGGTGATGCACAGTTGGCCGAGCGCGCCGAATATACCGACGCCAAGCAGATAGCCCCAGGTCTTTGCGTCATGCCCTCCGCCGTAGATGAAGGCACAAACGGTCAGCGCGGGCAGGGTGTAGACCGAGAACCAGAAGATCGTGACGACGCTGGTTTCGGTGCGGCCCAGCATGCGGATAACCATCGTCACGGCCGCCGTGACCAGAGCGCCGCCCAGAGCAACGGCTGCGCCGAAGGCGGGGATCATCGATCCGCCCGGCTGGACCACGATCAGCACCCCGACAAAGCCGATCAGGATCGCCGACCAGCGCCGGATGCCGACCTTTTCCCGCAGGACCAGCGCGGCGAATAAAGTCGCGAAGATGGGAACGGTGAAGCTGATCGTCGTGGCGTCCGCCAGCGGCAGCAGGGTCATCGCCCAGAAATTGAGGCCCATGGCAAAAATGCCAAGAGCGGAGCGCAACATGTGCAGACCGTGCTTGTTCGAGATAATCGAGGGCCATCCGCCCTGACTGCGCCAGATCAGGAAGCAGATTAGCGGCATGGCGATCAACTGGCGGTAGAACAGGCTTTCGGTGACATGTACGCCTTGTTCTCCGGCCAGTTTGACGAAGGCAAACATGAACGCGAGCGAAAGCATCGCCGCGAGACGGGTGACGATTCCGGCCAAGGGCCGGTTCTGACTGACGGCATTGTCATTATTCATGCAATCTTGCCAATAAAGATAGCGTTGCGGGTGTTGTGCATTGACGCGGTTAATAGCATATAGCCCGCAAAAGCAATCAGGAGTCTTTCAATGCGCACAGTAACCCATGTCTTGGCCTCCGGAGGAAACGCAGCAGCGGCCCGCCAGAGCGATATTTTTGACCCCAATAATGGCGGCATCCAGGGCAAGGTGGATCTCGGTGATGCAGCGGTGCTCGACAAGGCCGTAGACGCGGCGCTGGCGGCGCAACCGGCCTGGGCAGCAACCAACCCGCAGCGCCGCGCACGGGTGATGTTCAAGTTCAAGGAACTTGTTGAAGCGCATATGGACGAGCTGGCCAACCTGCTGTCGATAGAACATGGCAAGGTGATCGCCGACTCGAAGGGCGACATCCAGCGCGGTCTGGAAGTCATCGAATTCTGCTGCGGCATCCCCCATGTCCTGAAGGGCGAATATACTCAGGGCGCAGGGCCCGGCATCGACGTCTATTCGATGCGCCAGCCAATCGGCATTGGCGCCGGCATCACCCCGTTCAATTTCCCGGCGATGATCCCGATGTGGATGTTCGGCCCGGCGATCGCGACCGGCAACGCCTTCATTCTGAAGCCGTCCGAGCGTGATCCATCGGTTCCCGTCCGGCTGGTCGAACTGATGCTTGAAGCTGGCCTGCCAGCCGGTATTTTGCAGTGTCTGCACGGTGACAAGGAAATGGTCGACGCCATTCTCGATCATCCGGCCATTGGCGGGATCAGCTTTGTCGGTTCCTCCGATATCGCCCATTATGTCTATCAGCGCGGCGTTGCAGCCGGCAAACGGGTCCAGGCAATGGGCGGCGCGAAAAACCACGGTATCGTTCTGCCGGACGCGGATCTCGATCAGGTTGTGAATGATCTGTCCGGCGCAGCTTTCGGTTCGGCTGGCGAACGCTGTATGGCATTGCCGGTGGTCGTACCGGTGGGCGAAGACACGGCAGATCGTCTCCGCGAGAAAATGATCCCGGCGATGGAAGCTCTTCGGGTCGGCATTTCGACCGACGAGGAAGCCCATTATGGTCCGGTCGTCAATCCGGCGCACAAGCAGCGGGTCGAGAACTGGATCCAGACCGGCGTCGATGAAGGCGCGGAACTGGTCGTCGACGGCCGCGGCTTCTCGCTGCAGGGTCACGAGGACGGCTGCTTCATCGGACCGTCCCTGTTCGATCATGTCAAACCCGAGATGGAAAGCTACAAGGAAGAAATTTTCGGCCCCGTGCTGCAGATCGTCCGCGCCAAGAATTTCGAGGAAGCGCTCGCGCTGCCGAGCCAGCATCAATATGGCAATGGCGTCGCGATCTTCACCCGCAACGGCCATGCGGCCCGCGAATTCGCCAGCCGCGTCAATGTCGGCATGGTCGGTATCAACGTGCCGATTCCGGTACCGGTTGCCTATCACAGCTTTGGCGGCTGGAAACGCTCTGCATTCGGCGACACCAACCAGCACGGCATGGAAGGCGTGAAATTCTGGACCAAGGTCAAGACCATCACCCAGCGCTGGCCCGATGGCACAGCGGATGGCGGTAACAAGGATGCCTTTGTCATTCCCACCATGGGGTAAATGCCCGGCAAGGCCTGAGCGCAACAGAGTTCCAAATCAGGACAAGTCTCCCGAAATGCTGGAAATTCCGGCATTTCGGGCGGACATGACGATTATGACTGTCCAGCCAACATCATTTCCGGTGCCGCGTTGCTAGCGCTGTCACCACGGGTGTTCTTGCCATCATTGTTGCTGGCAATCATTTTGTTCGCTTTCTGGCCTGCGGAAAACGCAACAAGCGAGACGGTGTCTCTGCCGCCACCCGTTACCATGTCCGACAAACGCATCGCCTTCAGTTTCGACGACGCCCCGCGCGGCGCGGGTGCGTTTCTGGAGCCGGATGAACGGCCGAGATTGCTGATCGAGGCGCTGCAAACCGCCGGTGTCGAGCAGGCGGTATTCTTCATCAATCCGGGCCGGATTACCGCTCATGATAACGACGCCGCCGATATCGCTGCTTATGCCAAGGCCGGACATGTCCTGGGCAATCATACTGCCAAACACAGCAAGCTTTCTGCCGTAACGGTAGCGACATTTCTCGCCGATATCGATGCGGCAGAAGCATGGCTCAAAGACAAGCCCAATTACCGGCCCTGGTTCCGCTTTCCATTTCTGGACGAGGGACAGAAAAACAGGGCCAAGCGCGATGCGGTTCGTGCCGGTCTCAAACAGCGCGGGTTGATGAACGGCTACGTCACTGTCGATGCGTCGGACTGGTATCTCGAGGATATGGCGATCTCTGCGGCCAAGGCTGGAAAGATTATGGACTGGAACGCGTTGCGCGATCTTTTTGTCGAATCCTATGTGGAGTCGGCCGAGTTTTCGGATGATCTCGCCCGGCGGACTTTGGGCAGGGCACCCGTGCAGATGATATTGCTGCATGAGACCGATCTGGCAGCGATGTTCGTAGATGATCTGGCAGCAGCTTTGAAAAAGCAGGGCTGGACCATTGTTTCTGCCGACGAAGCTTTTCGGGATCCCATTGCCTATATGGAACCGGACGTTGAATTCGCCGACGGCACCCGCATCCAGATGCTCGCAGCGGAGCGCAATGTCGGAAACCGCTGGTATCAGCGCAATGATCAAAAAGTAGCAAAAAAGCTATTTGCCGAGAGGGTCCTGCACGACTAGACCTTGGTGCATGAAAAACATTAACATCTTCCGTGGTCTGGCTATGGGCATCGCTGTGCTGGGACCGCAATCCGTGATGGCTCAAACGCCCGAGCAGGTCGCGCAAGACGTGCTTGCCAAAAGCCCGGTGATCGACGGGCATAATGACGCCCCGGAACAGATTGCCGAGCGGTTCGCGAGTGATTTCTCGCAATTCGATTTTCGCAACACGCTGCCCACCACCGGGACGGGTTCGAAAGTGATGCACACCGATATCGCCCGGCTCAGGCAAGGCGGAGTCGGCGGTCAGTTCTGGTCGGTCTGGATCGACCCGGAATTGCCGGAATTTGAGGCCGTTCAACGGGTGATCGAGCAGATTGATATCGTCCACAGGCTGGTCGATACATATCCCGATGATCTGCAACTCGCCCTGACCGCTGCGGATGTTGCAGCTGCCCAAAAAAACGGCCGTATCGCCTCGCTGATCGGTATGGAGGGCGGCCATTCAATCGGTAATTCGCTCGCCGTGCTGCGGCAGGCTTATGCTCTGGGTGCCCGCTATATGACGCTGACGCACTGGAAGACGCTCGACTGGGCCGACAGCGCAACCGATGCGCCGAAAAGCGACGGCTTGTCGGAATTCGGTGTTTCCGTCGTGCAGGAAATGAACCGGCTGGGGATGATGGTGGATCTCAGCCACGTATCGGAAGCGACGATGAATGATGCGCTGGACGTGACCCGCGCACCGGTGATTTTCAGTCATAGTTCTGCCGATGGCGTAACCAGACATTCCCGCAATGTACCCGATTCGGTTTTGAAACGGTTGCCGACCAATGGCGGCGTGGTGATGGTTACCTTCGTACCCTCTTATGTCAGTGCGGAAAACCGCGACTGGGACGCAGGACAGAAGGCCGAGACAGCGCGCGCAGCAGCACTCTATCCCGGAGACGAGGCCGCACGCGCAGCCCATTTGGCGAAATGGAATGAAGAAAATCCGATGCCTCCGGTGACCGCAAAGGATATCGCCGACCATATCGATCATATCCGCGATGTCGCCGGTATCGACCATATCGGCCTTGGCGGCGATTATGACGGAATCAGGTTTACGCCCGACGATCTCTCTGATGTCTCGACCTATCCAGTGCTATTTGCCGAACTGGCCAGGCGTGGTTATAGCGCTGGCGACCTGGCAAAGATTGCCCGCCACAATATATTGCGGGTAATGCGGGGAGCCGAATCAACCGCCGCTGCCATGGCAAGAAACAAGAAATAGATATGACCCAATTTTCTCTGACCGAAGACCAGCTTGCCATTCAGGAAATGGCGCAGAAATTCACCGCCGACGCGATCACGCCCTTTGCGGCCGAGTGGGATGAAAAACATATATTCCCGCGCGACACGGTCAAGCAGGCGGCCGACCTCGGCTTCGGCGGTATTTACGTGTCTGAGGAATCGGGCGGGATCGGTCTCGGGCGGCTCGAATCGGCGATCATCATGGAGGCCATGGCTTATGGCTGTCCCTCGACCAGCGCCTTTGTCTCGATCCACAATATGGCCAGCTGGATGATCGACACATATGGTTCGCAGGCGGTGAAGGACAAATATCTGCCCGATCTCGTGCCGATGGAAAAAATCGCCAGCTATTGCCTGACCGAAGCCGGAGCAGGATCCGACGCTGCCTCGCTGAAGACCAAGGCTGTCCGAGATGGAGATGATTATATCGTCAACGGCTCCAAGCAATTCATTTCCGGTGGGGGCGAAAACGAGATTTACGTCACGATGACGCGCACCTCCGATGATGGTGCAAGGGGCGTTACCTGCCTTGTCATCGAAAAGGACATGGAAGGCGTCAGCTTCGGCGCCAACGAAAAGAAACTGGGCTGGCATTCGCAGCCCACCGCCCAGGTCAATTTCGACAATGTCCGGGTGCCGGTTGAAAACCGGGTCGGTGACGAGGGTGAAGGCTTTCGCATCGCCATGGCGGGTCTGGACGGGGGGCGTCTGAACATTGGTGCCTGTTCGCTCGGCGGCGCGCAGCGCTGTCTCGATGAAGCGGTGAACTATACCAAAGAGCGCAAGCAATTTGGCAAGGCGATCAGCGACTTCCAGAATACCCAGTTCATGCTCGCCGACATGGCAACCGATCTTGAAGCGTCTCGCGCGTTGCTGTATCTAGCGGCTGCGAAAGTGACCGAAGGCACGCCGGACAAGACCAAATTCGCCGCCATGGCGAAGCGGCTGGCGACCGACAACGGCAGCAAGATTGTCAATGACGCGCTGCAACTTTTTGGTGGCTATGGCTATTTGCAGGACTATCCGATCGAGCGCTTCTGGCGCGATTTGCGCGTGCATAGTATATTAGAGGGTACCAACCAGGTCATGCGTATGATCGTTTCGCGCGAATTGCTGCGCCAATAGGAAATTTATGACAGAAGATCTCATTATCAGAAAAACCGGGCGGGTTGGCCATATCAGCCTGAACCGGCCCAAAGTGATCCATTCGCTCAACCTCGACATGTGCCTTGCGATGACCGAGGCATTGCTCGCATGGCGCGACGATGACGGCGTGGAAGCGGTTATCCTCGACCATAGCGAGGGCAGGGGCTTCTGTGCTGGTGGCGATATTGCCATGCTACGCGAATCCGGCATGACCGATGGCAAGAAGGGCCGTGAGTTCTTCTATCACGAATATCAGCTCAACCATCTGTTGTTCGAATATCCCAAACCCGTGGTCGCCTTCATGGACGGCATCACCATGGGCGGCGGCGTCGGAATTTCGCAACCGGCCAAATATCGCGTGGCCACCGAGCATACCCGATTTGCCATGCCCGAGACGGGTATCGGACTATTCCCCGATGTCGGCGGCGGCTGGTTCCTGTCCCGGCTCGAAGGCCGGTTGGGCCAGTTTCTCGCCCTCACCGGTGCGCGGCTGGATGGCGCCGAGTGCAAGGAAGTGGGCATCGCTACCCATTATCTGCCGTCGGAAGCCCTAGAAGAAGCCAAGCAGCGCATTGCCGAGAAGCCCGATCGTATCGACGGCATATTGGGGCAGCTCTCGGGCAATGTTCCCGAAGCCCGCATCACCAAGAATCTCGACAAGATCGACAAGTTTTTCGCCTCCGACCGGTTCGAAGATATTCTTGCCGCACTGGAAGCCGACGACAGCGAATGGGCGGCCAAGGAACGCGATACTTTGGGCACCAAGAGCCCGCAGACCTGCAAGGTGGCGCTGCGCCAGCTCAAGGAAGGCGCGGAGATGGAAAGCTTCGCCGACGAGATGCGCAATGAATATCGGATCGGCTATCATGTGCTGGTGATGCACGATTTCCTCGAAGGCGTGCGGGCCCTGATTGTCGACAAGGACAATGACCCGAAATGGAATCCGGCGACGCCCGAGGAAGTGACCGACGAATGGATTGATGCGATTTTCGCGCCCCTCCCAGCCAATGAAGAATGGAAGCCCCTATGACGTATGAAACAATTCTCACCGAGAAAAAGGGTGCAGTCACCCTGATCACGCTCAACCGGCCAAAGGCTCTCAATGCGCTGAACAGCCAGGTTCTCGACGAACTGATCGATGCCTTCGCTGCATTTCAGGCGGATGAGACGCAGAATTGTGCCGTCCTGACCGGTTCAGGCGACAAGGCTTTTGCCGCCGGTGCCGACATCAAGGAAATGTACGACAAGTCGGCCGCCGATTTCTATCTGGAAGATTTCTTCGCCAAATGGACCAGCCATATCGTCAAGGCGACCCGCAAGCCGTGGATCGCTGCGGTCAACGGCTTTTCGCTCGGTGGTGGTTGTGAACTCGCTATGATGGCGGATTATATCATCGCCAGCGACAAGGCGAAATTCGGACAGCCGGAAATCAAGCTGGGTGTCGCACCGGGCATGGGCGGCTCGCAGCGGCTGACCCGTGCGATCGGCAAGGCCAAATCGATGGAAATGTGCCTGACCGGGCGAATGATGGATGCTGAGGAAGCCGAACGTTCCGGTCTTGTCGCCCGCGTGGTTCCGCACGATGATCTGCTCGATGAAGCGCTGAAATCTGCCGCGCTTGTCGCCTCGATGCCGCCGATGGCCGCTCAGGTGAACAAGGAAATGGTCAACGCGGCCTTCGAAAATAATCTCGAGCAGGGCCTGGTCCACGAACGGCGTCTGTTCCAGATCCTGACCGCAACAGAAGACAAGAAAGAGGGCATGGCCGCGTTTATCGAGAAGCGCGAAGGCCAATGGAAGGGACGCTAGGAATAGCTGCGTCTACCTTGCAGGGCCGCTGGCTTTGTTTTGCTGACAATCACTGGAGACTATAATGAAAATCGGATTTATCGGCCTTGGCAATATGGGCGGCGGCATGGCCGCCAATCTCGCAAAAGCGGGGCACGAGGTTTTTGCCTTTGACCTGTCCGGCGAAGCGCTGGCACGGGCTGGCGAAGCGGGCTGCCATCCGGTAAGCGACGCCGCACAGGCGGTCCAGAATATGGAGGCTGTGGTGACCATGCTCCCGGCCGGCACCCATGTCCGCAAGGTCTATGAATATGAGATCATCATCAATGCCAATCCCGGCACATTGGTGATCGATTGTTCCACCATTGACGTCGACAGCGCGCGTGATGTGGCGACCATGGCGGAGGCCAAGGGGCTCGTGCCCGTGGACGCTCCGGTATCCGGCGGTATCGCGGCGGCCAATGGCGGTACGCTGACTTTCATGGTCGGCGGCAGCGACGAAGGCTTCAAGCGCGCTGAGCCGATCCTGTCCGACATGGGCAAGGCGGTGATCCACGCCGGCGGCAATGGTGCGGGACAGGCGGCGAAAATCTGCAACAATATGCTGCTCGGCGCGTCGATGATCGCGACCTGCGAGACGTTCAAGATGGCGGAGAAGCTCGGCCTCGACCCGCAGACATTCTATGACATTTCTTCAAAAGCCTCCGGCCAGAGCTGGTCGATGACCAGCTATTGTCCGGTCCCCGGCGTCGGGCCGCAAAGCCCGGCAGACAACGGTTATGAAGGTGGTTTCGCCGCTGCTCTGATGCTGAAGGATCTTCGTTTGGCGATGGAAGCGGCGCAAAGCGCCGGCGCGGATGTGCCGATGGGCGCTGAAGCCGCGAAGCTCTATGAACAATATGCCGAAACAGAGGGGCAGGGCGGCAAGGATTTCTCCGGCATCATCAATATGCTGGCCAAGGGCTGAGCTTTTGATGCCGCCGCTGTGGATTGTGCTGTGCGGTCTGTCAGGGACGGTTGCCGTGATTGCCGAAATCGGTAACCGCCGCCGCAACAATCGGGATGACATCGAAGATGTCGGTTTCATGCCCTGGTCAACCATCACCGCTCTGGCCTTGTTGACTTTCGGCATATCCATGGCTTTCGGCCTGGGATTTATCTCGACCGAATAGAGGGAAAGACTACAGGCAGGCTTCGAGCAACGGCTGGTTAAATCCATATTGCCGCGCCTTGTCGAGCGTATAGGGGCGCAGGCCGGCGGATTGATATTCACCGATGATTTTTCCCTCGGCATCCTCGTCAAGATATTGATATTTGAACAATTCCTGGGTCACGATCACGTCGCCCTCCATCCCGATCACTTCGGTAATATTGGTTGTACGACGCGAACCGTCGCGCAGACGTTTGACCTGAACGATAAGATCGACAGATTCTGCTATCTGGCGCGAAATCGCCTCTTTCGGAATCTTGATGTCGCCCATCAGAATCATGTTTTCCATACGGCCGAGACACTCGCGCGGGCTGTTGGCGTGGAGCGTACACATGGAACCGTCATGGCCGGTGTTCATCGCGGCGAGAAGGTCGAAACATTCTGCGCCACGAATTTCGCCGAGGATGATCCGGTCCGGCCGCATACGCAGGGCGTTCTTGACAAGATCGCCGATGGTAATCGCGCCCTGGCCCTCAAGGTTGGGCGGGCGGGTCTCAAGTGGCAGCCAATGCGGTTGTTGCAGGCGAAGCTCGGCGGCATCCTCAATCGTCAGCACGCGTTCACCCGGATCGATCATCTTGGACATGGCGTTGAGCATGGTCGTTTTACCGGAACCCGTACCGCCAGAGATAACCACGTTGAAGCGGCAGGCACCCGCAATCTTGAGCACGGTGCACATTTCTTCGGACATTGAACCGAAGTTTTTCATCATGTCGAGCGTGATCGGCTTCTCTGAAAACTTACGAATCGAGATCGCTGTGCCCTTCAGGCTCAGCGGAGGCACGATCACGTTCACACGCGAACCGTCTTTCAGTCGGGCATCGGCCAACGGCGTGGTCTGATCGACACGGCGGCCGACCTGGTTCACGATCCGTTGGGCGATCTGGAAGAGATGTTCCTCGTCGCGGAACTGGATCGGTGCGATTTCAAGCTTGCCCTTGATTTCGATATAGGTCTGTTCCGGGCCGTTGACCATGATATCGGAAATGTCCGGATTTTGCAGAAGCTCTTCCAACGGTCCGAACCCAAGCAACTCGTCGACCAGAACTTTTTCCAGTGCGAATTGCTCGCGCCGGTTGAGCGTGAGTTTGAGCTCTGTCAGCACTTCCATGATGATCGGACGGAATTCTTCGGTCAGCTCTTCCTTGTTCAGGGTCGCTGCGGCTTCCGGATCGACGCGTTCGAGCAGGCGAGGAAGCACCTGTTCCTTGATTTTGTGGACAGAAGCGCCAAAGCCCTCTTCCTTGTCGCCGCCGTCCGCCATTGGCTGTGACCGTTCCGAAAGCCGCGCCATCGCATCACTCTGTTCAGGAGCGGCTGGAGCGGGGGCTGGGGCTGGCGCACCTTCGCCCGGCAACGGAATGGATTCCAGGGGAGGAAATTGATTGCCCCCCAAATTGTCTTCGGGAGAATCTGATTTGGCAGTTTTCTTGCCGCCACCGTTCATCGGTTTGGCGACACCAAAGGATGGCTTGCCGCCACCCAGTCCATTTTTCTTGCCAAATGCGCTCATGCTGTTCTGTCCGATTTCAATAATATCACAAGATACATGCCCTCTTTCCCCGAAATTGGTTAATAAACCGCAAAATTCATTGCGTTGCATCGGGAAGATTGAGAATATTATCGTTGGGGCTTGCCCAATGACGAACAGTCTTCAGGGCAAAAAATGCAGCGAAGAGAATATCTTGAACGCTGACCATATATCCGGACAAAGGGGAGCAACTGTCACGCTGGTTCTCGTGGCGTTCGCCGGCTTTCCGGTTGGCTTTTAAAGGACAAGATGTCGCCTGGACCAGGGATGCAGCGATTGTGGATATTCAACTGCCAATAGCTATGGCGATCAGCATCCTTGTCTTCGGTGATCCGACCAACAGCACCGCGATGACGGAATAATTGTCATTATTTTCAGTGAGTTGCTGCTTTAGCGTGGCGAGGGCAGGGCGACCTCGTTGCTGGAGGCATGGCCTTGGTCAGGAAATGGCTTCTGCCAGAACCGTCAGGCCATTTTCGTCGACCTGGGCAAATCCGCCCTGCACGGAAATCGTCTCCGGCGTCGCGCCTTCGCTGGCGTAGACCAGCAGATCTGCATCGCGGATCGTCGACATCACAGGTGCGTGATTGGCGAGCACGCCAAAATCACCCTCGGTACCGGGCACAACCACCATGAACACATCATCCGACCGGACGAGCTTTTCAGGGGTTACGAGTTCGAAATGCAGGTTTGCCATGTCTTTGTAATTCCTAGGCCCTCTCCCGTGAGGGAGAGGGATTTAATGGATTAAGCCGCTTCTGCCGCCATTTTCTTGCCTTTTTCGATCGCTTCTTCGATGCCGCCGACCATGTAGAAGGCGTTCTCGGGAAGATGATCATATTCGCCTTCGACAACCGCCTTGAACGATTTGATCGTGTCTTCGAGATCAACGAATTTGCCGGGAATGCCGGTAAAGACTTCCGCAACGTGGAACGGCTGCGACAGGAACTTCTGGATCTTACGAGCACGTTGGACAACCAGCTTATCTTCTTCCGAAAGCTCGTCCATGCCGAGAATGGCGATAATGTCCTGCAAGGATTTATACTTCTGCAGGGTTTCCTGAACGGCACGGGCCGTATCATAATGTTCCTGGCCAACAACGCGGGGTTCCAGAACACGCGAGGAGGAATCGAGCGGATCCACAGCCGGGTAGATGCCCAGCTCCGAAATCGCACGGTTCAAAACGGTGGTGGCGTCAAGGTGGGCAAAGGAGGTTGCCGGTGCAGGGTCGGTCAAATCGTCGGCAGGAACATAAATGGCCTGAACCGATGTAATCGAACCCTTGTTGGTTGAGGTAATGCGTTCCTGCAGCGCGCCCATGTCGGTCGACAGGGTAGGCTGATAGCCCACAGCCGAAGGAATACGGCCAAGCAGTGCGGACACTTCCGAACCAGCCTGGGTGAAGCGGAAGATATTGTCGATGAAGAACAACACGTCCTGGCCTTCCTGATCGCGGAAATACTCCGCCTGGGTCAGACCGGACAGAGCAACACGGGCACGCGCCCCTGGAGGTTCGTTCATCTGGCCGAAGACCAGTGCCACTTTAGAGCCTTCAGACTTCGGATTGCCGTCGGCATCCTTGGCGATAACGCCAGCGTCGAGGAATTCGTGATAGAGATCGTTGCCTTCACGGGTACGCTCACCAACACCGGCGAAAACGGATGTGCCGCCATGGCCTTTTGCGATGTTGTTGATCAGTTCCTGAATAAGAACGGTCTTGCCCACGCCGGCGCCGCCGAACAGGCCGATCTTTCCGCCCTTCGCATAAGGTGCGAGCAGATCGACAACCTTGATGCCGGTCACCAGAATTTCATTTTCGGTCGACTGGTCGACAAAAGCAGGGGCTTCTGCGTGAATAGGAGCGGTCGCTTTGCTACCGATCGGGCCGCGTTCGTCGATGGGCTCACCAATCACGTTCATGATCCGGCCGAGCGTTTCAGGACCAACAGGCATCTGAATCTGTGCACCGGTGTCGGTGACTTCCTGACCGCGGGTCAGGCCTTCGGTTGCATCCATGGCGATGGTACGAACGGTGTTCTCGCCGAGATGCTGAGCAACCTCAAGAACCAGCCGGTTACCGTTATTGTCGGTTTCCAGAGCCGACAGAATTGTCGGAATATCGCCATCAAAGGTTACGTCGACGACAGCGCCGATAACCTGTGAAATGCGGCCTACATTTTTGGTTTTTGCCATTTTTACGTTTCCTTGCGTACGTGCTTTAGAGCGCTTCAGCGCCAGCGATAATTTCAATCAATTCGGTGGTGATCGCGGCCTGGCGGCTGCGGTTGTAAACAATCGTGAGGTTGTCGATCAGGTCGCCGGCGTTGCGGGTCGCATTGTCCATTGCGGTCATCGATGCGCCCTGTTCCGACGCCATATTTTCCAGCAGTGCGCCGAAAATCTGGGTCGTCAGATTGCGTGGCAGCAACTCGGCGAGAATTTCTTCCTCGTCCGGTTCATAATCTACTGCGCCTTCCGATTCAGCGACCGCGCCGTCCTGAACGGGGATCGGGATGATTTGCTGAACCGTGGGTTCCTGAACCAGAGCCGATTTGAACTTGCCATAGAATAGATGGGCAACGTCATATTTGCCTTCTTCGATCAGCGCGGTCAGATCTGCGGCGATTGCCTTGGCTTCTTCATATCCGGGCGTTTTGGCGTTCGATGTATCGAAATGCTTCAAAATCTGACCAGGGAAAAAGCGCTTGATGATCGGAATGCCCTTGCGACCGACCATGTAGAACAGAACCTTGTGACCTTCAGCCAGCAGCTTTTCAGCCTTGACGCGGGCTTCCTTGACAATATTGGCATTGAACGCGCCGCAAAGGCCACGATCCGATGTCGCGACGACCAGCAAATGCGTTTCAAGCTTGCCGGTGCCTGCCAGCAGCTTCGATGAATTTTCATCAATCGAAACCTTCGAGGCGAGGCTTGTCATCACCTTTTCCATCCGGTTGGCGTATGGGCGCGCTGCCTCGGCCGCCATTTGCGCACGGCGCAATTTGGCAGCGGCCACCATTTTCTTGGCCTTGGTGATCTTCTGGGTCGACTTAACCGACGCGATCCGATCTTTCAGTTCTTTAAGACTGGCCATAGCTAGTCAAATACTCCAATCTTCGTCATCCCGAACTTGTTTCGGGATCTCAAGAGATGCTGAAACGGGTTCAGCATGACGCGTGTTTAAGCAAACGTCTTTCCGAATGCTGCCAGAGCGTCTTCGAGAGCCGCCTTGGTGTCATCCGACAGGTCACCGCTTTCACGGATCGTTTTCAAGATGTCTGCATGTTCGCTGCGCATATATGCCAGCATCGCTTCTTCGTAGCGCACAACGTCATCCGCCGCGACGCTGTCGAGGTGGCCGTTGGTACCGGCGTAGATCGAAGCGGTTTGCTCTTCGAACGGCAGCGGCGAGAATTGCGCCTGTTTCAGAAGCTGCGTCAAACGCTCACCACGTGCGAGCAATTTCTGCGTCGATGCGTCGAGGTCCGAACCGAACTGCGCAAAGGCAGCCATTTCGCGATATTGCGCGAGATCGAGCTTGATCGAGCCGGAGACCTTTTTCATCGCCTTCGTTTGTGCAGCGGAACCCACACGGGACACCGACAGACCCACGTTAATCGCAGGACGGATGCCCTGGTTGAACAGGTCCGTTTCGAGGAAGATCTGACCGTCGGTGATCGAAATCACGTTGGTCGGAATATAGGCGGAAACGTCACCAGCCTGGGTTTCGATGATCGGCAATGCGGTCAAGGAACCGGAGCCATTGGCTTCGTTCATCTTCGCGGCACGTTCGAGCAAGCGACTGTGAAGATAGAAAACGTCACCAGGATAGGCTTCACGTCCTGGAGGACGACGCAGCAGCAGGGACATCTGGCGATAGGCCACGGCCTGCTTGGAGAGATCGTCATAAACGATACAGGCGTGCATGCCGTTATCGCGGAAATATTCGCCCATGGTCACACCGGTATAAGGTGCGAGATACTGGAGAGGCGCAGGCTCGGAAGCGGTTGCAGCAACCACGATCGAATATTCCATCGCGCCATTTTCTTCGAGGCTCTTGACGATCTGTGCAACGGTCGAACGCTTCTGGCCGACAGCCACATAAATGCAGTAGAGTTTCTTGCCTTCGTCGTCGCCGGCGTTGACGGTCTTCTGGTTGATGAACGTGTCGATTGCGACAGCGGTCTTGCCGGTCTGACGGTCACCAATGATCAATTCGCGCTGGCCACGGCCAACAGGAACAAGAGCGTCAAGTGCCTTGAGACCGGTCTGAACGGGTTCGTGAACCGATTTACGCGGGATAATGCCAGGTGCCTTCACTTCAACACGGCTACGTTTCTTGGTTTTGATCGGGCCCTTGCCGTCGATCGGGTTGCCGAGACCGTCAACCACGCGGCCGAGCAGTTCCTTGCCGATTGGAACGTCCACAATCGTGCCGGTCCGCTTGACCACGTCGCCTTCCTTGATTTCGGCGTCAGAGCCGAAAATCACGACGCCGACATTGTCAGCCTCGAGGTTCAGCGCCATGCCCTGAATACCGTTGGAGAATTCGACCATCTCACCGGCCTGGACCTGGTCGAGGCCGTGGATACGGGCGATGCCGTCACCGACGGCGAGCACGGTTCCGACTTCGGAAACCTGGGCTTCATTGCCAAAATTGGCGATCTGGTCCTTGATGACCTTTGAAATTTCTGCGGCGCGAAT
>NZ_JBLWWU010000002.1:0-280693 GCF_048267785.1 Parasphingorhabdus sp. | reverse complement strand
AAACGAAAGACCATTGAACATCGGCGCTTGCAACACCGCAAGCTAGCCGCCTAATATCAACCAATAAGACGAGGCCGATGCTCCGCTAATTTACGCAGCCATCTGTGCCAAATGTTCTGACGACGGACACTATATGGATATGCCAACCATCGGCCCGAGACCGAGGAATATGGCGTCGAGAGCTTCGTCTACCGTGCCCGCCGCCCCTTTCATCCCTCCCGCTTCTATGATTTCCTGACCAATAATGGCCTGGATCATGTAATTCGGGCGAAGGGTCATTTTTGGCTGGCTACGCGTCCCGATTTTTTGGGAGAGCTTGCCGTGGCCGGTAGTCAGACCATCACAGCGCGCCTGGGCCGCTGGTGGGCAGCCGTTGCCAAGAACCAATGGCCCGAAGACGGAAGCTTCGAAGAATTTGTCATGAAACACTGGGATCCCACATGGGGCGACCGGCGACAGGAACTGGTTTTTATCGGTATCAACATGGATGAAGCGCGCATATGCAGGGAACTGGATTCGTGCCTGATCGAAAGCGATGCTTTTACACCGGAACGATGGTCGGCATTACCCGACCCCTTCCCCGCATGGGAAACGACCCAGGCTGTGCTGGAGCCAGCGGAATGAGCATCGATACAAAAGAACGTCCGATCGTACTGACAGCGGGAAATATCGAAGCATTGGACGCTATCCGGGATGAGGATATTTCCATCGCCCTGTGGGAACGAGAACTGCCGGCCGGATTATCGGAACTCAATCTGGATGACATAGCCGACATTCGTTTTACCGCAGATATTGACGAACTGCATGGCCCGCTCGACGATGCGCTTGACGAAGCGGGACATAGAAAAGGCAGTCCCAGAGATGCACTGCACAACGATATTGTAGCGCTCGCCAAATGCTTTGCCAGGATCATGGAAACCGACTTGGTCGAAATCCGGCTGGAGCACGTCACCACAAATGCCTGCAAAAAATTCCACGCCGATTATGTCACGGCGCGGCTCATCACCACCTATATGGGCCAAGGCACGCAATGGCTTGAGGGTGACGATGCAGCGGATTGCGATTGTGGTGAGCCCCATAAGATCCAACAGATGGCGGCAGGCGATATTGCTCTGTTCAAGGGCCGTCTCTGGTCGGCAAAAGCGCCAGCCATCCACCGCTCCCCGCCTATTGAAGGGACGGGTGAGGAACGGCTGGTGCTGGTAATCAATCCGGCTTAGTAGGAGAAAATCTTCGCCGCCAGAATTCCAGGGAACCCGATTGTGCATCGAAGCTCCAGCAAATCTTTCCGCCTACCGCCCAGTTGCGGACATGAGGGTTTACCCGCATTGAGTTCAGACAATGGCAGCTTTCAAGAACGTGCGTCGGCCTTCGGAATGACAACAGTTGGGCACCCAGCGGATATCAAACGTCAACACTGCGAATGACCGATTGTGGGTCGTTTGCCCAAGGTCCACTTTCCACTACCCAGCTTCCGATAGCGGACAGTCCGCAATCGGCCCACTTCCAGCCACTGGGGTCGCGAAAGGCATTGAAGATCTATGTCCTTAGCATCAAATTTTCGGTGCAGAGTCCATTGCAGCCTGGTTTCATTTGTAACAAAAGGCCGCAATGGTCACAAAGTCATCATTTGAAAACAATCCCGGATCTCTCTCACAAAATCATCCGGACGTTCCATCGCCAGAAAATGGCCGCCCCGGTCGAGTTCGTTCCAATAGACAATGTTTTTCCGGCATTTTTCAGCCCATCGCCGAGACGAAGGACAAATATCCCATGGCGCAACCGTGGCGCCAAAAGGCAAGTTGAAGTCATCGACCTGAAAATTTCCAAAGCTGTGCCAATATAGGTGGGCGGAGCTGGTTGCTGCATTGTTCAGCCAGTAGATCATGACATTGTCGAGCAAATGATCGCGACTGAAAACATGTTCCGGATGGGACAGGCCATTGTCATCGGCACAATCGGACCAGCCATGAAATTTCTCGATAATCCACGCCATTTGTCCAACGGGTGAGTCCGCAAGCCCATAACCCAAAGTCTGCGGCCGCGACGATTGCTGCATCGAGAATCCAGCCTCCTTTTGATAATACCATTGCAGGCGCGAGAGCATCTTCTTTTCCCGGTCAGTCAGGTTTTCGCAGTCATCACTATTCGGCGGCGGAGCGACCATATTGACATGTATGCCGGCGCATCCGCCCAGATTCTGGCGGGCAATTGTCTCGGTTATTGCAGAGCCCCAGTCGCCACCTTGTGCGAACCACCGCTCATAGCCCAACATCGTCATCAGATGATGCCATGCCCTCGCAATCTGCGGAACATCCCAACCCCTCTGCGCTGGTTTGCCGGAAAACCCGAAGCCGGGCAGGGAAGGTATGACAAGATGAAAATCATGACTAAGTGGTTCAATAACATCGAGAAATTCAAGAATTGAACCGGGCCAACCGTGGGTCATCAATACCGGGCGTGCATCTGGATTGTCACTTCTGATATGGATGAAATGGATATCCAGCCCGTCAATCTCCGCCAGATAATTGGGCAGTCTGTTCAGATGCTGCTCGCATCGCCGCCAGTCATATTCCTCTCGCCAATAACGGGCCAGTTCCTTTACATAGGACAAGGGTATACCCTGGTCCCAATCATCGACAATTTCCTTTTGCGGAAAGCGGGTCAGCGCAAGCCGCGCCTGCAGATCATCAAGCTCTGTTTGCGCGATGTTGATTTGAAAAGATCGGATGTTATCGCTGTTCATCTTTGCTCTCCCTATTCCGACGTTGTCCGATGAACGGGATTAATATCTACATTCGGACGACAGCAGCCATATCCCGGCGCATATCTTGATCAGCGATCGCCACCCGATGGCGGTCGTTCACAATGGCGCAGTCTTTGGTTCGATTCAGATAGCTGCTCGTGGATGGTTTGTTTTCTCACGAACTCAGGAAGCAGTGAGTAGGCAGGCTTCGCAGAATTCAATCCCGTTTCTCTTTAGGCGGTTGCCGGAACCAGCAGTTCTCTGTTGCCAGCCTGAGACCGAAGGAAATCGAGCATCTGGAAAGAAAGAGCGTCCAACTGGCTTGTGGCCTGGCTATCGCCCGTTCCATCAAGAGCTACTTTTTGGACCAGAGAATTTATGGTTGCGCCCATCGGGGTCGGCCAAGCGCGCAGCGCATGAGCGATCGATCGCAACGCAACAAGCGTAGTTCCACAGGCTTGCGATCCATAAGCCGTGACGATCGAACCGAAAACCCGGCCACTGAGATAAGGCGGATCATCCTTTGCCAAATCTTCGGTCCAGTCGAGCGCATTCTTCACCGGCCCGGAGAGACTGCCGTGATAGCCCGGTGTAGCGACGACTACGCCGCTGCACTCTCTCATTGCATTGATAAAATCATCCTCGACCGGCGTTCGCGAGAAACAGGAGGGGTCATAATGACGCAAATTTGCAAGAAACTTTCCATCAAATATGCGCACCTTAACGCCGGTGCTTTTGATCTGGTCGGCAACATATCGCAACGCCGTTTCGCTGGAGGAGTTCTCTCGTTGTGTGCCACCAATAAAAACGACGGATTGCTTTTCATGTTCGACGGACATTTTCTATTTTCCTTCCCAAAATTATTCATTCGCGGTCGAGCCTGGCTCCGGGGGCAATGAACCGAAAGCGTCTCGAAAATTAATTCAGGCGCAGACCGGATCGGGGCCATCGCATGTGATATACGCATCCGGTTGCCGATGCGGTCAGATAGGCATCACGCATATCCGCGCCGCCGAAAGCTATATTGGTGATCGCCGGCCCAACCGCATCGAGATCTACCCGGTCGACCAGATCACCGGCGGGATTGACAATCGAAACACCCGCTTCAAGCAGGGTGCAGGCGCAGACATGGCCGCTCGCTTCAATCGCAAGGCTGTCAAGCAAACGATAACGGCTCTCGCCGAACAGAAAATTGCCACCGCCGGAGCCAAAAAATGTTTCGCCGCCCCGCAGAACCCCGGGTGCATCAACATACCACCACCATAATCGCGCGGTCGCTGTTTCGGAGACATAGAGCCGCTTTCCATCAGGTGACAGGCCGATACCGTTGGGTTCAGCAAGCGGACTGGCGACGGTCCACGCATTGCTATCGCTTACATAGCAGATACGGCCATTATCACTATGCGTCTCCCAATGCTTGCCCGTGTCGGTAAAATAAAAGCCGCCATATTCATCAAATACCAGATCATTAGGACCCGACAACGACCGGCCATCCACTTGAGTCAACAAGGTTTCGACTGAACCGGATTCCAAATCCACCTTCTGTATCGAGCCCGATATATAGTCTGACGCTGCGCCGGTAGGGAATATTAGTCCATCGCCCTGATGCCATGAAAACCCGCCATTATTGCAAATGATCACACGACCATCGGGAGCCAGAGCTGCGCCATTTGGACCACCGCCAAGCTGGGCGATAACCGTCATGTCGCCACCGGGTTCAATTCGCGTCAGTTGCCCGTTCTGGATCTCCACAACAAGCAGACTACCGTCCGGAAGAAATATAGGCCCCTCCGGGAAACCCAAGCCGTCGGCGATGCAGGTAACTTCTGCCACGACGCGTTCAATAAAGATCCAGCACGGTGGTCCCGCCAAGCTCGGACAGGATGACTTTCCGGAGCGTGTCCATATGGTGTTGCCACCAAAGCTGCGCGGCTTCGGCATCGCCCGCCTCGATGCGATCCGTAAGACCTATATGATTAGCCAGTGCCTGCTTGTTCAGGCGCAGCTGGTCTTTCCTTGCAATGCCGAGAAAACGATCGACGTGGCGCAGGAAAATATCCTCCAGCATGCTCACGATAACGGCCAACGCCACGTTGCCAGCTCGCTCTACCAATATACGGTGAAAATCGGCAGTTGCCCGACCGAAAATGTCAAAATTCTTGATATTTTCTGCTTCAAAATTGGTATGTTCACGCATCGCGGCAATATCTTCATCGGTTGCGCGCGCCGCAAGGAGACCCGCGAGAGGCGGTTCGATAAATGCCCGTGCCTCGAGCACCTCAGCGAGCGTAGCTCCGCGAAATTGCAGCAAGAAACCCAGAGCTCGACCGGCAGCATCATCACCGGGCAGACATATGCGTACGCCGCCCTTGGCCCCTCGCTGCACGCGCACCAGAGATTCTGATTCGAGCAGACGAATGGCCTCTCGCAAGGTTGGGCGTGACACATCAAAACGGTCCATTAGTTCCGCTTCGGTCGGAAGTGACATGCCCTCTCGCAACTCCCCCGTAACAATCTGTCGCCGTAAAGCTTCGGCGATCAGTTCAGCGGCTTTCGGTACGCGAATGGCTGATCCCGATTTCATCGAAGGATTGCCATATTCACGGTGGAATAATTCAGGCCCAGCCTATCAGAATATAACATCAAAATTTCTACCCCAGTCAGAAACTGCACTATTTGTGCCTATCATGCATCATTAGAAGCCTCAAAAAAGTTTGTCATCCAATTAGGGATTGATTTATATAATTAGTTAGATAATTTAGCTGAAATGTCAAACAGAAAAATATCCGCCGCCTCACCCCAATGGGACAGAGAATGCGATTTTCTTGTGCTCGGGGCTGGCGGTGGCGGGCTGGTCGGCGCGCTTGCAGCCCGTGAAGCGGGTCTTGATGTCATACTTTCGGAAAAAGAGAATTGGGTGGGCGGCGCGACCGTATTGTCGGGCGGAACACTTTGGTTGCTTGCCAATTCGGTTCTCGAAAAAGCCGGTGTCAGCGACAGTTTGTCTGAAGGCCGCGCTTATTTGTCCGCGCTCATCAAGCCCGAACCCGATGCCATTGACCAAGCCCGTATTGATGCATTTATCGAAGACAGCGGTGCGCTCGCCAATTTTCTCAACAGAGCCGGATTGGAACTGCGCCACGCTCGGGGGTGGTCAGATTATTACGCCGAACTTCCTGGCGGGCTCGAATGCGGGCGAACGCTCTTTGCGAAACCGTTTGATGTCAATCAGCTGGGCGCCGCTGCAGAATGGCTGCCCGCAGCCGCGATGTTCTCGTCCGCCAATTCCCCCGAAGTATCCAAGCTGGCGCTCGGCGCTCGGTCCTTCGAATCCATATTGATAGCGATCAGGGTATTTTTCCGGGCCACGATCGCGAAGATGAGAGGGGCCAGACTCCGCACCCGTGGCCAGGCATTGATCGGGCGGTTGCTGCTGGCGGCGCGCAACGCCGGTGTGGAGATATGGCGCGACGCCCCGATGGACGAGCTGATCCTGTTCGAAGGGCGTGTCATCGGTGCCCTTATCCGGCGTAACGGCAAAACCATGCGGGTTCGCGCCCGTCGCGGCGTCCTGCTCACGACAGGTGGATTCGCCCACAATCCCGATATGCGGCTTCGCTATCAAGCACCCGTCAGCACCGATAATACTATGGCACCCAAAGGCGACACCGGGGACGGGATCATCGCGGCCGAGAAGGCCGGTGCATCGGTTGCGATGATGGAAGAATCATGGTGGGTTCCCGGCACGAAAACGCCGTCAGGACCCATGGTCCATGTCTGGGACCGGTGTTTTCCGCATTCGATGATCGTCGATATCAACGGGAAACGCTACATGGATGAGTCCGGCCCCTATATGGAAACCGGTCAAACCATGATCCGTCACCATGCCAAACTGGGTGTCGATCACAGCTGGATCATTCTCGAAAAACGGCATCGGCGCCGATATGCCTTCGGCATGGCGCCCCCAATGGTAACGCCAAAAGGATGGCTGGAAAGCGGCTATCTGAAACAAGCGAACAGTATCAGCGAACTGGCGGATGCAATCAATATTCCGCAAGAGGCCCTCACCACTTCAGTCGCCCGTTTCAACAGCCAGATCGCCGATGGCACAGATCAGGATTTCGGACGAGGCAGCCGCGCAATCAGCCGCTTCTATGGTGACCCGAGTGTGAAACCGAATCCTAATCTGGGTCAGGTTTCCCAGCCCCCTTTTTATGCCATTCGCATTTATCCGGGCGATGTTGGCACGGCTGGCGGGATCCGCACTGATGCCGACGGTCGTGCTCTCAATGACAAATTGGAAGCCATCCCCGGCCTGTACGCAGCGGGCAATGCGGCGTGCGGCATATTTGGCCCGTGGTATCCCGGTGCCGGCGCATCAATCGCTCCCTCCATGCTGTTTGCAAGACGCGCAGCACTGGCGGCAGCCCAGGAGACAGACCGATGACCAATTTTCAGGAGACGATTGTTACAACCACAAAAGGGCCCATCGCCTTTCAGGAGGCGGGCACCGGACCAGCAGTGATTTTGCTCCACGGTAACGGCCATTCTCACCATGAATTCTCCCGCGTGATCCCGCTGCTGGCCGACAATCACAGGGTGATCAGCTGGGACATGCCGGGGCATGGCGCGTCCCGCATGGCTACCGCGACACTCAGCATAGAAGAGAGCGCCGACGCGCTGCGCGAGGGACTTGCCCATCTGGGTATCCACGATGCGGCGATTGTCGGCACATCCATTGGAGCCTTTATCGCCGCCGCTTTCGCCGCGAAAAACCCCTCCGAAGCGCGCGCCCTTGTCCTTGCGGAAATGCAGTTGCGAACACGGGCATGGTGGGACAAGGCATGGCCCGTCGTTGAAACCATGTTTGGCGAATGCGTCCAAACGCACGACTATGTGCAGGCCCGACTCGAAAGCCCGCTTGATGAGGCGTTGCTGGCGCGCTGGAATGGCGATCGCCAACTGGCCGGGGCCGATACAATGATTGCCGCCATGGCAGCGCTGCGCGATCACCCGATCGCGACGACATTGTCCCGTATCACTGTCCCGACGCTTTTCCTGTTTGGCGAATCCGGCCCGACGGTAGACTGCGCCGAGACCCTGGGTCTTTCGCTTCCCGGCGCTCGCCAACAGGTCATACCCCAGGCTGGCCATTTCATATCAATCGATCAACCGCAGGCCTTCGCGCAGGCGATTGAACATATTTCAACGGAACAACGAGAGGGCGGATAACCATGGCCACCGATTTTTTGAATTTTGACAAAGGCGCACAAGCGATCGTCACCGGCGCGGCCAGCGGCATTGGCGAAGCAACGGCGCGCTTGCTCTGTGCGCAGGGACTGACTGTAATCGGCCTGGATATTGACGGCGAGAGGCTGTCCGCGCTTGATATGGGTGACCGTTTTCACCCGATGGTGGCCGATACTGGCAAGCCCGATGCGATCGAGGCCATGTTCGGCGAGCTTGCCGAACGTTTTGGACCAATTGGTCATCTGGTCAACAACGCAGGGCCACCCAGTGCCTTGCCCCTAACGATTGAAGAGGGTCTGGCCCAAACCGCAGGCAGCGTCCAGCGCATGACAGCGGCATGGGAAGCCGGCCTGCCGGCCACGGCGGAGCAGGCGAGCGTTGTAAACGTAGCTTCGGTGGCCGGTGTAGCCTCGGGCGGTCCCCCGCCTTCGCTTATTTCCGGACGTGGCGGCGCAGCCGATAACGGCTGGTATCCAACCGGCAAAGCAGCCGTAACGGGGCTTACACGGTGGCAAGCCGTTTCCAGCGCAGGAAAATATCGCGCCAATGCGGTCGCGCCCGGAATCACCATGACTCCTCGTCTTGGCGACATTACGGGCGGAGCATATGGTCGGGACGTTCTGGCCCGCACGCCCGTTGGCCGGCTTGCCACTGCCCCGGAAGTTGCCAATGCGATTGTGTATCTGCTCAGTCCGGCCGCTTCCTATGTCAACGGCCAAACGCTCATCGTCGATGGCGGTGGCACGCTTGCCTTTTAAGTCGGCCGGATTCGCGACACGCGGCCTTTGCTAAATTTGTTCGCGCCTGTCGGCGATCCCAGGTGTGATGATCCCATGATCAAACCGATGTTGAACGGAGACCCAATGATTGATTCAAACGAAAATAAAACCGAAAAAGGGGTCGGTGAGGCTGCTTGGGAGCAACCCACGGCCCACCGCACAGGTGCCGGCCAGGTTACCGATCCTTACCCCCATCTGGCGGAACTTCGCCGGGAAGGGCCGGTCCATTCCGGGTCATTTTTCAACCATTTCAACGTACCGGATCCGACCGCCGAAGTATGGCCGGATGCAAAACGATTCATAACCGTTGGCTATGCCGAGACCGAACAGGTTCTGAAGGATAATGTCACTTTTTCGAATGCCGGCATCCGCAAGATGACCGAATATGTTTTCGGCAGCGTTTCCCTGATGGGCTCCGATGATCCGGAGCATCGCAAATTTCGTTCTCTTGTCCAGCCGGCCTTCGGTCGTTACGGACTTGGCAAATGGAGTGCCTTTGTCGCCCCCAGACTCAATCAATTGATCGATCGTTTTGAAGATCGCGGGTCGGCTGACCTCTATTTCGAATATTGTGCCGAGTTTCCTGTCTATGTGATCGCCATGACGCTCGGTGTTAAACCGAAAGATATTCCGCAATTCCATGAATGGGCCACCATGCTGCAGATCGCAGCGGCGACCCCCGATGAAGCCCGGGCGGCCCGCCTGTCTGTTGAAGACTATATGCGCGAGATCATCAATGATCGTCGCCGGTCACCGAGAGACGATGTCATCAGCATGTTGCTGGAACGTGAAATCGAAGAGGATGGTGAAAAGCACAAGATCACGGAAAAGCAGTTGCTTGGCCTGATTTGCAATCTGCTTCCGGCGGGTTCGGGGACGACATATCGGACCTTGGGTATATTGCTCGTTACCTTACTTGAAAGACCTGAACTGCTAGAACAGCTCTATGATAATCGTCATCTCGTCCCGCCAGTTGTGGATGAACTGCTTCGTTGGAACGGCCCCGTCCTGGTTGCGCCTCCACGCCTCGCCACTTGCGATGTGACGGTTGGCGGCGTTCATATTCCGGCTGGGTCGATTGTCGAAGCCGGAATCGCGGCTGCCAATCGCGATCCGGCGGAGTTCGATGATCCGGAAACCTATAATCCTCACCGCGAACGGCGCGCTAACCTGGCATTTTCTACCGGTTCGCATTTCTGCATGGGCGCGAAAGTAGCGCATATGGAACTTATCACAGCAATCAATACATTGCTCGATCGCCTGCCCCGCTTGCGGCTTGACGAGTCAAAAACGGCACCCGAAATTACCGGCCTGTGGTATCGCATGCCGACCAGCGTACCGGCGAAATGGGGATGAGTGTCATGCCGCCGATTAAAGCCGCCATATTTACCGAAGCCGGAGATCCCTTGGCTCTCGAGAGCATCTCCCTCCATCCGCTCGGACCACAGGATGTGCGGGTCAAAATTACAGCAACATCCCTGTGCCAGACCGATGTCGCCATTCGCCGCGGCGATCATGCCTATGGTGCACCGATCATCATGGGCCATGAAGCAAGCGGGATCGTGCAGGACGTTGGCGTTGCGGTAGACCGCTTTGCCGTCGGCGACACAGTGATAAGTTCGTCGGCACCAAGCTGTGGCAGCTGTCTCCAATGTACCGCCGGCAGGCCACATATTTGCGCCCTGTCATCCAGCGTGCGAACAGTGCCCCGCGCTTCCAGGGCCGACGGTTCCGTTGCAACCGGACTTTTCGGTCTGGGAACATTTGCCGAAGAAATGGTGGTGAACCAGGCATCACTGGTCGGTGTCGACACCAATCTGCCGCCGGAATCGCTTTCCCTTATCGGATGCGGTGTCACCACCGGCTTGTCAGCAGCGCTGAACCGGGCTTCCATTCCGGTCGGCGGATCGGTCGCCGTAATCGGCTGCGGAACTGTAGGCCTTTCCTCCATAATCGGCGCACGTATCGCTGGCGCGACCACGATCATCGCCGTCGATCCTTTGCCGGAGCGACGCCTCGATGCCCAGCAGCGCGGCGCCACCCATGTGGTTGACAGCAAGGACCCTGACCTTGTCGGTGCCATCAACCGCCTGACGGCCGGTCACGGCGTGGATGTCACGATCGATGCCGTGAGTCGCCCGGGAACAGTGACACAGGCCCAAGCCGTAACCCGTCGGGCCGGTGAAATTATTATGATCGGGATGCCGCCGAAAGAGGCAACATTTGAACTGGCCGCTTTGCCGTTTTTCTTGTCCGAACATCGCTTGTCCAGCGCGTTGTTCGGATCGGCCAATATCCGCAGGGACTTTCCAGCCTTTGTCAGGCTAGCCGAACAGGGACAGCTTGATCTTGCCGGATTTGTCAGCCGCACATTGCCATTGGATCAGGTCAATGAAGGGCTCGACATGCTAGAGCGGGGCGAAGTGCTGCGCGCCGTATTGCTTCCCGGCGCGCAGCAATAATTCCTCTTACTCTGCTGCCATTGGTTTCGCCTCAGTCTGCTGTGCAAAGGCAGGCATCACGTCACGGGCAAAGAATTCGAGCCGTTCCAGCCCGCCGGTCGGGTCGTTGAGCAAGACATAGTCCACACCAACATCCGCGAGCTCGTTCAAACGTGCGATACAATCCTCCGGGGTGCCGATTATCGTCGACGCTTCCGTGCCTTCGCGTGAGCTGTCGAGCATTTTCGACCCAACAACCGGAGCATTTTCTTCGGTTCCCGGCACCCGGGCCGTTGCAGCCAGAGCCTCGATCGCGGTCAATCTCTGCTTGATCTCGGTGTCGCGCTGATCATTATTCTCTACTAGAAGCAACCCGCGCGTTACGGCTATCTGACCGGGCAATGCCGCAATGCCATTCTGGCGCTGTTCGTCGCGGAACCAGCCAATCCGGCGGCCAATGGTTTCCGTGTCGCTAAACTGATCGAGCAACATTGATTGGCCTTTTGCGGCGGCCTTGCGGACCGAGCCCTCGCTTTGCGCCGCGACCCAGATTGGTGGATGCGGAAGCTGAACTGGTTGTGGTTCAACTACGACATCCTGATATTGCCAATACGTGCCTTTGTGCGACCATCGTTTCTGCTCGGTCCAGCTTTTGAGGATCAATGCGATTGCTTCATCAAAACGTTCCTGCGCGGTTGCCGGATCGACCATGAAGCCATGAAATTCATTGGGCCGATATCCTCTGCCAATACCGAAATCCAATCGGCCGTTCGAAACCAGATCGACGGTAGCAGCCTGTTCCGCCAACAGCACAGGGTTATGCCAGGGCAAAACGGTTACACCCGTTCCCAAACGGATCTGTTTGGTCAACCCAGCGAGATAGCTGAGCAATGTGATGGAGGCACTGAGTTGCCCCATGCCGGTGAAATGATGTTCTACAAGAAACAGTGACTTAAATTCGAGTTCATCTGCCCGAACGACATAATCAATAAAATCACGATAGGATTGGCTGTCACCGGAATGTTCGTCACCGCGAGCGGCACCACCGAAAAGTCCAAATTTCATGTTCATACTCCTTTGATTTATTTTTGATTGGCCTGAACCGGTTGTTGCAAGGCCTGGTCCAGCCGGGCACGCAGTGCCGGCTTGTCGATCTTTCCAGTAGGATTGCGCGGCATCTCGGTGATGAAATGAAAGGCTGTTGGCACCTTGAATCGCGAAAGTCGCTCAGCCAGCATGTGCGGAAGCAATGCTTCCAATTCTTCCAATTCCTTGCTTTCACCCGCCACGATAAAAGCCACCGGCACTTCTCCCATCACCGGATCATGTCGACCGACGACCGCGGCATCGGAAACGAGACCGGTAGCAATCAGCGCATGTTCGACCTCGGTCGGATAGATGTTTTCACCACCCCTGATGATCAGATCTTTCTTCCGACCGGTGAGAGTCAGCCAGCCGTTGGCGTCGAGCTGTCCCATATCACCGGTTCGAAGCCAGCCGTCGACGACGGTTTCGGCGGTCGCTGCGGGTTGATTGAGATAGCCGCGCATCACATTGCCACCGCGGATTGCCACTTCGCCCAGTTCGCCTGGCGGCAAAGGCTGGCAGTCTTCGTCGATAATCCGCACTTCGATATCCGGCATTGCCTTGCCAACGCTGCCAGGGCGACGTGGTCCGTCCAGCGGATTAAGGGTCGCGCCGACGGTGGACTCGGTCAGGCCATAACCTTCGAGAATGGGGAAGCCATAGCGCGTTTCGAATGCGGCAATGGCGGGAGCGGGCATCGGGGCCGCACCACAGATTGCAAATCGCAGGTCAGGCGCAGCATCAATCACTCCGGCCTGTTCGGAAAGCAGGATGAACATCGCCGGTACGCCGGAAAAATAGGTGGCGCCGGAGGTCCGAACATTATCCCAGAAGGTTGCCCGGTCAAAGCCCGGCAGCAATCGGACCGACCCACCTGCAACGAGCGGCGAAAGCACGCTGACGATCAGGGCATTGACGTGAAACAGCGGCATCGCAAGTAGCGAGTGATCCTCCGGGCCGAGACGCAGGGCCTGCCGGATTGAACTCGTCATTGCTGCGATATTGGCATGATCAAGCATTACACCTTTTGGCTTGCCGGTGGTGCCACTGGTATAAATGAGCAGGGCGAGATCATCCTGCCGGGGAAAAATGTCGCTGTTGTCGCCTGACAGACCGGTCCAGCTGTCGAGGTCCAGCTTCGGGATATCGACAGCGGCAAGAATTGCTCGTGATCCTTCGTCAACAAGAACCACCTTGGCGGCAGAATCGCTCAGCTGGTGCATCGCTTCGTTCACGGTCAAAGCCGGATTGATCGGCGTGAACGCCGCCCGGAGCTGCCAGGCGGCATAAATTGCGATGATGATTTCAATACGGTTGGGCAGCATCGCGGCAACGACATCGCCTTTGCCTACCCCCGCTTTCGACAGGGTCGCTGCGAGACCGGCCACCTGCTCTGCAAATGCAGTCGCATCCATCGCCACCCTGTCATCGGCGATCAGCATGCCGCCGCCCCTAGGTTGCATCGGTTTCAGAAAATGATCGGGAGCGCTGCTGGTCATCGCCTGCTTCAGCCCATTCCGTAGGCGCCATAGGCGGACGCTGCCGAAGGGTCGAGTGCCCCGAAATCCACGCTGGGCGAAGCCATTTCGGAACTGGCGATCTCGATGATTACCGGCCCTTTGATCTGCCACGCGCTCTGCAACGCTTCCGATGCTTCTTCGATGGTCTCTGCCCGGAAAGCGGCGGTTCCCATTGCCCGACCCATGGCTGAGAAATCCACCGAACCGAAGGTCGACCGTGGCTGGATGCCGAGCATTTGCTCGCCCTGCATGATCCAGCCAAAACCGGCGTTGTTCAAGATAACGAAGATGATCGGCAGTTGCAGGCGAACGGCCGTTTCAACTTCGCCGATCCAATAGGATGTCGCGCCATCCCCGGAGATCGAAACGACATGGCCAGCCTCCGGATGCTCTTCCTGTAGCGCCACAGCTGCACCGATCGCCGCCCCTCCGGCCCAGCCGATACCAGCCAGACCGCGCGGAGCCAGATATTTCCTTCCCGATCCACGAACGCGGTAACGTGAAGCCGCCCAACCCGACGCAAGGCTCGCGTCGGAAACCATGACCGTCTGCTCGTCCGCCATTTCGGAAATCAATTCGATCACCGCTTCCGGCGCCACCCGGTCATCATCCTCTTTCGTGCCGGGTTGGTCTGGAATTTCCGACGCATCAACCTGCCAGTTCTGGCAACGCGCAATAGAACCCATCGCCTCGCGGATATGAAGCGCCGTTCGCCCTGCGTCCGCACAAATGGACTGGGACACCGGCATCGCTCGGCCAAGTTCTGCGCCATCGCTGTCCACGTGGATGAGATGCTGAGCGGGTGACGGCAACCGCCAGAGAAACGAGTTGAACTGGGCAAATTTCGACCCGAGGATCAGAACGACATCAGCTTTTTGCAGCGCCACACTGGCCGCTACCGAACCAAACACTCCGACGACACCCCGCGAAAGCGCGTGATATTCGTCGATCACACCCTTGCCGTTGATCGACGTTACGACCGGGATATTGTGCATTTCGGCAAGCGCCGTAATTTCGTCGCGATAAAGACTGGACATCGCGCCACCGCCAGCCAGGATGATCGGGCGCTCAGCGCCGGCCAACGCTTCAACCGCAAGAGCAACAGATTCGGCCGACGGATCGGTCGCATAACGCGGCCATGTCCCGGCCTGAAAATTTTCTCCTGTCTCATCCAGTTCCGCCGCCGCGGTAAACACGTCCTCGGGAATCTCCAGCGTCACCGGACCTGCGCGACCGGTCACGGCAACGCGAATGGCGGAATCGAACGCCGACCCCAATGAGTCGGATGAGTGAACCCGGACCACCTGTTTGGAGACCGTTTCCATCAACGCCCGCTGTTCCATGGCTTGCGAGGCAACGCCACGGTGGCGCAGATGCTCCCTTTCGGTCTTCACATCGGCAACGATAGCCAGCACGGGCACTCCCGATGCGTAAGCCTCGGCAAGACCGGAAATCAGGTTGGTTGCGCCGGGGCCTACCGTGGCATCACATACACCGATCCGTCCTGTGACCCTTGCATAGGCGTCCGCAGCGCACGCCGCATTGCGCTCGTCGCGCATCAGCACATGGCTGAATCCACTGCGCCGGGCAGCACCATAGAGAGGAATGGTCTGGCCGCCCGGTACGCCGAAACAGACCCGCGCACCAATATTGCGGAGACGAGAGATGAGCGCGTCACCGACATCGGTCGACGGGGAAGAAGAAGTCATAGCAAGTCCTTTGACAAAAGTGATTCGTCCGAAATGGTTCGGCAAAGTTGCGCAAAAAATTTATGCGTGAGAATGAAGAGCACCACTGATCCAAGCCCAGCACCGATCGTCAGAACGACCATGCCTTCGGCGAGATGGGATGAGCCGCCAATCGCGTCAGACACCATCGCGATAACAAGCGGGCCGAGTCCGATGGCAATCAGGGAATTGATCAATGTATAGCCGGCTGCGAACAGTCCGGTATTGTGACGGGGAACGGTCCAGTTGATAGCGAAAACAGCGTATGTTCCGGACGGGACAATGAAAAAAAATGCCAAAGCTACGAGCGGGACGAGCAAGTAGACAGACTGTGCCGAGAAAGCCGCAAGCAGGATTAGGGAGCCGATCGCAACCGACCCCGCTGCCAGCAATGGCAGATCGCCTGAACGACCCCGCTTTTGCAGATAGCCCGCGAAGCGTGGTGCGAACAGAAGACCAAACAGAGCTGCGGTCACGCCTGCGACACCAAACAGCATCCCCGCATTACCGGGATCCATCCCGAAATCACGGACCATGAGACTGGGCAACCAGGAACTTACCCCCAATCCGATTGCTTGCCCAAAGGATGAGGCGAGGAACAGCCAGAAAAACAGTGGCCCCCAGCGTCGCAGGAAAACATCTTTGGAGCCTGGAGCCTGCTTACCCTGAACTGCATGGCGAGGCACCTCCCGAACGACCATGGCTAATAACGCAGCGATCACAAGGCCTGGGACAGCGACAATTACAAAGGTCGCACGCCATGGGTCCATGACGTAACCGAGAAAGGAAACAGGAGAATCGCCTAGCCACTGGACAACGACGCCGCCAAGGAAAAATGCCCCGAATGCCCCGAAAACACCGAAGGCGATAAACGTACTGGTCGCCGCCGCTCTGCGTGCGGGCGGAAAGAGATCGGCGATTATCGAAATAGCCACGGGAAACAACGCTGCTTCGGCAATTGCAACACCGATCCTGAGCCCCGCCACCGTTTCGAAATTCGGAGCAAATCCCGTAAGAAGGGTTGCACTCGACCAGATTGTGACAGCCGCCAGAACCAGTCGCGTTCGATTAAAGCGATCGGCCAGCCAACCCATAGGTATGGAGAAAATACCGACAAATATCGCAAATGCGGGACCAAGGAGTAATCCAATGGCGGTATCGCTCACCGAAAATTCGGCCCGGACCGGGTCAACGAGCAGGGTAAGGATCAGACGGTCGAGATAGGAGACGACGTAAAGCAGACCGAGCAACAGCACGACAATTGCATTCCGCCTTGCCCGCAACCGCGTTACGACCGTTTCCTTTTGAGCGAGGGATGCCATCTATCGGCTAAAAGCTGAAACGTCCGCGCAAACCGACTTGTCGCCGGTCAGCGGGATATCCGACATAAAACCCGGTTGACAGTGGTGAAGGATAGACGAAATTGACATATTCCTGATTGAACAGGTTTCGAGCGAAGGCCTCGAGCAGGAACCCGCTTTCCGTCTCGAAACCAAGTCGGGCGTTGAATACGGTACGCGCGCCTTGGTAGGCAGATGGATCGAGATTCTGCTGGAAGAATATATCGCTCTTATAATTACCGTCGACCCGTACAAACCCCTCCATGGATTGGCCCAGAGGTGCACGATATTCCGCCGAAGCGCCAAGCGTTACCTCGGGTGCGTGCGAGAGGCGCTTGCCGGAAAGATCGCAAGGCAGCGGAATTCCCGGGGGACATGTGCCATTCGGAAAACGAACGTAGCGGGCCTCGACATAGCTGGCCTGAAACTGCAGCGTAAGACCGTCCGTCGGTAAAGCGGTGAATTCAATCTCACCACCCTTCGTACGGAACAGGTCGGCGTTGCTGGTAATCAGGTTGAGACCATCAAAACCTACCGCCTGAAAGTTCGAATAATTGGTAAGGAAGAGCGCAGAGCTAAACTGTACGCGGTTGTCGAACAGGCCGCCCTTCAATCCAATCTCGTAGTTGGTGTTTTTCTCGTCTTCAAACTCGAAATTGTTGAAGTCCGGCAAGCGAGTCAAATCAAACCCACCCGGTTTGGAACCGCGAGCAATACTGGCATAAACCGTCAGATCATCGTCCAGTTCGTAGCGGGCATTCACAACCCACGTAAAATAGGACTCATTACGTGACCTCTGGATATTGCCAAGTGTGCCGAAGGCGAAGTTGGTAGATGTCTGAGTGAAATCGATGTCCTGCTCTTCCCGCGTGTAACGACCGCCCGCCGAAAGAGTGAACCGGTCGGTCAGGTTAAGGTCAATATGCCCGAACGCAGCATAGGAGACGTCATCAAGCACGGACGAAATCGTGGTATCGCCAACTTCACCGGGCATGATCAGGAACGCGATATCCGCGCCCGGCTGTAGAATTTCCAGATTGGTAGACGTGCGATCAAAATAGTAGAGACCGAAGACATAGTTCAGCAATCCGGTCGACGGCGAGGTCAACCGAATTTCCTGGCTCAACTGATCATGCCGCTGATCGATAAAGAAATTGTCGAGCACGCTGAGCGGTAGCGAATCGATATCGCTGATCGGATTGATATCCCACCGTCGCCATGCGGTGACCGAGGTTAGCGTATGGGACCCGAGTTCGAGATTGATCTCCGCCGAAATGCCTCCGCCCTGATGGTGGTTGGTATTGGTCGTATTCTGAATTGTTTCATGAGAAAATGGAGCCCCCTCTGGAACGAGCGGTTCGATCGGTACGCCGAAAATATTGGCGCCCGGCAAAGTCACCACCGGAATGGCAGAACAACATTCGCTTCGTTCCCGGTTATAATCACCGGTCAGCGTCACGTCGATGCCGTCACCTTCATAATATAACTTGGCCCGCGTACCCAGCCGGCGCAGATTGTCGACCTTGCGACCGGTCGTTACATTTTCTGTCAATCCTCCGCGGTTAACACTATAGGCCGAGAGACTGAATCCCAGCGCATCGCGAACAATCGGAGTTGAAATACTGGCTCGCAACTCACGCTGAGCGTGGTTGCCAAGCATACCCTCAAGAAATCCACTGGTCTCGTCGAGCGACGGCCGACGGGTGACGATATTGATCAGTCCTGACGCCGTATTTGCGCCGAAAAGTGTTCCTTGGGGGCCGCGCAAAACCTCTACTCGCTCAATATCAGCGAGTTCACTGGTCGCCGCACCATAGCGCGCAAGAAATACGCCATCGAGAAATACCCCGATTGAGGATTGTTTACCAGGATTGTCTTGCTGCGACGCCACGCCGCGCAAAGTCATCCGCCCGACACGCGAATCCCCATATTGTTCGGAGGTAAAGCCGGGAACAATCTGACTCAGATCATGAAATTGGGTCACACCAGAGTCCGCCAGTTCATCACCGCTGATCGCCGTAATGGAAATCGGCACGTCAACAAGCCGCTCTTCGCGCTTCTGCGCGGTCACAACGATCATCGGCGCGCTGCTATTCGACGCGCCAGCTTCATCCACAGCTGAGGTTGATACGGTATCTCCATCCTGCGCCATCGCTGATGTCGCATAACTGGCCAAACCGATGACACTCATACTCGCAAATGTGCGAATCGCTAAACTAATTTTCATATCCCACTCCCTGACATTGCCGACTACCGGCCGGTCTTAGGAGCTTAATAATCTAAATGATTAGAATAAATCAATAACAATCTTATTATTCGCAATAATTAGCGGAATTGCAGCGTTGATCAGCCTTGAGGACCGACGAATCGGTCAAAGTCCAACGGCGATTTCTGGGATTTTTCAGACTGTAATCAGGCTTTGCGAGCCGGTCAGTTCCTGGCGAGATTCGCTCGGCTAAACCGCGCAAGTTGCGAAATGGCTTTCGCAGATTCGGGTATAAAGTCGATTGCGTGCCAGACATGTGGCATGCCCTTCCAAACTTCCAGTTGCACGCTGCCCGCGCTTGCCTCGATGCCGCGCGCTATAGCTTCGGCATCGTGACGAAGCACCTCATTGCTCCCGACTTGAATCAAGATTGGCGGCAGCCCATGGAGATCACCGAATACGGGCGATATACGCGGATCACGCGGCGAATATTCGCCATAATAGGCAGGCGCGAGCGCATTCAGCACGTCGCAGTGGATCATAGAATCCCGTGTTGCGTTGGGGCGGGTTTCCGATGTCGCAAGAGTCAGATCGGCCCAAGGAGAAACCAGCGTCGCACAGCGTGGCAGAGGAAGCCCTGAATCGCGAACAGCGAGCAACATCGCTAATGCAAGACCGCCGCCCGCAGAGTCGCCTACAACGACCATCTTCTCTGGCGACACTCCGGTTTCCAGAAGCCAGCGATACACAGCCAGCGCATCATCAAAAGCTGCGGGGAATGGATGCTCCGGGGCGAGCCGATAGTCGAAACTGAGCACCCGAGCGTTGATTTTTTCGGCCATGCTCCAGGCAACGTGCCTGAAGGATTTCAATGTCATCGTGCAATATCCACCGCCGTGGATATAGAACACGACATCGTCTGTTGTCCCACCTGCATCAGTCCACTCGCCCGGAAGAGCTCCGATATTGACCGGTGTGAGCTGAATGTTCGGGGGGATAGGACGCACACGATCCGCAACCTTGTTCACCTTCACCAGAATCTCTTCGACCGAGAGCCCCGCCGAACGATTGCGTACGAACTGCCGATATAGGAACGTTAGAATTGTCGATCGGATACTCATGTGGATTGCTCCGCCAGAAATGCCAAAAAATTTGCGGCACCCGCGCCATTAAATAGATAAATGATTTATATGTCAATTCTTGCGGTTGATGAGAATTCGGAAGCAATGTCAGTATGTCAGAACAGCACAAACACTGATCCATCTGGCTTATCGGCGTATAGCTGATCGACAAGATCCGTTCTGTTCTCGATAATTTTTCTACGGACCAGGCTCCCCTTCTCCGATATTTCTGACTCGGCGGGATTCGGTGGGGGAACGAGCGAAGCCAAACGTCGTATCCGCGACGCTGTACCCTTTTGACGAGTATTGAATTCGCGTACAATGGTTGCAATCTGATCCATTTTCTCTGTGCTGGCTTCGTCGTTTGGCCAGACCAGCAGCGACAGATATGGTTTGTTTTCGTCGCATAAAACGACGTCCTGGACGAGAGGGGTCAAGGCATCGAGAAGCTGTGTCCGCAATTGACCGCCATAGACCCAAGTTCCATTGGAAAGCTTGAACTCTTCGGTTTGTCGTCCTGCAAACACCAGCCCAAGTTCAGGACGAGCGTCGTCCTGAAAACGAACCAGATCACCGGTTCGATAATAGCCATCTTCATCAAAGGCCTGCGCCGTAAGTTCCGGCTCATCAAGATAGCCCAGCATTATGTTGGGGCCACGCAGCAAAAGAG
Organism: Parasphingorhabdus sp.; assembly: GCF_048267785.1. Taxonomy (GTDB): domain Bacteria; phylum Pseudomonadota; class Alphaproteobacteria; order Sphingomonadales; family Sphingomonadaceae; genus Parasphingorhabdus. The sequence goes on along the minus strand of NZ_JBLWWU010000002.1, from coordinate 259,807 downwards.
CGTAACGCCCCTCAACGGGGACAAGTTTCATTTCTATTGCCGGCGCCGGCAATCCGATCCCGACCTTGTCGCATTCGAAGTGGATACTCAGGCAGCCGGCGACGGTTTCGGTTGCTCCATAGCCTGTCGTCACCGGAATATACCGTCCGGTTTCCCTGAACGCCATTTGTTGCAGCCGGTCCTTGACTGACTGTGGAAGCCCCGCCCCTCCGTAAATCATGATCCGCATGCGCTTGAAAAAGGTTTTCCGCATTTCCGCGTCATTCTCCAAGGCGTCAGTCAGCATCGAATAGCCGAGTGGGACATTGTTAAAATAGGGGACAGATATCTCCCTTAGATTGCGGACAGTTTCTCCAAATAGATCAGGAGTCGGCTTACCCCCGTCAATGTATAATGTTCCACCAAGCATCAGACTGGCGCGCAGGACCGCCGATCCAGCAGCGTGGTTCCAGGGCAGCCAATCCAATGAAGCTTCATGCCATCCGACAATTGGGCCGAGTGTGGCTAACCCCTGCGCGGTATTTGCTGCCATATTGGCCAGTGACTGCTTCACCAACTTGGGCAATCCGCTGGAACCCGACGTCATCATCAGGCAAGCCGTCCTAGAAACGTCCAGATTGTTAATTGATTCGTCTATCGCAGGGGATGGCTTGGTAGATGTAACTTCGCCAATAGCAGTGCTTCCGGAAATCGCTGTGCCCGCTGTGATGACGGCACATTTCACATCAATCACAGAGCGGACAGAATCAACTATTTGCCGACTATTATCAACATATACTGCCGCCGGTTTGGATTTCGCCACGATATGACGCAAACGAAGCAGATCATCGTTAGCTAATGCGGTGCCGGTGCCGACAGGAAGAACTCGCAGGCCAGCCGCCAATCCGGCAACAAAAATGATCGCCACCTCCGGGCTGTTGTCGGCGACGATCATCAAGGTCGCCCCATGCGGAACCCGGTCGATCAACCATTGCCCGGCACTCCGAACCTGGGTCGCAAAATCTTTATATGTCAGGAACCGCCAACATCCTGTGCTCGTTCGAGCAGCAAAGGCGGCTTTATCTCCAGTACAGCGAGCGCGCTCCATGATGACGCGCACAATATTCGGTTCGTGCTCGGGCAGTATGTTGTTCGAACGCAGCAGAATCGTGCCATCTGGCTCGCGCTTGATGTCCAGATCAACCGGCATGAAACTTTCGCCACCGATATTTTCGTTGGAAATTTGCTTTAACATAATCAGATATATAATTAATATATTTAAAGCGTCAATCCTGTCCGTTCTCACTTAATGCCAATCGAATGAATATGAGGCCGCTGATCAAAGAAATGCTGCCAGATAATGTACTTTTGCCAAGTTCGCATCGACTCATCGTGAGAAGTCCCATAGCTTCCTCCGCGGAGTGTGAGATTAAGAGAGTCGTCTGCTTGCGACCAGCTGTCGAAAGACAGGAGCAAAATTCACGGCAAGCAGGTTGAACGCATGGCTTGCATAATTCCCTGCGCAGCTCGTAAACAAGGGATGGAGGGGTATATGGCTAGTGTCGGTGCAAAAGCGTTTAATCTTGTCCTGCGTTTCGGAGGCATTGGAAAGGGCTTTCTTGACGAAAAAAATGCCCGGGCCGAGGTCGCAAAGGACCGAACCAAGGGGCCTGCAAAGCCCGGCAGCTGGATCCAGAAAAACTGTGAATTAGAGGAATTCCGGATCGACGGCCATCCGAACTTCACCATCACGCCTTGCAATACCGATTCAAATCTGCACGTCATTTTCTTCCATGGCGGCGGCTATGCCTACAGCATCACAGATTTTCACTGGAAGTTTATCGCTCAATTGATCAAGCGGACGGGAGCATCGATCACGGTGCCTCTTTATCCCAAGGCTCCCGAACAGGATTGGACAGCCTCCTACCCGGTCATGCTCAATCTGTACGACCAGTTGCTGGACAAGGCTGATCCTAAAAACATCGTGTTTATGGGAGACAGCGCTGGCGCAGGATGGTCGCTGGGCCTCGCGCAGATGTTGCGGGATCGGGGCAAGCCCCTGCCCGGCAAGCTTGTTCTGCTCTCGCCCTGGCTGGACGCGGAGGCCAAAAACCCGATGCAACCGGCAATCGAGTCAAAGGATCACATTCTCTCGATTGATGGCATCCGGGCAATGGGCCGCTGGTGGGCCGGACCTGACAATGGGCCAGCGGATTTTCCAATCAGCCCGATCCATGCTTCATTGGAGAATCTGCCACCGATGATAGTTTTTTCCGGCACCCATGACATTCTGCATCCCGATACGCTGGCACTTCAAAGAAAGGCTGATGCAGCAGGTATCGCCCTCGACTGTCACATCTATCCCGAGATGCAGCACGACTGGATATTATTCCCCATCCGCGAAGCACGACAGGCTATCGATCAGCTGGTCGGGTTTTTGGAACGCTGAAATCTGGAGCAGCCAAACCGCTGCTCCGAATGCCAAAGTCAAGCGGGATGAATGCGCAAACGAATCGCGCATTTTCATACCGCAGGTCAGGGACCACTCGTCATTGACAGAGGCAGTGATTTTAATTACTTATATAATCAATTTTTCCCGGGTTACTCTTTCCAGAAAGGCGTCCTTTCCGCGAACGGACCGACAGCCCCCGACATGGAACGGGAAGAAGCCAGAATTCTACCGTCGCGACATTTGGGAATGGGACCGCATATGAAAAAATTATGTCTTGCAACAGCGCTTCTGACGACCATCACGAGCTTCACCCCGACTATGGCCGGAGAGCCCGGTCGCGACAACAGTTCCACGGACCCGGCCCGGATGGGCTGGATGAAGGGCAGCCCGCCACCGGCCGACAAGACGATCACATTCGAGAGCGGCGACCATCTTCGTTTTCCGCAGATACGCTGGGCCGTCGCCCATTATCGGGAATTGCTGCCGACTGTCGACGTTCCGCGTGGCCATGGCCCCGCTTCGGCTCTCCCGCTTGCGTTGCGCGAAGATATTGACGACGTGACCTTCCTGCCGATTGGCAGCGATAAACCGATGACCTGGGCCCAATCCCTGGATGCCAATTACACCGATGCGATCCTGATCCTTCACCAGGGCCGAATCGTTTATGAACGCTATTTCGGTGTAATGACGCCGGACCAGCCCCATCTCAATTTCTCCGCCACCAAATCCTATACCGGCACGCTGGCTGCCATTCTGATCGAAGAGGGAAAACTGGATGAAACGGCTCCGATCTCGCGCTACATACCCGAATTGAAGGACAGCGGTTTCGGCAATGCGACCGTCCGGCAAATTCTGGATATGACAACGAACATCGCGTATTCCGAAACCTATGCTGGCAATAGCGCCGATTTCGCCCGCTACACCTATGCCGCGAAATTCGGCCCCCGGCCGAAGGGCTATGAAGGCCCGACCAATTTGTTCGACTTTCTGAAGACCATCAAGGCGGCCGGCCCGCATGGTCAGCATTTCAGCTATGCATCAGTCAATACCGACATCCTCGGCTTGTTGATCGCAAGGGTCACCGGCAAACCGCTGCAAACGGTATTGAGTGAGCGCATATGGCAGCCGCTCGGCATGAAAAACGACGCCTCTTTCACGATTGACGAGCAAGGCACAGCCATGGCCGGCGGCGGCCTTAGCTCTACATTGCGCGATCAGGCCCGTTTCGGCGAGATGATGCGCCTCGGCGGAAAATTCAACGGTCGACAGGTCGTCCCCGAAAGCGTTGTTGCCGACATCCGCAAAGGCGGCAACAAGGACTATTTCGCAGCCGCTGGCTACAAGGCATTGCCGAACTGGAGCTATCGCGGCCAGTGGTGGGTCAACCACAATGCCGACGGGGCCTTTTCGGCACGCGGCGTGCTGGGTCAGGCCATCTATGTCGATCCGAAAGCCGAAATGGTCATCATACGCTTCGCGTCCGGCCCGCAATGGAGCAACAGCTTCTACGATCCGACGACCCTCCCCGCCTACCAAGCGATCGCCGACAAGCTGATGGAAGATAATTCACGGAGCCATTGAAGAACAGAGCGTTAGCGATCCAATATGGCAACGCGTGAGGCTTTATATCGCCATCTGCCCGTGAGGCATTATATCGCCATCTGGAAGCCTGCTTTCGGAAATGGCATGATCCGGGCTACGGCAAACCGGATATTGATGCTTCACAGATATTGAGCGACTGGTGCAAATACCCCTTTCGCCCACGCCCGACATATCTCGCGGTCAATTGCTCGTTCCCGACGGGCCTGCACTGCGCCGCAACATCGTCCATGATGGTGCGGCGCTCGGATGGTCTGACTTTGCGGCGCAGACTATTTACGCGCTGAGCTGCTGTTCAAGATCATCGAGCACCTTGTAACAGGACAGCACTTGCGCGACGCTCGAATTCGGTTCCCGGCCTTCGCGGATGGCGGCGATGAATTCGCGATCCTGCAATTCGATCCCGTTCATCGAGACATCCACATTGGACACGTCTATCGGCTCTTCCTTGCCATTCACCAAATCATCATAGCGCGCGATATAGGTGCCGGTGTCGCCGATGTAGCGGAAGAAGGTCCCAAGCGGACCGTCGTTGTTAAAGCTCAGAGACAGGGTACAAATCGCGCCGCTTTCGGCTTTAAGCTGGATCGACATGTCCATCGCGATTCCGAGTTCGGGATGGACCGGGCCCTGAATAGCATTTGCCTGTACAATCGGCCCCGCCTGATAAGCGAACAGATCGACCGTATGGGCGGCGTGATGCCACAGCAGATGATCGGTCCAGCTGCGCGCCTCGCCCTTGGCATTGATATTCTTGCGACGGAAAAAATAGGTTTGCACGTCCATTTGCTGGATGTTGAACGAACCGGCAGCGATCTGATTATGAACCCATTGATGGGACGGGTTGAAGCGCCGGGTATGACCGACCATGCAGACAAGACCGGTCTCCTTTTGCTTGACCATCACCGCCTCGCTGTCAGCCCAGCTATCGGCAAGAGGAATTTCCACCTCGACATGTTTGCCGGCATTCATCGCCTTGATTGCCTGATCGGCATGCATTTGCGTCGGCGTCGCCAATATCACCGCATCAACATCATCCCGCTCGAGCATCGCTTCATAATCGGTGGTGGCAAAGCCGACACCATATTTGTCCGCCATCGCCTGGGTCGGCTCCTGTCGCCGTCCGACCAATACGGTCACTTCCACGCCTTCGATATTTTTCAGGCCATCAAGATGTTTTTCACCAAAGGCGCCGCCGCCTGCGAGTGCGATTTTCATGGTTTTTCTCCAGTCTTATAAATTGTCGGGTGCGAGCACGATATGCCCGATCGCGGTATTGCTGCAGGGTATGTGATAATGCCGGTGCAGGCATTTTGTGGTCGTGCCGAGCGCCCCGCGCATGATCAGCCACATCACCATCTCAATGCCTTCGCTGCCCGTCTCGCGCAGATATTCAATATGCGGGATATGCCGCGCCGCATCGCTGTCCCCAACCATCAGGTCAAGAAACTTGTTATCCCATTCGCGGTTCAGCAGCCCGGCACGCGGGCCCTGAAGCTGATGGCTCATCCCGCCGGTCCCCCATATCTGTACGTTGAGATCTTCGGGGAAGCTCTCGACTGCACGGGCAATTGCCTCGCCCAGTGCCCAGCAGCGATTACCCGATGGCGGGGGATAGGTCACGACATTGACCGCCAGCGGCACAACCTTGACCGGCCATTTGTCAGGCTGACCGAACATCATGCTCAACGGCACCGTCAGACCATGATCGACGTCCATCTCGTTAATGATCGTCATGTCGAAATCATCGAGAATCAGACTCTGCGCGATATGCCAGCCGAGGTCCGCATGACCTTCGACATCGGGCACCGGGCGCGGTCCCCAACCTTCATCGGCCGGCTTGTAATTTTCACCACAGCCGATAGCGAATGTGGGAATGAAATTCGCATCAAAAGCAGAAGCATGGTCATTATAGACCAGAATGACTACGTCAGGCTTCTCGTTCTCTTCCCATTGGCGGGTCCATTCATAACCCCGGAAAATCGGAGCGAAATAATCGTCCTGCGTTTTACCCTGATCGACAGCGACGCCGAGCAACGGGACGTGGCTGGACGCAACACCGGCTGTTATCCGTGCCATATCAATTGCCCTCCCTGATCGAACGATTGCCGTCAGGGGACCGTCCGCCATTCATCATCATCTCGCGATATTCGGGAAAGGACATGTCGGTCATTGTCGAAACCGCTTCGGCGAAACTGATACCGTCGGTCGAAAAAATCTTGCTGAGAAAATAGATGTTCCCGCCCAGTTCCAGCATCCGGTTATAGTCGCGGGCGAGCACGGCCTGCTTCTGTTCCTCAGACAGTGACCAGTCGTCCAGATAGGCTTGTTCATCGGCCTTCCAGCGTTCGCGATTGTCCGCCTTCATCAGGCTCATCGCAAACTGGTTGAGATGATAGCCTTGCCGCGCACGCGCTGCCGTGAACACCCTTGTACCGGGAATATCGTCAAACTCGGCGAGATATTCGTGGATATCCTGTTTCACAGATTCCGTTCCTTCAGCTGTGCATCCAGCCGGGGATAGACACGGCGCGCATTGCCTTCGAATATCGCATGGCGCTCGGCATCACTAAGATCGAGGGCATCGACATAACGTTTGGTATCATCAAAATAATGGCCTGTTTGCGGATCAATACCGCGCACGGCACCAACCATTTCTGATCCGAACAGGATATTCTTGTTCTTGATCACATCGGCGAGCAGGTTGATGCCCGGTTGATGGTAGACACAGGTATCGAAAAACACATTGTTCATCACATGCGTTGCCAGATCAGGCTGTTTGAGCATGTCGGCAAGGCCGCGATACCGCCCCCAGTGATAGGGTACGGCACCGCCGCCATGGGGAATGATCAACCGCAACGTCGGAAAATCCCTGAACAGATCGCCCTGGATAAGCTGCATGAAAGCTATGGTATCGGCGGCGATATAATAAGCACCGGTCGCGTGCATGGAAGGGTTGCAACTGCCCGAAACATGGATCATTGCCGGGACGTCCAGTTCAACCATTTTTTCATAGAATGGATACCAGAATTTGTCGGTCAGCGGCGGATGCTCGAACTTGCCGCCGCCGGGATCAGGGTTCAGATTGCAACCGACAAAGCCCATGTCGACGCAGCGCTCCAGCTCCGCGATGCTCGAACGCATATCGGCTTCCGGGGATTGCGGCAGCATGCAAACGCCAGCAAAAGTATCGGGATAAAGGCCGACCACCCGCCCGATCAGGTCATTGCAGACCTGCGCCCATTTTACCGCAACGCTCTGGTCTCCGACATGCGGCGCCATGGCAGACGCACGGGGTGAAAATATCGTCATATCCGCGCCGCGCTCTTTCAGAAGGCGTAGTTGGTTCGCTTCGATCGTTTCGCGAATTTCATCATCGGAAATATCAGGATAAAGGGGAGCCTCTTCACCGGATTTGAAAGCGGCCTTTTGCGCCTCCCGCCATTCGTCGTGCGCCTTGGGCAAAACGGTATAATGGCCGTGACAATCAATAATCATGGTCATTTTGCGATCGCCTTCAATTTCGCATCCAGTCCTGACGGTGGAGACTCCAGATTCAGTGCGCCAAGCGCTGCCTGCCGCGCAACGGTTCCGCGCGTCAGCAACGGCTCGACGCCCAGCGCTTCGAGTGTCTTGACCGCTTCTGCCATTTCTGCAGATCGCCGCGCGCCGTGGACCAGCATCCGGTCGAGCCGGTAATCCGCCTGGGCAGACCAGTCATTGTTAAAACTGCCCAGAACCTCATCGGTGACACCGGCTCGTTCGCAGGCGATCAGGCATTCGGCGGTCAGCGCTTCTACGCCTTTGTACATCACGGAGCGCAGCATCTTGATGGTCGCGGCACGGCCGATGGCATCGCCAACAATCCGGATATTTGTGAACCCCAGCTCTGCAAGCGCCTTGGCGCCTTCGTCGCAATGCGGACCGGAAATCAGCAGCGGGACGCTCGTTTTGGCAGGATTGACCGGTGACATGATGGCAACGTCGACATAGCGCCCGCCTGCCGTGTTGATGATTTGGGCAGCAGCCCTCTTGGTATTCGGAGCGACCGAATTCATGTCGAAGAACAAGGCGTCAGCCGCCAATTTCCCAGCTGCATCCTGCGCCGCCGGAAGCGCCTGATCGGCGGTAACCACGCTTATCACACAGCCACTGTCGAGCAACGCCTGCCGGAGTGAGGCGTAGCCGCGAACATCATCTTCGTCATAAAGCCGTCGGAGGTCCAGCAGATCGAACACCCGTGCCCGCGCCTGCCAGCCGCCCGCCCGGGCAAAGGTCCGCCCCGCTTCGCCATAGCCGATAAGAGTGATCGCCTGATTCATGAAGAACAGAACTAGGTCGGTCAGCAAAATCATGCCAATTGGAAGCTCGGAACCGATATAAGTTTTTATGAATTCAACTTGATTCCGATATCGCTTCCAATATCCTGATAAACTTGGTCTGCATGGCAGTTGGTCGCCACTCTGCACGGGTTGTCGTGCCGATAGTGCGAATAAATTCTTTGGGTATGTCTGCAATCCGGGACAGCCAGCCGGCCTCCAGTTCCACTGCCACCTGATCGGGTGACAATAGAGTCAGGAAATCACTATCGACCAATATCTGCCGTATCGTGATCACCGAACCGCACGCTATCGGAACATCCGGCAGCTTTATCGATCGTTCGGCAAACATCCGTACCCAGACGGCGCGCAGCGGCGTTCCGGTCGCGGGAATGATCCAGGGATAGCCAGCAAGCGCTTTCAAAGATGGCGAGCCTTTCGATGCCGGGTGATCCTTGCGGCCAATCACGACCGGGCGATCTTCAAAAAGCCGTCGCTGGCGAAGATCCGGACCTGGCGAGGGATCGCGCAGAGCTCCGATCATCAGATCTATTTCTCCGTCTCGCAGCGGTTCGATCAGCTCGTGGAAGGCGCCTTCGACAATGTGGATTGCCACATCGGGATGGTCGCGGTGAAAAGTGGCAACGGCCGCCGGCAAGATACGCGCCCGCGACAAGGGCATGGCACCAATGGCAAGCCGTCCAGTCTCGCGCCCGAGCAGAGCGGTCAGTTCGCTGAGGCCCGCTTCGAGTTCGGCCCGCGCCAGCCGGAAACGACGCACGGTGCGCCTGCCCTGCTCGGTCAGCGCGACACCCTTGCCGCGACGCTCGACCAGTGATTTTTTAAGCGCCACGGAAAGATCACCAACCGCCCGGTGCAACGATGGCTGCGCCAGCCCGGTGACCGCCGAAGCTCCGGAATAGCTTCCCGCACTGGCGAGTGCGATTATTGCGCGGATCTGCGTCATGGTGACCCGTGGAGATGCAATCTGGGTCAGCGCTGTTTCGATGCGCGGAAAAAGCAGCCGTCCGGCCTCGGTCGCAACCATCCCTTCGGTTCTCCGCTCGAACAGGGGCTGCGCCAGCTGCGTTTCGAGTCTTGCTATTCCCTGTGTAATCGCAGGTTGACTGATATGGATGGCCTGCGCAGCGGCCGAAATAGTTCCCAAATGCCCGATTGTGGCAGCAGCGCGCAGATGCCGCAGGTTGAAATCCCAAATATCCATTAGCGATAGAATTAGCATATAATTATATCTTTTGCATAGTTCCGACTTGCATGTCTGAGCGCAACCTTCCTAACCTTCGGCCCGTATAAGGAGTCCGCCCATGACCAATATCGTTGTCCAGAATATCGACCGTACCGACCTGGCCCTGGTCGACGGGCTTGGCAAATGCGGAGTCGCCACCGTGCATGAAGCGCAGGGCCGAACCGGCCTGATGGCGAGCAATATCCGGCCGATCTACAGAGGCGCACGCATCGCTGGCAATGCGGTCACAATTTCTGCCGCGCCCGGCGATAACTGGATGGTGCACGTCGCGATCGAGCAATTGAAAGAAGGCGATATTCTGGTACTCGAACCCACCAGTCCCTGCGAAGACGGCTATTTCGGCGATTTGCTCGCGACATCGGCGCAGGCACATGGTTGCTGCGGATTGATCATCAACGCCGGTGTCCGTGACATCCGCGACCTGACCGAGATGAATTTCCCGGTCTGGTCCAAAGCGGTGTTCGCACAGGGTACCGTCAAGAATACACTCGGATCGGTGAACATCCCGATCGTCTGTGCCGGTGCGGTGGTAAATCCCGGCGATGTCGTCGTCGCAGATGATGACGGAGTTTGCGTCGTCCCGCGTGAACGGGCCGCCGAAGTTCTCGAAAAAGCCCGCGCGCGCGAAGCCAATGAAGAAGCGAAGCGGGAGCGGCTCGCAGGCGGCGAACTGGGCCTCGATATGTACAAGATGCGCGAACGGCTGGAGAAAGAGGGCCTGAAATATGTTTGATGGAACCCGCGTCATGTGGATGCGGGGCGGAACATCCAAAGGGGGTTATTTTCTGGCCGACGATTTACCGGCGGACAAAGCGGAGCGCGATGCCTTTCTTCTGCGCGTGATGGGCTCGCCCGACGAGCGGCAAATTGATGGCATGGGCGGCGGCGATCCGCTGACCAGCAAAGTCGCGGTCATCCGGAAATCGCAGCGCGATGGGGTCGATGTCGATTATCTCTTCCTGCAGGTCTTTGTTGATCAGGCTATCGTCAGCGACGCACAGAATTGCGGAAATATTCTCGCCGGGGTCGGTCCCTTCGCCATCGAGCGGGAACTGGTATCGGCGAATCACGGCGAGACCAGAGTTACTATCTATATGGAAAATACCGGACAGATTGCCGTCGCAACCGTGCAAACGCCCACTGGCCTGCCGACCTATGCCGGCACGGCGCGGATCGACGGCGTGCCCGGTTTTGCCGCTCCTGTCCCGCTAGCCTTTCGGGACACAGCCGGCTCGACCTGCGGTGCCCTGCTACCATCCGGGAATAAGGTTGATATCATCAACGATGTCCCGTGCACCCTGATTGACAATGGCATGCCCTGCATCATCATCAAGGCGACGGACCTCGGTGCCACCGGCTATGAAAGCCGTGATGAACTGGACGCGGCAGAAACCCTCAAGGCGACGATCGAAGCGATCCGCCTTGCCGCTGGCGAACGCATGAACCTCGGCGATGTCACCGAAAAATCAGTCCCCAAAATGATGCTGGTGGCGCCACCCCGCAATGGTGGGGCGATCACCGTGCGCAGCTTCATTCCGCACCGCGCTCATGCCAGCGTGGGCGTCCTCGCCGCCGTGACGGTTGCAACGGCCGCCCTTATCGATGGTACACCGGCGGCAAAAGTTGCGAGCATATCTGGTGGTGTCAGCAAGACGCTTTCTATCGAACATCCCACCGGAGAAACGACCTGCGTGATGGAAGTGGACGATCAAGGAAATGTAACCAGCGCTGCGATGCTGCGCACGGCGCGAAAGCTGATGGACGGAGTAATTTTTGCATGACCGAACGCATCATCAGCTGGCACGCACATCCATCCAAACCAAAATTCATACCCCCTCCCGGTGCAGTTGATGCCCATTGCCACGTCTTCGGACCACAAGCGCAATTTCCATTCAGTCCCTCGGCCAAATATCTCCCGGAAGATGCCGGGCCGGAGAAATTATTTGCTTTGCGGGATCATCTGGGATTTTCCCGCAACGTGATTGTCCAGGCCAGCTGTCACGGCACCGACAACAGAGCGACACTTGATGCCATCAACAAATCCGCTGGCATGGCGCGCGGCGTCGCTGTCGTCGATCCGGATATTTCGTACGGGGAACTGGACGCGCTTCATCAAGGCGGCATCCGCGGTATCCGGTTCAACTTTCTCAAGCGTCTGGTCGACAATGCACCAAAGGATAAATTTTTAGCTGTGGCAGACCGGTTGCCAAAAGACTGGCACGTCGTCGTCTATTTCGAGGCGGACATATTGGCAGAGATGCGCGAATTCATCGCGCATATTCCCGTGCCCGTTGTGGTCGATCATATGGGACGCCCCGATGTCAGCCAGGGTCCGGAAGGTCCGGACATCACAGCTTTTCGCGAGCTGCTGGACAGCCGCGACGATATCTGGACCAAGGTAACATGCCCGGACCGCCTGGATCCCGCGGGACCGCCCTATGCCGACTTTGTCGCAGCCGTTCGCCCGCTGGTTGAAGATTATCCTGGCCGCGTGCTTTGGGGAACCGATTGGCCCCACCCCAATATGCAAGACATTTTGCCTGACGATGGCAGTCTGGTGGATGTCATTCCGCAAATTGCTGTCACAGCAGAATTGCAGCGCAAGCTGCTCATCGACAATCCGATGCAACTCTATTGGCCAGACTGAATGACCAATCGGCTGACGCCGCCCGGTTCAGTCCTTGGGGCGGAACCTTTTAGCCAGCTCTATATTGCCGGCCTTGGGTCGCAGGGCAGCCCCTGACGTTTGGATCAGAATTCAATAAAACTTATAATATTCTGGCAGGTCCATCAATATTTCGGATGATTTGATTACCCATCATTGTCATTCAAATAGACTGATTCTTGAGCCATTTTGTGACCATGCAAAGCAACGGGGGCCGGACGCGCAACAAACATTGCGCGCTCCATCAGTCGACTCGGGGCGACGCCACATCTCGCCAGTCGGCATCCTTGCTGACCATGCCTTCAAACGAGAAGAGATCCTTGTTGTAATAGCCTTTCGGCTTGGCCTCATTCTCTGCATCTTTCGCCTGAGACAGCATGATCTTGCGGAATTCGAAGATCGCCCGGTCGCTCGATCCCAACTTGTCATCACTGCGATCGGCGATGGGACCCATTGATTCCCACATTGCCATATCCTGAGTCGGGATACCCTTGATTCCCGTGAAATCGCCCGCTTTCATTGCGGCACGATCCTGCTGATAATTATTGTCGATATTGCGGAATTTTCTGAAAGTGACCGGGTCGACATCAACGCCAGGAACAGCATCACAGAATTTGCGCCACGCATCGGCTGATATCCCTTTTGTTTCATGCCAGGCGATCCAGTAAAACATACAGTTCACATCATCGATCGGAACGAGCATCTGGATCAGATTATATCGATCCGTCGGCGGAATCATTACCGTGAAGGGAGCGATGAACGACGTGGTGCGGACATAATCCTGCTTGTCGGGATCATGGATGGGAATGCGGATGGCGGCATAGCGAAAACCATATGGCGTGCGCTCTATTTCAAGGCGCGGGGATTTATCGGCTGACGGGCGAAGCCATTGGCTGTCGGTTGCGGTCGAGTTGGCGACATCAACCGCAGTCGGCATGTTGGACGAATGCAGACTGCTGCTATGCGCTGAGTCAATGGCTCCCTCGAGCACCTGAGCCCAGTTGCACTCGGCATGTATTTTGACGATGGCGATCTTGTCGTCAGGCGCTTTCGCCCATACCGGCGGATCAAATGGCGTCGGATGTTCGGGATCCCCCATCCATGCCCAGACAAAACCGCCAGCTTCGCATGCGGGATAAGCCCGCGTACGCATCGAATTGCGTAACTTGGCATCAACCGGTTCTGACGACATATCCACCGCCAGACCATTCACGTCGAATTTCCACCCATGGTACAGACAGCGCAATCCGCATTCCTCGTTGCGTCCGAACGCCAGGGATGCCCTGCGATGCGGACATTGTTCGTCGAGAACACCAATACGGCCCTGCGTATCGCGGAACACCACCATATCTTCACCCAGCAGGCGAGCCCGGAGCGGTGTGCAATCGGGCTCCGCAACCTCTTCGCTCATACAAACAGGCATCCAGTGGCGGCGCATTATTTTGCCCATCGGAGCATCGCCTTCCACACGGCACATAAGATCATTTTGTTCAGGTGTCATAACAGTATCCAAAATAGTAAGATGGCGGACGCTGTCATACGCCCCGCAATATTACTTCTATATATAAGTATCTTGCATTTCAAGAGGCCAAACTCTAATGCGAAAAAAGGAGAGGTTGATGACGGTGCGATTGGCGATATTGGGATTGGGCAGAGGGGCGGTCTTGACGGCACCGGCTTTCGTTGCGCACCCTCGCATCGAGCTGGTTGCGGGTTGCGATCCGAACGCGCAGGCCCGCGCCGGTTTCGGCAGACCCTCGTTCGCATCGGCGGAAGAGCTGTTCGCCGATGGAGCGTTCGATGCCGTCTATATCGCTTCCCCGCACGAATTTCATGCAAGTCACGCGATCATGGCGGCAAGAGCCGGAAAACATGTACTGGTCGAAAAGCCGATGGCAGTGACCCTGGCAGAAGCCACAGCCATGGTCGCTGCTGCACGGGAAGCCGGTACAATACTCATGGTCGGGCCGAGCCACGGCTTCGATCCGCCCGTCGCACTGGCCACAGAGATAGTGGCATCGGGAGAGATCGGCCCGGCGCGGATGATGCATTGCAGCAATTTTACCGATTTTCTCTATCGCCCCCGTCGCCCGGCCGAGCTCGAGACCGCCCGGGGAGGCGGCGTGGTATTGAGTCAGGGGACGCACCAGATAGATATGGTGCGGCGCATTGCGGACAGTCCTGTATCATCGGTCAGCGCCTGGACCGGTGGCTGGGATGCGCGCGCGACCGAGGGCGCATTCACCGCGCTTCTGCATTTTGAAAATGGCGCCGTCGCGAATCTGACCTATTCGGGCTACGCGCATTATGACAGTGATGCCGTGGCCGGCTGGATTGGCGAACTGGGCCAGGCCAAGAATCCACAGGCGCATGGCAGGGCGCGCGCCGCGCTGCAGGCGGTTGATGAACAGGCCGCAAAAGCAGCGCGCACCTTCGCCGCCCCTCACGAAACGACAGCGCCAAAGCATCACGAGCGATTTGGTTCGCTGATCATATTATGCGAAAAGGCAGATCTCGAATTAACGTCCCAGGGCGTCAATATTCACGGCGATACAGGAATGCGCAGCGTTGCCGCGCCGCTGCCCGTGGCGCAAAGGACCAATGTCGCCGATGCCTTTGTCCGCGCCATACTTGATGAAGAGACACCGCTTTTCGACGGCTCCTGGGGGCGCGACAGCCTGGCGGTATGTCAGGCTATCCTGCGGTCCGCGAACGAGGGCCGGAGTGTCACACCTTCAGAACTGTTCCCATCCGATATTTGAAAGAAACCACATGACCAATCTTCCCATTTCGCTCGCTTGCTGGAATTATGACCGCACCCAGGCACTTGCCGACGGACGTGTCCGGCCCGACGGCATCGATCTCAACCTTCAGACGCTGGAAGTGGAAGAGACTTTTTTCCGAATGTTGCGACACCGCGAATTTGATGCGGCGGAAATGTCCATGTCCTCTTATTGCGTTACCCTGTCGCGACCCGATCCGGCGTTTATCGCCATTCCAGTTTTTCCATCGCGGCTGTTCCGCCACAGCTGCATCTTTGTATCGGCACAGAGCGGCATCGAAAAACCCGCAGACCTCGTCGGAAAGCGCATCGGCGTTCCGGAATATCAGATGACGGCACCGGTCTGGATCCGCGGCATCCTATCCGACGAATATGGCGTTGACCCGACGAGCGTTACCTATTTCACCGGAGGAGAGGAACAGCCGGGGCGCGACGAAAAAGTAAAGCTCGATCTGCCCGAGAAATTCAAATTACAGTCCATCGGCAGGGAGAAAACGCTTTCGCGCATGCTGGCTGACGGAGAAATTGATGCCTTGCATACCGCGCGAACGCCCAGCACCTTTTACAGCGAACCCGATAAAGTCCGCCGGCTATTTCCCGATTTTGTTGCCGTCGAACAGGATTATTATCGGCGCAGCGGGATTTTTCCGATCATGCATCTCGTCGCGATCCGGCGGGAAGTATATGAGAAGAACCGGTGGGTCGCCCGTTCGCTTCAAAAAGCATTCGAGGCTGCTCAGGCCAAGGTGTACGAAGAATTGCTCGTTACCGCATCCCTGAAGACAATGTTGCCCTGGCAAATCGCGGCAGTAGAGGAGGCGATCGAACTGCTCGGCAAGGACTGGTGGCCTTATGGATTTGGGCCCAATAGGGACATTATCGACACATTCTTGCGCTATCATCACGAACAGGGACTGTCGGCGCGGCGCCTGCAGCCCGAAGAACTGTTCGCCGAAGAATGTTTTGAATCCTTCACCATTTGATGAAGGCCGGTTGTGCGTTGGCGATCCCCATGTCGCGCGCACCAAGTTTGTGATCCGAACCAATATTTCCGCGAAACAGCAACAAAACACAATAGTCTGAACAGGAGAGGCAAGAGCAATGGATGGACTGATGCAGGGCGTACAGCTGACGGTTGACCGGATCATAAACCATGCCGCGCAATGGCATGGCGGGCGGGAAATTGTCTCCCGCGATGCCGAAGGCCGGGTAACCCGCACCAACTATGGAGCCGTTCATGCGGATGCCAAACGGGTATCGAACGCGCTTCACGCCGCGGGCATAATGCCCGGCGACCGCGTCGCGACTATGGGCTGGAACAGCGCTCGGCATCTGGCGGCTTGGTATGGCGCTGCCGGGATGGGAGCGGTATTGCACACGCTTAATCCCCGCCTGTTTCCCGAGCAAATTGCCTATATCGCCAAACATGCCGGTAGCCGGATATTGATCGCCGATCCGTCAACCGTCGACCTCGTCGAACCACTGCTGAAGCAGGTACCCACAATCGAGCGGGTGATTTTCTTTTGCGATCATGCGGGAATGCCTGAAACCGATATTGCTGCGATAAGTTTTGACGAGTGGATCGCCGATCAGCCGGCAGAATTTGTCTGGGGCGATTTTGACGAGAATAGCGCTTGCGGGCTTTGCTATACGTCCGGCACCACGGGTAATCCGAAGGGTGTGCTCTACTCGCACCGGTCCAACTATATCCACGCCCTGATGACCTTGCAGGCCGATGCGCTCGCGTTATCGGCGCAGGACACGGTTTTGCTGGTCGTCCCGATGTACCACGCCAATGCCTGGGGGGTGGTCTATTCAGCGCCCGCGGTCGGTGCCAAGCTTGTCCTGCCGGGGCAGCGAATGGACGGAGAGTCAATCTACGAGTTAATCGAGGAAGAAGGCGTAACCTATTCCGCGGCGGTGCCGACCGTGTGGCAGATGTTGCTCGAATATATGCAGGAAAACGGCAAAAGATTTACCAGCCTCGAACGGGTGACGATAGGCGGATCGGCTTGCCCGGAATCCCTGATCCGTACCTTCCGCGACGATTATGGTGTGGAGGTTATCCAGGGATGGGGGATGACCGAAACCTCGCCGCTGGGCACCGTGTCGGTGGCCAATGCGTCGGTCGCTGCAATGCCGGACGAGGAGCAGATGGCCTATAAGCTCAAACAGGGCCGGTTGCTCTGCGGGCTCGAAATGAAACTGGTCGATGACGCCGGCAATCGCCTGCCGCACGATGGCAAAACGCCAGGACGTCTGATGATCAAGGGACCGACGATTGCGGCTGCCTATTTCGGCGCGGAAGGCGGCAACATACTCGACGAGGACGGATTTTTCGATACAGGAGACGTGTCGACGATTGATACCGAAGGCTATATGCAGATCACCGATCGTGCGAAGGATGTGGTGAAATCCGGCGGCGAATGGATCAGTTCCATCGAGATAGAGAATATCGCAGCCGGGCACGAAGCCGTTGCCATCGCAGCCGTGGTTGGCGTGGTCCATCCCAAATGGGACGAACGCCCGATATTGCTGTGTCAGCTTAAATCGGGCGCAGAGGCCGATGCAGCAGACATAAGGCAATATCTCGACGGCAAAATCGCCAAATGGTGGATGCCCGACGACATATTGTTCGTCGAGGAAATCCCGCTCGGACCGACGGGCAAGATCGACAAGCTGGCGATTCGTGCTGGACTGAAAGGATATTCGCTACCCTTTGATGCCGACCGCTGATCATATACCGCACAGGCCTCGCCCCCCGACCAACCGGGGGAGCGGCATTATTCGAGTCCCTGCCGCACCCGCTTGACCAGAGTTATCAATTGTGCCCGTTCCTTGTCGTTCAAAGGCCCGCCGATAATATCATTCACCTCCCGCACGATAGGCAGGAGGGAGAAGGCCAGCTCACGCCCCGCTTTGGTAAGCGCGACGCGTTTGCAGCGACCGTCCTTTTCATCAACAGTCCGACTGATAATATCCTGTTTTTCAAGAGCGCGCAGCGACGTTACGACATTGGGTTCGTTCATTCCGATCCGGGCACTGAGCTCTCTTTGGGTAATATTCTCTTCTTGTAACAAGGACCGCAAGATATACCAGTGTCCCACCCGGATGCCGACGCGCTCGAGCCGGCTATTCAGCATCTTGCCAATCAGGCGATGGGTATCACGGACAAGATAGCCCAAGCTATTTTCGAGTGTCGCTTCTTCATCCGATTTTTGAGCTGATTTCAAATTCGCTCTTTTCATTTTCATTCCACCTCTTTCGAGCTCTCGGCCTTGGGGCGCTGGCGGGGTTGCCGGATGTCTCTGTATATCGGCCATGCCGCGTAACATATATTACAAATGAACTCCGGATCCTGAATAGGCAACGATTTTGTCTTTCGTTCGCCAGAGTTTGCAACCCTGCCGGATTGGGCGTCAGCAGACGACAGGTTCCCGATATTTCCGCGACGATGCTCGGGTCATCATGTGACACTTTACAATTGCCCGGTACATAGTATTCTAAGTATGTGGAATTATCGTCGGATGGTCTCTTGCCCCGGCAACAAAATAATTCTTGCACCAGCCCAACATGCGGAAGGAACAAAATGGCCGGAATAAATAATAGCGGCGGCGCGCTCGAGGATATTCGTGTGGTCGAGATGGGACAGCTGATCGCCGGCCCGTTTTGCGGACAGCTGCTTGGCGATATGGGCGCCGAAATCGTCAAGCTCGAGCCACCGGAAACCGGTGACCAGATGCGCAATTGGGGCCAGGGTGACAAACCCAGCTGGTGGCGTGTCATTGCACGCAACAAATATTCCGTAGCCTGCGACCTTCGCTCGACTGAGGGGCAGCAACTGGCACGCGACCTGATCGCCAAGGCCGACATATTGATCGAGAATTTCCGCCCCGGGACGCTGGAAAAATGGAATCTCGACCCGGCGGACCTGCGTGCGACAAATCCCGGTCTGATCGTTGTCCGGGTATCGGGCTATGGCCAGACCGGTCCCTATTCAGCACGCGCCGGTTTTGGCGGCATTGGCGAAGCAATGGGCGGATGGCGCGGCATCGTCGGCCACCCGGATCGGCCGCCGGCACGCATGGGCGTGTCAATCGGCGATACGCTGGCGGCCAGCTATGGCTGTATGGGTGCACTCGCCGCTCTCCACCATCGCGACAAGACCGGCGAAGGCCAGATTGTCGATTCCGCATTATATGAGGCGGTACTGCAGGTGATGGAATCCACCGTGTCCGATTACTCGGCCAGCGGCACCAAACGCAAGCGCACCGGATCCACCCTGCCCGCAATTGCACCGTCGAACGTCTATCCGTGCAGCGACGGCGAATATCTGATCGGTGCCAATCAGGACGGCGTTTTCACGCGGCTGGCGACCGCCATGGGCCGCCCCGATCTTGCCACTGATGACCGCTATGCGACCCATCTCGCGCGCGGCGCGCGGCAGGAAGAGCTGGACCAACTGATCAGCGAATGGACCCGAACGATGACGATCGAGCAACTGGAGGCCAAGATGGTCGAAGCCGGTGTCCCTGCCGGGCGTATCTACGATGCTGAAGACATGATGGCAGATCCACATTTCACGGCCCGCGAAGCATTGGTGACAGTGCCCGACCAAGAATTTGGCGAAGTCACCATGCAGGGCGTTTTCCCGAAAATGTCCAAAACGCCGGGCAGCATACGCCGCCCCGCTCCACTGACCGTCGGTCAGGATAGCGACGATATTATCGAGCGGTGGCTAGGCCGCGAGTCAGATACACAATGATTACACTTTATGGCGGGCCTACGCCCAATGCGCGCAAGATCGCAATCGCGCTTCTCGAGATGGAACTGGAATGGCGACTTGAAACAATCGACATCCTTGCCGGTGACCAACTGACGCCCGAATTTCTGGCGCTCAATCCGAATAACAAAACGCCCGTCATTGTTGATGATCAGGGACCGGATGGCACGAATTTTACCCTTTGGGAAACCGGAGCGATTCTGCTCTATCTTGCCGAGAAGACGGGACGTTTTATCCCGGCGGATCCGGTCGCGCGTGCGACCTGTTGGCAATGGCTGATGTTTCAGGTGTCGGGCATCGGTCCCATGTTTGGGCAGGAAGCGCATTTCACCCATTATGCCAAGGACCGGCATGAATATGCGATTCTGCGCTATTCGCGCGAGGTCGACCGGCTGATGATGGTTCTCAACAAGCGGCTGGGCGAAGCCGAATGGCTGGCGGGCGATGAATATAGCATCGCCGACATAGCGACTCTCCCCTATTTGCGCCGCCAATTCATCGAGAAGGCGGAGCAATTTCCCCATATCGAACGCTGGGGCAAAGCGATGCTTGAACGCCCGGCGGTCGATAAAGGAATGAAAGTCGGCGAAGCGCGGGCCGAAACGATCGAGGGCGGACTTTCCGGCTTCACCGATGAACATCGGGCCATCCTGTGGGGCGATCGCCAGCACACTGTACGCTAGCGGACTATTCCTCCGTGACCGCCGCTTGATTGGCGGCGCCGAACATATTCGACCATTCCTGGTCGTCGAGCTTCTGGACCCGACCAACATATTTGGCAGGCGCAGCAAGATCGGCGCGGCTCATCATACGCGCGACTGCCGGCCGTTTGCGGATATTTTCAAACCAGGCGTGCGTCGCAGGCCAGCGAGCCAGATCAACGCCCAAGACAAAAGCAGAGGCCCGCCCCGGCCAGATCGCGATATCGGCGATGCTATACGCATCACCTGCTACATAACGGCTTTTCGCCAACTGTGTTTCCAGCACTGTCAGCAACCGGTTCAGTTCGCCTGTATAGCGCTCCACGGCATATTCCTGACCGGCGGGAGCGTAGCGCAAGAAATGGCTTGCCTGTCCGCCCATGGGCCCCAGTCCCGCGACCTGCCAGTTGAGCCATGACAGCGTCACAGCCCGCGACGCACCCGATACGGGTAGAAAATCTCCACATTTTTCCGCGAGATATTGCAGGATCGCTCCGGATTCGAAAACGGTCACCGGTTCACCGCCGCCATCGGGGTTATGATCGATGATCGCGGGCAGCTTGTGGTTCGGGTTGATCCGCCCGAATGCCCGCGTCAGCTGATCGCCGTTGAAAATATCATAGGGGAGCACGCGATAGGAGGCGCTCATCTCCTCGAGCATGATGGCAATCTTCTGGCCGTTCGGGGTCGCCGAGTAATGGAGGTCGATCATATCAGCGAATCTCGTGAATAATATGGCGAACCCCGAAGCTGGTGCGTTCACCGACACCCACCGCAAGCACACCATTCAACCAGTTATATTTTTCGCTCGCCGTTTCAAATACCGGCGCGATTCTCAGATAATAGCGATCCGGGTCAACATAGGGCTGCGCCGGATCAACAAATTCCCGACGGACGTCATCCGGGATGACATTGCGTCCGCTATAGGTCACGTAAATCATTTCCCCGTCCTCGGTTTGCCAAACCACGCGGGCGTCGAAAGTACCAACCGATGAGTCGCTTCCCAACCGTCCGGCACGTGACCAGTTCCCGCCGCCAGGCAAAACGCTTCCGTTAATGCGCGGGCCGGTGATGCGTCCGCCGGTGACATACCCCGCTCTCTGATCACCAAAGGGAGAGGCCCCAATCGCAATGATTCCGCCGTCTACGTCGAATTCCACGGTGCACAGATATCGACTAAGCAGTTCCCCCGAAGCCGTCGTCATATTTTTTTCGCTCATATTTCGAATCCTTGTTTCAAAGCTATGGACAAACTTAAAACAATTAGTCTACTAAGGGTCAAGTAGATTGACGGTGAAAGACCTGGATGCATGCCTTTCAAACCGTCGGCGCAATATTCAGAATGTTCTTAAGGGAGGACCCAAATGAAAGCTCGGAATCAGATTTTACTCGCCGGCACGGCTATCGCAGCCATAATGTCATACAACACAACCGCCACGGCGCAGACCACCGTCGATGAATCCACTCCCGCCGATGGCGCGTGGGATACGAACGAAATCATCGTTACCGCGCGTTTCAAGGACGAATCCCTGCAGGATGTCCCGCAAGCCATTTCGGCCTTTAGCGATGATGCACTGACCAAGATTGCGGCCCGCGACATCACCGACTTGGCACCTTCAACACCAAATGTCAGCATTCAGCCAGTGGCGACATTTTCTAACTCGGCGGCCATTTTCATTCGCGGCCTTGGTGCGCAGGGCATTGAATCAACCGAAGAAAGTCCGGTCGGCGTTGCAATCGACGGGGTCTTCATCACGCGGCCGGTTGCGACCATGCTCGACACGTTCGATCTGGATCGCATTGAGGTGCTGCGCGGACCGCAGGGCACGTCATTCGGTAAGAATTCACTTGCCGGCGGCATCGCCGCCTATACCAAGAACCCGGGCTGGGACTGGGGCGTACAGACGGAAATAACCCTCGGCAATTACGGTCGCATGGATGCGCGCGCGGCGATCGATATGCCGCTCATCCAGGACAAGCTGGCGGTTCGACTGGTTGCCAACAAGGAAACCTATGACGGCTTCTTCACCAACCGTCTGAATGGGCAAAAGGTCGGCAAGCAGGATCGACTGACGCTGCGGGGAACAGTTGTCATCAACCCCACGGAAAATCTCGACATCAATCTAAAGGCTTTTCTTGTCCACGACAGGTCCGGTGCGCCCGGCGGTGACACTGGCCCTGCCCGAGACAAGCTGTTGTGGCTCGTTTATGGCTTCGAGGAGCCGGATGATGGCGCCTTCACAATCGGGCGAGATTTTCCAGGCAATCACGACACCGATCAGCTCGGCCTGATCAGCAATATTGGCCTCGACCTGGGTTCATGGCAGGCAAAATCGATCACGGGCTATATCGAAACTGACGATTTCAACGACAGCGATTTTGACCAGTCGGAAATCTTTTTCTTTCCCACTTTCCGCGTTCAGGAGCACCGTCAGTTCAGCCAGGAACTTCGTCTGCAATCCGATTTTTCGGACCGGTCGGACGCATTGGCGCGGCTTAGCCTCGTTTTCGGTGGCTATTATTTGAAACAGAGTTTCGAACTGTCTCAAGCCTTTCCGACGCTCCCCGTCCTCCTCGCACCAACGCTGAACTTCGGCAGCCAGGATTTCGTAACGCAAGACAATACCGCCAAGGCCCTGTTTGGCCAGGCGATCTATGGTATAACCGACCGGTTGAACCTGACGCTCGGCGTCCGGCAAAGCTGGGAATCGAAGGACTATTTCCGGGACCCGACAGGAACCTTGCTGTCTCCCTCCTTTTTCACGACGCGGTCAACGGTCAAATCGCTGGACGAGATGGAAACGATTGCCAACGCCAATCTAGCGGCAGGCAAAGCATTCAAGCTGGACACCAACCGCAGCCGAACAACGTTTAAGGCCGGGGTCGATTATCGCCTGACCGACGATGTCATGGTCTATGCCGGTTTCAGTCAGGGCTATAAGGGCGGCGGATTCGGTGCCCGGTCAGCGACTCCGACGACCGCTGGTCCGACAGATGACAATACATCGGAACTTTTTGAGGCTGGCTTCAAGGGCGATTTCTTCGATAATCTGCTTCGCCTCAACCTCACGGGCTTCGTCACCAAATTCAAGAAGTTGGAATTCGGCGTCTTCTTCCCCAATCTCAATGTTGCGTCCGGCCAGGAAACCGCGCAGCTCAACATCGGCTCGGCAACGACTCAGGGGCTGGAACTGGAAGCAACGCTGAAACCGGCGCGGAACTTCCGGCTGTCGGCCAATATCGGCTATCTTGATGCTAAATATACCGATTTCTGCGCCGATATCGATGGCCCGTCCGCGTCGCCAACTGTACCGGTGTCCGAGTGCGGCGTCGTCACTACATTACCCAATGGAACCTATCTGATCGATACCGATCAAACGGATCTTAAACTGGTGCGCGCCCCCAAATGGCAGACTCAGGTGTCCGGCGAATATACCGTTCCGCTTGGCAATTCCGGTGATCTTTCGTTCCGTGCGGCTATGCAGTATAAAAGCACCTATTATTCAACTGTCGCCAACGATCCGGGTGGTCGGACCGGAGATTTCGTCCTGGTCGATGGCTCTGTGAGCTGGCAAAGTCTGGACGAGCGTTTTCGGGTTATGATCTGGGGCAAGAATCTGACCAACAAAACCTATGTGTCGGCATTCACGCCAACCGCGCAATTTTTCGATCAACGTTTCTACGGGGCACCACGGACATTCGGCGCGACGCTCGGCGCGAGCTTCTGAATGTCGCGGCCGGGGATCACATCTCGTGTCTCGGCACTTTGTAGAGAGAATCCCCCTGTCCTGCACGGCAGGGGGATTCTCTATGGTGGGCGAGCAACCCCGTCCATCCTGACACTCGTAAACCGGACTTGCAGATAACCTCATATATCCAAGCATTTTGGATATATTGAAAATTGGCGATTGGGAGAGATATGTCGCAGACCACCTATGTAAATGGGGACGCAGCGCCATCCGACGGGATAACAGTCCTCCGGCGTAATTTCGCTTTGGGCATGCTATTCCTTGTCGGCACGATCAACTTTGTCGACCGGCAGCTTTTGTCGGTGCTTGTCGAACCAATTCGCGCCGAAATGCAGTTTAGCGATACCCAGTTCGGACTGCTTACCGGCCTTGCCTTTGCCCTGTTCTATGCCGCGATGGGCGTTCCGGTCGCAATGATCGCCGACCGCTGGAACCGCGTAAAGCTGATTGGCATTGCCTGCATTGTGTGGAGCGGCTTTACCGCTGCATGCGGGATGGTTTCGAACTTCTGGCAACTGGCGGTGATCCGATTTGGCGTCGGTGCGGGAGAGGCTGGCGGTACAGCACCGTCACTATCGGTTATCGCTGACCTCTATCCGCCGAACCGGCGGCCGCTGGCCATCGGACTGTTCACTTTAAATGGTCCGTTCGGTGTCTTTGTCGGCGCAGCATTTGGTGGCTGGGCCGCCATCCATGTCGGCTGGCGCGGCGCCTTTCTCGCTATTGGCGTGATCGGCATCATCGTCGCTCCGCTATTGATCTGGCTGGTGCGCGAACCCGCGCGCGGTGAGATGGACGCCAACAAGCCCGCCGACGAAGCCCTGCCCTTCAGCCAGAGTCTTGCGATGTTCATTCGCAGGCCATCGCTGCGCATGTTGATGATCGCCAGTGGCCTTGCCGCCTTTGTAAGTTACGGCATGTTGAACTGGATTCCGGCCTTTCTGATGCGCACACAGGGAATGCCACTATCGGCCATTTCGACCTGGTTCGCGCCCGCTGCGGGCATCACCTTCGGCATCGGAATTCTCGGCGGCGGCTGGCTTGTCAGCCGCGCCGCGCAACGCTCAGCACGCGCATATGGTACGATCCCGGCGATTGCGACCGCGGTTATGGTCCCGACCTTCATCGCTGCTCTGCTTGTCGACAGCTGGCAGATATCTCTCGCACTGATGCTTATTCCAATGGCGGCTTGCACTGTCTATGTCGCGCCCGCATTGGCACTGGTGCAAAATCTAACGCCACCCCGTTCGCGTGCCACCGCTGCGGCGGTGTTGATGCTGATGTTCAATATCGTCGGGCTCGGCCTCGGTCCGCTATTCGCCGGGATCGTCAGCGACGGATTCAAACCGGTATATGGCGACGAAAGTCTGCGCTGGGCATTAATCGCACTTATGCCATTCGCGGTCACCGCCGGAATCGCCCAATTCAGAATGACGAAATATCTCGACGGAGATTTTGACGAATGATGGATGTTTCAGGGAAGCCGGCATTTATCACCGGACATACCAGATCGCCCGACATTGCGATTTCGGACGCACATACGGTCGATGGCGAGCGCATATTCCGTATCAAAATTGGGAGAGACCGTTTTGACCAAAGACATTGATATCCGCAAGCTGGCTCAGAGCTTTTTCGACGCGATTGAAGCGGGCGATATAGAAACAATGCAAAACAGCTTCACGCCCGACGCAGAAATCTGGCACAATACGGACGAGCTGATTGTCAGCCCCGCCCAAACCGCACAGACTTTGACCGGTATGGTCAAGCGGATCAAGAACCGTCGTTACGCCGACCGTCGCCTGTCGGTCTACCCGGGCGGGTTCGTCCAGCAACATGTCCTCACCGGCAGGCGTGTCGAGGACGATATAGAGGTGCGTCTGCCGTGCGCGATCATCTGCAAAATCGAAAATGGCAAAATCACGCGGCTCGACGAATATTTTGATTCGGCACATGTCGCTGCATTCCGCAAATATGCTTAAGGAGTAAATCATGCCCGTTCTACGCCAGGTTCCCCGATCTGAAGTCACCGATGAAACCGTACTTGCTTATTATAACCGTCTGTTCGGGGACCGCGACCCCGTGGCCGAACCAGGTACCGCAACGGGTACACCGGGCGACTGGTGGACTGTATTTGCGCTCGCGCCGGACATTTTCAAACATGCTGTCGACGGATTCGGCGTCTATCGTCACCCGGCGCGCAAGATTGATCCTGTGCTGCGGGAACTGGGACAGACGCGGGCCGGCTGGGTCAAGGGTAGCCAGTTTGTCTTTTCACAACATTGCAAATCGTTGCGCGGACTGGGTGTAAGCGAAGAGAAAATCGCATCCATCGCACATTGGACGGTCGCCGATTGCTATAATGAGAAAGAACGCGCGGTGCTCGCTTATGCCGATTGCCTGACCCAGGCTGATGGGCGCGTACCGGACGAAATTTTCGACAAGCTCAAAACTTTCTGGGATGATGAACAGATTTTCGAGTTCACCTATATCACATGCCTGTATGACATGCATGCGATCATCACCCGCGCTCTGAAGCTTGAGTTCGACGACCGTGCAGATCCGATAGTCGAGGTTGCGGCGCCCGAAGGCTTTGATGCTGCCGACTTTCTTAGCGCTCCGGCCTCAAAAGAATAACCGTCAAGGAGATTGACGGTTATTGGCTCATATGGTACAAGCGTAAACATAAGGAACGGCGGAACGTGGCCGATAACAGCAAATATCGCACCGCAATAAAACCGCCTCAACAGGAGATAAATTATGACAGCTACAAATAGCGAATTTCAATTTTGCGGTGTCAACCACCTCGCATTAGTGTGCAAGGATATGGCAAAAACGGTCGAATTTTATCGGGACATACTGGGCATGCCCTTGATCAAAACCCTCGATCTTCCTAATGGAAGCGGCCAGCATTTCTTTTTTGACGTGGGCAATGGCGACAGCATTGCCTTTTTCTGGTTTCCCGACGCCCCTGAATCGGTTCCCGGCATCGCGGCGCCCGAAGCGCTACCGACAAAAGGTAATTTCATGTCGGCCCACGGATCGATGAACCATATCGCGATCAACGTTCCTGCCGAACGTTTCGACGAATATTATGACCGGCTGGTTGCCAAGGGTGTCGAGGTCACGAAGATACTCAACCATGATAATTCTCCAACCCAGTCCTCGGACGAGATAAACGATGATGTCTATGTTCGTTCGGTCTACTTTTTTGACCCCGACGGCATCTGTCTGGAATTTGCCGCGTGGACGAAAACATTCGACGAGAGCGATGTCGCCCATGACCCGGTCCAGGCCGACGGCACGAAACGCGAAGGCCTGGTTGTCGGACGGACTGCCGTTCCAGCAGAATGATATCCCGCTTCTTTAAGCCTTTCCGGCCCGGCCATTGCGCCGGGCCTTTTTTATCCGGACAGATTGTTCCCGACAGGGCGTAATCTGAAAGCGGCGCCTATCCCACGGCGCGGTCGCGGCCTTCCCAATAAGGCGCGCGCAACTCACGGCGGAGCACTTTGCCCGACGGATTGCGCGGCAATTCGTCGATTATCTCGACGCTTTTCGGTACTTTGAAAGCCGCAATCCGCTTGCGTGCCCATGCGATGACGTCCGCAGGGTCGGGCCGCAGCTCAGCAGATGGAACGATCAGCGCCTTTACCGCTTCGCCCCATTTGTCATCGGGCACGCCGATCACCGCGACATCGGCGACACCGGGACATCCCATTATCGCGCTTTCCACTTCAGCCGGATAGACATTTTCGCCGCCGGAAACAATCATGTCCTTGATCCGGTCGTGCACGAAGTAAAAGCCATCCGCATCGCGAAAACCGACGTCGCCGGTATGGAGCCAGCCATCGACCAATGTTTCGGCCGTAGCCTCGGCACGGTTCCAATAATGTTTCATCACGATACCACCGCGGATCGCAATTTCGCCGATCTCGTCATCACCCAGCGGTCGGCCGTCACCGTCCAATATTGCCATTTCCGTATTCGGCCATGGCTGACCGCAGGATTTCAACTTGCCTGCAAGTTTATGGGCCGCCGGAGAAAGGGTTGAGCCACCACCACTGGATTCGGTCATTCCGTAAAATTGCACGAAATCACATCCGAACGTCGCTTGGGCACGCTGCAATACATCTTCAGCAATGGGTGATGCGCCATAAGCGATGGACCGCAACGCCGGATAAGAACTATCGCTGGCGGCAGGTTCCTGCAGCATCATCTGGATCATCGCCGGAGCCAGAAACGCATGGGCCACATTCTCCTCGGTCATCATCCGGATTGAATCGGACGCGCTGAATTCTCTGACCAGAAGCAGGCGCCCGCCCTGAGCCAGTCCGGAAAAGGCGACATTGGTGCCAGCCACATGAAATAATGGCATGACGATCATAACCGTCTCGCCTTCGTCATAGGCAAAGCCGCTAATTTCGCTCGCCATCTCAAGAAAGTTGCGATAATTTTGATTGCCAAGCACGACGCCTTTGGGGTGCCCGGTGGTGCCACTGGTATAAAGCTGCAAAACATCGTCGCCCAGCTGCGGCGGATCATTTGGCGGCGACGTGGCCGCGTCGCCCAGCCAATCATCAAATTCTTCGAAATCAGGATGAGAACCATGGAGCGCAACCAAGCGCGGCGGCGCGGCGAGATCGGCAACGGCTTCAAGCGCGCAGTCGAACAGATCCTCTCCCACAAACAATATTTCTGGCCGCGCATCATCCAGTATGAACGCTATTTCCGCGGCGGCAAGGCGGCAATTGACCGGCGCCAGGCAAGCCCGTGCGAGAGCGCTGCCAAAGAAAACCGGAAACCATCTGTCGTGGTTTTTGGCCAACACCGACACACGGTCGCCCGGAGATATGCCTGCTGCGATCAGCGCATGGGCAACACGGTTCGATTCCATGTCCAACGATGCGTAACTTGTTTCGCGCTCGCCGAACTTGATCGCGATCACGTCGCCCCTGACACGCGCCTGCACCCGGGGAATATCCGCCAAGGTCCCAATGGCATCCAAATCGATCATCTCGCTCTCCTTTGCACACTATATACTTGCACTAGATAGAATACTAAGCAATTACTTGGCCAGACATTTTTTAGGATATTGCCTTGCTCAAACACCAAATTTTGCCAACGACAATTGTTGGAAGCTATCCCCAGCCTGACTGGCTGATTGACCGTGAACGCCTGAATCACAGCCTGCCCCCACGCGTGCGTGCCGAAACATTGTGGCGCATAGCCGAACCATGGCTGGGCGAAGCGCAGGAAGCAGCGACGCTTATGGCAATCCGCGATCAGGAAGAGGTAGGAATCGATATTATCGGCGACGGCGAGATGCGCCGCGAAAGCTATTCGAACCGTCTCGCCACCGCGTTATCGGGTATTGATAAAGAGAAACACGGAACGGCAATCGACCGTACCGGAAAGGCCAATCCAGTACCGCTCGTCTCCGGGCCGATCCGCCGCCTTGCGCCGATTGAATCCCAGGATGCTGCATTCCTGAGGCGTCACACCAAACGGCCGGTCAAGCTGACTCTGCCCGGCCCCTTCACCATGACGCAACAGGCCGAAAACGGCTATTATCCGGACAATCGCGCGATGGCGATGGACTATGCCGATGCCGTAAACGCGGAGGTCAAGGACCTGTTTGCCGCCGGTGTCGATGTGGTACAACTCGACGAGCCCTATCTTCAGGCGCGCGCAGACGATGCCCAATTTTATGCCATTGAAGCAATCAACCGGGCGCTGGATGGCGTAGACGGAACGACGGCGCTGCACATCTGCTTCGGCTATGCCATGGTGCATCATGGCGCAGGCTCGACCAAGCCCAAGCCGAAAGCCTATGATTTCCTTGCCGAACTCGATGCGTCAGTGGTTGATATCATTTCGGTGGAAGCAGCGCAGCCCAAGCTTGATCCAGCAATCCTCGCCGAACTGCCCAGCAAGATGATCATGTACGGCGTGCTTGACCTGTCCACAGCGGAAGTCGAAACGCCGGAGATCGTCGCCGGCCGTATCCGCGAGGCTCTGCGCTATGTCGACGCCGAGCGGCTGTGGATTGCCCCCGATTGTGGAATGAAATATCACAGCCGCCACCATTCACTGGAAAAGTTGAAAGCCATGGTCGACGGCGCTGCAATCGTGCGAGCGGAGATCGCTTAGCCCGGCCCGCTCTGCAGCTTCGCCTATCGCAAACGCTTATGCATCAATGAAATTTGTGAGCAGGGGGACAACCACATCCGGCATTTCGACGGTGGTCAAATGTCCTGCCCCCTCGATTATCTCCAAGCGCGCGTCGGGGATTTCCTGCAATATCTCGTCATGATGCGCCCGGGTGGTAATACCGTCCTGATCGCCCCAGACGAGCAAGGTCGGCACCTTAATATCATGCAATTGCGGCCGACTGTCACAACGCCCCATAATTGCCCGTTGCTGCCGCAGGAATATATCCGCGCCGGTATCCGCTGCCATTTTCCGTGCGATGCCGAGCAAGCGCTCATCGTTCCGCCTCGCTTCGGGAAATAATATAGGAATACGCTCTTCGACCACCTGATCGAATTTTCCGCTCTCAACCAGGTCGATATACCCCTGCCGGCGCGTGGTTTGTGCCGGGCCATCGGCGGACGCAAGCGTCGAAAGCAAGATCAGTTTTCCCACGCGCTCCGGTGCGCGGCGCATTACGTCAAAGGCGACAAAGCCGCCCATCGCATGGCCGATCAATATGAATTTTGACGGCGCGTTATCGAGCAATGCCTGCGCCATATCGCCGATGGTTTCGCCGTTCCGGTTGTCCGCAACAATCAACTCGCGGTCACTCCATGCATCCAGCAGCGGTTGCCACACTGCATCGGTGAGAAGCTGGCCTGTAATAAGTACGATAGGAAGAGACATTAGATCACCTGATGCAAAAGGGGTTCATCGGCGGTCAACCGCCGGCAATTTTCATGCGCAACCGTCAGACTGCGCGTCAGCGTTTCGGGCGTCAGCCACGCAATATGTGGTGCCAGGACGACATTGGAGCGGTCAAGCAGTGGGTTTGACGGCTCCAGCGGTTCGTGCATGAACACATCCAGCCCAGCACCGCGCAAATGCCCGGACGCCAGCGCCCGGTTCAACCGCTCCTCGTCGACCAGTTCACCCCGCGCCGTATTCACCAGAACCGCGCCAGCTTTCATTGCCAGCGGATCAATCGTCCCCCGTGTCTCCTCGGTAAGCGGAATATGGAGCGACAGGATATCGCATTCGGCCACCATCCGCTCGAGCGGCCAGAATTCATAATCCACATCATGCGGGCTGCGGGCGGTATAAACAACTTTCGCGCCCAGTGCCGCCAGCACCGGCGCCAACCGTTGTGCCGAATTGCCAAAGCCGACGAGACCGACCGTCCGTCCGGCAATTTCGCCGACATTGTCCAGCTCCGAAGGATCTGCGGTCCATCCTTCCCCGCCACGCGTCCGCGCGTCAAAAAAGCAAGTCCGGCGCAACACCGCCATCATCAGCGAAAGCGCCATTTCCGCCACAGCCTGGCTGTTTGTGCCCGGCATATTGCACACCGCCACACCATGTTCGCGGGCTGCATCAAGCGCGATGGTGTTCACCCCGACGCCGATTTTCTGAATGAGTTTGAGATTGGGGGCCGAGGCGATGAATTCTGCCGTTACCGGCGTCAGCACGTGGAGTAAGGTCGTGATTTCTCCCGCAACACTCTCGAGCGATGCGGCTTCGTCGACATGCCTTACGACTCCGGGACCGAAAACATTCTCCACTTCAGCGCGAAAACCGGGGCTCGGGCGGGCGTGCAGAACGATCATGCCAACGCCTCCGCAATCGGAGCCGCAAATGCCGATATTCCTGCGAATGTCGCATCGCAGCCCATGGCTTCCTCGATCCGCAACATCTCGTTCCATTTCGCCATGCGTTCGGAGCGCGTAAAGCTGCCGACCTTCAATTGCCCGGCATCCCATCCGGTCGCGAGATGGGCAATCGTGACATCCTCGCTCTCGCCCGACCGCGCCGAGACAATTGCGCCCCAGCCATGTGATACCGCCGCGTCAAGCGCGGCCTTGGCCTCTGTCACAGTGCCAACCTGGTTAACCTTGATCAGCGCGGCGTTGCACGCACCGGCATCATGCGCATCCGCCACCCGCTTTGCATTGGTCACAAGCACATCATCACCAATGATCTGTACATGATCACCGACCGCCGCCGTCACGGCCGCCATCGTTACCCAATCATCCTGTCCCGCAGGATCCTCGACCGACAATATCGGATATTGTTTTGTCCACTCGATGATTCGCGCGCCCATTTCCTCTCCGGACAACCGCCGGTCATCAAGCGCAAGATTATATCCGGAAGAATCTCCCAGTTCATTGGCTGCGATATCGAGCGAGATGAACACATCTTCGCCGGCACGGTGTCCACCGGCTTCAATGGCGCGGGTCAGCGTGTCGAGCGCGTCCTCGTTCGATGAAAAATTAGGCCACCAGCCGCCTTCGTCAGCGACGCCCGTCAACGGCCCCTTTTCTTCCATCAGGCGGCCAGCAGCGCGGTAAACATCATCGGTGATTTCCAGCGCCCGGCGGAAACTTCCGGCCCTGGGGCACATGATCATGAAATCCTGCACATCGGTGCGCCGACCGGCATGGGCGCCGCCGCCGAAAATCTGGATCTCGGGCAGCGGTATGCGCACCGGCTTGCCATCTGCAAGATATTGCCAGATCGGCATGCCCGCGGCTGCAGCAGCAGCGTGCAGCACAGCCATAGACACCGCGACGACTGCATTGGCTCCCAGACGCGCCTTGTTTGGTGTGCCATCCAGTGTGCACAGGGCGGCATCAACCGCGCCCTGTTCGCGGGCATCCATGCCCATTATTGCGGGCGAAATTTCGTCGCCGATTGCCTTTACGGCGTGGTCGACGCCATAGCCGCCAAAGGCGTCGCCACCGTCACGCAGGTCAACCGCTTCATGCGCGCCACGCGACGCTCCGGCAGGCGCGATGGCCCGTCCGACCACACCCGATTCAAGCGTCACTTCAGCCTCTACCGTTGGCCGTCCCCGAGAATCCCAAAGCTGGCGGCCGGTAACAGAAGCGATACGTGAAGTCATACAAAAGTCCTTTTCCACTGGGTAACAAGATCATCGATCGGCACAGGTTCGAGAATCAACGCCCGCGCTTGCGTTCGTATAATATCCTTATGCTCTTCTTCGACCAGATAGGGCGCCGGCGATTTGCCTTCGACCCGCGCAAGCAGCAAGGCCCCGGCCAGCCGTCCGGCGCGCTGCAGGAGTTCGTCGGGGACCTCCCAATCGATCACCGCCCGATAGGCATCGACCATCGCAGCCGCCGCCTGCCGCAATTTTTCGCTGTCGAGCCACACGGATTTGAGCAACAGATGGGTGATACAAAAGGCAAGGTCGAATGCGGGGTCACTGTAAACTGCGCATTCCGCGTCGATGAAGACCGGATTATCGCCGTTCACAAGGATATTCTTTGGACTGACATCACCATGTACCAGAGCGATCTTGCGCGACATCAGGTCCTCCGCAAGGTCGCGCAACGCGGGTGCCAGTGCCGGATCGTTATCTGCAACATGGAGCAGAAATGGATCCACGCGTAGCGCGCGAAACATCGCATCGTTGGGGAAATTATCACGATCAACGATATTGTTCGCGGTTGCCGCATGCACCGTCGCAATCCGGCTCCCAACCCGCGCGGCAAAATCAATATCCACGCGTCCGGCGACCAGTTCGTCTTTCCACACCGGACAATCGGGAAGAAATGTCATCGCAAAAGCATGGCCGACAGACAGTTCGGCAAGCACCTCCGGCACGATGGCGGGCTCTACTTCGCGCACACGCCTTAACCAGCGCACCTCACTTTCTCCGCGCTCGACCGGCGCGTTCCATTCGGCGGCGACGCGCAACTGCGCCAGCGGACGTTTGACGACGATTGATCCGGTCGGCGTGTCAAGTTTCCAGACATCGCACGATACGCCGCCGGTGAGTGGTTCGAGCAGCGGCTCTGCGGTATCGGTAAGGCCGGCATCCCGCAGTGCTTGAACGATCTCACCGGCGTCGGTCGGCATCAAAGCTTTTCCCGGATCCAGTTGCCGACGAGATCAGCGGCATTCTGCCGTTCTGCAATCGAATCCTCGAAATAATGCGCGCCCGGGATCAGTTCCAGCTGCTTGTCGCTGCTGCCGAGAAATTCGAATATCTTGCGGGCATCGCTGGGGAACACGCCGGTGTCCGCCATGCCCTGCACCACCAGCGCAGGCGTATCATGCTTGACCAGATGTGGCTTGCCCTGACAGGGCGAAGTTTCCAGACTCCACATATTCAGCCAGGTCTTGATCGAATTGGCCCGGCCGATACTCGGACTGCGGTTGGCCAGCGCGGGATCACCGCGATAGCACCAGTTGGCTTTGCGGTCCGACGGGTCGATCGCCGGATCAACGCAGCGGATATCGCCCCAGCAGCGGAACATCGGGAATATCCGGTCGGGAATGCCGGCATCGTTCAGCCGCTTCAGTTCGACCTTGGCCCAGTCGGTAATCCGCTGGTTGCGATCCCTCTGTGCGCTGCGGTATTTTGCGATGAACTCATCGGAATAAGGAGGCCCATTTTCCGGATTGAACGGGTCGAGCGCCGGGTCGGTGGCGACCGGGTCATTCTCGTCAATCACCGATGCATCCATCCAGTCGGTCAGCACTTCGGGCCGACCCTGATGGGCGTTGAACGAGATATAAAGATCGCCTTTGACCAGATCAGCCAGAGCGTCCTGCCCGACAGATGGCAAGCGATCGGTCAGGGTGGGGGCAATGGCTTCAGCCTGATAGGCGCCCATTAGAGAGCCACCTCCGGAATTCCCCAAAATGACGATCTGTTCCACGCCCGCCTCTTCCTTCAGCCAGCGCATGCCGACACCGATATCCAGAACCGCATGTTCGAGCAGGAACTGGTCTTCCACTCCGCGATAGCGCGTGTTCCAGCCGAGAAAGCCAAAGCCCTGCCGGGCAAAATAGGGCGCAATATAATGTTCGGAGAAATCGACATTATAATGAGTAGCGATGATTGCGACTTTGGGCCGCTTGCCGCTTTCCGTCCAGTAAATGCCCTGGCATGGATGCCCGCCCGCCTGGATGCGCGGCGCGGTCGGCGAGGTCCGTCCGATAAATTGCGCGTCCAGCCCTTCGGTTCCGTTGGCGTCCATATTCTGTCTCCTGTTTCTTATGAGTAATAATTATTGATGGTCAGCGGTCGGCGGCGAGGATCAGCGACTATCGCAAGCGGAAAACCCCCATACCCCAACACCAAATAAAGAATAGTATGCTAAGTGTTTTTCTTTTGCAACATTCTATTGCTTGCCCGACCGGCGTGCATGCCATAGTTTGTGAGCGACGATCTCACGATAAAACGACAGGAAAGCAGATTCCTCCTATGCGTCAAAACCAACTCATCATTGCACTGTTTCAGCGATTCTGCTGGATGGACGAAGGGCTCCAGGCCCGCCTGCATGATCGGGGATGGCCGGATGTCAGCCGCTCGCAATCAATGGTCATGACCAATATCGTGAGCGGAATCGTGCGCCCATCGGACATTGCCCGCAATCTCGGCGTCTCACGGCAGGCCATTCACAGCACGATTAACCAGATGGAAAAACTTGGCATATTGCAACTCGATGTCGACCCGCAGGACCGGCGTCATGTCATCGCTTCACTGACCGAAACGGGCCAGATGATGCGCCGCGATGCGCAATTGGCGATGGACAGCCTGACGTCGCAAATCGCATCTCTTCTGGGTCAGGAAAAATTTGATGCGCTGCTCGACGCCCTTGACGCAGACTGGGGAGACAATATCGACCAAGAGGCTCGGAAAAAGAAGTCTCGGCCTGACCGCGTTGCAACAGCTTAGCTACTCTGCCAGTGCCCTAGCGACCTTGATCAAACGAGCCGTGGCATTACTGACAAGCATTGTCGGCAGTTCTTCTTTTAACCGACCATCGCTTTCATAGGCGGTGTGCGCCGCGGGGATAACAACCTGCTCCGGTATCACCGTCATCTCGACGGCGTTCAAAATCTGGCGTAGATGCGTAAGCCCGCGTAATCCGCCAAAAGGGCTCAGCGATGCGGCCATGATCGCCGCTGCTTTCCCGCGATAGGCGGTAAAGGCAATCAACCCTTCCTCTCCCGTCGGTCGGGAGGCCCAGTCGATTGCATTTTTAAGCAATGGCGGGATCGAACCATTATATTCCGGCGAGACCACCAGCAATCCGTCCTGTTCGGATAATATTTGCTTGAGGCGAAGGGCGTCTGGCGGGAAATTATTGGCCTCCAGTTCCGCCGAATAAATGGGCAAGTCAAACGCGCTCAGATCAACCTCGGTCACCGTCCCGCCATGCGCCTCCAGCTGCGCAATAGCTAATTTGGCCAGCATCCTGTTAAACGATCCCGACCGGACACTTCCGGCGATTACTGCGATTTTTGTCATTGTTTCTCCTACCATCTGATTGGTTTGTTACTCTGATGTGGTTCGATAGTATTTTTGGTGTGGAAGTGCGTCGATATGCCGGACGTTTAGGCATTAACGTCCCACGATGCCGATAATTCACGCGTTTCATCCGCCAGATTCGCGATGACACGCTGCATCAGTGACTGCAACTGCGCCACCTCGTCTTCGCTCATCCCGCGGGTCGCAATTTCGTGAATTTCCGCATTCATCGGCGCAAGGACCAGTTCCAGCCGTTTCGCATGCGGCGTCAAATATACATAAGTCTTGCGCCGGTCGACCGGCGTTTTTTTGCGAACAACGAACCCTGCTTTTTCTAGACTTTTCAGCGACACCACCGTTGTCGGTTCGCGCATGCCCACCCGTTCGCTCAGTTCGCGCTGGGTAATTCCGTCTTCCAGCCACAATTGCCGCAGAAAACGCCATTGACCAGCCGAAACATTATGGACCATCGTCCCGCGCTCCAGCAGGCGTGAAAACGACCGGAACACGATGCGCGCCAGATAGCCGATACTGTTGTTCGGATCTGTGTAATATTCCGGTTGATGGCGATCACTCTCCTTTTTCATGGCTATATATAATTCCCCATTAGAGTGTCTGGATGGTTACGATTCACCCGCCGATGGAACTTATCCTTAGAACACAAAGTATTGAGCGGCAACGAATTATTTTAACCCTCGGGCATCGGGATAATAAATCCGATCTCTCGCCACAATACCAAAAAGGGTCTGGACCGCAACGCGCGGTTCCCTTACCCTTGCGAGACAAGATTATGGAGAAGCCGTTGAAAAAATTCACATGTTTATCAGGTGTAGCAGCCCCTTTGGCGCTGTCAAATATAGACACAGACATGGTTCTTCCGGCACAATATATGAAAGGCCTGACCCGCAAGGGCCTCGGCAACCATCTTTTTCAAACAGCTCGCTACCGTGCCGATGGCAGTGACAATCCTGGCTTCATTCTCAACCATCCGAAATGTCGTGATGCCGAAATTCTGATAACGGATCGGAATTTTGGCTGTGGGTCGTCTCGTGAACATGCCGTATGGGCAGTCGCGGATTTTGGAATCCGCTGTATCATCGCACCCAGTTTCGGTACTATATTTGCGGCCAATTCGCGCAAGAACGGTCTGTTGTTGATCACCTTACCGGATGCGATATGCCACGATCTCCGCGAGCTGGTTGTGCAGTCCGACTATGCCCCCATCACCATCGATCTTGTGAACCAGAAAATCACCCTCGCTTCAGAACAAGACATTCCCTTTACGATCGATGAGAACGACCGTCACATCCTGCTCCACGGACTTGACGACATCAGCAGATCCTTACAGCATATCACCGCAATCGAGCGATTCGAAAATGCAGCTTAACACTGGTCAGGATCGATAATATAGCCGGCAATGGCGCTGGCGGCTGCCATTGCCGGACTCATCAGATGAGTCCGGCCTGCTTGGCCCTGCCGGTTTTCAAAATTGCGGTTGGACGTCGAACCACAACGTTCACCGGGTAGCAATTTGTCGGCATTCATGCCGACGCACATCGAGCAGCCGGGCTGTCGCCAATCAAAACCGGCATTGCGAAAAACCCGATCCAGCCCTTCGGCTTCGGCCTGTATTTTGACGAGGCCGGATCCGGGTACAATCATGGCACCGATATGCTCTGCAACCATCCGGCCGTCCACGATAGCGGCGGCGGCGCGCAAATCTTCGATGCGGCTGTTCGTGCAACTGCCGATGAAGATTCGATCGAGGCGCAATCCGGCAATCGGCATACCCGGGGACAGGCCCATATAATCCAGTGCCCGTTCAGCCTCGATCCGAGCCACAGGGTCGCGGAGGGCGGCGGGATCGGGGACCGTTTCGTCAATCGCAATAATCTGCGACGGGTTGGTTCCCCAACTGATCATCGGGCGAACACGCCGCGCATCAATCTCTATCTGGCGATCAAATGGGGCTTCGGGGTCGCTTGACAACAGCTGCCATTGCTCCAGCTTCGCCGTCCACGCGACGCCCTCAGGGGATGCCGCCCTTCCCTTTAGATAGGCATATGTCTTTTCATCCGGCGAAACCAGTCCGGCACGGGCGCCCATTTCGACACTCAGGTTGCACAAAGTCATCCGCGCTTCCATCGATAGCGACCGGATCGCCTCCCCGGCAAATTCGATGACATGGCCATTCGCCCCGTCCACACCGATCTGCTGCAAGATATAGAGCGCCAGATCCTTGGCATAGACATGCGGTGACAACGAACCGGTAACATTGATGCGCATGTTGAGGGCGCGGCGCTGCCGAATCGTCTGGGTTGCCAGTACATGCTCCACCTCCGACGTGCCGATACCAAAGGCGAGCGCGCCAAAAGCCCCGTGGGTTGATGTGTGACTGTCACCGCAAACGATTGTCATGCCGGGTTGCGTTCGCCCTTGCTCGGGGCCGACGACATGGACAATCCCGTTGCGCGGATCACCCATTGCAAAACGTTCGATTCCCGCGCGATCGGCATTTTCTGCAAGCATCTCAAGCTGGGCACGTGCCTCTTCGTCCGTAACAGCACCGGTACCGGCGTCTTGATTCACCGTCGGCACATTGTGATCGGACAGCGCCAGCGCCAAAGCAGGTCGACGGACCTTCCGTCCGGTGGCGGCGAGACCCGCAAATGCCTGCGGCGAGGTGACTTCGTGGATCAGATGGAGGTCAACATAGAGCAACGTCTCGCCACCATCTTCGGCAACGACATGCGCATCCCAGATCTTGTCATATAATGTACGGGCAGTCGACACGGGCATTACGCCAGCTGGGCAAGTGACAATGATGCGCTCGCTGCCACTAGAGACTCGTGACAAGATGCAAGCCTGAGCCGTCTTTGCCCAATCATCCATTCATAGTTCCGCCATTTTCGCAAATCGAAATCCTTTTTTATAGATTGTCACGCCAGAGCGCTGGCATCCAAAAAACCTTCGCTTTCTAATCACTTGAGCCAACGGTATGGAAAAAAATGACAATTTGGTTTCAAATTCGACTATACTTAGTACTTGAAGTATTATTTGTCCATGTTTAAGCGCGCATCGGGAGAGCAAAAAACTGGTCTGGCAGCAGCGCCAGCTACGTTTTGGACACGCTTCCGGACATTGATAGGCCAAACTTGGGATGCACGTCGGCACCCGATTGTTCCGATGTGAATAAAAAAAACGAAATAGGCCAAAGCGAGGAGGAAATCATGAGGACCCGACTAATCTTACTATCAACTGCGGCAGCCTTGATTGCATTGCCAGCACATGCTCAAACCCAGACACCATCCAGCGACCAGGCATCCGAGGCGACTTCGACCTTCGGCGAGATCGTGGTCACAGCGCAGCGGCGATCAGAGAGCGTGCAGGATGTGCCAATCGCCATATCCGCGTTCAATTCCGAAATAATCGAGGCCAGCGGAAGTACCGATATCACCAGCCTCAATGGGCTTGCACCCAATGTAGTCCTTCAGACTGAGGGACTCGTAGCCAACGTTCCGATGATTTCTATCCGCGGAATGAGTACGTCTGATCCCGATCCCAACGCCGACCCCAAGGTCAGCACGATCATCGACGGTGTGTATATCCCGTTCGTATCAAGCACCATGCTCGATCTTTTTGACGTCGAACGTATTGAAGTTCTCAAGGGCCCACAAGGCGTGTTGTTTGGCAAGAATAATCTCGCCGGAACGATCAATGTCATCTCGGCGCGGCCAACCGATAATTTCGGCGGTGAAGCGCGCGTCAGCTTGGGATCCTTCGGGCTCAAGCAATTCCGGGGCAAGGTGAATAGTGGGCGCTTTGCTGATGATTCCCTGGCGGCCAAGGTGGCGGTCAATTTTCGCGATTATAACGGATATAGCCGTAACGTCATCACCGGAAACCGGCTAAACGGGGCCAATGTCAAATCGGTTCGCGGCGCCCTTAATTTTGACCAGGGCGGCGCATTTGATTCCACCGTCATAGTGGACTGGCTGAAGCAGAAAACAGTCGGGCCTGCGCCGTTTGTTGTGGACAACGGCGATCCCAATTGGGATCTGCTGCCAGACGCGGCAAAGAACGACGTTCGCAAGGCGGCCATCCCCTTTGATCCATTTGCCAATACAGAAAGTTACGGTGGATCATGGACGTCAAATCTTGATGTAGGTTACGGCACCGTTACGGCGGTGTTGGGTTACCGTCATCTTTCCTATCTCACGCGCGGTGATTTTGACGGACTGATCAACCCGGTACCCGGGCTCGATGTAGCCCGTGATTTTTCCGGTGAATCGAAAAGCGGCGAGTTGCGTTATGTGTCACCTGATGGTGAGCCGGTCGATTTCGTTATTGGCCTCTATTACCAGACAGACAAGTGGCATCAGGACAACACTGTATTTGCCAATCCTGCCGTTACAACATTAGCCCAGCTGGATCAGGATACTGAAAGCTATGCTGTATTCGCGCTGGTTAACGCCCATCCCGCTGATGGTTTGACGCTATCAATCGGGGGTCGCTACAGCCACGATCACAAAAAATACGACATCGCGTCACAGGTCTTAGTCAATTCCAATCAAACGTCATCGTTCCAGAGTAGTCTGGAGGCCTCATGGGCAGAGTTCACACCGCGACTGACCGCCAATTACAAGGTCACACCAGACATCATGGTCTATGCGAATTATTCGCAAGGCTATAAAGCTGGCGGATATAACTCGCGGGGCACCATACCTGAAAATGTCGGGCCTTATGATCCCGAACGCGTAACCGCATATGAAATCGGTGCGAAGACCGATTTATTTGATCGCCTGCTGCGCTTCAATGTTGCTGGTTTTGTGAATAATTACCGCGACCTGCAATCATCGGTTACCAAAATGGGAGTCGTGCGGCCTGAAAACATCACGACCAATGTTGCCGCAGCAAAGATCTATGGCCTCGAGTTCGAGACGATGCTGCGCCCTACATCCAACTTCACGGTTAACGCGAACCTTGCCTATCTGCACGCTCGCTACAACGATTTCTGCGCCGACACCGACGGCAT
Organism: Parasphingorhabdus sp.; assembly: GCF_048267785.1. Classification (GTDB taxonomy): domain Bacteria; phylum Pseudomonadota; class Alphaproteobacteria; order Sphingomonadales; family Sphingomonadaceae; genus Parasphingorhabdus. The sequence goes on along the minus strand of NZ_JBLWWU010000002.1, from coordinate 217,998 downwards.
ATTTACCGACGGTTCGCCAGAAGCGCGCCAATGCGGACCTGCGGTTCCTATCCTCATCAACGGCGTCCCGAACGGCACTTTTTCGGTGCCAACGGATTCGACGAATCTCGAGCTTGCCAACGCACCGAAATGGAGCGGAAGCCTGTCGGCTGATTATGTCATTCCAACAAGTTTCGGGCAGGTCAAACTGCACAGTGACGCACGCTATTCGGCGCGTTTCAACACTTGGGGGCGGAGCAACGATCCAGGCTATTACCGCGATGAAGTCGTTTTGGTGAACGCGAGCATTGGGGTCGCAGGTCATGATGACAAGTGGAAGGTCACCGTCTATGGTTTGAACCTGACCGATCAGGATGTGATTTCCGGAGCAATCTCTGCCGGGGCTACTCCGATACAGCAATTCTATCAGCCGCCGCGCGAATTTGGAGTGGATTTCGCATTTAAATTCTGACGCCTTTCGCCTGTGGTACAGGAGATTTGTACCACAGGCGTTACCCCGGCGAATGTTAGGAGAGAGAGTATGAGCTGGAACATAAATCGTAGGAATTTTGTCGGAGGCATGGGTGCTTTGGCTGCCGCCGGCCTTACGATACCGGCCTATGCCAAAAACGGCAAAAAAATGAACGTCCTGATGATCGTCACGGATCAGGAACAGAGCGTCGCCAGCTATCCCGATGGATTACTCGAAAAACTGCCCGCGCACCGCGAATTGATGGAACGCGGCATGCTTGTTGAAAATTACCATGTTCACACGACACCTTGCACACCGTCGCGCTCGACAATCTTTCAAGCGCATCACACTCAACAAACTGGGCTGTTTCTGAACAGCGACCGACCGCCTTATCCGGTCGCAGCGGAAAACATGCCTACGCTGGGCCATATGATGCAGGCCGCTGGCTATTACACGAGCTACAAGGGCAAGTGGCACCTCAGCCGGATCAACCACCAACGCAATTGGCCGCGCGTGACCGGCGACATCTATCCGACCACCGAGCATTATATGGAGAAATACGGGTTTCATGATTATGGCTTCGACGGCGAAGAACTCGGTCTGACATGGGACGGCTATCGCTCCGACAAATATGTTGCGGCGGATGCGGCTCGCAGCATTTTCGATTATGTACGGCGAGACAAGGCTGATGGGAAACCGTGGTTCCAAGTGGTCGGCCTGGTCAATCCGCACGACATCATGTTCTATGATGCGACGGGGCATCAGGCAGAAAGCCGACCCCATCCCAATATTCTGGGGCCCTTGCGGCGCGAACCGGGCGATCCTCTCTACGAGGTCGACAATAAATTCGACTTGCCGGAAAGCTTTTTCAAGGATGATCTATCAACCAAACCCGAAGCACATCGCGCAATCGTAAGGCTCAATGATCGTTTCTACGGAGAGATGCGGCATGATGATGAAGCATCGTGGCGCCGCTTTCGTAACTATTATTACAATTGTTTGCGCGACGTTGATCGCCGCCTCGCTCAATTGCTCTGGGCGCTCAAGGAAAGCGGCCAGATTGATAATACCATCATCATCTATACCAGCGACCATGGCGAACGCGCGGGCGCGCACGGTATGCGTCAAAAAGGCGCAACAATGTATCGGGAGGAAACCAATATCCCGATGATTATTGCCCATCCTGACTTCTCCGGTGGGCGCACCACCAAAGGATTGATGGGTGCGATCGACATCGCACCAACCTTGCTGAGCCTCGCCGGCATGTCGGCCGGTGAAATATCCACGAGCTTTCCCGGCCTGCCCGGTATTGACGTATCAGACCTGCTCTCGTCGCCCAACATGCCAACCGCGCGCGACAAGCAAGGACATCTGTTTAACTATGCGGTGGCGCATTATTGGGAACCATTGCCGAAACAGGCCGCAGGACCGCCTATGCCCGGCCAGACCGAACTCGATTTTGCCAAAATCTACGATCTGACGAAGCGGCGGCTCCATCGCGGCGTTCATGATGGACGCTATAAATTCGCCCGATATTTTGCGCCTGCGCACCATCACAAGCCGACTGACTGGGAAACACTCAACGGTCTGAATGATCTTGAACTCTATGACACCCATGCCGACCCGAACGAACTGGTCAACCTCGCAAAGGATTCCAAACAGCGGGCAACCGTTATGCGGCTTAACAAGATGGTCAATGCGCTGATAGATCGTGAAATCGGAACGGATGACGGCCGTGAATATCCTGGTCCGACGGAATTATATAACCAGCCGGAAAAAATATGACCGACCACCACACGCTCGGAGGCCAGCCACTGCATCACCCTTATTCCGAGATCACACATCATGATTGAACACAAATTCCATGCCGCAAATCTGCGCAATGCCTACAATGGACCGACAATTGCGCCGCTGCGCGATAGCGAACCGCAGGCGACAAACGAGGATGCCTATATTATCCAGGCGCTGAACCGGGATCATTGGGTGCAGACAGGCCGCCAGATTGTCGGCGCCAAGATCGGCCTGACGTCAAAAGCGGTGCAGCAACAACTTGGGGTCGACCAGCCCGATTTCGGTGTGCTTTTTGCCGATATGCAGGTTGGTGATGATGGCACAATAACGTCGGACAGACTGCTCCAGCCGAAGGTCGAAGCGGAAATCGCCTTCCGCCTCGGACGAGATATCAAAAGCGTTGGCGACACTCCCTCCGCATTGGTCGATGCAGTCTCCGGTGTGTTTCCTGCACTGGAAATTGCCGACAGCCGCGTCGCGGACTGGGATATCACCTATGTCGATACCGTAGCCGACAACGCTTCGGCTGGCATGTTCATTCTCGGCAACCGGTCGCTTGACCTCCAGGACATCGATCTTGTGGGCTGTTCCATGCGCATGGAACAGAACGGCACGGTTGTTTCTGAAGGCAACGGCGCGGCCTGTCTGGGCCATCCGCTAAACGCCCTTGCCTGGCTGGCCTCAATCCGCATCGAACAGGGCAATCCGCTGAAGGCAGGCGACATCATCCTGTCCGGCGCGCTCGGGCCGATGGTTCCTGCGGCGCCTGGTGACAATTTCACTGCACATATAGATGGCATGGGCAGCGTCAGCGTCGATTTCACCTAAAGTTGCATCAGAGCTTGCCCGACGTCTCTTTCCGTGGACCGATATAGCCGAACAGATAGGCCGCAATCTTGCGCATCTGGATCTCTTCAGCGCCCTCGGTAATGCGGTAGCGGCGGTGATGCCGATAGATATGCTCGAACGGCTTGTGCCGGGAATAGCCCATCCCGCCATGAATTTGCATCGCCCGGTCCGCGGCCTCGCAGCACAATCGGTTTGCCCAATAATTGCACATTGATACGCGGTCGGATAATCGGTGCTCGACCTCTTTATGAGGCATATTGTCCATCTCCCACGCGGTCTTATGGATCAGCAGACGCAACATTTCGGTCTGCGTTGACAGTTCGACAAGCGGGAACTGGATGGCCTGGTTTTTCGCCAGCGCCTGTCCGAACGGCTTCCGCTCCCGGGCATATTTGACGCTCTCCTCTATACAGAAGACAGCTGCGCCGAGAGAGGATGCCGCCTGGCGGATCCGGTTCTGGTGCACAAAGCTTTGCGCGATCGACAATCCGCCGTCTACCGGTCCGAGCCGCGCACTGTCGGGCACCCACACATCGGTAAAGCTCACCCTCGGGTGATCGGTGGGCATGTTGAAGGTCCACAGATATTCCTCGATCACAAAGCCGGGCGACGGATTGGGAACGAGCAGGCAAGTGATGCCCTTCGCATCGCCATCCTTGCCGCTGGTGCGGCAGAAGGTGGCGCAATGGGTCGCGACATGCATGCCGGTAGCCCACATTTTCTCGCCGTTGACGAGCCAGCCGTCAACCCCATCACGGGTTTCCCGAACGGCCCGCGTCTCCATGAAGGTCGCATCGCTACCGTGATCGGGCTCGGTGAGCCCGAAAGCCGTCCGCCTGCTTCCCTCAAATCCGCCGAGGATGAATTCCTGCTTCTGTGCCTCGCTGGTCGCAAACTGCTCGAACATGGCGACAAACGGAAAATTGCCGACAATGCTATGCTCATTCTGGAGGTCGTTATGAAGCCCGAGCCCCTTGGCGGTCAGATGTTCCCGGATGACCGCCATCCACAGATTAGAACCATCCTTGCCACCATATTTCTTGGGGGCAGAAAAACGCCAGTGGCCCGCCGCGTCGGCCCGCTTCGTTGCGGCGTGCAACAGTTGTTCCCAGTCCTCGCGCGGCAGTCCCTGGTTGTCCCAGTCGGTTCGGCTATTCTCCCGGCGATGATCGAAAAAACGGATATTGTCGTCGGCTTGCTCCAGCGGCCTGATCTCCGCTTCGATAAAGGCATCGAGTTCATCTAGATAGGCCTGCAAGTCGTCCGCTATGGTAAAATTCATCATTTCCCTCTCTCGTTTTATCCGCGCCACAGTTTGCGCGCGCGCTGGAGCGCTGCATATTTCGGACTGTCTACCGCACATTTGTCGAGGGCATCGCGGCGCAACTGCGCCAACACGCCGGCATCGGCCAGCGATACTCTGCCCTTCAGGAAATCGTTGGCCCGCGCTGCGTCTTCAGCGGAAATAGGCGCAACAAGATCACGGACGGCAATGCCCAGTGCGTTCATGGCAACCGCTACCTCGAATTTGGCATGGCCACTGGCATCCGGCTTGATGGTCGCACCCAGCCAGTCCTGCACGGCGGTGACTATCTCATATGTCGTCGGTTCACCCGTTGGTGTTTCGGGGGCTGGCCGGGATGGTGACAAGGTTCGCAAGCGCTCGGCCTCGGGGGCTTCCGTTTCCAGCAGCATCAGCAGATCCAGTTCTTGCTCGGCAGTGCGGCGACCAATCACGACGCGCTCAACCGTGCTATCGGCACCGCTTCGCCAGGCCTCGCCCATCTGCAGGCATCCGAGAGCCCACCACAAAGTGCGATAGACTAGCCAGAAATGGAAACGTTCGCGGTCGACCGGTACGCCTCCCGCTTGCTGATAGGCCGTGAAATATTTGTCGAGACTGCCGAGGCCGAACGCTGGCTTGTCCAGTTCGCCAAAGCGCCACACAGTCATGCAGCCAAAGGCAATATCTTCATGGGGATCGCCAAGATGGGCAAGTTCCCAATCCAGTATCCCGGCCAGTCCGTCATTGTCCGCCATGATGTTGCCCATGCGATAATCGCCATGCACAAGCACCGGCTTTACCGGAGTTGGCAAATGATCCTCGCACCATTTGATTGCCAGCGCGATGATCGGTCGGTTGCCTCCATAATCATGGAAGCGCGCCCTGAGTTCGGCGAGCGCCGCTGCCGTGTCCATCAGCGGGATCGCATCGGGAATTGTCTCGGCAGGGATGGCATGAATATGAGCGAGCTCACGGCCAAGGGCGTTCAGCAACGATGGTGGCGGTGCAGCCAATATTCTGGCCGGGTTCACCTCTGCGACTATTCTGCGCATGATATATCCGGTGCCAATGCCATCCTCGTCGGCCAGCACGCCGATCACCTCGGGTGCTTGCACGCCGGCGTTATGCGCCGCAATGACCAATGCCGCTTCATCGACATGGCCAAAGGGCCGGTCGGCCATATATTCCGCCGATGGCGCACGCCTCAGCACATAAGAACACAATCCGTCGCGTCCTTCCCAGTCGAACGCCCAGCTTTCCATGTTCGCTCCACCCGACAGGCGTTGAAGACCGGACAGACTTCCCACACCCGCAACACGGGCCATGAATGCCGAAAGGGATGCCGCAAGATCAGTCATGCGTCAGAAAACTGCCAAAAACACCGCCAGATCAACATTCTATCTGCGGTATCCCGACAGCCACCAGCAAGTCTCATCACACCCCCAATTACTTAGTATACTATGCTGTATCGAATGCCTTGGCTCCCAGCAAGGCAAGATTGCGAGGTTGGCGATTTCAGCCATCCTCTGGGAAACGGAGCGGATCATCTCAACCGGTATCTCATCTATTCTGATGACTAATGGCGGCCTTGCACCGTTTCGACGAGCCATCGAAACATCTTGTCCGAAAGCGCAACAGACTCGTCATTCGGTTATACTCGGTCGGGATTTCAATGGCATGTGACGACCAGAATATCTTCTATACCATTACCTCTCGTCCTCCCAACAGACGCGCTTCCTATTGCTCGGAAAGGACACCGACAACACCGCCAGTACATTACATCTGGTTCGTGCCCGGGGAACGGGTCCCGGGCAGCACCGCGCCCCACCCAAAAATCAACGTCGAACGAATATTTCTCCGCATATTTGCCATTTCGCAAAAAGTCAGAACGCGAGTCATATTAACAAGGCTCTGTCGCTTGTAGCGGCAATTAACGGGCTTCTTGATCTCCTTCCTTGACTACTCTTGGAAACTGGAGACGCCTTTGACTTTAAGGAGAATAAAAATGAAGACGATGAAACTAATGGCGGCATCTGCTGCTGCATGTGCTCTGGCAATTGGCGCCCCCGTCTATGCCCAGCAAGGGCAGGACAATGACGTCGACAACACCGACAATGGTGCTGTGGTGGTCAATGACCTGCTTGATGTTTATCTTCAAGCGCAAGATAACTCACAGGACAATGATACGCTCACCGTCGGTGATGTTGCCAGCAACAACAACACTGTTACGGCCAATCAATTGCTCAACGCCGTCAACACAAATTCCATGATGGATGAACTCGTCGATCTCGACGGGGAAGACGGCACACCGGCTCCGGTAGGCTATAACAGCGGCGACATTTACGTCCGTGGCAACGCGTTTGCAGCCTTTGCTGGTATTCTGAACAGTGCAAATAACACTGGCATTAATGCCAACACGCAAGCTGCAAATAATATTGCTGCGCAAGGCACCATCAACTTCGGTGATGGCGGCGCTGCGGCTGCCGGTGGCGGCGCAGGCGGCGACTAAATACCGGAAAGGTTGGGCCGGTTCTTCCAATTGGATCGGCCCTTCCATCCCCCCAAACCGGAGTTTAGACCATGAAAAAGCTACCCCTGATTCTCATGATTGCTTCGTTGGCGATCCACACGCAAACAGCCTCTGCACAAACTGTTTCCGCAGAGCCGGATTCCACACCCGCATCTGAAAATGCGTCAGCGGACGCTGCTGTTTCAGCTTCCACACCGGTTCTTTCCTTCGAAGAACTGGATGAAATGCGCGGCGGAACACAAATCGCGATCAACAATCAGACGCTCAACGCCGCAAATACGGGAAATACTATCCATGGCGATTTTGCCGCCGGCGACGTGAGTTTGGCAGATGACGCATTTTCCAACTTTAACGGTCTCGGAAACTTTGTTTTCAACACCGGTGCGCAATCCTCTCTTCAGGCCGGGATGAGCATAACGATCAATATCAGCGAATAGGTTCTTCCAATGCCTCTTGGTACATCACATGCCTCGCTAAGGCAGCGCTGCAAACAAGGCCTTCTGGTCGGGCTGCTCGCTTTGACCGGAGCGGTTGTTTCCGTCGAGACTGCAAAAGCGGAAGTTCGACTCGGTCGGGAAGTTGCCGGCGGTGACTTTTCGATCGGCGTGATGACCTGGTGGGACATTCCTTTTCGCTCGGTGGTACGGCAGCGCTATGATTTTAGCTGTGGGTCGGCTGCCGTAGCCACCTTGCTGAGTTATCATTATGACCGTCCGACCTCGGAGAGAGCGCCCTTTCGGGCGATGTGGGATCTGGGTGACAAGGAGACCATCAGAAAAGTCGGATTTTCGATGCTGGACATGCGCAATTATCTGCAATCTCTCGGATACCGTGCCGAGGGGTTCAAAATTGAGCCAGACCAACTCATCGAGATAAAACGCCCGGTGATTGTTCTGCTGGATCTTGACGGGTTCAAACATTTTGTGGTCGTGAAAGGCCAAACCAAAGATCAGGTTCTCGTCGGCGATTCCTTCCTTGGCCTCAAAAAATATCCGATCGAGGATTTTCAGAAATACTGGAATGGCGTGGTTCTGGCGATAATGGACGGTCCGATAAAGAAACGCCCTGCCTATAATCTCGCAGGTGACTGGAACCCATGGGCCAAGGCGCCTGTCGACGAAATTGAGTCGACCGCTGAAATTGGCAATCTGACCACCCACCTTCCCCCGCTATACCAACTCACTCCGGAGTTACTCCTGGACGTACGGGTTGGTACTATTCGATGAGAGAAAAGCCATGAAAACATCACTCAAGATTCTTACCCCGTCGGTCGCATTTCTCGCATTCGTCAGCCCCCCTGCCGCACAAGCGCAAAACGCAGCGGCAACAAGCCTGCCCGTAGTCGTTTCAGATGAGGAACTGAACGAACTGCGCGGCGGGTTTGTCTGGTCGGGACTGGACATTAATTTCGGGGCCGACATCCGGACCTATGTGGATGGCAATCTGGTATTGCAAACCGTCCTGAACTGGACCGATGACGGCGTAGAAACGCTACAGACCGCGGCGGGTGGACTCACTCCGGTGAGTTCCGCCGCGCTTCAGAACGGCATCTATTCCAACGGCGGCATTCGCATGAAGGTCGGAGAAACACCGGTATATATGCTGAATGATGGCCGCACGGCATTAACCCACGAAACCGAAAATGGTCTCCAGAATATGCTGATCAACACGGCCGTTGGATTGAACAGCGTTCAAGAGGTTAATGCCACGATTGGTCTTTCAGGATATCAGCAGTTCAATTCGGAGCTGATGTTCGACAGATTGAATGGCGCGCTTGATGATATTACCGGGCAAGCAGCGATCGGAGCGCTGGGCGGCTAAGCAAAACGCGGATGACCATCCGAAAAATCTGACCCGGCTTATGACTTCGGAACTGGAAAAGCTCCTTCTTTCGGCGCCGTCTTTGCGTCTTTGTCCAGCCCTTGAGCGGGAGGATTAGAACCGGAAAGGCATCCGCAATGTAATGCCAACATCCGGAGCGTCTTCCGTCACACCAAATGCAAACCCAAGGTTCAAGGCCTGTCTTTCGCTTAAACGGTATGACATTCCGAAATTAAAGGATCCGACCTGAATATCATTGCTCCGTTGAACCGTGTCACCCAATTCTGTGCTGGTCGAGAATATATAATTGTGGCGATAGCCGAGCGAGAAAGAAAAACGCGGGTTCAGGGCAAAACCGAAACCAACATTGGCGTTGATGGCATCGCCCGGGTCCACCTCGCCAATCAATACATCACCAACCACCCGGTTCACATCGCGTTTGATATTCCATAAATAACCAAGGCCGCCGTAAAGAACGACCGGGTCTGATGGCAACAGAAAGCTCATGCTCGGCTGCACTCCCCAAAAGCCTGACCCTGTCGCCAGACCGGTGGCAACGCCAAATTCATCAAACGGTATTTCATAAGGGCTCTTGCCGGTATCGGTTTTCACTCGCAGGCCCGCAACCCAGATCGGATTCTGGCCCTTGGGTTGGTTAAGCTGATAGCGCAGGGCAAATTCGGCATCGCCGATATCGGTTTCTTTCAATCCGATTTCCCTCACAATCTGATCCTCGCGCTGCTGCACCACCTGGATCCGGTCCTTGCGGTAAAGAAGCGGGATGCGGCCTTCGACTTCCAATCGGTTGGTTAGCCCGTAGCGCATTGCAAATGTTCCGATCAAAGTGTCCCGATCCGCATCACTCGCTTCGATCGCACCAATCTGGATGCCCGGAATGAGTTCGATGCCACGAAAGACCAGCCGATTGGTGGAGGAACGTGTATATTCAAATGACGGATCGAGAACAAATTGCCCGCGCGGCGTCAACACGCCTTGTCCTTCCGGCACCGCTTCCACTTTTTGCTCGATATTCTGGGCTGCGGGAGGGGCTTCTCCGACCGGCGCATCAGGAAGCATCGAGACTTCGTCAGCCGCACTTTCGGTTGAGCCGGAGGGTGCTGAAACCGGTGATCCGGATTGTCCTTGGGCCATACCCGCGCCGCGCATTTCCGACAGCTTCCAGGGCGCTTCCGCTTGAACCAGCGCGTTGCCCATCTCCAGTTGACGGATCTTTTCATTCTGCGCTTCAATCAGAGACCGCTGTTCCGCAATCAGGCGTTTCTGATCGGCCAGTTCACGTCGGATAGACTGCAATTGAGACCCGACATCGGTGGACTGTGCAACTGCATCCTCCGAAGATGTTATCTCTTCCGCGTTCGATCCGCTCGCGGCTCCGGGGATATCAGTCCGCTTGTCAGCGTCCGTCGCAACAAGTTCTGACAAAGACTGGTCAAGTTCGGCTGCTTCCCGATCCCAAAAGGACTGGACGGGAACAATTTCGATAACCGCTTTCATGTCATCCGGAGCCACGATGGTTGCGTGAGCCGTTCCACCGATGACCGAGAAAATCGCGATCGCAGCAAAGGCTGAACATGGACTCGCAAGTATAGACTTCATGAGATTTCTCCCTTCCGGTTCATCAAAAATATATCAGGTTTCTGGATTGGGGTTTTTCGGGAAACAAAACTCGGCAGCCGGGTGGATGGGTTCATCGCCGCCTGGATGCTTGAAGTTGTCCATTTCGCCAGCGAGACGGCACAGTCCCGTTTTATCGGTGATCACAATGGAATGCCGGCCTTCAATCTTGATCAGCCCTCTTTGCGCCAGTTCGGTAAAGGTCCTGCTCACGGTGTGAATGGTGAGCCCCAGAAAATCGGCTATATCGGCCCGGGACATAGGCAGAATAAGATGGAGATCATCATTATTCTGATTGTGGATACACAGCAGAAATGCGGCCAGTTTTTCCAGCGCCGTCCGGTGACCCATAATGAACAGATATTTCTGGGCACTGGACATCGCCCGGAAAAGGATTGAGACAGCTTCGCTAAGATCCGGCTTCGGCTCGCCGGTTTCCGAAATGTCTCCCACACGATAGCATCGCACAGTGACGTCAGTAACGGCTTCAGCGGCAGTGCTATAATAGCCGTAATCCGCCCCAAATACGTCACCGCTAAAATAAAAGCCTGTTAGATGCCGGTGCCCGTCGATATGAAAACGACAGGTGCGAACGGTACCGCGAACGACCTCATACCATCGGGTTGCTTTTTGCCCTTCGTCGAAGATGACTTGTCCGGCTTTAAACCGGAGGCTGGTTGTGAGGAGTCGCGATCGAAAATCCTTCGTAATCGCAGGCGTGGCTATGGCCGGTTGCATCCGTGCCGTCTCCCTTAAAGACTATCAGCACGACCCAAGTAATATTCAACACAAACTGCTTATTCACATATTGCATTGCCCTCAACAGCGACTCATTTTTTGATTTTCTGTCATTTGGTTAGAGCAATATGTCGAGTCTGATCCATCCAGTGATTTACCTGCGGCGATTACCAAGCAAAATGCTCCGTCAGTTTTCACTTAGTAAAATTACACATCGAAAATTGGATTTTGGAAATTATTCAATATATTGAAAGGGTTATGGTCTGCCTGGGATAGCACGTTTGCTGCGCACGGTTAACGCTCTAACAATTCGGATATCTTTGTGTTAGCAAATCCGGTGGATTATCCAAACCGAGGAGTTCAGTGACAGGATCGAAATCGAGGATAGCAGGCTTTACTGACTGGGCATCACACGCTTGCAAACCGTAATTTTACGGAATTACATTGGGCCGCATTGAAGTGCATACAGAAGTGCATATAAACGTCAAAAAGCAGGGGGGCGGAGGTCGTCGGCAAGAGCTATGCGGCTACAGGAGAAAGTGAGCAGTCGATGCTGCATCAATATTTGACCAGTCCCCCCACCCTAACGGCACGTGAACAAGAAATATTAGAATATATTGCTCAAGGGCTTTCCACAAAGGAAGTTGCCCAGCATATTGGTATCGCACCACGTACGGTTGACCGGCATGTGGAGAACACCCGACTGAAGCTTCGAGCCAAGAATCGAACGCATATGGTTGCTTGTGCGGTTGTCGCCGGGCTTCTGCAAGTTGACGAGCATTTTGAGGAGAGCACTGCAAGCTCAAAGGTCGTAACTTTGAATGATGATCCTATTTAGGAAACACTCGGTAGCTCATTATAGAACCATCAACGCGCCATCGTTACCGAAGTGCTGAACATTCCTGATAAATCGAGGCGCAGCCATTGCCGGTCATTGCTGACATGAAGGCGCACGAACACAGTCGCGGCCTTCAGAGCGTAAGAGGAACAGCCGCTGGCTGATGGCGCCCTGGTAAACTGGCACGCCATGATTTTCTGCAATATCTGATTTGGAGCACAGCGCGATTCGCTTTGACGTCAGTGCGGCAACGCGTCCCCGAACGTGCAACGGCAGGGATCAGTCCGCCCCCTTCTTCACCGCAATACCCTTCTCCAAAATGCCGTTGGCGATATCCGCTATCTGGACCGCAGATTTTTCTTCACTCCAGATCCCATAGCGCAGGCCCAGAAACACATTCATGCCCATGATCGCCCAGGCATGTGCCTCTTCCATCCCATCACGAAAATCGCCGACGGCGCTACCTTCTTGCAGACGTTCGTAGATACGCTTGGCGGTCTCTTCATAATGCGAGCGATAGCTACCTGGGTCGACAAATTCCGCTTCGTCGATGATTCGATAGATTTCCTTATGCTCGCGGGCAAAGTTCATAAACGCCTCGAGCGCCAGTTTTTCGCGTTCGAGCGCATCCTGCCACTCGGTCATTGCGCCTGCGGCATGGCTCTTCACCCGCGCGCTCATATCCTTGACCAGCGCGCTGAACAGTTCGTCCTTGGAATCAAAATAGGTGTAGAAACTGCCAAGCGCGGTCCCTGCCCGCTGGGTGATTCCGGTGATCGAGGCTTCGTGAAAGCCTTTCTCGCCAAATTCCAGCGCTGCCGCATCAAGCAATTTGCGTTTGGTCTTCAGTCCGCGTGCGGTGCGCGGCTGTTTATCTTTAGACTCAGTATGTTCGCTATATTCAGTGGCCATAATGTCACGGCTAACCGCATTTTACCGGATAAGCAAATTTCTAAGTTGAATGTTGGTTCATGTTTCAATATAGCCTCTTCATCGACCTGGAAATGCCAGGCACATATTCAAGGAGGATGCTTTCATGAAATTCCAGCACACCGTTAGTTATGTAGCAATCGTCACGGGCCTCGCAGGCGGTCTCATCGCTCCTGCCACCGCCAATGCCCAGATGTCCGAATCGGCCAGTCAGGGCGCAGATGAGGACATCATCATCGTCTCGGCCCGTCGCCGGGACGAACGTCTGACCGATGTTCCGATTGCGATTACCGCTTATTCAGCGGAAAAGCTGGAACAGCAGGGTGCGGTTGATATTACCGATATCGGATTGACGACGCCGAACACGACGCTGGAGGCTTCCCGCGGAACAAACTCGACCCTCTCCGCCTTCATCCGCGGTATCGGCCAGCAGGATCCGGTTTCTGGTTTTGAACAAGGCGTCGGCATCTATCTCGATGACGTCTACCTCAATCGTCCGCAAGCTGCGGTATTGGATATTTATGATGTCGAACGCATCGAAGTTTTGCGCGGGCCACAGGGCACGCTTTATGGCCGCAACACCATCGGTGGCGCCGTCAAATATGTGACCAAGCGGCTACCGCAAGACCCTTCGTTCAAGGCCAAGGCAACCTATGGCACCTATGATCAGGCCGAAGCAGTGGTCACCGCCAGCATGCCGATTGGCGACATTGTTCGCGTCGGCGCATCTGGCGCGCGGCTTTCGCGTGGCGGTTTCGGTGACAATCTGACCAATGGTCTGGAAAATTATAACAAGGATATCTGGGCTGGCCGCGGCACGCTTGAGGTCGGCGGCTATGGCGAACCCATATTGGTCCGTATTTCCGGCGACTATACGAAAGACGAAAGCAATCCGCGCGGCGGCCATCGCCTTATCCCGGGCGCCGTTTCCGGTGCGCCGGTGCTGGACGACGTGTTCGATACCCGTGGCGGCCTCAATGACCCAATTCAGGATATCGAGGCTTACGGCCTCTCGATGAATATCACGGCCAATCTCAGCGATACGATTACATTCCGGTCGATCAGCGCCTGGCGCAAGGATGACACCGCTACACCGATTGACTTTGACGCACTGCCAGCGGTGGATCTCGACGTTCCCGGATTATATCTGAACGAACAGATCAGCCAGGAATTTCAGTTGCTTTATGAAGGCGACAAACTCAACGGTCTGGTCGGTTTCTACTATCTGGATGCCAAGGCTGATACCTTGTTCGATGTCCGCCTGTTTACGACATTCGCCGGCCTGACTGCCTTTACCGAAGCCGATGTCGATACCGAAACCTATGCAGTATTTGCCGACTTTACCTATGATTTCACCGAGCAGTTTAGCCTCTCTGTCGGTGGTCGCTATACATGGGACGAACGGACAGCCAGCATCCTCCGGCAAAATTATCTCGGCGGCGGTTCACCGACATTTGGCGGTGCCGGCATTCCTTTCGGCGGACCAAGCACTGATTTTGAAGGCAGCGCGAATTTCAAGAAATTTACGCCGCGTGCTTCGATCAGCTATAAGCCCACTCCGGATCACAATATCTATGCAAGCTTTTCACAAGGCTTCAAGGGCGGCGGCTTTGATCCGCGCGGTGTGGGTGTGAATGCGCCGACCACCAATGCCAGCGGCATTCCAAGTGATGCCGAAGTCGCATCTTTCCTCAGCTTTGACCCCGAAGAGGTCGACAGCTATGAAATCGGCTATAAGGGCAGCCTGCTCGACGGATCTCTCAATCTTGCGATAGCGGGCTTTTACACCGACTATAAGAACGTACAGATTCCGGGCTCAGTCGCCTGTGTTGTCGGCGGTCTGCCTTCCTTCTGCGGCGTGATCAACAACGCCGGCAAGGCCACTCTGAAGGGTCTGGAGTTTGAAGCCAATGCCCGGCTTGGGCAGGATATGCTGGCCAGCGGCGACCGTGTGACCCTGTCGGGTTCGCTCGGCTATATTGATGCCCAATATGACGAATATATCACCAACATTGGCGGAGTACCGACAGATGTTGCGGAATTCCGCGAGGTTCAGAATACACCGAAATGGACCGCCAGCGGTACGTTCGCTTATTCTGCGCCGGTAGGAGAAGGTGATATCTATCTCGGCACCACATTGTCTTACCGCAGCAAGACCAACCAGTTCGAGATTGCCAATCCCTATATCGACCAGAAAGGCTTTGCGCTCTGGGATGCCAATCTTGTGTATACCGCACCTGACGACCGCTGGAGCATTGGCCTGCACGGAAAGAATTTGACCAACAAGAAGTACAAGACATCGGGTTATACATTTGTGGCAGCCGACCCGACGACGGGTGCAATCGCGCTCGGAGCCAATGGCCAGCCGATTTCCACACTCGGCCCCGAAGGCACGCTGACGGCATTTTACGGTAATCCGCGTCAGGTCTTTGTCACCGCCGGGGTGAAATTCTGAACAGCACTCGGGCAAATATGATGACATATGCGGACCATGTCTATCGCAGCGCTGACGGCCGGCTGGACCTATATGCCCGCATCTATGACGGGGAAGGTCCGCCGCTGCTGCTGATGCACGGCCTCACCCGGAATAGCGCCGACTTCGAAGCGCTGGCCGAGCATCTCGCCGGTAAATTTCAACTGATTGTCCCTGACCAGCGGGGTCGGGGACGGTCGGATTACGATCCCGATCCGAAAAATTACACGCCGGCCACCTATGTCCAGGACATGTTTGCACTGATCAATGGCCTCGGCATCGACAGTCTCGGTCTGATCGGCACGTCGCTGGGCGGCCTCATGGCGATGATGATGGCGGCGATTTCGCCGACACGTTTCACCGGCCTGATATTGAACGATATCGGACCGGTCGTGGAAGCAGATGGACTCGACCGGATCCAGAGCTATGTTGGCGAACTGCCCCCATTCGACAACTGGCGGCAAGCGGCCGATCATTGTCGACTCGTGCATGGCGAAGCGATGATTGGATATCAGACACAGGACTGGATGACATTTGCCCGCCGCACCTGCGCGGAAGCCCCTGACGGCAAAATCAGCTTCGCTTATGATCCAGCAATTTCCGAAGGCTTGTCCGGCAATGCAAGTTCTGCGGTCCCTCCCGACCTCTGGGAGATATGGGGTAGGCTGTCAACCATTCCGACGCTGGTCCTCCGCGGCTCGTTGTCCGACATACTTGCGCCCGCTACCGTCACGGAAATGAAGCGCCGCCATCCGGACCATTTCAGCACGGCGGAAATCTCGGATCGCGGCCACGCACCGATAATGGACGAACCCGATGCTCTGGCTGCGATCGATGAATTTCTTTCGAATATAGGAAAATAAATGGCCGATCAGCAGAGCATGAAAAGCCGGACGACCTCGCCCAATGTCGCGCTCGGCATGTTGCTGATCGTCTATATTTTCAATTTTGTCGATCGCCAGATACTCGCGATCCTCGCCGGACCGATCCAGGCCGATCTCGGGCTGAGCGATACCCAGATGGGACTGCTCGGCGGCGTTGCTTTCGCCTTGCTCTATTCCACACTGGCGGTGCCGCTGGCGTGGCTTGCCGACAAGACCAGCCGCAGCTGGGTCATCACCGTTTCGCTGGCAGTGTGGAGCGGCTTCACCGCCCTGACCGGACTGGCGCAAGGCTTCTGGTCGATATTTCTCACGCGACTGGGGGTCGGCGTTGGCGAAGCGGGCGGCGTTGCACCGTCTTACGCTCTGATATCTGACCATTTCCCGAGCGAAAAGCGCGCCCGGGCTCTGGCGATCTATTCACTCGGCATTCCCCTGGGATCAGCCACCGGGGTTATCGCTGGCGGCTATATTGCCGCGACCGTCGACTGGCGTCTGGCCTTTTTTGTCGTCGGGCTGGCGGGGGTTTTGATCGCGCCCTTGTTCAAATATTTCGTGCGCGATAAAGTCAGGGTGGCGGCACCGGCGGATCAGACCGCCGCCCCTTATAGCTTCATGGGAACCGTCCGCATCCTGGCCAGAAAGAAAGCCTTCTGGCTGCTCGCCTTTGGTGCGGCATCGAGCTCAATGCTCGGCTATGGCATTGCCTTCTGGCTGCCCAGCCTGTTGCAGCGCAGCTTTGGCCTGAGCCTGATCGACACATCCTTGTTTTTCGGCGCGATCTTGCTGTTCGGCGGGGTTGCCGGCGTCCTCGGCGGCGGCATGATCGGCGACTGGCTCGGCAAGACCAACAAGGCTGCTTATGGCCTGGTCCCGGCTGCTGCCTTCCTGCTGGCGGTGCCCCTATTCGCAGCCGGGATCATGAGCGGCTCCGCAACCATCGCTTTCATCCTCTTCCTGATCCCGCAGGCTCTTGCCTATTTCTGGCTTGGCCCGGTCCTCTCGGCGGTCCAGCATCTGGTTCCGGCGGACGCGCGCGCGACCGCGTCGGCACTGTTCCTCCTGATCAACAATCTGATCGGCATTGGCGGCGGGATATTCTTCCTCGGCGCCCTGTCCGACAGTTTAACGCCGATCTATGGTGAAGACGGGCTGCGCTATTCGATGCTCTACTCGCTGACCTTCTATGTCATCGCAGCGGCGCTGATGGCGCTTGCCGCCAGACCGCTGAAAAGCGAATGGATCGCCGAAGACTGAACGACCGCTGCGGGCGGAGTCTTACCCTCAGTCGCTCATGATCGCATTATATTTGAGCATCTGCTTTTCCAGCTCCGCTTCGAACGCCTTCTCCAGCCTCGCCATCAGCGCCGGGAAGCCTTCCCGATCGACAAAGGCCAGCGGGTCACCCGCTTTCTGGCGCGCACGCTTGTCCGGCAGTCCGGCAAATTCGGGGTGGTTGGCGAGGAAAATATCCGGCTGCCAGTCCTTCGTCATCGCGAAAGTCTTGCGATAATCCTCGACAATTCCCTCATATTGCGGAGGCCCGACCAAACGATTGGCCGCGACTGTTGCGGAACAGAAAATCAGCGCTTCATAAGTTTCGCCGCCCTGCACGACCGGCATGGTCCAGGTGGTACAACCGCGGCTGTGGCCCGGCGTAATATGCGCGGTGAGCGTGACATCGCCCAGCTTTAGTTGCTCGCCGTTGCCAATGGTCCGGTCAACCTTGACCGGCGGTGCGTTCATCGTGCTGTCATCCTCGGATCCCAGATAAAAGCCGCCTTCCAGCGCGGATCGGTCGCCCTCGCTCGCGACCAGTTTTGCACCGGTCATCGCCTTCAGTTCGGCGAGACCGCCGCTGTGATCCAGATGGGCGTGGCTGTTGAGCAGGATTTTCACGTCCCCCGGATCAAAGCCCAGCTTGCGGATCGCATCGGCGACATATTGTCCCTCGCCCGGCATGCCGCTGTCGATCACGATATGGCCGACGTCGGTCGGGATGAAATATATGCCCAGCCCTTCGGTTCCGACAAAATATATACCCTTCCGACCGGTGCCCATGATCTGAAAAGGTTCGACGGCGGCATACCAGCCAGGGAAGTTCTGTTTCCAGTCAAACCGGGCCGCGGCTTCGTCCTCCGCCGGACTGGCAATATTATCGACGCTATCACCGTCCCGTCCGTCAGGGGGTGCCACAGAATCCTGCGTCACCGGCGCGCAAGCCACCAGCGTTCCTGCCATGATTCCCGAAATCCACCGCATAACTCTCTCCTCCGTTGCACCGCTTGCTAATGCGAGAAAGATGAACGCGCAATGTCCGCTCTATCGTTTGAAAAACCGGTTCGTTTCCTCATCCATCGGAAACATCAGCTCGATGCTTGTCTCTCCGGCTCTGATATCCTGCACCGAGCCGAATTGCGCGATCACCGAGAAGAGCGACAGGCGGGTTTCGCCGACCCGGAAAATGGTCGGTATCACCGCCTGATTGAGATTGACCGATCCCATATCGACATTCTTCACCCGCTCGTGCGATGCCAGCCGTCCGGCCAAAGCCGACAGATGGTCGTCCCCGCCCAGTTCCAGTATCTCCGTGCGCAGACGCGAAAGGGACAGAACCGCCACCTCGTCCCAGTTCTCGATCAGGTCGAGCCCGGCGCAGTTGATCAATATGTCAATCAGATTAGCCGGTCCGCCAGGGCTGGCCAGCGCCATTATCATCTCGGCGCCCCGGTTGCTGTTCACGACGTTCCAGTGGCGATCGATCGCATAGCCGGGGAACGGATCATGATGGTCGATCATGGTCGCTATCGCCTGATTGACCGGAGCCAGTTCGGGTGCGTCGTCGGAAAGACTGGGATAGACCGGCGCGAAGCCCGCTGCATTGAGCGCCTGATTGGCAGCAGATCGGGGCAGCTGCAACGCGTCGGAGAGGCGCAACACCATTGCGCGGCTGGGGTTCGACCGGCCGGACTCAAGAAAGCTCAAATGGCGGGCCGACATTTCGGCTTCGAGACTGAGATCGAGCTGGCTGAACCGCCGCGTCTTGCGCCAGTCCTTCAATATCGCACCAAATTCCGACGGCATGATCTATTCCCTCATCCTGTGCCTAGCTTACTGGCAGATAGCATGAATCGCGCACGGTGCACTTACCCGGCAGGTAATTGTTTTGAAATTTTCCTCATGGTTACATGCGGGGAAACCGAATGAGGAGCAGATCATGTCACCACAAACCACTGGCCGCTATATCCGTATCGTCGGCAGCTTTTCCCTATTTGTCGCCATCCTCTTTGCCTTCGCCGGGGTGAATGACTTTACCGGCGCTAACGATATATTCTTCCACCTCGCTTCGTCCGGCGGCAATGGCGTGGCGGGGCTCGACACGCCGGAAGCGAAAATGGCGATGGCGATCGCCGGTGGGGTATTTGCCGGCATGATGGCCATGTATGTCTTCATTACCGCGCCGGGTGTCGAACAGGGCAGCGAGCTGATCCGCAAGGGTTCAATCTACACATTTCTGGTCTGGTTCATTGTCGACAGCACCGCATCGGTAGCGACCGGCAATACGCCCAATGTCATCCCCAATATCATATTTCTGGTCGTCTATCTGACGCCCTTGCTTCTGGTGAAGCGCAGCGTCTGAAAAGGTCGTGCTGCGCCGCTAGGCCCGCCCGTGCACATCCTTGACCCACGGACCAAAGGGAGAATTGCCAAGCATCGCGACCTGCGTCTGGGCGCTGACCTGATTGATCGCCTGCTGCGGCTTGTGGCCCGGATGGACGGGCAGGCGCAGCGGACGTTTGCCCGGAGCCATGGCGATTGTCAGCGCAATCCCGCGGGGTACATCCATCGGATCGGTCGAGCCGCCACTATTGCGCAGCGCACCCTCAACCAGTGCCTGATAGGCATCCTTGCGCTCGTCGTCGGCCCGTTCCAGCATCGTTGCGGTATATGAATTGCCATTTTCCCATATTTTCGTCGGAAAACCGCCGGGCTGCACGATAGTGACATCGACGCCGTGCGGGACCAGCTCATAAGCCAATTGCTCACTCATCGATTCGACCGCAAATTTCGTCGAACTGTAGAATCCCATGCCCGGCACCATCACCCGGCCGAGCTGCGAGGAGATATTGACGATCAGACCGGATTTCTGCGCGCGCATTTTGGGCAGCGCTGCGCGGGCGACCCGCTGGTAACCCATGACATTGGTGTCAAACAGCAGCTGCATCGTTTCCAGATCCTGCAACTCCACCGGAGCGCCGGTGCCGATTCCGGCATTGTTGACGACGACATCAAGCGCGCCGCCGTTGATCCGTTCGGCCTCCGCGACAGCCTTGTTCACCGATTCTTCGGACAGCACATCCAGTTCAATTATAGTGATATCCAGACCATCATCCTTTGCGACCTTGGCAAGCGCATCGCCTTCGGCACGCGGCAGGTTGCGCATGGTGGCGAATACTTTCGCGCCCAGCTCGGCATAGAGTTTCGCGCCGAGATTGCCGAAACCGGAGGAACAGCCGGTGATCAGTACCGACTTGCCGGACAGGTCTGGCTTGTCAGTCAGATCGCCACTGCTATCGGCGGCAGTCGCCGTACCGGCGGTCAGCCAACGCCGGTTACGGCCGTAGCGGCAAGCAACTGGCGGCGGTTGAGAAATGGCACACGGGTTTGCTCGGTCATTATCGGACTCCTCAATATCAGATTTCATGCTACACGATCCCGATATAAGTTCCAGAAGGAAACGGATAAACGGGAGAGCGATATGCAGATTTCTAAAGCCAGCGAGGCGGTTGGCGCGATTGTCGAACATGTCGATGTCACCACATTGACCGACGCGGAATTTGCCGATGTGCAGCAGGCTTTTCGGGACCATGGCGCATTATTCTTCCGCGACCAGAAACTGACGCCCGAAGAACATATCGCCTTTGCCGGGCGCTGGGGCGCGATTGATTTCAACCGCTTTTTCAAGCGCCGCGACGGCTATCCGGAAATTGCCGAAGTGCTCAAGGAGCCGGACCAGCAGCTCAATATTGGCGGCGGCTGGCATACCGATCACAGCTATGACGAAGCGCCGGCCATGGGGTCTATCCTCTATGCGCTGGAAATCCCGCCGAGTGGCGGTGATACCTTGTTTGCAGGGATGGCAGCGGCCTATGAAGCTCTGGATGACGGGATGAAAGACCGGATCAGGGATCTGAAAGCGCGGCACGGCAACGCGCATGTGTTCGGCGAAGAAAGCCCCTATCGCAAGGCGGTTGGTGATCGCTACACAAATGCCGATCAGGCCGGGCAGACGGCGGTACATCCGGTGGTACTCGCCCATCCCGAAACCGGGGTGAAGGGGCTCTATGTCAATCCGGGTTTCACCTTGGAGATTGTCGATATGGAACCGGCGGAAGGGCAGGCGCTGCTGCAGGAACTCTATGATCATATCACGCAGGACCGCTTCCACCATCGCCACGTGTGGCGGGAAGGCGATCTGGCGATGTGGGATAACCGCTCGACCTGGCATTATGCCATGAACGATTATCAGGGCCACCGGCGCTATCTCAACCGGATCACGATCGAGGGGGGCGCCCTCGCCTAGCGCTGCCTGTCCGGATCAGACCATGAAGCCGAGAGCCAGAAATGCCATGCTCCCAAGAGCGAGCGAAACAAGAGTTTTGCGGCGATAGGCCTTGGCCAGCAGGCCGACGACCAGGCCACCAACTATGACGAGAAACAGGGCGATTCCAGCCATCAGCTGATAGGTTTTGAAGATCGCGGGACCGTGGCCCTTGTGCAATTCCATCAGCGCATATTGCAGACCCGGCTTGTGCAGAGAGGCCTTCAGCCCGTCTGGTGTCTGGTTGATCCGGGCAAAGGTCCGCGAGGTCGGCCGGGTGGTCATCTTGCCGTCCCGGCTGCGGATGCTTTCTATATCCAGATCGATATTCTGCGCCGCGAGAATGGCGGAGATATCCTGTTTCAAGGTCGGGCTGTCCGGGTCAAGCTGCGTGTCTGCCGGCAAAACAAGATCAATATCCTCGATCGTCGGCTCGACACCGGCTAGCTTGAGCGCACCGGTTATCCCGACCAGCAGAAAGGATGGTGCCAAAAACGCGGCAAGGAAGAGATGCACCAATATCAACAGGTTTCGCGTTTTAACCTTGTTCACGCCTATTTTTCCTAACGCTTGAACCGGCTGGCAAATTTTGTGAAAGCAAGATGCAGTTTCGCCCGGTCGGAATGACCGAGCATCTCGCCCAGCAACCCATGGAAATGATCCGGCTCGCGTTGCACCACCGCCGTGATAAGATCGAGCATCAGCATCTCGTCATAGCTGACACTGGAACAGCAAGGGCGATGCACGGCCAGCGGTTCCGGCCAGCAATCGCTCATTAGTTCGACAATATGGGCAAAATGGCCAGCCGCGATTTTGTCCCCCAATTGTTTGACCAGAAAGGGTTTGGGGTTCCGTCGATTTTTCCACGCCATTATCGCGATCCGCATCGCGATAATGATCCGCATCTGCGCAGAAGGCATGGTCGAGAGTTTTGGGTTAGCGGCCAGCGATTGCGCAAATGCGGATTTCGGTTCTGGCATCAATATTCTGCTGTTGCCTGAGTTTTCTTGGCGGCGCTTTTTACCGGCCCCTTGCCGGTAGCGTTCTGAATAAGCGACCGCGCTTCCTTGATCGCGGCGGCTTCTGTCAATTTGCCCTCGCTAATCTCGGTACCCATGGTCAACAGCCGCGCGCTGATGACCGTTCCGGTTTGCGCTTCTTCTTCAACGGTTACCCCGCCATTCGCCGCGATAGCCTTATCCCATGCTTTACGCACCTCCGCCCAATAGGACTCGGTCTTTTTCCAGTAATCATCAGCGGCGCTGACATTATAGTCATCGAACCTTGTATATGTGTTGAGGACCGATTCCTGAACATAGGGCACAGCCTTGCCATCAACCCATTTCATCTTGACATTATCCTGCCAGTGTATCCAGCCACCGGGCATCGGCTGGTGCCGGTTGATCGCCTGATAATGATCATAGACGGGATCGCGTACTGCATCTCGGCGGGCCAATGGCCGGGCGGTCCAATCGCTGCTCCAGCTGCGCAGTCCATTGACCGTTTGCCATCTTCCCAGACCGCCGTAGCGAGGGCTGTCATCAACCTGCCAGACCGTTTGTGACCAGCGGCCCTGACGCTCCTCCGGCGAAACATCTTTGTTCACCCAAATGCCGGTGCCTGTATAGACCAGCACTTCTGAAGGCTCATAAATCCAGTCCTGACGCCAATGTTTGATGATGAAGCTTTTGCCTTCATGTTCCGCCACCAGCAGATGTTGTAGGACAATCTCCCTCCCGGTGTCCTTGATGACGCGCACAGTTTCGTGACCGCCGGATATCTTGGCCTTGATCGGCTCATAATCGTCCCGCCAGGGCGTGGTTTCGGCCATGTCGAACCGGACTTTATAATCGCCAGCCATAGCCAAGATATCGGCGCGGTCCTGATCGAAAGATGCCTGCGTAGCGGTCGCGGCAATCTGCTGTGGATCGGCGCTGGCCAGTGCCGGTGATGTCGCCATGGCCAGAGCGAACAAGGCCGCTCCCAGTCGTGTTTTGAATTTTATGGTCATCGTCTTTTCTCCCCTGACAATTAAAATGATAGGCTGAGCGAAATACTGGCGTTGCGGCCCGGCTGGGTGAACGCGTCGGTGATATCGGACGTCGCCGCCAATCCCCTGACGTCGCTCCACAGTGCGTATTTCTGATCGGTAATGTTGAATATCCCTGCCCGGATTTTGGCATATTCGGTGATCCGGACAAAGGCGGTCGCGTCGATGATCGCCGACTCTTGCGGACGGAAACAGGCGGACGAACATACGCCTGTCGTTTCGTTCGCTTCCTTGCGGGCATTGTAACTGACGATCATTTCGCCGCCAAAGGCACCACCGGGTTCGCGATAGCCGACGCCAAGAATGGCGTTTAGCGGATCGATCGTCGAAAGCGGGGCCGGCGGATTGTTCGGCGATTTTACCGTGCCGTCGGCAAAAGCAATCGCGAAGCGCGCGCGGAAGCCGTTTTCTGCCTCGTAGCTGGCCTTGGCTTCCACCCCTTTGACCGTCACATTATCGATATTGATAAACTGGTATATCGCCGGATCACCGGGGGTGAAGCTGCCGGATACCAGTTCCTGGCTGATAAAATCGGAATAGTCCGCGGTGAACGCCGTCAGCGAGAGGCTGATATCTTCGTTCGCATAGCGAATGCCCGCTTCAAAACTGTCGCTGGTTTCCGGGCCAAGATCTGGATTGGCCAGCGATGAATAGCCAAAGGCCAGGTTTTCAAAGAAATTATTGACCTGGCTCGGCGTCGGTGCGCGGAAGCCCTGCGCGTAATTGCCGAACAGCCGGACGTCACCCAATTTTACAATGGCGCCTAGTTTTGGTGATAATTTCGATCCATTCTGCCCGCTGGCCGTAAAGGTCGGTAAAAGCGGATCATCGGTCGGATTTAAATCATAGAAGTCGTAGCGAATGGCCGGGTAGAGGGTGAAGACACCATCTCCAAATTCGATCGCATCGCCAAGATAGAAACCACCGAGCGTGAAGTCCGTCTTCGGGAAAGGGCTGGAAGGATAGACTTCCCCGAACGGTGGCTCGGTGCCATCACGCACACCCGCCTGCTCGGTCTTGCTAATATCGCCGCCAAAGGTCAGCGTATGTTCGACGGTTCCGGTATCGAAGCTGGAACGGAAATCAGCCACCGCTCCGATTACTTCATTGTCGAACGTATTCAGCCGCTCTCGATCCGGGCGAGGCGTCGCACCGGTCGGGGTCCGCTCTTCCAGAGCAAATTGCCGGTCCGTGCCATCCTGCCAATAGGCAGCAAGATGGGCATAGTCGATAAAGCCGTCCCCCTCTTCACCGACATCATAGGTATAGTCGATAGAAATCCGGCTGCGTTTCGTCTCGTCCTGTGCGGTCAGATTGTCGACGATCCAGCTTGGGGTCGGCCCGAACAGAAAAACCGGTCCGCGCCCCGACAATATATCCGAAGACAGTGCCCGTTCGAGATATTCGCCGGTCAACCGCACTTTATGCGAGCCATTATTCCAGACGAGCTTGCCGAGAAAGGCGTTGGACTCGCCGTCCTGCGGGTTTGGCGTGGTGCGGGTTGCATCTTCGGTATCTATCGTACCCTTGTTATCGAGCTCCTCGAAATCGCGGCGGGAATAAGCCAGCATCGCCGAGAAGTCGCCGGCCTGCCCCGCCAAAGCCACCGTTTCGGAGAATTCTTGATCGGCCGAACTATATTGCGCGCGGGCGAAACCGCCAAAGCTGTTTCCGTCTTTGATAAAGTCGACGGGATCGGCGGTGATAAAGCTGACCGCGCCGGACAGACCATCACTTCCGTAAAGCGCCGAAGCCGGGCCGCGCAAAATTTCGACCGATTTAATCAAACCGACATCGGTCGCGTTGCCGCGTCCGACATCCTGTGCGCCAAAAGTGAAACCCTGCGGCGAGCGGATGCCGTCGACCTGGATCAAAACCCGGTTGCCGCCAATGCCGCGAATGTTGAAATCTTCATTCCCGGCTCGGCCCGTCGTGCCGAGCGCAGCACCAAAGCGGGCTGGAGCCCGACGGACGGATACACCGGGCTCAAACCGAACGATATCGCGGACATCGGTAGCCATTTCATCGGCGATCTGTTCCTGATCGATCACCGTCACCGTGGCCGGAGCGTCCACCACGTCGATAGCAGTGCGGGTGGCCGTAACCGTAATGATCTCGCCAGCGAGCCCGGAACCATCATCGGCAGCCGCCATCGCGGGTTGAGAGAAGCCTAAAGCCAGAACATTGCAAGAGAATATCAATCCCCTCTGACGGAAGTAAGATTTCATATATGCGCCCCTGATTTAATGATAATGCGAATGATTCTCATTCTTAAATAATAAGCAGAAGAGCGACCTGTCAAACAAATATTATACTTGGGTTGAAAATCAGGGCCCGGACAGCCGTTTTCCGGAATGAGAGGGCGATGAATCGGATTGGAAAATCGCATCAGGGAATCGCATTGGAGATCAGATTCAGGATCGAATTGACCTTGTTCACAAAAGCGCCCGTCAATGAGATTAGCCTTTTCTCGTTCCAAGCGAAAATGCTACGCTATTGCCATGCCCAAGCGCCCGCTCCACCTTTTGATATTTACCGATCTTGATGGCACGCTTCTGGACCACATGAGCTATTCGGCGAAGCCGGCGGACAGCCTGATCGAAAAACTGTCCGATCAGGCATTGGCCGACATCATTCCGGTCACCAGCAAAACCTATTCGGAGTTGCTCTGGTTACAGCAGAATGTCCCGCTTCCCTTTACCCTTTGCGCGACGGAAAATGGTTCCGTCATCCATGGCCCCGCTGATTATTTCCCGATCAATGGCGAGCGATCTGCTGACGTCACCCTGGGGATCGCCTATGACAAGATATTGGAGCAGATCGCCACATTGCCTGCGGCGCTGCGCAGCCACATTACCGGTTTTGCCGATATGTCTGTGGAAGAGATTGCCGACGCCACCGGGCTCGCCTTTGATGACGCAAGCCGGGCCAAGGACCGGCAGGCAACAGAACCTTTTCTATGGTCCGGTTCGGACAACGCGCTGGGTCGGCTGGAAGCGATAGTCGGCCAGGCCGCACTCCAAATTCAGCGCGGCGGTCGATTCTATCATCTTACCGGTCACGCCACCAAAGATCAGGCAATGAACGTCATGGTCAACTCCATCGCCGAACAAAGGCCGGATTGCGACCTTATTTCGATCGCCCTCGGCGATGGCCCGAATGATCTGTCGATGATCGAGGCTGCAGATTTCGGTGTGATCATGCCGAACCCGGACGGCGTAACCATTGAAACATCGAAACCCCATGTCCGCACCGCATCCCGGCCAGGCCCTCGGGGATGGGTGAATGCGGTGACAGAAATTATGGCAGAATTGGGTTTAAACCTCCGCCAAAGCTGATTAGGCTCGTCTCTCCGCAACCACAGGGACATATATGGCTGATTTCCATCAAAACGGTAGTATTTCCACGCTCCACAACCTGTCTGATCGCTCGGTCGAATCGCTGGAAGCGGATTTGATGGGGTTTCGCAAGGCCAATCCCATGGCGCTGGTGTTGCCCAGCCTGTTTTCCGAACTGGAAGGGCCGGCGCTCGAAAATATCGTCGATGAACTCTGCGAAGTGCCATATCTTGATGATATCATCATCGGGCTGGACCGCGCCGACAAGGAGCAATTCGAATATGCCAAGCAATATTTTTCGCGCCTGCCGCAACGCCATCATATCCTTTGGAACAGTGGGCCACGGCTGACCGCGCTCGATGCGGAACTGAAGGAATGCGGCCTGTCACCGGCGGAACCGGGAAAAGGGCGCAACGTCTGGTTCTGCTTCGGCTATTTCCTGTCGGCCACCAATGCCCAGGTGGTCGGGCTGCACGATTGCGACATTTTGACCTATGATCGGGAATTGCTCGCGCGGCTGATGTATCCGGTGGCCAATCCGACTTTCCCCTATGTCTTTTCCAAAGGCTATTACGCGCGGACGACCGAGGAAAAGTTCAACGGTCGGGTCGTGCGTCTGCTGATCGGGCCTCTACTGGCCGCGCTCAAGAAAGTCTGCGAGCCCAATGACTATATCACCTATCTGAACAGCTTCCGCTACGCGCTGGCCGGCGAGTTCGCGATGGGGCGGCAGGTGGTCAAGAATATCCGCATCCCGTCCGACTGGGGTCTGGAGGTCGGGGTCTTGTCCGAAGTCTGGCGCAACCAGTCGACCCAGTCGATCTGCCAGGTCGAGATTGCCGACAATTATGATCACAAGCACCAGTCGGTCTCGCACGACAATCCCGAAGGCGGTCTGTCGAAAATGAGCATCGACATTACCAAGTCGCTGTTCCGCAAGCTCGCGACCGACGGGCAAGTCTTTTCCGCCGGCACCTTCCGCACGCTGAAGGCGACCTATTTCCGGATCGCTCTGGACCGGATCGAGACTTTCTACAACGATGCGGTGATGAACGGCCTGACGCTCGACCGGCATGAAGAAGAAACGACGGTCGAGCTGTTCGCGCAAAATATCATGACGGCGGGCGAGGTCTTTCTCGAATCACCGAACGAAACGCCCTTCATGGCGAACTGGAACCGGATCAACAGCGCCATTCCGGATTTCACCGACCGGTTCAAGGAAGCGGTCCGGCTGGATAACGCAGACTAGGCCGGAGAAGACTGGACCGGGTCGGGTGCCACGTTGCTGAACCAGACGGTCCGATAGGGCGACAGGCTGAAATCACCCTCGATGTCGGTGATGATATGGCCCGAGATCAGGTCCCACCATTGGTCACCGGCGATCAGATTGATGTCCGCCAGTGACAGCATCTTCTCTTCCTTCGTCACATTGGTAATCGCGAAGATGCTCTGTTTCCGCTCCCGGCTCTGCCGCCAGATGCCGAACAGGCCCTCGGGCAGCGCCAGGGTGAATTGCACCGCATTGGGATGAAAGGCCTGCTGTTGCTTGCGGGCTTCAACCAGCGAAAGAAAACGGGTGAACACCTGCGCTTCGACGGTTTCCGGATCGGCCAGTTTCGCTGTAATTTGATCATAGTCCAGTTGACGCCGGTTGATCGACCGGTTGTGGCCGGTCCGGTTGACCTCTTCATAGCCGTTTGGCGTCGCCAGCAGGCTGTGAATATAGATCGCAGGAATCCCCTCCAGCGCCAGCATGATCGCCATGGCGGCCATGAACCGCTCGATCTGATATTCGTCCGGCCCGTCCAGCGTTCCCTGCATCGCCTCGAAAAAGGAGATGTTCATCTCATAGGGCTTTTCGGTTCCCCCCGGCCCGCGCCGCATTGATACCCGGCCGCCAAAGCTCTGGATGGCGACCAAAATTTGATCTACTTCCCCTTGTGGCAGCACCCCTTCGGTCGGACGCAGGCCGATGCCGTCATGGCTGGCGGTGAAATTGAGATAGGTGCATCCGGCCAGAGCTGGCGGATTACTGCGTGTCAGCCGTTTCAGATAGAGCGCGTCTCCAGTCAGCAGGGCGTGCACGAGCAACGGCGGCAGTGAGAAATTATAGATGACATGGGCTTCGTTCTGGTTACCGAAATAGGTCAGATTCTCGTGGTTGGGGATATTGGTTTCGGTGATGATGATCAGCGTCTCGGCATGATGGTCCATCAGCGTGCGGAGCAGACGGATGATCTCGTGGGTTTCGTCGAGATTGATCGAGGGGGTACCGATTTTCTTCCACAGGAAGGCGACCGCGTCGAGCCGGAAAATCCTTATCCCATGGTCGATATAGGCGGCGATGATCTTGACAAATTCGATCAGCAACTCGGGATTGGTAAAGTCGAAATCCAGCTGGTCGCTGCTGAACGTGCTCCAGACATGGCGGTCGCCGGAGGCAGTCCGAAAGGGCGTCAGCAGCGGATGCGCGCGCGGCCGCACCACCTGCCCGAGATCGGCGGCCGGATCGGCGGTATAATAATAATCCTTGCCCGGTGCCTCGCCCGACAGAAATTGCTGGAACCAGACGGATTTGCTCGATCCGTGATTGATCACCAGGTCCGCCATCAACCGATAATCAGCGGCGATGGCCTCGATGTCGGACCAGTCGCCCAACTCTTCGTCGACCGTCAGATAGTCGATCACCCCGAAGCCGTCGTCACAGCTATAGGGAAAAAATGGCAGGATATGCACGGCACCGATGGTCTGGCCGATATGCTGCTTCAGGAAGCGGTGCAGCGTCCGCAGCGGCCGCTCGCCCTCCGAGCGGATGGTGCCGCCATAGGTAATCATCGCGACATCGCTTTCGTCCCACAAATGCTTGTCGGCGATTTCCGACCGCGGGATCATCTGGCTCTTGTCGGGCCAGAACAGATCGACGATGCGCTCCGCCAGCGCCTCGCAATCATGGTCGGGGTAAAGCACGCCCAGATGCGCCGTCACCCGTTGCAGAAGATGGTCGATAGTGGCGCGATCATTCATGGCTGCTTCTGTCACTCCGAAAATCTTCTTGACCCCGGCGAAACAATCGGGCCCTTATTGTGCAGTGCATCAAACAACAAATCCCGATTCAATAAAAGCTTTTTTAGAGGATCTCTATTTTCAGGCGCTGCAACCCGCCCTGCCGGCCAACGCAATGCGCGATGTCCAATGGCCACAGGTGACGGGCCGGACCTACCTGCTTTCCATCGGCAAGGCGGCCACGCAGATGGCTGCTGCCATTCTGGATCGTCTGCCAGAGAATGTCGAAGGTTTGATCGTCACGCGGCAGGGCTATGTCGAGCCGGGCTTCGCGCCGGATAATTTTGAGATCGTCGAGGCGTCGCATCCGGTCCCTGATTCCCTCGGCGCCGAAGCCGCGCAAGCCGCACTGCAAGCTGCCGACACGCTGGGCGCAGATGATCTCTTGCTGGTGCTGATGTCCGGCGGTGCCAGCGCATTGCTCCCCGCGCCGGCTGACGGGATATCGCTATCGGAAAAGCAGTCAGTCACCCGCGCCCTGCTGCGCAGCGGCGCGCCGATCGGCGAAATGAACATGGTCCGCAAGCATCTGTCGGCGATCAAGGGCGGACGGCTGGCGGCGCGCGCATGGCCGGCGGCGACCCATATGATTGCCATTTCGGATATTCCCGGCGACGATATCGGGATGATCGGATCAGGCCCCACGGTCGCGGACAGCTCGACCTGTACCGAGACGCTGGCCATTGCGGCAAAATATGGAATCGAGCTGCCCCCCGCCATCAAGACGCAACTTCTGTCAGGCGCGCTGGAGACACCAAAGGCCAATGACCCGAAGATGCAGCGCTCGACCGCCGAACTCTGCGCCAGACCGGCCGACATGTGTGCAGCGGCGGTCGAAGCCGTCCGGGCGATGGGCTATGAACCGATCATGCTCGGCGACGCCCTGGAGGGCGATGCACTGGAACTGGGCCGAGACCATGCGGCTCAGGCCCTTGAAATCACGGCGAATGGCCGCAAGGCTGCGCTGATATCGGGCGGCGAGGCGACCGTCACATTGCGCAATCGCGATGGTCGCGGTGGCCGTTGCACTGCCTATCTTCTTGCCTGCGCACTGGCATTGCAAGGCGAGCCGGATATTTGCGGATTTGCAGCGGATAGCGATGGCATTGATGGTTCTGAAGATAATGCCGGCGCCTTTCTGTGGCCCGGGATAGTGGACCTTATGGGGGGAGCAGAGCAGGCGCGAGCGCTGCTCGAACAGGATAATAGCTATCTCGCCTTTGAAAGGGCCGGTGCGCTGCTGATGACAGGGCCATCGGGCACGAATGTCAATGATCTGCGGGTGCTGCTGATCCGCTAGCATTAATATCTGCTTTGCACGCAAGAGCATAGTGCCACACTACACTGGTCGTCCGCTTCGGCCTGCCGCCTTGCAGTTTTGGCACGACTAAGGCAATCAGCCCCTCATGACATCGGGGATCAGGAATATGAAAGAATTGATCGGCCGGTGGCTGGAATTGCTGAAGACCGGTCCGATCATTGCCGGACTGCTGGTCGTTGTCGCCGTCGCTGCACTACAATTTTCCGCCATTCCGGGATTTGACCGTCTGGGCCTGATGGTATTCGACAGCTATCAAAAGGCCGCCCCGCGCGCTTATCAGGACGCCGGTGTGCGGATTATCGACATTGACGAGGAATCGGTGGAACGGCTGGGGCAATGGCCGTGGTCCCGCACCGAAATCGCCCGGCTGACGCAAAGACTGTCCGACGCAGGCGCTGCGGCGATAGCCTTTGATATGGTCTTTTCCGAACCGGACCGGACATCACCCGCCCAGATCGCCGCACGCTTACCGGAAGGGGAAAGCACCACGGATCTACTTTCTTCGCTCTCCAGCCTGCCGGATAATGATGAAATCCTTGCCGACCGTCTGGCATTGGCGCCCGTGGTCGGCGGATTCTTCCTGTTGCACGAGGATCGCGGCGATCCCGTCGAACTGCCGACCGGCATGGCGGTGCTCGGGTCCTCTCCTAGCGAACAGGTAGAACAATATCAGGGGACGGTTCAGTCTTTGCCAAAATTGCGACAGGCATCTACCGGACTGGGTTCGCTCAGTATCGTTGGCGATGCCGACGGCATATTGCGCAGGGCACCACTGATCTTTCTCTACAAGGACAAACTGCTGCCCTCACTCTCGCTCGAAGCCTTGCGGGTGGCGCAACAGGCTGGGTCGATCCTGGTCAAGACCAGCGACGGCAGCGGCGAGACCGCCGGCGCGCCGGGAGCCATCGTCAACCTGCGGGTCGGAGATTTTGAAGTGCCGACCACCGCCGCTGGCGAGTTGTGGATGCATTTTAGCGAACCGGCACCGCAGCGCACGATCCCGGCGTGGAAATTCTTGTCCGATGAGATGTCGGAAGAGGAGATAGGCGCGGCGGTCGAAGGACAGATCATCTTCATCGGGGCCAGCGCGACCGGATTGCGCGACCTGATCTCGACCCCGCTGAACGAGAATGAGCCGGGGGTGACAGTTCACGCCCAAGCGGCAGAACAGATGATCCTCGGCGAATTTCTGATCCGCCCCGACTGGGCACCGGGCATGGAGTTTTTCCTGATCCTGCTGCTCGGTGGCGGACTGGCGCTCTTGCTGCCGGGCGCGGGTGCGGTGATCGGCGCAGCGATCGGCATGCTCGCGACGCTGGCGGTTGCCGCCGGCAGCTGGCTGGCCTTTGACCAGTGGCACTATCTGCTCGACCCGACATGGCCGGTGATCGCGCTGATCCTGGTCTACGCGGTGCAAACCTTGCTGAGTTTTCGGCAGGAGGAGCAGCAAAGGGCCTATATCCATACCGCCTTTGACCGTTATCTTTCGCCCGAAATGGTCCGGCAGATTGCCGCCAATCCCGAACGATTGCAGCTCGGCGGCGAAGAGCGCGAAATGACCGTGCTGTTCTGCGACATCCGCGGATTCTCCAGAATTTCCGAACGATATGATCCGAAGGAAGTGATCAACTTCCTGACCGGCTTCCTGACCCCGATGTGCAATATATTGCTGGAGAAAAAGGCCACGGTCGACAAATTTATCGGCGATGCCATTCTCGCCTTCTGGAACGCGCCGCTCGATGATCCGGACCAGTTCCGCAACGGCGCGCGGGCGGCGCTGCAAATGGTCGACAGCCTCGAGCGGCTCAACCGCGAACTGCCGCAAAAGCCGGGACAGGTCTGGCCGCCCGATGTAAAAATCGGGATCGGGATGAATGCCGGCCTGTGCTGCGTTGGCAATATGGGGTCGGAGCAACGCTTATCCTATACGTTGATCGGCGACACGGTGAATATCGCCTCCCGCTTCGAAGGGCTGACCAAACAATATGGCGTGCAGATCCTGATCGGCAGCGCCCTGGCCGAGCAACTGGACGGCTTCGCCCTGCTTGAACTGGACCGGGTCAAGGTCGTGGGACGCGACGCGTCGGACACGATCTACGCATTGCTCGGTGACGAAACACTCAACCGGGATCCGGCTTATGGAATATTACAAAGCTGGCATGACGAATTTCTGACGTTTTATCGGGCGCAGAACTGGGCCGCGGCCAGCCAGATGCTGGACCAGCATGAAGCGACGTACAGCGAGGCAGGGCTTTCCACTCTCGTGGCGGTTTATCGCCAGCGGATAGAGCTACTGTCAAAGACTCCGGTCAACGACGACTGGGACGGCGTCTTCGAGGCGACCCGCAAATAGCGCGTCCTTCCGGCTTTTGGCCCTAGCAATTGGGCCCGCCTGCATTCGAATTTGTGCAGGGTTCATCACCGCCGCCGGGCAGCAACAGTCCTACGCCGACACCGATGATTGCAGCGGGTATCAGCGCTTTCAGCAAACCGCTTTTACCGGCACCGGCCACTTCCGGTGCGAGCTCATCCTGCAATTTTGACAGGCCGCTGGCCGAGAGCTTGAACGGACCGATCGGCTGTGCACCCGGCCGGGGAATATAGGCTGCCAGAATCGGCTGATCCAGCGTAACGGTTTTGCCCGCCGCGCTGACTTCGGCCAGGCCGATATCCAGATTACCGCTACGATTGGCGCCCGGTCCGCGCAGGACGACCAGCATCGCGCTGTCCTTGTCGCCTTTCACGCCGTCCAGAAACGGTTCCTTTTTCGCAATGGCGACGGCCTCTTTGCCAACCACGCCATCGAGAGCGGTTCCGCGGATACCGATGGTACCGACGGAACTGCTGACCGAGGCAGAAGATTTCTTCGACTTGCGGCCGGACATGAAGCGAAAGGCTCCCTTGCTCACGGTTGCGGTAAGGGAGCGCTCTTTACCCGGATCATAGACAAAGCGGTTGATCGTCAACCGAGCGTTCGACCCGATGGTCAGGCTCGACCGGTCGAGCAACAATATCTGCAACTTGCTCTTTTTCCTGGTGCTCAGCATATCGCCCCAGGCCAGCCGCTGGCGACGCGGTATCTTGACCGCCTTTTTGATCGTCGCATTGCTCATCCGGACATCACCGACAACGGTCGCGGCGATTCCGACCTGTACCGGCGCGGAGGCAGCCGGGGCCATGGCAAAGAATAAGAGGGCCGGGGCCAACAGGACGGCTTTGATCGACAGGGATTGGAAGGATATCATGGTCTATCCTTTCTCCGCCAACGGGCATAATTTCATAACCTCGGCCCAAAGCTCAGGCGCAAAATTCTTTTGCTTCAATTTTCCGAGTTCAACGGCCCCGCCCAGCTGATCGTCGATCTTGCACAGGTTTACCGCGTGCAGCAGCCGGGCGCTGTCCGACTTGGGGTGGAGCGCCAATACCCGTTCGAGTGTGGCGATCGCCTCGAGATATTCTCCGCGCGCCGATTGTTCCTGGGCAAAGGCAATGCCCTTCTCCTCGTCGACCGCGACTTCCGCCATCGCATCCAGTTCGGGGAGGGTTTCGGCATAAACGGCGGTGACCGGCTGTGCGACGATGAAGAGCGCGGCTGTCAGGCCCTTGATATATCCATATTGCAAAGCCCGTGCCTCCTCTTTCAATCCAGTTTGTAACATAGACACCAATGTTTTCCTATCGCCACCCACAGCCGAACCCCGGAATATCGCGAAAGATTCTTTATAGCCTAATTGGCCACGACCGCCCATTCGTCGCCGAACCGCGCCCAATAGGCCCCGCCTGGCCAGGAGAAGCTTCCGCCATCCATTTTTCCCGATACAGAAATCGGCGGCTCACCGTCCGGTCCGAGTATCTGATAGACACGCCCGCCCATGACCGGCGTGACCGTGAGCGTTTCGGTTATGTCGGCGGGATAGCCGGACAATATCGTCCGCAAATAGGATGTGAATCCGTCAGAGTTGCCCATCACCCGCCCGAATTCCTCGATCATCGGGGCATGCATGTGCACGATGGTTTCAACATCTCCCGAGCGCGCCGCATCTTGCAGCTTCTTCAGCGCGTCCAGCAAGCCTTCGTCACCCGCGATATCGGCCTTGAGATAGATATCTTCCAGCGGCCCCTCATGTTCAAAGCTCAGTTGCCTGGAAGATGACGAAGTAAAGCGCACGGTGTCGACGATATCATGATCATCATATTCCCCCTTGCACCGCGCAAAAATTTCAAACTCCGCCGCGCTTCCGTCAAAATCGATTTTCAATATATTCTTGCCGGGCACCAGCCATTCGGTGAGCATATATTCAAAGGAAGTCTGGCTCGGCCCTTCATCGCCGGAAGATACGCTAAACCCTCTATCATCGACAAAAACGCCGTTCAGGGTTGCGCGATAGCTTCCCGATTCCAGCTTCGCCCGCACACCGTGAGAAATATCGCAGGCAGAAGCCGCTGCCGGCATCCCCACAACAAGTGCCATCATTATTGCGATACCGGTTTTCAATTTGCGCCCGACCATTTTTCCATCCTCAAGTTGCTTCCTCTGCACATGATATAGCATGTCCACGGCTTTGGGCTATGACCACAGTCACACCGCCACTTGTCGCACGGAGCCTGACGGATTTGCTGTAAGAACAGATTTGGCGCCCCGGCAGAGCTATTTGCGAACCAACGTCCGAACACCCTCCTTCACCCAGACGCTTGTCGAACCCTGCCACCCCCATTAGAGCTATGATTCACATCTCTCTTTCTCGATGGAAATCCCGATGACCTTGAACGGCCCCGCCTCGCACAGTTATTTCTCCCAGCGGCTCAAGCTGCATTATGCCGACTGGGGCAATGAGGACAAGCCGCCGCTGATCCTGCTCCACGGCGGCAAGGACCATTGCCGGAACTGGGACTGGACGGCGCAGGCATTGCGCGAGGACTGGCATATCATCTGCCCCGATGTCCGCGGTCATGGCGACAGCCAGTGGAGCACTGACGGCCATTATGCCACTATGGCGATGGTGACCGATCTGGCGCAGCTGATCCATCAGCTCGATCTGTCGCCGGTGACAATCGTCGCCCACAGCATGGGTGGCAATATCGCGCTGCGCTACACCGGTCTCTATCCCGATACGGTGCGCAAACTGGTCGCGATCGAGGGGCTCGGCCCCAGCCCCGAAATGCTGGCGGAACGCGAGAAGGTCGGACCGCTACAGCGGGTGCGCAACAGTATCGAGGAAAAGCGCAGGGCCGCCGGCCGTCTGGTCAAACGCTATCCGACGTTCGAAGATGCGCTGCAGCGGATGCAGGACGCCAACCAGCATCTTTCCGACGAACAGGCCCGCCACCTGACCACCCACGCGGTGATCCGCAACGAGGACGGTAGCTACAGCTGGAAATTCGATCCCTATGTCCAGCACTGGGACAGCATCGATCTGTCACAGGACGCGATACACCAGCTGTGGAGCGACATCACATGCCCGACCCAGCTCCATTATGGTGCCGACAGCTGGGCGAGCAATCCGGAGAAAGACGGCCGGATGCAATATTTCGGCGACAATGTGACGGTGAAGGAATTTCAAAAGGCCGGCCACTGGCTGCATCACGACCAGTTCAAGCTGTTTGTGGAGACGCTACGGGAGTTCCTTTAGATCTGAGCAGATGGCCCTGCTCTGATAAATAGAAAACCTCAGCCGGATCGCCGCTTAGGTATATTCCCTGCGTTTCGTGGGTCTGTGACCGATGTTACAAGCACTCACCATAGGAAGTTCATAGGTCAACCGCATTGGCATTTCTTGCGATCGAGCCATATCATCGTCGCCGGTTCCACAGCATTCCGGCGACAAGAAGCTTGCGAATGATTGACCGGTCGGACGTGTGACAGCATCAAATGATTCGCTTCCTGTTTAATTGCGCACAAAAAGAGGCCTCATATGAATGCAACCGCAACCCCCGCACGCTATTCGTCCTTTTCCATTTTCCTCCACTGGGCAATGCTGCTGCTGATAACCGCTGTCTATAGCGCCATCCTGCTGCGCGAGAATTTTCCCAAA
Source organism: Parasphingorhabdus sp. (assembly GCF_048267785.1). Lineage (GTDB taxonomy): Bacteria > Pseudomonadota > Alphaproteobacteria > Sphingomonadales > Sphingomonadaceae > Parasphingorhabdus. The sequence continues at coordinate 180,370 of NZ_JBLWWU010000002.1, read as the reverse complement.
GGCAGCGATTTCCGCGAAGGATTGAAGAGCTGGCATTTCATGCTCGGCCTGTGCGTGCTGCTCCTCGTAATCATCCGGATAGTCACCCGGCTTGTCACTGCAAAACCGCCGATCAAACCTGAACCGCCCGCCTGGCAAATGCTGTTCGCCAAGGTCACGCATCTGGCGCTATATACATTCATGCTGGCAATGCCAGTTGCCGGATGGCTGATCCTCAGCGCCGCTGACAAGAGCATTCCGTTCTTCGGCTTGGAGCTTCCCGCGCTGGTTGCGCCGGACAAGGCTCTGGCGGGGCAAGTGAAGGAATGGCACGAAACATTTGGCACGGTCGGGTATTTTTTGATCGGCCTGCATGCCTTGGCGGCGTTGTTCCATCATTATGTGGTCAAGGACAATACACTCCGGCGGATGCTCCCCGTCAAGCGCTAGGGGTTGCAGCTACTAGCTGAACGGCCAACGCTCAGGAAATCATTGTCTGCAATGTCGCGATCCGGTCCGCCTCTTCCGCCGGCTTGTCCTTGCGGATGCGGTGGATGCGGGGGAAGCGCATGGCGAGGCCGGATTTGTGGCGGCCGCTTTCGTGGATGGAATCGAACGCGACTTCGAGCACCAGCGATTTCTTCACCTCGCGGACCGGCCCGAAGCGGTTCAGCGTATTCTGCCGAACGAAACGGTCGAGCCATTTCAGCTCTTCATCCGTAAAGCCCGAATAGGCCTTGCCGACCGGCAGCAGCTCGCCATCCTCGGTCCAGCAGCCGAAGGTATAGTCGGAATAGAAGGACGCGCGCCGCCCGTTGCCGCGCTGGGCATACATCATCACGCAGTCGGCGTTCAGCGGGTCGCGTTTCCACTTGTACCAGTGACCGGTGACCCGGCCCGCCAGATAGGGGCTTTCCCGCCGCTTCAGCATCACGCCCTCGATCGCCGCGTCGCGGGCCCCGGCGCGCATGATTTCCAGCGCGGCAAAATCATCGACATCGACCACGGCGGACAGATCGAAATGGTCGGGATGGAGTTTCGGCACGAAGCGCTCGAGCCGCTGGCGCCGTTCGTGCCAGGGCGACAGGCGCAGATCGTCCTCTCCGTCCATCAGCAGGTCATAGACGCGGACAAAGGCGGGAAATTCCTGCCGCATCTTTTTCGAGACCGTCTTGCGACCCAGCCTTTTCTGCAAGGCATTGAAACTGGCCGCCTCGCCGCCCTGATCGGTGCCGCGAACCAGCAGTTCGCCGTCGATCACACCGTCACGGTCGAATGCCTCGACTATATCGGGAAAGGAGGCGCTGATATCATCGCCGCCGCGGCTGTAAAGCCGGGTCTCGCCGCCGAGATGCACCGCCTGCACGCGGATGCCGTCCCATTTCCACTCGACCGCATATTGATCGAGATCGAGACTGTCGCCCTCGAACGGGTGCGACAGCATGAAGGGCCGGAAGAAAGGCGTCGCGGACAGATCCGGACGCTCGCCGCCCTGCTCCGCCCATTCGAATAATTTTTCATAAGGCGGATCAAGCGCGTGCCAAAGCTCCTCGACATCGTCGAGCGCGACATCAAAGGCCTGCGCGAACGCTGTTTTCGCCAGCCGGGCCGAGACACCGACCCGCATCCCGCCAACCGCCAGCTTGAGCAGGGCATAGCGGCTGTTCGAATCCAGGCTGTCGAGCAGGGAGGCAACAATGTCGGGAGCGGTCGCACGATTGGCAGCGGACAGCGCCTGTACCACTTCGTCGATGCCCGGGTCGCTTTGCTCCCGCCCGTCCGCTTCGGGCCAGACCAGCGCCACGGTCTCGGCAGTGTCGCCAACATGATGGCGTGACAGGCGGAACAGTTCGGGATCGATCCGCGTTCCCGCGAGATTGCGGATGGTGGCCGACTTGACCGCCGGAAAGTCGAGACTATCGGTCAACGCCGCCAGCGCCCAGCCGCGATCGGGATCGGGTGTCTCGCGCAAATAGGTCGAGATCGCCGCCAGCTTGGCGTTGCGCGATCTTGTGTAGACCAGACTGTCGATCAGGGCGGCAAAGCGGCGCATCAGCCGTCATCCCCTTCTTCGCGCCCGACCATCGCCAGCGCCCTCGCCTTGATCTGGTGCAGCTCGCACCAGCGCAGCAGGCCGTCCTCGCTGCCATGGGTGATCCAGGTTTCCTTCGGGGCTAGTTCGCGGATCGTCTCGGTCAGTTCGTCCCAGTCGGCATGGTCGGAAATGACCAGAGGGATCTCGACCCCGCGCTGCCGCGCCCGCCCGCGCACCCGCATCCAGCCGGAGGCCATGGCGGTGACCGGATTGGGCAGTCGCCGGCTCCATTTGTCGGTCAGCGCCGAGGGTGGCGCGATGATGATCTGGCCGCGCATCTCGTCCTTCGGCGTGTCCATCACCAGCCGTAGCTCACCCAGCGACACACCCAGTTCTTCATAGAGTTCGCACATCCGGACTTGCGCGCCGTGCAGATAGATCGGCTTGTCCCAGCCCGCCCGGCGCAGCTCGGCAATCACCCGCTGCGCCTTGCCCAGCGCATAGGCGCCGATCAAGATGCTGCTGTCCGGTTCGGCTTCCAGCCGCGCAAAAATCTTGGCGATTTCCCCCGCAATCGGCGGATGCTGGAACACCGGCAAGCCAAAGGTCGCTTCGGTAATGAAAATATCGCACGGCACCAGCTCGAACGGCGCGCAGGTCAAGTCGGGGCGGCGCTTGTAATCGCCGGTGACGACCACCCGCTCGCCCTGATATTCCATCAGCACCTGTGCCGAGCCCAGCACATGGCCCGCCGAATGCAGGCTGAACCGGACACCGCCGCGCTCGAACCCCTTGCCATAAGCAACCGGCGTTCCCGCCTCCGTGCCATAGCGCAAGCCCATGATCGCCAGCGTCTCCGGCGTCGCCCACACATCCCCATGCCCGCCGCGCGCATGATCGGCATGGCCATGGGTCACTACCGCGTTATCCTTGGGTACTGACGGATCGATCCACACGTCGGCAGGCCGCACATAAATGCCCTGCGGATGCGGCTCGATCCAGTGTTTCGCTTTTGCCATGGCCTAATAGCGTATCGGACTGGGAAAGGTTCCGCTACGGTCATTCCATAACATGTCGGGACTGGTCAGCTAATGGCCGGCTTGTATTTCGCGGGCTTCGCTATTTTTCGGCGAAACCAGAAACTCCAGACCGCAAGGCTCCCCAGCAGGGCCAATCCTAACCCGGTCAATGTTTGCAAGACCTTATACACCGTACCACCGACCTTCGCAGCATGGACGGGGTAGCTCAAATTATATATTTGCGAACCTCTCGGCAATTTCAAAGCATCGGATATTCCGATTATCCCTTCAGTCGTTCCGTCGAACCAGACCATCGTGCGGCCGTTGTTATGCCATTCGTCCGGCTGCTTCATGCGGATGGTAAGGGGATCACCGGGCTTGCGGGGAAAGCTAACCAGCCGGAATTCGGCATCGGGAAAGCGCGCTTGCGCAGTAACCATGATCTTCTGCCAGTCGATATTGTCGATCGGTCCTGCGACTGCCACCGGCTTCTGCTGCGCCGCCTTCATCTCTTCGACAGAGGAAAATGGCATGAGCAACACCGCCGCCACCGGCTGTAATGTCATCATCACACCAGTAAGCATCGTACAGAATAATAGCGGCGTGAGAACCGCACCCAGATCGCGATGTTGCCGGATGATGGACGGGCGCGTCATCCGGGCCGGCCAGATACGAAATTTGAATGTCGATCGTGTTCGCCACCACAATATTCCGCCAGTGATGACAAAACCCACTCCTATGAGTCCCGCGACACCGGTCAGAGTTGTTCCGACGTCACCGAGCAGCAGATAATGATGGATCTCGAACAATAATGTTTCCAGCCGCCCCCAAAAGCTATCCCACACAGCGAGCGGTGTACCGTCACTGCCCGCATAGAACCCGCTCTTTCCGCCGGTGCTGACGATATGCACGGGAATATCGTCATTGGCGAAAATGATATAGGCCGGCAGCTGTTCGCTGCGTTCGACGATATTTTGCGTCACATCCGCCAACATCGACGGATCCGTGATTTTAGCATTGCCCGCGCCTGGAACCGTCAGCCCGATCCACGCGCCTTTCCAGACCAGAAAAGCGCCTGTCAGCCCGATTACCGCCAACAACAGGCCGATAATGCCGCCAGCCCAGCGATGTATGAATGCAATTGTGTTGATCAAAAGCGCCAGTCCCAGCTGGCGGTAATGGTGCGTCCACGGCCGGTATAATAGTTGGAGTTGCTGGTGGACTGCGCCGTGTCGCTATAATAAGTCACGTAAAATTTGTTGAATATATTCTGGGCGGCCAGCGTAAATGCGCCGTAATCGGTTTGATATCGGACCAGCGCGTTGACGATTTCATATCCTTCGAAATCTTCGCTGCTCGGCTGCCCGTCATATTTTCTTGGCAGGTAGAATTGACCTTGCAAATAGGCAGTGAACGGACCGCTGTCGTAATTTGCCGACAGATTCATCCTGCTGGGCGAAATATTGATGCCATCAAGATCGGCATCGACGACGCCATCGCCATCGGTATCCACACGACCCGTCGTATCGGCAAAACCAACGCCCAGTCGCAATCCCGGAACCGGTGTTTCAACACCGAGATTTATCTCGAAACCTTCAATCTCTGTCCGCTCGCGTGTGACTTCGGAAATGCCGTCTGCGTTGGCGACCAGTCGCTGGCCCAATTTGCTCGACGACCAGAAATAGGATGCACTCGCATCCAGTGGACCGCGCTTTACGTTCACACCAAGCTCGCGGTTGTTCGACACAACCGGAGCCAGATCCAGGAAATTGTCGAGATCGATGCCCGCTTCGTCCACCGCTCTGATAACCCGTCCGACGTCTGGAACCGTATATCCTTTGGAATAGCTGGCATAAGCACGAATGCCCTTTAGTGGTTCGATGACCAGACCGGCATTGGGCAGGATTTCATCGAAGGCCGGCGACCCGCCGGATACATCGAAACCACCATAAGACGCTATCGTGGTATAATCGTCGATATCAAGCGTAACATTTTCCCAGCGTGCACCGCCGACCACGGTGACCAGACGATCGAACAGGCCCAGATTGACCTGACCGAAAGGCGCCATACTGCGGAAGGCAATTTCCGGAACCCAGGTTCTGTCAGTTTGCAGCAAATCTTGCTGCGTATTGTCGAATAGCGCGTCGAAACCGACCGTAACGGTCAGGTCCTTCGCGAATTCGCGTTCGTAAGTGGCCTTCCCGCCCAGTTTGCGGGATCGATTGACCGATTGTTCGAACAGATTGCCCGTGGGATCGATCGAGGGATCCTGGAAAGTCGCAAAGACGCCGCCGCCGAAAACATAATGGGAGCGATTGAAAAATCCCTGAAGCGTTAGAATACCGCCGGCAAGATCATCATCAACCAATTGAACAGACAAAAGACTTGTGTTGTTCGACGCGGTCTCGCCTTCCATTTCGCCGCGCACCGATGTTGATGGCGTACTGCTTTGGCGATCGCCGTCGACGCGGATGTAATTGCCATTGCCCTCCAGACGGAGATGGTTGGCGATCAGTTCGATCCGTGTGCTGTCCGATATCTGGTAGCCCAGGCGCGTGAAGAAGGAATAGGAATCGCTGTCCTGAAGGTCACCCTGTGCGCCGTCTGCACCGATGCGATTGTCATGCCCATCGAAGAAAATTCCCCGCCGTTCGAATGTTGCTCCTGCTGTTACATCCAAATCTCCACCGCGATAGCTGACCAGTCCACCGACCTTGCCGCTCAGTCCTTCGCCGTCGAAACCATTGCCCGCCGTGCCCTGCAACAGCACCCGTCCGCTGATCCCGTCCTGCTGGGGTGCACCGACTGTGACCTGGTTAACGACACCACCGGTCGCCCCAATGCCCTGCAATGAATTGGAACCGTAGATCAACTCGATCCGTTCGATGAAAAACGGATCGATCGTATAGCTCTCACGCGACGAATCGCGCGTCGGGGTTGATTGCGGGACACCATTGATCGAATAAAGCGGAGTACGGCCGCGCAGGCTCTCGCCATAGCTTGTCGCTTTCTGGCGCGTCGGCGAAAACGAAGGCGAAAGGGCCGAGACGGCATCGCTGATCGAACCGGTAATAGCCAATTGACCAGCGAGCTCCTCACTACCGATAACATCGACGGTTAGCGGCAGGGCGCTAATGGGAAGATTTGTTCGAGTGGCCGTGACGACAATTTCATCATCGCCAAAACGGGGGCCTTTGTCTTGCGCTGCGATTGCATCGCTATCAGGAACATCCTGAGCCAATGCCGGTCCGGCATAAGCCGCCATCGTCAATACCAGTATCGACACACCACATTTCATATTCAGATTAGCCACAATTGCCCCCTTATTTTTATAATCCGGCCACCATCAATTGATGGTGGAGCTCCCCTACTTGGTATTGCGAGTCAATTGCAATAGCGTATTTTACATTATTTTGCCGCTGGAAAGATGCGCCGGATTTCCCTCCTCTAGCCCCGCCCAGTTCGCGCGATTTAACCGCACCGCCCCCAATGTGATACCAATGTGATATTTTTCCTCGACGAGTCACATTATAATGTGATACGCGATCCATAACATCACATTGAAAGGCCAAATCCATGAGCAAGCTCCTGATAGAAAAACTCGTCGAACTGATCGAATCCGGTGAGGAAACGCGCGCAGGATTGGCGCGGGCCGCTGGTCTGCACTCCAATAGCCTGCGCAGCCTGGGTCAGGATGACTGGAACCCGACTGCGGAAACACTCGGCAAGCTGGAATCCTATCTGGCGCGCGGTGGAAGCGGCGTTATGGCGACTGCGGAAGAAATCATCAACGAAGCGCGCAACGGGCGCATGTATATCCTGGTGGATGACGAGGATCGGGAAAATGAAGGCGACCTGATCATCCCGGCGCAAATGGCGACCCCCGATGCAATCAACTTCATGGCCAAATATGGTCGCGGACTAATCTGTCTGGCGATGACCCGGGAGCGGGTCGAAGAGCTCGGCCTCGACATGATGAGCCAGAATAACCGCGGCGCTTATGAAACCGCCTTTACCATTTCGATCGAGGCGCGCGACGGCGTAACCACCGGGATCAGCGCCGCCGACCGGGCGCGCACCGTTGCGGTTGCGATTGATGGAACGAAATCAAAGGAAGAAATTGTCACACCCGGCCATGTCTTCCCTTTGCAGGCCCGCGACGGCGGCGTACTGGTCCGGGCGGGTCATACCGAAGCGGCGGTCGATGTCTCGCGGCTGGCTGGCCTCAATCCCGCTGGCGTGATTTGCGAAATCATGAAGGATGACGGCGAGATGGCGCGGCTCGATGATCTGATCGAATTTGCCCAGCATCATGGTTTGAAAATCGGTACGATCCGAGACCTGATTGCCTATCGCCTGCGCCATGATCATCTCACCGAGCGCCGGGAAGAAGCGCGTTTCACCAGCCGCTGGGGTGGGGAATGGAATGCAATCACATTCTATAATACGGCCACCGAAAGCGAGCAGATCGTCCTCCAGAAAGGCCATGTCGATCCCGACAAGCCCACGTTGGTGCGCATGCACGCAACCACGATTTTCCCCGACCTGTTCGGGCAGGATACCGGCCGCGCCAACATGCTGCAGGAATCAATGAAGATCATCGGCGAGGAAGGGTCCGGCATCATCGTCTTCATCAGCCCGCGCGTGCCCGATCTATATTCGCGGCAGGTCCGCAGCCTGGATGGCGGCAAGCCGCCAGCAATGGATCAGTTGCGCGACTATGGTGTTGGCGCACAGATACTCAGCGAACTGGGTGTCCATGATATGGAACTGCTGACCAATACCAGCCATGATATGGTCGGCCTCGACGCTTTCGGCCTGCGGATTGTCGGACAGCGCGCGGTTCCGGCAGAACATGCCGGGGAAGACAGCAAGGAACTGGAGAAGGCTTGACCGGCTCGTCATCCTGAACTTGTTTCAGGACCTCCATCGAACATTCACCAGATCCTGAAACAAGTTCAGGATGACGAATTTGAAAGAGAATAAAATGGCAAAATTCCTGATCGTCGAAGCGCGCTTTTACGACGAACTAAACGACATGCTAATCGCAGGCGCAACCGATGCCCTGAAAGCGGCGGGGCATGAACATGAGATTGTCACCGTGCCCGGCGCGCTGGAAATCCCCGGCGCGATCTCGCTGGCGATCGAGAGTGACGAATATGACGGTTTCGTCGCGATTGGCGTGGTGATTCGTGGTGAGACCTATCATTTCGAGATCGTTGCCGGTGAAAGCGCGCGCGGCATCATGGCGCTAACCATGGACGGCGCTGCAATCGGCAACGGCATCGTCACGGTCGAGAATGAAGAGCAGGCGCTGGAGCGCGCCGACAAGGCCCTCAAGAACAAGGGCGGCGAGGCCGCCCGGGCTGCGATTGCGATGCATGAGCTGGCGATGCGATTCACCGCTCGGCAACAATAGTTCTTGATTGGGAGCGGCAGGCACGTTCACCTGCCGCTCCCAAAATTCGAGCTTATTGGGTACCGGTAAGCGCAGCGTTGAACTGGTCTTCGGTCATTGTGATGGCAACGCCATCGGGCTTGTCCATAAATGCATCGACAGGCAGCTTCACGGGCTGACCATCATGCTCGATGGTGACATATTCGGCGTCGACTTCCTGGATGGTACCAATAACGGCAGCGCCATTGACGGTTTTCACTTCGGTTCCCGGAGTCAGGGCAGCCAGCAGCTGGGCCTTTGCGTCAGCGTTTGCTTTATCTATGGCCGCATCAAGATCAGCCTGAGTCATCATGATCGACAGACCATTTTCTGCTTTCCCAAAGGCGTTGGGTGCCAGTGCAGCCTTGTTCTTGCCCGTATCCACCACAACGGCACCATCGCTGACGGAATCCACTGTTCCGACCTCACCACCATTGGGGCCGAAAACTTTCATGCCGACCTCGGCCTGAACAACCGGGGCAGCATCTTGCGCCAAGGCGGGTGTCGCAGCAAGAAGCGCCGTGCCGGCCAAAAGGGTTAGAAAATTCTTCATATTTTACTCCTTAAAATTCCAAAAAAATGGCGTTCACCCGCCAAAGCTTTCTGGGTAAAAAACCATGGCCGATTTTGTTAAGACGATTGAGGCGAGTTGAGGCATAGGCAGGATAGAAGGTGACTGGTTTGGGATCGAGATGATGATCCGCAGCCAAATCCCTCCTTTTCCAATGCTCTGCTGTCAAAAGCCCGCCTTCATGTGCAAGTCCAATCCGGACTATGCCGCTTGCTGTGTCCGCTGGTGAAGGCCTTCCCTGACCTCCTCGATAATCTTGGCGCAGAAAGCATCAAGATCGCCGGGATGACGCGACGTGATCAGACCATCATCGACCACCACGGCACTGTCTTCAAACCGTGCACCGGCGTTGATCAGATCGGTCTTGATCGACTTGTATCCGGTGACCCTTCGTCCCTCAACCAGATCCGCCTCGACAAGCAACCATGGTGCGTGACAGATTGCCGCGATCGGTTTGCCAGCGTTGAAAAAAGCGGTCACGAAACCGACAGCCTTGTCTTCCACGCGCAAAATATCCGGGTTCATCTGTCCACCGGGCAACACCAGCGCATCAAAATCATCTTCGCGCGCTTCATCTAGCGTGAGGTCGACTGCGATATCCTCGCCCCACTCCTTCTCATCCCAGCTTTTTATCGAACCTGATCGCAGCGACACGATAGTCACATCCGCGCCCGCATCGAGCAATTGCTTTCGCGGTTCAAAAAGCTCCGATTTCTCAAAACCGTCCGTCGCCAGGATTGCTATTTTTGCGTTTGAAATGTTCGTCATTTCTGTCTTCCTTTCGTTAGAGGCTGCAAGATATCTACGTGGCGGGGGACGATATGGTTCCCAAATTTTCCAATCCCCCGTCCCGTCCCCACATCGCCGCGTTGCCCTGGACCAGCAGGTTCCAGAAGGCTTCATTTCTGAAAAATTTACGGAACCAGATCACGGCCGATGCGTAATTTTGTCATCAACAGCCGCGCTCTACCAATGTGTGAGGCGCCGCAGAAAGAAGCTGAAAGGAAGGTAAGTACATGACTGTCAAAACCAAAGATCTCCGCGAAATGAAGAGCGATATCAAAAAGACCGACCGCGCCAAAATGGCCGAAAAGCTCGGTGCAACCTTGGCGTCAACCTATGTGCTTTATCAGAAGACCCAGTCGGTGCACTGGAATGTCACCGGCCCCTTGTTCGTCAGCGTCCACAAGCTGACCGAAGGACAGTACGAAGACCTTGCTGCCTCGATCGACGCAATCGCAGAAAGGATCAGGGCTCTCGGTGCGAAGACGCCGGTTGGCCTTTCGACCTATATCAACGAGAGCGTGATCGACGATCAGGTGGAATGGGGCGATGTCGAGGCCATGCTCAAACAGCTGTCAGATGACAATCTCGCCGTGGCAAACCAGATGCGGGAATTTGTGAAAATCGCTGACGAAGCCGATGATGTCTTCACCGCTGACCTGCTGACCGCACGGATCGGTGCGCTGGAGGAAGCATCATGGATGTTGTCCGCCAGTTTATAGGCCACCCCCGATCACCAGAATGACAGGAAAACCAGATGAAAAAATTGGATAAAACCAGCGCCCGCCAGGGCATAACCACTCGCCACATGATCATTGTGCTTGGCATATCAACCGTGCTCGCGATCATCGCATTAGCCGCCGTGACGGGTTTTTTCTAAACCGGTTTTCAAATACCCATATTTATCCTGCCGCTCCTGCCCTGCGCAGGAGCGGTCTTTTTGGGCCGCTCCTGTTCCGGCTGGGTCAGTTTCCATGGGAACCTGTCGCAAGCGCCGCGGCTATATTATCCGTGGCGCAAGATATCACAAAGCGCGAACAGGCTTGACCAAATCTGTCTGTTCTATATTTTAGAACAAATCATGAACAATATCGATTCGGATTCGGACGGGGCTTTAGGGCCTTCACCGGACACCCCTTCTGCTGTGCCTCTGGCGACACCAGCAAAACCCTCCGTCTTACGGGCACGGCTCGCCAGGATATTGGCGACGTCCGGCGTGCAGGCAGCCGAGGATGACAGTGCGCCATCGCATTTAACTTTTGGTATCGATAGGATCGACGCAGCCTTGCGCGGCAATGCAGGAGTCGATGGCCTGCCGCGCGCGGCGCTGCACGAACTGCACACGGAGAGCAAGGATGACCGGACCAGTGCCGCGGCGATGGCGCTGCTGATGGCGCAGCGTTGCCGGAATATGGATCAGGAAGAACGGCCAATATTGTGGATCAGCGAAAGCGGCGAGGCCAGACGGCAGGGCCGGCTCTACCCGCCGGGACTGGCGGAACTGGGGATAGACCCCGAGAGCATCATTCATGTCGATGCGCCGGACAGCATCGCGGCACTGCGCGCGGCCGCCGACGGCGTGCGGTCCCCGGCGATGGCAGCGGTGATTATCGAACTGGCGGGCAAGAAGCCCAAGGGCCTCGACATGACCGCTACCCGTCGCCTGTCGCTATCGGCGCAGAAATCGGGCGTGCTCGGGCTGGTCCTGCGATCCGGCAGTGATCCGGACAATCCCCTGCCGACCGCTGCCTTCAGCCGCTGGTCAGTAGCCACCGCGCCTTCGCTCGCGCTGGAGGCCAATGCTCCGGGCCATCCTGCTTTCGACATCAAATTGCTGCGCCATCGCAGCGGGCTTTACGGGCTGAGCGCCCGACTGGAGTGGAACCGTGAGAATCAAATCTTCCGCGAGCAGCACAGCGGGCAGAGCGCGCCGGACACTGGCGCTGTCCCTGCCCTGGCTGCCGTCCGAGCGGATCATCAAGGCACACGGGCCGCCTGACCATCCCTTTGCGCTGACCGAGAAAATCCGCGGCGCGATGGTGATCATGGCGGCGGACCGGCAAGCCGTATCGCTGGGTCTCGGCCCGGGGATGAAGCTTGCCGACGCGCGGGCGCGGGTGCCGGATCTGCTCGCCTTCGACCATCAGCCGCTGGCCGACGCCGACCTGCTGTCACGGCTGGCCGAAGCCTGTGAGCGTTATACGCCGATGGTGGCGGTCGAGCCGCCTTATGCGCTGATCCTCGATATCACCGGCGCGGCGCATCTGCACGGCAATGAGGAACGGCTGGCGCAGGATGCCGAGGACCGGATCGATGCAGCGGGTTATAGCGCCTCCTGGGCGCTCGCCGGAACCGCAGATGCCGCGCTGGCGCTGGCCCGGCATGGTCTGAAGGAAGGCGCGGAGGCCCAGCTGCCGGTATCGGCGCTGGCCATGGACGCAAAGACCCACCAGTCGCTGGAACGGGCCGGGCTCTATCATATCGGCGATCTGGCAGAGCGGCCACGCGCCAATCTGGCGGCGCGTTTCGGGATGGAACTGACGGTCCGGCTGGACCGGATTCTCGGGCTCGAGGACCGGCCGATCGATCCGCTGCGCCGGATCGGCAATGTCGTCACCGAGCGACGCTTTGCCGAACCGCTGACCCATATCGACGGCGCGCTCACCTGCCTGTCGGAATTATTTGCCGAAGCCTCCGAACGGCTCAACGAGCGCGGCCAGGGCGCGCGGATGATCCGGATGATGCTGTTCCGCTGCGATGGCGATGTCGCGCGGCTCGGGCTGGAGACCGGCGCGCCGACCCGCGATGCAGCCCTTTTCAAACGCCTGCTCCGCGAACGGATCGAGGCGCTCAACGACGAACTCAACCCCGGTTTCGGCTATGATCTGATCCGGCTGAGCATTGTTGCTTCGGAAGCGCTCGCGCCGCAGCAGTTGCGGCTCGAGGGCGGCGAGGACCGGCGCGGCGATGCGGTCGCTCTGGTCAGCCAGCTCAGCACCAGAATGGGCCGCGACCGGGTGCAGAAATTTGCCGCCGCCGACAGCCATATTCCCGAACAGGGCCTGCTCGCATTGCCCGCGCTCAACGCCCCGCCGCCGGTGCCGTGGCAGCGGCAGTCTCCCGACAATCCGCCGATGCGCCCCCTGCACATGTTCGACCCGCCACAGCGCGTGCAGGTGATCGCCGAGGTCCCCGACGGTCCGCCCTATCGCTTCACCTGGCGGCGCAAGAGCCATCAGGTGATGCGCTATGAAGGGCCCGAACGGATCGCCTCGGAATGGTGGCAGCGCAAGGACGGGCAGCAACCGGGCAAGGGAGGCCTGACCCGCGATTATTATCGCGTCGAGGACGCCCGTGGCCGGCGTTACTGGCTGTTTCGGCACGGGCTTTATGGCGAGGAGAAAGCGAACCCGGACTGGTACGTGCATGGACTGTTTGCGTAAAATCGGACGGATAGAGGTCGCGTCATTGCGAGCGCAGCGAAGCAATCCAGTGCGGCGTTCAGAGGCTCTGGATTGCCGCGTCGCCTGCGGCTCCTCGCAATGACGATATTCGCCGAACTCGCGGCCTCCACCCATTACAGTTTCCTGCGCGGCGCCTCCTCCCCCGCCGACATGGTGCTGCAGGCAATGTCTCTCGGCATGACCGGTATCGGTATCGCCGACCGCAACAGCGTCGCCGGTGTCGTGCGGGCGCATGCGGCGCTGCGCCGGGCACGCGAGGATGCGGCGGAAGAGGGGCTGGAGCTACCCGCGTTCAAGCTGATCGTCGGGTCGCGGCTGGTCTTTGCCGATGATACGCCGGAGGTGATTGTCTATCCCCGCAACCGGCGCGGCTGGGGGCGGCTGACGCGGCTGCTCTCGACCGGCAATTTGCGCGCGGAGACGGGGGATTGCTTTCTTTATGCGGCGGATCTGCTGGAGTGGTGCAGCGAGGACTGGGCGCTGATTATTTTAGCCCCTCCCCTTCAGGGGAGGGGTTGGGGTGGGGAAGTCCGTCAAAGAAATTCAGAAGCTGGCATCGAGCCAGCTTCCTCATATCCCACCCCTTCCCCCTCCCTTAAAAGGGAGGGGCTTATTACGAACCTCCGCTCCTGCACCCCCCATATCTGGCTGGGCGCGGTCATGCCGCGTTCCGGCCCGGACAAGCGCCATCTCGCCCGGCTGCACAAGCTCTCTGAAGCAACCGGCATCCGGCTCATCGCCACCAACAATCCGCTCTATGCAACGCCCGAACAACGTCCGCTCCACGACATCCTGACCTGCATCGCCGAGAAGACCACGATTCCCAAGGCCGGCCGCCTGCTTGCCGCCAATGCCGAGCGCTTTCTCAAGCCCCCCACAGAAATGGCGCGCCTGTTCCGGGACTATCCGGAGGCGCTGGCCGAGACGCAGAAGCTGCTCGGGCTTGTCACCTTTTCGCTCGACGAACTGAGCTATCATTATCCCGAGGAACCGGTGCCCGAGGGCTGGACGCCGCAAGACTGGCTGGAACATCTCACCTGGACCGCCGCCCATGAGCGGCATGGAGACAACCTGCCGGAGCGGTTGCGCGCCAAGGTCGAGGAGGAATTGCGGCTGATCGCCAAGATGGACTATGCACCCTATTTCCTGACCGTCCACGACATCGTCAAATTTGCCCAGGACCAGGGCATTCTCTGCCAGGGACGCGGGTCGGCGGCGAACAGCGCGGTCTGTTACCTGCTTGGTATCACCTCGGCTGACCCGATGGAACATGACCTGCTCTTCTCGCGTTTCATTTCCGAGGAACGCCGCGAGCCGCCGGATATCGACGTCGATTTCGAACATGAGCGGCGCGAAGAAGTGATTCAATATATCTATGCCCGCTATGGCCGCCACCGCGCCGGGATTGCCGCGACCGTGATCCACTATCGCTTGCGCAGCGCGATCCGCGAGGTCGGCAAGGCGCTCGGCCTGTCGGAGGATATTACCAGCCGCCTGTCGAGCACCGTCTGGGGCAGCCACGGCGGCAAACAACCCGACAAGCGCTTTGCCGAAACCGAACTCGACCCGGACAATCCGGAAATTCGGCGGCTGGGTGATCTGGTGCAGCAGATCCTGCAATTTCCCCGCCACCTGTCGCAGCATGTCGGCGGTTTCGTGCTGACCCAGGACCGGCTCGACGAGACCGTCCCGATCCACAATGCCGCGATGGACGACCGCACGTTTATCGAGTGGGACAAGGATGATATCGACACGCTCGGCCTGATGAAGGTCGATATTTTGGCGCTCGGCATGCTGACCTGCATTCGCAAGGCGTTTGATATGCTGGAGGAAATTGGTGAGGGTCCGAAAAACCCCTCTCCCCTTCAGGGGGGAGGGGTGAGCCGTGAAACGGCGAAGGGAGGGGGACAGGCCCTGTCCGATAGTCCCCTCCCCCTGACCCCCTCCCCTAAAGGAGAGGGGGAAACCAAATGGACCCTCCAGAATATCCCGCACGAAGACCCGGCAACCTATGACATGCTGTGCAAGGGTGACAGTATCGGCGTGTTCCAGGTCGAGAGCCGGGCCCAGATCAACATGCTGCCGCGGCTCAAGCCACGCGAATTTTATGACCTGGTGATCCAGGTGGCGATTGTCCGGCCGGGGCCGATCGAGGGCGATATGGTCCATCCCTATCTGCGGCGGCGTGGCGGCGTGGAGAAGATTACCCTGCCTTCACCGAAACCGCCGCATGATCCGGATGAACTGAAGTCGGTGCTCGGCCGCACCTTTGGCGTGCCTCTGTTTCAGGAACAGGCGATGAAGCTGGCGATCGTCGCCGCCGATTTCTCGCCTGCCGATGCCAATAAATTACGCCGCGCGATGGCGACCTTTCGCAATGTCGGCACGATCCACCATTTTCAGGAAAAGATGATCGAGGGCATGACCGCCAAGGGCTATGAACGGGATTTCGCCGAGCGTTGCTACAAGCAGATTCAGGGCTTTGGCAGCTACGGCTTTCCGGAAAGCCACGCGATCAGCTTTGCCCGGCTGGTCTATGTCTCGAGCTGGATCAAATGCCACCACCCGGCGGTGTTCGCGTCGGCCTTGCTCAATTCGCAACCGATGGGATTTTACGCTCCGGCTCAGCTTGTCAGGGACGCGCGCGAGCACGGGGTGGAGGTGCGGGAGCCGGATGTGAATTTCAGCGAGTGGGATAACCGGGTGGAGGTAGTGAAGCCGGGGATTTCAAAAGGTCCGTTCGGGCTGAGCTTGTCGAAGCCCCTGGACAGCGTGTCCGGCGGCGTCCTTCGACAGGCTCAGGACGAACGGTGTTCCACCTCCTCCCCCTCTCTCCGCATCGGTCTGCGCCAGATCGACGGTTTCCGTGAAGCCTGGGCCGAACAGATTGTTGCCGCGCGCCCGTTCCGGACGATCGAGGAACTGGCCCGCAAAGCTGACCTGTCCTCCCGCGCGCTACGCCTGCTCGCCGATGCAGATGCCTGCCGGTCGCTGGGACTGGATCGCCGCCAGGCCTTGTGGGAAGTACGCCGGACTCCGGTCAATACGCTGCCCCTGTTCGCGGCCGCACAAGCCAAGGAACTGGGGCAGGAAGCGAACGCGCACCTGCCCGCCATGACCAAGGGCGAGCATGTTGTCGCCGATTACCAGAGCGTCCGCCTGTCGCTCAAGGGTCACCCAATGGAATTTCTGCGCGAACGCTTGCGGAAAATGGGCGTGCTCAGCTGCGCGGAACTGGCGCGTGCCAAAAACGGGTCTCAGGCAAAGGTCGCCGGCGTCGTGCTGATCCGCCAGCGGCCCGGCAAGGGCAATGCGGTGTTCATCACGCTGGAGGATGAAAGCGGGGTCGCCAATCTGCTGCTCTGGGCCAGCCGCTTTGAGAAAATGCGCCGCCCGGTGATGGCGGCCCGGCTGATGCTCGCCACCGGTGAGGTCCAGCGCAGCGTCGAGGGCGTGACCCATTTGATGACCACGAGGGTCGAGGATTATACCTTCATGCTGGACGACATTTCCGACCGCGACCGGCCCGACATGCCGATGTCCCGCGCTGACGAGGTCAAGCGACCCATCTATCGCAACGAGGACCGGTGGGCGGCAAGAGCCGCCGGATCACCGCCATCCCATGTCGCCAAGTCCAACGGCGGCCATCCACGCAACGTCCGGATATTGCCGAAGTCGCGGGATTTTCACTAGGAAAGACCGGACCCTGTATTAATTTCCAGAAGCCAGGTCTTTGGTCAGATAGTGAGACGCATGACCTTTCGGGCGATCCTGTAAAGTCGCAATATGGTCATATCCATTTTTCTCGTAAAATGGTTTGGCTTGCCAACTCGTCGTCTCGACAAAGGCTTTTTCACAGTCTCTTTGCATCGCGAAATTCTCGGCTGCATCGATCAGGCCTTTGCCTATTCCCTGGCCGCGGCATTCTTCCGACAACCACAGCAATTCAATATGCAGCGTATTCCAGAAGCATATAGCCCTGACACCGCCAATGATCGCATCCTCGCCATTTCTTGCAAAAACGAAGAATTTCACTTCTTCGTCATTTGACTCCAAATCGGGTATTTCTGCGCGATTATAGTCTATTATCCCTTGGCTCAAGATAGCCGCATCACCTGTGGAAGGGTTCTCTGTCACTTCAATAGTCATCATTTCACCGTCCATCGCTGCTTCGCCTGCCCGCATCTGCCTGCCGAAACCGGGTCTTGCAACCCCGGGCCGAATCCCCTATAGTTTCATTTGCAACTATATTGCGCGCCTGCGCATCATCAACTTGAGGAAATTTCGGTGGCTGATCTGTTTGAAAATCCCGTTGGTCTCGACGGTTTTGAATTTGTCGAATTTTGCGCGCCCGAGCGCGGCGTGCTCGAACCGGTGTTCGAGGTCATGGGCTTTACCGAGATTGCCCGGCATCGCAGCAAGGATGTCCATCTCTGGCGGCAGGGCGGCATCAACCTGATCATCAATTATGAACCCAAATCGGCGGCATGGTATTTTGCCCGCGAGCACGGCCCGTCGGCCTGCGGCATGGCTTTCCGGGTCAAAGACGCGCGCAAGGCCTATGCCTGGCTGCTCGAAAAGGGCGCCGAGCCGGTGAACGTGCAAACCGGACCGATGGAATTGCATATCCCGGCGATCCGCGGCATCGGCGGCGCTATTCTCTATCTGGTCGACCGCTATGATGGCGGCGATCGCGGCGAGAATCTTTCGATCTACGATATTGATTTCGAATATCTGCCGGGCGTGGACCGCAATCCGGTCGGAGCGGGCTTCAAGATCATCGATCACCTGACCCATAATGTCTACGGCGGCCGGATGAAATATTGGGCCGACTATTACGAGACCCTGTTCAATTTCCGCGAGATCCGCTTCTTCGACATCAAGGGCGAATATACCGGCCTGACCTCCAAGGCGCTGACCGCGCCGGACGGCAAGATCCGTATTCCGCTCAACGAGGAAGGCGAAGGCGGCAAGGGCCAGATCGAGGAATTCCTGCGCGAGTTCAACGGTGAAGGTATCCAGCATATCGCGCTGATCTGCGACGATCTGGTCGCATGCTGGGACCGGCTCAAGGAATTGGGCGTGCCGTTCATGACGGCGCCACCCAATACCTATTACGAAATGCTCGACGGCCGCCTGCCCGGCCATGGCGAGGACGTGAATGCACTGCAGACCCGCGGCATCTTGCTCGACGGCACCACCGAAGGTGGCGAGCCGCGCCTGTTGCTGCAAATCTTTGCCGAAGCGCAGGTCGGACCGGTTTTCTTTGAATTCATCCAGAGAAAAGGCGATGACGGTTTTGGCGAGGGCAATTTCAAGGCCCTGTTCGAAAGCATCGAGCGCGACCAGGTATCGCGCGGGGTGCTGAATGTAGAGGAGCCGGTATAATGGCCGCACCAAAGATCGATGGCATCCACCATGTCGCCTATCGCTGCAAGGACGCGAAAGAGACGGTCGATTTCTACAGCCGCGTGATGGGCATGGATTTCCAGCTCGCCTTTGCCGAGAATGAAGTGCCGTCGACCGGCGAGCACGACCCCTATATGCACATCTTCCTCGATGCCGGCGGCGGCAATGTCCTCGCCTTTTTCGAGCTGCCCGAACAGCCGGACATGGACCGCGACCAGAATACACCGGCCTGGGTCCAGCATATTGCCTTCAAGGTGAAGTCGCTCGACGACCTGATGGCAGCCAAGGCCAATGCCGAAGCCGAAGGGCTGGAAGTGCTCGGACCGACCCATCACGGGATTTTCAAGTCGATCTATTTCTTCGATCCCAACGGTCACCGTCTGGAGCTGGCCTGCGATATCGGAACCGACGAGGAAATGGCCGAATTGCGCCGCGTCGCCCCCGCCATGCTCGAGGAATGGAGCCGCACCAAGAAGGCACCGCAACATGCCGCCTGGCTGCACGAAAAAGCGCGCGACGAGCATTAGGTTTTCACATTGAACAATGCCGTGCTCCTGCGTAGGCAGGAGTCCATCTCCCGAAGTTTCCGCTAGAGGCAATGGTGAGAGATGGGCCCCCGCCTTCGCGGGGGAACGGAGCAGGATGAAGGAACGCACATGAAACTCGCTACCCTGAAAAATGACACCCGCGACGGCCGCCTGGTCGTGGTCTCGAAAGACCTGACCCGCTGCTGTGAAGCGAGCAATATCGCCCCGACCCTGCAGGCGGCGCTCGACGACTGGGCCAATTGCGCGCCCAAGCTGGAAGCGCTCTACCGCGATGTCGAACATGAAACCGTACCCTGCGAACGCTTCCACGAGCGGCTCGCCGAATCCCCCCTGCCCCGCGCCTATCAATGGGCCGACGGCAGCGCCTATATCAACCATGTCGAACTGGTCCGCAAAGCCCGTGGCGCCGAAGTGCCGGAAAGCTTTTACTCCGATCCACTAATGTATCAGGGCGGCAGCGACGCTTTCCTCGGCCCGCGCGACGATATCCCGCTCGGCGACCCCAAATGGGGCTGTGACATGGAAGGCGAAGTCGCGGTCATCACCGATGATGTGCCACCGGGCGTCAGCGCCGAAGACGCCGCCGGCCATATCAAGCTGGTCATGCTGTGCAACGATGTCTCCCTGCGCGGCCTGATCCCCGGCGAGCTGGCCAAGGGCTTCGGCTTTTTCCAGTCGAAACCGCCCTCGGCCTTTTCTCCTGTCTGCGTGACCCCCGATGAACTGGGCGATGCGTGGAAGGGCTCGGTCATCCATCTGCCGCTGCAGGTCGACTATAACCGCGAACCCTTTGGCCGCGCCAATGCCGGAGCGGACGCCACGTTCAGCCTCGCCGATCTGGTCGCCCATGCCGCCCAGACCCGCCCCCTGTCCGCCGGCACGATCATCGGTTCCGGCACCGTATCCAACCAGGGCCCCGACGGCGATCCCGGCAAGCCGGTCAGTGAAGGCGGCCTCGGCTATAGCTGCATCGCCGAAATCCGGATGATCGAAACCATCAACGATGGCGCACCCAAGACACCGTTTATGAGCGCTGGCGATACGGTCAAAATCCAGATGCTGGATGCGGACGGTCACTCGATTTTTGGTGCGATCCGGCAGGATGTTGTGGCGGTTTGACGGTGTTGAATCTACGCAGATAATGCTGACGGTGGAGAAAACGCTGGAGGCATAAGCCCTGCCCGGCATTCAGCCCGCAGGAGCCGTTCCGCGGGCACGCGTCCGTCCGCCGATCAGGAAATGCAGCGGCAACGCGACCAGAATCAGCAGGATGCCGAGACCGCCCGCTTCCAAACCGGTTCCGTAGAGCACCCAACAGCAGAAGCCGAGGCCAACCACCGCCAGGGTGCGCTGAACATGTGCCACCAGAGCGGCAATGCAAATGGCGGCATAGAACCAGATCGCCGAAGCGGTGGTCAGCCGCAGCAGGAAGTCCAGCACTCTCTCGCCGATGCCTGTCGCGCTCCCGAGCATCAGTATAATCGCCAGCAGACTGCCCAGCAGCAAGGGTCGCGCCGCCACGTCGTGGCGGTTGGCCGGCGCCATATAGTCGGGCAGCTGGCCATCGCGGACCATGCCCAGCGGGAGTTCGCCCATGAACAAGACTATGCCGTTGATACAACCGATCGCGGAGATCGCGGCGAATAATGCAACGGCATCTCCCGCCCACGGCCCCAGAAAACGCGTGACGAAATAGGCGATCGGGGCTGAGCTGGCAGACAGTTCGTCCGCCGGGCTCGCCATCATGATACCGGTGCTCACGATCATATAGATGACAAGCACCAGCGCGAGACCCAGCAATGTGCCACGCACGACGTTACGAGCCGGGTCGCGCACCCGCTCCGCCACCAGGCCCGCGGATTCGAAACCGAGCAGGGCAAAAAATGTGATCGCCAGCGCCGGCGTCAGCGACGCCGGCGAAAAGGGAGCCAGCGGCGCCTGGCTATAGGTCGCCGGCGCGCTCACGGCGAGCCACGCGACGATTGCAATGACGACGACGAGCGGCACAAGCTTGAGCAACGTGGCGGTCACCTGAAAATTGCCGGCGCTGCGCACGCCGCGGATATTGATCGTGGTCAATGCGGCAACAATTGCCGTTCCGCCGATCGCTTGCTCCAGGGGGCCGTGGGGAAGCGACGGGAACAGATGCAGCAGATAGGCGGCACCGGCCATGGCGACCACCGATACACTGCCGATCAGGGAAACCCAGTAGCTCCAGGCGATCACCCGCCCCGGCAGCAGGCCGAGAATATCGCCGCAGATCGTCAATATGCTGGGCTCCTTGAATCGCTGGATCGTGAGATCGGCGATGATGCGGGCGATCGCCATTACACCCATACCACCGACAATCCAGCTGACCGCACCGGTCCAGCCAAGCGGCGCGAGCTGTCCGGGCAGAACAAAAATACCCGCACCAATCATCGTCCCCACGACCATCGCGGTCGCCGTCCAGACACCGAATGGTCTTTCCAATTTGGCCATGTAACTTGTCCCCCCGGACGGAGACTTGCATGTAACTTTCTTTTTTCAAAGAAATTTATTGGATCGGGAGGTTCCGGCAGGATGTTGTGGCGGTTTGACGGAGTTGGCTTTGCTGGCCGCTGAGTCCCGAAACGGCCGATCACGACCGGGGCTTAGCCGCTGATCGCCGCGTCCATTCTTGAGCGCCATTCCACAAGGGCGGGCCGGTTTGTGAAGGCCTCGGCAAATTCGGGAGTCGCGCCGGAAAACCCTGTGGTGCTGACGCCGTAAATCGCAAAATCCGCGACGCTGGGCCTATCTGCATAGAAAAACGGGTCTTGCGCGAGCAATGTTACAAGATTGTCCAGCCGCAGCGCGAGCTCGGCAACCAGCATTTCATCTGGCAGTCGCCCCAGCCCTTGCGCCTGAGGTTGCTTGCCGACCAGACGCCGGAATATGGGTTTCGCGAACAGGCGAAGCGGGGCGGGCACGAATTTGCGGTTTTCCGCAAGCGTACGCGGCTCGTTCTTGTTGCTCCAGCGCAGAGCCTGAACATACCAGTAAAGCGATTCATCGCTCCAATCTTCCAGCAGATATTGCCGGGCTGCGGTCGCGGGATCCTCTGCGATCAAGGGCGGCGACGGCTGCTCTGCATCCAGTCGGCGCAAGATCAGGCTGGAATCAAACAGGACATCCGTTCCAAACAGGGCGATGGGGACTTTTCCGGTTTGCGGGTTCAGTTTTCTAAGTTCGGCAATACCAACATATTCCCGATGCGTGAACGGCAGTCTCTTGTAGGCCGTCGCGGCTTTCACCTTTGTTACAAAAGGGGAAATGGACGGACCGATGATGGTGATGCTTGAAATATCCGCCTCCCTGTCCGCTCTCTATTGCGCCCGGGTGGTGATGTCGGCCACCCCCAAAAATATGACTACGCCGAAGAAGGGAAAACAGAAACCGGAAGACATACTAACGACGTGGTAAAACCCCCTCAAACGGGCACCGCCGTCTCATATTTGATCCGCTCCATCGCGAAGCTCGCCGACACGTCGGACAAGGGCACCGCCTTGATCAGCTTCTTGTACACCCGGTCATAGTCGGCGACATCGCGGACCAGCAGTTTGAGCATATAGTCGACCTCTCCGGCCATCCGGTAGAATTCGACCACTTCCTCAATTGAAGAGGCGGCCGCCGCGAATTTCTCCAGCCATTTGTCGCTATGATCACTGGTCCGCACGGCGACGAACACGGTCATGTTCAGGCCGACCGCTTCCGGATCGACGATCGCCACCCGGCGGGCGATGATTCCGTCCGCCTCCATCCGCTTGATCCGCCGCCAGCAGGCGTTGGTCGAGAGGCTGAGCTGCGCCGCGAGATTTTCCAGCGACAGGCTCACATCGCGCTGCAAGGCTTTCAGGATATTCCGGTCATTATCATCAATATTTTTGGTTTCTTTGTCCATATCCAGAATATTATCACATAAATCCCGCGATACTACCAATAAATGACAAGGATTTCCCATGCCTCCGGCATCATAACTCGATGTATATGAGAATAGGGGAAGTTGTAATGCTGGATTTTGTAGGCCGGGCGCACGAAGACAAACTACAGTCGCTGTCGGCTCTGATCGGCAATACGCCGATGATCAAAATTCTGGCGCGCTGCGAGGGGCAGGATGTCACCGTCTATGCCAAGGCGGAAATGTATAACCTCTCCGGCAGCATCAAGGACCGGATGGCGCTGGCGATCCTGCAGGATGCAATACAGCGCGGCGATCTGCTGCCCGGCCAGATGATTGTCGAGGCGACCAGCGGCAATAGCGGGATTTCATTTGCCGCCATCGGTTGTGCGCTCGGTCATCCTGTCACGATTTTCATGCCCGACTGGGTAAGCGCCGAACGGCGCGCGACGCTGGCGATCTATGGCGCCGATGTGCGTCTGGTCTCCCGCGAGCAGGGCGGCTTTCTCGGCTGCATGGCGGCGGCGGAAGAGCTGGGCCAGCAGGGCACCTATATGCCGCGCCAGTTTTCCAATCCGGTCAATGCCGACGAGCATGCCGAAGGCACCGGCCCCGAGCTCTGGCAGCAAGTAGCTGCTGACGGCGGAACGCTCGGTGGCTTTGTCGCTGGCGTCGGCACCGGTGGCACCGTCATGGGCATGGGGCGCTATCTGAAAAGCCGCGACGCCAGCATCGCCGTGCACCCGGTCGAACCGATTGAATCCCCTACCCTGTCTGTCGGCCACAAATGCGGCCAGCACCGGGTACAGGGTCTGTCGGATGAATTCATACCCGCCATTCTCAACCTGTCCGAACTGGACGGGGTAATCGGCGTGAACGACGGCGACGCGATCCTGATGGCGCAGCGGCTGATCCGGCAATTCGGTCTCGGCGTCGGCATTTCCAGCGGCATCAACCTGGTCGCCGCGATCCGCGTGGCGCTGCAGCAGCCGGTGGCCGCCGACGGAACCCGCAAAGCGGTCGCGACAATCTTCGCCGACAGCAACAGCAAATATCTGTCAACCGATCTGGCGAAGGAAGAACCCTGCCGGGATTGCTACCTGACGCCGGAAATTGAGCTGCTGGATATGCAGACTATCCGCTGAGTTTCGCGATATTGCGATCATCAGCAGTGACAACATCGACCGCCAGACCAATCAGATCCGTATCTTCCGGCGCATCGGGCAGGATTCCGATGGCGGGCAAGCCTTGCTCGTCTTCCAGCCAGACACTGGCCGCGCCGCGGCTGGCCTTGCCATAAGGCATGGCATAGCTTTTGATCACGGCCTTGCCGTTGAAGAAATGGTCCGCTTTGACATGGTCGGGCTTCGGGATACGCACCGGCGCCGCGATCCGGTCGGGGGACCAGCCGCCAGCAACGGGTTGCGCGGCATAGATGCCGACCGATTCCTTGTTGATTACCCCACCATTGGCGGAGATCATGCCCGGCTTGCTGCCATCCTTGCGCAATGCCTGGACCAGGGCGACCATGCCGTGAGCGCTGTAGCTGTTGCCGGGTCCGCCAAAGAAGCTGAGGCCACCGGTGAGCGTATAGGAGGCGAGAGAGCGATCCGGCGAACCGAGCGCGTCCATCGCCAGCGACACCGCCACCGGGAAACAGCTGTAAATATCGATCGGGCCGAGATCGCCGGCTTCCAGTTCCGCCAGTTCCAGCGCCTTGGGGAAAGCCACCTGCATCGCCGGCGAGACCGACAGGTCGTCCTGCAGGCTCATCAACGGCACGCTCGCGTCGGCGCCGCTGTGCAGATAGATCATCTTGTCTTCGGCTATGCCGAGTTCGGCAGCATGGCCCGCCGTGGTCAGGATCACCGCCGCGCCCAGCTCGACCGCATCCTGCGCCACCATCCAGCGGCGATAGGGGTCGTTGAGCCGGTAATTGCCATGATCATCCGCCAGCAATTCTTCCGCCGTCCATTCCCGGGCAAATTGCGCATGCTCGCGCGTCAGCGACACGCCGGCAAAAGCCTCCCACAGTTCGGCCATGCTGTGTGCATAGCTGTCGCGATCCATGCCCAGCCGCGCGCGCCGGGCATTTTCGACAATCCCGTAGGCCATCGGCATGTTGATAATGCCCTGCCGCCATTCATAGGCGGTCAGCATCTTGTCTTCTGTCGTGATCAGGTCGGTCATTGCGCGGGTCGCCGGCTGGTTCCAGTCCAGCTCATGACCGCTGCGCCGCGCCCGTTTGACGGTGCCCATATTTTCGGCGCTGGACAGGACCACCGCTTTATATTCGCCGTCATGCACCTGGCAGGCGAGCTTGTTGAGATGCTTCTGCGGACTCTGGCCGCCGACATCGCCGTAAAGCAAATGCGCGGGATCAAGACCGGCAGCTGTGGCCACCGCTTCGGGGAGATTTTCCGGCGAGCCAAAGTCGTGTGGCAGACCGCTGTCGTGGAACAGGCGAATCGAGAGCAGGCAATCGATCGACGCGGCCAGTTTTTCCGGAGCACCGCTATCGGCCAGTGCTTCCCCGATCGCCGCCGACGCGAGGTCGACTGTCGATGGCCACTCAAGCCCTTGCGATTGCTTCAGTTTCGCGCCGCTTGCCTCGCCGACACCGATCAGCACCGGTGCCTTGGGATCTGCCAATACCATCCTAATTCCCTCAAAATAAACAGTTCATCAATCGATTAAACATGATAACAGCATGCTGTAATCATGCACTAGCTAAAATGGAGAATATTGAATGAGCGGCTGGCCGGAACTAAAATGGGATACGGAACCGACAGGCCCCCTGAAGGGTTTGAAAATCGTCGACATGTCTACCGTCGTCCTTGGCCCTTTCGCCACTCTCAATTTTGCCGACATGGGCGCCGACGTCATCAAGATCGAAAATGGCGAAGGCAAGTTTGGCGGCGACATGATGCGCCATGCCGGTGACAATCCGACCGGCGACCTCGGCCCGATCTTCACCTCTCTGAACCGCAACAAGAAATCGATCACGCTCAACGGCAAGAATGAAGACGATAAGGCCGTCATTCTCGAGCTGCTCAAACATGCCGACGTGTTTTTTCACAATGTCCGGCTCGCCGGAATGGAGCGGCTCGGCCTCGACTATGAAAGCGTCAAGGCGGTCAATCCCGGCATCGTCTATGTGCATTGCGCCGGCTTCGGCAAAGGCGGCGAATATGAAAAGCGTCAGGCCTATGACGACCTGATCCAGTGCGCCTCGGGCTTTGCCAGCCTGTTCGAAATGCGCGGCGACAGCGGGCGGCCGCTCTATATGCCATCGCTGGTCGCCGACAAGACCATCGGCCTGTTCGCGGTCAACGCGACGCTAGCGGCCATGTATCACAAGGAAAAGACCGGCGAGGGGCAATTTGTCCAGGTGCCGATGTATGAAGCCTTTACCTGGTTCAACATGGTCGAGAATCTGTGGGGCGAGACCTTCATCCCCGGCAATGGCAAGCTGGCCTATACAAGATCGATCAACGCCAACCGCAAACCCTATCCGACCAAGGACGGCTATATCGGTCTGGTGCCCTATAATGATGCGCAATGGCGGAAATTTTTCGAGCTGGGCGGCAAGCCCGGGGTCTTTGACGAACCCCGCTTTTCCGACTATTCGCAGCGAACCAAGAATATCACCGCGCTCTATGCCCTGATCGAGGAAATTGCCGCGACCAAGACAACGGAGGAATGGCTGCCGCTGCTCGACGAACATAATATTCCGGCGATGCGCTATAACAAGATGGAAGATGTACTGACCGATCCGCATCTCCAGCAGGTCGGTTTCTGGCAGGAACGCGAAGGCGAGAAGATCGGCAAATATAGAACGATCAAACATCCGGTGCACTATTCCGCCAGCCCGGCCAATATCTATGCCGATCCGCCGACACTCGGCGCGGACAATGACGAAATACGCGGCGCGCTCAACATGCCCGCCAACGACGACTGACATAATAATATAAACAACGGGATGAGGCCTGAACCATGAATTTTGATTTTTCCGACGATCAAAAATTTCTTCGAGACGAAGCGCGCAAGTTTCTCGAAGCGCAATGCACCACCGCGCATGTCCGCGAAGTGCTGGACGATGACAGCAAGAGCCACAATGAAGGCGTCTGGAAGCAGATTGTCGAAATGGGTTGGCTCGGCGCCGCGATCCCCGAAGAATATGGCGGGCTCGGGCTCGGCATGCTCGAACTTTGCGTGATTGCAGAGGAACTCGGGCGGGCGCTGGCGCCGGTTCCTTTCGGGTCATCGGCCTATTTCTTCGCCGAGGCGCTGAAAATCGCCGGCAGCGAAGAACAGAAATCGCAACTGTTGCCTAAAGTGGCCGATGGCAGCCTGATCGGCTGTATCGCGGTCAGCGAAGGCCCGGGCGAAATCAACGTCGGCAATATTGCTACCCGGCTGAAGGACGGCAGCATCACGGGCAAGAAAATCCCGGTGACCGACGGCGATATCGCCACCCACGCCATCGTGCTGGTGAAAGACGGTAGCGGCGAGAGCCTCGTCATCGTCGATCTCAACCAGAGCGGCGTATCGCGGGAACCGGTCAAGACGCTCGAACCCACCCGCAGCCACGCCACGATCAGCTTCGACGGCGCAGCGGCCGAGCTTCTCGGCGAAGCGGGCAATGGCATGGCGCTACTCGACCAGATCAACGACCGGGCAGCGGTGCTGATCGCCTTTGAACAATTGGGCGGCGCGTCACGCTGTCTGGAAATGGCCAATGACTATGCCAAGGAACGGGTCGCTTTCGGCCGCGCCATTGGCGGCAACCAGGCGATCAAGCACAAGCTGGCCGACATGTATGTGAAGAATGAAGTCGCACGTTCCAACGCTTATTATGGCGCATGGGCGCTGTCGAGCGACGCCGCCGAACTGCCCGAAGCGGCAGCCGCAGCACGGGTCGCGGCCTCGGAAGCCTACTGGTTTGCCTCGAAAGAGAATATCCAGACGCACGGCGGCATGGGCTTCACCTGGGAAGTGGATTGCCACCTCTTCTATCGCCGCGCCAAATTGCTCGCCGTTCAGGCGGGCAGCCCGGCCGTCTGGAAAGAGAAGCTG
The DNA here is from genome assembly GCF_048267785.1 of Parasphingorhabdus sp. Lineage (GTDB taxonomy): Bacteria > Pseudomonadota > Alphaproteobacteria > Sphingomonadales > Sphingomonadaceae > Parasphingorhabdus. The sequence goes on along the minus strand of NZ_JBLWWU010000002.1, from coordinate 152,127 downwards.
GTCAGCGCGCTCGAAGCGAAAAATGACTGAATCCCGAACCCGGAGTGCCGTTCGTCCTGAGCCTGTCGAAGGACAGATTGGCGCGCACTCGGACTTCGACACGCTCAGCACGAACGAACATTCGCGCCCGGGCCACAAAGTGAAGGAATAGACTATGGATTTCAACGACACACCAGAAGAAGCAGAATTTCGCGCCGAAGCGAACGCCTTTCTTTCTCAGCATCTCAAGCCCAAGACGCCGGGTGCCTTGCGCTCGGGTGGCCGCGAGGATTTTCTCGAGCGCGCCAAGGCCTGGCAAAAGACCAAGGCGGAAGGTCGCTTTGCGCAGATCACCTGGCCCAAGGAAATGGGCGGCCGTGGCGGCACCGTGATGCAGCAGGTCATCTGGGGACAGGAAGAAGCCAAATTCGACGCGCCGACCGGCCCCTTTGCCATCGGCCTCGGCATGTGCGTGCCGACCGTGATTGCCTTCGGATCGGACGAGCACAAGAAACGCTATGTCGAGAAGGCCCTGAAGGGCGAGGAAATCTGGTGCCAGCTCTTCTCCGAGCCCGCTGCCGGATCGGATGTCGCAGGCCTCAAGACAAAAGCGGTCAAAGATGGTGACGAATGGGTCATAAATGGTCAGAAAGTGTGGACATCCGGAGCACATTATTCCGACTTTGGTATCCTTTTGGTCCGTACCGATCCCAATGTTCCCAAGCATAAGGGCCTGACGATGTTCATCGTCGACATGAAGCAGAAGGGCGTCGATGTCCGACCGATCCATCAGGCGTCGGGCGGCAAGGAATTTAACGAGGTCTATTTCACCGACGTCCGCATTCCCGACAGCGACCGGCTCGGCGACCCCGGAATGGGCTGGAAGGTCGCGCTGGTCACCCTGATGAACGAACGGCTCGCGGTTGGCGGTTCACCGGGTCCCGACTGGAAGGAAATCATGGACTATGCGCGCTCCGCCGGGACCCTTTCCGGCCAGGCCTTTCGCGCAAAACTGGCCGACTGGTATGTCGCGGCGCAGGGTTACAAGCTGACCAAATTCCGCACCCAGACCGCCTTGTCGCGCGGTGAAACACCGGGACCGGAAAATGCCATCGGCAAGATCATCAACGCCAACCATCTGCAGGACATCTGCAACAGCGCGATCGAGATGCAGGACCATTTCGGCATCATCGTCGACAAGGATGAAGCGCCATCCGATGCGATCTTCCAGGAAAGCTTCATGTGGGCACCGGGATTGAGAATCGCTGGCGGTACCGATGAGATCCTCAAGAATATCATCGCCGAACGGGTGCTTGGTCTGCCGCAGGATGTCCGCGTCGACAAAGACAAGACCTTTGCGGAAATGAACTAGGAGCCTGATGATGACCGAACAACCTGTCCATGTTATCGCCAATCTCACCGTGCAGGATGCGGCGAAATACCGGGAATATGAAAAGGGATTTTTCCCGATCCTGAAAAAGCATGGCGGGGAGTTCATCACCTTTGACGACGACAGTGTCACATTCGAAGGCACATCGCCGCCCCAAGGCCGGGTCGTGCTGTTGAAATTTCCGAACCATGATGCGGCCACCGCCTGGTATAATGATCCCGATTATCAGACCTTGTCCGCACATCGCCGCGCGGGAACCACGCTGAATTTCCTGACCATGGTGCGCAGCATCCCGCCGAGAAATTAGGCGGCGGTCATAAATCCGCTTGGAGCGGACGCAGAAAAACTTGCGTGATCGATGCGGTTTCAAATGCTACCGTTTGTCGAAAGCAACACAGGCCAATCCATAAAGGAATGATGTCATGACCGATAATCTGCCCGATTACACGCCCCCGAAAGTCTGGAAATGGGACAAGGCCAATGGTGGCCGTTTCGCCAATATCAACCGGCCGATTGCCGGCCCGACCAAGGAGGTCGAGCTACCGGTTGGGAAGCACCCGCTCCAGCTCTATTCGATGGCGACGCCCAATGGCGTGAAGGTCACGATCATGCTCGAGGAGCTGCTGGCGCTCGGCCACAAGGGCGCGGAATATGACGCCTATCTCATCAATATCGGCGAAGGCGATCAGTTCGGCAGCGGCTTTGTCGATATCAACCCGAATAGCAAGATCCCCGCAATGATGGATCATAGCACGGACAAGCCGACACGTGTTTTCGAATCCGGTTCGATCCTGCTCTATCTCGCCGAAAAATTCGGAGCCTTCCTCCCCAGCGATCATCACAAGCGCACCGAAGCACTCAACTGGTTGTTCTGGCAGATGGGCAGCGCCCCCTATCTCGGCGGCGGCTTTGGCCATTTCTATGCCTATGCACCGGTGAAGATCGAATATTGCATCGACCGTTTTGCGATGGAAGTAAAACGCCAGCTGGATGTGCTCGACCGCCATCTCGCCCACAATGAATATATGGCGGGTGATGAATATAGCATCGCCGATATGGCGATCTGGCCATGGTATGGCGCACTGGTCAAAAATGTCGTTTACGAAGCCGCCGAATTCCTCGACACCGCGTCATACAAGCACATGAACCGCTGGACCGACATGATTGCCCAACGTCCTGCCGTACAGCGCGGCAAAATGGTCAATCGTGCATGGGGTGATCCTGAAGGTCAGTTACGCGAACGGCATGATGCCAGCGATTTCGAATTGCGCACACAGGACAAGCTGGAACCGGAAGGCGAAGCGGCGGAATAGAGGCCCGTTACTTCAAAATCCCGGCCATGATCAGGTCGACCGTCTGTTCCCGATAGGCATCGCGCATCCGCTCGTCGAAATCCTCGCGGCCATAGCAATATTTCCATACCAGCTTGCCGGTAAAGAACCTGTCTGCCGCGCCGGTAACCGCCGAATAGAAGAGATCGGGATCGACCGTGCGAAACACGCCCGACGTGATACCTTCTCCGACAAAAATCTTATAGGCCTCGGACAGCGGCTTCAGATATTTGTCGGCGATTTTGCGCGCGCCTTCCGGTGGTAGCTCGCGAATCAGCCGCATGGTCAGGCGGTTGATATACGGGAACTCATGATAGGTATCGATCACCGCGCCAATATGATGGCGCAGCTTGTCTTCCGGGGGCCAGTCCTTTTTGATCAGCAGACCAACCTGATCCAGTATATTGTCCATGTCGCGCTCAAGGATCGCTTCAAGCAGGCCATCCTTGTTGCCGAAATAATATTTGACCAACGCGCTGTTGAGACCGGACAGGACCGATAGCTCGCTGAAGGAAATATCGATCGTATCTCCCTCGCGCATGATCTGGCTGGCGGTCTCGATCAGCTTGTCCCGGGCACCCGCTTCATTTTCCTTGATCCTCGGCTTGTCGTCGATCATTTATCTTTCCCCCAAGCACATATTGTCACGAATCGGTCACCTATAAACGGGTTCATCCCACCATGGGAAGCTGTCTGGCAAGTCACTCGACACTTTATCCGGATATTTTGGGCTGCGCTTTTCCAGAAAGCTGGCAATACCTTCTTTGGCGTCGGCTGATTTTGCGCGATTATAGATGATCCGGCTATCGACTTTATGCGCTTCCATCGGGTGCGCGGCGGCGGGTAATTGCCACAGCATCTGCCGCGTCACGGCGATCGATACCGGAGCCGTATTGTCGACAATCTCGCGCGCCAGCGCATAAGCGGCGGGCAACAATTCGTCGGGCTTGTGGAGCGACCGGACCAGGCCACCGTCCAGCGCTTCCTGTGCGTCAAAAACGCGGCCGGTGAGGCACCATTCCAGCGCCTGCGCCCGTCCGACCAGATTGGGCAGGAACCAGCTGGCCGCGCCATCCGGCGCAATGCCGCGACGGGCGAAGACAAAACCGAAGCGCGCGGTCTCGCTGGCCAGCCGCATATCCATCGGCAGCAACATGGTTGCGCCAACGCCGACGGCAACGCCGTTGATGGCGCCGATCACCGGTTTCAGGCACTGATAGATACGCAGGATCAGCAGGCCACCGCCATCGCGGACACGCGGATCGGAATAATCCTCCACCGGATCGTCGCTGGCGAAGGGTTTCTTGCCGTCTTCGGGGGTCAGATCGGCTCCGGCGCAAAAGGCACGGTCACCGGCTCCGGTCACCACCACGGCACGCACATCGTCATCGGCATCTATGCGATCAAAGGCGTCGGTCATTTCCCGAATCATCGTGCTGGTAAAGGCGTTCATCTTTTCCGGACGATTGATCGTGATCGTCGCGATATTGTCGGCGACGTCATAGAGGATCTGCGTATAGTCGGTCATGAACTTCTCCATCAGATACAAAAAGGGCCGCGAATTTCTCGCAGCCCCCTGATTTATGTTGTTTAGCGTGGTGCCATCCGGATGCCACCGTCGAGACGGACATCTTCGCCGTTGAAATATTGCGTCTCGATCATGCACAATGCGAGCGCGGCATATTCGTCGGGTTGACCCAGGCGCGGAGGATGCGGAACCATCGCACCCAGAGCATCACGCACATTTTGCGGTGCACCAGCAAGCAGCGGCGTATCGAAAATGCCGGGCAGGATGGTGTTGACGCGAATGCCTTCGCGGGACAGGTCGCGCGCGATTGGCAGGGTCATGCCGACTACGCCGCCCTTGGAGGCGGAATAGGCAGCCTGACCGATCTGACCGTCCTCAGCCGCAACCGAAGCGGTGTTGACCATCGCGCCGCGATCGCCGTCTTCCAGTGGATCAAGCGTCAACATGCCGGCTGCCGATTTGGCGATGCAGCGGAAGGTACCAACCAGATTGACCTGGATGACAAAGTTGAACTTATCCAATGGGAAATGCTTGATCGAACCATCTTCCCGAGACCGGCTGGCGGTCTTGATCGCATTGCCGATACCGGCGCAGTTCACAAGAATGCGCTCCTGACCGTTTGCGGCGCGAGCCTTTTCAAAGCCCGCATCGACGCTGTCGTCTTCGGTCACGTTGACCTTGCAGAAAGTTCCGCCCAGTTCGGCAGCAAGCGCTTCGCCTTTTTCCTCGTTGAGGTCGAACAAAGCGACCTTGACGCCCTTTGCCGCCAGACGGCGAGCGGTTGCCGCGCCCAGGCCTGAAGCACCACCGGTAATGACGGCTGAAATATTGCTGTTGAGTTCCATATGTATGTCTTTCTTCTATCGTTCGTCATCCTGAACCTGGTTCAGGATGACGATAATTTACATTAACCGAGCCGTTCGATGATGGTCACGTTCGCTTGACCACCGCCTTCACACATCGTCTGGAGACCATATTTCGATCCGCGTGCTTCCAGCGCATTAAGCAAAGTTGCCATCAATTTGCTTCCCGAAGCGCCGAGCGGGTGGCCCAGAGCAATCGCGCCGCCATTGACGTTGATCTTGTCGCGATCGGCACCGACATGCTTGAGCCATGCGAGTGGAACCGGTGCGAAGGCTTCGTTGACTTCATACAGATCGATATCACCGATATTCATACCGGCGCGCTGCAGGGCGCGGTCGGTTGCGAACAGGGGTTCTTCCAGCATGATCACCGGGTCACCGGCGGTCACGGTCAGATTGACGATCCGCGCGCGCGGCGTCAAGCCATGGTCTTTCAGCGCCTGTTCGGAGCAGACCAATACTGCGCTCGAACCATCGCAAATCTGGCTGGCGTTGGCAGCAGTGATCGCGCCACCTTCCTGCAGAACCTTGACAGCCCCGATGCTTTCCATGGTGGCGTCGAAGCGAATACCTTCGTCAACCTTGTGCATCTCCTTGCCTTCGGCAGTTTCGATTTCAATCGGAACGATTTCATTGTCGAATGCACCGGATTCAACTGCCTTTACGGCTTTCTGGTGGCTTTCAAGAGCAAACCGGTCGAGATCTTCACGGGTGAAACCATGCTTTTTGACCATCATTTCGGCGCCCATGAACTGGCTGAAATTAATGCCGGGATAGGCTTTTTCGAGCCCTTCGGATTTGTTCGTGCCAAGGCCGGCATCCTTGAACAGTTTGAAGGTCGAACCCATGGGAACGCGGGTCATGCTTTCGATGCCGTGCGCCAAAACCATGTCCTGGGTACCGGACATGACGCCCTGCGCCGCAAATTGGATGGCCTGCTGCGAAGAACCGCACTGGCGATCGATAGAAACCGATGGAATGCTGTCAGGCAGGTTGGAGGCGAGAACCGCATTACGGCCCACGTCGCCACTCTGCTCGCCACCCTGCATGACGCAGCCGGTGATCACATCTTCAATCGCGCTCGTATCGAAATCGTTGCGGTCGGCAATCGCGTTCAGCGTGGCAGCGCCCAGATCTACCGGATGCACACCTGCCAAACGACCGCCGCGACGACCACCAGCGGTACGAACCGCGTCAACAATATAGGCTTCAGCCATAATCTTATTCCTTTGATTGGTTGAGAGTTGATAATTTAACTGGTCAGTTAAACCGCAGACGCGCTAGCGTCAAATAAAAAAGCCGGTCATCACAATAGTGATAACCGGCTTTTTCGATTCATGCTTATGCCAGATCAGGCGGGCACATTGTCTTTCTTCACCGTAATCACCTGCGGATAGGTGAATTCGAGCAGCCCTTCCTTGCCATATTCAGCCCCAAAGCCGGACTGCTTGTGTCCGCCGAAGGGTGCGAAGGGCGACAGGTGAAGGAATTCATTGACCCAAACAGTACCGGTTTCCAGCTGCTCGGCAACCCGGACACCTTCGTCGGGGTTGGCTGTCCACACTGCTCCGGCAAGGCCATATTCGCTATTGTTGGCGCGGCTGATCGCCTCGTCGGTGGTGCTGAATTTCATCAGCGGCATGACCGGACCAAATTGTTCCTCGGCAACGATCCGCGCATCTTCGGGCGGGTTGTCAAGAATCGTGATCGGGACATAATAGCCGGGTATACTCTCGTCCTTGGCGTCGCCACCGACCAGGAATTTATAACCATTATCCTTGGCATCCTGCACCAGTTCCAACACCCGTTCATATTGCTTCTTGTTCTGGATCGGACCGACCGCGGTACCCTGCTGTGCACCGTCGCCGACTTTCACATTTTTGGCATATTCGGCGATCGCGGCGCTGAGTTCGTCATAAATATCCTCATGGATATAGATGCGTTTCGCGGCGACGCAGATCTGGCCGGCATTGGTGAAGCTTGACCAGAACAGTTGCTCGGCTACCTTTTCGACATTGGCATCGGGGAGAACGATCGAGGCGTCATTGCCGCCCAGTTCCAGCGTGATCCGCTTGAGATCCTTTGAGGCGCCTTCCATGATCTTCTTGCCGGTTGCGGTCGATCCAGTGAAGGTGATCTTGTCGATATCGGGGTGCGAAGTCATTAACGGACCGAGGCTGTCTTCGCCGGTAATGATATTGACGACGCCCGGAGGGGTCACGTCCTTGATCAGTTCGGCCAGACGCAAGGTGGTCAACGGCGTGAACGGCGAAGGCTTGAGCACGATGGTGCAACCGGACAGGAGAGCGGGGGCAATTTTCTGCACCGCCATCATTACCGGAAAATTCCACGGCACGATGCCGGCAACCACACCGACCGGTACGCGGCGTGTGCGACTCAGCCTCTCTTCCGTATCCTCGTTGATCTCGTCTTCGAGATCGAGCGTTGCCTGCGAACCCGCCATATAGGCTGCGCCCATGATCTCACCCTGTGCCTGGGCATGGGGCTTGCCCTGCTCGGCGGTGAGCAAGCGGAACAGCTCGTCATTATTCTCGTTGATCACGCCGGCAATGGCCTGAACCACCTTGCGGCGTTCCTCGATCGGCACCTTCGACCAGGTCTTGAAGGCAGCCCGCGCCGCGGCCACAGCCTGATTGAGCTCGGCTTCCCCGCAGGCGGGCACCTGGCCAATGACTTCTTCATTGGCCGGATTGACGACATCCAGCACATCCGTCGTGCCGACCATCTCGCCGTTAATCAGATTCTTATATTGCGTAACCATCTTGCTCTCCTTTGGGATTTCCCGTCGATTCTATTTGAGTCACTTAAACTGCATTACAAGGCGTAGCGCGCCATTCATTTTGATAGACTATAGCGGATCGGCAGGCTTTTGAGCCCGCCGACAAAAGTCGACTTGGCGCGTTTGGGTTCGCCTGCCAGTTCCAGTGTCTCGATCCGGTCAAGCAGCTCGTTGAACAATATCCTCATTTCCAGCCGCGCCATGTGCAGTCCGAGACATTGGTGCGCGCCCGCACCGAAAGCCAGATGCCGGTTGGGCGAGCGTGCCGCGTCAAATTTCCGCGGATTTTCAAATTGTGCGGGGTCATGATTGGCGGCAACATAGTTAATCATCAGCCAGTCGTCCTTGGCGATCTTCTGCCCACCGATCTCGGTATCTTCTGCCGCCGTGCGCATGAAATGCTGCACAGGACTGGTCCAGCGAATGGCCTCCTCGACAATCCCGGACAACAGGCTGCGATCGGCCTTGACCCGGGCGAACTGCTCGGGATCCTGAGCCAGAGCCATCATCGCTCCAGCAGTCGAGGCCGAGGTCGTATCGTGCCCCGCGCTGGCAACAATGATATAATAGCCGGCCATATCGCGGTCGTTGAGCGGCTCGCCATCGACGGTGGCGTTGGCGATCACGCTTGCCACATCGTCTGTTGGATGGGCGCGCTTCTCTGCCGTCAGTTTGGAGAAATAGGCGGTAAAATCGGCCACGGCTCCAGCCACCAGCTGGGTAATCTGCTCGGCCGTCATATTCGCCATGTTGCTCTTGTTCAGATCTTCATCCTGCCCACCGAACATTTGCTGGGTCAGGAACAGCATCCGTTGCTCGTCCTCCTCCGGCACGCCCAGTATCTGCATGATCACATGCAGCGGGTAAGGCGCTGCGACAGCAGACACGAAATCCACAACACCGTCATTGTCAGCCGCGTCAACCAGACGGTCGACCGTGGTCTTTGCCAGTGCGCCAATTTCCGCTTCCATCTTCTGCAGATTTTTCGGCATGAACCAGTCTTGGGTCAACCTGCGATATTTCGGATGGACCGGCGCATCAAACGTGACCAGCGATGCCACCAGATGCGGGCTGCCGCCGGTAACATTCTCGACAAAATCAAGACCTTCACGTGCGGAAAAGACAACACTGCGCGGGTTGTTGAGGAAGGTCTTGTTGTCCTTTGATATTCGCATGACATCGTCATAGCGGGTGACTAGCCAGAACGGATCGAAACTATCGTCCGGCGCCATGACCCGGGCAACCGGCCTGTTGTCGCGCAGCCAGTCGAATGTGTCGAGCAGGCCATCCCATTCGGCATAGCTTCGCGGGTCCACGACCTGCGCCCCCATTTCTGGCGACAAGGCTGGAATTGTATCGGCTACCATCATTCGGTTCCTTTATTTGGCTTGACCGTCATTGTTCGCCCAATATTCGTCGCGCAAATGCCGCTTGTAGAGTTTGCCCGTGGCGTGACGCGGCAGGTCCGCACGAAAGTCGATCTGGCGCGGGATTTTGACGCCGGATAGCGACTGCCGGAGATAGGCTTCCAGTTCCTGCGCCAAATCCTCACCCGCATCCGCCATGTCCATCGGCTGTACGACGGCAACAACTTTCTCGCCCATATCGTCATCGGGCGCCCCGATAACCGCAGCATCAGCTACCTTCTCATGGGAGACCAGCAGATTTTCGATTTCCTGCGGATAGATGTTCACGCCGCCGGAAATGATCATGAAACTCTTGCGGTCGGTCAGATAAAGAAAGCCGTCCTCGTCCAGCTTCCCGACATCGCCGAGCGAGGTCCAGCCCTTGGCGTGGGTTGCACTTTCGGTTTTCTCCGGGTCATTATGATATTCGAATTTCGCACCGCCTTCGAAATAGATCTGGCCTTCTTCACCAACGGCCACTTCTTCGCCATTTTCGTCGCAAATGTGAATCTGGCAATTGACCGGCTGGCCGACCGAACCCTTGTGCGCCAGCCAGCCTTCGCTATTGCAGAAAACAAAGCCATTACCTTCGGTCCCGGCATAATATTCGTTGAGCACCGGTCCCCACCATTTGATCATCGCTTCCTTGATCGGAATCGGCACCGGCGCGGCGGCGTGCACCGCGCTCTTGATCGAGGAGACGTCATATTTGGCCCGTGTCTCTTCCGGCAATTTCAGCATCCGGACAAAATGGGTCGGGACAAATTGCCCGACATCGCAGCGATATTTTTCGATCAGCGCCAGCGCCTGTTCCGGATCAAATTTCTCCATGATGACGCTGGTACCACCCAGTGCCTGCACGGCGAGGTTCCAGCGCAACGGCGCTGCATGATAAAGCGGAGCGGGTGACAGATAGACGCAGTTTTTGTGAAAACCGAAAATCATTTCGGCAAGCGCCCCGAGAGCATTGCGCCCGGCAATGTCTTCATCCTCTGGCAGAGGAAGTCTTATCCCCTTGGGCGTACCGGTCGTACCCGAGGAATAGAGCATGTCGACGCCCGCCCGTTCATCGGCAATTGGCGTGATAGGCATGCTATCCAGTACAGCGTCCATGTTTCGCTCGTCATCGGCGCCGAATACCAGTTGGCCGACGTCGGGATTCAATGATTTTATCTGGTCTAGTATCGGCAGCATCTGCTTTGAACCGACCAGCAATTTGGCGCCGGAATCCTTCAAAATATAGCTGACTTCATCGGCGGTCAGGCGACTGGAAATGGCGACCTGGATCAGGCCAGAGCGCTGCGAACCCCAGGTCACTGGGAAGAATTGCGGATGGTTTTCCATGCAGATCGCAACCGTATCGCCAATTTGCAGACCGCGGGACCGGTACAGCTGGGCTATCTGGTTGGAGCGCTTGTCGAGTTCACCATAAGTGATGACTTCTCCGGATCCGGCCATAATGACGGCTGGCTTGTCGGGATTTTCCCGGGCGTGCAGATAGGGATGCATAGGTTGGCGCTCTCCAATTGATCGATCACCTGTTCGGGCGATTCGCAATGGAAGCATCATGGTTTAATCGTATAGTTAAATCAATGGATAGTCATATCACTGGCGAATGAGGCCCGACAGACGCCTTTAATTTTCTACATATATATCCACAGGAACAGCCAAATCAGCGAAAATCCTGCCGATCGGGGTCATGCTGGTGGCGCCCTGTTCGATTTCCGCTTCCAGCAGTGACTGGTTTTCAGCACCCTTGAGCAGGACAATCACCGTCCGCGCTTCGCAGATCGCAGCCTTGGTGAGGGTCACCAGCGGCGTCTCGCCATCGTCGGGGAGCAGCCCGACCACCAGTTTTTCCGGCGGACCGTCAAGCGCTTCCTCCATATCCGCGCTTTCCATGATTCCGGCAGTGCTGCCGCCCTCGCCCATGCCGAGCCAGACCAGATCCGCTGGCCATTTCGTATCGCGCAACCGCGCATCGGCGGCGGCACCGGCCATATGATAATCGTCATGATCCGGTGCCAGCGGCAGCACCCGCGCACCGCGGGTTAGAAACAGTTGCGCCAGCGTCTTGACGTGACTGCGCGGATCATCAAGCGGTATCAGCAAATCATCGGTCGGGATGATCGTGACATGTTTCCACTTGATCTGTTTTTCAGCCAGCGCCTCAAGCACCGGCATCGCTTCGTCACTGACGGGTAAAGCGAGCAATGCATCGCCGCGCGCATCAAGGGCGCTTTCTATAATGAACTGGATATCGCCGGCGATCGCCTCGACCATCTCGGCGGAATCATCAAAATCCCACCATTCGAGCATCGATTCCTCGTCTTCCGGCACGTCATCCATGTCAAAATTTTCTAATGCATCTTCGAGTTTGCTCATCACAATATCCAGATCTGTATCAAGTCTCCCGCGCTTCTAATCGCTGCACACATCAGCACAAGGGAAAAACCCGCTTTTCAAATCCGAAACTTTGCGCCAATTGGGGCCGGAAAAGGCGATTTGCATATGACGGAAAATTATATTCTAACATTCACCGCAGAAGACCGGGTCGGTCTGGTCGCTGCCGTGGCCGGATTTCTGGCGGAATATGAAGGCTTCATTCTCGACAGCCAGCAATATGCCGATCTTGAACAGAAACGCTTTTTCATGCGGGTCGAGTTCACCAGCGCGGGCGAGAAGTTTCCGTCCAGCCTTGATGCGCTAACCGAGAAATTTTCGGCAATCGGCAGGCAATATGCGCTCGACTGGACTCTGGTGAGCGGCGCGGTAAAACCCAATATTGTTATCGCGGTTTCCAAAGGTAGCCACTGTCTCAATGATCTGCTGCACAGATGGAAAACCGGTGGATTGCCGGTCAATATTGTCGCCGTGGTCAGCAATCATGAAAATTTGCGCGCTTTGACGGAATGGCATGGCGTGCCGTTCCACCATTTCCCGGTTTCCGACGAAAACCGCGCGGAACAGGAACAGCAAATTCTGGATATTATGGATCAGAACAGCGCGGAATATCTTGTTCTTGCGCGCTATATGCAGATCTTGTCGGACAATATGAGCGAGAAACTGGCCGGGCGCGGCATCAATATTCACCATAGTTTCCTGCCCGGCTTCAAGGGTGCGAAACCCTATCACCGTGCCCATGCGCGCGGAGTCAAGCTGATCGGCGCAACGGCCCATTTCATCAGCAAGGATCTCGATGAAGGACCGATTATCGAACAGGCGGTTGATCGCGTCGATCACCGGGCCAGCGTGGAAGACATGATCCGTATCGGCCGCGATATCGAGGCACAGGTTCTGGCCAAGGCAGTCAAGTGGGCCGGCGAGCATCGGATATTGCTCAATGGCAACCGGACCGTGGTGTTTCGCTGACCCGACGGCCGCGCGTCATAATTGACGATTAGCCCTCATACTGATATAGCGTAGTAATACAGCAATATAGCTGCGGTCTTTTTCTATGGGGGAGGATGGAATCATGCAGGACATGATATGGACAATGGCAATATGGTGGACGCCGGTTGTCGCGCTCGCGCTGTTACTTGTTATCACCAAAAAAGCGGTTGTCTCGCCGGTTTGGCTGGTCGTGTCGATCGGCATTTACGCTGTTTACACCGGCGCGATATTCTTCGGCATTGATTTGCCGGGCATTTCCGGCATGTTTGAAGATCAGAAATATAACTGGTCCGGCAAGATACTGGCGATCGTCGCCAGTCTGATCATGATCGCGGCCGTCATCGTCCCATCCAAGCGTCTCAATTTGGCCGACGCCGGACTGACCCTGAAGCAGGAACAAGGCTCCGTGATCCCCTCGCTCATCGTTGTGGCGGGGATGGTCGCCTTCATTGTCGGCCTTCAACTGCTGGTCAATGACGGGACCAATCTGGACGCGGAAACGCTGATCTATCAGGCGACCATCCCCGGTATGGATGAAGAACTGATGTTTCGCGGCCTGTTATTGCTTACTTTGTCACTGGCGGTTTCGGGCAGAGCCTGGGACCTGATGGGCGCGACCATCCCGTGGGGAGCCGTTCTGGCAACGCTGTTCTTCGCGCTGGGACACAGTATTTTCGTCCAGAACGCTGTGGTACAGGCAGACTGGGTTGCGCTGGTCATTACCGGCATTCTCGGCGGCGCATTGATGTGGATCAGACTCCGTACGGGCAGTATCCTGCTGCCGATTATCGCGCATAATGCGACTAATCTGGCCAATCAGTTTTTCTAGGCCAGCGACACTAGTCAACCGGTGGCGGCGGTTCGACCGCGCGCAGCTCCCCGGCTGGCCGCAATATTGTCAGCGCAGCCGCAGCGCCGCTGGTGTTTTCCCGGGTCTTTATATCGACCTGCACGAACCGGCCATCGTCGGCCATTTGCGCGCTTTGCGTCCAAGTCCAATCGAGACCGCCATTGTGTTCCTGACCGCTGCTCTCCCCGAGACTCGGCGGACGCGGATCGGTGAGAATTTCGACCGCCCGGTTGCGGACCACCGATTGTGCGACAACCCGCAGTTCCAGCTCAGCGGCATTATGGGTGGTAAAGGCCTGCAGCCGGATCAGGGCCAGCGCGGCGAGGCTGAACACCGACAGCGCGACCAGCATTTCGATCAGGGTAAAACCGCGCTCGCCCGACCTGTTCATGGCGCTGATCCAGCCAGTTTTACATCGCCCATCGGAGCGATCAGCACCCGCCTGCTCTGATCTTCGCGCTGCAAGACAAGCTCGGCCTGTTCACTGGGCAGGCCGGTGCTTTCAAAACTGATCATCATCGGTCCGGTCTCGCCGGTGGCCGCGCGGACACCGCTGGACCAGTTGGTTGACACGAACGGTTTGTCCTCGATCACCGACCAGCTGCCCCTGCGTCGTTCCAGAAAACTATAGCCAGAGGGTGTGACCTGCACCGCCATCGGTCGCGATTGCAGGATCGCATTGTCGCGCAGCGCCGCCGTGCGTGCGGCAAAACGCTGGGCATCTTCCTCCAGAGCGCTGCTGCCGCCGGGAAAGGAAAAGACGACGATCGATGCCATCAACCCGATGATCAGCAGCACGACCATCAGCTCCACCAGGGTGAAGCCTGCTGTATCCTGCCGGCCAGTTGGGGTTTTCTGTCGGATCATTATGGTTCATTTAACCAGTTGGTTGGAGCGAGTCTTGCAGAATCCGCTATCCCCTGCAATGACAGCAGCATAGAAAAGAAACGCAGGGCAAAGGAATATTTGATGACTGACGTCATTCTCTACGAGAAAAATGACCGCATCGTTACAATCACGTTGAACAAACCGGACACGCGCAATGCGCTATCAAAGGATTTGTGCGAGGCCTTGGTTGACGCGATCAACAAGGCCGACGCCGACACATCGGTCAGTTGCGTCGTGCTCGCCGCCAACGGCAAGAGCTTTTCCGCAGGCGGCAATCTGCACGAGATCAAGGCGATGACCGCCGATCAGAATATGTCACCGGTCGAAATCGAGAATTGGTACAAGACCGGTATCCAGCGGATCCCATTGGCGTTCTCGCAAATTTCCGTGCCGGTGATTGCCGCGGTCAATGGTCATGCCATCGGCGCCGGCAATGATCTGACCACCATGTGCGATATCCGCATCGCGGGCGAAGACGCGATATTTGCCGAGAGCTTTTTGCGGGTCGGACTCATTCCGGGTGATGGTGGAGCCTGGTTACTGCCGAGGCTTATCGGACAGGCCCGGGCCAACCAGATGCTGTTCACCGGCGAATTTATCGATGCTGCCAAGGCGCGGGATTACGGTCTGGTTTCGGAAGTCGTGGCGAACGAAAAGCTGCTCGAACGTGCCTATGAACTGGCGGAGATGGTTATAGCGTTGCCACCGCTGGCGATCCGCAAGACCAAGGAACTGGTCCGCACGGCCCAGAGCGTGACGCTGAAGGAAAATCTCGATCAGGCGGCACTGTTCCAGGGCGTATTGCAACAGCTTGACGATCATCAGGAAGCAATTGATGCGATACTCGAGAAAAGAAAGCCGGTGTTCAAGGGACAGTAGATTTTGCCGACAGAAGAATAATAATCCTGCAAAAGCAGGAGTGCCAGAGGGAGAGAGAGAATGAACAGGACTGCTATTTTGATTGTCGCCTTGATGTCGGCTGCACCAATAATTGCCGCTCCTCCACAAGGCGTTGCCACCGAAGCGACCAAGGCCGCCAATGCCGAAGTGGCCGCCCGCCTGCCGATCGCCGACCAGACGGACTTCGAAAATGCCAGACGCGGATTTCTGGCGAAGATTGAAGACGACCAGATTCTGAACGAAGACGGCTCGGTCGCATGGGATTCGCGCCAGTTCGATTTCATGCAGGGAGATGCGCCGGATACGGTCAATCCTTCGCTCTGGCGGCAGGGCAAGCTCAACAGCATCCATGGTCTGTTCGAGGTCGTGCCTGGCATCTACCAGATTCGCGGTTATGATCTGGCGCAGATGACCTTGATCGCCGGCAAGACCGGCTGGATCGTCATTGATCCACTGACCACCCCGGCGCCAGCGAAAGCGGGCCTTGCGCTGGCCAACGAGACCTTGGGCGACAGACCGGTGGTCGCAGTGATTTTCACCCATAGCCACGGCGATCATTTCGGCGGCGTTCGCGGCGTCGCTTCGGCTGAGGATATCCAGTCGGGCAAGATACAGGTCATCGCACCGCACGGCTTTCTCGCTGAGTCCGTCGGCGAAAGCGTGATCGCCGGGACCGCGATGAACCGGCGTGTACAATTTCAATTCGGGACCGCCCTGCCGGTGGGCAAGACCGGTCAGGTCGGGGGGGGCCTCGGCCAGAAACTGTCGAGTGGCGAAGTCGCTCTCATCCCGCCAACCCGTTCGATCAGCAAGGACGGCGAGATGCTGACGGTCGACGGCATTACTTTCAACTTCATGGATGCCGGCGAGACCGAAGCGCCGGCCGAGCTGGTCTTCTACCTGCCGCAATATAAGGCGCTTCACACCGCCGAAGTGGTGACCCGCACCTTTCACAATGTGCTGACCCCGCGCGGGGCGCTGGTCCGCGATACGCTCAAGTGGAGCAAGGTGATTGACGACATGCTCGCAAAATACGGCGGCAAGTCGGACGTCATGCTGGCTTCCCATCACTGGCCGACATGGGGCAGCAGCAATGTGCAGACTGCCCTGAAGAACCAGCGCGGCATCTATCGCTATGTCCACGACCAGACCATGCGGCAGGCCAATCAGGGCGCAACGATGGACGAGATTGCCGAGAATATCGGCGAGCCGGATTTCGCCAAGAGCGACTTTGGCGTGCGCGATTATTACGGCACGCTCAACCATAACAGCAAGGCGGTCTATCAGCGCTATTTCGGTTGGTGGGATGCAGTGCCGGCCCATTATCACCAACTGCCGCCGGTCGAGGCTTCAAAAAAATATGTCGCGGCGATGGGCGGCGCAGACAAGGCGCTGGCAATAGGTGAAAAGGCCTTTGCCCAGGGCGACTATCGCTGGGCAGCCACGGTCTTCAACCATCTGGTCTTCGCCGACCCGGCCAGCCAGATCGCAAAAGACTGGCTGGCCTCTACCTATGAACAGCTCGGTTTCCAGACCGAAGCCGGGACATGGCGCAATATCTATCTGGTTGGCGCAAAAGAACTGCGCGAGGGCAATAATGTCAAAAATTCTATCAGCACCGCCAATGAAAAGGTGTTGAGCGGAATTCCGGCCGTCGATCTGTTCGATGCCATGGCAACCCGCTTCAACCCGGCAAAGATGCGGGGGGATGGCGGCATCATCCGCTTCTGGTTCCCCGATCGGAAAGAAGCGGTCAGTATCGATCTCGGCAAGAGCGTCATGTTCCCGCGTGGCGAGGATTATGCCATCACCGCCGACGGATCGGACACGCAGATCACCATCAGCCGGGCGCTGTTCACGAAATTGCTGATGCGCGAGACCAGTCCGCAGGAACTGATCCAGGACAAGGAGATGCTCGTCAGCGGCAATGCGGCCTTGATGGCAACCATGTTCGGCGCGCTTGACGAGGTCGACCCGCAGTTCGATATTGTGACTCCGTGATACAGAGGCTAACTTCCGTTCGCCCTGAGCCTGTCGAAGGGCGCATTCCCGAGAGAGGTGCTTCGACAAGCTCAGCACGAACGGATTGGACCACATAAGGATTGCACCATGCAGCGATTTAACTTCCCCGTTGTCCAGCCCGATCCGGCGCTCGAAGAGTTGCGCGGCGAATTGCAGGCCTTCCTGAGCGAAGAACGCAGGGCCGGGAATTTCCGGCCCGAACCGGAATGCTGGATGGCCTCCGCCGACCCGGAATTTTCGAAGAAAATGGGCAAGCGCGGCTGGATCGGTCTGACCTGGTCGAGCCAATATGGCGGCCACGACAAGAGCGCGCTCGAACGCTATATTGTCACCGAGGAAACCTTGCGCTCTGGCGCACCGGTCGCTGCCCACTGGATCGCCGACCGCCAGCATGCGCCGATGTTGCTCGCTCACGGTACCGAAGAGCAGAAGCTGGACATATTGCCCCGCATCGCCGCCGGCGAATGTTATTTTGCCATTGGCCTGAGCGAGCCGGGAGCCGGTTCCGATCTCGCCAATGTCAAAACCAAAGCCGAGAAAGTTCCCGAAGGCTGGAAGATCAACGGCCAGAAAATCTGGTCCTCCGGGGCTCAGATATCCCATTATATGGTCGCCCTGCTGCGCACATCACCCGCCGATGGCCGCAACCGCCATGTCGGCCTGTCCCAGATCATGATTGACCTCAGCCTGCCCGGTGTCACCATCAAGCCGATTATCGACCTGTCGGGTGACGCGCATTTCAACGAAGTCTATTTCGAGGACGTCATTGTCCCCGACGACTGCCTGCTCGGCGAAGAAGGCGGCGGCTGGAAACAGGTGACCGGGGAACTGGCGATGGAACGCTCCGGTCCTGAACGCTTTCTGTCCAGCTATATCACGCTGGAAACCGCGCTATATCAGCTTACCGGAAAAATGGGATCGGACAGCCATGCCCGGCTCGGCAAGCTGATCGCCAGCCTGCGGACGCTGAAAGGCATGTCCTGGGGCATCGCCAATCTGCTGAAACAGGGCGTCTCGCCCGAAACCGAAGCGGCGCTGGTCAAGGATCTCGGCAACCGGCTGGAGAATGACCTGACCCAGCAGGTGCGCGCGATGCTCAACGACCTGCCCACCGAAGAGTGGAGCCCGGACATGCGCCGGATCATGAATATGGGCGTGCTACGCTCCCCACCCAACACGCTGCGCGGCGGCACGACAGAGGTGATGCGCGGAATCACCGCGCGGCAATTGGGGCTGAGATGATGCCAGAGCCCATGCATATCACACCGTTCGTCCTGAGCCCGTCGAAGGACCACCAACGGCAAGAGCCGCACTTCGACAAGCTCAGTGCGAACGGTTCCATTCAAGGCAAGTTGTTACCATGATAAACACGCAAGGAATGGTCGCCGAAACGGCCACGAAAATCTACACCGACCTGTGCGCACGGGAAGTCCCGCACGAAGCGGAAGCGGGCCAATATCCGCAAGCGCTCTGGGACGCACTCGTCGAAAACGGCCTGTCACTCGCCTGGGTTAGCGAAGCCAATGGGGGATTCGGTGCTGACTATGACGAAACCTTCGGCGCAATATGGGCTTCTGCCCGGGCGGCTTCGCCGGTTCCTTTTGCCGAAACTTTGATCGCCAACTGGATGCTCGACCGGGCCGGACTGGAACCTGCAGACGGCAGCGCCAGCTTCGCGCTTAGCGGACATACGCCGAGCGCCGACATTCCCTTTGGCATGCACGCCGACAAGATCGTGTTGTTCGACGAGGCGCATCACGAGATTGCCTTGTTCGACAATCGCGCCGCCGTCCGCTCGCCGGAAGAGTCGCTGTCGCCCGATGGCATGACGCAATTTGTCTTTTCCGGCCATGTCGCCGAGCAATCGGCGAAAACCGGTCTGTCCCGCCGGGCGTTTGAAGCGCTGATTCTGACCGTCCGCGCGGTGCAAATGGCGGCGGCAATGGAAACAGCGCTCGGCCTGTCCATCGATTATGTCACGCAGCGCGAACAATTCGGGCGACCTTTGTCAAAATTCCAGGCGATTCAGCAGCAACTGGCTGTCGCCGCTTCCGAATGCGCAGCGGCAACCATGGCGGCGACACAGGCCGCCAGCGCCATAGCGCGCCATAGCGATGATCCGGAACGGGCCTGGCAAGACGCCGTCATTGCCAAGGTCCAGATCGGCCACAGCGTCGAGACGGTCACCGTCCCCTTCCATCAGGTTCACGGCGCGATGGGCTATACCCAGGAATATGATCTGCACCATTATACCCGTCGCCTGTGGGCGTGGCGCGATGCGCTGGGGAACGAATTTCTGTGGTCAAAACGGCTCGGCGAGGCACTCGCGGCGCAATCGCCAGATCAAATCTGGAAAGGCGTTACAACTGGGGACTGGACGGAGAGCCAAGGGGCCGCTAGTTAATCGCGCGATTAAATGATTCCCGGAAGGAAGCAGACATGCTTCCAATTCTTCCAAAAACAGGAGCCAAGTCCATGAAAACACGTATTACTGAGCTATTCGGCATCGAACATCCGATCATCCAGGGCGGGATGCATTATGTTGGATTTGCCGAACTCGCCGCTGCGGTGTCCAACGCCGGTGGGCTTGGTATCATTACTGCATTGACCCAACCTTCTGCTGCCGCACTGGCCGATGAAATCGCCAAGTGCCGCGATATGACCGACAAGCCGTTCGGCGTGAACCTGACCTTCCTGCCGGTGGTCAATTCGCCCGACTATGAAGGCATGGTCAAGGCTATTATCGAAGGTGGCGTCAAGGTCGTCGAAACCGCAGGCAACAATCCGGTCCAGGTGCTCCCTGCCCTGCACGACGCCGGCATCAAGGTGATCCACAAATGCACCGCCGTCCGTCACGCGCTAAAGGCCCAGAGCATCGGCTGTGACGCGGTCTCGGTCGACGGATTCGAATGCGGCGGCCATCCCGGCGAAGACGATATTCCGAACATGATCCTGCTGCCGCGCGCTGCCGACGAACTGGACATCCCATTCGTATCATCCGGTGGTCAGGCCGACGGTCGCAGCCTGGTTGCCTCGCTCGCCATGGGCGCAGAGGGCATGAACATGGGCACCCGCTTTATCGCCACCAAGGAAGCACCGGTGCACCAGAATGTGAAGGACGCGATTGTCGCAGCCAGCGAACTGGATACCCGTCTTGTCATGCGCCCCTTGCGCAACACCGAACGGGTGCTGACCAATGCGGCGGTGGAACGGCTGCTGGAAATCGAAAAGGAGAAGGGCGCCGACCTGCAATTCTCTGACGTTATCGAACAGGTCGCGGGCGTCTATCCCAAGATCATGAAAGAAGGCACGATGGATGCCGGTGCATGGAGTTGCGGCATGGTCGCCGGCCTGATCAACGATATCCCGACCTGTCAGGAACTGATCGACCGGATCATGGCCGAAGCAGACCAGATCATCAACCAGCGGCTCAAAGGGTTTATGGCCGGCTGATCGTGGAACCCTATCAACCGCTCAGCCGCTCCATTGCTGGCAAGGTCGCGATCGTCACCGGTGCGGCCAGCGGTATGGGGCGGGCGACCGCGCATCTTTTTGCCTCGGAAGGCGCGCATGTTGCCGTCACCGATCTGGATCAAGCGAAATGCGATGCCGTCGTCGCAGAAATTGCGGCGGCGGATTATAGCGGCACTGCCCAGGCCTGGGCGCTGGATGTCAGCAACCCCGATGTGATCAAGGCGGTTGTCGGTGAGATTGCCCGTAGCTTTGGTGGGATTGATATTCTCGTTAACAATGCGGGCTTCGCCATCCCTGCCGACATTGCAGAAGACAGCTATGAAGACAGTTGGGGCCCGACACTGGACGTCATGCTGTCCGCCCATCAAAGAATGATCCGTGCGGCCCTGCCCCATCTACGCAAGGCGGAACATCCCCGGATCGTCAATATTGCATCCACCGAAGGGTTGGGCGCGACGCCGGGCAACAGCCCCTATGCCGCGGCAAAACATGGCGTGATCGGCTTGACGCGTGGTCTCGCCGTCGATCTGGGCCGTGAAGGGATTACCGTCAATTGCGTCTGCCCCGGCCCGGTCCGCACCGGTATCACCGGCGCGATTTCTGAAGAACATAAGACCATCTATGCGAAGCGGCGGGTTCCGCTGCGTCGCTACGCCATTCCCGAAGAAGTCGCGCATATGACCCTGTCCTGCGTATTGCCGTCGGCCAGTTTTCTGACCGGCGCGGTCATCCCTGTCGATGGCGGGCTGACGATCAAGAACGCCTGAAACAAAAGTCCCCGAAATCGCTCCCGGGGACTCTCGCTTATATTGGGATAATCGATCCTAACGGGCAATCGCGTTGCCGATGACCGCTCCGATGATGCCGCTGGTCACGGCGATCAGAACCGCATCATTGCCGGACCGGACCCACTGGTAACCGCGCGGCGCATTCGACAGCCGATAGGCACGGGGATTATCGATCACCCGGTAATTGGTGGCATAGCGCCGGTCGAACTTCTGACCTTTGGACCAGTTACGATGATTCTGCTTCACCGTCACTGATGTTCTTGTGTAGCGCGCAGGAGCCGCTTTCTGCTGGGTGACCGTTCTGGTAACGGTACGCTTGCCCTGCTTGCTCGCAGTCGTTTTCTGGACCGTCTTGTGTGTCGTCGTCTTCTTGGACGATTGGTGCGGAGCAGCTTCTGCCTGAGCGGTAACCACCGGGGACACCGCCATTGTTGTCACTGCCAAAGCCATCAGAAACTTTTTCATCTTCAATTCCTTTTTCTATCCGGCGCCAACTGCGGCGTCACAGGTAGAAATAGGGGAGACCTGTCGCAGGCCTTTGTCAGATTCGCGGTTTTTTGTACTAGATTGTCGCAGAAATCCGTTTCGTTCATCTGGCAATCAGCTACCGGGCCGCTAATCCGTCCAGAGAGCCAAGATCGACCGCAACGCCGTGACCAGCGCCAGCGGTTGATCCAGCATCAGATGATGTTCTGCCTCAGGAATCGCGATCATCGGTATATGGTCACCGCCCAGTTCGCGGAGATAGGCCGCGCTGTCGCTATCGAAAAGCGTGCTGTTCTCGCCATAGACGATCGCCAGCCGATGCGGCAGGTCAACAATACGCTGGGGTGTATGCGCCCATTTGGCCATATCATTCTCATTGCGGTGGAAAACCATCGGATCAAATTTCCATGACCAGCCCTGCTGCGGACCGCCCTGCACCGGACGCAAGGAATGATAGGCCATATATTCGAACAGAAATGGCTCCTGCACCGCCTGCGGCGGCGACAGGACAAACCGGGCGCGCGCGCTTTCATAATCGGGATAGACCTTATTGGGTCGATCCGACCGACCGGAACCCGGCGGGCCGCCACCATTTTCAAAATGGGCTGCCAGTCTCTCCGGCCGCATCACCATCAGGTCGCAGATGATCAGCCCGCCGAAACGCCCTCCTGCCATCTCCATTGCAGTGAGGGCAACGCCGGAACCAAAGCTGTGCGCGATGATCTTGGGCTTTACTGTGCCGGAGAACAGGTCGAGCGCTTCAGCCAGTGCGATCATGCCTTCCGCACGCTTGTCGCTATCGCAATTGTCGGGGATTTCACTGTCGCCCATCCCGGCGAGATCATAAGAGACAATATCATAATCTTCGGCGAGGAATGGCGCGATAAAGGCGAAACAGCGGGCGTGCGCAAGAAAGCCGTGGGTCATCAGCAGCGGCGGCTTGCCGCGCTTTCCCCAGCGGAAATAATGGACCTTGTGCCCGTCGACTTCGACAAAGGCTTCTTCGCGCGGCACGGCCATCGCCTGGACGAACCATGCGGGCAGGTCTTGCGACGCTGCCCACTGGTCTACAATATCTTTGCTTGCCATAGGTTCGGCTTATTCACCTTTCCAGTCGGGTTTACGCTTCTGGGCAAAGGCTAGCGAGCCTTCCTGCGCATCCTTGGAGGTGAACACCGGTTTGGTGATTTCGGCCTGTTTCTTCCAGGCCTCTTCGCTGGTCCAGTCATAGCTTTCGTTGATGATCTTCTTGGTCGCCTTGAGCGCCAGCGGGCCATTGGCAGCGACCGTCGTTGCCAGCTCGATTGCGGCCTCAAGGGCAGCGCCCTCGGTCACGCGATTGACGAAACCAACTTCATAGGCGCGCTGTGCGGTGAAGAAATCACCGGTCAGGGCCCATTCCATGGCGATCCGCTTGCCGACAATCTGCTGCAGCTTGATCACGCCGCCAGCGGCTGCAACAAGGCTGCGTTTCACTTCCGGAATACCGAATTTCGCGTTGACGTTCGCGACGCAGAGGTCGCAGGCCAGAGCCAGTTCGAGGCCACCCGCGAGAGCATAGCCTTCGACCGCAGCGATCAGCGGCTTTTCCGGACCCTTCTCGGTGATACCGCCAAAGCCATAGCCTTTGACCGACGGCGTTTCACCGCGCAAAAAGCCCTTGAGATCCATGCCGGAACAGAATGTGCCGCCAGCTCCGGTGATGATGCCCGCGTTGAGGCTGTTATCATTGTCGAGCTGCTCCATCGCCGCGCGAATGCCTTCGGCAGCCGCCTTGGTCATCGCGTTTTTGGCGTCGGGCCGGTTGATCGTGACGATGATAAAACCGTCCTGGATTTCGGTGAGTACTTCTGACATTTTATTTCTCCTTCTGTATCATTTAGATTGTGCCCCGGCGAAGGCCGGGGTCCATCTCCTGAAATTGCGTATAGAGGCTATGGCAAGAGATGGGCTCCTGCCTCCGCAGGAGCACTGCTCATGCAATTCCTAGTCAAACAACAATCCGGCCAGTTTCGACCGCTGGTAGGCGGCGTCGCCGATCAGGGCACCTGACAAAATCGCCTTGCGCCGATGCAGCTGGGCGTCGCAATCATGGGTAAAGCCAAAGCCGCCATGAAATTGAATCGCCCGGTCCGCCGCCGTGGAATAGCTCGAATGGGATTGCGCCGCCGCCATACGCACGGCCACCTCGCCGCGTCCCTGATCGCCCCAGCTGTGTGCCGCGCTGTACAGATGCGTGCGCGCCTTTTCATATTCGACATAATTGTTCACCGTAGGGTGTTTCAGCGCCTGATAGCTGCCGATGATCTTGCCGAACTGCTTGCGGGTCTTGAGATATTCCAGCGTATAATCGATCACCGCCTGCGCGCCGCCGGTCATTTCCGCGGCATGGATCAGGCCCGCAGCCAGTTCGATTTTCTCCAGCGTCTCGCGGGTCCGGCCCGCGTCGAACAGGGCATCGGCCGACACGGTCACGCCGTCCAGATTCACTTCATAGCTGCGCGCGGTTTCGTCGATCACCGTCTCGCGGCGCAGCGATCCTTCCGGCAGCGCCGAGCGTTCGATCAGGGCAAAGCGCACCGCGCCGTCGATCTTCACCGAAGCGATGATCAGTTCCGCGCTGTCAGCCCAGAGCACCAGTTGCTTCTTGCCGGACAGACTCACATTATTGCCGCTCTCGACACCGGTCGCGTCGATATTGGACAGATCCCAATCGCCATTGTCTTCACGCAGGGCCAGCGTTGCCGCTGCACCCGCCGCGATTTTCGGTAGCCACGCGGCTTGCTGCGCTTCGCTGCCACCGGCCAGCAAAGCCTGTGCCGCCAGCGTCGTCGACCCAAAAGGCGTGCTCATCAGATTGCGGCCCATCTGCTCGGCAATCGGCACGACTTCCGCCATCGACAGGCCAACCCCGTCATGCGCTTCCGGTATCGCAATCGCCAGCCAGCCGAGCTCGCCAATTTCTTTCCAGATGCCGGGATCATAGCCCAGATCATCGTCGATCAGCCCGCGGACCTTTTCGACCGGGCTTTTGTCGCGACAGAAATTGGTCGCCACGTCCATCAGTTCAATCTGCTCTTCGGTTGTCCCGATTGTGCCTAGATTATCCATTTCATCCTCGTCTCTCATTCCGTTCGCCCTGAGCTTGTCGTAGGGTCTTTGTAAAAAGTGCTTCGACAAGCTCAGCACGAACGGGTTTCTAACCTTATATTATCGCGTTTTCGGCAGACCCAGCGCATGCTCTGCGACAATGTTGCGCTGAATTTCCGAGGTCCCGCCACCAATCGTGGCCGAGAAGCTGTTGAGATAGCTGCGATGCCAGTAACCGTCGTCGATCGCGTTCTCGTCACCGACATAATAGCCCGCCTTGGTGCCCTGAAAGGCCAGCGAGAATTCGGTCAGTTCGCGGATCAGCTCGGTGCGGGCCAGCTTGTTCATCAACGGCAGTCCCATCGGCTTGTCCTGCATCAGCTGCGGCATCCGCCGGCGCGTGTTGTTCAGGTTCAGCGCCTGGATATCGATCATATATTGCGTCATCTTGTCGCGCATCACCGGATCGTCGAGCAAGGGCTTGCCATTGCGAACCGAATTTTTGGCCAGTTCGACAATTTCCATCACGTCGAGTTCCTTGACGAAGAAACCGCCGACCGGTTTGACCTTTGCGCCGCGCTCATATTCGAGCGTCTTCATCGCCATCGACCAGCCATTGCCCTCGCCGCCGAACAGGCAGTCGGCGGAAATGCGGGCATCGGTGAAGAAAGTCTGCACGAAGCCATATTCACCGGTAAGCTTCTTGATCCGGCTGGTGGTAATGCCATCGATCTTCATCGGATTGAGAAAGAAGCTGAGACCGGCATATTTGTTCGGCGCATCAAAATCGGTGCGCGCGAGCAGGATCATATATTTCGCGCGGTCACCGAGCGAGGTCCATATCTTGGAGCCGTTGAGGACATATTCATCGCCATCCTTCACGGCTTTCAATTGGGCGTTGCCCAGATCCGATCCGTTTTCCGGTTCGGAAAAGCCCTGGCACCAGATATCCTCGGCACTGAGCATCGGTTTGATATATTTCTGCTTCTGCTCTTCGGTGCCGAGATCGAGGATCAGCGGTCCGGCCCAGCCATTGCCAATCGCGTTGAGCATGATCGGCGCATCATATTTTTTCATTGCCCTTGTGGCAGCACGCTGAAACTCGCTGTGCAATCCGCCGCCGCCATATTCCTTCGGCCAGCTGGCGCCGAGATAGCCCGCTTCATAGACCTTGCGTTGCCAGTCGCGAAGAAAATCGAACTGCTGGTCGGTTGACACTTCCATGAAGGTCAGCGGCAGCATGAAGCCGGGATCACGGACCGTATTCTCCTTGAACCAGGCATCTGCCTGTTCGGCATAATCCTTGAGTTCGGCTGCACTCGGTTTATCGGCCATGATCTTGCTCCCAAATTCTTATCAATAGGGCCAGTGGTTCGGCCCCGTCGTCTGCGATATTGCTTGAATCACTGCTGGGTTAATTGAACGATTAAATTGCAAAAAGCAATGGCCTCACCCTGCTAAATTAGACTGTGGAGAGAAATATGGTCAGCGAAGCATTCACCGGACAAAAGCATGTGATGTGCCGGGCCTGTCACGCCCATTGCGGCCTGATCGTCGATTTCGAAAATGGCTTGCCGGTGAAGACCCACGGTGACAAGGATAATCCCGAGTTCGAGGGCTATAGCTGCATCAAGGGTCGGCAGTTGGCCAATTACCACAGTTTCGACACGCGCCTGCTGACCAGCTACACCGGCATGAAAAATGGCGAAAAGCAGGCCGTGCACTGGCGTGACGCCGCGCGCGATATTGCCGCGCGGCTCGAGCGGATTGTCGAGGAGCATGGCCCGGACAGCATCGCCTCCTATGTCGGCACCTTCGGCTATAATAATGTCAATGCCCATGCCTTCATGCTGGCACTGATGGACTCGATCGGATCGACCTCTATCTATGACAGCGTCACCATCGACCAGCCCGGCAAGGGCATTGCCCGCGCGCTGATCGGGCCATGGCTGGCCGGCGCGCCGCGGGTTGGTGACTGGGACGGGCTGATGCTGATCGGCACCAATCCGGTGGTGTCGATGAACGGTGGCTTGGGCATGAATCCGGCAAAGAAACTGCACGACGCCAAGAAGCGCGGCATGCAGCTGATCGTAATCGATCCGCGGGTGACCGACAGCGCGCGCCAGGCCGACATCCACCTGCAATGCCGCCCCGGTCAGGACCCGATCCTGCTCGGCGCCATTGCCAAGGTGGTCATAAACGAAGGTTTGTACGACAAGGATTTCGTCGCCGGGGATGTCGACGGTTTCGAGGCGCTGAAAAAGGCCGTGCAGCCCTTTGACGCCGGACCGGCCGCCGACCGTGCGGGCGTAGCGGCAGAAGATATCGTCCGCGCGGCGCGGATGTACGGCAGCTGGAAAAAGGCCAGCATCAGCGGCGGTACTGGCACCAATATGTCGGGCGGCGGCAATATCACCGAATATCTCAATCTCGCGCTGACTTCGATCATGGGCCACTGGCTGCGCGAAGGCGATCTGAATCGGCGCACCGGCGTATTCACCAAGCCCGCCCCGCCGATTGCCGCGACGCCCGGCCCGATCCCGGCCTGGGGATTCGGCCGCAAGCTGCACAGCCGCGATCTGGAACAGAGCATTTCCGGCATGCCGACCTCGGCGCTGCCCGACGAGATCCTGACGCCCGGCGACAAGCAGGTAAAAGCGCTGATCTGTCTCGGCGGCAATCCGATGCTTGCCTGGCCAGACCAGCTCAAGACGTTCGAGGCGATGAAGGCGCTTGATCTGCTGGTCTGCATCGACCCGCGCATGTCGAAGACCGCAGAGCTGGCCGACTATGTCATCGCGCCCAAATTGCATTATGAAGTGCACGGCAACACGGCAGCGCCCGAAATCTACGGTGGCTTCGGCGCTGGCTGGGGTTTTGAGAATAATTATGCGCAGGCCAGCCTGCCGATCATGGATGTGCCCGAAGGCTCGGACCTGTGCGAAGAATATCAGTTCATCCACGCGGTGGCGTCCGAGATGGACAAGACGATCAAGGTCAAATCCTGGGCTCTGCTCGCCCATCCCGACGAGCGCGAGGAAAAGGCCACGGCCTTCCCGCCCGGCGAAACCCCTGATCCGATCAGCGCGTGGAGCGCATCGCTCAACGGCTGCCCCGCCGATATCGCCAAGCTGTACGAGGATGAAGAGGTCCAAAAGGGCAAGATTGTCGAAGCTCAGGCCCTGCTCGTGCAACCCAAACCGGCCGGCTGGGAAGGCAAGCTGTCGGTCGGCAATGCCGCGATGATGAAAGAGCTCGCCGGATATGCCACCAAGCTGGGTGAACCGGTCGAGGATGGCGAATTCCCCTTCCGGATGATCGGGCGGCGGATGACCGCAATCCACAACAGCAACTGGCACGAAGATCCGGTGCAGCGCAAACGCGTGCCGCATCATCCGGCCTTCATGAACCCCGCCGATATGGAAGCGCTCGGCCTGTCCGAAGACCAGCCGGTCGAACTGGAATCGGCCCGCGCCTTCATCAGTTGCGTTGCCAAGGCCGACAAGACCGTGCGCGCCGGCTGCGTCTCCACACCGCACAGCTGGGGCACCAACCCGGACGAGAAAGAAGACCCGCTCGGCGCAGGCGGCAACACGGGACGGCTCTCGTTCAACGACCGCGATTATGACAAGCGCACCGGCATCCCCTTGATGAGCGCCATCCCTATTCGGGTAAGAGCGAAACAGGCGAAAGTGCTGGAGGCAGCGGAATAACCGGCTTTGCACCGGACCCGTTCGTGCTGAGCCTGTCGAAGCATTCGGCTTGATGCGAATGGTCCGTCAACAAGCGCAGAACGAACGGTAATTTTAAGGAGACCCATGATGACCAATCCCTTATTCGATCTTTCCGGCGAAGTTGCCGTTATCACCGGCGCGGGCCGGGGCATTGGCGAAGGGATGGCCAAGACCTTGGCCGATGCCGGATGCAATGTCGTCTGCGCTTCGCGTAGTCTGGACGAGATCAGCCGCGTCGCAGATGAAATCAACGCCAGCAACAGCAGCGGAAAGGCCATCGCCCAAGCCACTGATGTCACCACCGCAGAGGACATGGATGCCCTCGCCCAGCGCGCGGTCGATGAATTTGGCAGGCTCGACATTTGGGTCAACAATGCTGGCGGTTCGCTGGTCTCGGCACCGCTGACCGAACTGGATGAAGCTGAATGGGAAAAGACGCTGGCGACAAACCTGACATCGGTCTTCCATGGCGTCCGCGCCGCCTGCAAGCATTTCGGCGAGGGCAGCCGGATCGTCAACACCAGTTCGCTGGCCGCAGAGGAGCCGTTCCCCGGCAGCGGCCATTATAGTGCGGCCAAGGCCGGCGTGCTGATGCTGACAAAGACGCTCGCCCATGAGCTCGGTCCGAAAACGCGAGTCAATGCGATCCTCCCGGGCTTCGTCCCGACCGACACGGTGAAAAAGGCGCTGAATATGACCGACGAGGATTTCATCGGTTTTGAGGACAAGCTGGGTCTGCCCGCGGGAAGGCTGGGCACGCCGCAGGATATCGGCGCACTGACGCTCTATCTGTGCGCGCCAGCTTCAGAATGGGTGACCGGCCAATGCATCAGGATCGCCGGAAAGCCTTGAAACAAAGCCCATGAAACGTGCACCGCCATTTCGCCGACCTTCGTCGTTTTTCCCGGTCGATCTGGTCACGGCAGCAGATTGCTAGCTGAATCATACGGGTATCGTACGGGTCAGAACAGGCGGGTCAGCAAATAGAAGATAGCGCCCACTGCCGCGCTCGCGGGGATGGTGATGAACCATGCCATGACGACCCGGCTGGCAACGCTCCACCGTACGGCCGAGGCCCGTCGTGCCGCTCCCACACCAACCACGCTGCCCGTGATGGCATGGGTCGTCGAGACCGGAATTCCCATTGCCGAGGCACCGAATACGACAAGTGAGCCTGCCGTAGATGCACAAAATCCGTTGTGATGATTGAGTTTGGTGAGCTTGGTGCCCATGGTTTTGATTATCCGCCAGCCGCCCGAAAGCGTGCCCAGCGATATCGCCGCATAACAGCTGATAACCACCCAGTTGGGGACATAAAATTCGCCACCGAGATAGCCGGTTGAATAGAGCAGGACTGCAATAATCCCCATTGTCTTTTGCGCATCATTCGCGCCATGGCTGATCGAATAGGCCGCCGATGACATCAGGTGAAAGCCCTTGAAAATTCCTTCTGCCTTCCGCGGTTGTAAGGGTTTGAACAGCCATGCGGTCACCAGCATCAGTGCCATTGCGATCAAGAAACCGATCATCGGAGACAGGAAGATGGCAACCAGTGTCTTGATTGTGCCGGACGATTCCACCGCGCTGAAACCGGCATGTGCGATACCGGCGCCCAGCAGACCGCCGATCAGTGCGTGGCTTGAGGAAGACGGTATGCCCTTGAGCCAGGTTAACACATTCCAGAACATCGCACCGATCAGCGCACCAAATACAACCGACGGCGTTACGACATCCTTGTCGATAATACCTTTGCCAACGGTTTCCGCCACATGCAGTCCGACCAGCCAGTAGGCGGCAAAATTTCCGGATGCGGCAAAGACAACCGCTGCGACCGGTGACAACAGGCGAGTCGAAACCACGGTCGCGATGGAATTGGCCGCATCGTGCAGACCGTTGAGAAAATCAAAGGCGAGCGCGAGCACGACAAGTCCGAAGAGGAGCGGGAAAGCGATGCTGTTGTCCATTGTCCCGGGCCGCTTCAGCCGTGGTCGATCACGAGACCATCGATCTCGTTCGCAACATCTTCAAACCGGTCGACCACCCGCTCCATATGCTGGTAAAGTTCCCGCAAGATGATGAAACGGAGCGTGTCTGTTTCACCATGTTCCTGAAACAGTTTTTTGAGTCCTGCTGCGTGGATTTCGTCCGCATGCCCTTCCATCCGCACCAGTCGCTCGGTCAGTTCGTGCAGGCGGTCACCATTGTCGGCAACATCACGAAGCAGCGGCATGGCTTCTGCGGTCAGGCGCGCAGCATCAACGATAATTGCCGCCATATCGATCATTTCCTGATCGAAGCTCTGGACGTCATATAGTTCAATCGCACCAGCGGTTTTCTGCATTTCGTCAATGGCATCATCCATTGAAGCGATCAGGTCGGAAATGGCGCTGCGATCAAAGGGAGTCAGGAACGTCCGGCGCACGGTGTTCAGAACTTCACGGGTAATTTCATCGGCATCATGTTCCCGTTCAACAATTTCACGGATATGGTCGCCCATTCCTTTGCCGCCCTGGAGTAACCTTGCGAGCGCATCGGCCCCCGCCACCAAAGTCGCGGCATGCCTTTCAAACAGGTCGAAAAAATTCCCCTGATGCGGAAGCAGGCGTTGGAACCAGGCAAACATTGTATTGACCCCTGTTTTTTGTGCGACGGTATCGATAATATTGGCGGATCGGGTGGCAGCCCAGAAATCAGCCGCTCCAAAGGAACGGATCAGATTGCGCAAATCTTCTTCGTCGACCGCCTCCGCAGCATCCTCCAGCGAAAACCAGCGACGTTCACGTTCATGCTGTTCGTCCCAGGTTTGCAGTTCCTCGGTCACCGCAAACGGAAAGACGCTGACGTCGATCCAGACCGACGCTCCATTGCGCTTTTTCTTGCGATAACGATAGCTGCCCAGCGGTGTCGGGCAGGTTGCGCCCAATATCCCCGCTTCTTCCTCCGCTTCCTGTGCAGCGGCGCTGTGGGGCAGCTGACCTGATCCGATATTGCCCTTTGGAATGATCCAGCGCTTGGTCTCGCGGGAGGTGATCAGCATGATGCGCGCCGGCGCATTTATGGCGGGATCATCAGTTTTATAAGGAAGCGCGGCGATCTGCCGTATCGACATTGCAAACTCCCCCCAAGACAGATTTTGGCTTCATGATATCCGGAAAGGCCCTAGTCGAGCGACAGCATTCTTGCAAGCAACCCAATCTCGAGAATCCGGCCCGGCCTATTGAAGGTCGTGGCGCCGCCCATGCTGTTATCGATTGGATCACTCTTTGCGCCATGAGCGACGTTACATTTTCTCAAACTTCCAAGAAAAAAGGCCCCGGAATCAGTCCGGAGCCCTTTTGCCGATATCATTCACGGCCTAACCGACCACGATCATCACCAATGAAGTTGCGATCAGCGCCGGCGTCTCGATGCCGTCAATTTCAACGACAACATTGTAGGTCAGCAGCCAGCGGCCCGGCTGTTTTTCGACTGCGTCCACCAACGTATGGCGACCTCGGACCTTTGATCCCGCGCGGACCGGATTGAGGAAGCGGACCTTGTCAAAGCCATAGTTGATACCCATGACCGTCCCTTCAAGACCCAGCGTCGTGCCATAGGACAATTTCGGCAGCAGCGAGAGCGTCAGCAATCCGTGCGCGATCGTGCCGCCAAAGGGTGTTGCCTTGGCTTTTTCCTCGTCGATATGGATGAACTGGTGATCCTCGGTGCAGTCGGCAAATTTGTTGATCCGGTCCTGATCCACCAGGACCCAGTCGGACACACCCACTTCCTTGCCCTTCCAGGATTCCAGCTCGCTTGCTTTAATCGTTGGCATATTATTTCTCCTGTTCGCGGGTCTTTTAGCCCTTCATGACTTCCTGCATCCGGCGGAAAAATTTGCCGCCCTGTCCGCCGCCATTGGCATATTCCTGCATGCCGGTTTCGTCCATGATCTGGTCGATATTCTCGGCGATTGCCTCGGCGCTACGCTGGTCTTCCGGCAGCCAGATACCTTCCGTTTCAAAGATTTTCGCCGCCGCATAGCCGCCGGCACCAGCGGTCAAGATGGTTTTGGATGGCGCGCCATCGCTGCACAGATAGACCACAGCAGGCGTCACTGCTTCGGGAACCAGCATTTTCAACACGTCTTCCGGCATGATGTCTTCGGTCATACGGGTCGCAGCTACCGGGGAAATACAGTTGGTGTGAATGCCCTTGCCGGCACCTTCCTGATGCAGGCTGTTCATCATACCGACCAGAGCGAGTTTCGCTGCGCCATAATTGACCTGACCAAAATTGCCATAGAGACCTGTGGAAGACGTCGTCATCACGATCCGCCCATATTGACGCTCACGCATATGATCCCACACCGCCTTGGTGCAGTTCGCGCTGCCAATCAGATGAACATCAATGACGAACTGGAAATCTTCCATGGTCATTTTGTGGAAGCTCTTGTCGCGCAGCACGCCAGCGTTGTTGACGAGAATATCGACATGGCCCCATTTGGCAATTGCATCGGCGACCATTTTTTCAACCGCAGGCATATCGGTGACGCTGCATCCCGCTGCCATGGCGACGCCGCCTTCGGCTTCGATTTCCGCGACAACTTGCTCGGCCACAGTGGCGGAACCGCCGGTGCCATCGCGCGCGCCACCGAAATCGTTAACGACAACTTTCACGCCGCGGCGTGCCAGTTCCTTGGCGTGTTCGCGGCCGAGACCGGCGCCTGCGCCGGTGACGATGGCAACGCGGTCGTTAAATTCTACTTTGCTCATGACGAGTCCCTTTTGTTAATCGAATGATTAACGGGAGCGATGCGCAATCAGGCCTCAGGAGTCAAGCATCAAGGCGGCTATTTCCCCGTCGTTTTCGCTCTGGTCCTGCCTGCCGTAGCGGCAGAAGCAGAAACCCGTTTCTTCGGCTTTTTTGGCTGCTTGTTCTTCTTTGCCTTGGCCTTTCGCGCAATCGCCTTCTTCTCGCTGACAGCCGAGGCCATCAGATCGGAAAAACTATCAGCGATGCAGGTTGCGTAAAATTCCGGATCGGGCATGATATTGCGATCGGCCAGAAAGGTAAGGATGACATTGCCATTATAGCTGGTCACGACATGGAACAGCCCTTGGCCCTCCGCCAAAATTCCCATGCCAAAGGACTTTACCAGCTCAGCACCGGCAAAATACATCGGCACCATCGGTCCCGGGACATTGGTCACAACCGTGTTGACCGCCGGGTTCAGTCGATCGACGATACCCGCACGGACCATCATCTTGGTTCCCGCTGCGGTCAGTCCGGCGGGCATTGCCCCTGACAATTCCATCAGCGTCTTTGCCCCCATCGCCTGGGTCATCGCCTTGGATCGCCGGGTCTCATCCATGATGAATTTCAGCCGCTCACCCGCATCGGCAAGATGCGTGCCCACACCGACTTGCATCATTGTCACCTGATTGCCTGCGCTATCCTTGTCATCATCGGTCCGGACCGAAACCGGCGCACCAATTTTCAGCGTCTTGTCAGGAAGGTCATTCTTGGCCTCAAGATAGCCGCGCATTGATCCGCTGACCACGGCGATCATCACATCGTTCACAGTCGCGCCAGGGAAGGCCTCGCGAATTGTCTTGATGTCGGACAGGGAAAATTCCCGCCCATCAAACACACGGTGCGGACTGAGTTTCTTGTTGAACCGGGTCTTGGGAATAGAGCCCTTTGCATCGTCGCGCTGCCGATATTCACGCTGCACGTCGAACAGGCGTTTGGGCATCGGGATCAGTTTTTGCAGATTCTGAAGCCCGCGCACCGGATTGGCGATATTGTTGAATTGGGCCTTGGCGAGCAAGGCTACCGGATTAGGGTCTTTCTCCGGTTCGAATTGCATGTCGAATTTCCGGGGCTTCATCTCGGCATCGAGATCGTGCAGCGCAAGCGTCATCTGCAGACCGGACTGGCCGTCGATCGCGGCATGATGCATCTTGTGCAAGACGGCGAAGCTGCCCTTTGGCACGCCCTCAACATTGTCGAGTCCCTCGATCACCGTATATTCCCAAAGGGGCTTGTTCATGTCCATCGGCCGGGCATAGATACGCGCCGCCTGGATGCATAATTGCCGCCAGTCGCCCGGCTTGGGCAAGGCAATATGGCGAACGTGAAATTCAAGATCGAAATTCGCGTCGTTGACCCAATAGGGATGATCGAGATCCAGCGGGACCCGCACCAGTTTCTGCCGGAAAATCCGGGCACCATCGAGACGCCCTTCGATATAGCGCAAGATATCCTTGAACCCGACCTTGCCGCCCGGTGCAGTTGAGGGATCATAAATCAGCAATTGCCCGATATGCATCGGCGTATTCGGTGTTTCCGTGTAGGCAAACATCGCATCCAGTGCGCTTAGCTGTTTCATGGCAATGTCCTCAAACTGCTCTTCTGACCCAAAGCCTAACGCAAATCTGTCAGAGAAGCGAATCCCTTAAGCTCCCATCGGGGGAGCACAGGGGAAAGGATGACCATGCCGGAAGGTTGATTTTTACGCTCGAACAACCCCGGGAGTTCAGACCGGCGATCCGCACCAGTCCCTGACCAGATATTGCGGCGGAATTGCATGCCCCCAGTAATAGCCCTGACCCTGATCCGCGCCAAGGAGACGCGCTTTTTCCAGATGGAAGGGTGTTTCAATCCCTTCCACGACCATCGTTGCTCCCCGCATATGGCAAAAATCGATGATCGATTCGATGATCGTTATCGGGAGAAGATCATCACAAAAGGCCCAGAAAATTTCCTTGTCCAGCTTCAATTCGGTAAAGGAAATCGCGGCGATCCGATCGATATTGCTATGGCCCGTGCCATAATCGTCAATCGACACCTTCAGTCCGTATCGCGACAGGATGTGGCAGATTTCGGCAACGACCCTGATATTGGCAACCCGATTCTCTTCGGTAATTTCCATGACAACCGACCGTGATAGATTCCCATGCCTTTGCAAGCGGCTGCATAGCGCGTCGACAAAATCGGAACGGGTCAGCAATATCGCACTGCAGTTAAACGATACCGGCACGCCTTTTCCCCGCCCCTTCAGCAAGCCTGCGAGTTTCATCACCTGGTCGACGACATTCAGCGTCGCCGCTATTTCCAGATTTATATCGGTTGCACCTGAAAAAATCGTCGCCGGACTGATCGCCCGCCTCGTCTTCAGCCGCGACAAGGCTTCATATCCAACGACCCGCCCATCTGTCAGAGCATGCTTTGACTGAAATTCGACAACGAGATTGTCGAGCAGGCGGTTGCTGGCGATCAGGGCAGATATATATTCTGACTCCAATATGGTTTGCTGACTGACTTCCGCATATTCATCAATCAGTTCAGCAAGCACATTGGGTTCAAACGGCTTGGCTATGGTGGCAACAATTTGCGCGTTGGCCGCTTGCACCGGATCCGAGGCGTCCTGAGTCAGTTTGGCGTCAGCTCCGGTCATCAGGACCAGCGGAAGTTTGTGTGAAATATTGCCAAATGACTGGATCAGGCTGGCGGACGTATTTGCGAGAATTTCTTTGTCTATGACTACCGCAGTCGGAGCAAAAGCCATCGCTCCCTTCTCATCTCCAGGAGAATAGACACAAGCCACGGATATCGCACGCTGCTCAAGATCATCTTGCAAAAGTCGCGTGAAGGCGCTCTCCTCATCGACGACAAGAACCCGTTTATTTGGCATGATGTGAGGCTTTCGATCAGTAAAGGTCTGCGGGCGGATTTTCTATTGGGTGCGACCTCGGCGTAGTCAGGGACATAATCAGCGATAGTGTTAGAATTTCGCTAGCTTGCCCGATTCTCGGTACGATATTTGGAAAGATGGCTGACCCGCAAGCCTGGCAAGCCGGACTTGTCGATCGCTTCCTGCCACGAACAAAATTCTTCCAGCGAAAGATTATATCGGGCGCAGGCCTCTTCAAGGCTCAGCAACCCGCCATTGACGGCAGCCACGACTTCCGCTTTCCGCCGGATCACCCATCTCGTAGTATTATTTGTCGGCAAATCGGCAAGGCTCAAGGCTTCCCCAAATGGTCCGATAACCTGCATTGGTTTTGTGTGCCGATGAACTTCCATAAAACCTCCAACAACATCCGGTTTTGCGCTTTTTCATCATGCACATGCACGGACGCATCTGATAATCGCCCCCGTTACAGTTCCACCCATATAGGGCATCATATATTAAAATTTGGTTATTATCTTCAGTTAACAGGATGTAATCCTGAAATTACTAATCTATATTTATATACATTATGAAATTCATTCATTATTCTGAAGTATCAGAATATATAGATATGAAATTTATAGACATATTCTAATATTATTAATAAATGGACAGACTGGCATATAAAACCAACCCCGGCGTAAGGGACACCGGGGTTGCTAGAAGTTTGGTTGGCTTGAATATGGCCGCTTGTTGGGGACTGCGGCTCTTGGCAATTTATCCTAGTTGCTGATAGCCATCGCAGTTTCGGCTGGTTTGCCCGATTTTGCTGCGGCCATGATCGTCACGCTGGCACTCTTGGCCGAGGCATTCGCCTGCTCCATGCAGACGCCATGGTCCCGCATGTCGGCCAGATTTTTGGAGTCATAGCTTCCACAGACCTTGCGAACAGCTCCTTTCAGGCGCCCTTGCAGGGTTGCCTGACCATCTTCGGTGGTCAAATCAAGATCGGCATAGGCGACTTCAACCGAGCGTACCGTCCGGTTCTGGGCATTGGCACCGACGGAAAAACCGGTCGCGGTTATCGCGAACGCAGCGGCGGCACAAAGGGTTTTGGTCAATATTGTTTTCGACATTTTTTCACTCCTAAAAAATTTGTTGGGGGTGGTGCCGGAAAACAGGGGGACCGGCGCTACCCTCTATGGGGTGAGCACAGGAGCGAAATATCCGTGGGCCGGGGAAGGGCTTTCCGGAGAGACTTGGGGTCATGCTCCCGCCTCACCATCTTGGATAGGGCAACACCCCTGGCCGAGCATCCAGACTTCGATAAACCGCCATTATGTTCGGCAAACGGTCGTCGCCTTCGACCAACGACAATCGCCGGTCGACGAATTTAACATGATGTAACTTTTGTTACGAATCAAGTAGTTACAGATGACACCGAATCATGCTGTATTAGGACACTAAATCAGAC
Organism: Parasphingorhabdus sp.; assembly: GCF_048267785.1. Taxonomy (GTDB): domain Bacteria; phylum Pseudomonadota; class Alphaproteobacteria; order Sphingomonadales; family Sphingomonadaceae; genus Parasphingorhabdus. The sequence continues at coordinate 114,074 of NZ_JBLWWU010000002.1, read as the reverse complement.
CGGAGAGCGGACTCGACGGGTCGGCATACATGCGACGCCCCATCCGACCGGACAGATAAGCCTCGCGCCCGGCCTCGACGGCAAGCTTCATCGCCCGCGCCATCCGCACCGGTTCCTTCGCCTCGGCGATGGCCGTATTCATCAGCACCCCGTCGCAGCCCAGCTCCATCGCTACAGCGGCGTCGCTGGCGGTTCCGACACCGGCGTCGACCAGTACGGGTACATTGGCGCCTTCGACAATCAGCCGGACCGTGACCCGGTTCTGGATCCCCAGACCCGACCCGATTGGCGCGCCGAGCGGCATGATCGCCACCGCGCCGGCATCTTCCAGCTGCTTCGCGGCGATCGGATCATCGACACAATAGACCATCGGCTTGAAGCCTTCCTTGGCCAGCACTTCGGTCGCCTCGAGCGTTTCGCGCATATTGGGATATAATGTCTTCGCCTCACCGAGCACTTCCAGCTTGACCAGGTCCCACCCCCCGGCTTCGCGCGCCAGCCGCAAGGTACGGATCGCGTCCTCGGCATTGAAACAGCCGGCAGTATTGGGAAGATAAGTGATTTTCTTCGGATCAATATAGTCCATCAGCACCGGCTGGTTTCGATCCATGACATTGACGCGGCGCACCGCCACCGTGACAATTTCCGCGCCGGAGGCTTCGACCGCAGCGGCATTCTCTTCAAAATCCTTGTATTTTCCGGTGCCTACAATCAGCCGTGACCGGAATGTCTTTCCCGCAACGGTCCAGCTATCATCCTCGGCGCCGCCGCCAACAAAATGAACGATTTCCAGTTCGTCACCCTGTTCGACCATGACGTCCTCCAGCGTCGAACGCGTTACTATATCGCGATTGCGCTCGACAGCGACCTTGGCCGGGTCCAGATCGAGCGACCGCACCAGATCGGCAATCGACTGGCCAGATTCAAGCCGGTGATGTTCACCATTTAATCGTATCTGAATTTCAGCCATTTCGATAACTTTCATGTCTTTGATCTCGCTTTTCAAAAACGAGCCATATAAAGAGGTCGCGCCAGTCGCAACCAAAAGCCTTTGGGAAGGAGCAATATCTTGGCGGCAAAGACCATCTTTGTATTGAATGGACCTAATCTCAACCTGCTGGGCATGCGCGAACCGGAAATATATGGTTCACAAACGCTCGACGAGATCGCCGGACAGATTGAAGACCATGCCCGGACGCTGGGCTTTGACGTCGACATTCGCCAGAGCAACCATGAGGGCCATCTGATCGACTGGCTGCACGAAGCGGCTGCGGAAGACGCCCACGCGGTAATTCTCAATGCCGGAGCATTGACTCATACATCGCTCGCCCTGTTCGATGCGATCAAGGCGATCCGCACGCCGGTTATTGAAGTGCATCTCTCCAATCCCGCCGCGCGAGAAGAATATCGGCACAAGAGTTTTATCGCACCGGTTGCAAAAGGAAGCATTTGCGGCTTTGGTGCTTTGGGTTATCAACTCGCGCTGGATGCGGCGAGCAAATTTTAACGACAGCATAGGGACGAAATATGTCTGCAAAAAAAGAAACGGGCGAAGGCATGAACGTAGATATCAAGCTGGTCCGTGATCTGGCCGCGATACTCGAAAAAGCGGGCCTGACCGAGATTGAAGTCGAGGATGGCGATCGCAAGATCAAGGTGGCACGCGGTGGTGGTACATATGTATCCGCACCGGTCGCTGCCGCACCTGCACCTGCTCCTGCCCCGGCAGCAGCAACGCCGGCCCCCGAAGCCGCTCCGGTTGACGATCATGCTGGCGCTCAAAAATCACCGATGGTCGGCACCGCCTATCTGGCTCCGGAACCTGGTGCTGCGAATTTCATCAGCGTCGGCGACAAGGTTGCCGTGGGCGACACGTTGCTGATCGTTGAAGCGATGAAGGTGATGAACCCGATTACCGCCGAAACCGCCGGTACCGTCAAATCCATTCTGGTCGAAAATGGGCAGCCAATCGAATTTGACCAGCCTCTGGTCGTGATCGCTTGAGGTTCGCAGCGTGACCATTGAAAAAATCCTGATTGCCAATCGCGGGGAAATTGCCCTGCGGATTTTGCGCGCGGCCAAGGAACTGGGTATCGAAACCGTCGCCGTCCATAGTACCGCCGACGCCGACGCCATGCACGTTCGGCTCGCCGATCAGGCGGTCTGCATCGGTCCGCCGCCGGCCGCCGACAGCTATCTGTCGATCCCGGCGATCATTTCCGCCGCCGAAATCAGTGGGGCGGACGCGATCCATCCCGGCTACGGATTCCTTTCCGAAAACGCGCATTTTGCCGAAGTGGTCGAGGCGCACGGAATCAAGTGGATCGGCCCCAAGCCGGAACATATCAAAATCATGGGTGACAAGGTCGCGGCCAAGAAAACCGCCGGCGACCTCGGCATCCCTCTCGTCCCCGGCTCCGATGGCGCGGTCAGCGAGATCGCGGAAGCCAAAAAAGTCGCAGCAGATGTCGGCTATCCGGTCATCATCAAGGCAGCTTCCGGCGGTGGCGGTCGCGGCATGAAAGTGGTCAACAGTGAAACTGAGCTGGAAACCCAGATGAAACAGGCGGGCACCGAGGCCAAGGCGGCTTTTGGGGACGCCACTGTCTATATCGAGAAATATCTCGGCGATCCGCGCCATATTGAGTTTCAGGTATTCGGCGATGGCCGCGGCAATGCCATCCATCTCGGCGAGCGCGATTGCTCGCTACAGCGCCGGCACCAGAAGGTGCTCGAAGAAGCACCTTCGCCGGTGATCAGCGCGGAGCAGCGCGAACAAATGGGCAAAGTCTGCGTCGATGCGATGAAGGGCATGGGCTATCGCGGCGCCGGCACGATCGAATTTCTTTACGAGAATGACGAATTCTATTTCATCGAAATGAACACCCGCCTGCAGGTCGAGCATCCGGTGACCGAAATGATCACCGGTTTCGATCTGGTGCGCGAGCAGATCCGGATCGCCGACGGGCGTGATCTATCGGTGAAACAGGAAGACCTGGTATTCAGCGGTCATGCCATCGAATGCCGGATCAATGCGGAAAATCCGAAGACCTGGGCACCATCACCCGGCAAGGTCACCAGCTATCATGCGCCCGGCGGCATGCATGTGCGGGTCGATAGCGGCCTCTATGCCGGCTATTCGATACCGCCTTATTATGACAGCATGATCGCCAAGCTGATCGTCTATGGGCGCACCCGCGACGGCTGCATGATGCGGCTGGCCCGCGCGCTGGACGAAATGGTCATCGAAGGCGTCCAGACCACGATCCCGCTCCACCAGAAACTGGTCTATGACGAAGAATTCCAGTCCGGCGAATATACGATCAAATGGCTGGAAAAGTGGCTGGAGAAGGATAATCTGAAGGATTGAACGAGTGCCCCTGCGCAGGCCGGGGTCCATCTCCTCAACGCGAGCCGCTCGGTAAGGTGATGGATCGTACCGCGGGGGTCGCGAGCCCGGAATAACAGATTGCCCGGCTGGATTGTTCTCCCGCGAAGGCGGGAGTCCATCTCCTGAACTTGCATCAAACGGGAGCGCGTCGGTTCGCACCGCTCGTTCGTCAGCAAACCAATCAGAAAAACAAATCGATCACAGGACCCGTGATGGACCCCGGATCAAGTCCGGGGTGGAAGATATCCGAACAATAATGTTCAGATATCCTCCACCTTTCCTGAACATAACAAGTCAGTTCAGGACTCTGACAGGGTTAACAGACTATCACCTGTTGCACAGATGCGGCAAACGGAGTCGCCAGCAACAGGAGTAAGCCATGCGTATATTTTTAGTCCCCGGTCTGATGGCGGCCACGATGTTGACGCCCGCTGCGGTATCTGCCGCGGAGATCGCGCCCAACCTTAACGCAAATGCAAATCCCGCCGGGGTTGATTTGACCGGCAAGGTTGCCCTGCAACGCGAAAGCCGCAGCAATCGCAGTGCCAATCGAGGCAACAGCCGTGGGCAGATGCGTGGGCAAAACAGAAACAATCGCGGACAGGCACAGGTCAACCGGCAATCCCGGTCGGATCGAACGGCCAGCAGCGATCGCACCCGCCAGTCGGCAACGCGATCCACACGCGATAGCAATCGCACTGTCCGGCAAAATCGCGTCGCGACCCAGCAACGCAATGTCACCCGGTCCGCGACCCGGAATCGTCAGATTACCCAGCAACGCGCTGCACGGCGCGGCGACACCAATCGTGACGGGCGGGTAGACCGTCGTTTTGATCGCAACCGCGATGGCCAGATCGACCGGCGTTATGATCGCAACAACAATAATCGCGTCGACCGGCGCGTGGACCGTAACCGCGACGGCCGGATCGACCGACGCTATCGCGACAATCGCAAGTCCGCACGGAACAATCGTAACTGGAACCGCAACTGGCGCAGCAATCAGCGCTATGACTGGCGGCGCTATCGCAATACCCATCGCAACTATTACCGGCTAGGCCGCTATTATTCGCCCTATCGATCACACAGTTATAATCGCTGGAGCATCGGGGTCTATCTTGGTTCCGCCTTCTACAGCTCGCGCTACTGGATCAACGATCCCTGGCGCTACCGCTTACCAACCGCCTATGCAGGCACCCGCTGGGTCCGCTATTATGACGATGTCCTGCTGGTCGATACCTATACCGGCGAAGTCATTGACGTGATCTACGACTTCTTCTGGTAAGACAGAATATTGGAATAGAAAGACCCGCTGCCTGAATCGGTAACGGGTCTTTTTATTATATGACAGCAAGGCTGACGTCCGATAATCTGCCGCGTGAGATCCAGCAGCTAGTCGAGATACAGCAGTTCGAAATTGCCCCAATATTCACCGCCAAAATAGAGCGGAACGAAGACTTGTTTGCCAGCCGTCGATTTATCATCGGCAGTGCGAATGAACCGGTATACCGATACGCTGAATGGTCGGTCCTTTTGCTCGATCGCCCGTTTGGTCATGTCGTCCAGGAATATCCGCCGATTACGACAATATTTGTCATCATGTGCCGGATCACCATTGGGCTCACGTGATCGTTCGCTAACATGGGTCGGCAGATAGCCGTCAATATTGGTGGCGCCACAACTGATAATCGCGTCCATTCTCCGATATCTGTCCAGCAACGGCTGCACCCTGGCGTCAGCAAAGGCGTTGAACTTGTTGTCATAGCGCGTGGGATTGGAGCCGGGTATTTCCCGATATTCACGGTCAAACAGCTGCTCCATTGTCAGCTCTCCACTGGCCAAAGCCTGTTCAACCATTGCGACGAGTTCGTCCCTGCCGGTTATTGCCAGATCAACGAATTTTCGATCCTCTGTTGCAAAACCGCTCTGGACCAATTGATCGAACATGACTTTCGACATTGTTTCCAGGTCGTTCACCTTGTCTTTTGCGGCTTCCAAACTGATATTATTCCTGTCCGCACTTTCTGAAAAAAGATGAAGGACATCCTGCACCTGTTTCACTTTATTGTGAATCAGGCCGGTATTTTCCGCGATGTCACTATTCTGCTCATCAACCTGCCAGACCAGATCAGAAATCCGGTTGACCGTATCGTCTATCTTCTGGAAATTACGCTGGGCATCATTGCTCTTGCTGACGCCTTTTTCGATTTTCTCGACCAGGCTTTCGGCCTCGACGCCCAGTGAGTTGACCGTGGCCGATATTTCATCTGTCGCTTCGCGTGTATTGAACGCCAGTTGTTTGACCTCTGCCGCAACAACCGCAAATGTCGCCCCTGCAGCGCCAGCGCGATGCGCTTCAATCGCAGCATTCAGGGCGAGGATGCTGGTGGTATTGGCAATTCTGTCAATATTCTGCGAAACTCGGCGCACCTGATCCATGGCGCCTGCAAATCCTGTAATATGCTGGGCAAGTGCGACTACCAGATCGGTCAAATCACCAAATTCCTGCATCGACATCCGGATGACCTGGGTGCTGTCGTAGAGATCATCCTTCGCCCGCTTCGATAACATTCGCGCCTCGTTGGTGGAATCCGTGACGCGTTTCTGGTCATCGGCCAATTTTCCGATCACATCCTGCAACACTTCCCGACGCTCGCGCATTTCATCCGCATTCGCCATCACTTCTTCGACCAGACCGCCTACATCAGCGCAGCCGACAGTGACTTCCCCGCAGGAACGAGCTACCGCATCAATCAGCGTCGGATCAGTTATATCAAACTTCTCATGCTTCATAATCGGGATCAATTTTCTGTTGATGGAAAGGGCTATAATCCACAGCCATAACCCAATCAGGTTATAAACCTGTTAACTGTAAAATCGATGGGTGCCGATAGCGACACCCGGTCGGCTGAGCCGATTGGATAATAACCGGTCCTGCAAGAGACTAGCGATCAAAACATCACCATTTCTGCTATAAACGAGCGCATCGGCGTCCCGCTCGATTTCCGTCTATATTGCCGGGACGACAATCAATCGAGCGGATTTTTAATGACTCCGCACCGTCACGGTTAAATTTCAGGTCGCGAAAGAATTCTTTATTGTTGCAACTTGCAATGCCGCTCCGCAATAAGAACCTAATAAGGACGGAGAAAAATATCATGAGACGCGTGTTTGGTTTGGCTATCGCCGCTTTTGTTGCGGTCATGATTTCGGGCAGCGCATTCGCGCAAGACCAGGTCATTCGCGTCGGCAATCTGATCACCGACGCCGCATCCGGACCAAGCGGTCCCGCCACCATCATCGTCCGGGACGGCAAGATTGCCGAAATCCGGCAGGGTGCTGCGACCGGAGACTCGGACGCACAAGTCATCGACCTTTCCGACAAGACAGTCATGCCCGGCCTGATCGATCTCCACGTCCATCTGACCGGTGATCCGGGGGGTGATTTCTGGAAGAAAACCACCGAACCGACGGAATGGGGCGTGGTTGTGGGAGCGAAAAACGCGCTGGTCACCGCCAAGGCCGGCTTCACCACCGTGCGGGAAGCAGGTTCCTCGCAATATAGCGCCTTCTCCCTGCGTCGCGGCACTGCCGATGGCGTGATTCCCGGACCGCGCATCATTGCCGCCGGACCACCCCTGGCGATCGTCGGCGGCCATGGCGACGTGTCGGGCTTCACGGAAGACGTCAATGCGCTGCTTACCAGCGGCTATGCCTGTACCGGCGCAGTCCAATGTGCAGAAAAAGTGCGCAAGGCCAGCCGGGCTGGATCCGATATTATCAAGATCACCGCAACCGGCGGCGTCCTTTCCCAACAGGGACGCGGACTGGAAGCGCAATTCACCGATGAAGAAATGCGTTCAATCGCCACCACCGCCCATTCGCTCGGTCTGAAAGTCATGGCCCATGCCCATGGTGCGCGCGGGATCGAAGCGGCTTCGCGCGCGGGGATCGATACGATCGAACATGGCACGTTCGCAGACGAGGCAGCACTCAAAGTGATGAAGGCCAATGGCACCGCGATGGTTCCGACATTGATGGCGTTCCAGGGCGTCAGCGAAGGTCTGGGCAAGGGTATTTATACACCGGTGGTCGAGGAGAAAATCCGGATGACGCTGAACACGGTCGGCAAGGCAGTGGCCTCGGCCAAAAGACTCGGCGTGCCGATCGTATTCGGCACCGACGCGGGTGTGTTCGATCATGGCCGCAACGCCGAGGAACTGCAGCTGATGGTCGATGCGGGCCTGACACGGCGCGAAGCTTTGGCCAGCGCGACCACATCAGCGGCCAAGGCGCTCGACATGGAGAATGAAATTGGCCGCATCGCGGTTGGTTATTCCGCCGATCTGATTGCCTTCAACGGCAACCCGCTGGACGATGTCCGGGTGCTGGAAAAAATCGACTGGGTGATGGTGCGCGGTCGCATCATCGACTAGATTGCAGAGCATGACCCGGGCTTTTTCGAAAAAACAGACCAGTCTCTATTCCAGTCCCAAAAGAATAGCCGAGATGGGCCGGCAAGTGACCGAAACGCTGAATGCCCACCCCCGGGTTCAGTGGCTGGAAAGCCCGTTTGTACAACTCTATGTCCACCAGAATTTCATCAGCGACGCCGACTGCGACCTGCTGATCGAGATGATCGACAGCGATAGCCAGCCTTCATCGCTCTACAAGGGCACCGAACAAGAGGGCTATCGCACCAGCTATAGCTGCAATGTCGACCCGGCCAATCCCGACATCCGCCGCATCGACCAATCGATTTGCACATTGCTCGGCCTGCCGCGTAGCCATAGCGAAATCCTGCAGGGTCAGCGCTACCGGCCGGGTGAGGAATTCAAGGACCATCACGACTATTTCCACCTGAGTGAAAACTACTGGCAGTTTGAAGGCCCTAATGGCGGACAGCGCACATGGACTGCAATGGCCTATCTCAACGAACCGGAAAAGGGCGGCGCTACCGCCTTCCCACAGTTGCAATATCAGGTCGAACCCCGCCGTGGCATGTTGCTGATATGGAATAATATGAGTCCCGACGGAACGCCCAATATCAACACCCTGCATGCCGGAACGCCAGTCGAGGAAGGCACCAAATATATTATCACCAAATGGTTTCGGCTCAACCAGTGGCAGAAAGTCTGAACCCCGTAAAACGCGCACGCAGACCAAACGACGACGACGTTCGACAAACGACATTGAATAACCGGCGAAGTCGTTGCGGGTGATACTTTAGCGTGTTAGCTGGACATAACAGTTTTGGATAGGAACCCCATATGATCAAGAAATCTCTCGCCCTTCTCGTCGGCACCAGCCTGCTCGCCATCGGCGGCGTTGCCACAGCCCAGCCGCTTGCCGCTACCAGCGCAGCGGCGATGGAGCATCACGAAAATGCGGAGATGACCGAAGGCGAGAAGCTGAAGGCCCTGTTTGCCAAAAGCGACGAGGAAAATCTTAAACGCAATCCGATCGGCGCCCTGTTCCGCGGCGATGAGCGCTATGCCGACCAACTTGGCGATTATATTTCCGACGAATATTTCACGAAAGAAAAAGCTGCGGAAACAGCGGAACTGGCGGCCTTGCTGAAGCTCGACCGTAGCAAGCTGAGCGCCACGGACAAGATCGCCTATGACGTGTTCAAGCGCGACAAGCAGCAGGCACTCAAGGGCTATTCCGACGAGATCATGGCTCTGACCGTCGTCCGTCCGGTCAACCATTTCAGCGGTTTCCACACATTCTATCCGGATTTTGCTTCGGGCAAAGGCGCCGCGCCGTTCAAGACGGTGAAAAATTATGAAGATAATCTCAAGCGCCACAAGCAGTTCATTCTGCTCGGCGACCGCTCGATCAGTCGCTTCCGCGAAGGCATGGAAAGCGGCGTGGTCGAAACCAAATTGACCATCACCAACGTGATCGAACAGCTCGCCACCCAGATTGGTCTGGGCCTCGAGAACAGCCCGTTCATGGCACCGACCAAGAATTTCCCGGAAGATTTCAGCGACGCCGACAAAAAACGGCTGACCAAGGAATATGCGGCGGCAACCAATGAAATTTTTGCCAGCTATCAACGGATGCACGATTTTCTGAAGAACGAATATCTCCCGGTCACTCGTGATGAAGTCGGCTTATCCGGCATGAAGGGCGGCGCGGTTCTCTATGAAAATCTGATCGAAAACACCACCACCCTGCCGCTCAAGGCCGACTATATCCACAATCTCGGTCTCAGCGAAGTCCAGCGGATCAAGACCGAGATGGAAGAGATCAAGACCGAGGTCGGCTTTGACGGCACCCTGTCCGAATTCTTCGAATTTCTGCGCACCGACGAGCAATTCCACCCGGAATCCCGCGAAGCGCTGACTCAGGCCTATTATGACATGGGCAAGAAGGTCGACGCAAAAATCGGCGAGCAGTTCAAGGTCCTGCCAAAATCGCCGCTGGAAATTCGTCCCTATGATGAATCGGTAGAGAAATTCCAGGCCGGCGGTTCCTACCAGAGCGGTACGCCCGACGGCTCGCGTCCCGGCGTCTTCTATTTCAACGCCTATGACCTGCCCTCGCGCAGCACGTCCGGCATCACCACGTTATACCTGCACGAAGGCGCACCGGGCCATCATTTCCAGATTTCGCTGGCTCAGGAAAATACCGACCTTCCGAATTTCATGCGCTTTGGCGGCAACACCGCCTTTGTCGAAGGCTGGGCGCTCTATGCAGAGAAGCTCGGCTTCCCGATGGGCCTCTATAACGACCCCTATCAGCGCTTCGGTCATCTCGACGACGAAATGCTCCGCGCGATGCGGCTGGTCGTCGATACCGGTCTGCACAGCAAGGGCTGGAGCCGGGAAAAGGCGATCAAATATATGCTCGACAACAGCAGCATGGGCGAAACCGATGCCACCGCGGAAGTTGAACGCTATATCGCTATTCCATCGCAGGCCCTGGCATACAAGATCGGTGCGCTGACCATACAGCGGCTCAAGAAAGAAGCACAGGACGCGCTCGGCGACAAGTTCGACCCGCGTGAATTCCACGACCAGGTGCTCAACACCGGCGCGCTGCCGATGACGGTACTGGAGACAAAAATCCGCGACTGGATCAAGTCGCAGGCCTGATCCGGCCGTTTCCAATTGATCAAAGCCGGTATGAAGCAAGAACTGCCTTCATGCCGGCCAGATCGCCAAACCCGTCCGCACAAGCGCACTAACCGCATTTTAAGCATTTCCGGCTAATCGCATTCCCGAAATAGTGGGATGAATGCGATGGAAATGGACGTATCGGGACTGATCGGGGAAATCAAAGCCAAGCAGGCGATTGGCGCGGAAGATGTCATGACGCTGCGCAAAGAGATTTGGCCGGACGGGGTCATCAGCGCGGACGAAGCCGATCTCCTTTTCGAAATCAACGATCTGGACAGCCATCCTAGCGAAGAGTGGCTCGAGTTTTTCGTGGCTGCGATCACCGAATATGTGGTGAACCAGACGGAGCCAAAGGGCTATGTCAGTGATGATAACGCGCAGTGGCTGATGCAGAAAATCGACCATGACGGCAAAGTCGAATCCGCCGCGGAACTGGAATTGCTCGTCCGCACCATGGAAAAAGCCACCGGCACACCGGAGTTGCTGCAGGACTATGTGCTCAAACAAATCGAAGACGCTGTTCTGACCGGCAAGGGCCCGACCCGCGATGGCGGATCCCTGAAACCCGGTTCGATCAGCGACAGCGAAGTCCAGATATTGCGTCGCGCCTGCTATGCCGCCGGATCAGACGGTCCCGGCCGGATCAGCCGCAACGAAGCCGATATGCTGTTCCGGATCAAGGACGCAACGCTCGAAAGTGAAAACAGCAAGCAATGGCCGAAACTGTTTGTGCAGCTGGTTGGCAATTATCTGATGGCCTATGGCGAATATGACATGTTGTGCCGCGCAGAGGCCTCGCGTCTGGAAAATTTCATGGACGACAACAAGGCCAGCGTCAGCGGCTTTTTTGGGCGGATGAAAGATTCCGACATTGGCGGCACATTCAAAAATCTATTCAACACCGATATCTTTGGCAGCAAAAATACAGAATGCGGCCACATTGATGCGGTAGAGCAGGCGCGTAAGCTGACCATGATCGAGAGTAGCTGGCTGCACGGGAAAATTCAGGCCGACCAGAATCTCGATCCGCTGGAAAGCGAGCTCCTCGATTTTATCGCCGACGAATTGGCCGGGACGGGTCACTAGATCAGGGGCTCGCTGTCGGGTTCAGCGCCAGTTCAAAATATTTGACGGATATCTCGCTTCTTTGTGAGGAGAGAGTGCGATATGCGATATTCCGGATTGATGCTGGCCTTGGGCGCAGCAACGGCCTTGTCGCTTTCGCCGCTGCAGGCCACCCCCGATAGCGAGCCGCAGATTGACTATCCCGGTTTTCTCGACCTGAGCCAAGAAGTGGCCGCAGTGCGTGCGGAGCGGCTGATTGATCTGGCGGAATTCCGCCAGCGAGGGGCGAAGTCTGGCACGCTGATACTCGACACGCGCTCCGCCGCTGCCTTTGCCGAAGGTCATATGGCGGGCGCGATAAACCTTCCCTTTTCCGACTTTACCGACAGCAAATTGCGCGCTGTGATTGGTGATAATCCCGACCGGGAAATATTGATCTATTGCAACAATAACTTCAGCAACAATATCCGCCCGATCATGACCAAACGCGCACCGCTCGCGCTCAACATCCCGACCTTCATCAATCTCTACGGCTATGGCTACCGCAATATCTACGAGCTCGGCGCGACCGTCGATCTCCATGATCCGCTGGTGCGATGGGTGGCGGATGATCAGCTGCGCGCTCCCCTTCTCCCGTGAGGGAGAAGGATTGTATTGAAGTGATCGTCTTTCTCTTCCCACCTGAGAGTAGCATGCAACACCGCACATGCTGTTAAGCCCCTCCTCTTCAGAGGAGGGGTTGGGGTGATACCGCACTTGCATTCAGAAACTGGTATCGAACCAGTTTCCTCATATTCCACCCCCATCCCTTCTTTGAAAGAGAGGGGCATATTGCAAAATTCCCTGTCCTACATTGCGCATATCATGATAGCGGGACCTATGGCCCGATATAAAACAGCCGCAGAAAACCCGCCAATTTCCGTCAATCTGGGGCTCGCCCCCTTTTTTCCTTTAACACTGTAAAGTTTGTAAAGTTCGGAGTCCCATGACCAACACTCTCCTACCCGCCGCCCGCGATATTCTCGCCAAGCTGATCGCCTTCGACACCACGTCGCGGAACAGCAATCTTGATCTGATCGCCTGGGTCGAGGATTATCTGGCCGGGCACGGCGTCACTTCGACGCGCGTCGTCAACGCCGATGCCAGCAAGGCCAATCTTTACGCCAGTGTCGGTCCGGACGTTGAGGCCGGGATCATTCTTTCGGGTCATAGCGATGTTGTGCCGGTCGACGGACAGGATTGGCTCAGTGATCCGTGGACGGTGACCGAGCGCAATGGTCTGCTCCACGGGCGCGGAAGCTGTGACATGAAGGGCTTTATCGCGCTGGCCCTCGCCGCCGTGCCGCTGTTCAAAAATGGCGCAAAACCGGTGCATCTGGCGCTCAGCTATGACGAGGAAGTCGGCTGCCTCGGTGCGCCGGCGATGATCGAGGACATGGCGGCGAAACTGCCGAAACCGGCGCTGGCGATTATCGGCGAGCCGACGATGATGAAGGTGATCAACGGTCACAAGGGGATTGCGGTGCACGAGGTCGAAGTGCTCGGCCATGAAGCGCATTCGAGCCTTACCCATCTCGGCCTGTCCGCTAATATGGTGGCGGTCGAGCTGATGCACGATCTGGCCGAACTGGCCCGCAATCTTTGGGAAAATGCAGACCCCTCCTCGCCTTTCATCCCGCCCCACGCGACGCTGACCATCGGCAGGATGCAGGGTGGCACCGCGCCCAATATCCTCGCCCGCCGCGCACATTTTGTCTTCGATCTGCGCTGCCCGCCCGACGTTGATCCGGAGGTCGTGCTCGCACCGTTCAAGGCAAAGGTCGCGGCGCTTGATGGCGAGATGCGCCGCGCCTTCCCCGAAGCGGGTGTCACCATCACCCGCCGGTCCAATGCCCCGCCAATGGCACCTACCGGTTCGCAGGAAGCGGCAGATTTTGTTCGCAGCCTGACCGGCGACAATGGTCCGTCCGGCGTTGTTTCTTATGCTGCCGAGGCCGGGCAATTCCAGCAGGCCGGATTTGCCACCGTGATCTGCGGTCCCGGGTCGATCGAGCAGGCGCACCAGCCAAATGAATATCTGGCAGTCGAGCAATTTGAACGGGGCGCAGATTTCATGGTCAGGCTGGCACAGGCGCTGGCCTAGTGCGGGAATAATGGTCCGGCCGTCCTGAGCCTGTCGAAGGACGAGTGCGCGCAGACCGGTCCTTCGAGAGGCTCGGGACGAGCGAATCGCTGCCAGTAACGGATAACGCTACGGCATCGCCAATATTTGTAAAATCGGCGAAAAACAACTATATTGAGGGAGAAAAGGATCGCTAATGCCCGCAGTAAAAGCCGCCAAACCGAACGAAATCTTCACACCTGAAGAGTGGAAGGCGCTGACCAGTGTCTCGCGCTGGCATGGCCTGTGGCTCACTCTCCACGCCTGGCTGATGGTGGCCCTGGTCACCGGCGGTACGGCTTTATTGTGGCAATGGCACTGGCTCGCCGGCTTGGTTGCGACCCCCTTCGCCATATTACTGATCGGTGGACGACAATTGGGCCTGTCGATCCTGATGCACGAAGGTGCCCACGGCCTGCTCCACCCGAAGCGCAAGATCAACAATTTCGTCGGTCAGTGGCTAACCGGAGCGGCGACCGGCAGCGACCTGCACAGCTATCGCGCCTATCATCTGACCCATCACCGCTTCACCCAGCAGAGCGAAGATCCTGATCTCGGTCTGTCCGCCGCTTTCCCAACCACCAAGGCCAGCCTGCGGCGCAAGATCATCCGCGATCTCACCGGGCAGACCTTCCTCAAGCAGCGCGGCAACCAGTTTGCGGTGGCGTGGAAGGGCCTGAAAGCGATGCTATCGGGCGCAACTGACACCCGCCCACCGGCCAAGCGCGACACCTCGGCAGGAACCCCGCTTAACCGCAATGGCGCTGCCGGCGTGGCTGCGCCCGTGGTCGATCTGGAGGGTGCAAAGCGCACCACACGGACGGTCGGACGCTTCCTGCTGATCCAGCTGGCGGTGCTGCTGGTCAGCCTGGCGACGCTGGGCATCATCCCCTTCCTGATCTGGCTGGCGGCGCTGGCGACCACGTTCCAGCTGATACTGCGCATTCGCAATATCGCCGAACATGCCTGCACCACCACCGGCGGCGATGATCCGTTCAGCCACGCGCGGACGACCAAAGCCAATATGCTGATGCGGATGACACTGGCGCCTTACTGGGTCAATTATCACAGCGAACATCATCTGTTCATGGGCGTGCCCTGCTATAATCTGCCCAAAGCGCATGATCTGCTGATCGCCAAGGGCTATGGCCCGCGGATGACGATCGCCAACAGCTATGGTGAGGTTTTGCGCACCGTGACGCAGCCGGTTGCGGCCTAGGTCGTCTTAACCGCCGCCTTGATCTCGCCAAGATCGGCCTCGAGCTTCGCGATCTTCTCGAGCATCAGCAGGTCGATTTTCTCGTGCAGGCGAATGATGTCGATCTCGGCGCGCAGATTGACTTCATAGTCATGGGCCGCGGCGATCCGGTCCTTGTTGGAGGCACGGTTCTGGCTCATCATGATGATCGGCGCCTGAATCGCGGCCAGCGTCGACAGCATCAGGTTGAGGAAAATAAAGGGATAGGGATCAAAGGCGGCGTTGAACTTGGTGAGAATTTCCGAGTTCAACAACATCCAGCCGAACAGGACGAGCACGAAGCTGATGATGAAAGCCCAGGAACCACCAACGGCGGCAACGCGGTCAGACAGGCGCTCGCCAAAGCTGGCCTGCTCGTCGGCCAAATCAGCGGCATCATCGGCGACTATCTGGCGCGTGACAATGGCTTCGAGAACACCCTTCTCCTCCGGAGAAAGCGCCGCCAGCGGTTTGTCGAGCAATTGCTCGCTGAGTTGCTCGACCGTACGCTTTGCCATCCCAAACTCCCTGTCGCTGTGACTATATGCCGGAAATGATACTATTCGCTGACAAACCTATGCGCCGAACGATCCTTGCGTGTTTTTGCCGGGTCGAAGATCTCGCCGTTCATCGCGATATAGACGCCGTGCGGCAAGGTCTGGGTCGCGGCGAGGGCAAAGCCGACGTTGAACTGCGCATCGCTTATCCGCAGCGACGCCGGTTGCATCGCCCCGGTCAACACGATCGTCTTGCCGGTGATGTCAGACAGCACCCGCGCCGTATCGACCATCGTGTCAGTGCCATGGGTTACGAGTATCTTGTCCGCATCACTAGCCACAACCGCGTCACGGATCGCCGCCCGGTCCGCGTCGGTCAGCTCGAGACTGTCCTTGCGCATCAGCTGCGTCACCCGGTGCGCGACAAAGACATTATTCTCCTGCAACATGTCGGGCAGTGCCGTCGCGCCGATCTGATATTCCGACAGGGCATCGAAATAGACCTTGTCGATGGTGCCGCCCGTGGTAAAAATATCGATCATTGCGGAGACAGCGCTTCGGCGATCAACTTGCGCGTGTTGGCCACGCCATAGAGCGCGATGAAGCTGCCCATACGCGGGCCCTGCGAAGATCCGAGCAGGGTCTCGTACAGCGCCTTGAACCAGTCGCGCAGATTTTCGAAACCGCCTTCCTTGCCGATGGCATAGACGATATTCTGGATGTCCTCGGCCGGTGCATCCTCTGGCAGCGCCGCCAGCTCACGGTCCAGCCGCTCCAGCGCCGCGACTTCGACGCCTTCCGGCTTGCGGCGCTGCAGGGTCGGGGCGATGAAATCCTTGTGATAGGCCATCGCGTTGCCGATCAGCTCTTCGAGATCGGGATAGCGCTCCGGCGTCGCGTCCGGCGCATATTGGCGCAAATAGGCCCAGATCTGCTCGCGATCCGCATCGCCCATCACGCCAACAAGGTTGAGCAGCAGGCCGAAAGTGACCGGGATCGTGTCCGTCGGCACATCGCCATTGTGGACGTGGTGCACTGGATTGCCGAGTCTTTTGTCCGGTGCTTGATCATGCCAGTTGGCGCGGAACTGGAAATATTCATCCACCGCTTTCGGGATGACACCCAGATGCAGTTGCTTGGCCGATTTGGGTTCGCGGAAGATATAGAAGGCGAGGCTGTTCTCCGAGCCATAACGCAACCATTCCTCAAGACTGAGCCCGTTACCCTTGGACTTGGAGATCTTCTCGCCCTTTTCGTCGAGAAACATTTCGTAGATCAGACCTTCGGGCTTGCGCGCGCCAAGCACCTTCGCGATCTTGCCCGACTGCACGCCGCTGTCGGTCAGGTCCTTGCCGTACATTTCATAGTCAACACCAAGCGCGGTCCAGCGCATCGCCCAATCGACTTTCCACTGCAGCTTGGCACCACCCGAGAGGATATTATGCTCGATCATCTCGCCATCATCCTCGAACCGGACAGTCCCGGCATCGGCATCGACGATCTCGACAGGCACCTGCAGAACATGGCCGGTTTTGGGGCTGATCGGCAGAATCGGCGAATAGGTGGCCTGCCGTTCCTTACCCAATGTCGGCAGCATGATGTCCAATATCTGCTGGTTGCAGGCGAGGACGCGCTTCAGCGTCTCGTTAAACGCGCCGCTCTGATATTGTTCGGTAGAAGACATGAATTCATAGTCAAAACCGAAACGGTCGAGAAACTCGCGCAGCATCGCGTTATTATGCGCCGCAAAACTCTCATATTTCTCGAAGGGATCCGGTACCTGCGTCAGCGGCTTGTGCAGATGTTCGGCCAGCATTTTCTGGTTCGGAACATTGGTCGGCACCTTGCGAAAACCGTCCATATCATCGCTGAACGCAATCAGCCGCGTCGGATTGCCGGTCAGCGTTTCATAGGCATGGCGCACCATCGTCGTACGCAACACCTCGTTGAACGTACCGATATGCGGCAGGCCCGAGGGACCATAGCCGGTTTCAAACAGCATCGGCTCGCCACCCGGCTTGGGCGCCGGTGCCCCGCGCTCGCCGCGATAGCGTTTGAGCAGCTTGCGGGCTTCCTCGAACGGCCACGCTTTGGAATTTTCTGCTGCTTCACGATAATCGGTCACAATTGGTCCTTCTCAGTCAATGCTGCGCAAATAGTAGCCTTAGCCGATATGGCAAGGTAGAACGCAACAAAAGCGGGAGAATGAACATGGAAATGCTGATCTCAGGGGTTCTGCTTTGGAGCCTGGTACATTTGATGAAGTCGGTGACGCCGGGCCTGCGCGCCTCGATCCAGAGCGCCATTGGCGAAGGACCACACAAGGGTCTGGTTGCGCTGATCCTGCTGGGTTCGCTGGCCTTGATGATTTTCGGCTGGCGTTCGGCCACCCCTGAATTTGTCTATGATCCGCCTACTTGGGGCCGCCATGCCAATATGACGCTGATGTTTGTCGCGATCCTGTTGCTCGGTGCCGCGCAAGGCGCTTCGCGAATCCGGCAATGGATTCGGCATCCAATGCTAACCGGAGTTCTCCTTTGGGCAATCGGCCATTTGCTCGCCAACGGGGACAGCAGATCGCTGGTCCTGTTCGGCGGCCTTGGCCTCTGGGCGCTGATCTCGATCTTCACCATATCGCACAACGAAGGTGCATGGGTGAAACCGGTCAAGATTGCGAGCATCGGCCGGGAATTGCTGAGTCTGGTGATCGCAGCGGTCCTCTATGCCATTTTGCTGTTCGTCCATCCGTGGATCGCTGGCGTACCGGTCATCGCCGGCTAAAATGTCCGCGCCTTTCCCCTATCCCGCGCTCCACGCCAGCCATAGCGGTATCTGGATTTGCTCAAATGATGGCGAAACCCGCGCGATTGGCAAGGGCGAGGCGATCGGGCGTGTGGCGGAGACGCCACATATACTGCTCAATGCACCGCTTCTGGGGCAGAGGCTGGGCTATCCCGATCTGTCTGGGCTGGACCTGCTGGAGCTATACGCCTTTATACATCCGGCCCAATTTGTGGTTCCCACACCGTCGGGTCTCGCCAAGACCCTTGGCCTGCCGCCGCCAGAGCAGGAGGCCGATATTGCGGCCCTCTACCGGGAAGCCGCACAGCGACTTCTGGAAGGATTGGAAGCTCCTTTCTGGAAAGAACGGGAAGGTGCGTGGAGCAGCGCCCAGGCGCTATACCGGCTGCGCTGGCCCTGGGCGCAGGAGGTCGGAAAAAAGTTGACAAAGCCAGTCGAGACCGAACGCTGGCTCTTTTCCAAACTCGACGAGTGGGAAGAAGAGGCTCCGCGCCCCGCACCCCGATCAATTAGCATGAACAAACAGGAAACGCTGGCCACGCTGAACAGTCTGACCGGTGAGGGATCGGAGGAACGCGAGGGCCAAAAAAGCTATGCCGCAGCGGTCGCCCAGATTTTCAATCCGCGCAAGATCAGGGGCGCTCCCAATATGCTGCTCGCCGAAGCGGGGACTGGGATTGGCAAGACACTCGGCTATCTCGCGCCAGCTTCGCTCTGGTCCCGTCAGGCGGGTGGCGCGGTATGGATTTCCACCTTCACCAAAGCGCTGCAACGCCAGCTCGACCGGGAGACCCGCCGCATCTACCCGGATGAAGAAACATTTCGCCGAAAGGTTGTCGTGCGCAAGGGACGGGAAAATTATCTCTGCCTGCTCAATCTGGAAGACGCGCTGCAAGGCGGTTTTGCCGGGCGCGCCGCAATCCTTGCCCATCTCGTCGCGCGATGGGCCGCCTACAGCAAGGACGGCGATATGGTCGGCGGCGATTTGCCCGGATGGCTGACCACATTGTTCCGCCGCAACGGCGCAACGGCCTTGACCGACCGGCGCGGCGAATGTGTCTATGCCGGGTGCCCGCATTATCGCAAATGTTTCATCGAGAAAGCGGCGCGCGCCAGCCAGCAGGCCGATATCGTCATTGCCAATCACGCACTGGTCATGGTCAATGCCGCCCGCGGACGTGAACAGCAGAACCGGCCGACCCGGCTGATTTTTGACGAAGGCCATCATTTGTTCGATGCCGCCGATTCGATGTTCGCGGCACGGCTATCCGGTCAGGAAGCCATCGAAATAAGGCGTTGGGTAATCGGCCCGGAGTCCAAATCCCGGGGCCGCCGTCGCGGCCTGGCCGCGCGCCTTGCCGATCTCGCATCCTATGACGAAGAAGGCGGCCGCGCGATTGAAAGGGCCCTCCATGCAGCCGAGGCCCTGCCCGGCGATGGGTGGCTCCAGCGGATTGGTGAAGGAGAGCCGTTCGGCCCGATTGAAGCCCTGCTACAGGAGGTTCGCGCGATGGTCTTTGCCCGCGACGAAAGTCAGAGCGCCGATGCGGGCTATGGTCTCGAAACCGAACTGACCGATATAGAAGGCCCGATGATCGACGCCGTCGCCACTGCCGCAGAGGCAATGGATGCCCTGCTCAAGCCTCTGGTCCGGCTGGGCCAGCGAATCGAACATCTGATCGAGGAAGGCCCCGACTGGATGGATGCCCCGGCCCGCGCGCGGATGGAAGGTGCCTTGTCAAGCCTCAGCTGGCGTTGCGACACCCTGTCCGGCTGGCTTTCCCTCCTGTCGCGTATTGGTGGTCCAGCCGACCCCGATTTCGTCGACTGGTTGATGATCGACCGGTTCGAGGGCCGCGAATATGACATTGGTATCTGCCGCCACTGGCTTGATCCGACCATACCAGTGACCGAGGTCGTCACAAAACCCGCCCATGGCGTGATGATCACATCTGCGACTCTGAAAGGCGGCGGCGGCTGGGATACCGCCCGTGCACGCAGCGGTGCTGTCCACCTTGAACATGCCCCACAGGAATTCGAAGTCGCCAGTCCGTTTGACTATCCCAATCAGGCGAAGGTCATCATCGTCACCGATGTCAGGCGCGGCGATATGGCCGGGCTGGCCGGTGCCTATGCCCAGTTGATAGAAGCCTCGGCGGGCGGTACGCTTGGCCTGTTCACCGCGATCCGACGCCTGCGCACGGTATACGCCCGAATCGCAGACCGGATGGCGCAGAGCGGATTGCCGATCTACGCCCAGCATGTTGATCCGATTGATACCGGCACATTGGTCGATATTTTTCGCGATGATCCCAAGGCCAGCCTGCTTGGCACCGATGCCTTGCGCGACGGCGTGGATGTCCCCGGCCAGAGCCTGCGCCTTGTCGTGATGGAATCGGTGCCGTGGCCACGACCGAATATTCTCCACCGCGCGCGCAAGCTCGCCGGCGGTGGCAGTGCCTATGATGACCGGATCATTCGCGCGCGTCTGGCCCAGGCCTTCGGCCGAATCATCCGTCGCGCTGATGATCATGGCCATTTTGTCATCCTCTCTTCCTCCTTCCCCTCGCGTCTGTTCTCGGCCTTCCCCGAAGGAACGCCGATCGAACGCATGCCGCTGGAACAGGCCCTGGCAGCGATACGCCAGGCCACATCAAAAATGGAACAATCCGGTCTTCCAACTGAAACAAGTTTGATGCATGACAATCCGCAATGAAAAAACTTACACTCCTGCGCCACGCCAAATCCGGCTGGGACGATCCAGTCGAACGCGATTTTGATCGCCCCCTGAACAAGAAGGGCAAACGCGCGGCAGCGGTCATGGGCCGCTTCATCCAGCGCAATGGCCTCACCTTTGACCAAATTCTGGCATCTCCGGCCGTACGGATAATCGAGACGCTAGAAAATGTGGAGGAAGCCAGTGGTCTGGCGATGGAGCCGACCTGGGATCGAAAGATTTACCTCGCCTCTTCCGCTACGTTGCTCGATGTATTGCGCGGTGCCCGTACAGATGCCAATCATATCCTGATGGTTGGCCATAATCCGGGACTGGAAGACCTGATCTTCGATCTGGTTCCCGACGACGGAAGCTCTCCGGCACGCGATGAAGTGGAAACAAAATATCCGACCGCGGCGCTGGCCGAGATGACTCTCGCGATCGACAACTGGGCTGATATTACAGAAAACTGCGGTACACTGGATCGCTTTACCCGACCACGTGATCTCGATCCGGAACTGGGGCCGAATTACGACTAGGCGTGATTAAGCGCCTGCGACAGCTTATCGCGAATTGATTTCAACTCCGCCATGATCAGACTGTTCTCTTCCTGGCTATCGGTCGCCAACGGCACATCAGTGACAGCCATTTGCGGCGCGTCCTCGACCATCGCGGGTCCGCGGCGCCGGGAGGCGAGGAATTTTCGGGCACCCTTGATCGTATAGCCTTCTTCGTTGAGCAAACGATTAATCGTCTTGACCACCTCCACATCTTCGGGGCGATAATGACGTCGGGCTCCGGCCCGTTTGAGCGGGGCCAATACCGCAAACTGATCTTCCCAATAGCGCAAGATATGAGGCTTGATGCTCAGCTCCTTAGACAGCTCTCCAATCGTCCGGAAAGCCCCTTGTTCTTTGGTCATACACTACTCCCCCGGGTACGCCGGGTCCATTAACCTGCGGCGATAATTCTGTCACGCATCGTTTGACTGGCGCGAAAAGTGAGAACCCGGCGCGGTGCAATCGGCACTTCAATGCCGGTCTTGGGATTGCGACCGGTGCGTTCACCCTTGTCACGCAGCACGAAGGTGCCAAATCCCGAAATCTTGACATTTTCACCATCGACCAGTGCCTCGATCATATGATCGAGAATCGATTCCACCATGACAGCGCTGTCGGCTCGCGACAGGCCAACCTGCCGATTCATTGTTTCGGCCAAATCGGCACGGGTCAGGGTGTTTGTATAGCTCATCACAATATCTTCCATCAAGAGATTGAAAATTAACCAAAGCTATAGATCAAATCCAAGCTTTTGTAAATGTCGACCGCAAACTTACCAGTGGATTTCAGGCAATTAGCCCGATATGCGAATAAGATGACCGATAAACATCCCAAACCTGTCGCCCTCGCCGAACTGCTCGACCAATGTGGCCCCGGCGGATCAGACAATCCCGTCACTCTGCCGCAAAGCTGGACGCAAGGCCGAACGGCCTTCGGTGGCCTGTCCGGCGCGCTTGCCTATCAGGCCGCGAGTCATATCGAAAATGACCTGCCACCACTGCGGTCGGCGCAAATTGCTTTTACCGGCCCGCTGTTCGGCACGCTGACGGCAGAAACCGCAATGCTGCGCCGCGGCAAGAGCACAGCATTTGTCCAGTCAGAGATATTCGGCGACAAGGGCCTCGGCCTCCACTGCAATTTTATTTTTGCCGCGCCCCGCCCGACAGAAGTCAGAACATCCGACATTGTCGCGCCCGATTTCCCCTCCCTTCCTCATGGCGAGGACCTGCACAGCGGTCCCCCACAATTTTTCACCTCGAACATGGAATATGTCGGCAAGCGGATCGATACCAGCACCAAGACCAACCGTTTGACCCGCTGGATGCGGCTGAAACAACGCGACGGACTTGACCCGGTCGCTGAAATCATCTGCATGTGCGACAGCTTGCCGCCTTCGGTCATGGGACTGCTAGACAAGAACGCAATGGTCAGTTCGATGAACTGGCAGGTCAATATCATCGCCGAGGAGCTCACGACCCATGATGGCTGGTGGCTGATCGATTCTCACACCCACCATGCCGATCATGGAGCGAGCAGCCAATATATGAGCGTCTGGAACAACAACCGCGAACTGATCGCGACCGCAATGCAAAGCGTGGCCTATTACGCCTGATCAGGCGGGCACAGGCGATCAATATCGGCAACTCATTCGCTGGCTTCTCTCAAGGCCTGACGGCGAAAGTCACGCGGAGGAATTCCATATTGCGACTTGAAAGTACGACTGAAATGCGCCGAGCCGTTGAAACCCCAGCGAAAGCAAATCTCGGTCACCGACATATTGATATAAACGGGGCTGATCAGATCGGCCCGGCATCGTTCGAGGCGGCGGGTGCGGACATAATTGCTGAACGTCTTGCCCGATTCAGCAAAAAGATTCTGGAGATAGCGCAATGATGTTCCGTGCGCCTTCGCGACTTTCGCCGGCTCCAGTTCCGGATCTCCAAGCATCGTCTCGATCGTCTGGCATATGCTATGGAGATTGGTCTGGCGGGCGTTGGCTTCACACCCGATAAGCGGGCTCGTGCCGTGGCTGGTCAGACAGGTCAGCAAGAATTCGGTCAGGGACAGTTCGATGGGACGCAATTGGGAACTGCTCAACTCGTCAAGCGAGGTGGCAAGCGCCGACAGCATACGGGCAAAGACATGGTTGATGCCGGACTGACCAGACAGGTGACCGAGCGGCATCGACAAAGGCGCGACAAGGCGCGCGCTCAACGCCACATCGGGCACCTTGACGAATAATTGAGTGAAATCGGTGGTGAAATTCAGACGCGCCGGGACGCCGGTCGGCCCGAATAACAGATCGTCCGGCTTTAGATCGATGGTCCGATCAACATCGGTCAATGTAGCCTGGCCAGAAACGAGTTGTGACAACCAAATACCGGGCTGCTGAGCGGTATAACGCCCCGCGACCTCTTGCGGCGTGCCGCTGACGCGAGCCAGTTCAATTCCCAGCGGTGAAACCAGACATGTGACCCTACCGCTTATTTTGTCGGGTTCAGCTATAGACGAAACCGGCAGTTTTAGCCGTTCCATCGCCTGCTGCCAGGCGCCGAGACGGTCTGCGGGGGCGATGTCATCTGTTTTGAAAGTCCAACTGTCCATGACCACCTTCTCCATCGGCTGTTTGATGAAGCGCCACCAGTCAGACCTCGTCTGCCTCATAGAGCAACAGGCTGGTCATGCCCAGTGAAGAGAAGGTAATATAATCGGATAGAAATTCGATGCTATCCCATTTTGTTCGCGTACCCAGCACATAGAGCAAGGGCCAGTAATGATCTTCTGACGGGACCGCCAGACGCGCATCCTCATCGATCTCGCGAACGTTGAACAATCCCTCCGGCCGATCGTCTATGATCTGTTTTTTGACATAATCGTTGAAACGCACTGCCCATGGATAGGGCTGCGCGGCGTCATCCCATTGCAGAACACCCAGATTGTGGACGATATTCCCACTGCCCGCAATCAGTATCCCTTCGTCACGCAGCGGCTTGAGTCGTTCGGCGAGCGCATGATGCCAGGCTTCGCCCTGCCTTGCATCGATGCTGAGTTGAACTACGGGCACATCGGCATCCGGGTAGGCCTTGCTCAACACCGACCATGTTCCGTGATCGAGCCCCCATTCATGGTCAAGTGTCACCGGTTCGGGTGCCAGCAACTCGCTCACGCGCATGGCCAGCTCAACGCTACCGGGTGCCGGATAATTTTGCGTGAACAGTGCGGCTGGCAGAGAACGACCGAAATCATGAATCGTAGGCGGGGATGCCATAGCCGTCACCCGCACACCCGACGTACACCAATGCGCGGAGACGATCAGGATTGCCCGCGGTTTTCCTATGCGGCGAGCAATGTCTGCCCACGTACGCGTCGCATCATTATCCTCCAGCACATTGGTCGGACTGCCATGTCCGAAAAAGACAACGGGCATCCGCTTTCCGCCGATAAGGTTATCCGCTTCCATCACTTGCGCGCACGCCATTGTTGCCATGCCTTTTGATAACGGGGCACGAGCCAGCCATTAAAGGCTTGCTGTGCGCCTTCCTGCCAGGAATAGCGACCGCGTATCGCATGACGCGAGCGCAAACCGACCTGTACCAGTTCATCGACATGAAAGTCCTGTGAGATAATTTCCTCGGAAGCGGCCCAATTCATCTGCAGCTTGTGCTCATAGGAAGGATCCTTGGTTGCATCAGGCGCTACCAACAGGCCCGTGTCCATCGTATGGTGCTCCGGCCCTTCTGCACGGATGATCAAATAGATCACCATGTCGCTCATCATCACCAGCGACAAGGTTGGCGGGATGTTGACAAATGTCATCCGGTTCCGCTCTTCCTCAGATAGATCAGGAAAAACAGGCAGCAACGCGCGCTGTGTCGCGTTGAAGCTGGCATCCTTGTGAAGCGTGCCGTTAGTACGATAATAGCCTGCGGTATCCGCCGGCAATTCGGGAAATACAGCTTGCTCGCTAGGGACGAAATCATGCAGAGGCCCCTGGTGTAAACGACTGGCGTGATAGCCGTCGTTGTTGTTTTCCAGCATGACCTTCCAGTTCCACGGGTGACGCTCACCTGGTTCCGGTCGGGGGCCTTCTGCATTGGCAAGGTCATAGTTGGCGATGAGACTGGACAGCGAGGATAAGCGTGGCGCCAGCGGAGCAGCCTCTGGATCAAAATTGATGAAAATAAATCCGTGCCAGATTTCCACCTGGAAGGTGGGCAACGCAATATTCTTGCGGTCGAAATTACAGGTCTTTCCCATCGCGGGAGCGTTTACCAGGGCACCGTCGAGACCGTAGGTCCAATGATGGTAGGGACATACGAATGCGCGTGCGTTGCCAGCGCCTTCGGCGACCAACATCGCGCGATGCTGACATACCGACGACATGGCGCGCAGGACACCGTCAAGGCCACGTGCAATAACGATGGGCTCATCGACGATGTGGGTTGTAAAATAGTCGCCCGGCTGTTGCACCCAGCTTTCACGCCCCACGCACAACCATTCGTGATTGAACACTGCCTCCTTCTCGAATTCATAGAACTCGGCATCGGTGTAACATTCCGGAGCAAGGGTAACCGCCTCGTCTACGGACAAAGCCGACAGATCCATCGCGTTAAAAAGTGTGTCATTCAAGATTGACCGAGTCATGGGAAGCCCCCCTCCTTCATTATCCAGTTGTTCGCCAATTTGATATTATTCGGGCGACGTTAGACAGCGATGCTAGGTTTGTCTGAGCGGCATGGCTTGCTTGCAGGTGCACGGTGACTTACCTTGGCCTCCCTCAATCGTGCAGTAGCAAAAGACTGTGCATGCCAGTGCAAGACTCTTCCAGCCGAAGCCACGATGGAATCGACATTATCTCTTTGAAACGAAATGGATGCTGGCATGGGAAATTTAGTCGAACTTGATATTCACCCGCTTGACGACGGGTTTGGCGCCGAAGCGCGCGGCGTTGATCTCGCCTCTGCCGACGAAGCCACACTCGATGCGCTGATCAAGGCGTTTGAACATCATGGCGCGCTACTGGTCCGCAATCAGGATTTGCAGCCAGCGGACCTGCTCCGCTATCTCAGCAAGTTCGGCGTTCCCGAAGAACATACGCTCAAAGAATATACGCTGGAAGATTATCCTAACATCTACATTCTGTCGAACCGCGAAGTGAACGGTCGCAAGGGTTCACACTATGATGGCGTGGGTTGGCATACCGACTATTCCTACAAGGAGGAACCGGTGAAATGCACGATGCTCTATGCTCTTGAAGTGCCGACCGGCGGCGGCGATACGCTGCTTGCCGATCTATGCGCCGCTTATGACGCTTTGCCTGCAGAAAAACAGCAGCAGCTCGATTCTCTTGTTCTGCATCATAGTTACAAATATTTCATGGAGAACCGCGAGTTCGGACGGATTAAACTTTCGCCGGAGTTAGAAGCAGAAAACCCCGACGTTTTCCATCCCCTTATCCGCACACATCCTGCGGACGGCCGGAAGGCATTGTGGGTCAGCACGGGGACCGTGCGCGGCATCGTCGGTATGGAGAAGGAAGAGGCCGACGCTTTAATCGATGAACTGATAGAATTCGCCACACAGGAGCGCTTCGTATATCGCCACAAATGGCAGGTCGGCGACGTATTGGTGTGGGATAATCGCTGCACGCTGCACACCGGCACCAAATATGACGACGCCAACAGCTATCGCGTCGCCTATCGTCTATGGGCAAAAGGCGACAAACCTTTCTGAGCCAAAAAGCCGGGTTAGCCCCAATGGCCCCGCAACGGTCCGTTCCTTGCACTCACGAAAGAGATATTATCGATGCAAACCAAAACCTGGTTCATTACGGGCGTGAGTGGTGGCTTCGGGCGAGCAATCGCCGATGCTGCATTGGAACGCGGCGATCGCGTGTTCGGGACCGTCCGCAAGAAAGAGGATAGCATCGCCTTCGCAAAGAGTGCACCGGACCGTGCGACCGGATTGATCCTCGACGTGCGCGACGATGAAGCAGTGCGCGCAACCGTGGATCAAGTGGCCGGACAAGGCGGCATCGACGTTCTGGTCAACAATGCGGGATATTGCTTGTCAGGAGCAGTCGAAGAAGCTTCATCAGCAGAAATTCGTGCACAGATGGACGTTAATTTCTTTGGCGCGGTGTCCCTGCTGCAAGCCGTTCTGCCGCATATGCGCGCGCGCAAGACCGGTCATATCTTCAACATCACGTCTGTTAGCGGTCTTGCGTCATGGATGGGCATTGCTTTTTATTGCGCGTCAAAACACGCGTTGGAAGCGGTGGGCAAGGCATTGGCACAGGAAGTGTCCGATTTGGGCATCAAGGTCACAAATATCGAGCCTGGCGCATTGCGAACCGGTTTCAACCGCGCTGGTGCGCTCACGCGTGCTCAGCGGACGATCGATGATTACAAGCCAACCGCAGGAACGGCGTGGGACATATTGTCACAATCGGCAGGGCAGGAAGCGGGCGATCCGGCACTGGCGGCCCAGGCCCTTCTTGCTGCTCTTGATGCCGAACAACCACCGATGCAGTTGATGCTTGGCGCGGATGCTGTTTTCTACGCGGATCGCGAGCAGGCTGCACGAATGGAAGAAGCGGCGCGTTGGATGCCGGTCACTATGGCGGTCAATCACGCTGACCAGCCCCCGACGCTCGGCGACTGAACCACGCGTCCCAATATGAAGGGCCCAATAGGAAGAGGACGTTATGCCCTCTGCCTAGCAGCCCTCTGCCAGCAAGTCTGCGTCCTTTTGACGCAGCTCGGTTTTCAAGACCTTGCCATAGCTGTTCTTGGGCAGGCTCGGAACGAAACGATAATGGCGCGGCCGCTTAAAGCGGGCTATATGCTGTTGGCACAAGGCATCGAGCGCCGCGGCGTCAGACTCTGAACCGACGACAAAAGCCACGACCTCTTCCCCCCATTCCTCGCTAGGCCGACCGATCACGGACGCTTCCGACACGTCCGGATGCGTGAGCAACACTTCCTCGACCTCGCGTGGATAGATGTTTGTTCCTCCCGAAATGATCAAATCTTTGGATCGATCTTTCAGCGTCAGAAAGCCATCAGCGTCGAGCGTACCGAAGTCGCCAGTGTGAAGCCAGCCATCCCGGAGTGCTTCTGCCGTTGCGTCCGGGTCACCCCAATAGCCGCGCATCACACTATCGCCCCGGACCACCACCTCGCCGACTTCTCCGGGCTGCACTGGCCGACCTTCAGCATCGACGGTCCGTACCAACACAGCAGTTTGTGCCACCCCGACTGAAGCCAGCCGCTCGCGCCAGCGGGGATGATCACGCTGAGCATGCAGACGGGCGTTGAGCGCCGTAATAGTCATCGGTGTTTCGCCTTGGCCGTAAAGCTGTGTCAGCTTTGGCCCAAAACGATCAAGCGCAGCCAGGCAATGCTCAAGATACATCGGACCTCCCCCATAGATAATCGCCTTGAGATTGCGCGTATCGCGCTCCTGTTTATCCTCGACCAATCGCTTGACCATCGTGGGTGCGGCAAAAAATACGACTCCGGGCCATGCAAGAATCAGGTCATATATTTCATCGACTTCGAAGCCGCCGCTGGCGGGAACGACATTGCAGCTAGCCTGCATCACATGGGGCAGCGCATAGAGACCTGATCCGTGGCTCATCGGCGCAGCATGAAGGATCGCGGTCCAGGGAGAGACCGGGTCAACGTCGCTGATATAGCAAAAACTCATGGCGAGCAGATTGCGGTGTGTCAGTGTCGCGCCTTTGGGGCGCCCTGTGGTGCCACTGGTATAGAATATCCAGGCATCGTCGTCGGCATTGCGCGATTCCATCACTATCGGAGGATGTTCCAGCCATTGATGATATTCAGCTCCGCCGATCAACATCCATTTCGCCGAACCCGCTTCTTGACCGCCCAATCCCTCCGTTACGAAGCAAAGGCTTAACCCTGAATTTTCGACGATGAACCGAACCTCTGCAGGATGCAGCTTTGCATTGATCGGAACGACAACAAGCCCGGCGTGCCAACATGCAAAGAGGATTTCGAGATATTCCGCACAATTTTTTGCCAGCAAGCCCACCCGGTCGCCAGGCGCCAGTCCACCGCTCCGCTGTAGCGCGCCAGCAAGACATGCGGCGCGATGCGCGGCGGTCGCATAGTCGTAAACGACCTCTCGCCCGACCGCTATTGCGGGTGCCGTCGGAAAGCATTGTCCCGCCCGCGTCAAGAAAGTCGCTATATTCATTCCATCTTACTCACATGATATAATCTGACTCGATCACACCTGTTACGGCGCGAATGTGTTGACCTCGTATAGCAAACCCCATATCGTATCTCTACAAAGAATAATGTTTCTCTGTGCGAAACGAAAATCAGGTCTGGGCACAACACAGGCAGAAAGTGGGTAGGATGACTAACGGCGCGGAAAATACTGCCTTTCTTCGAAAGCGATGGGCAATTTTTGGTGTAATCAGCCTGTATTTCTTTCTGATAACAGCCGCGACATTCAGTTCTCTGGGAGTCGTTCTGCCGTTTATGATCGAAGATCTGGGCTGGTCGCGACTCGAGGCAGGCACTGGCTTTTCGTTGCTGGCATTGATGGTCGGGATCGCAGCACCCGTACCTGCTTATCTCCTTCGCCGGATTGGGCCGAAAGCAACCTATTTGATAGGCGGCATGCTTGTCGTTCTTGGAACGGTACTGCTAGCAACAACCCAGTCTCTGATCCAATATTATATCGGCGCTTCAGTCCTGGGCTTCGGCTACGGGATGTGCGCATCTGTCCCTGCCATCTATCTGATCACGACGTGGTTTCCAGAGCGGCAAGCTTTCGTAATCGGCACCTACATGACTATCGGGGCAGCAGGCGGTATTGCCGCACCGTTCATGGTTACCACTGCAATCGGAACGCTAGGGGGCTGGGCGGCACACTGGTGGATGCTGGCTGGAGCGATGGCATTCCTGTCTGTACTCGTCCTGCTAATCATCCGCCCCGCGCCAGTCGAAATTCCTGCCAGCATTCGCAGGCTGACCGAAGCGCTGCGCGATGTCGGTGATGACGACCGCGTGCATCGCTCACGGCGTGATTGGACTGTACGAGGGGTCATGCGAACCCCGCAATATTACATTATTGTTTTCTCGCTGACGCTGATCTTGCTGTGCAGCGTGACCATGAATACCTGGGCATTCACTCACATGATGGCCCTTGGCGTATCGACAACGATGGCCGCTACGGTTTTGAGCACCCAGGCAGTAGTCAATGCTCTTTCCCGCATCGTGGGCGGATCGCTCGCGAACCACGTTGACCCGAAATGGTTGCTTGTGTCGGCGCTGCTATCTTATGTCATGGGTATGGTCGCCCTGTCTTTTGCCGACAACCCGGTCGCATTGTGGCTGTTCGCCCTCGGCGACGGCTATGGGTTCGGGATGTGCTATTTTGCCACAACCATGTTGCTGGTGAACTATTATGGTTCGAAAGTGAATCCGGAAATATTGGGCGGCATGAACTTCATCACCACACTGGCTATGATCGGTCCTGCACTGGCGGGGATGATAAGCGATTCAATTGGGGGTTTCGTGTGGGTATTCCGCGGCTGTGCCGTGCTGCTGCTGGTTTTTTCCATCATCGTCATCGCTATGCGTCCCCCCAAAGATGCCGAGGACAAGCCCGAACCGGATGTTGCGCCAGCATGACCGGCCAGACCCGCCCTGCTCCGCACAATTTGCGTCTCAGGATGCGAAATCGCGAGTCGCTGCGCGGCACTTTTGTCAAGATACCTCATCCGCAAGTCGTGGAATTGCTGGGTGCCGAGGGCATAGATTTTCTCGTTCTCGATGCCGAGCACGCTGCGTTTGACATCCAGGCACTCGACAGCTGCATCATGGCTGCGCGAACGTGGTCGGTGCCAGCGTTGGTTCGTGTACCGTCTATCGACAGCCCGTTGATTGCCGCCGTGCTCGACATGGGCGCACAGGGAATTCTTCTGCCGCACGTATCCACGGTCGCGGCAGCCGAAGAAGGATTGCGGGCTGCACTCTATCATGGCGGCGAACGTGGGCTGACAGGGTCCAGTCGGTCGGGTGATTATGGCGGTAATGCGAGCCTCGACGCCTATACCCGGCGGGCTGATTCGGAAGTCGTCATCATCGCCCAGCTCGAAGATTGCGAGGCGCTGGAGCATATCGGTCAAATGGCAAAGCTTGACCGGGTGGACGGATTTTTCATCGGGGCTGCTGATCTGGGATTGTCTCTTGCCAACAGCGGACCGGATGCTCCGACCCTAAACGATGCCATGGAGCAGCTCATCACAACAGTGGCCGCGGCTGGGCGTCCGCTGGGCACTTATGTTGACCGGATCGACCAAGCGGCGAAACATGCTGCCCAAGGATATCACTTCCTTGCGATCGGATCCGATCAGACAATGATCCGTCGCGCAGCATCCGCAATCAAAATGGCTTGAATATACCTGCCTGGTCGCAGCTTGAACAATTGTGCACCATCCTCAACTTCGCTTCCGCATCATGGGATGTCGCCACATCGTTTCGGCCAAATCACATGTTATTGGATCCTAGGCCAGTATCATATTTGCCGGCATGCCATTGCGTGAACCATTCTCCCTGCCCTCCGGGTTTTTCATCTGACTTTTCTGCTGCCCCACCCGACAGCCGGAAATTCCTTTCGGGCCTCTTGACCCAGACAGCCGACTCCGCTAATTGTATCTACATATGATACGATGTTTCGCTAGGAGAAACAACAATGGTTGAGGATGCAAAAAAGACTACGGCGAAGAACGATTCCGTCGTTCAGGTCTTTAACTGGGATGAACTGGAGCGGGAGCATGTCCGCTCTGGCGTTTCTCGTGCAGCTTTCCGCGGCGACAATGTTTTGATGGTGATGAACTGGCTGCAACCGGGGATGGAAACTCGCCCGCACAACCATCCCTGCGAACAGCTTGTATATGTTGTTCAGGGCCGCATGCGTTTTCACGTCGAAGACGAAGTGCATGATCTTGGCACTGGTGGCCTGCTGCGTATCCCTCCCAACGCGATGCATTATGGTGAGCCACTGGGTGATGAAGTGGTCTTGAATCTCGACGTATTTTCACCAATCCGTGACGACTATAAACATCTTGTCGCCTATCAGGCCGCAGCCTTCGAATAGTGCGTAGCCTTGTTGCCGAATTACGCGAACGCATTCCCGCATCGGCCAGAATGGAGATCTAGATATGTCTGTTATGCTAAATACCGTTGTGACGGCCTTTTCCATTATAGAGAAAATGGCTGAAGTCGGAACACCGGTTGGCGTGAGCGAACTGGCACGACTGCTCGATGTCCGTAAACCGCTGGTCTTTCGTCACCTCAGGACTCTGCGTGAACTGGGTTATGTTGCGCAGGACCCAACCACCGAAAAATATTCACTGACTCCGCGGCTGTTCCATATCGGTCACGCGATCGCCGACCGAATTGATTTCCTCAGCGCTGCGCGGCGCGTCATGCCGGAACTTGCTGCAGCGGCTCGCCTTTCCGTCAGTGTCAGCCGGATAGAGGAGCAAGGAGTTCGCGTCCTCGACATCCTGGAATTCCGCTCGACGATCGAAATCTCTACGCCTCCCGGAAGTCTGTTCGACTTCTTCACATCTGCGCAGGGCAAGGTTGCCATGGCTTTCTTGCCCGATCTTCTGGCGACCCAGATCGGATCGAGCGCAACAATCCATACCGCCCAAGGCCGCGACATCGATGCTGCGACATTGCGTGAAGAACTCGCGCAGGTCCGGACTCAAGGATGGGCGATGTCGGCGCAGGAAGTGCTGACCGGAGTCAATGCGCTCGCCGCGCCGATATTTGATGGAACGGGCGTCCTGACAGGAACACTTGCCATAATCGGGTCGACTCAGGACCTCCCCTCCGATCCGCCGGCCATGCTCATTGAAGCGCTGGTTTCGGCATCACAGAAACTCTCCGAACAACTCGGACACAGGAAAGGCGAAGCGAAATAATGAAATATGCACTGGCTGTTGATATCGGAGGAACCTTTACCGATGTCGTGTTGATCTGTAGCAACGGCAAAGGCTGGACGGACAAGACGCTAACCACCCACCACAATTTGCTCGAAGGCTTTTTCCGGGCGGCGGATTC
Organism: Parasphingorhabdus sp.; assembly: GCF_048267785.1. Classification (GTDB taxonomy): domain Bacteria; phylum Pseudomonadota; class Alphaproteobacteria; order Sphingomonadales; family Sphingomonadaceae; genus Parasphingorhabdus. The sequence goes on along the minus strand of NZ_JBLWWU010000002.1, from coordinate 80,405 downwards.
TGCGCTTAACCAGGCTGGAATAACCCTGGCCGACATCAATGATGTGATCGTTCACGCCACCACGGTCGTCACCAACGTGCTGATCGAACGCAAGGGACCACCGGTTGCTCTGATCACGACTCTGGGTTTTTCGGACGTGCTTTATATCCGGGACGAGCATCGGTACGATATGTTTGATCCTCTGATAGAATATGCGCCGCCATTGATTCCCCGCGAACATACATGGGGGCTTAACGAACGGACTTTTGCCGACGGGAGCATCGGCACCGAGGTAAGCACAGAGGACATTGAAGCACTGCTCCCTGAACTCCGCGACGCCGGAATCCAGGCCATTGCCGTATCACTCCTCAACAGTTACGCGAACCCCGCCAACGAACAGCGGATACGCGATACTCTGCAAAAGGCGGCACCGGAAATACTGGTCAGCCTGTCAAGCGATGTCGCGCCCCAGATGCGTGAATATGAACGGTCGAGCACCGCGGCTATCAACGCCTATGCGATGCCGATCATTACGCCCTATTTTGCTTCCCTAGCCGCGAAACTGCGCGAAGGCGGCGCGACGAGGGATCCGTTTATCATGCTTTCCAATGGCGGAGTTTTGGGCATCCACACTGCGGCCCGATATCCCGTCCGCATGATTGAATCGGGGCCAGCCGCTGGCGCTCTCGTCGCCAGTCACATCGCGCGGCGACACGGCATGGACACGATGATATCCTTCGACATGGGCGGAACGACGGCAAAGGCCTGCCTGATCCAGGGCGGCCAGCCGCTCGTGGTCGGCGAGTTTGAAGTCAGTCGTCAATATTTGTTCAAGCCGGGTAGCGGCATGCCGGTCGCAGTGCCGTCCATCGACATGATCGAAATTGGTGCCGGCGGCGGATCTATCGCGCGTATCGACGAACTCGGTCTGCTAAAGGTTGGACCGGACAGTGCCGGGTCAAACCCTGGCCCTGCATGCTATGATCGCGGAGGAACCGAAGCCTGTGTAACCGACGCTGATCTCGTGCTCGGTATTCTCGACGCCGACAATTTCCTTGGCGGCGATATGAAACTGGCGATCGACAAATCGCGCGCCGCTATCCAGAAACTGGCTGACAAGCTCGACACCTCTCTGGACAAGGCCGCTTACGGTATTTTCAGTGTTGTCGGAGAGTCTATGGCATCGGCTGCGCGGGCCCATGCCACCGACCGGGGGGTCAACTACCGTGGACTGCCTATGCTTGCCTTTGGGGGGGCGGGTCCGGTCCATGCCTGCTATGTCGCCGAACAACTCAACAGTTCCAAAGTCATTTATCCGCCGATGGCCAGCGTTCTCAGCGCGTTCGGCACGCTGGTGACGCCGGTGCGTCTTGATATCGTGCGATCATCGCTAATGCCGTTGACAGATATCGACTGGGACAGGCTCGATTCGATTGTCGAGGCTATGATCGACGAGGGTCGGCACGCAACGCGCGAAGCCGGGGTTGCGGACGAAGACGCCCATTTCAGCCTGTCCGCCGACATGCGGTATCTGGGACAGCAGCATCAGGTCACGGTTGTTTTCGACGAAGATCCACGAACGGCGCGCGACGTAGATGCACTGCGGGCCGCCTTCGAGACAGCCTATGAAAAATTATACGGCGTCCGTCTCGACGACATGGACGTCGAAGTTGTCAGCTGGCGTGTGACGGCACAGGGCGGCACTGCCGAACGAGAAGTGGCGGTCCACCTGCCCGACCAGCCGGGTTCGCCAAAAAAACACCGTCAGGTTTTCATCGACGACCGCCATATGGACGTGCCGGTTTTCGATCGAGGTGCGCTGGCACTGGGTCAGGAAGTCGAAGGACCTGTCATTGTCGAGGAACGGGAAACAACGGCCTTCATCTTGCCGGGATGGACGTTGACGATCGATGAAAGTGGTAGCCTGATTGCAGTGCGCAACTGAAGAGCAGGACAGGTGCCCGTCTTTCAAGGCGGTCGCCCCCTGCTCGTTACATGATCAATTTTTCCATTACCGTGGAGTGGACACCCCGGGATGGATCAAAGCTTGAGAGGAAGAACAGATGGACGGCATTCAACTAGAGATCATGTGGAGCAACATGATCAGCATCGTCAGCGAGCAAGCGCGAGCGCTGCAGCGCACGGCATTCAGTCCGATCGTCCGCGAGGCAGGTGACCTGGCGACTGCGCTATTTGATGCAGATGCGCGTATGGTGGCCCAAGCGATCACCGGAACGCCAGGACATATAAACTCGCTCGGTGCAGCGGCGCGCAACATCATCAAGGTCATTCCACCCGAGCAGCTTGTTCCGGGCGATGTGCTAATCACCAACGATCCCTGGCTGTCGGCAGGGCATTTCTTCGATATAACGATATTGACCCCGATATTTCGGGCTGACCGGCTGATCGGCTATTGCGGATCGACGATCCATCATACGGACATTGGCGGTTATGGTGTTGGTGCCGGTGCCCGTGATATTCACGAGGAAGGCCTTTGGATTCCGGTGATGAAATTATATGATGGCGGCCGTCCGAACCAGTCGCTGCACGACATTATCCGCCGCAACGTTCGCACCCCCGACTCCATCTTCGGTGATCTGGCCGCGCAGGTATCAAGCGGAAAAATAGGCGGCGAACGGCTTAACATGATGTGCGACCGCTATGATCTTGATGATATCGAGCAACTGGCAAACGAAGTAATCCAGCGATCAGAACAGGCGACCCGCGAAGAAATTCGCAAGTTGCAGGCGGGCACCTATCACGGAGAAACGTCGTTCGACGTCCCGGGCGGGGAAATTATCACGCTGAAGACCGCCGTGACCATCGACACCGAAGCCGGTGACATTATCATCGATTTCGATGGCAGTTCGCCGCCCAGCAAAAGCGGCATCAACGTTGTGACCGCCTATACCCATGCCTACAGCAGCTTCGCGATACGAAGCGTGTTGAATCCTGATCTGCCGAACAATGCCGGTAGTCTTGCCCCGATCAAGGTAAAGTCGCCAGACAACTGCATCATCAATGCGCAATATCCCTCGCCGGTCAACGCCCGACACGTCGTCGGCATGTATGTACCATTTCCGATCCTGAAAGCGCTCGCTCCGATATTGCCGGAACGTGTCATGGCCGAAGGATCAGGCGCTGTATGGACCGTGCAGGTCCAGGGCAGGGACAAGAATGGCACCCCCTTCACAAGTTCGATGTTCAACTATTCTGGAGGGACCGGCGCACGCGCATCCAAGCCGGGCCTTTCGGCGACCTGCTATCCCACTGGCGTTTCCGCCGTCGCCATCGAAGTATTGGAGGCATCGATCCCGATCGCCTTCACCGCCAAGGAATTGGTCCGTGGCTCGGGTGGTCATGGGCAGCAGAATGGCGGCGACGGCCAACGCATCAGCTTTCGCATGAGATCAGAACAAGACTGGCTCCTCAATGCGATCCCGAGCCGGTTGCGCCTGGCGGCAGAAGGACTCAACGGCGGCGAACCGGGAGCTTGCGGCTCTTTCCAGATCAACGGTCAGGAGGCAGACGAAGCGCGCAAGATCGCGATGGCTGCCGATGATGAAGTTGTGATGATCACTCCGGGCGGTGGGGGAATTGGCGCTCCTGCGACCGTCTGAATCAAGTCCCATAAAATGTACGGCTTCTCACGCCGCACATCCAAAAAGGAATAAAGGGAAGGTAACGCTGTTGACTGGAATAGACTCAGAAAGTTTTCGTTCGGTTTTGGCCACTTATGCGACAGGCGTTGCTGTAATGACCTGCGCCACGACCGATGGACATATCGGTGCGATGACCGTCAACAGTTTCGCGTCCCTGTCGCTCGACCCGCCGCTCGTGCTGTGGAGCATCGACAATGGGTGCGATCAGGCTCCCAGGTTCAGAGCATCCAGTCATTATGCGGTCAACATACTTTCCGCCAGCCAGCAGGACCTTTCGAACCGCCTTGCCATGCCGGGCGAAAACAAACTTGCCGATATTCCCTACGACAAGGGACAAACCGACACGCCCCTTTTGCACGATTGTTGCGCTCAGCTTGAATGCGAAATCATAAACCGCGTCGCGGGCGGAGATCATATCATCCTGATTGGGCAAGTCATTGCGGCGAAGCATTACGATAGAGAGCCGCTCATTTATCACGGCGGCGGCTATCGTAGTCTTAAGTAAGAGCTTTTCGATGGCAATGGTCGCCTGCCATCAACAATATAATTTATATGGAGAATGATTATGACTTATCCCAATACCTTGATCTTCGTGGATCTGGCGTCAGATGACCCGGAAGCCACCGGAAAGTTTTATGCTGATGTCTTCGGCTGGACCAATGAAGGTCGCCCGGCAGGCGAATATCACCGGCTCGTTCCTGGCGGCAACTTTCTGACCGCCGACGGCAGTGAAAGCCCGACCGGCAATCTGCACATCGGTATCTCCAACAGCAATAACCAGCGACCCCATCCCAACCCCGATGGTATCGGTCCCCGTCCTCTCGCGCGGGGCGCCGCCAAAGCCCGGATCTGGGTGTTGGTGAGTGACGATGACTCCGCCGAGGCGATCCTCGAACGCGCCACCAGCCGCGGTGCTACCGAATTATGGCGCAACCATTATTGGAAGGAATTCAACGGCTATAACGCGGCTTTCGAAGATCCCTGGGGCAATGAAATCGTCATGTGGATCAAGGCTGGAGAGGAACCCGAAGTTCCCGCCAATTTTACCCGCGAGTGAAGGCCAGAACAGAGGAGCGGATCGAGACTGTCTCGTCCGCTCTTTCCGACTAGTCCGAATCCGGACCAAAGACGCGAGCTCCGCGATGCACCGACATGTGACGGCTCTGCCAATGGTCGGTCGTCCGGTGATGCACGCTATCGAGAAGGACCCATTCGCCGGTAATCCTATCGGGCTTGATAGCAATAGCCATATAACCGCGATGGCGTATATCGGTCCAGCGAAGCTCGGGGCTGGCACGGACGATTTCCCGCTCCAGAATTTCGGGATTGCTCCGCAGCTTTGCGTCATATCCCATTGATGTCACGCTGGTCCCACCGAATTCGACACCGGCGGCGCGGCCATCTTGCTCAAGGTCAAAGGCCCAGGCATTATGGCTGTCGCCCGCAAGTACCACCAGGTCGGAATCGGTCGACTGGGCGGCGCGTAACAGACGAGCCCGCGCGGCAGGGACGCCACCCCAATTGTCGAGCATGGCGGGCATCCCCGCCTCTGATAGCTGGATCTCGGCACGGATCGATGATGCCCCGGAAACACCGGCAGGAATGTGATCGAGAGCGGAGCGTGGCATGGCGATGCGCCCCATGTTGACTTGCTGGGACAGGATCTGCCAGCGTGCGCCACGGTCCACGGACCGGCGCATTCCCGAATAGAGCCAATCTTCTTGCTCGGCACCGAGGATGGTATGGGACGGGTCGTCCAGCGCTCCATTCCGAAACGCTTCCAGGCGCTCTGCCAGCCCTTCCTTCCCCGCGCCCAGCACGGAGCGCACGTCCAACGGTGCGGTGCGGGCGGTCAGTCTTGTCTCCAGTCGGAACAATGTCGCAAGGTCACCCAATTCATAGCTCGACCAGTCGGCGTCCCCAACCGGCATCCAGTCACGATAGGCACGAACCGCGGCAGCCTTGCGCTCCGAATAGCTCCCATGTTCTGGCCGGTGATTCTCCGCTCCGTCGCGCCATGCGTCATTGGCGATTTCATGATCGTCCCATTGGGCGATCATCGGAAACAGGCGATGTAGCTCCTGAAGGTCCGGGTCGAGCCGGTGAGCGGCATAGCGAAGACAGTAATCTGCATAGCTGACCGTCTCACCAGTGGGCTCCAGTTGAAGCATCCGCTGTTGCGCTTCCGCCCATTGGTTGAGTTGGCGCTGATACGTGCTGTCACGCGGATATTCGTAAATATAGTCACCGACATGAACCATCAGGTCGATATCGGAGCGACGCGCCGCATGCGCATAGGCGTTGAACCAGCCAAATGTCATCGCCGCGCAGCAAAATACACCCAGACCGAACTTCTCTACCGGCCCGACGGGCAACGTCCGCGTGCGTCCCGTAACCGAACGGGTCCCGTCAGGCGCGATAAAGCGGTAATAATAGGTACGACCCGGCTCCAATCCGCTGATTGAGACGCGAGTAGTATGATCGCGCCGAAGATCGACCATCGCATCTGCACCTGCCACCAGCCGGGTGAATTCGGGGCTATCGGAAATTTCGGCAATCAGCCGGACAGGGCGGCCGGAATGTTCAACGTAGCGGGTCCAGAGCAGAATATGGTCAGGACCCGGCTCGCCACTCGCGACGCCGTGCGTAAAACCGCGCGCGGACAGCATTGCAAATGCCGGACCGTCCGCGATTAACGCGCCGGCCCCCAGTCCTCCTGCGATTAACAATTGCCGGCGGTCTAAGCGCAATGCCATAATCGAACTTTCATCGTCGGAGAATGGAAAGGTCCGGCAATGCCAGGCATCGCCGGACCTGTCATATTCAGAACCGGTATTTTCCGGTCAATCGGAAGGTGCGTCCTGCATTGGGCATGACGCCAACTTCTTCATATACACCCTGAAGCGGAGTAAAATATTTCTCGTTGAAGAGATTGTCGATATTAAGCGTGAGGTTCACCCGTCCTACTTCGACGAAAGCTGCCGCTCGCGTATTGAAATAGGATGGCAGAACCACTCCCCCGTCGATCTTGCCGCCGGTCTTCGAAACATAGGTTGTGCCTAATGTTCCCCCGATCGTTCCGAAAGACAGTTCCGGAGACGTATAGGTAATGAACGTCGAATAGACTTCTTTCGGCGTAACATTACGGCGATAGCCATTCTGGAGCTCCGTCAAGCAGCTCGCGTTCAACGCAGCAAACAGTCCACCATATGCCTGCTGTCCCGTAAGACCCAGACGGGATGGTGGCAACACCACGAATTCGCCCTGACCCGAACCACAGGTCCCCGGAGCTCCGATAGTGAAATCCTGGATCGTTGCCGTGCCCGTCCAGGTAAAATAGTCGGACAAGAGGACGCGAAGCTCGGCTTCCCATCCCTTGCCAGTTTCACCGATGAAATTGCCGAAAGGATCTCTAACCACCCGTTTCTGCTTGTAATATGCGAGCGAGCCTTCGACCCGCTTGTTCAGCGTAGCGAACTTCACGCCCAATTCTGTCAGCTTTGAGTCACGCAACAGAGAGCCACTTCGAACACTTGGGGCTGGTGCACCACCGGCCTCGTCAGTCGACGGAACGGAACTTTCCGCATAGGTGAAATAAGGGACCAACCCGAATGGCGTCTTGTAATTGACGCTGATTGCGTAGGAAAAATCGTCCTCTTTGGAGTGAAACAACGTATTGGCGTCGGCCGGGTTGAAAATCACCGTGCCGGTATCAATCGATCGCGCACTATAATGGTCGTAACGACCGCTGCCGTTAATCGACAGCGCATCCCACAAGGTAAGATCCAGAACGCCAGCAAGGCCCGTCGTTTTGATTCGCGACTCCTGATTACGCTCCCATTCGATGCCAATATTGCCCGGTTCGCTTGAAAAGGGACTATCGAGAATATCATTTGGCATGGCGCCGACCGAAATATCGCGCCTGTCCAGAGTTAAGAAACCCCCATTGTAGTTTGCCTGCGCGAGAGCGTCATAGATGCGGTGTGACGCTGCTGTGAAGAATTCCAGCTTTACGGCATCGCTGATCTCGAACTTGTGCTGATATGTGAGGCGTGCCTCGAACACTGCCGAATCGATCTGGGTGGCGAAGCCGGATGACACGAACACACGGGCGTCCACATTCTCATAAAAGAGCTGCGCTTTCAGCGTCGAGTTGTCGAATGTCTTGGTCAGATCGAAATAGCCGGTAAAGGTTTCCGCATTCTGGACTTCCTGGCCAGGCGAAATGAACTGCTGGCGGCGACTAAGCTGGGTGGTGCCGACTCCCGTATCCAGATCGAACGCTGTTCCAGGGACAGCGGGCGCGGTACCGCCATAGTCTATGAACTGACGAATATTGGACAGACCAAAAAAACGACCAACGGATGCATCAATCTCGTTTGGTGTCAGGCGGCCATTGCCATCGGTATCCTGAAGATCGGTATCACGGCCAGTAATATAGGTCCCGTTATCGACGAGATCCTGCGTCACACGATTCCAGCCGGGATTCTGATAGTATCCCCGGGTGTTGAGATACATTCCACCGACTTCGACTTCGAAATCATTTGGCAGTTCGTGCAGAAAGGATGCCTGCACCAATTCGTGCTGGGGTTTACGCCCGATGACGAAATCCTTGGAATCTTCAAACTCGCCATACAATGAAACCCCGGCCTTGCGTCCGCCAAGCAAGAAGGGATGATTATATTCAAATGTTGCGACCTTCTTGTCGTAGCTGCCAATGGTGAAACCGACGATCGCTTCCGGTCCGGCGGCAAGCGACTTTTCATCAAGAACCGCGGTCTTCGGATAGATATTCATCAGACCGCCCATACTCCCCGAGCCGAGGATCGCCGGCGTGGGACCGCGCACCAGTTCGATGCGTGAGCTGGAACCTATCGGGGCAGGATACAAGCCACTATTCTGCGTACGGCGGAAGCCGCGGAAATAATTGTCCGCCTTTGTACCGCGAATACTGACCGCACCGGGCACCCCAAAGAAGCTGCCGCTGAACGTTCCGGGTGAAGTGGTAATGAAATCATCAATATCTTCGATGCCGTAGCGATCCAGGGTCAGCTCGCTGACGACGCTAACCGATCGTGGCGTTTCAGTCAGTGGTTTGCTGATACCGCCGATTGTCGCGCTGTTACGTTCTTTGAACAGGCCCGCGCGATCCGCAGTAACGACAATCTCGTCCGTTCCAGTCTCTTCATCTGCTTCTTGCGCGAAGGCTGGTGTCGTAACGACGATCGTGGCAGCAGCCGCGAGCAGCCATGCGCGTGTCCGGCGCCGGGGCGCACTCATTACGGCGGCGTCTGGATCATTAAATTGTGCAATCCTTGTCATATTGTCCCCTCCGACTCTACGGCCCCTTGATTCGGCGCTCGTATGGTCTCTCCCAAATTAGCTTAATCGTTTAACCTGTCGAGGTCTGCGCGATCTCGCCCCTAATGTCAAGCATTTGGCTGAATGCCATTGATCGCGCGAGAATATTGAATGCCGACACGTGCCGAAGCCCTAACGTTGAAGAACCGAATCGCGCTTAACCACCGCCATATCGAGCTGAAGCAGGGTTCGCGGACTATCGTCTCCGTCGATTCGGCGAGCCAGCAACTCGAACGCCTGCTTTCCGAGAGCCAGAAAGGGCTGTTTCACGGTGGTTAGCTTGGGCGTGGTAAAGCGGCCCCAGCTAATATCGTCGAAACCTGCAACCGATATATCCTGCGGGACGCGATGGCCGGTTTCATGCAGGAAACGGATAACACCCAGAGCAATCAGATCATTACCGCACACAATCACACTGCTCTCGCTATCCGCAAGTTGATCGCGCACCTGGCGTGACAGGTCGATGGAGAAAGGATTCTCTTCCTGCCAATCGATAGCCCCGTGCTCGCAGAACCGGTTGATAAAGCCTTCGGCACGCAGTTGTGCGCTGGCAAGCGCCATTGGTCCGGTGACGACCCCGACATTACGATGCCCGATTTCAAAAAGATAATCTGCGAGCTGACTCGCGCCATCGTAACAATCCGCCGCTACGCTGTCATAATCGGGCAGAGGGCGATCAACCACGATGATCGGGATCTCTTCGCGCAACTCCGCAAGGCTGTCGTCGCCAGTTGTGGGGCACCAGATGATCCCGTCAGCACCCCGGGCCAGCAGGTCGTGTGCGCCCGACCTCTCCGCCTCTACACCGTTACAGGAATCAATCAGAAAAACCGCATAGCCGGCTTCGTTTGCCGATTGCTGGATCGACTGGGCCAGCAGAGGGAAAAAGGGGTTGGTCAAATCCGGCAGAATCAATCCGATGGTGCGCGTTTTCCCCGTGCGCGTAGCTTTTGCCGAATGGTTGGCACGGTAGTTCAGGCGCTTGGCTGTTGCGCGAATACGCTTGGTAATATGCGCGCCTACTGCGCCTGTACCGTTGAGGGCATAGGAGACGGTCGTGATTGATACGCCGACCTCGGTCGCAATATCCTGCAATGTCGCACGCTTGGGCCGAATCTTCTTTTTATCCATAAACACCGTTCCTTGAAAGGGAGGCCGAGCCGTCGTCTATGCTCAAGATCGATTGCCTGCAACCGTGCGTCAATAGGTTGACTTAAACGTTTATGTCAATTAGCTGAACTGAGCTGAGCAAATGACAAGCAGGATCGGCCCTTAATATGCGTGTGACGGTAATAGGCAGCATCAATTCAGATATCGTTATGTCCGTCGATCGATTTGCGATGTCGAATGAGACCGTAATCGGCCAATCCGACTATGTCCTGGCGCAGGGAGGCAAGGGTGCCAACCAGGCAGTGGCCGCCGCGGCAGCGGGAGCTGCGGTTACGATGGTCGGTTGTGTGGGCGGAGACAGTTTTGGCCAAAGCGCTCTAGCAGATCTTGAGAGTCATGGCGTCGATTGTCGATACGTCCGCACCATTCCCGATGCCACGACAGGGCTGGCATCGGTGATCGTCGACAGTGACGGCAACAATATGATTGTCGTCGCGCCCGGCGCAAACAGCCGGTTGACGGTGGAGGCCGTACAAGCAGCCGAAGAGCTGATCGCGAATTCGGATGTGGTGCTGTTACAACTGGAAGTGCCATTGCCAACGGTGGCAGAAGCTGTGCGTATCGCACGTTCCCATGGTGTACGCGTCATCCTCAATCCTGCACCCGCGTCCGTCAAGCTTCCCGCCTGGCTGTCCGACCTCGACATCATTATTCCCAATCAGCATGAATTGAGAATTCTCAGCGACGGCGCTGCGACAGGAGAAGAAGGTTCCGCCGCCCTCCTCGATGCTGGTGTCGGCATGGTTATCGTAACGCTGGGCGGGGACGGATGCCTGCTGTCCAAGCCCGGCTGGCAACAGCGAATCGCGCCCTATAAGGTCGACGCAATCGATACCACAGGCGCGGGCGATATTTTTTGTGGTTTCCTTGCGGCACTGACCGCCGGAGGAGCCAGCATTCAATCTGCCGTCGAGGCAGCCAATGCCGCCGCCGCGATTTCCGTGACTCGCTCGAACGCTCGAAAGAGCATCCCGACCATGAAAGACGTCGACCAGTTCATGTCGCGTCACGAACCGGTTCTGACGGACGGGCTGGCCCATTCATGAAATTTTTTGCCGACACCGCTGAAATCGCTGATATCCAGAGACTGGCTGCGACCGGTTTGATCGATGGCGTCACTACGAACCCGTCACTGATCAACAAATCAGGACGCGATTTCATCGAAGTGACAAAGGAAATTTGCGCGCTTACCGACGGACCGGTGTCGGCCGAAGTCATCGCTCTCGATCATGCCACGATGATGAAAGAGGCAAACGTCCTGCGCAAAATCGCTGAGAATGTCTGCATCAAGGTTCCGCTGACCATAGACGGCCTCAAAACCTGCAAGGCGCTGACCGATGAGGGTGCGATGGTCAACGTCACTCTATGTTTTTCCGCTGCACAGGCACTGCTCGCTGCCAAGGCGGGTGCGACTTTTGTTTCCCCCTTCGTCGGACGGCACGACGACAACGGCTTTGACGGCATGCAGCTGATCGCTGACATCCGCCTGATCTATGATAATTATGACTATAACACCCAGATTCTGGTCGCGAGCGTGCGACACGCTATCCATATATTAGAAGCCGCAAAAATTGGCGCTGATGCAATCACCGCCCCGCCCGCCGTCATCGAGGGTTTGTTCAGACATATACTGACCGAAAAAGGCATTGAGGGATTTCTCGCTGATTGGGCAAAAACGGATCAGTCAATCTTATGATGAGGGTCCCTGAAAGGCAAAGGGATCGGTATGCCATGTGCAAATGGCGGCACATCTATAGTCAAAACAGGTGCTTCGCGATGCCCTATATTTCCGACCTAGGCGTTTCGTCTGGGAGTCCACAGACAAACAAGGCCTTTGGATGAACCGAAAGGCCAGACGATAACAGGAGAGCCCAAATGACTGAAAAACACACGGACTATGAAATCCATCCGCCGCGGCAACGCTGGACGCATCTGGCGCTGATCGTTAAGGATATCGAGAAGACAATCGCCTGGTATGAGAAATATACGCATCTGGAAGTTCTGTCGCGCAACGAGGATGGTCAGGGCTATGGGGCGTGGATGGCCGACCGGGAAGATGCTGAATCACCCTTTGTCCTCGTTCTCGCGCAGTTTTTTGAAGGCATGGATCCCTTCGCTCCAGCCGAGCACGGCACGCTTGGTCCCTTCGCGCATATCGGCATTGAGGTGATGGCACGTGAAGACGTCGACCGTCTGGCGGCGATGGGCAAGGAAGACGGATGTCTGGCATTAGGGCCGACGCAAATGCCTGCTCCAGTCGGATATATATGCTTCCTGAAGGATCCTGACGGCAATACGGTAGAATTTTCATATGATCAGGGCGTCTACGAAACGGCCCGGAAAGTTTGGTCGAGTGACGCCACTTGAGATCGCTCTAGCTTATCTCGATTCCTTTGCGAGCGGCGACCCGGACCGGGTTGCCGCTTGTGTTACGGAAGATTTCCGTAACGATCAGATGGGCGCGCTCGGAAGCCGGTTTCAGGGGAAATCCCAGTATCGTGAGCGGCTCGCGAGCTTCCTCGAACGCTTTGCAGGCTTGTCCTACACTCCCTGTGATCCGTTCGCGACGGGAAATCGCGTTGCACTTCCTTATCGAATGACAGCAACCGATGCGGGCCATCCGATCGCGATCGACGGCGTCATGATCATTACAATACGCGATCAGCTCGTTTGCGCGCGGGTCGATTATTGGGACGGACTCACCTATCTCCAGCAAATGGAAATGGCACCGGTAACGCCAGACGGGGATGCCTGAATAAAAGGAGGGTCGCAGATGGTCCAGAAAAACGTCGATACGCTGATCACGGGCGCGACTGTCATTACCATGGACAGCGATCGCCATATCATCATTGATGGTGCGCTGGCGATTGATGACGGCCTCATCGTTGCTGTCGGATCATCAGCCGATGTCCAATCCGGCTACTGCGGACGCCGAACGATCGATGCCGACGGGCAGATAATTACCCCTGGCTTCATCAACGGTCACGTCCATATCACCGGCGATCCGCTGACACGCGGCTTCATGCCCGATACAGTCGACTATCGTGATCCGGCCAATTTCGAACGATGGGTCTTGCCACGATTCGCTTCTCACAAGCCGGAAGACGAACATGTGTCGGCAAAACTCGCCGCGCTGGAAATGCTGAAATGCGGAATTACCTGCTTCATCGAAGCCGGTACCGTCCGTCACCTTGACGAAGCCGTCGCCGGATTGGACATGCTGGGCATCCGGGCGCGGGTATCTCCGTGGACCGAAGGCCGTGCGTTCGACGACACCCAGGATGCCGCGGAGCTGGAACATGTTGCGATCGAAGGCCTTGAACGGGCAACAAAGGCTTGGCCCGCCGGCGCTTCCAACCGTATCGAAGCCTGGCCAATACTGATTGGTCACAACGTCCATTCAGATGGCGTATGGCATGCCGCCAAATCAATCGCAGATCGCGACGGCAGCTGCATAACGGCGCATATGAGTCCCTACCAGAACGATACCGACTGGTATCTGGCGACTTACGGGCGACGGCCCGTTGAACATCTCGCCGATCTCGGCGTTCTGGGTCCAAACATGTTGCTGACCCATGTGACGCATCTCAGCGAGAGCGAATGCGACCTGTTGGTCGAGCATCGTTCGGGTATCATTTTCTGCCCGCTTGCCGCGATCAAGGGAGGTTTTGATGTTGCCGGATCGGGCCGGCAGCCCGAATTGGTAGCGCGCGGTGTACCGATGTTATTGGGAACCGATGGTTATGACTGCGACCTGATGCGCCAGATGCCAATCGCAGCCGGACTGTTCAAGATGCTGCGGAAGGACAATAAGCTGTTTCCCTGCCACCAGATGCTGGAAATGATCACGATCGGCGCGGCAGAAGCGCTGGGCCTTGCCGATATCATCGGATCGCTTGCAGTGGGCAAGCGGGCCGATCTCATCTTCCATGACACAAATCGGCCGGAACTGCGCCCGCTGCTTAATCCCGTTAACCAGCTTGTCTGGTCAGCAGATGGCCGTGGCGTAAACAGCGTATGGATTGACGGAGAATGCCTGATCGAGGGAGGACGCTCGACACGAATTGACGAGGATGACTTCTTTGCAAAAGTGCAGGAATCCGGAACAGCCCTGATCGAGCGTGCAGGCCTGCCGTTCGAATCACCCTGGCCCATTGTGGGTGGAACACGCGTCAGCACACCCTTCTCATAGGAGTTAATAATGTTATCCTCAATTGATCGTCGTCTTCTCCTCAAGTTGGGCAGCTTTGGTCTTGGGGCGCTGTCGATGAGCGGCGGTGCGATGGCGTTCAACAGCCTGACGCATGCTCGCGGGTTTACGCACGGCATAGCCAGTGGAGAACCCGGTTCAACATCGGTACTGCTCTGGACACGATATATCCCCGACCATAGCGATATCGGCAGACTGGAAGTTGAAATATCAGAATATCCCGATTTCCGTCGCATCGTGAGTGGAGGCGCAGCGCGCACCGGTGCCTTTCGCGATTGGACAGTGAAAATCACGGTCGACAACTTGCGTCCGAAAACCCGCTATTACTATCGGTTCATAGCGGCTGATGGAACCCGCTCCCAGGTCGGACAGACACGCACTCTGCCTGATGGAGCAGTAGACCAGTATCGGATCGCTATCTTTTCTTGCGCCAACATGCCTTATGGATATTTCAACGCCTATGGTCACGCTGCGGAGCGCGATGACATAGATCTTACCATTCATCTGGGCGATTATTATTATGAATATGGACCCGGCACCTATCCGGCGCTGAAGGATGCGGTGCCGGGCCGACCACTGCCGGACGCGGAAGCCTTCCATCTAGCAGACTATCGCATTCGCCACGCCAGCTATCGTGCCGACCCCGATTTGCAGCGCTTGCATCAACGCCATGCCATGGTTGCCTTGTGGGATGATCATGAGATCGCGAATAACAGCTGGGAAGGCGGATCGAGCGGTCACTCCGCTGATAAGGGAGATTTCGTACTGCGCAAAGCTGCCGCGGTTCAGGCCTATCGTGAATGGATGCCGGTGTCCGACACACCGTGGGAATATTATGACATTGGCAATCTCGCCCGGTTCCACCGTACTGAAACACGAATTCTGGCCCGGTCAAAGGCGCCCAGCGTCAGTGCTCTTCATAAAGAAGCCGATCCGCTGACGGCTTTGAAGAGATTTCGGGACGGCCCGTGGCTTGATCCGGCTGCAACGATGATGGGTAGCCAGCAGGAAAACTGGCTCGCGAATCAGCTAAAAGAATCGACGTCACGGCAGCAACATTGGCAAATTGTCGGAAGCGGTACCGTCCTGTCGAGCAATGTAATGCCGCCAGAGGCAGTCGAATGGGTCGCCGGTTCCGGCTCTGCCGGCAATCGCCGTTTTGTCGAAATGGCAGCTCTGGCCACCAGTCTCGGGCTCCCCGTAAATTTCGACTCATGGGGCGGCTATCCCGCTGCGCGCAGTCGCTTTCTCACAAGCGCGCAGGAAGCCGATGCCAATCTGATCTTCATCGCAGGGGATACGCATAACGGCTGGGCTTATGACCTGGTGGAAGACGGCCAAAAAGCGGGCGTGGAATTTGCTACCCACAGCGTGACGTCGCCGGGGATAGAAGAGGCAGCGCCCGGTTACGACGCGCGGCGCATCAGTAACAGCTTCGTTGAGGCGTCGCCCAATCTGCGGTGGTGCGACGTCAGTCAGCGCGGCTATATGACGCTGGATATGACGCCCGAACGCGCGGTGAGCGAATGGCTGTTCTTGGATACAGTTGCACGCCGCAGCTTCGCACTCGCCGGCACGCACCGACTGGCCGTCCGCAAGGATCAACGGTCCATTGAAGCGGTCTGATCCGAACCGGAAATAGCGCACGAAAGAGAAATCAACCACGCGATAAACGCCATAGGTAAGACCCAAGCTTTGCTTCCAGCCAAGACGAAGGATGGCGGCGCAGCAGAAGAATTTGCGCCTCAAGGCAATTTGGGCACAGCAACCAGACCGGTTTCGAAAAGCTGGCGGGCCGCCGCGAACAGCAGCGCATCTGCACCGGGGGCCGCGACCAGCTGAATTCCCAACGGAAGTGCGCCATCGTGCACCAACGGGACAACGAGGGTTGGCAGTCCGATGAGGCTTATCGGCTGAGTAAAAGTTCCAAGGTAACTTCTTGCGGTTCTGACCACCCCGTCGAACATTATGGTGGGATCTTCGATGAGAGGAGCCGAACCGGACCCAGGCACTGCCGGCACAATATAGACGTCATTATACTCGAACTGTTTTTCCGCTTGACCGCCAGCCCAATATTGGAAGCGCTTTGCTTGCAAATAATCGTCGGCAGGCATTAGCAGAGCCGCGAGGAAGCGATCTCTGGTAGCGGGTTCGTAACCCATGGGCGTGCGCGTCACCATGGTTCGATGCAGGTTGGCTGCTTCCGCTCCGGTAATAAGCGAAGCCGCCGCCCGGGCCAATTCGGCATGCTGCAGCTCGGTCGTCCGGCCGCCTACGGCGGATACGAGATTCTGTATCAAGGTTCGAAATTCGACATCAAGATTTTGGTCAAACCAGCCACCGAAGCGTCCAAACCGAAGGTCACCGCGTGGAATCGCGCATTTTTCTGGGGCAAAATCACGCAATACGTCACGGACGAGCATCAAATCGTCAAGATCCCGCGTCAAGGGACCGACGTCGTCAAGGCTGGGAACGAACGGATAGGTTCCCTGACGGGAAAAATCCAGATGTGTGGGCTTGAAGCCGATGATACCGCACAGGGCGGCGGGAACACGAAGCTGCCCATTGGCATCGAAGCCAAGCGAGAAAGGTACCGCCTCGCTAGCGACCGCAACCGCAGAACCTCCACACGCTCCGCCCGCGAGGCGTTTTTCATCGTGGGGATTGATCGACGTACCGCTGAGAGCATTGACGCCCTCGAAGCCATAGCCAAACTCATCCATGTTTTGCGTGCCGATCAGAATTGCGCCCGCGCGTTCAAGCATCTGGATGGATTTGGCATCTGCCGCCGACAAACGCGCTCCACTCCTTATCTGCGCGCCAGCCATCGTGCGTTCAACCGCAACGTCGAACATTTCGGCAACGCCGAATGGAACACCGGCAAGAGGGCCTGGATCGAGACCCGCCAAAACGGTATTGTCGATCGCCTTTGCCCGATGCAATGCTCTCTCTTCGAATATCCGGGTAAAACCGCTTCGCTCGCTCCCCAACTGCTCGATATGCGCGATTGCGCTGCGACAAATATCAAGCGCAGACACACGACCTGCGCGTACGTCGACGGCGATTGCCTGTGCTGTGC
This sequence comes from Parasphingorhabdus sp., assembly GCF_048267785.1. Taxonomy (GTDB): domain Bacteria; phylum Pseudomonadota; class Alphaproteobacteria; order Sphingomonadales; family Sphingomonadaceae; genus Parasphingorhabdus. Next base: position 62,944 of record NZ_JBLWWU010000002.1, on the reverse strand, counting down.
GACGATGGCAGGATGTCATGGGAAATACTTCGGAGCTAGCTCATGTCGTTCGTCGAGGGGCAGCCGGCGAACGGTTTGCGCATGTTTTTGCAACACCACCAGATTTTCGATAATCCCGTCGATACAATTGTCGGGCACCTCGTAGCCTGCTTCGGCAAGGCGGGAGCGGACGGAAGAACGGGTGGGTTTCTGAAAACTCTTTTCCTCTTCCGAATCCATGGTCTTTCTTCCGCTTCCTGACTTTATGACACCGACTTTAGTCGATGAACGGACTACGAACAAGAAAATGCTTAATTCTCCCGGCCGATAGGCGCGAGTTCCTCTGTAACTAACGGAAAATCGAGTGAAGCCGCCATCAGATCAGGCGGCGGGTGCTATCATTGGCCGAAAGCGCGCTGCGGCAGGACAATATATGCTTGCCGGTACGGAGAATCCCCTGTTGCGTCGGCCGCCGCGCTGGGGCAGAGGCTAAACGGAAACCAAGGCACGAGTGGATGATGGACATGGATCTCGACGGACAATTGATTTGCATATTTGGCGGCGGCGGCTTTTTGGGCCGCTATATTGCGCAGGCCCTGATGGCCCGCGGCGCGCGCCTGCGTATTGCCGAGCGCAATATCAAGAACGCCTTTCACATAAAGCCGCTGGGCAATCTCGGTCAGACCCAGTTTGTCAGCGCCGACATTACCAAGGCCGACAGCGTCGCCCGCGCGGTCCATGGATGCGACGGGGTGGTCAACCTTGTCGGCATATTGAATGGCAATTTCGAACGGGTCCATGTCGACGGTGCACGCAATGTTGCCGAGGCGGTCGCCCATGCGCGATGCCATACGTTGCTGCATATGTCAGCAATTGGCGCCGATACGGCCTCTCCGTCCCGCTATGGCAGGAGCAAGGGCGAGGGCGAACAGGCGGTTCTCAAAGCCTTCCCCGACGCGATAATTTTCAGGCCGTCGATTATCTTTGGCCGGGAAGACCAGTTCATCAACCGCTTCGCCGCCATGATCCAGATGTTGCTCATCGTGCCGGTCATTGGCAGCAACACGAAATTCCAGCCGGTCTTCGCCGGCGATGTTGCCGATGCCGCGGCGGAAGCGATGAGCCATCCGGAACTTTACGCAGGACAGACCTTCGAGCTCGGCGGACCGGAAATGATCAGCATGGGCGACCTCAACCGGCGGATTGCAAAAATGACCGGTCGCCACAGGGTGTTTGTCGATATTCCGGATTTCGCCGCGAAAATGCTGGCAGCCCTGCCCGGCACACCGATCACATCAGACCAGTATAAGATGCTGCAGAATGACAATATCGTCGCGGCAGGTGCTAAGGGGCTTGACGCCTTTGGGGTCGCACCGACCCCGCTCGCTGCGGTCGCCCATGGCTGGATGGAAAAATATACCAACCATGGCCGCTTCGGCGCACGCGCCAAAGCGAGCTAGAAGCCGCCCGACAAACAAGCTTGGAAAAGCAGGTCTATTGAAAAAATGCGAGCAGCGCGATGCCCATGGCGATGCGGTAGACGACAAAGACCATCATCGAAGCCTTGCGCAAAAACTGCATCAGGAAGGTCATCGTGGCCAGCGCCGCTACAAAGGTCAGTGCGCCGGTGATCAGCGCCTCCTTGAGCAGTTCGGTGCTGGCGCCCATCAGGTCGGGAATGATCAGCACGCCGGCGCCGGCCACTGCCGGTATCGATAGCAGGAAGGAGAAGCGCGCCGCTTCAACTCTGCTGTATCCGAGGAAGCGGGCGGCGGTCATGGTTACCCCCGAACGGCTGGTTCCGGGAATCAGCGCCATCGCCTGGGCCAGTCCGACAATGATACCGTCCTTGAGGGTCGCATCCTCGAAGGATTTGACCTGCCGTCCGAACCGGTCGGCGATCCCGAGCAGGATGCCATAGACGATCAGATTGACGCCGACCAATGTGGTGCTGCGAAATCCGTCGAGATAGCCGCCGGTCTTCAGGAACAGGCCGACGACGACCGCCGGAATCGTGCCGATGATGATCCACCAGAACAGCCGTCGTTCGGCCGCTGCCTGGCCGACGCCGATCGTGGCGAGGCCGCCGCGGCCAAGCGACCAGACATCCTTGAAAAAATAGGTGATGATCGCCAGCAGCGAACCGACATGCACGGCAATGTCGATCATCGGCCCCTGGTCGGCAAAACCGGTGAACACCGGCAGTATGATCAAATGGCCCGAAGAGGATATTGGCAGGAATTCGGTGACGCCCTGCACAATCGCGAGGAGCAGCATTTGAATAAAGGTCATGGACAGCCCGTATATTGTTTCGATGCGCAATAGCGTTTTGCAAGGCGGATGTCGTGAGGAAAATATAGGTCCGATATAATACTAATCGCTGCGCACGAGACCACTGTAAGAGTCATGCATCGCCGAAAAAGACATATATAGGTCATAATAACTGACCTATATATCAGAATATACGTGACTCCAGCCGCCATTTTGGTTATTCCCTCTGTCACCACCGGCAGAAACGGCGCTGGTTGCAATCATATAACTTACGGGAAACGAGTATCTGGCATGGCAAAAAGCCCGCAGAAATTGGAAATGCTGAAATTTGTCGAGGACGGTCAGGCCTATCCCGAAAAACGCGCGCCCAGCCTCCGCGCGGAAGATTTTCAGGAGATCGCCGACAAATATGCACCCGAAAAAGCCGCAGAACAGGCTGCCCGCTGCTCGCAATGTGGCGTGCCTTACTGCTCCGTCCACTGTCCGCTGCACAATCATATCCCCGACTGGCTCCGTCTGACCGCCGAGGGCCGGTTGCGCGAAGCCTATGAAATGTCCAACCTGACCTCGACCATGCCGGAAATCTGCGGTCGTATCTGCCCACAGGACCGTCTGTGCGAAGGCAATTGCGTGATCGAATTTTCCGGTCATGGCGCGGTCACCATCGGCGCAGTCGAAAAATATATCACCGATACCGCCTGGGAAGAAGGCTGGGTCGAACCGCTGCAGCCGGGCCGGCCAAAAGGCCAGTCCGTCGGCATCATCGGGGCCGGCCCTGCCGGTCTGACCGCGGCGGAATATCTGCGGGTCGCCGGCTATGACGTACATGTCTATGACCGTCACGACCGCGCGGGCGGCCTGCTGACCTACGGCATACCGGGCTTCAAGCTGGAGAAACAGGTGATCATGCGCCGGGTCCAGCGGCTCAAGGATGGCGGCATCCAATTCCACGAAAGTTTCGAAGTGGGACGGGACGCCACACTCGAGCAATTGCGCGACAAGCATGATGCCATATTGATCGCGACCGGTGTCTACAAACCACGCGCCATCCAGATGCCGGGCGTCGGTGCGCCGGGGGTCGAGGAGGCGCTCGACTTCCTGATCGCTTCCAATCGCAAGAGCTTTGGCGATGATGTACCTGAATTCGGGCCCGAATCAGGTGGTGGCCGCTATAATGCCAAGGGCAAGAATGTCGTCGTGATCGGCGGTGGCGACACGGCAATGGATTGTGTCCGCACCTCCATCCGGCAGGGCGCCAAATCGGTCAAATGCCTCTATCGCCGCGACCGCGCCAATATGCCAGGTTCGCAAAATGAGGTGCGCAATGCCGAGGAAGAAGGCGTAGAATTCGTCTGGCTGTCTGCGCCCAAGGCAATCGAAGGCACCGATCATGTCACCGCGGTCAGGGCAAACAGGATGCGATTGGGAGCGCCCGATGCCAGTGGTCGCCGTTCCCCCGAAGTCGAACCGGATAGCGATTTTACGCTCGATGCAGATCTGGTCATCAAGGCGCTCGGCTTTGACGCGGAAAACTTGCCGACCCTGTTTGATTCGCCGGACCTGTCGGTCACCCGCTGGGGTACATTGCGCGTCGATCACAAGTCGATGATGACCAATCTCGAAGGCGTTTTTGCCGCCGGCGATATCGTCCGCGGCGCCAGCCTGGTGGTCTGGGGGATCCGGGATGGCCGCGATGTCACCGAACATATGCACCGTTTTCTAAAAGAGAAGAAGCTGGCGGAAAGAGTGGCGGCATGATCAAAACACCATTGATCGCAGGCCTGGCCTTGATAGTGTCTGCGCCCGTGCATGGCCGGAGTGCGTCAGAAGAACCGACGGCAGAAAATTTCCCCGCACGGGAGGCGGTGGAAGCCAGCTACCGGCTGCTCGACAGCACCCGATATGACGAACAGGTCAAGGCATCGGCTCTTCCGATGAGCCTTGCGGTCTTCGATGAAATTCTATCGCAGAATATGGAGAAAGAGGGCGTCGTGCTGGACGATGACCTGCTCCAACAACTGCGCAGCACATTCGCCGAGGAAATGGATCAACTGGTGGAAGAGTTCACCCAGGACAGCCGGATCGAAGCAGGCCTTGTCTATGCCCGCTATTATTCGGCGGCCGAACTGGACCGGCTGACCGAAATACACAAAGACCCTGTCATGCAGAAATCGCTGGTCGTAGGGCCTAAGCTGCAAACAGAACTGATGACCGTCGGCATGCAGAATATGCGCAAGCACCTGCCCGGTATCGAAGAACGCATGAAGGCGGTTCTCGAAGAATATCTGTCCGACCTTCTCACCAGGGAGACCTCTTGAAATGCATGGAATTTTCAAAGCAACCGCAGCCGCCGCAGCCTTTTTTATTGCCAGCCCGCTGTGGGCGCAGGGCGAGACGTCCTCTTCGCAGACGTCCGGACAAGAGACGCCGGCTGACTCCGCCCGTCTCGATGCGGCAGCCGGAACCATCGATCATCTTTTCCCGCTCGGTACGTATGAGCGCATGATGCGAGGCACAATGGACAAGGTGATGGATAGCATGCTGTCCAGCCTCGGCGCGATGACCATGGACGATCTCGCGGGCGCGAGCGCCGTCAAACAAGACGCGGTTCCCGAAGAGGGGGCACCACAGACCTTGGCGGACTATTCGCGCGCGGCCGATTCGCATTTTGACGAACGGATGCGAATCTCGACCCGGGTGATGATGGACGAAATGGTGACGCTGATGACCAGCATGGAGCCGGAGATCCGAGAAGCATTGACGAAAATCTATGCGCGCAAATTCACCGTCGACCAACTGAACGAGATGAACAGCTTCTTCGCCACCGATACGGGCGCCGCCTTTGCCCGTGATTATATGATGGTTTTTGTCGATCCGGAAATGATGGAGTCGATGATGGGCTTGGTACCGGAGATGATGCGGGCGATGCCGGACATCATGCAGAAAGTGGAGGCAGCCACGGCACATTTGCCGCCGCCGACGAGCGCGGAAGAGCATGAAGATGACAGCGACGGACGCGCGGCAGACGAATTTTAAGACGCGATGGCGGAAGCCGAAATGCTTTAGCCGGATCAAGAGAGAAATTGAATGACGAACCATTACCCCACCCCCGAGCATGAACGGCTAGCCCGCGAAGGCATGTACCGGCCCGAATTTGAATCCGATGCCTGTGGTGTCGGTCTGGTCGCGGCAACCGATGGCAAGCCCTCGCGGCGGGTTGTGTCCTCGGCCATTGATGCGCTGAAAGCGGTCTGGCATCGGGGCGCGGTCGATGCCGATGGCATGACCGGCGACGGCGCCGGCCTGCACGTCGATCTGCCCGAACGCTTCTTTGACGATGCAATTGCCGACAGCGGCCACAAGGTCCGTCCCAACCGGCTCGCCGTGGGCATGATCTTCCTGCCGCGCACCGATCTCAATGCCCAGGAAATGTGCCGTACGATTGTCGAGGCGGAGATCATCGAGTCAGGCTATACCATCTACGGCTGGCGCCAGGTCCCGGTCAACGTCTCGGTGATCGGGCAGAAAGCGCAGAACACCCGCCCCGAGATTGAGCAGATCATGATCGCCGGTCCGATGCCGGACAAGCAGGACGCGCGCGAATTCGAGAAGAATCTCTATCTCATCCGCCGCCGGATCGAGAAAAAGGTCATCGCAGCCCAGATTCAGGATTTCTATATCTGCAGCCTGTCCTGCCGCTCGATCATCTACAAGGGCTTGTTTCTCGCTGAATCGCTGTCGGTTTTCTATCCCGACCTGACCGATGACCGGTTCGAAAGCCGGGTGGCGATTTTCCACCAGCGCTATTCGACCAATACGTTCCCGCAATGGTGGCTGGCGCAACCGTTCCGCTGCCTTGCCCATAATGGCGAGATCAACACCATTCGCGGCAACAAGAACTGGATGAAAAGCCACGAGATCAAGATGGCGAGCCTCGCCTTTGGCGACCACAGCGAAGATATCAAGCCGGTGATCCCGGCCGGTTCGTCGGACACGGCGGCACTGGACGCGGTGTTCGAGACGATTTGCCGCTCCGGCCGCGATGCGCCGACCGCGAAAATCATGCTGGTGCCGGAAGCCTGGCAGAACAATCCGGATATCGATCCCGCCCATCAGGCGATGTACGAATATATGGCGAGCGTCATGGAGCCGTGGGACGGCCCCGCAGCATTGGCGATGACCGATGGCCACTGGGCTGTTGCCGGCGTGGATCGCAACGCCCTGCGCCCGCTGCGCTATTCGGTCACCGCCGACAATCTGCTGATCATCGGCTCGGAATCCGGCATGGTCGTGGTCCCGGAAAGCCAAGTCATCGAGAAAGGCCGGCTCGGCCCCGGCCAGATGATCGCGGTCGATCTTGACGAAGGCGCCCTGTTCAAGGATCGCGAGCTCAAGGACCGGATCGCTTCGGAAGAACCTTATGCCGATCTGGTCAAGGGCTTCCTGACCGTCGATGACCTGCCGCCGGCACCGGAAAATTCCGGCATGGGCTTTTCGCGCGAAGAGCTGATCCGCCGGCAGACCGCCGCCGGCCATACGCTGGAGGATATGGAAATGATCCTCGCGCCGATGGTCGAGGATGCCAAGGAGGCAATCGGCTCGATGGGCGACGATACCCCGCTCGCGGTGATCAGCGTCAAGCCGCGTCAGGTCAGCCATTTTTTCCGGCAGAATTTCTCCCAGGTCACCAATCCGCCGATCGACAGCCTGCGCGAACGCCATGTGATGAGCCTGCGCACGCGTTTTTCCAATCTCGCCAATATCCTCGAACAGGACAGCCAGAATGAAGACGTGATGGTGCTGGAAAGTCCGGTGCTCAGCTGCGCGCTTTGGGAAAGGCTGAAATTGGGCTTCGGTGATGCAGTGGCCGAGATTGATTGCACCATGGCCACCAGCGGCAACGCGATCGAAATCCGCGATTCCCTCGCCCGCATCCGGGCAGAAGCGGAGCAGGCGGTGCGCGCGGGCAAGACCGAAATTTTCCTTACCGACGAACATATTGATGAAGACCGGATGGCGATCTCGATGATCATCGCGACCGCCGCGGTGCACACCCATCTCGTCCGCAAGGGGCTGCGCTCCTACGCCTCAATCAACGTCCGGGCGGCAGAATGTCTCGACACCCATTGCTATGCCGTGCTGATCGGGGTCGGCGCGACCACGGTCAACGCCTATATGGCGGAAGCGGCGATTGCCGACCGCCATGCCCGCGGGCTGTTCGGTGATCTGGACTTTGACACCTGTCTCGAACGCCACAAGAAAGCGGTCGACGAAGGCCTGCTCAAGATCATGTCGAAAATGGGCATCGCCGTCATCTCCAGCTATCGCGGCGGCTATAATTTCGAGGCAGTCGGCCTGTCCCGCGCGCTGTGCAACGACCTGTTCCCCGGCATGCCGAGCAAGATTTCCGGTGAAGGCTATGCATCGCTGTTCATCAACGCACAGGAAAAGCATGAGGCGGCCTTTGAACCGGCGGTCGTCCGCCTGCCGGTCGGCGGTTTCTACAAGCAGCGTGATGGCGGCGAGGCCCATGCCTATGGCGCGCATATGATGCACCTGCTGCAAACAGCGGTCGCACATGACAGCTACTCCTCCTATCTGCAATTCTCGCAAGCGGTCCACGAAATGGCACCCGTTTATCTGCGCGATCTGATGGAGTTCAACTATGCGCCCGAACCGGTGCCGATCGACGAGGTTGAAGCGATCACCGAAGTACGCAAACGGTTCAACACGCCCGGCATGAGCCTCGGCGCGCTCAGCCCGGAAGCGCACGAGACGCTAGCCATCGCAATGAACCGGATCGGGGCCAAATCCGTGTCCGGCGAGGGCGGCGAGGAGAAACGCCGCTACACGCCGTTTGAAAATGGCGACAATGCCTCCAGCCCGATCAAGCAGGTCGCTTCCGGCCGCTTTGGCGTCACATCGGAATATCTCGGCGCCTGCGAGGAAATCGAGATCAAGGTCGCCCAGGGCGCCAAGCCCGGCGAGGGCGGCCAGCTGCCCGGCTTCAAGGTCACCGAATTTATCGCCAAGCTGCGCCATTCGACCCCCGGCGTCACCCTGATCTCGCCGCCGCCGCATCACGATATCTACTCGATCGAGGATCTCGCCCAGCTGATCTATGATCTCAAGCAGATCAATCCGCGCGCGCAGGTTTGCGTCAAGCTGGTCTCCTCGGCCGGGATCGGCACGATTGCCGCGGGCGTCGCCAAAGCCCATGCCGATGTCATCCTGATCTCCGGCAATACCGGCGGCACCGGCGCGTCGCCGCAGACCTCGATCAAATTTGCCGGCACGCCGTGGGAAATGGGGCTGACCGAAGCCAATCAGGTGCTCACTCTCAACGGCCTGCGCCACCGGGTAAAATTGCGCACCGACGGCGGGCTGAAGACCGGCCGCGACATTGTCATCGCCGCGATCCTGGGCGCCGAGGAATTCGGCATCGGTACGCTCAGCCTCGTCGCGATGGGCTGCATCATGGTCCGCCAGTGCCACAGCAACACCTGTCCGGTGGGCATTTGTGTGCAGGACGAGCGGCTGCGCCAGAAATTCACCGGCACGCCGGAAAAGGTGATCAATCTGATGACCTATATGGCCGAGGAAGTGCGCGAGATTCTGTCGCGACTCGGCTATCGTTCGCTGGACGAAATCATCGGCCGCACCGAGCTGTTGCGTCAGGTCAGCCGCGGGGCCGAGCATCTCGACGATCTCGACCTCAACCCGATCCTCGCCAAGGTCGATGCACGCGACGACCAGCGCAGCTTCAACATCGACACGCCGCGCAACGAAGTGCCGGACAGTCTCGACGCGGAAATGATCGACGACGCGAAACCGGTGTTCGAACGGCGCGAGAAAATGCAGCTCACCTATACGGTGCGCAACACCCACCGCGCCGTCGGCACCCGCTTCTCCGCCGAAATCACCGCCAAATATGGCATGAGCACGTTGAACGAAGATCATGTCCATATCCGTCTGCGCGGTTCGGCCGGCCAGTCGCTCGGTGCCTTCCTCTGTCAGGGAATCACGCTGGAGGTGTTCGGCGATGCCAATGACTATGTCGGCAAGGGTCTGTGCGGCGGCAAGATCGTCGTCCGCCCGATGGTCAGCTCGCCGCTGGTCAGTCAGGAGAATACGATCATCGGCAATACCGTGCTCTATGGCGCCACCGCCGGACAGCTCTACGCAGCCGGACAGGCGGGCGAGCGCTTCGCCGTGCGCAACAGCGGCGCCGATGTCGTGGTCGAGGGCTGCGGCGCCAATGGCTGCGAATATATGACCGGCGGCAACGCCGTCATCCTGGGCCCGGTCGGCAGCAATTTCGGTGCCGGCATGACCGGCGGCATGGCCTTCGTTCTCGACACCGAGGGCGATTTCGAGAAGCAGGCCAATGGCGAGAGCATCGTCTGGCAGCGCCTCGACAGCGCCTATTGGGAAGCGCATCTGCGCGCGCTGATCGAGCGGCACCAAAAGACCACCGACAGCAACTGGTCCGAAGCGATATTGCGCGACTGGGACCGCTGGCGGGATCGCTTCTGGCAGGTCTGCCCGAAGGAAATGGTCAGCCGGATCGATCATCCTTTATCGGATAAAGAGGTGATGGAAGCGGCAGAGTGAATCTATGAGTTGGAAGGCTCGAGGACATATTGAGTCAGAAGCTTATCGCAGGGGATATCAGACAATGTTCTTGTTTTGATCTTCTCCTGATCTTATTCTGCCTTTACCGAATCGGAGAGGAAAGAGCATGCCCACAATCACCCCCAACTATCTCGAAATGAAAGCCAGAGACCTGCCCGCCAGTAAGGCATTCTATGAAAGGGCCTTCGGTTTTGCCTTCACCGATTATGGTCCGGACTATGCCGCCGTCGAAGGCGGACCGGTGCAGATCGGAATCGCCGCAGGAGCGGAACCGGTTGCTCCGATGCCGACGCTGGAGAGTGACGATCTGGAAGCTTCGCTGGCACAGGTCAAAACGGCCAAAGGCGAAATCGTCAAAGGGATTTTCCCCTATCCCGGCGGACGCCGATTCGAATGTCTTGATCCGGCTGGCAACCGGCTGGCGGTCTACCAGCCGGACTAGACAGCCGCCGGTTACAAGTCTTTACAGGCCGGCCTCCCCGGGTTCAGCTGAGAATCAGGCGTAATTTGCTATTCCGATGACCATTGATGATCATCTCGAGGAATATCCCATGCGCCGCTTTACCCTGCCCTTGTCCGGACCAATATCCGCCGCGTCGCTGATCCTGGCCGGCCCCGCGCTGGCGCAGGACCATCAACCGCAAGCGAAGATGGTCGAACAGCTCAACGATCCCGCCTTTCAGGACAATATGGTTTCGATGATGTCGGGCTTCATGATGGCGATGATGGACCTGCCGATTGGCCAATTTGCGCAGGCTATGGACAAGGCGATGCCGGAAGATATGCGCGGCGATGACCGCTTTTCCGCGATCAGTCCCGATACTACGCTGGGCGATCTGGCCCGGCGCGATGACCCGGATTTTGACCGCGATGCGGAAGCCAAAATGCGCCGCGGCACCGCGATGATGGGAATCATCGCTTCGGAATTTGGCGCACTGCTTCCGCAGCTACAGGCTATCGGTAATCGGATGAAACGGCGGATGGATGCGTCGGAATAATGTTGCCCGAACCCGACCCCCGGACAATGTCGAAATCGGGCATCAAAGCTCTTCCACAAACCCCTGTTCGCGACTAACACGAACCCATGTGGCAGTTGTACCAATTCCCCTTATGTCCGTTTTCGCGCAAAGTTCGGTTGCTGCTGGGCGAGAAGGCGGTCGGCTATGAGCTTGTCCGCGAATCGCCGTGGGATCAACGCGACGAATTTCTGGCGATGAACCCGACCGGGCGAACGCCGGTCATGAAGCATAGCGAGCGCGATATTCAGCTCGTCGACAGTGTGGCAATTTGCGAATATATCGACGAAACGGTCGAGAAAGTCCCGATGATCAATGGCACGGCGATCAACCGGGCCGAGATCCGGCGTCTGGTCGCCTGGTTCGACGAACAATTTTACGGTGATGTGACGGCGCCGATGATGCACGAACGGATGCACAAGAGACTGGTCCGGCGTGAACCACCCGATGCCAAGATCTTGCGCGAAGCGATGCGCCGGGCGAATTCGCATCTCGATTATGTCGACTATCTGATCGACCACCGCAGCTGGCTGGCCGGGGCGACAATGAGCCTCGCCGATCTCGCCGCCGCGGCACAGATTTCGGTGGCAGACTATCTTGGCGCGATTGACTGGGCCGGCCATGAGCAGACCAAGGCATGGTATGCGATGTTCAAGTCGCGCCCCTCCTTCCGCCCATTGCTGTCCGAACGGATGGAAGTGATTGCGCCGCCGCCGCATTATGAAAAGGTCGATTTCTGACGCGCGATGGGAGGTGATAGCTAAAGCGGCTTGATCATCAACACCTTGTCCATGCCAGGCGCAAAGCCGTCTTTCTCGCGGCCGGTTTCAACAAATCCGAATTTTTCGAAAAAGGGAGCGACCCTGGACGTGGTCGGCAGGTCTGCCTCTTTATAGTCGCCGGCTTTGACAATTTCCTGCAACCGGTGCTCGGTCAGCAGCCGTCCCAGACCATCGCCGTGATGCGCTTGGTCGACCATGCCCCAGGTGAACCGCGCCTTCCCCCGATCTTCTCTGGCGAAACCGCCGCAACCGAGAATCCGGCCATCCTTCTCGATACAGAAATACTGCCCTTTCGGCCGGTCGAGAAATTCGACAAACAAGTCGCGCTCGGTGGCATCGAAGAAATCCGGCACATTGCCGTCGAATATCGCGAGACAGGCCTGTTTGTCCGACAGCATATAGGGCCGGACATCGACCATCAGGCTTTGACGACGGTCATCAGATAGTTGAGCGCCAGATTGTCGGACAGCGCAAAGCCTTTCGAGGGGCTATAGGACAGACCGGTGGTATCGATGACCTCGAGACCGGCAGCGTTGAGCAGCTTTTCCAGTTCACCCGGCGTGATGAATTGCTCGTGATGGTGGGTTCCGCGCGGGATTTGTCCGGTCCGCTCTGCCAGCTCGACCAGCATCAGCTTCGACAATGCAGTGCGATTGGGCGTCGAGATGATCATCAGACCATCATCGGCCAAGGCTCCCGCCAGACCGTTGACGAAGACCTGCGGATCATCGACATGCTCGATCACTTCGAGCGAGGTCACCAGATCAAAGCCCCGGCCCTCGAAATCCTCGATTGCCTCGTTGCGATAATCGATAGCGAGCCCTTGCGGTTCGGCATGCGCTTTTGCAGCGGCAATATTCTCGGGTGCGGCGTCAAGGCCGGTGACGTCCCCGCCAAGTCGCGCCAAAGGCTCACAAAGCAGGCCGGCACCGCAACCGACATCCAGCGCCATTTTCCCGACAAGCGGGTTCAGCAGACTGGAATCGCAATGAAAATGCAGATCAATCGCATCCCTGATATAGCGCAGCCGGACCGGATTGAGCCGGTGAAGCATGGCGGAAGACCCCTTCGGGTCCCACCATTCCGCAGCGAGAGCACCGAAATGCGCGGCTTCATCGGGCTTGATTGTGCTACTTGCCTTTGTCATGTCGCCTCTTTATCAGGCTTTTCAATCCTGTTCAGGCCCTTTTTATCGAAAGTTTTACCGACAGCAGCATGGCACGCATAGTGATGAAATTTGGCGGCACCTCCATGGCCGGAATCGAACGTATCCGCAGGGTGGCGCAGATCGTCAAGCAACAGGCCGATGCCGGCCATGAAGTGGCGGTGGTTGTATCCGCGATGGCGGGCGATACCGACCGGCTGGTCAATTTTTGCCGGGAAGCCAGTTCGCTCTACGATCCGGCAGAATATGACGTTGTCGTCGCTTCGGGCGAACAGGTTACTTCGGGCCTGCTGGCTATCGCTTTGCAGTCTCTCGGCGCAAAGGCACGCAGCTGGCTGGGCTGGCAAATGCCGATTCGCACGATCGAGGCGCACAGCAAGGCCCGCATCGACGAGATCGATGCGGAGAAACTGACCGCAGCGATGGCAAGTGGTGAAATCGCGATTATTCCCGGCTTTCAGGGCATTGGCAACGATGGCCGGATCACGACATTGGGTCGCGGCGGGTCCGACACCAGCGCGGTGGCAATCGCGGCAGCGGTCAAGGCAGATCGCTGCGATATCTATACCGATGTCGATGGCGTCTATACGTCCGACCCACGCATCGTCACCCGCGCGCAGAAACTGAACAAAGTAACGTTCGAAGAAATGCTCGAACTGGCGAGCGTTGGCGCAAAGGTTCTACAGACCCGCTCGGTCGGGCTGGCGATGAAAGAAGGGGTACGCATTCAGGTATTGTCCTCCTTCACCGATGAAAACACCAATTGGACCGCAGACGATCTGCCCGGCACGATGATTGTCGGCGAAGATGAAATGGAGAATAAGGATATGGAAGGACAGCTGATCACCGGCATCGCCCATGACAAGAATGAAGCCAAGATCACCCTGACCCGCGTTCCCGACAAACCTGGCGCGGTGGCGGATATTTTTGAACCACTCGCCGGTGCCGCTATCAATGTCGACATGATCATCCAGAATGTCGGTCGCGAAAAAGGCGAAACCGACGTGACCTTCACCGTGCCAAGCGTCGACCTCGACCGCGCCACGCAGGTGCTGGAAGGTGCGAAGGAGAAAATCGGCTACAACCGCCTGATCCCCGACACCAATGTCGCCAAGATATCGGTCGTCGGCGTCGGCATGAAAAGTCATGCCGGTATCGCCTCGACGATGTTCAAGGCACTGGCCGATCGCGGCGTCAATATCCAGGCGATCACCACATCGGAGATCAAGGTCAGCGTGCTGATCGAGGAAGATTATACCGAACTGGCGCTGCGTGTCTTGCACACGGCTTATGGGCTGGACGCCGAAGATGCGGCCTGACCATTTTCCCTCCCCTTCAGGGGAGGGATCAAGGGAGGGGGAGTCCTTGCGAAACCATGCTCTTCTCCCAACGCTCTCCCCTGAAGGGAAGAGGGCTCTAGAAAGAAAAATATGACCCAATCCAACCTTCAGTCTCTCATGCAACGCGGCACTGATTTCCTCGGCTGCGAGACCGCGATCATGTGCGGGGCGATGTCCTGGGTATCGGAACGCAATCTTGTCAGCGCGATTTCCAACGCGGGCGGTTTTGGCGTGATCGCCTGCGGCGCGATGACGCCGGATCTGCTCGACACCGAGATTGCCGAGACGAAAAAGCGCACCGACAAGCCGTTCGGCGTCAATCTGATCACCATGCATCCCGATCTGATGGAACTGATTGCCATTTGCGGCAGGCATCAGGTCAGCCATGTCGTGCTCGCCGGTGGACTGCCGCCCAAGGGCAGTCTGGAAGCGATCAAGGAGACCGGTGCGAAGGTCATCTGCTTTTCCCCCGCGATGGCTCTGGCCAAGAAATTCGTTCGGTCGGGCGTCGACGCGATTGTCATCGAAGGTATGGAAGCGGGCGGCCATATCGGGCCGGTGGCCACCTCGGTGCTGGCGCAGGAAATATTGCCGGAGATCGCCGATCAGCTGCCGGTCTTCGTCGCCGGCGGTATCGGCACCGGCGAAATGATCGCCGCCTATCTCGAAATGGGCGCCAGCGGCGTCCAGCTCGGCACCCGTTTTGTCTGCGCCCATGAATCGATTGCCCATCCGGATTTCAAGAAAGCCTTCATTCGCGGCAATGCCCGCGACGCGATTACCAGCGTCCAGGTCGACCCGCGGCTGCCGGTGATCCCGGTCCGCGCGCTCAAAAACAAGGGCACCGAAGAATTTACACGCAAGCAGATCGAGGTCGCCAAATTGCTGGATTCCGGCGAGATAGAAATGGGCGAAGCGCAGCTACAAATTGAACATTTTTGGGCAGGAGCGTTACGAAAAGCGGTCATAGATGGCGATATTGAACATGGAAGTGTCATGGCCGGACAGTCTGTCGGGATGGTCAAGGCCGAAGAATCCGTGGCCGAAATTATCAAATCGCTGATCGACCAAGCCGAAACCGCTCTGGCGCGATAGCTCTGCGACGCGGGAGGCCGGACACGATCCGTCTTGCCTTGCTAACACAGTTTCGCCATAGCTAAGCCATGACAAAAGATGCTTCCAAATCTTCCATTTCCGATCAATATTCGGCTGTGGAACCGGATCTGCAAAGCACCTATAATCAAGGCCTTACACCGCTCCATCCGCCGCAGAAAAGCCTTATCCGGATCACCATGATCATATATGCACTAATCCTGCTGGCGCTCGGGATGATTGCCGAATGGGTGATGAGAATGAAACTTGGCGTTGACCCCGGGATGGTTCTCATCCCCGTGCTGCTGTTCGCCGCTCTGATCGTCTTCGTCCTGCCCCATCGCATCTATCGCCGCTGGGGCTATGACATGGGCGACGAGCAATTGCGGATACTCCGCGGTTTTCTCTGGCGGACCGACACAATTGTCCCGTTCAATCGCATCCAGCATATCGACGTCGCACAGGGTCCGCTGCAACGGCTGTTCGGCTTGTCGACCTTGATCGTGCACACCGCCGGGACCCACAATAGCATCGTGACCCTGCCCGGCCTCGCCACCGCCGATGCGGAAGAAATGCGCGATACGATCAAGGACCATATCCGCCAAGACATGATATGAGCGACCACATGGCAGGCCTGACAACGCCAGATGCGGCCCCTTTCCGGCGGCTTCACCCGCTCAGTATCCTGATGAAATCCGCGACGATGCTGGGCCGGAATATCATCGCAATTGTCGTCCTTCACTTCAGCCTGTTCGACCAGAATCTGGCCTATACCGCGCCCGCAGCGCTGGCGCTTGTTGCACTTGTTGTCGGGGTGACAGCGCTGATCTGGTCGCGCTTCACCTACCAGGTTACTGCCCGCGAAATCCGTATCAAAAGTGGCCTGCTCAACCGAAACAACCGCTCAATCCCCTTCGACCGGATTCAGGATGTCAGCCTTGAGCAGACTCTGTTCAGCCGGCTTATCGGTCTTATGACCGTCAAACTCGAAACCGGTGCAGGCGGCGGCGACGATGGGCAACTGGATGCATTGGCGCGACCGGATGCAGAGGGGCTGCGCGACACGATCCGCGACTATAAGGCCGGATTATGCGCTGACGAAACTCCGTCAGATGATCAGGTGGTTGGCGCCGAGGCCCCGCCGCTCTTTGCCATGGACAATCGCCGGATATTGATCGCCGGGCTGTTCAATTTCTCGTTCGTTTTGTTTGCCATATTCGGTGCCGTCGCCCAGAATCTCGATTTCCTTCTACCCGACGGATTTTTCGACCCCCGCCGCTGGATCGAGGCCCTGCCGGAACAGGAAGCGATCAACAGCATCAGTTCAAAGGTGCGGATCATCGGCGCAATGGCGGCGATCTCCTCGCTGGTTACAATCGGCCTGGTCAGCGGGATCGTGGCAACATTCGTCCGCGAATATGGTTTTCGCCTTGATCTGGTCAATAGCGGCCAGCCGGGATTCCGGCGGCGGCGCGGGCTATTCACCCGCACAGACATGGTGATGCCGATCCACCGCGTTCAGGCTGCCGTCATCCAGACCGGTCCGCTTCGGGAGCGATTTGGCTGGTATCATCTGAAATTCATATCGCTCGCCAGTGATGCCAATGGCGAAACCGATCATAGCGCGGCTCCCTGTGCACGCTTGACAGAAATCGAACCGATCCTCGACCTATGCAAGATCCACCAGGCACCGCTCGATCTCGAGTTTCAGCGGGTCAACCCCGCCTTCTGGTGGCGCAAAGCCGTCATTGCCGGACTGCTGATTACTGCCATCGCTCTCGGCACCGGATTTTTCCTGCATCCAGCCTTTCAGGCGATCAGTTTGCTGGCCTTGCCCGTCATATTAATCTTGTTTCTCAACTGGCAGCATCATCAATATGCCCTGGATAACAATCAGATGTATGTCCGGTCCGGCTGGTGGCGGCGCAAGCTGACGATCCTCCCGTTCCGCAAGATACAAAGCGTCGATATCAGCCAGTCCCCGCTCGACCATCCGCTCGATCTGGCAACAGTCACAATAGGCATTGCCGGTGGTTCGACAACTGCGCCGCTCCGGATCCACGATATTCCTTTGCAGATGGCCACGGATTTGCGCGCGATGCTTGTCGCCCGTCAAAATCAGGCTTGACTCAACGCCCCGATCATTCACGATAGTTGCCAGAGATATTATAAAATTGTTCAGGGAGAATATGATGCGCAGAACGAGTTTAGCCATACTGGCACCTCTGGCGATGCTGATCAGCCCGCCGACATATGCACAAGCGGATACCAACCGGCAGGAAACCGCATTACATACTGTCATTGATGCCTATTGGTCGTATCAGCTGGAAGAATATCCCGAATTTGCCTCCTCCCTCGGAGTAGACGATCCGGTTGGTCGGGTCAGCGATGCCAGTCTCGAAGCCGAAGACAGCCGCGTGGCAAAGGCAAAGACCTGGCTTGCGCAACTGGATGCAATCGACACAGCAACGCTGAACGAGGACGACAAGACCAACTATGGCATATTGCGCCGGACGCTCGCTGAACAGATCGAGGCGAACAGCTACGGACAGCGCACAATCAATTTCACCAATCGCGGCGGCTGGCACCAGAATTTTGCCAGCATGCAAAACAACCTGCCGTTCCGCAACGAGCAGGATTACCAGACCTATGTCAACCGGCTGAAACAATATGCAAAGATCAATGACCAGTCGATTGCAGTTGCCAATCAGGCGCTCGCTGGCGGCTATGTCCAACCTTGTGTGTCGATGGTGGGCTATGAAACAAGCATCTCAGGCCTGATCACGGAAGATCCTCGCGAATCCCGCTTTTTCGAACCGTTCAAACGTAAAGTGCCGGACGGCATGGATCCCGAAGTTTTTGAGGGCTTGGCGGGAAGCGCCATGGCAACCATCAGCGCGCTGATTAATCCTGCCCTGAAAAAGCATCTCGACTGGTATATGAAAGACTATGCCCCGAATTGTGCCAAGGCGCCCGGCGTCTCGGCCCAGCCCGGTGGTGCAAAATATTATGATTTCCGCGTCCGTCAGATGACCACGACCGACAAGACCGCCGACGAGATTCACAAGATTGGCCTGAGCGAAGTGGCACGAATTCGTGCCGAGATGGTCGAAGTTGCCAAGGAGGCTGGTTACGACACACGCGAGGCGTTTATTGAACATCTTCGGACCGATCCGCAATATTATGCGAAAACGCCGGAAGAGCTGATGGAAAAGGTCGCCCGTGTGACCAAGATGATCGATGGCAAAATGCCTTCGATCATCGGCAAGCTGGCGCGCCTGCCTTATGGCATTAAGGAAATCCCGGCCGAAACCGCGGAAGGCACGACCACCGCATATTATAATCCCGGCTCGCCGGACGTCGGCATTGCCGGCTTCTATTATGTCAACACGTCCAAACTCGACCAGCGCCCCTTCTGGGAAATTCCTGCGCTGAGTGTTCACGAAGCGGTGCCCGGCCATCATCAGCAGATCGCGTTGCAACAGGAACTCGATATGCCGGACTTCCGCAAACATGGTGCGTTTTTCACCGCCTTTGTCGAAGGCTGGGGGCTCTATTCGGAGCGGCTCGGTATCGAGATGGAGCTATATGATACGCCGGCCAAGAATATGGGGCGGCTGTCCTACGAAATGTGGCGCGCATGCCGGCTGGTCGTCGACACCGGGATCCACAGCAAGGGCTGGAGCAAGCAGCGGGCAATCGATTTCATGACCGACAATACCGCGCTCAGCGAAGCCAATATCGAGGCAGAGGTGAACCGCTATATCAGCTGGCCCGGTCAGGCGCTGGCCTATAAAATGGGCGAGTTGAAAATCCGCGAACTGCGCAGCAAGGCGACCCGCGAACTGGGCGACAAATTCGACCTGCGCGCGTTTCACGATGTCGTGCTGGGACAGGGCGCGGTGCCGCTGGATATGCTCGAAGCGCAGGTAAACCGGTGGATAGAAGCCCGGAAGGCTAGCTAGTCATTCATCATCCGGACCGGGGGTTTCATTGGCCCCCGGTGGCACGGCCAGATCATTGGCGGCTTCCAGCGCGTCGGTATCTTGCGCATCAAGCCGGTCTCTTGCTTCTTCCGCCGCAGCTTCTCGCGCTTCGCGTTCGGCTTCGATTTCCAGCACCCGTTCTTCCACTGCATCGGATTCCGCATCGATCCGGGCCAGTCGTTTCTGGCGCTCCTCTTCGATCAACTGTCCCCAGTTGACCGTGTCATCAATGCCTTTTTCTGCATAGGCCTGGCTGAGCAGCGCCTGTGTGCATCCGGTAAAGCCGCCCGCTCCCGTCGGCGAACAGCTGCTGGTTCCCGATTTTCCGACATATTCGTAGGACCTGACGCGTTCCGACCAGGCCTGATTCTTGGCATCGCCGAGACTGCCGCCCCGCAGGGTTTCTGGAATGCGGTACCGCTCACTCTCGTCCTTGCGCGCGCAGACGACAATTTCGTCCTCGGAGCTCTGCGGACAGGGGTCGTCGCCATAAATGACGAGCTGGTTCACCCGATCGCCGGGATCATCCTGCGCCTGTACCGGAAATGCCAATAAACCAGCGCCTGAAAGCGCGGCAGCAGAGATCAAAATTTTCTTCATCATAGGTTCCTTTGGCTGCACCGGTCTGAACCGGTGCTGAAGCGGGCTTCGCTCCCTAAATTCGTTTCGACAGTCCTATCGCAACCCGGCATCCCAATCGAATTGCTGCGCTTAAAATCGGATAGCCGGGTGCATCTTCTGCACCGGCGGCAATTGCCGTCTCCTTATGCTCCAGCTCCTCTTCACGAAACTCCGCAATCATACGGGTCAGTTCGGGATCGTCTTCCGATCCAAGTGCGTCCAGTTGTTCCTGATAATGGTGGTCGATTTCGGTTTCCACTGCAGCCGTACACGCCATTGCAGCGCGTGGACCCAGCGCCGCTGTTGTCGCGCCCAGCGCATAACCGGCAACTTTCCAGAACGGTTGCAGAGCGGTAGGTCGAACCCCGCGCTCCGCGATCATCTGGTCAAAAGCATCAAGATGCCGCTGCTCCTGCTCGGCCATATGGTGAATCGCGCTGCTATCCGGAGCATCATCGCCCATCACCGCCAGCTGGCCCTTGTATATTTGCGCCGCTCCATATTCACCAGCCTGATTGACCCGGATCATCGAAGCAATATCAGCGCCTGTCTGGCCCAATTTTGTCTCAGACATATTCCGAATCCTTGCGTGCTGTTGCTACCATTGCCAAAATAAGGATCGCACCGCTGACCGACCACAGGAAATTGAAACCGGCCAGTGAAATACCAAATAACGTCCATGGTGCTACATCGCAGCGAACCAGTGGTGCGTTCATGATCGAATCCAGCATATTGTCACCCGCCGGAATATTGCTGGCGCAAGAGGTCAGACCTTCCCACCAGTCATATTCCACCCCGGCATGAAAACCGCCTATCAGCCCGCTTACCAATATCGCCAATGCTGCCGCTATCACCAATGGTTTCGCCAGCGATGTCTGGCGAAACATCAGAGCGGCCAAAGCAAAAAAAATAGCGACAAGATGCGGCCATCGCTGCCACATGCACATTTCACAAGGATAAAGGCCGAACCCATATTGGCTGATCAATGCGCCGCCCAGCAAGGCCGAGGATAGTATCAGGGCCAGCCAACCGGCGTTGCGAACAGATGTCATCAGCGGGTCCTAATTTTTCGCTACGACTGTTTTCTTGGCAGATTTTTTAGCTGCCTTGTTCATCGCCATTTTCAAACCGTCGGGACCGAGGCGGCCAATAGTCTGCAGCGCATAATGAAGCTGGAAATCCTCGACGCCCTGCTCTTTCAATTCTTCGGCAGTCTGACTGAAGCGCGGATCGTCCTTGCTATCTTCTTCAAGCACCTCATCCTCTAGCTTGACCTCGTTGATGAGATGTTTCCGCAAATCGGATTCGCGGAACCGGGGGCGGGACTTGTAATCCGGATCGGACAATTGTGGCACGTTGATATCGGGTTCAATCCCGCCTTCCTGCACCGACTTGCCCGACGGCGTATAATAGCGGGCCGTGGTCAGGCGTAGCGCGCTATTGTCGGAAAGCGGCAACAATGTCTGCACCGAACCCTTGCCAAAGCTGCGCTCACCCATGACGAGGGCACGGTGATGGTCTTGCAGGGCACCGGCAACAATTTCAGATGCCGAAGCCGAACCCGCATCGATCAGGACTATGATCGGCAGACCGGCAGCAGCATCGCCGCTTTTCGCAAAATAGCGTTCGATGTCGGATTTTTCCCGTCCGCGCTGCGAAACAATTTCCCCGTGAGAGAGGAAAACGTCCGATACCGAAACCGCTTCATCGAGCAGGCCGCCCGGGTTGGACCGCAAATCGAGTACATAGCCCAGTGGTTTCTTGCCAAGCGACTTGTCGATACCGGTAATCGCGGCGGCAACGTCAGCACCGGTATCAGCGGAAAAGCTGTTGATGCTGATTACACCGATCTGGTCCTTGACCTCCCATGTCACCGGCTTGAGATCGATGATCGCGCGATCCATCGTAACGTCAAACGGCTTGTCGCGGCCGGGGCGCACAATCGTGATACTGATCGGCGTGCCGGGTTTACCACGCATTTCCTCGACGGCTTCATCCAGCGTACCGCCATAAATCAGTTCGCCATTGATATGGGTGATATAGTCGCCCGCTTTCACACCGGCCTTATCCGCAGGCGTGTCCTTGAACGGCGCAATGACTTTCACCGCACCGTCTTCCAAAGTGACCGAAAGGCCAAGGCCACCATAATTGCCATCGGTCTGGGTCCGCAGGTTCTCGAAATCCCGGACATCAAGATAGCTGCTGTGAGGATCAAGGCTGCCGAGCATGCCTTCAATCGCGCCTTTAATCAGATCCGCATCGTCCACCTGATCAACATAGTCATTCCGCACCCGTTCAAAGACGCTCATGAACTGTTCCATCTCGCGATAGGTATTTGCGTCCACTGCGGAAATTGCCGACGTCGTGGCGGGTAAAAGCGCAACGGTCAAAACCAGGGCGGCGGCTTGCAATACGGGCTTTTTCATCAATGCTGTCCTGTGTGTATATATCGGTATCAAATATAGGCTGGAATCAGTCCTAAAGCCAAGCAGCTTAACCAAAAATGACGGAACTGTTCGATCAGCAACATTTTTCAGCGCACTTTAAAGGTTTTCAGCCGATCAGTGCGGCAATATCAATAGGGCGGCCATTGCGGCGCAGTTCGACGGTGACGGTTGGGTCATCGAATCCCGACTGTCCGACCGGCGCACCCTGCACAACCTGATCCCCGACCGCGACCCTGATCGTCTCCATATTGGTGATCAGGCTGGTCCAACCAGCCTCATGTTCGATGATCAGGATATTGCCATAGCCCCGATAACGTCCGGCATAGGCCACTCGTCCCGGAGCCGGCGCAACAATCTGAGCACCCGAAGCAACCGCAATCGTGAGCCCCCGCGAGCGATAGCCGCTATCCGAAATTTCCCCGAGACCGGTGACAATTTCGCCATCCACCGGTAGCAGATAGGCACTGGTGATATCCTTGTTCTGGCTCTGCGCGCGAACCGGCGGATCTCTACCTTGGTCGGGCGGGAGTAACGGGCCATCAAGCGCGGCCAGCGCTTCGCGCACCGCACCGCTTTCGCGAATCTGGTCCATCAGATCCACAATATCCCGCGCTTCCTCACCGAGGGCGAGCGCGCGTTCCTGCTCTATCCCGGCATCGTCTGAAAATTGCGATGCATTGATCCGGTCATTTGCTTCCAGTCCAGCCAGTTGCCGCCGCCTTTCCGTCAGCCGCAGCTGGCTCTCGTCAAGCGACGCAATCGCCTTGGCGGCCTGCAGCCGAAGCTGCTCTCCCTGTTTGACCTCATCGCGAAGGCTGGCGGTCCGCTGTTCGATTTCGGGCATCACTGCCGACAGGATGGACCGCATATAGATAAGCTCGTCAAGCGAGCGCGGTTCAACCAGAACAAGCGCGGTTGGCTTGCGGGTCATCATCTGAAGCGCAGCGGTCAGCCGGATCATCGGCCCCTGCTTTTCCGCCAATCGTGCCCGCTGCTGCTGCTGAAGCCGAGACACGATGGCGATGCGGGTGCGCGCCGCCTTTATGTCGGCTTCGGCTGCCTGGATGCGCGCCGCCAATGCGGCGGCTTCACTGGCGAGCCTGTCTGCATCGTTGCTCGCCGCTTCCGCTTGCCGTCGCAAGGCATCGCTGCGCTGGCGGGCGCGCTCAGATTGCTCGCGCGCCGAGATCAAACTGCGTTGCTGCTCCGCAAGACTTGGTCCGGGGGCCTGCGCGGAGATCAGCGCCGCGCCACCAAAGCCGACGCCGACAACTGCAGTCATCACGAGAATGAATCGTCGCATCGCGGTCACCCTTCCCTGTGATAGGGGTGGCCAGCGAGAATCGATGTCGCCCGAAACAGCTGTTCGGCGAGCATTGCCCGCGCCATCATATGCGGCCAGGTGGCTTTACCAAAAGAAAAGAAATGATCCGCGCTGGCGCGCTCTTCGGCGCTCAAACCATCGGCCGCACCGATCAGAAACCGCGCTTCGCGCGCGCCGTCATCGCGCCAGGTCGAAAGCAAATCGGCAAATTTCTTCGAAGTCCAGGTTTCACCAGCTTCGTCCATCGCGATGATTTTGGTGAGACCATCAAGCTTTGGCGACTTGCCGCCCTGATCGGGCAACTCGCTGATCTTCACATCCCAAGCGATACGCTTCACGTAACGATTCACAATATCGGCTTCCGGGCTGCGACCGATTTTTCCGCGGGCGACGATATGCAGTCTCATCGCGCCGTTAATTCACGCTTCGGCGACGTCTGCCGCGTCACCTTCCTCGTCAACGGCCCACATCCGTTCGAGATTGTAGAAGCTGCGCACCTCGGGGCGAAACAAGTGGACGATCACGTCGCCGGCATCAATCAATACCCAGTCGGCATTGGCAAGACCTTCGATTCGGGCGATGCCGCCGGCCTGCTTCACCCGCTCGGCAAGCTTCTGGGCGATTGCCGCAACCTGTCTGGTCGAACGCCCTTCGGCGATCACCATATGGTCTGCAATATTGCTTTTGCCCGCCAGCGGAATCGAGACGACATCTTGTGCCTGATCATCGTCCAGCGATTTCATGACAAGCGCATGGAGTGCGTCCGATTCGGCCTTTCCTTCCTTGGAAGTGGCAGATTTCAGAGCTTTTACCTTCGGTTTCGTCAACTTAAATCCTAATCTTCTGGGCCAATCAGCCGGTGTGTCACCGCGTCACGAACGCGGCGATCATCATATTGCTGATGCCAATGGGGCCGGGCCATCCGGATCGCGGTGGCCGAGCGTGGGTCGGGACGATAGCGCAGGAATGTCAGCGCCGGCGTACTCCAGTAGGTCCAGTTACGACGCTGGCGCGCGGGGTGGACGAAGCGCCGCAGCCAGGCCATTGCGGGAGCCGCAAAAGCGTCGTCATCATAGCCGGGTCTGGAAATAACTGCAATCGGCAAAAGCCGCGCGATTTTTCGCCAGTCTTTCCAGCGATGAAATTGCGCCAGATTATCCGCTCCCATGATCCAGACAAATTGCCGTTTCGGATAGCGGCGAACCAGTTTGATCAGCGTATCATAGGTATATTTCGTGCCCAATCGGCTTTCTATGGCGGTCGGCCGGATCGCACTCCGCCGCGCCATTTTCCGTGCGGATGCCAGACGCGCATGAAGCGGCGCCATATCCTTCGCCCCTTTCTTCAGCGGATTGCCCGGTGAAACCAGCCACCACAATTCATCCAGATCGAGTTCGGCCATGGCAAAAAGACTGATCGACCGATGGGCGCCATGGGCCGGGTTGAACGACCCACCCAGCAGCCCGGTGGTTTTCATATAATGATGCTCAAGGCCGCACGTGCCCGGTTCCGCGGACCACCCATTTATAGGTTGTCAGCCCCTCCAGAGCCACCGGACCGCGTGCGTGCATACGTCCTGTGGAAATGCCGATCTCGGCACCGAGCCCAAATTCGCCACCGTCGGCAAACTGGCTTGAGGCATTGTGCATCACAATCGCGCTATCGGCGCGCTGGATGAATTTTTCGGCTACCGCCATATTTTCGGTAACAATCACGTCGGTGTGATGCGATCCATGTTGAGCAATATGGTCCAGCGCCTCGTCGAGGCCGTTCACCATCGCCACAGCAGCGATAGGGGCAAGATATTCCGTATCCCAATCCGCAGCGTCCGCCGGCACGATTCGCTCATCCAGTTCGAGCACGGTATCATCGCCGCGCACTTCGCAACCGGCATCAATCAACGCTCGCACCAATGGTCCGGGTGCAGGATAATCCTGATCAATCAGCAATGTTTCCATCGCTCCGCAAATCCCGGTACGACGCATCTTCGCATTGACCGCAATGGCGATGGCTTTGTCCGGATCCGCATCCTTGCCGATATAGGTATGATTTATGCCGTCAAGATGCGCGAGAATCGGTACCCTTGCTTCATCCTGCACCCGCTTGACCAGCGACTTACCGCCCCGTGGAATTATGATGTCAATCAAACCGGTGGCCTTCAGCATAGCGCCAACCGCTGCCCGGTCCGTGGTTTGCACGAGCTGAATGGCATGTTCGGGAAGTCCGGCTCCAACCACCCCTGCTGCCATGGCGTCAAAAATTGCCCGGTTGCTCTCTATCGCCTCCGATCCGCCGCGGAGAATAACAGCATTTCCAGAACGCAGCGCCAAAGCCGCCGCATCGGCGGTAACGTTAGGGCGGCTTTCGTATATGATGCCGATGACACCCAGCGGAACCCGGATGCGCTCCATCACCAGACCGTTGGACCGTTCGGAACGGTCGATGATTTGTCCAACCGGATCAGGAAGTTTGGCAACATGCTCTACTGCCGAAGCAATGGCTTCAAGCCGTCCTGCATCGATCATCAGTCGGTCGAGCATGGCGTCACTCAATTTACGGTCCCGCGCGCTTTCCATGTCGCGCTGATTGGCTGCCAATATGGCAGTCTGGCTAGCGCGCAAATGTTTTGCGGCGGCATTCAGTGCATCAGATTTTTGAGCATCGCTTGCGCCAGCCAGCATCGTGAACGCAGCGCGCGCCTTCTGTCCCATTTCGGTGATAAGCTGTACAGAGTCTGTCATGAAAGCGCTGCTAGCATGGAGACACCCGCAATTTAACCCAAAATCGGTAATTCTGTAAGCAATAAAATTTTCTTGCAGGACAAGAAACGATTCGTGGGAATCGGGTTTGTCATAATTAATTTTTTACAAATTTCGCAATTCACCGCACGACTCATTCGTCTCGTCACGAGTCGTGCCCTTGCGATTCGCCACATTAACAACCCTCTGCTAACCGATTGACAGGGGTTACGAAAAAAGTAGCGGGTCATGCACACACAAAATACCAAGCAAGGGCTTAAGGCCCGGCTGGATCATATGTTTACGGATCGCGAGTTTTTCATGCGGTCGCACGGACAGGTCCGTTTTCTCACAATATCGGCAAAATTGCAGAAACGCGTATTCTATTCGATCGCGGCTGCACTGGCTATCTGGCTATTGATTACACTGGCGATGATGATCAATCAGCTTACCGTCACGGGCGAACGTCTGGCGCTCGCGCAAAAAGAAGCCGAGGTAAACAGCACTGAAAGCCGTCTCGCAAATTATAAAGAGTCAATCGAAGACGTCGCCGCTGATCTCAAACAGCGTCAAGATGTGCTGGATCAGATGACCGAGCAGTTTGTTGGCGAACAGTCGGCAGCGGTCAAGGCAGCGGAACAAAAGAAGACAGATGAACAACTGTCCGAAAACACAAGAAAAATAAGTGCGGCTTTTCCCGAAGCGGCCCAGCTTGCCAGACTTGAAGCCCGCCAGATTATATATGCGCGGCATCTGACACAGGCGGCCATGAAACGGACCGAACAGGCAGCGGAAGCGATTCGCAAATTCGGGCTGAACCCCGATAAGCTGAGCAAGAATTCAAAGGATGCGATGGGCGGGCCGCTGATTCCTTACTTCAAAAAACAAAATCAGCAACTGCATCCCACACTCGAACGGCTCAACCTCGCGCTCCAGCAAATGGATGCGCTGGAACGGACGCTGATAGCGATCCCATCGGGCAGGCCATCCAGCACCGGGATGCTGTCAAGCAGCTATGGCTATCGCCGGGATCCCTTTACGGGCGTAGGCGCCATGCACAGCGGGATGGATTTCAGGGGACCTCTCGGTCAGCCGATTTTAGCAGCGGCCGGAGGCAAGGTTACCCACGCAGGATGGAGGTCCGGCTATGGCAAAACCGTCGAAATTACGCATGGCAACGGATTGATGACGCGTTATGCTCATTTGTCACGCATCGAAGTGACCACTGGCCAAAAAATTGAACAGGGGATACAGTTGGGGGCTATGGGAAGCACGGGACGCTCGACCGGAACGCATCTGCATTTTGAAGTGCGGCTGAATGGAAAAGCAATTAATCCCCGGCCATTTTTGGAGGCGAACACAGATGTTCTCAAAATTAAAGCCATCGCACGACAACGTGCCAACTCGCCCAACCGCGCCGAGTCAGGCACCAGCCGTGGCTCGTAGTAACGGCAGCAGCGGATCGAGTTTCTCGATCATCGGTGACGGGATCACGATTACCGGCAATATCGAATCGAAGGTCGACCTGCATATCGATGGCGAAGTAATCGGTGACGTAAAATGCCTGTCGCTGGTCCAGGGTCCATCGAGCAAGATCAAGGGCGCGATCACTGCCCAGAATGCCAGCCTTTCAGGCGCGGTAGAGGGATCGATCGATGCCGGCGACCTCGCCATAGCATCCACGGCCCGCATCGGCGGTGACGTCACTTATGAAAATGTGACCATCGAACAGGGCGGCCATGTCGACGGCAAGTTCAAGCACCGCAGCAACAAGGCACCAAATCTTGCCAAATCGACATTGAACAAAAGCGAAATGGCTATCCCGCTGGAGCTAACCGAAGGCGACAAGGCCGCTTGATTCCGCTGATCTTTGCGTAACAGTGCTGATCGACACGCATCGTCAGGTTAATTGCGAGGCGCTTGGCGGCGATAGCTGAGCGCTTCCGCCAGATGTATGCGCCCGACTGCTTCTGTACCAGCCAAATCAGCGATCGTCCGGGCCACTCGTAAAACCCGCGTATAGCCGCGCGCCGACAGCCGCATTGCTTCTGCTGCCTGTGCCAGCAATTTCCGGCCGGGTTCATCGGGCATGCCATATTTTTCCAGCACGTCACCGTCGATTTCCGTATTGGTCCGCGTGTCGAGATCGGCATAGCGCTGCCGCTGGACCGAACGCGCTCTGGCCACCCGTTCCGCCACTATCTCCGAACCTTCCGCTGGTGGCGGCATTGTGAGATCTGCAGCAGACAAGGCTTCCACCTCTATATGGAGATCAATCCGGTCGAGCAGCGGGCCCGACACTTTCGCCTGATAATCGGCCGCGCATCGGGGTGCCCGTGAACAGGCCAGAGCTGCATCTCCCAGATGTCCGCAACGACACGGATTCATCGCGGCGACCATCTGGACTCGCGCCGGAAAGGTAACATGTGCATTGGCCCGAGCCACGCTCACCTCTCCTGTTTCGAGCGGTTGTCGCAATGAATCGAGCACAGGGCGCTGGAACTCCGGCAATTCGTCGAGGAACAGGACACCCAAATGCGCCATGCTCACCTCTCCCGGTCGCACCTTGAGCCCACCGCCGACCAGCGCCGCCATAGAGGCGCTGTGATGCGGTGCGCGAAACGGTCGTTGCCGCGACATCTGTCCGCCTTCCAACGTACCGGCGACAGATGCCACCATTGAAACTTCCAGAGCTTCGGACGGTGATAAAGGTGGCAATATACCGGGCAAACAGGATGCCAGTAACGATTTTCCCGACCCCGGCGGTCCGTTCATCAACAGATTATGGCCCCCGGCAGCGGCGATCTCCAACGCCCGTTTGGCGGTTTCCTGTCCTTTGACATCCTTGAGATCCGGTCCATAGTCCGGTTCAGGCGCGGGACCGGTCTCAGGCGGCGTCAATATCGACTGGCCTTTGAAATGGTTGAGCAGCGCCAACAGGTTGGTCGGCGCCAACACTTCGACATCACCCGCCCAGGCCGCTTCGGACCCTTGCGACGCCGGACAAATCAAACCGAGATTCTTGCCCGATGCGTAAAGCGCGGCCAGCAGAACCCCAGGCGTGGTGGCCAGTCGACCGTCGAGCGACAATTCCCCGACGACAATATAGCTCGCCAATGTCTCGGCATCGACAATGCCCATTGCTCCCAGCAAGGCCAGCGCAATCGGCAGATCATAATGGGAACCGGCCTTGGGCAAATCGGCGGGCGACAGGTTGACCGTGATCCTTTTCGGCGGAAGCGAAAGTCCCATCGCCGCAATGGCCGCACGTACCCGTTCACGGCTTTCGGCAACCGCCTTGTCCGGCAGGCCGACAACATTAAACGCAGGCAAACCCGGTGCAACCTGACATTGCACTTCGACACCACGCGCTTCCAGTCCGAGATAAGCCACCGTCTGAACCAGCGCCACCATCATGGTCGCCCCAATTTCATAGCGGAAACAGTGGCGGCCGCCGGGACTTGAGTCGAGCATCAACCTTCACTTGGCCGCAACGGTCAAAACTCTCGAAATACCAGGCGGGAAACGGGTTAATATTGTCGCAACCACGCGCCCTTACGCTTTGGAAAGCGCTTAACCCGCAATAAAGCCCTATGGAATGGAGCAAACAACCGATTGCTGATAAAGATCGCAGCGCACCGGAAGGATGGAGCGTCGGCGTTTTTGTTGGCACGTTCCTGCTGTTTGCCGCACTGCTGCTTCCTGTCGAGCCTGCCCGTAGTGCAAGCAGCTATGTGGTTACGGAAACAGTGGAAACGCTGGAATATGAAATATTTGAAACAGCGCCGTCTTATACGCCTGTTGCAAGCATGTTCGGCGAATTTGGTCCGTTTCGCGTTATCGCCTCGGACACGGTGGAAATGACAGGGACTGTCGACAGCTACACGCCGGCAGTCTTCCGCCAGATGCTCAGCCAATATCCGGAAATTCGACGAATCATAATGCGCGATTGCGACGGCTCGGTTGATGAAGAAGCCAACCTTAGACTCGCACGGATGATCCGCCGCGCCGGAATCAGCACCCATGTACCGGCCGGTGGCTCGGTCCGCTCGGGTGCCGTGGAGCTTTTCCTTGCGGGGACAAGCCGGACCGCGCATCCGGATGCGGAGTTCATCGTGCACAGTTGGATGGATGAATATGGCCGGGAAGCGAATGACTATCCGGCCAGTGATCCGGTTCACGCTGAATATCTCGACTATTATCGGGAAATGGGCGTTTCCGCGCCCACGGCAAAAGCGTTTTACGCTTTGACCAACAGCGTGCCCTTCTCCCAGCAATTGCGTCTTTCCCGCAGCGACATGGCCCGTTTTCAACTCGTTCACTAGCTGTTTTTTACGAACATTCCATTCACGCCCCGTGCATCACGGGAACGATAATCATTTTCGCGCGCTTTAGTTGTAATAGCGCGCTTGCGACTTTCGTTGCGAAGCACCAAGTGGAATGTGATGGACGACAAACTGATAAACAAGCGGTGGAGATATACGTCGGGGGTACGATTCGTGCTCACCGTCATCGGATTCACACTGATTCTCATCTCACCGATCATTGGTGCCCTTCCCGGCCCCGGATTTATAATCGTCTTTCCAATTGGCCTTGCCCTGATCCTGCAAAATTCTCGCTGGGCAAAGAAACGTTATGTCAATTTCAAGCGGAGATTTCCGCATTACGGCAAGTGGACCGACTGGGCCATGCGCAGAAGGCATCACAAGGTGCTGCCTGATCATTTTGAGCTGCCGATTTTCGGCAAGGTAAAGACCGGCAATCGCGACAAGAAAGTCTAGCGCAAATGCTTGACTTTCGGCGCCTGCCTGCCTAATCGCAGCGACAACGTACCGGCCGCAGCTTTTGGCGGCCCTTTTTTATCGAAATTTTGACGTAGGATAATCGCGATGAAGCGCACATTTCAACCGAGCCGCCTGGTCCGCAAACGGCGCCATGGTTTCCGCGCCCGCAAAGCCACCGTTGGCGGTCGCAAAGTGCTGGCTGCCCGCCGTGCCCGTGGCCGCAAGAAACTCTCTGCCTAAAACCAACGTGACCGCCGGTGCTGCGCCTGTCGACGCACGCCTGTCGCCAAACCGTTCGGACTCGCAGCATTCTTCAACCGATTCGGTACCGACCGTTTCCGGTCGAACTGTCGAAGTGATTCGGAAACGCGCCGATTTTCTCGCGGCCAATCGTGGCACGCGATTCGTTACCCCCAATTTTATCTTGCTCGCGCATCGCCGCCGCAGTGACCACAGCATCCCGGCGGGAACGATTCGGCAAGGCATCACGGTCACCAAGAAAATCGGCAACGCTGTTGCAAGAAACCGGATGAAACGTCGGTTTCGAGCCTTGCTTGCCGACACATTGGCCGATGCAGGAATTCCGGGTGTCGACCATGTGATGATCGGTCGCAAAACCAAGCATGAGGCCAATTTCGCTGCCGTGAAAGCCGATCTGGAAAAGGGCTTGAAATATCTGGCGAAAAAGCTCGACTAGAAATGCTCAAGTCTGTTTTCATCTTCTGCGTGCGCTGTTGGCAATGGGGCCCATCGCGAATATTGCCGCCCACATGCCGCTACCAGCCGACGTGCAGCGCCTATGCGATCGAAGCGATCGATAAACATGGTGCAATTAAGGGTAGCTGGTTGGCGGCGAAACGGCTATTGCGCTGCCATCCTTGGGGAAGCTCGGGCTACGACCCGGTGCCTTGATGCCCCCATTTACCAATCCTATTTGCAACAAATGGCCGAAAACAGGACGACATAGTGGATAACAAACGCAATATTATCATGGCGGTACTGCTCACCGGAATCATCCTGTTTGGCTGGCCAATGCTGATGGAACAGTTCTTTCCGGATATGGCCAACAAGAATGAGGTCGTGGAACAGAATAATGCTCCGGCCAACGATCAAGCGTCTGGAAATACAGCATCCCCTGCAACCGTGCCCACAATTGGCAACACGGACATTTCCACTGGTGCCGCAACCGACAAAATTCGTCCTCTGGCCGAAGTTTTGCCCGAGAGTCCGCGTATCTTGATTGAAACACCGCGCCTGAAAGGGTCAATCAACCTTAAAGGCGGACGTATCGACGACCTTACGCTCACCGACCACTCGGTCGACATGAGCAAGGACAGCGAACCGGTCCGGCTCTTTTCTCCATCGGGAACCGAGAACGCCTATTTCAGCCGTTTCGGCTGGGCCGGCGAAGGTGTTGCGGTCCCTGACGACAATACGATCTGGTCGCCTGACGGAAGCAAGCTGACCCCTGAAACACCAGTGACCCTGAAATGGACCAACGAGACCGGACAAACTTATACCATCAAACTTTCAATCGATTCAGATTATCTGATCACAGCTGAACAAAGCGTCACGAATCGCGGCGAGAATGCAATCGCGCTCAAACCTTATGGCCTGATCAACCGGAAACGGGACCTCGATAATATTCCGCGGGAGGAAGCAAGCACCTGGACTATCCACTCCGGTCCCATCGGCGTCTATGAAGGCGCGGCAAATTATGATGTGGACTATGAAAATCTTGCCGGTGAAGAGCCGGGATTTTTTGTCCGCATGTTTGGCACCTCGGCGGTTGCCGGCACAAATTCCTACGACAAGGACGTCAGTTGGCTTGGCTTTACCGACAAATATTGGCTGGGCGCCTTGATCCCGGACAATATTTCCGATGTCGATGCAAAATTCCGTTCCGGCGTTGGTGATATCTTCCAGGCCGAAATTGCGAAAAAGAGCCCGCAAATCATCGGCCCGGGCCAACAGCTGAAAACCACAACCCGTCTATTTGCCGGAGCCAAGGAAAATGCGGTACTGGTGAAATATCAGGAAGAGTTTGGCATCATAAATCTGGATCGCGCCATCGACTGGGGCTGGTTCTACTGGTTCGAAAAGCCGCTTTTCTATCTTCTCAACTGGCTGTTCCAACTGGTCGGGAATTTCGGTGTGGCGATTATCCTGATGACCTTCGTCGTGCGCGGGATCATGTTCCCGATCGCGCAGAAGCAATTTGCGTCGATGGCGCAAATGCGCGCCGTACAGCCAAAGATGAAGGCGATTCAGGAAAAGTATAAGGACGACAAGCAACAGCAGCAGCAAGAAATCATGAAGCTGTACAAGGACGAAAAGGTCAATCCGCTGGCCGGCTGTCTGCCGATCTTCCTGCAAATTCCCATCTTCTTCGCCCTGTACAAGGTGCTGATGCTGTCGATTGAAATGCGCCATCAGCCGTTCATCCTCTGGATCAAGGATCTCAGCGCACCTGACCCGCTAACACCGGTCAACCTGTTTGGCCTGCTGCCATTCGATCCACCAAGCTTCCTGGCGGTCGGCATATTGCCGATCCTGATGGGCATCACCATGCATCTGCAGTTCAAGCTGAACCCGGCACCGATGGATCCGATGCAGAAACAGATTTTCAGCATCATGCCATGGATATTGGTGTTCATCATGGCACCTTTTGCCGCAGGACTGCAGCTCTACTGGACGGTGTCCAACATCCTCACCATCGCGCAGCAGAAATGGCTCTATTCCCGTCATCCGCAGATGAAGGAAATGATGGCGAAGGAAGCCGAGGAAAAAGCGAAAAAAGCGGCCGCTGACAAGGCCGGGGCATGACATCCCTTCATCCGAAAATCTTTTCGGGGCCTATCAGCTTTCTCAAGAGCGCACCGCAACTGCAATTTTTGCCGGATCCGAAGGTCCCGGAAATCGCCTTTGCCGGCCGTTCCAATGTGGGAAAATCCTCGCTGATCAATGCGTTGACCAACCGCAATGGTCTGGCGCGTACCTCCAATACGCCCGGTCGGACGCAGGAGCTTAATTTCTTCGACATTGGTGATCCGCTGATCTTCCGTATTTGCGATATGCCGGGTTACGGCTTTGCCAAGGCGCCGCCGAAAGTGGTTCAGAAATGGCGCTTTCTTATCAACGACTATCTCCGCGGGCGGGCAGTGTTGAAACGGACCTTCGTTTTGATTGATTCGCGGCACGGCATCAAACCGGTTGATGAGGAAGTGATGGAGATGCTCGACAAGGCGGCGGTCAGCTACCGGGTGGTGCTAACCAAAGCGGACAAGGTGAAGCAGGAACAACTGGATATCATGGCGGAAAAGGTCGCAGCCATAGCCAAGAAGCATCCTGCAGCCCATCCCGAGCTGCTCCTCACCTCTTCGGAAAAGAAACAGGGTATCGACGAACTTCGGCTTGCGGTTCTTGAAGCCGTCGAGAGCTAACCGCCCGAAAGCTGACTGCTTGATGCGGCTTTTCTCGACATAGCCGATCATATTTGATTATGGGGCATGTGATGAAACTGATAATCGGAAACAAAGCCTATTCCAGCTGGTCGATGCGCGGCTGGCTTGCCTGCAAACAGTCGGGCCTGTCCTTCGAAGAACTGACCGTGCCCTTATTCGGAGACGATTGGGACCATGTCCGGTCGAGTGAAAATTTCGCGCCCTCGGGTGGTAAAGTACCGATATTGTGGGATGGGGAGACCGTGGTCTGGGATAGTCTGGCGATTATCGACTGGCTCGCCGACAAGACCCACCGGGACCGCTTCTGGCCGAAAGATGAGACGGCACGCGGCATGGCCCGTTCGATGGCCGCAGAAATGCATTCCAGCTATCTGGCGCTGCGCCGTCAATGCCCGATGAACACCCGCAAGATTTACGAGGGTCTCCCGATCAGCGACGAGGTCAAGGCCGATGCCGCCCGGATCATCGAACTCTGGGCCCAGGCAAGGGCGCGCTTCGGCGGTGGTGGGCCGTTTCTGTTCGGCACCTATGGCGCTGCCGATATCATGTATGCACCTATTGTTTCGCGATTCCAGACATATGGATTCCGCCTGCCCGGCTTTGCCACCAGCTATATGCAGACCATAATCGATCACGAATGGACAGTTCAGTGGATGGAAGCCGCCGAGGAAGAGCCCTGGGTCATCGAACGCCTCGAACAGCCGGCAACGGCAAAAAGCTGATCGGCCTGTAATGACCCGTACAAATACGCTCGACTATGCAAAGCGACTGATAGCTCGGCCCAGTATCACACCTGCCACCGGCAGCGTGTTTGACGAGATGGAAGCGATGCTCGCGCCCCTAGGTTTCGAGATATCGCGGTTTATTGCTGGCGACGCTCTGGAAGACGCAGAGCTTGGCGGGCCGGTCGAGAATCTCTTTGCCATTCGTCATGGTGCTCCCGGATCACGTCACTTCGCCTATGCCGGGCATCTGGATGTCGTCCCGCCTGGTCAGGGCTGGCAGACCGATCCTTTCGTTCCGGAAGAACGCGGTGCTCTGCTCTACGGACGCGGTGCCGTCGACATGAAGGGCAGCATAGCGGCCTTTGTTGGTGCGCTCGATCAACTGCCCGCCGATCTCGGCACGATCAGCATGATCATCACGGGCGACGAAGAAGGGCCGGCGCGTTTTGGCACGGTCGCGATCATGGAACTGATGGCCGAGCGCGGGATCACCCCGGACCTCTGCCTGGTCGGCGAACCGACATCGGTTCACCGGCTCGGCGACATGATGAAAATCGGACGCCGGGGTTCGGTCAATATGTGGATCACGGTAAACGGCATGCAGGGCCATGTCGCCTATCCGCAGAATGCCGACAACCCGATTACGAAATTGGGCCGGATATTGACCGAGATTGATTCGCTTCAACTCGACGAAGGGACCGACTGGTTCCAGCCAAGCAATATCGAATTTACCGACCTCCACGTCGGCAATCCGGCGCATAATGTCATCCCGGCCAAGGCTGAAGGCCGGCTGTCGATCCGGTTCAACGACCGGCATAGCGGCGAAAGCCTGAGCGCCATGGTGAAGGAGATTGTCGAGCGGCATGGCGGAGAACTGAAACCGATTATTTCCGGCGAACCGTTCCTGACACCGCCCGGCGAATTTTCCGACATCGTTGCGGGCGCGATTCGCGAAGTGACAGGAGTGGAACCGGAACTGTCGACTTCAGGCGGTACCTCGGACGCACGTTTTCTGGCAAAGATCATGCCGGTGGTTGAATTCGGTCTGTGCAATGCAACCATGCACAAGCTGGACGAAGCGGTCGCCATCGACGATCTCGACCAGTTGTCAAAGATTTTCGCGCTCATTGTCGAACGAGCTCTTCGCCTAATCCGCTTTTGAAACAGGCTTGCCGCATCTGGCGCTATGCCCCGTTCAGCGCGGACGGCGCAATATGATATAGAGCGCGCCGGCGCCGCCATGCCGCGGATGGGCATTGCGGACAGTAGCAATACGGGATGCATGACGCGATGCCGCGAGCCAATCCGAAATCGCCGAGCGTATCGCGCCGCGACCGCCCGCGCGGCTGCGCTCCTCATCGCTTCGTGCTTTTCCGGTAATCAGCAATATTGCGCGATGGCCTGCCGCGATGCTCAGTTCCAGTGCACTGTCGAGGCGCCCATGCGCCGAGGACAGAGTATAACCGTGAAGATCGACGGTAACATCGGGTTGCACCATCCCCTTGGCCAAGCGGCGGTCCCATCCACCATCAAGGCCGTGCCGGGTGGGCACCGGCTTCTGGTCACGCAGCGGTACAGCCTTGCTGGGCTGACCGCCAAAATGTTCGGCTGTAATTGGTCCGGCATCCTGCACCCGCTTCTTGGCGACCGGAAGCGATTCGACGCGCTTCACCCGCCCCTGATCAAGCGGTTTTACCGTCTCGATAAATTTCTGCCAGAGCGCCTTTTCACCGGCGGTAAGGGGCCGGTCGGACATGACTTATTGGCCCGAAGCACGCTGGGATGCATAAAGCCGGGAGAGAGTCCCCTTGGGCAGGAAAATCAGGGCCTGTCCCCGCGAAGACATGCCGCCGGCAATTTGTGCCGCCTCTTCGCCTGCACCCCAGAATGTATCGAAACGGTTGGGGCCCTTGATTGCTCCTCCGCTATCCTGCGCCACCCAGAGACCGTCAGCGACATCATGCTCCATATCGAGATAGACCGGGGCGCCCAGAGGCACGAACATCCGGTCCGCCGCAACCGAGGTCCGCGCGACAACAGGATGACCCATCGCTCCCAGAGGTCCCGGACCAGTCAATTCCTGGAAGAATACATAGCTTTGATTCTCGCGCATGATCCGCATCCCTTCTTCGGGATGGACACGCAGCCATTCGATTATGCCCTGCATGTTGGTCTTGCCATCGGCGAGCAGACCCCGTTCGCGCATCACTCGTCCGATACCGGTATAGTCCCGGCCATTCTGTCCCGCGTAGCCGATCCGCATGATCGAACCGTCGGGAAGAGCCAGACGACCGCTGCCTTGAATCTGCAGAAAGAACAGGTCGATATAATCCTGTGCCCAGGCGATTTCGAGCCCCTGACCGGCGAGCGCGCCGTCGTCGATCGCGGCCCGGTCTTCAAAAGGCACCAATTTGGTGCCGTCCACCTTGCCCCGGATGCGCTTGTCTTTCAGTTCTTCGGAAAACAGGCCGAGATCTACATCAATCAAATTGGCCGGACGGCGGTAAATCGGCACGGTATATTGGGCATTTTTGTACCGCGATCCCCGAATCTGTGGTTCAAAATAACCGGTTGCGAAAGCCGCTCCATCGCCGACCTGCACAGTTTCAAAATAGGAAGCGAAAAAGCGGGCGGCATCATTTTCGGACCAGCTTCTGGCGGCTTCGCATGACAATTGCCAATCGGTGCCATTTGTCAGTCCGCTGTTATCCTCACGCCGGACGAGTGACGGACAACTGGTGCGAAAAGACTGCAGGGCCGATATCGCTTTGGATCCTGAAAGGTTGAGCGTGGCAATATCCGGGCCCGCTGCAATCCCGGTGCCCAAAGCCCTGGTCGGGTCATCGCCGATTTTTATCAATTGCGCAGAATCGACGGGCCGAAGGCTCTGGTTCGCATTTCCCGTCATGCCCGGCTGGCGACCGGGGAAGCTGGAGCTATTGCCGGATGGCGCTCCGCTCTCTTGCTGGGTAGAAGCTCCTTGCACGGCCCCTTGCGGAATGATCGACATCGAACAAGCACTGATCAGCGTCATAGCGCCGAAAAGCGTCCCGATTTTCATGATGATATTCCTTCGCGACCGCGGATCAGACCTCATCGGTCTCGTCGAGCAGCCAGTTTGGATCGGCGCTGGAAAGGTCCCGCCTAAAGGTCCAGACGTCATGGGTTTCGGCAGCATCGGATAGCGATCCGGCAATCAGCTCGCCCTTCTTGTCTTTCACTACCGCGGCAATGTCTGCATCAAATTGAACCGTAATACGCGCCACGGGACGCCGGTAATCCGCTTCGGAAATGCGGGCATTGTCGATTCGCACCAACTGGTTTTCAAGCACTTCGCCGCGCTTTTCACGCTCGTCGATAACTTCCGCGAAGCTCTCGTAGACATCTTCATCGCATAGCGATTTCAATTCTTCCTTGTCACCCTTCCAGAAAGCTTCGAGCACCATGGCATAAGCCGCTTGTGCCCCTTCAAGGAAACGGCCGACATCGAAATTGCGGTCAGCACCCAGGATCTCCCGCATTCCCGCTTCAGCCCTACTGTCGTAGACCATGGTCGGCGTTCCGGCATGGGCGGGAGCAATATCGGGAACATGCGGCTTGGCATCTTCCAGCGGGCGGCGCTCATTTGCGCGCGGTTCCATGCCCCGCGGCGTATGTTCCTGCTCGTGGCCGGTCCGTTTGCCCAGCACAGAATATAGCCGCAGGCCGAGGAAAGCCGCTACCATAGCCAATAATACGATTTCGATGGTCACTTCACAATCCAATCTTTCCTGTTGCCCTATACATAGGCAGAAAAAGAGCCGGTTTCAAACGGCATTAAAGAAAAAAGCAGCAATGCTGCAATCGGTCGCCATCTTCTACCGGCCGATTTGTTAACCAGCGCTGACAAATTCACCCTCTGTGCCGGGCACCCGCGTTGTGGTTTACTCTTTCATTGCCCTCGGTTCCGTCCCCTGCTAGGCGCGCTGCGAAACCGTGGCGCAATATGCGTCCGAAGACTTATTTGACCGATTTTCCGAAAGGACAGAGCCGATGGCTGATGAGAATGACCAAAACGAATCCGGCGCGAATCCCTCCGGCAACGTGACGACCCCAGATCCGCTTGCCAATGGCGCCGATACCCAGCCGCAAATTGGCGTGATCTCGCAATATGTAAAAGATCTTTCTGTCGAGAATCCGAACGCACCAGATGTTTACCAGTGGAACGCACAGCCGCAGATTGATGTGCAGTTCAATATCGGTTCGTCCAACGTCTCGGATGAGGTTCATGAAGTTGAACTCAAAATCGACGTCACCGCGAAAGCGGATGAAGGCGTCGCCTTCGCCATTGAACTGCTCTATTGCGGTCTCTTCGGGCTTCGCAATGTAACCGAAGAGCAGGCCCATCCCTTCCTTTTCGCCGAAGCACCACGGCTCCTGTTCCCCTTCGCCCGGGCAATTATTTCCGACGCCGTACGCGATGCAGGATTCCAGCCGCTGTTGCTGGAACCGATTGATTTCACCGCTCTCTATCTGCAGCAGCGCGAGCAGATGGCAGCGCAGCAGGCGGGTGAACAACCGGTTGGCAACGCGTAAGCCTCCTTGCTAGGACAGCGGGCATGAACCTGCTGAAATCTACCGGAACAATCGCCGGACTGACGTTGGTCAGCCGCGTTTTCGGTTTCGTTCGCGACATCATGCTTGCCCGGATATTGGGGGCCGGTGCGGCGGCTGACGCCTGGCAACTGGCATTCCAGCTCCCCAATATCTTCCGGCGGCTGTTTGCGGAAGGTGCATTTTCCGCCGCTTTCGTTCCCTTGTTCAACCGCAAGATGGAAGATGATGAAGGTCGGACCGCAGCCCAGAATTTCGCGGTCGACGTGCTATCGGTTTTTGTCCCCCTGTTGCTGATCTTCACTGCAATCATGATGATTGCCATGCCGGGGCTTCTCTGGCTGATTGATGATTTCGGACGTGGCGGACGATCGAACGGTTTCTCGCTTGCTCTCGCGCGTATCACTTTCCCCTACCTTGGCCTGATCAGTGTCACGACGCTTTTTGCGGCTATTCTCAATTCGCTCAGCCGATTCGCGGCAGCAGCGGCAGCGCCGATCATGCTCAACATTTGCATGATCGCGGCATTGCTTGCTTCCTATCTGATCAGCGGCGAAAATGATCCACACCAGACAGCCTATTTTCTTGCCATCGCGGTTGCTCTGGCCGGATTGGTCCAGATGCTCTGGCTCTACTACTGGGCGCGGAAAACCGGATTTCGTTTTCCGATCAGAATGCCCCGGTTCAACGCAGACGTGAAGGAATTGGGCGTGCTGATTCTGCCGGCCGTATTTGGTGCCGGAATCTACCAGATCAGCCGGTTCATCGACCTGTTCTTTCTTGGTCGCCTACCGGAAGGTTCCTTCGTTTATCTGGCCATGGCGGATCGCCTGAATCAGTTGCCACTGGGAATTATCGGCATTGCGCTGGGAACCGCTATATTACCCGCCTTGTCCCGATTCATAGCGAAAGATGATCTGGGTGGTGCCCAGCGTTTGCAAAGCAATGCAGTCGAACTGGCCATGCTGATAACCATACCGGCAGCAATCGCTCTGTTTTTCGCAGCCGGACCGATTGTCACATCCTTCTATGTGGGCGGTAATTTTACCCCAGAGGATGGCCAAACCACCGCCGCTGTCGTCGCCGCGCTCGTCGTTGGCTTGCCTGCCTATGTACTGGTAAAAGTGCTGATCCCCGGATTTTTCGCGCGAAAAGATACAAAAACACCGGTCTATACCGCTGGCATATCCCTGCTCATCAACATTGCGTTCAACCTGCTGCTGATCCCCCTTTACGGCATCAAGGGCCTTGCCTTCGCCGGAGCAACAGCCGCATGGTGCAATTGTGCGATGCTTTACGCGATGCTGCACCTTCGTGGCCACTTCCACCTGGAATGGGCGTTATTGCTGCGTATCGGACGAATCACCGCCTCCGCTGCAGGCATGGCAGCGGTGTTGATTTATGCCGCGCC
Source organism: Parasphingorhabdus sp. (assembly GCF_048267785.1). Taxonomy (GTDB): domain Bacteria; phylum Pseudomonadota; class Alphaproteobacteria; order Sphingomonadales; family Sphingomonadaceae; genus Parasphingorhabdus. Next base: position 21,571 of record NZ_JBLWWU010000002.1, on the reverse strand, counting down.
GATTGGTGCAAGCCTTTATGATGGCACGATCTGGCAGCGGATGGGATCAATCGGCGCTCTGGTCAGCGTCGGCGCGCTGGTTTATGGCGCTCTCGCCTGGCTGACAGGCGCGATTGATCGTGACAAGATCAACATGCTGACCAAGAAGAAAGCGGCGGAAGAAGCTGCAAGTGAAGGAAGTTAAGACAATGAGAACGGTATCGGGCATCCAGCCAACGGGAAATCTTCATCTCGGCAATTATCTGGGCGCGATCAAGAACTGGGTGAAGATGCAGGACGAGAGCGAGTGCCTTTTCTTCCTCGCCGACATGCACGCGATTACGGTGCACAATGACCCCGCCGAACTGTCGGCCAATTGCCGCGCAATGGTTGCGGTGCTGGTCGCCGCCGGCCTGGATCCGGAAAAGTCGGTTCTGTTCAATCAGGCCCGCGTGCCGGCGCATGCCGAACTGGCATGGATGCTGATCTGTAACACGCCGATGGGCTGGCTCGATCGCATGACACAGTTCAAGGAAAAATCGGGCAAGCATAAACAAAGATCCTCGCTCGGGCTTCTTGCCTATCCAGTGCTGCAGGCTGCGGACGTCCTGTGCTATCAGGCCACCCACGTACCGGTCGGCGACGACCAGAAACAGCATCTCGAACTGGCCCGCGACATTGCGACAAAGTTCAACAGTGATACCGGTACTGAAACCTTCGTCCTGCCGGAACCGTTCATCGGCAAAACGGCGGCACGAATCATGAGCCTGCGAGACGGCAAAGCAAAAATGAGCAAATCGGACCCCTCCGATCTCAGCCGGATCAACATGAGCGACGATGACGATACGATCGCCCGCAAGATGAAAAAGGCAAAGACCGATCCGGAACCGCTGCCCGACAACATGGCCGATCTCGCCGACCGCCCGGAAGCGAAAAATCTGATCGGTATCTACGCCGCGCTCGCGGATCAGCCGCAAGACGCGGTTATCGCCGAATATGCCGGCAAGGGTTTTGGCACCTTCAAGCCGGCACTGGCCGATCTTGCGGTGAGCAAATTGTCGCCGATCCGCCAGCGGTTCGAGGAATTGCGCAAGGACACCGATGCGATTGACGCAATTTTACGCGACGGATCCGAAAAAGCTTCGGCGCTGGCACGGCCAACGGTGGAAGCCGCCTATACTGCGCTCGGCTTGCTGAGAGACTGACGGCTTTTGCTGCACGGCCGTGAGCCCACCGGCGCAATAGACTTGCCTGCATCACCATTTCCGGTAAATGCTGGACCATGGATATTATCTCAATACGCGGCGGCAATCGCCTGTCCGGCACGATCCCCATTTCGGGAGCCAAGAATAGCGCCCTGACCCTGTTGCCCTGCGCGCTGCTGACCGACGAACCGGTCACTCTGCGCAACCTGCCCCGACTGGCTGATGTCGACAGTTTCGGGCATCTGCTCAACCAGCTGGGTGTTTCGACCACAATCGAGGGGGCACGGCCCGAGGATTTCGGCCGAGTGATGACGCTGAAAGCGGGCCGGATCACCTCGACCGAAGCCCCTTATGATATCGTCCGCAAGATGCGCGCCTCGATTCTGGTTCTGGGCCCGTTGCTGGCCCGCGCCGGTGAATGCCGGGTGTCGCTGCCCGGCGGTTGCGCCATCGGCAACCGGCCGATCGACCTCCATCTCAAGGCTATCGAAGCGCTCGGCGCGACGATCGAGACCACCAGCGGCTATGTGATCGCGCGCGTGCCCGACGGCGGCCTGCCCGGCGGGGATTTTACTTTTCCGGTCGTCTCGGTCGGAGCAACGGAAAATGCGCTGATGGCAGCGGTGCTGGCGAACGGAACCAGTGTCCTCAAGAACGCGGCACGCGAACCGGAAATTGTCGATCTCTGCAATATGCTGGTCGCCATGGGCGCGGAGATTGAGGGGATCGGTTCTTCGACCCTGACGATCAGCGGCGTTGAGCGGCTGCACGGCTGTACCTATCGAGTGATGTCGGACCGGATCGAAGCGGGAAGCTATGCCTGCGCGGTTGGTATTGCCGGCGGCGAAGTCGATTTGCTGGCTGCAAAAGCAGACGAAATGGAAGCGACACTCGATGCGCTGCGCCACGCCGGTCTGGATGTCGATATCCATGCCAAGGGAATCCGGGTCGCTTCGGATGGCAAGCTCAAACCGCTTACCCTTTCCACCGCGCCCTATCCGGGTCTGGCTACCGATATGCAGGCTCAATTGATGGCAATGCTCTGTCTTGCCGATGGCGCCAGCGTGCTTACCGAAACGATTTTCGAGAATCGCTACATGCACGTGCCCGAACTGAACCGGATGGGCGCCGATATCGAAACCAAGGGCCGCACCGCCGTAGTTCGCGGCGTCCAGAAACTGACCGGCGCACCGGTTATGGCCACCGATCTGCGCGCCTCGATGAGCCTGGCAATAGCCGGACTGGCAGCGGAAGGCGAAACCAAGCTGCAACGCATCTACCATCTTGATCGGGGCTATGAACGGCTGGAAGAGAAACTGGCGGCTGTGGGCGCCGATATCGAACGAATCGGCGGCGATTGATCCTCCTCCGCTAGCACTTATGGCAGCTTGTCATCACCGCGCTTTTGCCGTGTAGTCTCTCCATAATCAGGAGAGGATGAGTCCATGTTTACAGGACCGATAGAAGACCGCTTGGCCATCAGGGAATTGCACGATGCCTATTGCGACGCCGTGCTGCGCAGAGACCCCGACGACTGGGGCGCGCTGTGGACGGAAGATGCTATCTGGTCTCTCATGGGTACCGAAGTGGTTGGCCGCGAAAATATAGTCAATCTCTGGAACGGCGCGATGAGCCAATTCGATGCGGTCAGTTTTCTGGGCATACCTGCCTCTCTGGACATTAAAGGGGATACAGCCTCCGGCCGCTATCAAACTCATGAAATTTTAGTCGAGAACGGCGAACCCCGGGTAGCCGGTGGGCGCTATGACGATGAATTTGTCAAAGTCGATGGCCAGTGGCTGTACAGCAAACGCATATTTGTCGTCGTCGCTCAATTTGGCGGCAACAAGCTTTAGGAGAATTGAAGCATGGCCAAAATTTTGATCGCAGCCCATATCGATGTTGACCCGGCCAGACGGGAAGAATGTCTGAAGAAGGCGCAACCTTATATCGATGGTGCCCTGACGCAGGAAGGCTGTCTCAACTATAGCTGGGCAGCCGACATGCACAATCCGTCACGCATCGAAGTGTTTGAAGAATGGACCGACGAAGAAGCCCTCGCCCAGCATTTTCAGGACGTCCATTATGCCAATATGCTTGCCCATATCGGCAGCTTCGGCCTGATCAACGCCGTCAGTGCAAAATATCGGGTCGATGCCGAAGGCCCCGTTTACAACGCAGAGGGCAAACCCACGCCATCTTTTGACTAATATTAAGCAGGAACCTGTCATGAACGAAGCCGTGTCAAAATCACTTTTCCAGCCGGATATTCTGGTTGATCCGTTTGACTTCTATGAAGAAAAGCGAGCCGAAAGCCCGGTGTTCTTCGACGAAGCCAGCGGGACATATGTCGTGCTCGATTATGAGCTGATCTCGGAAGCTGTCGGGCGGCTGGATGATTTTTCCAACAATTTCAATGCCCTGCTCTCCGGTGGAAAATCCGAAGAAGAGCTTGAAAATGATGAGGAACTGCAGGCGATCCAGGCGAAAGGCTGGCCACAGGTCAATACCCTGCTGACCGCAGACCAGCCTGTCCACACACGGTTCCGCAAACTGGTCAATCTCGCCTTCTCCATGCCGAAGGTGAACAAGCTGGAAGACAGCATCCGGGCTATGTCAAACGAGCTGATCGACGGCTTTATCGACAAGGGTGAATGCGAATTTGTCGAGGAATATGCGATCCCGATGCCAGTGCGGACCATCGCCGTGCAACTGGGCCTCGACGTCGCCGATGCCCATACGATCAAGCGCTGGACCAACGCCTTTGTAGACCGGCTTTCCGGTATGATGACCCGCGAACGGCAATTGGAGACTGAACGCGAGGTGGTGGAATATCAGCACGCGCTGAAGGCCAATATGGATGAACGGCGCAAGGAACCGAAGAACGATATTCTTTCCGATCTGGTCAATGCCCGGGTTGACGGCGAACGGCCGCTCGATGACGCAGAGTCCCTGTCCATTGTCCAGCAGCTGATGGTTGCCGGCAATGAAACCACCACCGCGGCGCTGGCCGAAGGCATGCGCCTTTTTGCCACCCACCCGGACCAGTATAAGAAAATTCAGGATGATCCTTCGCTGATCCCCAATGCGGTGGAAGAAGTGCTGCGCATGTCCAGCGGCTCTTCCGGAATCTGGCGGGTGATGCACCGCGATGCCGAACTGGGCGGTGTCATGCTGCCCAAAGGAGCGATGGTGATGATGCGTTATCATGCCGCGAACCGTGATCCCAAACAGTTTGAAAACCCGAATGAGTTTCAGGTCGATCGAAAGAATGCCCGCACCCACCTCGCGTTTGGGCGCGGCATCCATATGTGTGTTGGCAATATGCTGTCGCGCAAGGAAATGACCGTATCCTTCCAGCAGTTCGCCAAACGGATGGACAACATCCGAATCAAGGAAGGCGCGGAACTCAATTACCCACCCAACATGATGCTGCGCGGACTGGCCAACCTGCCGATCGAGTTCGACAAGAAATAGGCTGAAAACAACAGGCCGGAGAACAGGAATAAATGATGGGTATGATGGACGGAAAAGTCGCACTGATTTCAGGCGGCGCAGAAGGCATCGGCGGCACCGCCGGACGGCGCGTTGTCGAAGAAGGTGGCTCGGTGATGCTGGCCGATATCCAGATCGAAAAGGCCAGAGAGCTGGCTGCTTCGCTGGGCGACCGTGCTGATGCGGTAGAGCTCGATGTGCGTAATCTCGACCAGTGGCAGGGGGCTGTGGACGCTACCAAGAAACGCTTTGGCAAGATCACCACGCTGTTCAACGTCGCAGGCATTTCAGAACCGGGCTCGGTTGACGAAGTTGACCTGGATAGCTGGAACCGGACCATCGATATCAACATGCAGGGCACTTTTTATGGCTGCCGCGTCGGCCTCCCCGCAATTCTTGAAAGTGGTGAAGACGGCACGATCGTCAATATCGGTTCGATGCTTGCCATGCGTCCCGGAGCCCAATTTGCTGCTTATTGTGCGAGCAAGGCAGCGGTCACCGCGCTGAGCAAATCGCTAGCCCTTCACTGTGCAGCCGAAAAATATCCGGTGCGGGTAAATACCGTACATCCCGGTGCGATCGATACGCCCATGTACCAACGCTATCTCGCCGCCTATCCCGGACCGCATGATGAAGCCGTCGAGCTGTTCAACCGGAACCATCCGATCAACCGGGTCGGTCAGGCTGTCGAAGTCGCCGATGCGATGATTTGGCTCGCAAGCGATCTGAGCAGCTTCACCACCGCAAATGATATCACCGTCGACGGGGGCGGAAGCTACCGCGAATAAAATGGGCAAAAAAAGGTGGCCGGAGCGGGCCACCTTTAATCACCGGACGAATTGAAATGCGATGCCCGGCGTTATTTGGTAAGATTTTTCAGACCTAGCGTCCGTTGCTCGCAACAATATCGACAACGGTTCCACCGCCCGAACGCTTGTTAAGCGTGATGACATAGGCGCTATCGTCCTCGCTTCTGGTGCCACCCAGAACATGTTCGCTGCCGCGCAGCAGATATTCGGCATCAAATCCGCCGCGCTTCGCCTGAGTATAATAATAGTCCACGACGCTCTTCATCGGTGAACTGGTTGTAAAACTGACCACGCGAATGTCGCAGAGACCACCTTCAACACCGGCGGCCTCCTGTACATTGGCTTTGGGGTAGACAGGAAATTCGGGTGGCATCCGGTTGGCCCAGCCCATGTCATAGCTCAATTTCTGATCGCACGTGCCCTTGCCGCGCCGTGCACTCTGCTGTTCCGCTTTCGCGCCCAGTGTCATGCCTTCGCTTCCGGCACAGCTGCTACATTCGTCGTCCGACGTCATCTGTCGGGGCTTTGGCGCGCTCAGCATTTTTCCCCCCAGGGCAGCAGCTTGGGCGGCCTTGTCGCCTGCATAGGCTGCTCCCGGTGGCACCGATCCGTCAGCCGGACCATTGGCTCCACGGATAGCGTTGCGGTTGGCCTGATCTGTGAGATCGGGATCAACCAATATGGCATCTTCCAGCGCATCATTCATCGCCGGGTCCGAAGTCAGATTGTCGTCCAGCTTTGCCAGTTCTTCTTCACTGGCTTCATTGCTGCCACAGGCAACAAGCGTCAGCGGCAGCGCAAATGCTGCTGCGGACAGCCAAAGGGAACGGGGTAGGTAAGACATGCGATTTGCTCCTGAATTTGGGGAACAGATGCATCAAAAAGCGTTAATATTCCGTTAGGGAATTTGGTTAATCCGGTGACTTGTTGTTAACCTTGTGTCCCATTTCGGGATTTTACCCGAACGTGTCCGGCCCGTCCATTTCGCCGAACCGGATCAGGCGGGATGTCAGCACTGCCGCCTGGCGATTGACCACCGCTTTTCGATATTCGGGATCCGTGACCATTTCCAAGAACGCGCCGCTGTTCGGATAATAGGCGATGAAGGAGGAATCCCACTGCTTGTCATCCGGCCCGGTTACCATGCATTCCATGTGCCCCCGCCATAGGATCGTGCCGCCCACGCGTTGGAATATCGGGCCACTGGTCTTGCCATATTCCTCATAAGCCCGCGCGCCGCTCCATCCCTTGTCGGCATTGGGGTGATCCGCAGGATATTGTGCCACCGCATTAAAACGCAGCAGATTGAGCATGTTGATCGGCACATCGCGCGGCAGCGCCTTGAATGCGTCGAAGCTTTCCCGCGTGGGATCCACAAAGCGATCTTCGGCCATTGTCCTTCTCTCCCTTACCATTCGGCCTGACAGAGTGGCCTACTGAAACTGCTTTCTGTTCTCCAACCATTGTTCGCGGGATTGTCCCCAGTCGTCAACCCGTGCATCCTGATAGGGTGCAGGCAGTTTGGTCGGCCCGCGATTGGTCGAACCCACTCGCTCAGCCAATCTGATCGAAGCAATGTTTTCAGGATCAATCGTGTGACAAATATCGCTCCAGCCGAGCGTATCGACGGCATAGTTCATGCTCGCAACAGCCGCTTCCAGAGCATATCCCCTGCCCGCATATTCCGGCGCGATGCCCCAGCCCACCTCTGTTCCGGGCCAGCCATCGGGATACCATGGGCCGATACGACCAATCCATTTACCACTATCTTTGAGGATCAGGGAAAACATCGCATAGCCACGTACATGCCATGCCCCGACCATGGAGCATAGATCCCGCCAGCTTTCGGCGCGGCTTTTGACTCCACCAATGAAAGTCATCGTAGCCTCGTCGGACTGGAACTGGGCCCACAGCTCAAAATCGTCGCCATTGGGCGGTCGTAAAATCAAGCGCTCCGTTTCTATTCTGATATCATCAATAGCCATTGCCCTCTCCCTGCAAACGCCAATCCTACTATGTGTTTTACAAATTGAAATGCTTGAAATGTAAGTGCTTTATGTTTATAACACAGTTATGGCTAATCTCATCTCAATCTTCATCGGCATCATCGCCCTTATCCTGTCCTTCATTGGCCTGGTTCCCCTGCTTGGCTGGACCAACTGGCTGATCCTTCCCTTCGCCGGGATCGGCGCGTTATTCGGGCTGATCTCCTCCCGCACCAGCGGTATGTATTTCTGCATCATTGTCATGGGCATATGCGCTTTACGCCTTTGGATCGGTGGCGGCATTATCTGATCCTGTTGCGGGGTTTTCCCGGGTATAGGATTTCTTGATTGCCCGGCAGCGATGCAAGGCTTAGTCGCCGCCATATGGCCACTGCCCTATCCACCAGCCGAATCGGTCTCATACAGGCATTGATTGCATTCCTGATCTGGGGCCTGATGCCGGTCTATTTCAAACTGCTGCAAAGCGTGGGCGCACTCGAAGTTGTTGCGCATCGCATCATCTGGTCGGTACCGCTGTTGCTCGTCATCCTCTATTTCCGCAAAAATCTTGGCGGTCTGAGGACAGCACTGGCCAATCGCAAAATGCGTTGGACGATGCTGGTCAGTTCCGGACTCATCGCGTTCAACTGGCTCATTTATGTATGGGCCGTGCACCAGGACCATATTCTCGCCTCCAGTCTCGGTTATTTTATCAGCCCGCTGCTCAGCGTCTTGCTGGGCAGGGTATTTCTCGGCGAGAAACTCACCCGCAACAAGTGGATCGCCATTGCATTAGCCGCCGTCGGCGTTTCCGTTCTGGCCGTGCAAGCGCTGGATACGCTTTGGATCAGCCTCACTCTGGCGATTTCATGGAGCTGCTATGGGCTGATCCGCAAAATCGCAGATATCGGACCTGTCGTCGGCCTGACAGCAGAGACCGGGATCCTGTTCCTCCCTTTCGTCCTGCTTCTGATCTGGCTGACCTTTGCGATGCCATCGTCTGCGACAAGCGTGCATCTCGGTGAGGATCATATCATTGACCTGTTGCTGATCGGCGGAGCTTTCGTCACAGCTGCCCCGCTGCTATTGTTCGCCGCAGCGGTCAAGAAAATGCCCTTCAGCACGATAGGATTGCTGAACTATCTCGCACCGACGATCCAGTTTCTGGTCGGCGTGCTGGTTTACAAAGAAGCGCTGACTGTTTCTCTCATCATCTGCTTCGTGCTGATCTGGATCAGCTTGGCGATCTATTCAACCGACAGCTTTCTCGCGGGCAAGACAGAGCGGAAAATCCATCCGGTCTGAATGTATTTCCGCCTCCCTGCCGGCGACTAACGATATTTCCAACAGGAGCGCCTAATAGCAACAAGCGGCAATTGGTCAGGATTGAGCGATTCGCCAGATCAATTCGGCCCCTGCATGGAAGGGAACGAGCGTGGAGTCGGCGGTTTCGAGGCTGTCAGGCACAGCCAAGCTGCCGCGTTTCAAGGTCACCCGATCTTCGTTGAGCGGCAAGCCGTAAAATTGCGGGCCATACACTGAGGCAAAGCCCTCAAGCCGGTCAAGTGCGTCTTCTTCGTCGAACACCGTTGCATAGCTCTCCAGTGCATAGGGTGCATTGAAAATCCCGGCACAGCCGCACGCCGATTCCTTGGCATGAACCTCATGCGGCGCGCTATCGGTTCCGAGAAAATATTTTCGTGACCCGGAGATGGCCGCCTTGCGCAGTGCCAGACGGTGCTGTTCCCGCTTCGCAACGGGCAAACAATAGGCATGTGGACGCATCCCGCCGGCGAACATCGCATTGCGATTGATATGGAGATGATGCGGCGTGATGGTCGCTGCGATATTCGGACCGGCGCTGTCAACAAACTGCACCGCCTGCTCCGTGGTAATATGTTCAAACACGATTTTCAGTTCTGGCAACGCAGCGATCAATTTTGCCAATACCCGCTCGATAAATACAGCTTCCCGATCAAAAATATCGATGCTGCCGTCGGTCACTTCGCCGTGGACCAAGAGCGGCATGCCTATATCCTGCATCCGCTCCAGCACCGGCATGATATGCGCCACATCGGTCACTCCGTGCGCGCTGTTCGTTGTGGCATTGGCGGGATAAAGTTTAGCGGCGGTAAAAATACCATCCGCATGGCCGGCAACAATATCGTCTGCATCGGCATCGTCAGTGAGATAACAGGTCATCAGCGGTGTGAAATCCGCATTCTCCGGCAACGCCGCCATGATACGTTCCCGGTAGGCCGCCGCACGGGAAGCGCTTGTCACCGGCGGTGAAAGATTGGGCATGATGATCGCCCGGGCAAATTGCCGGGCGGTAAACGGAGCGACAGCTTCCAGCATGGCGCCGTCGCGAAGGTGCACATGCCAGTCATCCGGGCGTCGAATAGTAATGGTATCGGTCATATAGCTCCGCGCATGGCTTGGTTTTTCGGTTCGCGCACCCTACCTAAATGCCATGACCGAAACCAGACTTAATGACCGCGCCGTCATCCGCCTCTCCGCTACCGACGCATCCGAAGATGTCCGGCAGTTTCTGCAGGGACTGGTTACCCAGGATATGGCGGCTGTCGAGCAAAGCGCCTCCCAATGGTCGGCACTGCTCACCGCGCAGGGGAAGGTGCTGTTCGATTTCTTTCTGTGGGCCGAGGGCGATGATATATTGATCGACTGCGAGAAGGAGCAGGCCGAGGGACTTGTCCGTCGTCTGAAACTCTATCGGTTACGGCGAAAGATCGAGATCGCTCTGGATGATTCGGTGGGCGTTCACTGGGCCTTGGCAGCCGAAAACAGGCCGTTCGATCCCCGGTTGGCAGCCTTGGGGCATCGCTGGCTGAATAGCCCCGATGATGGCGCGGGCGTGGATGAAGATTATCGGAAGCACCGCCTGTCGCTCGGTGTAACCGAGGGCGCCGCTGAACTTGGCAGCGACAAAATTTTATGGCTCGAATGCAACGCTGCGGAACTGAACGGCGTCAGCTTCACCAAGGGCTGTTATGTCGGACAGGAAAATACCGCACGGATGAATTACCGGCAAAAGGTCAACCGGCGGATGGTGGTGGTACCGCTGGAACAGGCTGATGAAAAGCGCCAGCGCACCGCTTATCCCGCATACGACCTGTCGGTGGAGCATCGGCGCGTCGATGATCTGCAGGGGCTGGATCTGCCCGCTTGGCTGGAAACCGCCATTCAGAAATAATATATTCGCTGTCCCGGCCTGACCGGGTTCTGCCGGCAATATGCGAAAATCCGCGAATTAGTGATGAGCGTCAGCCTTCGCTGCCATCCTCATCACCATAATATCCGCCGAAAAGCGCCTCAGGCAGCGTCGTTTTCTTCAACAGGTTGCTTCTTGGGAACCCGCTTTTTGCGCGCAGGTTTCTTTTCAACCTCGATCTCCGTTGCCTGTGAAATCGCCGGTGGCAAGGCGCTGGCATCGAGACCATTCGACTCGCCGTTCTTTTCATCCGTTTCCTTGCGCGATGCCGAATTTTCGACCTTGCGCGGACGACGGCTGCGAACCGGCTTTTTCTCTTCTGTCGCATCATTCGCGGCAATATCGCCGCTATCGTCACGATTTTCGGGATCGTCACGTTGAGGCCGCTTTTGCTGTGCTTGCTGCGGACGACCACGCTGATGATCGCCATCATTGTCATTGGAGTCACCCTGAGCGGAGCCGTTACCGCGATTATCACCACGCTGTTCACCGCGCGATTCTTCACGAGCGAGCCGCTGTTCTTCGCGGCGAGCGATTGTGTCGGCGTTCACGCGGAAATAATGATCGGCAAACTGATGATAATATTCGGCTTGGACGCGGTCGCCATTGACCTGCGCGTCCTGCGCCATTTTCTTGTATTTATCGAGCATCTGCGCAGCATTGCCCCGTGCGCGGCTATCGATCCGGTTATCCCGGTCTGCTCCGCCGCCACGATTACCCTGAGGACGGTTATTGGTGTTCCGGCCACGCCCACGGCGGCTAGGTTGACGATTGTTCATCAAATTTTAGGTATCCTTATACCGTTTATAAACTTGGTCTTTCTCAAGTTATAGCCACGCGCTGGTGGCAATTGCGCTGCAGACAACCCGTTCACAGCGGCCCATACAAGACAAATTCTCGCCGAAAACCAGCAAAATTATCAAGTTGGGGGCAGGCCAGTGATTTAGGGAAAAGCCAGAAATCATCTGCGCCTGAACAAGTCTTAGCGACTCGCTCCATCAAAACCAAGCCCTTTTTACGGGCGCAGGATTAACAAACGGTCATTTTCACCTAAATCCTTTTTTAATTCAATATCATAGCCATTTGCAATAGCCAATTCCGAAACTGGAACCGCTTGATCAAATCCGATTTCGACCATGGCTATACCGGTTGGTGAAAGCAGCTTTTCCAGCGCGGGAATGATGATCCGATAATCGTCCATCCCGTCGTCTCCCGCAAACAGGGCATTATGGGGTTCATATTGAGCCACATCGGCCGACAATTGCGCGCCCGTCGCGACATAAGGCGGATTGGCAAGCACCAGATCAAAGCCGGAACCAGAAGCCCCCGTCCAATCGGGCAACGTCCAGTCGAGCAGCAGAAACCTGGCCCGGTCGGCCATTCCCAGCGCATCGGCATTATTATGGGCAATCTGCAGAGCAGCCGAACTGGCGTCGATTCCAATACCGCTGGCCGCGGGAAATTCGCTGAGCGCAGCGAGCAGAAGCGCGCCACTGCCCGTGCCTAGGTCCAATATCCGCTGCGGATGTTGTGCTGCCAAGAGGCGCACCGCTTCCTCGATCAGCAATTCGCTGTCGGGGCGGGGGATCAGAACATCCGGCGTAACTAGAAAATCAAGCCCCCAGAACTCCTTCTTGCCGATGATATGGGCAATTGGCTCGGATGTCTGGCGGCGGCTGACCAGCGCAGAAAATATCGCGGGTACGGACAATTCCGGCAATTTCAACAGCAGTTCCGCCCGGTCGATCTGCAACGCATGCGCCATCAGCAATTCCGCGTCGAGACGGGGGCTGTCGGAAATTTCCGACAACTGTTGCGCTGCCGCACGCAGTGCCCCGGCGGCATCAGCCATCCAGATTGGCCAGCCGGCTGGCTTCATCCTCTGCGATCAGCGAATCGATTATCTCGCCAAGGGCGCTGCCCTCGACAATTTCGGGGAGCTTGTGCAGCGTCAGATTGATCCGGTGGTCGGTCACTCTGCCCTGCGGATAATTATAGGTCCGAATCCGCTCCGAACGATCGCCCGAGCCGACCATCGACTTGCGCGCTTCGGCTTCCTCGCTTTGCACAGCGTCTCGTTCCTGCTCGTAAAGCCGCGCGGCGAGCACCTTCATCGCCTGCGCCTTGTTCTTGTGCTGTGATTTGCCGTCCTGGCATTGCACCACCAGACCAGTCGGCAAATGCGTGATTCGGATCGCGCTGTCGGTCTTGTTGACATGCTGACCACCGGCGCCGCTCGCCCGATATGTATCGATGCGCAGATCCTCGTTGCGGATTTGCACGTCCACCTCTTCCGGCTCCGGCAGGATCGCAACGGTGGCCGCTGACGTATGAATACGCCCGCCGCTTTCCGTTTCCGGGACCCGCTGGACCCGGTGGACGCCGGATTCGAATTTCAGCTTGGCGAACACGCCCTTGCCCTGGATATTGGCGACAACTTCCTTGAACCCGCCGACTTCCGAGGCATTGGCGGAGATCATCTCGACCTTCCAGCCCTGGTCCTCGGCATAGCGCGTATACATGCGGAACAGATCACCGGCGAAAAGCGCAGCCTCGTCACCGCCGGTGCCAGCGCGGATTTCGAGCATTGCGGGACGGTCATCAGCACTGTCTCTGGGCAACAGTTGCAGCGCAAGAGCATGTTCAGCTTTTTCGAGCGCCTTCCTGACACTGTCGATTTCATCGGCGGCCATGGCCTTCATCTCGGCATCGTCGCCGGCAAGCATTTCGGTCAGGCCTTGCTGTTCGTCGCGCAGATTTTTTACCTGCGCAGCGGCTTCCGCGACCGGCTCGATCTCGGCATATTCCTTGGAGACGGCGACAAATTTATCGCTGTCAAGATCGCCGGATGCCATCATCGCCTGCAACTCGGCGAAACGCGCCTCGATCTGCGCCAGTCTCTGGGGAGTAATGGTGGTCAATCACTGTCTCCCGTCGACTGCACATCTTGTTCCAAAGCCACGAGTTCGGAGTCGAGATCATCAAGATCATCAGAAAATCTCAGGTCCCACATTTTTTCCGTAATCTCTGCGACATCCAGTCCGGTCTGCTCGCCGGTCGCCAGATTTTTGAACTGCAGCTTGCCGGACGCCAGTTCGTCTTCGCCGATGATGATTGCCGCCAATGCGCCCGCCTGATTGGCGCGCGCCATCCGTTTCTTGAATTTTCCGCTTCCGAAAATGTCGGTTGAAAATCCGGTTTTGCGCAGTTCGTTCGCCACCGACAGCGCCTTGACCGTGGCATCATCGCCCATCGGCACGATGGCAAGCTCCAAGGAAGCTTCCGGCGCTTCGGACAGCAACATCCCAAGCCGCTCAATCCCGGCAGCCCAACCCACGGCCGGCGTCGCCGGGCCGCCGAGTGTCTCGATTAACCCGTCATATCGCCCGCCAGCCAGCACGGTTCCCTGCGCGCCCAGCCGGTCGGTCACAAATTCAAACGCCGTATGCCGATAATAGTCGAGCCCGCGCACCAGACGGCTGTTACGCGTCCAGGCTACGCCACAGGCGTCCAGTCCTTCGGTCACCTGTGCGAAAAAATCTTTCGCCTCGGTCGAAAGATAGGCGTCAATATCCGGCGCGCTATCCGCAATCGGGCGGTCCTGCCGTTCCTTGCTGTCGAGAATCCGCAGCGGATTGCGCTCCAACCGGTCCTGGCTGTCTTCCGACAGGTCCTTGCGGTGCGCCTGAAAATGCTCGACCAGAGCATCCCGCCACGCATCCCGGCTCTCCGCATCGCCCAATGTATTGAGCTGCAAGGTCACGCCATCATCAATACCCAGCTCCTTCAAAAGCTGATCGGCGAAACAGAGCAGTTCGACATCCGCCGCCGCTTCGCCTGCGCCGATAATCTCCGCATCGAGCTGGTGGAACTGACGGTAACGGCCCTTTTGCGGCCGCTCATAACGGAACAGGGGTCCGTGCGCCGAGAGTTTCAGCGGCATATGCTGCTGCCAGCCATTGGTCAGGAAGGCACGTGAGATGCCCGCTGTAAATTCAGGCCGCAATGTCAGGCTGTCGCCGCCGCGATCCTCAAAACTATACATTTCCTTCGACACGACATCGGTGGTCTCACCGAGCGAACGGGCGAAGACTGCGGTCGGTTCGAAGACTGGCATCTGCACGCCCCTGAACCCGTAGAGTCGCCGTACCCGATCAAAGGTTTCCACGACATGCTGGAATCGCTCCTGATCTTCGCCAAATATATCCTGCGTGCCGCGCACGGGCTGGGGTGTCTGTATTTTTGCCATGGAGAGCGCTTTAGCCAGAGAAGCGGCAAAGCGGAAGTGACTTATTTCCACCAAGCCTCTGGACGAAAGTTGCGGAAAGCGCCATTCAGGCGCTCTCTTTTCTATAGGGGTTTTCTAAGCATGCGTCTGGTTGGCATATTGGGTCTGATCTTGGCTATCGCCGTTTCTACAACAGCGGCTGCAATGCCGGCCCGTCTTAGCAAACCCAGTTATGTCCCGCCGCAGCAAACCATTCCCGCGCCGCAGGACATAACCTATCCCGGCACCATGACCTTGACCGTCGATGCCCGTGATCACGATCAGGGCATATTCCGCATTACCCAGACGATCCCGGTGGCAAAAGCGGGTCGCCTCACCCTGCTCTATCCCGAATGGCTCCCCGGCAACCATGCGCCCCGCGGCGAGATCGAGAAAGTTACCGGACTGGAATTCTCCGCAAATGGCAAAAAACTGGCGTGGATCCGCGATGATTTAGATGTCTTCGCCTTTCACCTGACGATCCCGGAAAATGTCGACGCGGTTACCGCAAAATTCCAGTTTGTCTCTGCCACCACCAGCAGCCATGGACGGATTGTCATGGCACCAGCCATGCTCAACCTCCGCTGGCATCAGGTTTCGCTATATCCGGCCGGCTATTACGTACGACAGATTCCGGTAGAGGCTACCGCCATTTACCCGGATGGCTGGCAAGCCGCGAGCGCAATGCGGCCAAAATTACGGACCGGCAGCACGATTGTGTACGAAAAGACCGACTATGACACTCTGGTCGACAGCCCGGTTTTCGCTGGCCAATTTTTCCAGACCCATCAGCTGACCAACCGCGTGCATCTCAATATCGTTGCGGATGATGCAAAATTCCTGAAGCCTGAAAAGCAACAGCTCGCACACCATGTCAAACTCGTCAAAGAAGCCGAAGCGCTATTCGGCAGCCATCCATATGACCGCTATGATTTTCTCCTTGCGCTCACCGACGATATGGGTGGCATCGGACTGGAGCATCACCGGTCATCCGAGAATGGCGTAACTCCGGAATATTTCACCGACTGGGATGCCGGCCCGGGCCGACGCAACCTGCTGCCACACGAGATAACCCACGCTTGGAATGGCAAATATCGACGTCCGGCCGGCATGTGGACGCCCGATTTCCGGCAACCGATGCGCGACAGCCTGCTGTGGGTCTATGAAGGACAGACGCAATTCTGGGGCTATGTGCTCGGCGCACGATCTGGACTCTATTCGAAGCAGGATACGCTCGATGCCCTCGCCGCTATCGCCGCGGGCATGGACCAGCGAGTAGGACGGAAATGGCGCCCGTTGATTGACACCGCCCATGATCCGATCATCGCGGCGCGACGGCCCAAACCCTGGACCAGCTGGCAACGATCCGAGGATTATTACAACGAGGGCTTGCTGATCTGGCTTGAAGCCGACCAGATCATCCGGCGCGAATCGGGTGGAAAAAAATCGCTGGAGGATTTTGCAAAGCTGTTCTTTGGCGGCAAAAATGGTGATTGGGGCGTGGTTACCTATGAGCAGAAAGATGTCGTCGCCGCGCTCAGCAAGATCCAGCCGTATGACTGGGAAAAGTTCATTGAAGAGCGGGTGTACCGGACCGCGACAGAAGCGCCCAAAAACGGTCTCGTCCTCGGCGGTTACCGGCTCGTCTATGTCGATACGCCAAGCGCCTATATTCTGGCCAATGACAAACGCCGCAAGCAGCTCGATCTCAGCTACAGCATCGGTCTGATCATGGGCGGCAAGGGCACGATCAAATCGGTGATCTGGGACAGTCCGGCGTTCAAGGCAGGCCTCAAATCCGGCCTCACTATCTCGGCCATCAACGGCAAGGCCTATAGCGACGAAGCGCTAAAACAGGCGGTCGCGGAAAATCGCGGGGCAGAAGGCATGATCGAAATTTTCGCCAAAAATGGTGAAGCCTACCATAATTTTATGGTCGACCATTCCGGCGGCCTGCGCTATCCGGCGCTGGAAAAAATCACCGGAGAGGGTGCTGATCAAGAAGGCGGCATAGACCGGCTATTGCAGCCAAAAACCAGATAAGGACCACCTTTTTCATGGATATTAATAAAATTCCGACTGGCGATAACCCGCCAGAAAGCCTGAACATCGTTATTGAAGTCCCGGTTGGCGGCGAACCGGTCAAATATGAATTTGACAAGGAATCCGGCGCGCTGTTCGTTGACCGAATTCTCCACACACCGATGCGCTATCCGGCCAATTACGGCTTCGTTCCCCACACTTTGTCGCCCGATGGGGACCCGCTTGATGCGCTGGTTGTGGCGCGCTCGCCGTTCATGCCCGGCTGTGTGGTTCGCTGCCGGCCGATTGCAGTGCTCAACCTCGAAGACGAACATGGCGGTGACGAAAAACTGCTCTGCGTTCCGATCGACGCCACCTTCCCTTATTATCGCAAGATCGACGAAGGCAATGATCTGCCCGAAATCGTGATGCAGCAAATTGAACATTTTTTCACCCATTATAAAGATCTTGAGCCTGAAAAATGGGTCCGGGTTGGCAAATGGGGCGACGCCGACGAAGCCAAGCGCGTGGTGCTGGAAGCGATCGAACTGGCGAAATCCACGAAATGAACGTGCTCCGGATGATCGGGGGGGTGATAGCGCTGTCGGTAATGGCTGGCTGTGCTACCCCGGAAACCCGGGTGCGTAACGGGCTAATGAGCGCCGGGCTTTCGGCCCCGGTATCTGCTTGCATGGCGGACCGGATGGTTGATCGGCTGTCGCTCGGGCAACTCAATAAGCTGAGCGGTCTCGGCAAGCTGAAAAATCGCGATCCCGGCGAGATAACGCTCAAGGAATTTGTCAGGGAGACCCGGTCGCTGCAGGATCCGGAAATTCTGGGCGTCGTCACGTCATCCGGATTGATCTGTGCGGTCAAATAGGCGCAGCGCGACAATGGCCGGCATCTCCATTCGGGCAGCAACCAGCGATGATGCCCCAAGCCTGCCCGAAATAGAAAGTGCGGCAGCAAAGGCCTTCCTGTCGGTCCCGGGTCTGGAATGGATTGCCGGCGAAGCCCCGATGTCAGCCGATTCGCACCGGATTTATATTGCCGAAGGCAGCGTATGGGTGGCGATGAAGGACGGGCGCTGCATCGGCTTTCTGACGAGCGCGATTTTTGACGACGCCTTGCATATCATCGAACTGTCGGTCGCGGACGGCTATCAGGGCCAGGGGGTCGGGCGGCGCCTGATGGAGACAGCGAGAGAATATGCTGCTGAAAAGCATAGACAGGCCCTTACCCTGACCACGTTCCGCGACCTGCCGTTCAACGAGAATTTTTATCACAATATGGGCTATCAGACGCTGGAATCAGCCGAAATTCCAAATCGACTCGCGGACATACTGACCGCGGAAATCGAAAATGGTCTGCCGGGAAATCGCCGCTGTGCCATGCGATTGACGCTTTAGTTTGCCCGCCGCCAAGGCGGGTCTGGCGAAACCAAGCGCGTCATGCTTGAAACAATCGAACTGGCGAAATCCAAAAAACCAACGTGATCCGGATGTATGGGGGGGGGTGATAACACTGTCAGCACTGGCGGCCTGCGCCACCCCCCCGAAACGCGGGTGCGTAATGGGCTGATGAGCGCTGGACTGTCCGCTCCGATATCGGCCTGCATGGCCGCCGGGCTTTCGCCGGGGCAACTCAATAGGCTGAATGGTCTCGGCAAGCTCAAGAAACGCGAGCCGGGCGATATTACGATTAAGGAGTTTGTCAAACAGACGCGCGCGCTTCAGGATCCGGAAATCGTAGGAGTTGTCACCAGTTCGGGCGTTATTTGCGCTATCAAATAATCGCCTGATCAAAAATGCGAGTGAAATTCAAGCCATATAGCCAATGGAGGGCTGGAAATCCCCCCCCAACTATGCTTTAGCCCTCCGCGAGACTCTCTATTTCCACCAATGAAAGGCGTCGCCTCTCTCCATGAATATCCACGAATATCAGGGCAAGGATCTGCTTGCCAAACACGGCATCGCCGTTCCTGCCGGCTATGCAGCGCTCACCGTTGATGAAGCGGTCGCCGCAGCCGAAAAACTCCCCGGACCGCTTTATGTTGTAAAAGCCCAGATTCATGCGGGCGGACGCGGCAAAGGCAAGTTCAAGGAACTTGGCCCTGATGCAAAAGGCGGCGTAAGGCTGGCGAAATCCATTGAAGAGGTCCGCGCCAATGCCGAAGAGATGCTCGGCAATACATTGGTCACGATCCAGACCGGTGAAGCCGGCAAACAGGTCAACCGCCTCTATGTCACCGACGGCGTTGATATCGAAAAGGAATTTTATCTCTCGATGCTGGTCGACCGGGCCAGTGGACGGATCGCGATGGTTGTGTCCACTGAAGGTGGAATGGATATCGAGGAAGTTGCTCACTCCACACCAGAGAAAATCCGCACGATCACCATTGATCCGGCGCAGGGCTTCATGCCCCACCACGGTCGCGCAATCGCTTTTGCACTCCAGTTGAAGGGCGACCTCAACAAGCAGGCGCAAAAGCTCGGCAAGAAACTTTACGACGCCTTCCTCGCGATGGATTGCGAAATGGTCGAAATCAATCCGCTGGTGGTTACCGAAGATCAGCAGCTGATCGTGCTCGATACCAAGATGAGCTTCGATGGCAACGCGCTGATGCGTCATCCCGATCTCGCCGCACTGCGGGACGAAACCGAGGAAGACCCTGCAGAGGTCGAAGCCAGCAAATCCGACCTCGCCTATATCAAGCTCGACGGCAATATCGGCTGTATGGTCAATGGTGCGGGTCTGGCTATGGCGACGATGGATATCATCAAGCTCAACGGCGCATTCCCGGCCAACTTCCTTGACGTAGGCGGTGGCGCGACCACTGAAAAAGTGACCGCGGCGTTCAAGATCATCCTGGCCGATCCTGCGGTCGAAGGCATTCTCGTCAACATCTTTGGCGGCATCATGAAATGCGACATCATCGCCGAAGGCATTGTCGCCGCAGCCAAGGAAGTCGATCTTTCCGTGCCTCTGGTCGTGCGTCTTGAAGGTACCAATGTCGAGAAGGGCAAGGAAATCCTTGCTGGGAGCGGCTTGCCGATCGTGTCGGCCGATGACCTCGGCGATGCAGCGAAGAAGATTGTTGCACAGGTGAAAGAAGCCGCCTGATCGGACGGAAGACAAAAGGCCGTTCGTCCCGAGCCTGTCGAAGGATGATGGAGTGCGTAATTCCGTACTTCGACACAAGCTCGGTACGAATGGCACTTGCCCTGGTGGCAAAATCGATAATGCTGCACCGCAGCGGAAAACTTGACGTTTACGTGAACGTAAGTTAATCGCGTAGTGAAATTTAGAAAAAGGAAACAGCAATGAAAATCCTGGTGCCCGTAAAACGGGTGATAGATTATAACGTGAAACCGCGGGTCAAATCCGACGGCAGCGGCGTCGATCTCGCCAATGTCAAAATGTCGATGAACCCGTTTGACGAAATCTCCGTCGAGGAAGCTATCCGCCTGAAAGAGGCCGGCAAGGCAGAAGAAATCGTCGCGGTTTCGGTTGGCCCGCAAAAGGCGCAGGAAACATTGCGTACCGCCCTCGCCATGGGTGCGGACCGGGCGATCCTCGTGGTCACCGACGAAGAAGTCGAACCTCTCGGCGTCGCCAAGATCCTCGCGAAAATCGTCGAAGAAGAATCCCCGCAGCTGGTCATTACCGGCAAGCAGGCGATTGACGACGATTCGAACCAGACCGGCCAGATGCTCGCAGCCCTGCTCGGCTGGGGTCAGGGTACGTTCGCCAACACCGTTGAACTCGAAAGCGACAGCATCACCGTCAAGCGCGAAATCGACGGCGGCCTGCAGACGGTCAAGCTGAACCTGCCCGCCGTGGTCACCACCGACCTGCGCCTCAACGAACCGCGCTATGCATCGCTGCCGAACATCATGAAGGCGAAGAAAAAGCCGATGGATGAGAAAACGCCAGCCGATTACGGCGTCGACATCAGCCCCCGTCTGACCACCATCACCGTCACCGAGCCACCGGTTCGCCAGGCCGGTGAAAAGGTCGAAGACGTCGATGCGCTGGTCGCGAAACTCAAAGCTGTGGGAGCCATTTAACCGTTTGAGCCCAATCACCCCCGTTCATCCTGAGCTTGTCGAAGGATGGTGGGACAAGGTGCTTCGACAGGCTCAGCACGAACGGAATGGAACAAGGATTTAAGGAGTTACAAAAATGAAAACTCTAGTTTTAGTCGAACATGACAATAGTAACATGAAGGACGCGACGCTGGCCGTTGTCACCGCCGCGTCGCAACTGGGCGAAGTCCATGCACTGGTCATCGGCTCCGGCTGTGGCAGCGTTGCCGAACAGGTTGCCAAGGTCGCTGGCGTTGCCACCGTCCATGTCGCCGACGACGCCGCGCTCGCCAATCAGCTCGCGGAAAATGCCGCGCCGCTGATCGCCGGCCTAATGGACACGCATGACGCGTTTCTCGCGCCCGCCACCACCACCGGCAAGAATATCGCGCCGCGCGTCGCAGCCCTGCTCGACGTCATGCAGATCAGCGACATTCTCTCGGTCGAAAGCGAAGACACGTTCACCCGGCCGATCTACGCCGGCAACGC
>NZ_JBLWWU010000001.1:0-430467 GCF_048267785.1 Parasphingorhabdus sp. | reverse complement strand
CCAAGACCGCCCATTTCTGCTCGATGTGCGGGCCGAAATTCTGCAGCATGAAAATCAGCCAGGAAGTCCGCGACTTCGCCAGCAAACAGAACCAGAGCGCCGAAGGCTTTATCGCCTCGGAGAAACTGGGCGCCGATACGGCGGCCGCGAGCAAGGCGGCGGCGGAAAAAGGCATGCGCGAAATGGCCAAGGTCTATAAGGACAAGGGCGATCGCTTGTATTTGCCCGAAGACGAGGTGAGCGAACCGGCGGAGTGATCATGAGCCGAATGGCAAAGCCCCATATGGTGATAGCGGTGGCATCACTGTCTCTGCTCGCATCATGCGATAATGGCGCTGGCGAAGCCGGGCCGGTCGACGAAGCCGCTGTTGCGGCGCGATCGGCTCCGGTGGCGCAGGAATTCCAGCAGAAGCTGAAAGCAGAGCTGGTGGCGGCGCTGTCAAATGGTGGGCCGGAAGCAGCGGTTTCGGTATGCAGGCAAGTCGCGCCCGCTATCGCTGCTGCAGCATCAGAAGAGAGTGGCGCCGAGGTCCGCCGCATCGCCCGCAAACACCGCAATCCTGACGCCGGCGTGCCCGCGGCGATGGAAAGCCAATATGACGCTCTAGCCGCGCAGCCGCTGTCGGACGGAAAGCCCGCAGTGCGTATCTGGCGCAGCGGAGAGGGCGAGAATGCCCGCATCCATTATCTCAGCGCCATTCCGATGCAGGATCAGCCTTGCTCCGTCTGCCACGGAACGAATGTCGATCCCGCGCTGAAACAGCATATCGACGACCTCTACCCCGGAGACCTTGCGACCGGCTTCAAACCGGGTGACCTGCGCGGCGCGATGCTGATCAGCTGGTCCGCCGATACGTTTCGATGACCCGATAGCGGGCCGCCGCACCCGACCGCTTGACGACCGCCAGTTGAAAAGCGCAGTATAACCCCCTGCAACGGCTGGCCTTTTCCGCCAGCGAGTCGGTAAAACCGAAGGGGGAAACAATATGCACAAATTTCTGATGGTCCTGCCACTGCTGGCCATGACCGCTCCGCTACAGGCGAAGGACGCAAACGACGTCATCATGCCGGAGGATGCCGAGAGCCTCGCCTTCCAGTCGGCTGTTGGCTACGCCGATGCCGTGATCGCCGGCGACAAGGTCTATCTGTCCGGCGTGATCGTCACGCCAGAGCCCGGAGAGAGCGACCTGAAACCCGCCTTCACCCGCGCCTTCGACCGGATCGGACGGACACTCGAGCGCGCCGGGGTCGGCTGGGACGATGTCGTCGACCTGACCAGCTTTCACACCGATCTGCAGGGCTCGATCAATCAAATGGTCGCGGTCAAGAGCCAATATATCAAAGCCCCGTTCCCCACCTGGACCGCGATCGGCATCAGCGCGCTCTACGAGGCGGACGGCGTGGTCGAGATCAAGATTGTCGCGCAGCGGCGAGGGGAGTGAGCGTATAAAGCCCCTCCTCTTCAGAGGCATCATTATATTTGGCGTACCCAAGGGAGTAATTATGAGTCATGAGCCAAATTAATTTAGAGAATGTACGTGAATATAGCGAAGGATTTCCTGCCTTTATCCAATTGGACGAGAGCACAGGACGCTTAGTCTTGTGTGGAGTTAACCAATGCGGCTCCGACATGACAGCGATTGATGTTTTTGACTTATTCGGATGGATTGAGACTATGATGGCCTCTCAAAATTTGGGGCCTGATTCGACATGGAAACAATTTTTAGAGACGTTGAAAGATCAATTGACGCAGGAATCTTCTTCGCAGCAATAACTATCGCGTTAAATATCCCAGATATCTGCGCGTCACTACAGCACCCGGTAGGGCATATTAAGGGTTCAAACAAAAGCGGTTACATCAAGTGGTGGAACGCGAATATGGCTAATCATTATCCAGAAGTTACTGGTAATGATATGTATAGTCTTCGTTGCGGGATTGCCCATAATGGTCAGTTTGGTCACCCCAAAATGGGGAAATTTGAACGGGTATTATTCACCATGCGGGATCGTTCGGGCATAGTTGTTCACCGCAACATGATCAGCGGTGCTTATCAACTTGATGTTGAAACATTTTGTGCTGATATGATCGCGGCTGGTCGCGCCTGGATAACGAAAATGACAAAGGACAGAAACGTCCAGCGAAACCTAAATAGGCTTGTTGCTTTCAGGCCGGACGGAATGCCCCCTTACATTATGGGAAAGCCCTTGGTGGCGTAGCTGTCCTCGCCTGTTTCTATCTTTATACCCGTTATCAGCCTTTCGAAAGCGGCGTCCGCCTCGGTGGAATTACGGTGACAGTTTACTAAATGCACAAAACTGAAATTACACTGTCAGCTCATTTTGCGCGAACCAAAGGTAATTTGGCCGTAATTAGAGTAATCGGATAAACAACCCCTCAACCCACCGGCACCAACTTCTCCACCAGCGCCCGCAGCTCCCCCGCCGTCGTATGCCCCGCAACCACCTCGTGATAACCAATCCCCGCCTTGCGCAGCGCTTCCTTTTTCACCGCGTCGCGGGCAGGGGCACAGTCGCCGAAATGGTGGCCCGATCCCTGATATTCGAGCGCGTGGACCACGCAGCAGCGGTCGTCCATCAGCGCGAAATCGACGCGCTTGCTATTGACGCTCAGAAAGGCGTTCTTGTCGGGGCTGGCGAGAAACTCGCCGAGCGAGACTTGCGCCATCACCTGCCAGCGGGGATTGCGCGCGATCACTGCCTTGTCGAGCGCAAGGAAGACGTTGGCCTCTGACTTGTTAAGCAGCGGACGGGAAGAAAATTTGGCGCGGCTGACCGTCGTGAGCTGGCCTGCGGCGAAATCGACACCCTTCTTCGGGCCGGCTGTATGATATTTCGGCCCGTGCTTGAGCCGCCACTCGGCCCGCCGGACCTTGACGCGATATTGTTCCACCGCCGTTCCCAGCATGAACGCTATCACCAGGGCCACCAGCCCGGGCAGGTTCGACAGGATGAAGACAATCGGTCCGTCCATTTTTCTCTTCCATTTCTCCTGCGCGCATCATGCCCGAAAACGGTTGAAAAACGGTGTACGGCGAGCCTCCGTCGGAAATTCTTTGTTTTGAACGGATTGCGGCCAAATGAAGAGGACGGGACAGGTGCAACCTTTCCCCCGCCCCCGCGTAACCAAAGCATGAAACAAACCCTCTCCCTGGTGCCGCTTGCGTTGCTGGCGGCCTGTTCATCGCAGTCCTCCCCCGACCCCGAGCCGGTCGCCGAAGAGACTGTTTCTGTGACACCCGCACCGCCGATGGCTCCGGAGAAGACTGCCCCCGCTACCCAACCGGTGCCATCGGCAAACACCCTCACGCTCGCCGGTCTTGGCGACCTGCGCATTGGCCAGGCGGTTCCCCCGGGCAGCCGCTGGAGCGCGGAGGGTGCGCAGGCTTCGGACATGTGCCGGGTGATATCCTCGCCCGATTATCCCGATACTTATGCGATTGTCGAAGAGGGCAAGGTGCGCCGCATCTCGATAAGCCAGGGCTCGGAGGTCAAGCTCGCCGAGGGCATTGGTCCCGGGGCGAGCGAAGCAGCGGTTAAGCAATATTTCCCCTTTCCCGCCACGCCGCACAAATATGTCGATGCGCCGGGCAAATATCTGACCGCCCCCAATGCCGCCAGCGGCGATCCCGCGCTCCGTTTCGAAATCGGCAGCGACGGCACGGTCAGCCAGATCCATGTCGGCACGATGCCGGTGCTCGGCTATGTCGAGGCCTGTTCCTGAACTTTCCGTTTGTTGAAATCCCTTCGCCCTTAGCCGGTCGAAGGGTGGGCGTCTGCAGGGCGAAGGTCAGCTTTTCCCACCCGTACTTCGACAGGTTCAGCACGAACGGAGCGTATGCCGCGGGTCCATCCGACAGCCATTCCACGCCCGGTGCTCAACACCCCCTACAAAAAAGCCGCCCCATAAGGGACGGCTTCTTGGTCGGCGCTGCTCGCTCGGGGGCAAAGGGGGGATAGCGGGCAGGGCCGGGTTCAGGGAGGGGGTGGGGCTAGACCTTGTCGCCGAGAGCGCCCTTGACGGAGCCCTTGACTTGCTGGGCCTTGCCCTTGTTTTCCTGAGCCGCACCCTTGGCGCGGGTCTCCGGATCCTTGCTTTTCTGTTTGGCCTTGCCAACGGCTTCGTTCACATTGCCTTTTACTTTGTCTACGAGTTCGCTCATTTTCATGGTCCTTCTGTTGTGGCCGGTTGTCCGGCCGGTGGGGGATGCAGGCGTCGTTGCCTGCATGGGTTATAAATGCGCGAGCAGCTGGTTCGTTCCGGTCGCAGATCACGGATTGGCGCTCATTAAAAACGGACTGGCGCTGCGGCGGAGGAGGGGGCTGCGAGACAGGGCTATTCCCACTCGCGCTTCGACAGGCTCAGCACGAACGGACCGGGCGGGGCGGGAATGGGTAGGAACAGGCAGAGCCAGGCCCGTCAATCGCCCCGTTTCGTCCTGAGCCCGTCGAGCCGAAGAAATCCGTTCGCCCTGAGCCTGTCGAAGGGTGGGCGTCTGCAGGGCGAAGGTCAGCTAGTCCCACCCGTACTTCGACAAGCTCAGCACGAACGAACGGTGTGCCGCCTGAGTGCCCAAGCTCGACCAAAGCAGGGGCCCTGCATCCCAACAGTCCCGTTCGTCCTGAGCCTGTCGAGGACCGCCACCGCGCCCCGCAACCACAAAACAAAGAAAGCCGACCCCCCGCAGGGCCGGCTTTCCGTTTGGCGCTGCCCTTGGGGGGCAAGGGGGTGGCGCCGGCTAGTGCCCTGGGGCAAACTATTTGATATCGTTGGTCAGTTCCGCCTTCAGCGAGGCCTTGACCTGCTGGGTCTTGCCCTTGATTTCCTGCACCGCGCCTTTGGCCCGGACCTCGGGGTCGTTGCTCTTGCGTTTTGCTTTGCCGACGGCTTCGTTCACATTGCCCTTCAACCGGTCTAGAAGTTCACCCATGATATTCTCCTTCTGTCTCGCCGGATAGCCGGCCCGTTGGATTGGCCGCGGCAAAGCCCGCCTGCTCAATCAATTAATGCGCGAGCCGCCACTTGGTTCCCCGCGCGCCGTTTTTCTCAGCTCTGGTCGGTCACCCGCACCAGATTCCAGTCATAGCCAAGCTCCCTGACCCGCGCCTCGATCAGCGCCCGGGTCGCGGCATCGGGCTGCGCCTTGCGGGTCAGCATCCACAAATAACGCCCGCTCGGCTCGCCGACGATCGCCCAGCTATAATCATCCGCCCGGTCGAGTATCCAATAGTCGCCGTAAAACGGCCCGAAGAAGGAGACTTTCAGCTTCGCATTGCCGCTGCCCTCGACGATCTTCGCCTTGCCGTCGGCGGTGCTCAGCTTGCCGTCCTTGGTGCAGCTGTTGACCACGGAAATCTTGCCGTCCTCGCGCAGCGCATAATCGGCGGTCACGCCGTCGCAGCCTTTCTGGAACGGCGCTTCATAGCGGGCCATTTCAAACCATTTGCCGAGATAGCGATCCAGCTCCACCGCCTTGGCCGGCTCCGGCACCGCGCTGTTGCCGACGGGGCCGGGCGAACCGGCGCAGGCGGCGAGCAGGGCAATCGGCAGGGTGCAAAGCGCGAGCCTCTGTCCGGTCGATAATGTCATGCGATAGTCTCCATCCTGTAGAGACTATATAGGCGGACCTGAGCGGGTGCTGAATATGGCCCTTGGTACATGTCGCGGGCTGTGAAGCCATGGCCTTGAGCGGAGCTTCCTAGCCCCTCCCGTTTACGGGAGGGGTTGGGGTGGGCCTGACCTGTCGTCGTCACCGGCACAAAATTGTTTCGCACGAAGCCACGAAGTCGCGAAGATGATATTATGCCGAGCCGGTCAAAGATCACCACATGACAGCCCGCCATCTCAGCGCTGGCACATCTGGCAATGACAGGCATCGAAATGGCTGGCGGCGTGTTTGGCGGTGATCGAACACAGACGAGTAGTTAAAGTTTGTGATGTTATCGTTGACAGATTAGGCCAGCGTATTGCATCTATTATTTGTTCATGTAATGTTCTGAGGGTGAAAACGATGACTAAAACAGCGATTGAATGGACGGACATGACGTGGAATCCGGTTACGGGTTGCACAAAGATCAGCCGTGGCTGCGACAACTGCTATGCAGAACGATTTTCAGAGCGCTTCCGAGGTGTTCCCAACCATCCGTTTGAAAATGGCTTTGATCTTACGCTTCGACCAGATCGTATCGAAACCCCTTTGGGGTGGAAGAAGACCAGAATGATCTTTGTCAATTCAATGAGTGATCTATTTCACAAGGAAGTACCGCTCGAGTTCATTGATCGAGTATTCGATACGATGGAGGCAGCTGATTGGCATATTTTCCAAGTGCTTACAAAGCGAAGCACATTGATGAGAAACTATTTGCAAAAGCGCTATGAAAATCGAACTGGTCCAAAGCACATCTGGTGTGGGACGTCTGTAGAGGACCGTCAAGCTGCGAGCCGCATTGAGCATATCCGACAATCACCAGCAGGGACAAAGTTTTTGTCAATAGAGCCATTGATCGGCCCAGTCGGCGACGTAGATTTTTCCGGTATCGATTGGGTCATTGTTGGAGGAGAGAGTGGTCCTCGTGCTCGAGAAATGAAACCTGAATGGGTTCGGCATTTGCGCGACCAATGTGAAGAGCAGGGGGTAGCATTTTTCTTTAAGCAGTGGGGTGGATTTCGACCGAAATCGGGTGGCCGTGAATTAGATGGTCGTGAATGGAACGGAATGCCTTCTTCTAACCAGATTGCTATCTAGCGAATGACTGCGAAGAATGTACCAGCAGAAGTTGGGCCTTGGGCCAAAGAAAAGCTGGGTGCACTCGAGCGTTATCTAGATTTTTATACTAAAGTATTCAAAAATAATAAGACATACCGAACCATATATTTTGATGGTTTTGCTGGTGGTGGCCAAGCCATTCTTCGAAAACAAAACCAGAGAAACACAGTTGATTATGACCTATTTAATGAAAACTCTGAAGAGGAAGAGGTTGAGTTTATTGATGGATCACCAAAAATTGCCCTTTCGCTGCCAAACCCGTTCGACACATATGTCTTCGTCGATAACAATCCTAATCGGATAGCTCAATTAACACAATTATCTGAACAGTATCTGGATGATCGGAAAGTCATTATTCGATCTGATGATTGCGAATCTGCGATTGAATGGCTGCTACAACAGAATATCAAAATTGGTACTCACCGAGGAGTTGCTTTCTTAGATCCATTTGGTGCGCACTTGCCTTGGAGCTCGGTATCTTCGCTAGGGAAGAGTCGGCTATTTGAAGTTATTATAAATTTGCCATTAGATATGGCTATCAATCGTCTTTTGAAACGAAACAACGAAATACCCAAAAAGTGGCTTATGCAGCTGCACTCAGTTTTCGGCCAGTTTGACTGGCATGCAGAAGTGTACAAGCAAGAAATAGATCTTTTTGAAAAGACGGCTGTGGAGAAAAGATCTGATGCGGTTGAGCGACTTTTGCAGCTATATCTCAAAATGCTTCGCTCAGAATTTACTTGTGTGGCCAAGCCTAAATTAATTCGAAATTCGAAAGGCCATCCTCTCTATTATATAATTTGGGCAGGGCAGCATTCGAAAGGATTGCAAGGTGCGGAGTATATCCTTGGCATGAGCGAACGATTGCCAACGGGACCTAAAGGTGGTCGACCTCGTTAATTCGATAGCTAGAAGGTATCGTCAAAGATTCTAGCTAGTTGTGTTGCTTAAGCCTCGCCCCCCCCTCACAACCCCAACTCCCGCGCAATCATCGCATCGCTAAAATAAGCCCGCTCACAAACAATCCGGTCAGTCCCCGGCGCAAATTCGAAGCTCGCAGCCATCCGCACCCGAAACGCCTTGCCGGTTGGTTCGATCACCCGCTCGCCGATGGTCAGCGGGCCGAGATGGGTGCCGGTGAGCCAGAATTCGACCAGCACGACATGCTCGCCCGCCGCGCCGATCGCGATCACTTCATTGGCCTGGTCGGGAAAGGGCGTGCGCGACATGGCGAAATATTTGCGCACCGCTTCCTCGCCGTCGAATATGGTGCCATTGCCGTATAATTCATAGCGCGGATGCTGAAACGTATCGATCACCGCATCCCATTCATGGGTGATCTCCAGCGCCATATGATCGCGCACGACCTTCAGCCGCGATTGTTCCAGGTCGGTCATTTTTCTCTCTCCCGTTTTTTTGTTTGGGAGGGTTTCGCGCAGCGGCGAGGGGAATGCAATTGGATTTGTGTGGGTGGGGGGCTTGTGATCTGAACCGCCTTTTCGTCATCCTGAACTTGTTTCAGGATCCCTCGCGATTGCGCGCCTGCCTCACGGGGTCCTGAAACAAGTTCAGGATGACGATTAATGTTTCAGGACCCTGAGCGTTTTATAACCGGTTGTGATTTTTGCGGCTCTGGATGCTGAAACGAGTTCATCATGACGGAAACGATGACGGGATGGATGACGAAGTCCCCACCCCAAAAAACGCTTTCCTACACCACCCCCGATATGCCCTAATCCCGCTCATGACCGACACCCGTCCCGATCCCCGCAGCGCCACCGTCCAGCAGCGGCGCATCTCCCGGATTCCCGCCTTCACACCGGTGCCGCTGCGTGCTCGCAAGGACGGGTGGACGCCGGTCCGGCAGGCGGAGTTTCTCGGCCTGCTGGCGCAGACACGTTCGATCACAAAAGCGGCGACATGGGTCGGGATGAGCCGGGAGAGCGCCTACCGGCTGCGGCGCAAGCCGGGGGCGGAGGAATTTGTCGCGGCATGGGACGCGATATTGGGTGTGGCGGAAGCGTCCGATATCAACGAACGTCCAAAGGTCACACTCGAAAGGCTGTTCCAGCGGATCAGGCAGGGCCGCTACCGGCCGGTCCTGCGCGGCGGGCGCTATGTCGCGACGATCAGAAAACCGGACAATCGCGCGCTTCTGGCGGCCCTGGCGCGGCTCGACCGGCTGGCGCCGCCGGAGGAAGATTTGGGTGCGGAGCCGGAAGGTCACGGAAAATAAAAGGAGGCTTTCGTGTAAAGTTCTGCGCACGGCGCAACAGGCAAATGATGAATCAGGGTTTGCGCCGCTATCCGGCAATCGTGCCGGCTCCGGCCCTGCTGCTCGCAGTGCAGGCCGCGCCAGAAAAAATCCGCCGGCATTGCTGCCGACGGATAGTTTTTTCCTCCCCAGGAAAACTGGTTGGATCGGGCGCCCCGAAAGGGGGTGGGGGCACCCGAACTCGCGATGGCTTAACCGAACTGGTTCATCGTGTTGTGGACACCACCGGCTTTCAGCGCGGCGTCACCGGCGAAATATTCCTTGTGGTCATCGCCAATATCACTGCCCGACATGTTCTGGTGCTTCACGCAAGCGATCCCTTCGCGGATTTCCTTGCGCTGGACGCCGAGGACGTAGCCGAGCATGCCCGCTTCTCCGAAATATTCCTTGGCCAGATTGTCGGTCGACAGGGCCGCGGTGTGATAGGTCGGCAGGGTGATCAGGTGATGGAAGATACCGGCCCGTTTCGAACCATCGGCCTGGAAGGTGCGGATGCGCTTGTCAGCGGCTTCGCCCAGTTCGGTATCGTCATATTTCGCGTCCATCAGATCATCGCGATCATATTCGGAAACGTCGAGGCCTTCGGCGGCCATCGCATCATAAACCTGCTGACGGAAGTTCAGAGTCCAGTTGAACGAAGGCGAGTTGTTGTAAACCAGCTTCGCATTGGGAACGACTTCACGGATCCGGTCCATCATCCCGGCAATTTGCTCGACATGGGGCTTCTCGGTTTCGATCCACAGCAGATCGGCACCGTTCTGCAACGAGGTGATGCTGTCGAGAACGCAGCGGTCTTCACCGGTGCCAGGCTTGAACTGGAACAGGTTGGAAGGCAGACGCTTGGGCCGCAACATCTTGCCATTGCGGTTGATGATGACATCGCCGTTCTTCGCCGTGGCCGGGTCAATTTCCTCGCAATCAAGGAAGCTGTTATACTGGTCGCCGAGATCGCCCGGTTCGTTGGAAACCGCGATCTGTTTGGTCAGCCCGGCGCCCAGAGAGTCGGTGCGGGTGACGATGATGCCGTCTTCCACGCCCAGCTCAAGGAAAGCATAGCGACAGGCGCGGATCTTCGCGAGAAAGTCTTCATGCGGCACGGTAACC
The DNA here is from genome assembly GCF_048267785.1 of Parasphingorhabdus sp. GTDB lineage: Bacteria > Pseudomonadota > Alphaproteobacteria > Sphingomonadales > Sphingomonadaceae > Parasphingorhabdus. Next base: position 420,303 of record NZ_JBLWWU010000001.1, on the reverse strand, counting down.
TTGCCGTCCTGGTGACCACATTGCTTTTCATCGGAAACCTGGTTTTCGATCTGAAGGGCGCAGGCACCGGCTTCGATCATCTTCTTGGCGAGCAAATAGGTCGCTTCGGCGTTACCGAAGCCGGCGTCGATATCGGCAATGATCGGAACAACATGCGTCTGGAAATTCTCGACCTTGTCCATTGCTGCCTTTTCGGCCGCCGTATCGCCCGCTTCGCGCGCCGCGTCAATGTCGCGGAACAGCAGGTTGAGCTCGCGGGAGTCGGCCTGACGGAGGAAGGTGTAAAGCTCTTCGATCAGCGCGGGCACCGAGGTCTTCTCGTGCATCGATTGATCGGGCAGGGGGCCGAATTCGCTGCGCAGTGCCGCAACCATCCAGCCGGACAGATAGAGGTACCGCCGCTTGGTATCGCCAAAATGCTTCTTGATCGAAATCATCTTCTGCTGCGCGATGAACCCGTGCCAGCAGCCCAGCGACTGGGTATATTTGGAGCTGTCGGCGTCATAGGCGGCCATATCCTCGCGCATGATAGCGGCGGTATATTTGGCGATGTCGAGGCCGGTCTTGAAGCGGTTCTGCAACTGCATCCGGGCAACGGACTCGGCATCAATGCCGCTCCATTTGCCATTCTGGCTGTTGATCAGGCTGTCGGCGCTATTCTTGAAATCTTGATAGGACATAATGCTCTTCCTTCACTGGGGAGGGGTTGAATGTGATGGGCTGTCAAAATATTTTCAGCTTCTGGAAGATGTTTTGGCGGAGTTATGGGACTAAGGCGAGGGCAAACTGTCAATTTTCGTGTCGGATTGTCAGGGAATGAGGGGTTGTATGTGTCAATTTGTAAATATATTTACAATCATTTCTATCAATCCATATTGGTTTTGTTCAATATCGGCCAAAAGGGGCGGCTGAAAGAGGAGACGGCTATACCCTCCTCTTCAGAGGAGGGGGTGTCTCTCCTCATCCACAAATTTTGAGGTGGCCTCCTTATCAACCAGTTCGCCGCCGCAGGTAAACGAGTTCTGCATGACGAATATGGGGCTTTCCTACAACCAACCAAATAGGTTATTCCATGACCCATGACAGACAAAAGCTCTCCCCAAGCCGCATCTCCCTCGACCAAGCTCGACGCCCACGGTCACGACCCCGCCGCCTATGACTGGGTGCCGGTGCTCCGAAAGCGCCGCAAGGACGGCTGGACGCCTGAGCGGCAACGCGCCTTTATCGGGGCGCTGGCGGATAGCGGCGTGGTGGCGGAGGCCGCGCGATGTGTCGGAATGTCGGACAGGGCCGCTTACACGCTCCGCCGAGCACCTGGGGCGGAGGGGTTTGCGGCGGCCTGGGACGCGGCGCTGGCAGCGGCGTCGCGGCGGCTGATCGATATTGCGTTCGACCGGGCGATCAACGGCGTCGATGATGTGGTCATCGATAAGGAGGGCAATCATATCTATACCAAGCGCAAATATAACGACCGGTTGCTGATGTTCCTGATCCGCGCCCACGCGCCGGACCGCTATCGCCATGGCAACCGCGATAGTCGCGCCGCCGGGGAGGGGGCGCCGACCGTCCCCGCGCAACCGCCGGTGGCCGAGGCGCTGAAGCTGCTCGGCCCCGAACCGCCGGCGGCGCCGGAAAAATTGCTCTCGCCCGAAGCGCTCGATGACGCGCTGGAGATTGCCGATATCATGGACGGCGAGCTGCCCCATTGGCAGAGTCAGGAGCGAACCGGGGATGAAGAGGAGGCTTTCGACGCGCCACAGGCGCCCAATCTGACCGCAAGCAAGCTGCAAATTTCTGACAAACATGGGCAGATCGACGAAGAGCAGTGATCGGCGGACTTGCTCAAAACGCCGCGGTCGACAGGATATTGCCCCTGTTCGCCTATCTTGCCGCGTCGCTATGTCAGGTTGAGCAAGGCTCGGAACGCCGATACCGTCTGGTCGAAATCTTTCTGGTCCGGACGAAACTGGGTTACCGACGCAATGCCGTTCATCACGAAGGCCGTCAACAGTTCGCCAGCCACGTTGACGTTCAGGTCATCGGGCAGCTCACCGGCGGCGACCCCATCGCGCAATATGCGCTGGAATATTCGGGTGACGCCCAGTCTCGCTTCGAGCAGCGGGTGGAATATGTCGGGATCGCGCAGCAACTGGGTTTGCGCAGCATTGCCGATGCCGTGGAAAAATCCGTCGGTCCGGTAGATGCCCGATGCGGCGGAAAGGATGGCGTTCAGCCGCTCGTGCCAATGGCCATCGATATCTGCTGCCCTGTCGAATACTGCGGCAATATGGTCGTAGACCTCGACCACCGCGGCGATGAACAGGGCGTCCTTCGATCCGAAATGATTATAGACGGCCGCTGCCGTCATCCCCGACGCTTCCGCGACATCGGACAGCTTTACCGATTCAAAGCCATGACGGGCAAAAAGCTGGGAAGCGTTGGCAATCAGCCGCGCGCGGCTTTCCTCGCCCGAGCGTCCTTCCGGTCTGCCGCGCTGGCGTTTTGTTCTGCAGCCGGTGGCGCTCACCGTTTTTCAAAGCCGAGATGCATTTCGGCAATTGGCAGGAAGGCAAGGCTGGGTTCGTGGACCGGATCGGCCATCGGCTTGGCCAATGTGATATTCTTCATGCGCCGGGTTATATCGCCAATCGCCGTGGTCATCTCCCGCCGGGCGAGCATCGCGCCGACGCAGAAATGGCCGCCGGAACCGAAAGCCAGATGGGCGCCGCCGTTGCTCCGCTCCATGTCGAATTTATGCGGACATTCAAACTTTTCCGCATCCCGGTTTGCTGCCCCGAAGCGCACAATGACAAAGGAACCCTTGGGGATCATCGTGCCATCCAGCTCAACATCTTCTCTGGTCACCCGAAAAAGGCCCTGTACCGGGCTTTCCCAGCGCAACGATTCCTCAACGAACCGCTTTATCTTCGTTGGATCTTCAAACAGCATGTCCTGTAATTCGGGCTGTCTTACCAGCAGCCAGACGGCGTGAGCGACGGCGCTTTGTGTGGTTTCAAATCCCCCGGTGATCAGTTGATGCATCAGATTCTGCAGTTCGTGCATGGTCAGCGGCTCCATATCGTCGCCATGGGCATGAACCAGCGCGGAGATCAGGTCGTCCTGCGGATGGGCGCGGCGTTGTTCAAACATGTCGGCAAGAAAATGCTGCGCCTCCAGCTCGATCGCTGCGGTGGCCCGCAATTGCTCTTCGTCCAGTATTTTCGTTGCCATGGCGAGCATGGCGTCGCCCCATTTCTTGAAGGTCCTGATTTCCGAGCGGTCCAGACCAAGCTGTTCGGCGATGATGATGCCGGGGAAGGGCATCGCATATTCGGAGATGAATTCGCAGCTGCCGCGATCGATAAACGCATCGATCAGCTCGCCGGATACATCATCGACGAAAGGTGTCAGGGTCTTCACGCGCGAGGCGGTGAACACCCGATCGAGCAGTTTGCGATAGCGCAGATGTTCGGGCGGGTCGGTGCGTTGCAGCGTCTGGACGTGGCCCCAGCCTTTCTCTTCCAGAATGGATTGATATTTAACATGATCGTCGCCTTGCAGGCTCTTGTCGGCGGCCAGATTGGTGTCGTTCGAGAATATCTCCGGGTGGGTAAGAACGAAGCGCAGGCTTTCATATTTTGTGACCATATACATGCCGGTTTCGGGCATCTGGTACACCGGTTGTTCGCGGTGGAGCAGTTCGTAGAAGGCATAAGGATCGCTCTGCACCCGGTTGTCGAGCAGGCTATAATCTTCAATCGCCCTGATTTGGGGTGCAGTCGCCATGTCACTCTCCTCGCTTTTCGTCCGTTTGGCCGAACTTGTTCGCCTTATATAAATCGAAATTCATATAGGGCGAACTGACAAAGCTGTTAGCGGAGGGCGATGCTTCAGTATATGATAGGATATATCAATTACATGCTATAAATATCTAATATATCGTCCAAAATCATGCGACGTTCAGTAAATATCTGTCGACTGAAAAGCCGTTCTTGGCCTGAACTTTGACGAACTTTGACCGTTCCTTTTGCCGTCGTCGCCCGTTCAACCCGCGCCAGTCGATGCGTTATTATCCCCTGCTTTTCCTCTGTTCGGTTCGGGTTCCCCGGGGAATATCCATGTCCTGGACTTGCCGCTGGAACGGCCAGGTCGTCACCCCGCCCGCAACCAGTGCCCACCAGATGAAGATCGGCTGGAAAGCGAGGCGAGGGCCATGGTAAAACCAGCTGGCGGTCGCGCCACCGATGGCGATATTGTTGATCGCGTGGTTGATATTCGCGGGATAGACGCACAGCGCGTAAAGCGCGAGGCCGATACCCGCGGCATAGCGCACGCCGGGCACCAGACGGGGCGGGATCATCAGGCCGATTGCGCCCGCAATCTCGGCAGCACCGGTGAGCAGGATAACCTGCTCGGGAAAGGGCACCCAGTCGGGCGTGATCGCCAAAAAGCCGCTGGGCGACCGGATATGGGCGATGCCCGCGATCAGATAAATGATCGCCAGCAGCCAGCGAAAGATGGTCCGGGTGCGGCTGTCCCCCGCGGTCACCGCCGGCTTCTCATGTGAGCAACCACGGTGACGAAAAAGGCGGTCGACCAGCCGAGCAAAATGACCCCGTTCAGTCCTTCGATAGCCGCGATCATGCGCCAGGACTGGGAGATGCTGGCGTCATCATATCCGGTGGTGGCATAGGTGATGGTCGAGAAATAGATCGCTTCGCCCAGATTCGGCAGTGCATCGAGCAGGAGAAAGACAATGGCGTAGGTCCAGATTTCGATGCCGTGGAGCAGGAACAGGCCGAGGACCAGTACCAGCGTGACGCCGACGCCATGCAGCGACATCGGGTGGATATGTTCTTCCATCTCTTCCCGTGCTTCAATTCGCAGAAATCGGCCGAGGGCAAATATACCGGCGCCATGGATGACGACAGTGAGCAAGACCATACCGGTGGCAACTGCGAGCTGAGCAATCATCGCGGAGTCAATCGCCCCAGGGCGGGGGTGGTGGTGGAACCGGTCTGGATAGATCAAATTCGACCCGGAAATGACGTCCATCGGCGCTTTCGGGGCGGCGCAGCTCATAGGCAAAGAGCGCATCGGTCTGGCCCGGCGGACTGATTTCGACCGCCCAGACATTGGTCACCGACTGATCTAGACCATTGTCGCGGAACGATATTTTCGATTCGGCATCGACCGGGAATTCCTGCCGGTCCGCAGTGCCTTCGTCAGCCGTGTCGCCGCCATAGTTGGTAACGCTGTCGAGGCTGCCGTCTTCATGGCGGTGGCGATGCTTCAGGCGCAGGCCTTCGCCGGTGCGGGAGATGAACCACGTGCGCGAACGGTCCCATGTGTCCGGGCCTTCCGCAATATGAAAAGGAATCTGGATCTCGTTCAGATCACAGGTCGCGGCGTGCATGATCATCGGCTTGCCGGCCATCTCGGCATCGGCGTCCTGCTCCGACACCAATGTTCCGGCATAAGCCTTGCCGCAGAGCAGATTCAGTCGTTCAAAAAACACATCCTGGGGGGATGGCTCCGGCGGGTTATCCGGAGCGGAATCACAAGAAATCAATGGGGCGCAGAGCAAAAGCGCGGCGGAGCAGCTCAAGATCGATTTGTTCATGACCGTCGTTGCTACACGTTTTTTGTGCCGCGTGAAACCATGGAAACACAACATATTGCATATCAGGAAATACGGTGCTATAAGTGTAAGAGCTGATAAATCGCGTTACGACGAAATCATGGTTTCGCAACCCCTAAGGTCGCATACTCTTTTTCCCATTTCTCGAAGTTGGCCAATCCCGTCCGGTTCTGCATTTTGCAAGATCGGATATAATTAAGTTATGAATAGGAATAAGACTATGCCTACAGGCACCGTAAAATTTTTCAACACCGACAAGGGCTATGGCTTCATTGCTCCTGAAGATGGTGGCGATGACAGCTTCGTGCACATCACGGCAGTTCAGGCTGCAGGCATGCAGACTCTCGAAAAAGAACAACGCCTCACCTATGATGTTGAAACCGGAAATAATGGCAAGAAAGCCGCTGTAAATCTGCAGCAGGCATAAGCCGAAAAGCCGAATTTGGAAGGGCGGGAGTGCAATCGCATTTCCGCCCTTTTCTGTATCCGTTCTACTCTTAACGTGTCGGGCCACCCTTACCGTGCCGGGTTCGCGCTGCCGCTAGCCCCAGTCGAAGGACAAGCTGCCGCGATTATATAATTCGGTGAGCAGCGACACCGCAGCATCGGATAGTTTCCGGTCGTGATCGACGGCAATCTGGTTCTGGGCACAAAGCCGTTCAGCCAGCGGGATCATCTCGTCCCTGCACGAAAAATATTCCCCATCGACAAATAACAGTAGCGTGTCATCGCTCTCCCGGATGAAGGAGAAGCGGCTGGCAGGATTGCGGAGCAAAGGATTCCCCGCAGTCAGCACCTCTCGCAAATGTCCGATTTCGATCGGTTCTTCCGGTCGCCAGTCGGTTTCCGGATATCGCGGCGTGCTGCTGAATTGTCCGAACCATCGGGCGAATTCATCGCGATTGCTCAGTTTCTCGGTGACCATGGTATGGAGCCGGTCGATGGCATTTGCAGATATTTCGCCGGGATTGGGCTGGGCCGCCAGATCGGCGTCACGATAGCGGTCATCATCGGTCATTTCCGACAGCAGGTTGTCACACCAGTTCCCGATCAGTTCCTTTCGCGACGGCGATCGAAATCCAATGCTATAGGTCATGCAATCCTTGCCGACCGCGACCCCATTATGAGCAATGCCCGGCGGGATATAGAGCATGTCCCCGGGGTCCAATACCCACTCGTCGACGACGTCAAAATCAGCAAGCAGAAGCAGGTCGTCGTGCGAGCGGAGCGGGGTCTGGTCGTTGCACATGCCGCCGACTTGCCAACGGCGCTGGCCGAGGCCCTGGATCAGGAAGACATCATAATGGTCAAAATGCGGGCCGACTCCGCCAGCATCGCTCGCGTAGCTGACCATGACATCGTCTATTCGCCAATTGGGAATGAAACGAAATGGCTCAATCAGCGCAGCGACATCGGCAACATGTTGATCAACCGCCTGGACGAGCAGCGTCCAGGGAGATTTGTCCAGCTCACCAAAACGGGTCTCTGGCAAGGGGCCGTGTTCGGCGTTCCAGTCGTCGCTGGTTTGTGTGATCAGACGGGATTCGACCGCATCTTCACAGGCGAGACCAGCCAGTTCGTCGGGGGAAAGGGGATTGTGCCATTTCTTCCACGGATTTCTGATCAGCAGTGGCTTTTTTTGCCAATGATCACGCAGAAAAGTGGCGCTATTGAAATTATCGAATTGCATCGCGGCACGCTACACAATTTCGATTGATATCGGCAATGATTACGTTTCTTTGGTCGTTGTTCCGTTGCCGATTCCGTTTGCCGCTGGCAAAGGAGGGCGATGGCAAAGCTGATCCTCTTCAACAAACCTTATGGGGTGCTATCGCAATTCACTGATCGCGGCACCGCAACCGCTCGGGCAACGCTGTCGGATTACATTGATGTGCCTGGCGTCTACCCGGCGGGTCGGCTGGACCGGGATAGCGAAGGGCTGATGCTGCTGACCGGAGACGGGAAATTGCAGGCCCGCATTGCTGACCCCAAATATAAGACCCCGAAAACCTATCTGGTGCAGGTTGAGGGGAACATCATGACGGAGAGCCTCGACCAGTTGAGAAACGGCGTCGAGTTGAAGGATGGTTTGACCAGACCTGCCGAAGTCGCGCCTATCGAAGAGCCGGAGCTTTGGCCGCGTGATCCACCGATCCGCGTGCGCAAAAATGTGCCGGACTGTTGGATCCGGCTCGTCATAAGCGAAGGCCGGAACCGGCAGGTACGCAGGATGACAGCAGCGGTTGGACACCCAACATTGCGCTTGATACGCTGGCGCATCGGTGATTGGTCGCTGGAGGGGTTGCAACCCGGTGAATGGCGGACTGATATTTGATGTCGCGGTCCCACAGAGACTGCGGCATCGCACTTGAAAGGGTTCCAGGGGATGCGGTTCAGGGGCGCGTATCTGGCAAGCTCCAGTCAATCGGCGCGAGTCCGTTCTTTTCGAGAAATGCATTGGTTTTGCTGAAATGCCGACATCCGAAAAAGCCGTTATAGGCCGAAAGCGGTGAAGGGTGGGGGGCCTTTAGGACCAGATGGTGCCCTCCCTGTTCTATGCTTTGCACAAAAGCTGCCTTTTTCTGGGCATAGCTGCCCCACAGCAGAAATACGACCGGTTCCGGCTTGGCGGCAATAAGGCGGACGATTGCATCGGTAAACTGCTCCCATCCCTTGCCTCGATGGGATGCGGCATTGGCCATTTCCACGGTCAGTACGCTGTTGAGCAGAAGTACCCCTTGCTTCGCCCAATGTTCGAGAAAACCATGGGGCGGCCGCGCCAGACCGAGATCGCTTTCCAGTTCCTTGTAGATATTGACCAGCGAGGGGGGGGGCCGGACACCGGGTTGCACACTGAAGCACAGCCCATGGGCTTGCCCCGGTCCATGATAGGGATCCTGGCCCAATATTACCACACGCACCCGGTCGAGCGGAGTCAGATCGAGTGCACGGAAATATTCTTTGCTCTTGGGGTAAATCTGTTTGCCCGCGGCTTTCTCCTGCAAAAGGAAATTCCGTAAGGCGTTCATATGGTCGCTGACAAATTCCCCGGCGAGTGGTGTTTTCCAGCTTTCATGCAGTTTCACGCGATCGTTCATGATCCGATGATAGCAAGGCATTATCGATAGGCAAAGCGCGATCACCCCTGCTTGCCAGTTCCGGTCAGGAGGATTACCATATCATCCAAGTGCCGCCACGGTGGCCCAGCGCAGAAGGATATATATCTTCCCATGACCGACAGCAATATTCCCGTCATCACCGCAACCGGCCTGTTTACGCCGGAGGACAGCATCAGCAATGAGGAACTGGTCGCCAGTTTCAACGCTTATGTTGATCTCACTAACAAGGAAAATGCCGAGGCGATTGCGGCGGGAGAGAGGGAGGAACTGCAGCATAGTTCGGTCGAATTTATCGAGAAGGCATCCGGCATAAAATCCCGATTCGTGCTCTCCAAACAACCCATTCTGGACCCGGAAGTGATGTGCCCGCGATTGCCGGAACGTCCGAATGACCAGATCTCGGTTCTGGCCGAGATTGGGGTGAAAGCCGCGCTTCAGGCGCTCGAACGGGCAGGGCGCAAGGCCGAAGATGTCGATGCGGTATTGTGTGCCTGTTCCAATATGCAACGCGCCTATCCGGCCATTGCAGTAGAGATTCAGGATGCATTGGGGATGCAGGAGGGTTTCGGGTTCGATATGAATGTCGCCTGTTCTTCCGCAACCTTCGGTATTCAGACCGCCGCCGATTATATCCGTTCGGGCAGCGCCCGATCGGTGCTGGTCATCAATCCGGAAATCTGTTCCGGGCATCTTAACTGGCGCGACCGTGATAGCCATTTCATCTTTGGTGATGTCGCGACGGCTATCCTGATCGAGGCGAAGGATATTGCGCCAGCACCACATTGGGAAATCGTCGGGACGAAACTCAAGACCCGGTTTTCCAATAACATTCGCAACAATTTCGGTTTCCTCAACCGCACCCATCCGGAAAGCCGTGACGACAAGGACAAACTCTTTATCCAGGAAGGGCGCAAGGTATTCAAGGAAGTGGTCCCGATGGTCGCGAATATGATCAAGGAGCAGATCGAACGGCTTGGGCTCGAAGCCGGTGCGCTGCGTCGTCTCTGGCTGCATCAGGCCAATGCCGGAATGAACCGGCTGATCGCCCAGCGGGTGCTCGGGCATGAAGCGAGTGATGATGAAAGTCCGACCGTGCTCGACACCTATGCGAATACCTCTTCGGCGGGCTCGATCATCGCCTTTCACAAGCATAGCGAAGATCTCGCTGACGGCGATATGGGGCTGATCTGTTCGTTTGGAGCGGGATATTCAGCGGGAACGGTTTTTGTCCGCAAGGTTGCGTGATAAAGGGAATCTGAAATGACAATGACAGGCCGATGCCTCTGCGGTGCAATAAGCTATGAAATAGAAGGCGAACTGCAGATGTGTGGTGTCTGCCATTGCAAAAATTGCCAGCGCCAGGCGGGCAGTGCATATTCCGTGCTTTTCGGCGTGGGTGATCAGGACATCGCAATCAGTGGCGATCTTACCACCTATGACGACCACGGCGATAGCGGCAATGTCGTTCACCGTCATTTTTGTGGCAAATGCGGCTCGCCCGTAATGACCACTCTCCCGACCCAACCGGGGATGGCCTACATAAAAGCGGGGACGCTGGACGACACCAGCGTGCTTGATCCGCAAATCCATTTCTGGACCAGAAGCAAGCAGCCGTGGGTCGAGACTGATCCAGATATTCTCCAAATGCCTCGATAAATCGAATGATAGGGGTACCGCAAATGGCGGCGATAAAATGACAGAATCTAGGGGTTTTACCAACCGGAAGGTGTGACATGATGAGTTTTAGGGCGCGGCTGTTATATTTTCTGGTCCGGATTTCCGGAATGAAAAAACCGCCTGTTAAAACCCGGCAGAGATAGAAAGCTTGTCGCTCGTGACCATGCCCGTGGTCCCGCCGTTCCCGGTCGATGGTTGCGCAAACATTGCGATATCGAGAGGCGCGAGATCAATGGACAACCTCTATATTGGCTTGCTCCAAAGACAGGTGCCTCGTCGCTGCACATTTTCTATCTCCACGGCGGCGGTTATGCCTTCAATATCATGTCGTTGCACTGGCATTTTATCAAAAAAATGATCCGCAAAACCGGGGCCAGTGTCACTGTTCCGATTTATCCGCTTGCGCCGGAAAACAAGTGGGACACCAGCTATGCCATGGTAATGGAAGCGTTCGAGCAGACCGTCGCCCGTCATGGGGTGGAAAATATTGTGGTAATGGGCGACAGTGCCGGTGGGGGGTTTTCGCTTGGTCTTGCCCAGATGTTGCGTAATCAGGGCAAGCCATTGCCCCGCCAGCTGGTTCTTTTAAGCCCTTATCTCGACCAGACAGCAGCTGATCCGATGCAGTTGGATTTGGAAAAAACCGATGTTCTGATTTCGGTCGAGGGTCTCCGGCGTCTCGGGACATGGTGGCTGCGCGAAGGCGAAGACCCGGCCATGTTTCCAGCAAGCCCGCTGTTCGAGCCTGTCGACCGATTGCCGCCGATGCTGGTGTTTGCCGGATCAGATGAAATGCTGCTCGCCGATGCCCTGCGTCTCAAGAAAAAAGGAGATGAAAGTGGCGCGGAGATCGAACTGAAGGTTTATGACCGGATGCAGCATGTCTGGATGCTACTGCCGATCCCCGAAGCTAAAAAGGCACTGAACGAAATAGTCGCTTTTCTCGGCGCTCCGACCAATCGATCCTAGCCGCTTCGGGACTGCGGTCTGAAGCAGAAGTGCCGATGATCGTTGATATCATAAGCATCGGGTGACATTCAGCCCTTCAACTTGCGGCCACGCTCAACGATGGCAAGGCGCCGGTTCTCGACCTCATCCATGGAAACGCCGGCGTTATACGGCACCGATATCTGATGCTCATAGACCATGCCTTCCGCAAGACTGCGGTCAAAGCCGGTCATGATCAGATCCTTGTAGACCTTCAGGAAATCACGGTCGATGGATGTCATATCGCTCGCCAAGTCCAACGCAGCGGGCATCAGCTCATCGGGTTGATAAACATGGTTGACCAGTCCCCAGTCGCAAGCGGTTTGAGCGTCTAGAAACTGTCCGGTGAAACTGAGCTCACAGGCCCGCGAGAGACCGATGAAGCGGGATAATTTCTGCGACAGTCCCCATCCTGGCGTGATCCCGACCCGTGCATGGGTGTCGGCGAAGCGCGCGTTGACCGACGCAATCCGGATGTCACAGGCCAGCGCCAGTTCGAAGCCGCCGGTAATGGCAACGCCATTGATCGCGCCTATCACCGGTATCGGCATCTCGGTCAGGGCAAAAACCGGATTGGTGCTGGCGTCGCGATCATTGGCGGGGCCGAGACCGGATTTGCCGAGTTCCTTGAGATCAAGACCGGCGGTGAAGGCCCGTTGTCCGGAGCCTGTAACGATCAGCACGTGGACCGTTTCGTCGTTCCTTACGTCTTCACAGGCCTCGCAAAATTCTGCACGCAGGGGCTGGGAAAGGGCGTTCATTGCTTCCGGCCGGTTAAGCGTGATGGTTGCGACGCCATCTGATTTACCAAGCATTATGAGCGCCATCAGTCGTCGTCTCCCGCTTCATATTTCTTTGCAATTTGCGCGCCCATGGCGTTGGTCATGGCAAAACATTTTTCGGGATCGCTCTGCCGTAATTCCGCAATCATCAGTTCCGTTCCTTCGGCAACGATCAGTTCGGGCACATTGTTGCTTATGGCTTCGAGGATTTGCCGCGCGCATTCGGCGGGCTCCATCCCATTATCGATTATTGCATCAGACTTGCCCCGGCTTTCGCCTTCTTTGTTCAATGCATTGCGCGAAACGTTGGTGCGGATCGATCCGGGCAAAATGTTGGTGACACGGACATTGTGCAGTTGTTCGGTTTCGGTGCGCAGGGCGTCCATGTAGCCGATCAAGCCGTGCTTGGCGGCGCAATAGGCGGTGCGCAAGGGCACACCCACGCGGCCGGCAACAGAGCTGATCCCGACAATATGCCCGCCTCCGGCTTCAATCATGTGCGGCAGCAGCAACTGGGTCAGCCAGATCGGAGCGAGCAAATCGACATTGATGATCTTGTGATGCACATCGGGATGGGTCTCGCGCGCCAGACTACGCTGGCTGATTCCGGCGTTGTTGATCAGAATATCGACCTTGCCCTTCCAGTCGCATGCTTCCTCGACTTTTTTGGGCAGGACATCATAGTCGGTGGTTTCAAAGGGCAGGATCAAACTGTCGGTTGCGATTCCGGCGGCGACTTTCTCGAGCGCTTCCGTCCGGCGTCCCGACAGAATGATATGTGCGCCCTTCGCAGCAAAGGCTTTTGCCAGCGCTTCACCGATGCCGGAGGACGCGCCAGTGATCCAGACCGTCTTGTCGGTAAAACTCATTGCGCCATCTCCGGTCAGTTTTGGGCTATTATTGTCGCTTAAGCGCTTTTGCTCACCTTTGGGGCATCGTCGCCAAGATCTTCGAACCAGGCCTCAACCTCGCCATTGAGCTTGATCAGCAGGGGATTGCCTTTGCGATCCATGGTCTTGCCCGCCTGAACCTTCACCCATCCTTCGGAAACGCAATATTCCTCGATATTATGTTTGCGGTTACCACGGAAATTAATGCCGATGCCGCGCGCAAGCAGGTCGCCGCCGTAATGTTTGCTGCGCGGATTGATTGCCAGGCGATCGGGCGGAATATCAGGGCCGGAAGCTGCGCTATTGGCCTGATCGGGTTGCTTGTCTTCGGTCATATTGGTTCGTTGCTCCAGTCTGTTTGCAGCGCTTTGCCACAAGCAGCCCGATAATCAAGTGAGGAACGCGACTATAATCGTCAGAAACTAGCTAAAAGTCTCACCGATATTGTCAGCCATCTTTGGATCAGGACCATAGCGGTTGTCGCCCCGGGTGCCTTCCAGACACATGAACACAAGCAGGATGAGGCCACCGACAAAGGGAACGAGACCGAGCAGTACGAACCAGCCCGATTTGTCCTGATCGTGGAACCGGCGTACGGTCACCGCCAGACTGGGTATGAAGACTGCCAAAGCATAGACAATCAGTATCATTCCCACAATACCAACACTCGCCATCATTCCGGCTGATGGTTCAACCGGTTCCATGCCGACCTGTGCCTGCATCGCGGCCTCGGTTATCGATGGTCCCATGAAGACCAGCATGATGCTGTAGAGAACGACATAAATGATGGTGTTCAGCAAAGCGAACATCCAATATTCTTTCCGCCGCGACCGTCCGTTAAAATCCGCATAGCGCCGCAGTGGCATCAACATCCATTCCATGATTTTTCCCCTCTCCAGTCCTGTCAGGAAAGGAGGTTAAGGGAAAAAACAAGATTATCAAGCTGCTTCGGCCGCCGTGACACTTTTCTGTTGCGATGATCCGCGATTTCAAGCCTCGAACTATTGTATCTCAAATATCACACTTTGCTTCTTTCCACCGGGCCGTGGAACCATCTCGATCGCCGCGCGCTTGTTGGGTCTCGTAGTTTTGAGAGTAAAAGAGGAATATATGATGTCCCCCACCAAATATGTATTTTCTGCCGCCACGATGCTAACAGCAATCGTCGCTTTTCCCGCCCAGGCACAGGAGGTCGAGAACAAGGAATTCGACGGTTTCTATGTCGGTGGTTCCTTCGGACTTGGAGCGCAATCCAACGACAGGAATGAAACCATTGTTTTCGATAGCAATCGCGATGGTTTCTACGGTGATACCGTCCAGACCGTCTCAGGAGCAGATGCATTCTCGCCCGGTTTCTGCAACGGCGCGGCAAAGAGCAGCGCGCCTGCTGCGGGTTGCAGCAATGACAAGGACGATATCGACTATTACATCCGCGCCGGTGCGGACAAGCAATATGGCAATTTCGTGGTCGGTTTTCTTGTCGATGGCGGACGCAGCGAGTCCAGGGATAGCGTGACTGCCTTTAGCACCACGCCGGCATCCTACACGTTCAGCCGCGAAATCGACTATGCGATCGGTGCCCGTGGCCGGGTTGGTTACACGCCCGGTGGTGTTCTGTTTTACGCAACCGGCGGTGTTTCCTATGCCAAGATCGACAACAGCTTCACCACAACCAATGGTGCCAATAGCTTCACCGATAATGGCAAGACGGAAAGCTGGGGATGGAGCGCCGGGGGTGGTGCGGAAGCCAAGGTGACGAACAACGTCACCATGGGTCTCGAATATCTCTACACCAAATATACCGATGATGATTATGTCGTGAATGTCGGGCCGGGCACAGCGGGCGCGACAAACCCGTTTCTGTTGGCTTCCGGCGGAACCGATATGAAGCGAAGCGATCCCAACTTTGATCAGCATAGCATCCGACTGACTGCGGCGCTCCGCTTCTAATCAACGGTTTGTGCATCCAAATAGTAAAAAAAAGGCGGCCGATTAGGCCGCCTTTTTTGCAAGCAGATTTTGACCTAGGCTGCTGCCGCCTGACGTGACGCTTTCTTGCGATCGTTCGGATCAAGATAGCGTTTGCGCAGACGAATGTTCTTCGGTGTGACTTCGACCAGCTCGTCATTGTCGATATAGGCAATGGCCTGTTCCAGTGTCATGACCTTTGGCGGGGTGAGACGAACCGCATCATCCTTTCCGGTGGAACGGAAGTTGGTGAGCTGTTTCGATTTCATCGGATTAACATCAAGATCGCCCGGCTTTGCGTTTTCGCCAATGACCATGCCTTCATAGACAGGAATCTGGCCGCCGACGAACAGGATGCCGCGTTCTTCCAGCGCATTGAGCGCATAGGGAACCGTGTTCCCGGTGCCGTTCGACACCAACACGCCGACCGGGCGGCCTTCGATCACGCCCTTATAGGGGCCATATTTTTCAAACAGCCGGTTCATGATGCCTGTGCCGCGCGTGTCGGACAGAAATTCGCCGTGATAACCGATCAGGCCGCGTGACGGGGCAGAGAATGTCAGCCGCGTTTTTCCGCCGCCGGAAGGACGCTGTTCGGTCAGTTCCGCTTTGCGGCGCTGCATTTTTGAAACGACGGTGCTGCTATGTTCATCATCCACGTCGATAACGACGGTCTCATATGGCTCCTGTCGTTGGCCGCCTTCTTCGCGATAAAGTACGCGCGGACGAGAGATGCCAAGTTCAAAGCCTTCGCGGCGCATCGTTTCGATCAGCACGCCGAGCTGCAATTCGCCGCGACCGGCGACTTCGAAACTGTCCTTGTCATCGCTCTCGGTCACTTTGATCGCGACATTGGATTCTGCCTCGCGGAGCAGGCGATCACGGATGACGCGACTGGTGACCTTGTCGCCTTCGCGGCCGGCCATCGGGCTGTCGTTGACCGAGAAGTTCATCGACAGGGTTGGCGGATCAATCGGCTGTGCGGCAATTGGTTCGGTTACCGAGGGATCGCAAATCGTGTTGGAAACCGTTGCGTCGGTCAGCCCGGCCAGCGAGATAATGTCGCCAGCTTTGGCACTTTCCACAGGAACGCGCTCGAGACCGTTAAAGGCCATGATTTTTGTTGCACGGCCGGTTTCGACAACCTTGCCATTCATATCAATCGCGTGAATCGGCATGTTCAGGTTGATTTTTCCGCTTTCCACCTTGCCGGTCAATATGCGGCCCACGAAATTATCGCGGTCGAGCAGGGTGACAAGAAATTTGAAAGCAGCTTCGGGATCGACATCCGGCTCGGGCACATGTTCGATAATTTTGTCGAGCAACGGAGAAAGATTGCCTTCACGGACATCGGGCGTTTCGCCGGCATAGCCGTTGCGACCGCTGGCAAAGAGCGACGGGAAATCAAGCTGTTCGTCATTGGCGTCGAGATTGACGAACAGGTCGAACACTTCGTCGAGCACCTCTTCAGCGCGACCATCGGGACGGTCGATCTTGTTGACGACAACAATTGGCTTCAAACCGAGTGCGAGAGCTTTGCCGGTGACGAATTTCGTCTGTGGCATCGCGCCTTCGGCGCTATCGACGAGCAGGATAACACCGTCGACCATCGACAAGATGCGCTCCACTTCGCCGCCAAAGTCGGCATGGCCCGGTGTATCGACAATATTGATCCGCGTGCCTTTCCACTCGACGCTGGTGCATTTTGCGAGAATCGTGATTCCGCGCTCTTTTTCCAGATCGTTTGAATCCATCGCCCGTTCCTCGACACGCTCGTTTTCACGAAATGTGCCGGACTGGCGGAAAAGCTGGTCAACCAGCGTGGTTTTGCCGTGATCAACGTGCGCAATGATTGCGATATTGCGAAGGGACATATCAAATTCTACCGTAAGAGAGGATAGGGCGGCGGTAAGCAAAGCCCCAATATTGCCGCGCCCTTAGCCTGTTTGGTGCTGCACCGCAACATCTGAAAGCTTGCCAAATCAATCTTGGCGATCCATTTGGCGCTACCACGATGCAAACCTTTCGCTTGATCCTCATCGATAAATTCATCTGGCTGCTCAGCGGAGCGGTCCTGCTGGCGACGCTTGTACCCGTGCAGGGGCAGGCGAAGGATATTGCCTCGATTCTGTTCAACGCCGGTATTTTTCTGGTATTTCTGCTTCATGGTACCCGTCTCGAACGGCATGAGGTGAAGGCCGGACTGGCCAATATCCGCCTGCAAGGGACGATATTCATATGGGTATTTGGTGTGATGCTCGGGATCGGCCTGTTGCTTTCCAAAGCGGTCGATCAGATTCTTCCGGCCGATGTCGCTCTGGGTTTTCTGTTTTTGGGTGTGCTGCCGTCCACAGTCCAGTCGGCGACCAGCTATTGCGCTATAGCCAGGGGCAATGTTGCCGCCTCTGTGGTCGCCAGCGCCTTCATAAATCTGGTAGGTGTATTTTTGTCGCCGCTACTCTTTGCGTTGTTTGCCAGTGCGGCGGGCGTGGATATTACTAGCGAAACCATCGTCAAACTGACGGTAATATTGGTGCTGCCATTCGTTCTCGGGCAGACCTTCCAGAAATGGCTGCGGCCCTGGATCATGCAGCACAAGGAGCTGACCGGCTGGATCGATCGCGGTGCGATTGCGCTGGCGGTCTATGTATCCTTTTCCGCAGCGATCATTGCCGGTATGTGGACCCGGGTGAGCGGCGTGGAATTCATCTGGCTGGCTGCAGCGTTGCTGCTCTGGCTGGGATTGGCCTTTGGCGGTGCCTGGCTGCTTGGTGGCTGGATGGGATTCGCGCGGGCAGACCGCAAGACCTTGCTTTTTTCCGGCGCGCAGAAAAGCGTTGCCATCGGCGCTCCGATTGCCGCGATCATCTTCGTACCCGAGCGTGCGGGGCTGGTGATATTGCCGCTGATTTTCTATCATCTGGCGCAATTGTTCCTGTCGGCACCGGTTGCGGTAAGATTGGCCGGGGATGAGGACTGAGGAGCCGTCATCCGTTCGTCCTGAGCCTGTCGAAGGACATTTCAAGACCATAGGCGCACTTCGACAAGCTCAGCGCGAACGGTGGTATCTACAGTTCTCTTAGCGCCCGCGCTGGTTTGGCGGACAAGACCGGAATAGAACCCAGCAAACCAATTCCCAGCGTTGCAACCGCGCCGATGCCCAGCGTCAGCAGGACGATGCCCCAATCGGGCTGCCAGGTGAACTCGAAAATCTGGGTGATCACGAACCATCCGGCAAAGAGGCCAAGCCCCAAGGCGACTGCGGACAACAGAAAGGCCAGCAGCGCATATTCAATCGCCTGCACCGTCAATATCTGGGCCCGCGTGGCACCGAGCAGTTTCAGGATGACGCTGTCATAGACCCGGGCCTGACGCGATGCGGCGATTGCGCCGATCAGCACCGCGATGCCCGAGAATATCGCGATCGAGGCGGCAGCGGCAATGGCCGTTGCCATCTGGTCCAATATGTCGCCGATCTGGGACGCGATTTCCTTGACCTTGACCATCGAGATGGACGGGAATTCCTTGGGCAGGATATTGAGGAGAGTGTCTTCTTTCGCCGTGTCCATCTGGATGGTCGCCGCGACATTATGCGGCACATCGGCCAACACGTTTGGCGGAAAGACCAGCACGTAATTAAAGCCGAAATTGCGCCAGTTGACCTTGCGGAAAGAGGCTACCTTTGTCGGTATTTCGACGCCGAGCAGGCTGACGGTCAGGCTGTCGCCGATCTTGAGGCCCATTGCGGCGCCTTGCTCTTCGTCAACCGAGACCAGAGGCGGCCCGTCATAATCTTTCGCCCACCACTCGCCCTCGACGATCTCGCTGCCTTCGGGGATGGTCGCGCTATAGGTGAGGCCGCGATCGCCGCGCAGCACCCAGGCGCCTTCCGGCAGGGTTTCGAGTTCCGATACGCGCCGGCCACGAAATTCTGTGATCGATCCGCGCAATGTCGGTACGATATTCACGTCGGCCGCTGTGGAAGTCTCGGCGACCTTGGAACGGAACTCGTCCGCGCGTTCAACCGGAATGTCGAGCACGAAAAAACTGGGCGCATCGCGCGGCACCGTCGACTGGATTTCGTTGGTCAGGCTGGTCTGGATAGCGGCCAATGTGGCGAACAGCGTCAGGCCTAGACCCAATGCCACAACCAGCTGGCCCGTCTGTGCCCCGGGACGATGAAGGCTGGTGAGGGCGAGCCGCATGAGCGGATGTTTCGGTCGCGGCGCTTTGCTGGCCAGCCAGCGGATCAGCGCCCCCAAGGCCGTGAGCAGCAGCAGGATAGTGGCCGCCGCGCCGATGAAGGAGGCCGAGAACAGAGGCTCGTTGGCCGTGCCCAGGGCGAGCGCTATGATCGCCGTTATTGCGAGGCCAACACCAATCCAGCTTTGCCGGTCAATCTGACGCCAGGATTTGCCTTCTCCGCGGATGATGCCCGCCGCCGCGATGGTTTTTGCCCGCGACAAGGGGGGTAGGGCGAAGATTACGGCAATAAGCAGCCCGTAGAGCGCGCTGACCAGCAGCGGCAGTGGATAGATGGCAAATTCCGGCTTGATCGGCAGAACGTCGCCGGCGATCTGGATGATGGCCAGCGGCGCCAGAGCGCCAATCACAAGGCCGAGCGCGATCGCGCCCAGCGCCACTGCCATGATCTGGAACAGGTAGATGCGAAAGATCATAGCGCTGTCCGCGCCCAAAATCTTCAGCGTCGCAATCGCACCCTGCTTGCCGCGCAAATATGAGGCGACACCATTGCCGACACCGATCCCGGCGATCACCAGCGAGGCCAGCCCGACCAAAGTCAGAAACTGTCCCATGCGTTCGATAAAGCGTCGCGTGCTGGGCGCGCCATCGTCGCGGGTCTTGGTCTCCCACGAAGCGTTGGGGAATTGTTCGGAAAGCCGGTCGCCGATTTCGCGCGGAACCGCTGTTTCAGGCAGTTTGAGTCGATATTTGCTTTCAAACAGGCTGCCGGGCTGGATCAATTGAGTGGCGCGCAGGCCTTCGAGCGATGTGATCGCCACGGGACCGAGAGAAAGGCCTTCGCTAAGCCGGTCGGGCTCTTCCGCGATGATGCCGGAAATGGTGAAGCTGGCCTCGCCAAAATCAATCTTGTCGCCGGTTTTCAGAGACAGGCGTTGCATCAGGGCAGGGGTGACGTAGATGTCCTGTGGTCCGGGCGCAGATACCCTCTGGCCATTTTCGAGCGTGAAATTGCCATAAAGCGGGTAGTCGTCATCGACGCCCTTCAGTTCGACCAGTTGCGTGTCGCTGCCATCGGGCAAGCGTGCCATAGCCTGCATGCGCAGCGTTTCGGAGAGGGTTCCCGCCTGCTTGAGAGCAGCCAGTTCCTCGCTAGTGGCTTCGCGCTGCGCAACCGCGATCTCCAGATCGCCGCCCAAAATCGCTTGGCCACGATTGGCCAGTTCATCTGTAATCGCGTCGGTCAGACTGCCGATGGCGGCCAAAGTGGCCACGCCAAGAAACAGGCAGATGATCAGCAGCCGGAGCCCGACGAACCGCCCCCGCAGATCGCGGCGGGCAATGGTCCAGGCTTTGCCCAGTTCCGCGCTCACGCGGCGCTGTCCCGTTCGATCAGACCGTCGCGGAGTTCGATAATCCGGTCGCAGCGCTTGGCCAGTTCCGGATCATGGGTGATGATCAGCAGCGTCGCTGCGGTCGCTTTCTGGCGGTCGAACAATAATGTAATGATTTTCTCGCCCGTAGTTCCGTCAAGATTGCCAGTCGGTTCGTCTGCAAAGATGATCGTTGGCCGTGACGCCATCGCCCGGGCTATGGCAACGCGTTGCTGCTCGCCGCCGGAAAGCTGGGTCGGATAATGGCCGAGACGGTCGCCCAGGCCCACTGCGGTCAGTTCCTTTGCGGCTATTTCGAAAGGATCAGACTGTCCGTCCAGTTCAAGCGGCACCGCTACATTTTCCAATGCTGTCATCGTCGGGAGGAGGTGGAAGGCCTGCAACACGATGCCGACCCTTCCGCGTCGCGCAACTGCCAGTTGATCCTCGTTCATCGCTCCAAAATCAGCTCCGGCAATATCGACCGAGCCGCTGGTTGCCCTTTCAAGACCGGACAGGATCGCCATCAAGGATGATTTTCCTGAACCTGAAGGCCCGAGCAATGCAACCGTCTTGCCTTCCTCGATCGACAGATCGATGCCGCGCAAAATATCGACGCGCGCGGTTCCTTCCCCCAAAGACAGGGTGACATTCCTGGCTGCAATGGCGATATGGGGTTCAACTGCGGCGGCGTCGCTCGATGCGGCGTTTTTCTGGATCATGTGGGTAAGGATATCCGATGTTGAAGAATTTTATTTTATATGGGTTCACTCTGTCGTTTCTGCAACTTTTGATCGCTTGTGGTCCCGCGCCGGACGGGGAACAAGCTGTTCTCAAGGACGTAGACACGGGCGCGACGGAAGCTGAAGGCGATCAGGTGGCGGAAGGCAAAGAAGCCGAAATCCTGATTGTCGCTTTTGGCGACAGTCTCTACGCCGGCTATGGTCTGGACCAGAAAGAGGGCTTTGCGCCGGAACTGCAGGCCGCCCTGACGGCAGCGGGCAAGGACGTCCGGGTCCACAATGCCGGCGTGTCGGGTGACACCACGGCTGCCGGATTGCGACGGATGGACTTCGTGCTCGACAGCCTGTCGCGCAAGCCGGATCTGGTGATCTTGGGGCTGGGCGGCAATGATCTGCTGCGCGGTCTGAAACCCGCGGATACGCGCGCCAATATGGAAGCGATGGTCAAGAAGCTGCAGGATCGCGATATCCCGGTGATGCTGACCGGCATGCTCGCTCCGCCCAATCTGGGCGCGAAATTCAGCGATGAATTCAATGTCATCTATCCTGCGCTTGCCAAGAAATATGATGTCGCGCTCTATCCGTTTTTCATGGACGGGGTGCTGGGGAATCCCGATCTGTTCCTGCCCGACGGGCTGCATCCTACCGCAGAAGGCATTGATATCATCGTCGGCAAGATCGCGCCGCAGGTGGCGGAATTGCTGGAAGGCTGAGTCTTGTTGGAAATTGGAAGATATGGAAGCATGTTGCGCCGTTGTTCAAAAACTGTATTATTTTACTAATACAGCAGTTGAAACGCTTGAAAAGCGGGGCATTTGCATCCATTTATAGAGAAAGCCCCGCACTGGTGCCGGGGCAGGGAGGCTGAACAATATGGCGACCGAAACAATCACTGCGACCGAAGATCTGAAATTGACCCCGCCCGAGCCAGTGGCTGCGGTTGCGCCCGAAAAAGCCTCCGGCCTCGTACCGGTGGGTGACGAGATAAAGTCGAAACTGGAAGAAAAAGTCGACAATTTTATCGACGATTTGATCGCCCAGGACGAAAACAGCCCCGAATTCGGCAAAAAAGTGGACCAGATTACCAATATGGGCCGCAAGGAAATTGCCGAAGCGGCGGGCCAGTCCAACCGATTTCTTGATCGCCCGATCCGCACGATGGATGAAGAAAGCGGCATTGGATCCGACCTCGCGGAGTTGCGTCGCACGGTCGAGGATCTCGATCCCGGCAAGCGTGGCAATCTGACAACCAAGAAGAAGCTGTTCGGGATCATTCCGTTCGGCAACAAGATGCGCAACTATTTCGATGGCTATAAAAGCGCGCAGGGTCATATCGGCTCGATCCTCGACCGGCTTCGGTCGGGCAAGGACGAACTGCTGATGGACAATGCGGCGATTGATGTCGAACGCAAGAATCTCTGGGCAGCAATGGGCCGGCTGGAGCAGATGATCCACGTTTCCAAGGTCATGGACCAGAGGCTGGAAGACAAGGCCGCCGAACTGGACGCTACCGACCCGGGCAAGGCCAAGGCGATCCGCGAAAGCGCGCTTTTCTACGTACGCCAGCGGACCCAGGACCTGCTCACCCAGATGGCGGTCACCGTGCAGGGCTATCTCGCTCTCGATCTGGTCAAGCGCAACAATGTCGAACTGGTCAAGGGCGTCGACCGGGCGAGCACAACGACCGTGGGCGCGCTGCGCACCGGTGTGACGGTTGCCCAGGCACTGACCAACCAGAAGCTGGTTCTCGACCAGATCAGCGCGCTCAACACCACAACGGCCGGCGTGATCGATAGCACCAGCGAGATGCTGAAGAACCAGACCGGCCAGATTCACGAGCAGGCTGCGTCCTCAACCATTCCGCTCGAAACGCTGCAACGGGCTTTCCAGAATGTCTATGACACGATGGACAATATCGACACGTTCAAGCTGAAGGCGCTGGAAAATATGAAAGCGACGGTAAATTCGCTGTCCGGCGAAATCGAAAAGTCGAAAGGCTATATTGCACGGTCCGAAGGGCAGGCGAAGGCGCAACTGGAAGCACCGTCCGAAAATCCCCTGTCGGCTTTGGAGGAATAGAGCCTGGTGTCCGAATCCAATCAGCAAGTCTTTGACAACGCCGCCCGGGCGCTTCGCGATTCCCAGTTTCGACGTTCGATCGGCAATCGCTCCCATCAGTTGAAGCGCGGTCATTTCTTCAAGAAACTGGGCCGGGCTGCTCTGTGGACGGTGGGCGTCCTCGTCGGCGCGAGCATTGTCGGTGGCATATTGAGCGGCATCGGGTTCTGGGGTGTGATGATTTCCGCCGGATTGATCGGCGGCGGCATCTGGGCGTCGATGAAATTCCCGAAAATGAAAATACCGACACCAGAAACGATCATAAAGTCCGATCTCAAATCATTGGCAGGAAAGACAGAAATCTGGCTGGAAAACCAGCGTCCGGCCCTGCCAGCGCCAGCGGTCCAGATCGTCAACGGCATCGGTGTCCAACTTGATATGCTGTCACCGCAACTGCAGAAGCTCAACGAGGGTGATGCCGCGGCCTATGAGGTGCGCAAGCTGGTTGGCGAACATCTGCCCGAACTGATCAATGGCTATCGTGCGATTCCTGTCTCGATGCGGAGCAAAGCGACGGACAGCGGAAAATCGCCAGACGAACAGCTGATCGGAGGGCTCTCGCTGATCGAGAAGGAAATTGCCGGCGTTACCCAGCAGATCGCCAAGGGCGACATCGACAATCTGTCTATCCGCGGACGTTATCTCGAACTCAAATATGACCGGAATGCCGAAGCGGAATAAGGTCGGTCAGGCGTGTTCTTCTTATATTCTGTCGAGCGGCAGGCCGGCCTGAGCTAATCGGGCGGACTCCGCGTCAGTTGCTGGAAAACCGAAAGCCGGTCAGCGACCTGCCAGTGGCCGGTGAGTCGGTCTCCATCAAACCCGTATATCGTCAGGCCGGTCATCGTGATTTTTCGGCCTGTTGCCGGGATTCCGGGAATATCTCCCAGATGGGTTCCTGACCAGGTCCAGACGACGGCAATTTCATTGCCTTCCTCAACCATCTTCTCGACATGGAAAATCTGATCGGGGGCCATCGCCCGCGACTGGACAAGACGGTCCTGGAAGCCCTCGATGGACAGTGTCTGGCCATCCCAGGGGTCACCAGGGTCATTGTGAATTGTATAGCTGTCTGCCAGATATTGATCCACGGCATCGACCTTTCCATCGGTCCATACATCCTTGAGGAAATCGGCAAGTATCTGCTTGTGGGGTGACTGCAGGTTTTCCATCATCATAGCTCCAATATCATATGCGGTTCACCATTTGACGTTCGAGCGGGTGAAACCCCGCTATGGTCAACCGTACAGTTCAGACGCCTGCGGAAATTGGAAAAGGAATCAAAGGTCACCACGTCGATCGCCCGTTCCAGCTGGATCGACACATGATAAAGCTGACCCAGTCTGATCGTCCGGATGCCCGCGATCTCGCCCTGAAATGCCTGTCCCAGATATCGACCGCTGACGGTGTCACCCAGACCCAGTTTTTCAAATGCGGGACGATTGGAGGCGGAGGCGTGCAGTGTATTCCAGTCCTTGAAACCTCTTTGATGCGCGATCATTTCAAGCGACTTGCTATGCGATATCGGCGCAGAGTCGGTTGCCGTTTCAGACCGCAAACGGCGAGCCTCCTGTTTCAATTCCTTTAATGAAAGGTTCTTTTGTCGAAGGGAATTCATATCATATCTCATTCACTACAAAATATGCTTCGATATAATGGTGCCTGCATTGCCATCCTGAAGCATGTTCTGGACATGACGAGATGTATTTCTGCGGGGAGCTTCACCAAGACTATTGTCGGCAGGCGGCGGGTGTCCCGAACCACGTCCTGAATATTGCCGACGCGATATCAAGTCAACAGGCTTGATAGTGCTGTTCGGAACCAATCATTGCGAACATTGTGATAATGTAATCCGGGACCCCGCTCGTTGCTGACAGAATTGCCCCGATCCGCTTCTCCTCCAAATCGACAGTGTCATTTCGGCATGCAAAATCTATTTCGGGCAGATATCATTGTCTGATGGGAGAGGGCCGGATATCGAAACTGCTGGTCCGGATTAGAAGCGGGGCCTGATGCGATCTGGCGGCCTGCTCCAGCTCGACCACAGGCCTGAAAACCCTTTCGGTTTTCGCCCGATGAGAGTAGCTGCTCGGGAGCGGCGCAGGGCCGGGGCGCAATAATACTTTTGAGCCTTTCGCAACTCTTGACTTTAAAATACGCCGAAATCCATCTAGAAGCACGTTAATTACAAAAAATCCTATCGAAATATAAGGACGGAATATGAGTTTCCCGCCACGGCAAGGCCTGTACGATTCAAACAACGAACATGACGCATGCGGCGTCGGTTTTGTCGCGAATATTGAGGGTGAGAAATCGCATCTCACGGTCAAACGTGGACTCGAGATTCTGGTCAATATCGATCACCGCGGTGCGGTCGGTGCCGACCCGCTGCTGGGTGACGGTGCCGGGATATTATTGCAGATTCCAGACGCGCTGCTGCGGGATTGGGCGGAAACCGAAGGGCTGACCCTGCCGGCTGTCGGGGACTATGCCGTTGCGATGTGTTTTGTTCCGTCGGACCCGGCTGAAGCGGAATTTGCGACGACACATTTTGAACGATTCATCGCCAAGGAAGGGCAGGTCCTGATCGGCTGGCGCGACGTGCCGATCGATACAACCGGCATCGGTAAAGCCGTGCTCGACCAGATGCCACTGATTCGCCAGATGATCGTCGGCAAAGGCGAATCGATCGCCGATCAGGACGCATTCGAACGCAAAATCCTCGCGATCCGCAAGCAGGCGCATAATCCGCTTGATGGCCTTGCCGAAAAAATGGGAATGCCGGGCCTGTCCGAATTTTATATGCCGTCATTCTCGACCAGAACGATTGTCTACAAGGGGCTGCTGCTCGCCGATCAGGTCGGATCCTTCTACAAGGATCTCAACAACCCGCTGACCACATCAGCCGTGGCGATGGTCCATCAGCGCTTTTCGACCAATACATTCCCGTCGTGGAAACTGGCGCATCCCTATCGTTTCATCGCGCATAATGGCGAGATCAACACGGTAAGGGGCAATGTCAACTGGATGAACGCCCGTCGCCGGACGATGGAGTCCGATCTGTTGGGCGCCGATCTCGACAAGATGTGGCCGCTGATCCCGCACGGCCAATCCGATACCGCCTGTCTCGACAATGCCCTCGAGCTGCTGATCGCCGGCGGCTATTCGCTGCCCCACGCGGTGATGATGCTGATTCCCGAAGCCTGGGCCGGCGATCCGACGATGGACGCCGATCGCAGAGCCTTTTACGAATATCACGCCGCACTGATGGAGCCATGGGATGGCCCGGCTGCGGTCGCCTTTACCGACGGGCGGCAAGTCGGCGCGACACTGGACCGCAACGGTCTGCGTCCGGCCCGTTTCTGCGTCACCGACGACGGCCATGTGATCATGGCGTCGGAATCCGGCGTGCTTCCGGTCAAGGAAGACAATATCGTCCGCAAATGGCGCTTGCAGCCCGGCAAGATGCTGCTCATCGACATGGAGCAGGGCCGGATCATCGAAGATGAAGAGATCAAGGCCGATCTCGCCAAAGCCAAGCCATATGCAAAATGGCTGGAATCCACGCAATATAACCTGAAAGACCTCGATCTCGACGATCTCGACGATGTCGATGCACAGACAGCAACAGGAGCGGGCGACCCAGCGACGCTGCTTGATCGTCAGCAGGCATTCGGGTTCACGCAAGAAGATATAACCAAATTTCTGGAACCTATGGCCAGTGACGGCATGGACCCGATTGGATCAATGGGCACCGACACGCCAATTGCCGTTCTATCCGGCAAACCGCGCTTGCTCTACGATTATTTCAAACAGAATTTTGCCCAGGTGACCAACCCGCCGATCGATCCGATCCGCGAGGAACTGGTGATGTCTCTGGTCTCGATGATCGGGCCGCGTCCCAATCTTCTCGGTCATGATGCCGGGACGCACAAGCGGCTCGAAGTTGACCAGCCGGTACTGACCAATGCGGATCTGCTGAAAATCCGCTCGGTGGAAGAGGCTCTGGATGGCGCTTTCCGGACCGAAACCATCGATATCACCTGGGATGCCGAGACTGGCGCTGCCGGTCTCGAAATGGCACTCAAGGAAATGTGCTGGGCGGCAACCGAAGCGGTGCTCGCCGATCGCAATATTCTCATTCTTTCCGACCGCGCCAAAGGGGCGGACCGGATTGCGATGCCGGCCCTGCTGGCAACCGCAGCCGTCCACCATCATCTGGTCCGTCAGGGCCTGCGAATGCAGACCGGACTTGTCGTCGAAACCGGTGAAGCACGGGAAGTGCACCATTTCTGCGTGCTGGCGGGATATGGAGCCGAAGCGGTCAATCCCTATCTGGCGTTTGAAACGCTGGAGGAAATCCGCGTTCGCCGTAATCTTCCTTTTACGACGCAGGAGGTGGAGCAAAATTATATCAAGGCCATCGGCAAGGGCATTTTGAAGGTCATGTCGAAAATGGGCATCTCTACCTATCAAAGCTATTGCGGCGCGCAGATTTTCGATGCGGTTGGCCTGTCGAGTGAATTTATCGAGAAATATTTCACCGGCACAGCAACCACGATCGAAGGCGTCGGGCTTGCGGAGATCGCCGGAGAGACCGTCTATCGGCATACCGAAGCCTATGGGAATAATCCGATCTACAAGAACATGCTCGATGTCGGCGGTATCTATGGGTACCGGATTCGTGGCGAAGATCATGCCTGGACGCCAGCCAATGTTGCGAATCTGCAGCATGCAGTCCGCGGCAATGATCCGAAAAACTACGCCGAATTCGCCAAGTCGATCAACGAACAGAGCGAACATCTGCTGACCATTCGCGGGTTGATGCAGCTTGAAAAGCTCGACGAGCCGCTCGACATCGATGAGGTGGAGCCTGCAAGCGAGATCGTGAAACGCTTTGCCACGGGCGCGATGAGCTTTGGTTCGATCAGCCGGGAGGCCCATACCACGCTCGCGATTGCGATGAACCGGATCGGCGGAAAATCCAATACCGGAGAAGGTGGCGAAGAACCGGATCGCTTCATTCCGATGGCCAATGGCGACAGCATGCGCTCTGCGATCAAGCAGGTCGCCAGCGGGCGCTTTGGCGTCACCGCCGAATATCTCGTCAATGCCGACGATATCCAGATCAAGATGGCGCAGGGCGCGAAGCCCGGCGAAGGCGGGCAGCTGCCCGGCAGCAAGGTCGACAAGAATATCGGCAAGGTTCGCCACTCGACCCCGGGCGTTGGCCTGATTTCGCCGCCACCCCATCATGACATTTACTCGATCGAGGATCTCGCCCAGCTGATTCATGATCTGAAAAACGTCAACACCGGCGCGCGCATCTCGGTGAAACTTGTTTCCGAAGTGGGCGTCGGCACGGTTGCTGCCGGTGTTTCCAAGGCGCGGGCGGATCACCTGACCATTTCCGGCTATGACGGCGGCACCGGCGCTTCGCCTTTGACATCGCTGACTCACGCCGGTTCGCCATGGGAAATCGGTCTGGCGGAAACGCAGCAGACCTTGCTGCTCAACGGACTGCGGTCGAGAATATCGGTGCAGGTCGATGGCGGTCTGCGCACTGGTCGCGATGTTGCCATCGGGGCGCTGTTGGGGGCCGACGAATTCGGTTTTGCTACCGCACCGCTGATCGCCGCGGGCTGCATCATGATGCGCAAATGCCATCTCAATACCTGTCCGGTCGGCGTCGCAACGCAAAATCCGGAATTGCGCAAGAAATTCACCGGACAACCGGAATATGTGATCAACTATTTCTTCTTCGTCGCCGAAGAATTGCGTCAGATCATGGCCGAGATGGGCTTCCGCACGATAGAAGAAATGGTCGGGCGCGTCGACAAAATCGATATGACAAAGGCGCTGGACCACTGGAAAGCGGAAGGGGTGGACCTGTCACGCTTGTTGCATCAGGTCGTGCTTGATGAGGGAGAACCGTTGCACCATACGATAATGCAGGATCATGGTCTTGAAGCTGCACTGGATAAAGACCTGATCGCGGCAGCCGCTCCGGCTCTGGACAACGGCCAGACCGTCAAAATCGAACGCAAGGTGAAGAACGTCAACCGGACGGTCGGCGCGATGCTCTCGGGTGAAGTCGCTAAAAAATATGGCCACGCGGGTCTGCCGAACAACACCATCCAGCTATCGTTCGAAGGCGTTGCAGGCCAGAGCTTTGGCGCGTTTCTGGCGCACGGGATATCGGCCGAACTGGTCGGCGATGCCAATGACTATGTCGGCAAGGGGCTTTCCGGCGGTCGCGTCGTGGTCAAGCAACCGACCCATGTCGATCGCAATCCGACCGAGAATATCATCGTCGGCAATACCGTGCTTTACGGCGCGGTTGCCGGTGAAGCCTATTTCAACGG
Organism: Parasphingorhabdus sp.; assembly: GCF_048267785.1. GTDB lineage: Bacteria > Pseudomonadota > Alphaproteobacteria > Sphingomonadales > Sphingomonadaceae > Parasphingorhabdus. Next base: position 390,437 of record NZ_JBLWWU010000001.1, on the reverse strand, counting down.
TGTTGCCGGCGAACGCTTTGCCGTGCGCAACAGCGGCGCGGTTGCGGTTGTCGAGGGCACCGGCGATCATGGCTGCGAATATATGACCGGTGGTGTCGTCGCCGTGCTGGGCAAGACGGGGCGCAATTTCGCGGCCGGCATGTCCGGCGGTGTCGCCTATGTCTATGACGAGGACGGTCTGTTCCGTCAGCGCTGCAACATGGCGATGGTCGATATCGAGACGATTGATGCCGACGCGGATGATGGCGAAGGCACGACCTTGCCACAGCAGCTTCCCGTCGATGTCAGTGACTATGGCATGGGGGACATGCTCTATCATGATGCCGCGCGATTGCGGATATTGCTGGAGCGTCACAAGCTCCATACCGGCAGCAGAAGGGCAACCGAAATTCTCGACAACTGGGACGAGGCTCTTGGTCGCTTCGTGAAGGTCATGCCGCGCGACTATGCCGCAGCGCTGAAACAACTCGAAGCCGAGCGTCTCGACGCTATCGTTGCTGCAGAATAATTGAAGATATTGGAGTAGACCGTGGGTAAAGTAACAGGCTTTCTCGAGATTGATCGCAAAGAAGCGACTTATGCCGATCCAAAGGAACGGCTGACCAACTATCGGGAATTCACCATTCCGTTACCGGAAAAGGATCTCAGAGATCAGGCAGCACGCTGCATGGATTGCGGTATCCCTTACTGCCATAACGGCTGCCCGGTGAACAATCTGATCCCGGACTGGAATGATCTGGTCTATGAAGGTGACTGGAAAAACGCGCTGGAATCCCTGCAATCGACCAATAATTTCCCGGAATTTACCGGCCGCATCTGTCCCGCGCCTTGCGAAGCCGCCTGCACGCTGAACATCGACGATGTACCGGTGAACATCAAATCCATCGAATGCGCCATTGTTGATCGTGGATGGGAAGAAGGCTGGATAACACCCCAGATTGCCGAAGAAAAAACCGGAAAATCGGTCGCGGTTGTCGGCTCTGGCCCCGCCGGCATGGCGTGCGCCCAGCAGCTCGCCCGCGCCGGCCATAATGTCACCCTGTTTGAAAAGAGCGACCGGATGGGCGGCCTGCTTCGCTATGGCATCCCCGACTTCAAGATGGAAAAGCATCTGATCAACCGCCGCCTCGTGCAGATGGAAGCGGAAGGCGTCGAATTCCGGACCAGCGCCGAAGTCGGTGTGACCGTTTCGGTGGAATCGCTGCAGGAAAATTACGATGCCGTGGTCATGTCCGGCGGGGCGGAAAAGCCGCGCACGCTCGATATTCCCGGCTATGAAATGGCCGGCGTGCGTCTGGCAATGGAATTCCTCGCGCAGCAGAACAAGCGCAACGCCGGCGACGATGAAATGCGCGCCGCTCCGCGCGGTACCATCACCGCGACCGGAAAGCATGTCATCGTCATCGGCGGCGGCGACACCGGGTCGGATTGTGTCGGCACCTCCAATCGTCAGGGCGCCGCTTCGGTCACCCAGATCGAAATCATGCCCAAGCCGCCCGAGAAGGAAGACAAGACCTTCTCATGGCCCGACTGGCCGCTGAAACTGCGGACCTCGTCCAGCCATCTCGAAGGCTGTGAACGCGACTGGTCGATCCTCGCCAAACGGGTCGTCGGGACCAACGGTGAAGTCGAAGGCCTCGAATGTATTCGTCTCGAATGGGTCGACGGCCAGATGCAGGAAATCGCCGGCAGTGAGTTCACCATCAAGGCCGATCTGATCCTGCTCGCCATGGGTTTTGTCGGACCACGCAAAATGGGGCTTGTCGACCAGTCGGAAGTGGAGCTGGACGCGCGCGGTAATGTTGCTGCCAATGTTACCAGCTATGCCACCAGCAAGCCCGGCATTTTCGCCTGTGGCGATATGCGCCGCGGCCAGAGCCTGGTGGTATGGGCGATCCGCGAGGGCCGTCAGTGCGCCCGCGCGGTCGACTTGCAGTTGATGGGCGAAAGCCTGTTGCCGCGCTGAGAGAGCGACTGTGGCGACTGCCTTGGCGATCTGGTTTTACGGAGCCATCTGCATAGCCGCTCTGCTTGTGCCTATTCGGCAAAGCCTGGCGGTGATCGGTCTCGGCATTCCGCTATTTCTGGTCGCGGGACTGCTGCATTTCCTGACCGGCGGACGGACGCGCGCACGCGGAATCGTTCCTGCCGGCTGGTATCAGTTATTTCTCCAGCGCTTGCTCCTCGAACCGGTGAGGGAAGAAATAAAAACAGCCGGTCAGCTTCCGCCCCAAAAAATGATCACATGATCAATCCTAGCCTAACAGCCGAAATGTGTGCAAAAGCAGACGTTGTTCACTGCAAGCTATCAAGTTGCAGTTTTACTGCTCATTTTTTCACCGATAGCATTCCCAATCAATAGCGAGGTAGGGCAATCTCCGGGGCCGTCCTGCTTCAGTCATCTGCGAAAACAATGTCTTCTGGCACTTCCGTTTCGACAGTAATACCCATCCGCTGCAAGGCCTCTTGGGCAAACACACCGCCTTGTTTGGCAGACATAGTGTAATATCTGATTGCTTCATTTTTGTTTTTGAGCCTGTACTCGTAGATGAAGCCAAGCCTGACCTGGGCTGATTGGTCGCCCTGCTGGGCAGCGATCCGATAATATTTGATAGCGTTTGGATAATCGACAAATCTAGGATCGGGAGAATCTATTTGATTGTCAAATAACTCTATTTTTCTAAAAGGATAACTGCGTGCAAACTCATAAATATCTCCAAGCAGATAAGCGTGGGCTTTAGCGCCATTGTCAGTCGCATATTTCAGGTATTTTTTAGCTTCAGCATAATTTTGTTTAACCCCTCTACCGTAGTAGTAGAGTGACCCAAGGGAGGCATGCGAGTTCAGCTCTCCAAGGCGAGCGGCTTTATGATACCAGTAGGAAGCTTTCGTATATTCTGACGGGTTTTTGGAGCCTCTTTTATAGTATTCAGCAGCTAGATTGTGCATACAACTTCGGCTGCCTTCGTCAGCACAAATCTGATTGAATTGGAGAGCGAGAAGAGAATTTTTCTTAAAATTGTGCATGCCAATGGAATATGCGGCTCCAACCAGTCTGGCGGCGCGGGAATCTCCAGCTTTTGCCAAATCAATCAATGTTTTCTTGTCGTATAATTCGAGTGCAGAGGCCAATATTTCCGTTGAGTTGGTGTTTTGCCATCGCTCTTCATCAAAGCCATCTAAAAATTCGCTCAATTCTGAAGCGGAAGAACCTGCAAGCCGTCCAGTTTTGCAGTCTCTCACCTCACAATAGGCGGTAAGGGCAATGCCTTTTCCGGTTTCGCCTTCGAGAACAGTATTGATGAAAAGCAGAGAAACAGATGCAAGGATTGCGACAATGATAGCCGACTTCTTACCGCCTTGCATGATGTGAACACCAAGGAATGACAGGCCAGCAAATCCGGCGACAGCAAAAAGTTCAAATATTCGAACCCACATCATAGATTGGTAGCCCCAAAACGCGAATGATGATTGTTAGCCCGAGATTGCACCAACACAAGTGTGTTTAGCGCCGCCATTGTACTGCAGACAAACTTAGCGTCCGCTACCTGGATTTTTCTGCCATCAATCCTTGCAAGTTTCAATGTCCGCTAACCACCCACTTGCGCTCATTCACATTATCGGACTTTCACTTTCGGCAAGCGCGAAGGGAGAGTTGGCTTTGCCCAATTGAGGGGGCACTTCGGCGCTTGTCGACGGGGAAACCATCGTCAATCCAATGTGTTATCGCGAATAGGGATTCCCGTCGCCGTGCGAGGCCAGTCGGGAATGCGCTGAGCCCAAAAACATCGGCTGCGCGAATTGGGAGCGCACCAGGTCGCATTGATATAAATTTATCAAAACCAACGATTTATATGAGAAAAATTGGATCCCCCGTGAGGATTCGAACCTCAATTAACGGAGTCAGAGTCCGTGGTATTACCATTATACGACAGGGGAGTGCCGGTGCGGGGCAATAGGCAGCGCGCGGCTTTTGGTCAAGCCTTTTGGTGCTATTTTGGTCGTGACGGACTTTCCCGTTCCAGGGCGTTTTTACAATTATATCCCGCCTGACCCGAAATTGTGGCGAAACGGAGCTTTGTGATGGCCAATAAATCGCGATATTCCGCCCGGATCGCTTCCGCGGGGCGTAATTTGCAGCCGCATGTCATGTTTTACGTGGAACAAGGTTACCGGCCCTTGCGTCACGGGGGCCGTATCGTTATCTTCAAGGGCAAGTACCGGCGGTATTATCCGATCCGGAGAACATAAGAGTTACGGTTATGGCGGATCGAGTGTCCCCATCGCCGCAAGATGTAACAGGCGGGTCATCCGCAAGGAAATCCCGCCCAAACCATGCGGCGACACATAAAGGTCAGAGTCGAACTGCGCCTCCGGTCCATCCGGGAACGGCGCGTTGGCCCAAATTGCGGTCCTATGCGGCGATTGATCTGGGCACCAACAACTGTCGGTTGTTGGTGGCCAAACCTTCATCAGACGGTTTCATCGTTACCGATGCCTTCTCGCGCGTCGTGCGTCTGGGCGAGGGGTTGGTAGAAACGGGCCGGATCAGCAGCCGGGCGATGGACAGGGCGGTCGCCGCCTTGTCGATCTGTGCCGACAAGCTGCGCCGTCGCAATGTGACGCTCGCCCGATCGGTGGCCACCGAGGCTTGCCGGCAGGCGAGCAATGGTGACAAGTTCATTGAACGGGTCCGCCGTGAAACCGGGATCGCGCTCGACGTGATTACCGCAGAGGAAGAAGCGCGGCTGGCCGTACTTGGCTGTCAGATATTGCTTGAACCCGGCGAAGGCCCGGCGCTCATTTTCGATATTGGCGGCGGGTCGACTGAACTCGTGCTGGTCGACACGACCGGCTCGGCACCGGAAATTATCGACTGGCTGAGCGTCCCGTGGGGTGTGGTCTCACTGACCGAAAGCGAGAAGTTCAATGCCGATGATCCTGTCGCGCGCGGCGAAGCCTTTGCCAATATGCGGAATCGGGTGGCAGATAGTTTCGCCGGTTTTGCTGAGCGATTGCCGCGGCCCGACGAGTGTGACTACCGTTTGCTGGGCACCAGCGGTACGGTGACCACCTTGGCCAGCCTGCACCTGAAATTGCCGCAATATGACCGGAAGGTCATCGACGGCCTGATCGTTCCGGCAGAATCGATGCGGGAAATCAGCAATATGCTGGCGCATGTTTCACCGGACGAGCGGGCCGATATTCCATGCATAGGGCGGGAGCGTGCCGATCTGGTGGTCGGCGGCTGCGCGATTTTGGAATCGATTCTGGATATCTGGCCTGCGTCCCGTGTGGGCGTGGCGGATCGCGGCATTCGCGAGGGCATATTGCGCTCGCTGATGTCGGCCAACGAACGGCGCATCGTCCGATGAGCCGGGGACGATCAGGAACCAGGCAGCGGGTCAAGACGGCCAAGGGCCGCAAAATCGGATCGACGCGCTGGCTCGAACGACAACTCAATGATCCCTATGTCAAACAGGCGAAGGCAGAGGGCTATCGCTCGCGTGCCGCCTATAAATTGCTGGAGCTGGACGAACGGTTCAAACTGGTGCGCAGCGCCAGGGCGGTGGTCGATCTCGGCATCGCGCCGGGTGGCTGGGCCCAGGTGATACGCAAATATTCGCCCAAGGCCGCGATCGTGGGAATTGATCTGCTTGATGTCGACGCGATCGAGGGGGTTACGATTTTCAAGATGGATTTTATGGATGAAGCCGCGCCGGATATGCTGATCGAAGCGCTGGGCGGCAAACCGGATCTGATATTGTCGGACATGGCTGCCAATACGGTCGGCCATCAGCAGACCGATCATCTGCGGACAATGGGCCTGGTCGAGGCGGCCGCCTATTTTGCGGTTGAAAATCTGCAAAAGGGTGGAAATTTTGTCGCGAAGGTATTGGCGGGCGGAACCGACAATGATCTGCTGACCTTGCTCAAGAAGCATTTTGACGTGGTGAAACACGCCAAGCCACCAGCGAGCCGCAAGGGATCGTCAGAATGGTATGTGATCGCCCAGGGGTTCAAGGGTAACCCCGATCCAGCCTGATCGCTCGCACTTATTTTGCCGCACGTGCCTTCGCGACCATTTCTTTCAGGCCATCATAGCCGATTGCGCCGACTTCCGACTGATCTCCGATCACCCAGGCGGGGGTGCCGGTAAAACGCATCTGCTGGGCAACGGCGATATTATTTTCGATTTCCTTCTTTGCTTCTGGCGAAGCGATAAAGGCGCGAGCTGCGTCCATGTCCAGGCCGATCTCGTTGGCCGCTGCCTGTATCGTCGAAGGTGTCGGGCGACCGGTGGCGAACATGGTCTTATGGAAGGCGTAATATTTTCCCTGTTTGGCGGCCGCCAGCGCCATTAACGCTGCGTCATTGCTGGCCTCGCTGAGGATCGGGAGTTCGCGGAAAACGACCTTCACATTCTTGTCTTCCGCGATCAGCCTGGCGAGATCGCGTTCGGTCTGCTTGCAATAAGGGCAGTTGAAGTCGGAATATTCCACGACAATGACATCGCCATCGGGATTGCCGGCAAAGGCATTTCCGGCGAAGGGTTTTTCAATCTGTGCGCGCACCGCATCGATGGCAGAGGACTTCTGGCGATTTTGCAATATTTCCACCGCTTCGGGAATGATCTCGGGATTTTTCAGGATATAGTCGCGTACAATCGCCTCGATGGCTTTTTGTTCCTGGGCATCGATGCCCGCAGCCAGCGCAGCTTCGCTGGCCGCTTCGGTTGAGGAGACGCTGCCCGCCTGCCAGAACCATATGCCCAATGCTGCCGCAAGGGCCAGTGTGCCGCCCGCCATAATCATCCACTTTCCGTTTTTATTATCGTCCACAATCAGGTTCTTTCGTTGCAGGAAGCCATTGGCCATGGCTGTATGGCTTGTCCAGCCCAAATGGCTTTTGCGGAGGAATCAGGCTCAGCGGCGCTTGTTACTTCGCTCGTATTCGGCCTTGGCTATGAAGGATATATCCTGTGCCCTTATCCAGTCAGGCGTATTTTCCGATATCCCGGCCATGGCGATCTGGGAGCTGCGAATGGCGGCGGCATAATTGCCCTGCAGCATCGAGCTTTCTGCGGTCGCCAGTTGCGCGCGCGGCATATCGCCTTGGCGCGAATAGACCACACCCAGCTGATACCAGGCAAAGGGGTTGCGATTATCCTTGTTAACCGCGGCTTTCAAAACCTGTGTGGCCTCGTCAAAATATTGTTCGTCTTCGGTGGCGATCAGGGCGTGGCCGAAAAGGCTGGCGATCAGCGGCTGGTTGTTGGTCAGTTGCACCGATTTGCGCAGTGATTTCAACGCTTCGTCGGGCTTGCCGGATTCGAGCAGGATCTGGCCTTGCAGCTCAAGAAAATAGGGATCATCTGGCGCGGAGCTGAGCAGATTGTTGACCTCATAGAGCGCCCGGTCCGGATAAGCGCTTTTGTGCCAGGCATAGGCACGAGCGTAGCGGGCAGGGACCGATTGATCGCTTTCGGGATATTCGCGCAGGGTCACCGTCGGGTCGGCGGTAAAGCCAAGGAGCTTGGCCTTTACCCGTTTGAATCGGGTCTCGATTTCCGGATCGGACGGTTTGTCCCAGGCGGGATCCTTTTGGTACACGTCTCTCAGCAGAGTGACCCGTTCCCCCGATAGAGGATGGGTGCGTCCGTAGCTGTCCTCCTGTGGAATGCCGAGGCGGAATTCATAATTCTGCAATTTCTTGAAAAAATCGATCGAACCTTTGCCGGATATGCCGGCTTGGGAAAGATAGCGCGCACCGGCGGAATCGGCAGAACGTTCCTGCACCCGGCTGAAGGCCAGAAATTTCCCCATGGCGGCTTGCTGGCCAGCGGCCAATATCCCCATTCCGGCGTCTCCGGCTCCGGCAGCAATGGCTGCAGCGCCGAGGACCAGGCTGAGTATGGTGATGCCGGTAGCCGTTTTGACGCCTTCGTTGAAACGGATGATATGCCCGCCGGTGATGTGACCCAGTTCGTGGGCCATAACGCCTTGCACTTCGTTGGCGCTGTCGGCTGTTTCGATCAGGCCGGAATAGATATAAATCCGCTGGCCGCCAGCAACGAAAGCGTTGACCTGATCGTCGTTGAGCAGGACCACCTCGACTTCGTCCGCGTCCAGTTCGGATACCGCCACCAGTGGTGAAACCATATCGGTGAACAGTGCTTCGGTTTCGGCATCACGCAATATCGACTGGGCCGCAACGGGTTGCACGATGATCGAAACCATCGCCAAAAAGGCCACCATCAATCGGGTTAATCCGCCGAAAACAGGCAGGCCGGAGCGGCGGAATGAAACAGCAAGCTTGTTGCGCATGAAAATCCTCAGCCTGAAAGTCCGGTAGGAGCTTTCTCTCCTGACATTACACGCCTGAACCGTAGATGAAAATAGCGCCGCTCCCACCGGATATCCAGGCGGGAACGGCGTTGTTTTCATTATCCGAACGTGCGTTGCCACCAGCCTTGCCGGGGCGCTCCATCGCTCGACGTGGTCGCGTCGCTGTCGGACGTCTTGGCCACGGCCTCATCTTTTGGCTTGGCAGCGGCTCTCGATTTGCGCGGTTTTGCAGGCGCTTTTTCTTTTGCCGCTGGCGTGGGCGCTTTATCAGCGGTGGCCTTGTCCGCGGCCTTGTCAGCAGGGGCGTTATCAGACGCCTCCGCACTATCGGCCTTTTTGGCGCGGCTTCTCGGCGCTCTTTTTACCGGCGGCTTTTCCTCGGAGGCCGCATCTGTGGCTTCAGCAGCAGGTGCAGCGGCCGTTGCCTTGGTTTTGCGCGGAGCGCGGCGGCGTTTCGGTTTTTCTTCAGCCGCTTCGCCTTGCGGTTCGGTGCTGGCCTCTGGCTGTTCAGCCGGGGTGTCGCTTTTGGCCGAACGGCGTCTGCTGCGTGGTTTGGCTTCGGCTTGCGGCTGTTCTTCGGCTTGCTCGCTCGCTTCGCCTTCGGCAGCGGCAACCGGTGCAGCATCCGCCTTGCGCGCGCTGCGGCGGCGGGTGCGTGGTTTCGGCGCTTCTTCCTTGTCACCGGCATCCGCATCATCGGACTGTGTGGCGGCCTGACTCTTGTTCTCGCCGTCATTACCCTGGTTGTTTTCGCCGCTATTGTCCGAAGCGCTAGCTTCCGGGCGGTCGCCGCCGCGGTTGCGTCTTCCGCGCCGCCGCCGTTTGCGCTTCGGCTTTTCGCCGCCGTCTTCCTGATTTCCACGGGCACCCGTTTCACCGCTATTCGCTTCGTCTGCCTGATTGTCATCATCGTCATCGTCAACAATGGGTTCGAATTTGGGCATGTTCTTCGGCGGGCTGCCGGAGGTCTGGATTTCCATCCGCGCGCCTTCGGTTTCGCCGTCGGGCACGATCTCGATCGAGACGCCGTAGCGTTGCTCGATATCCTCGATTTCATGCCGCTTGCTGTTCAGCACGTAGATACAGGCTTCCTGGCTGGTGCGCAGGCTGATCATGCTGGCTTTGCCCTTGGCTGCTTCTTCCTCGAGCAGACGGAGCGCGGACAGGGCAGAGGAGGATGCCGTCCGTACCAGTCCGGTGCCTTCGCAATGCGGGCAGACCTTGGTCGAGGCTTCGAGCACGCCGGTGCGCAGGCGCTGGCGGCTCATTTCCATCAGGCCAAAGCTTGAAATCCGTCCAACCTGGATTCGTGCACGGTCGTTTTTCAGCGCATCGCGCATCGCCCGTTCGACCTTGCGGACATTGCTGCTGCGGTCCATGTCGATGAAATCGATGACCACGAGGCCGGCCATATCGCGCAAGCGCAACTGGCGTGCGATTTCGGCGGCTGCCTCCATATTGGTTTTGACCGCCGTTGCCTCGATCCCGTGTTCGCGGGTTGAGCGTCCCGAGTTGATGTCGATGGACACCAGGGCCTCGGTCGGGTTGATCACCAGATAGCCGCCGGATTTCAACTGTACTTCCGGCGAATACATGGCCGACAGCTGATCCTCGACGCCATAGCGCTGGAACAGGGAAACCGGATCGGCGTAGCTTTTCACCCGCTTGCTGTGGCTCGGCATCAGCAGTTTCATGAAATTCTTTGCCGCGGTATAGCCGCTTGCCCCTTCGACCAGCACTTCCTCGATCTCGCGATTGTAAATATCGCGGATCGCGCGTTTGATAAGATCGCTGTCGCTGTGGATCAGGCTCGGGGCCGTCGCGCTCAGCGTTTTTTCGCGGATTTCGTCCCAGAGACGCGCGAGATAATCAAAGTCTCGCTTGATTTCCGGCTTGGTACGGGAAAGGCCGGCGGTGCGGACAATGCAACCCATGCTGCTCGGCAAGTTCAGGTCGGAGATGATCGATTTCAGCCGCTTGCGGTCACCGGCATTGTTGATTTTCCTGCTGATCCCGCCGCCGTGGGAGGTGTTCGGCATGAGCACGCAATAGCGACCGGCCAGGCTGAGATAGGTGGTGAGGGCCGCGCCCTTGTTGCCGCGTTCTTCCTTGACGACCTGAACGAGGACAACCTGCCGCCGCTGGATAACGTCCTGAATCTTGTAGCGTTTGCGCAGGGCCATGCGCTTCTGACGGGCCTGATCGCTGGCTTTAGGCATGCTGCCCTTGCCGCGACCGCGTGTGTTGCGACCACCGCGTCCGCGACGCCCGCCGCTCTTGCCCTTGTTAGTGCTATTTTCGTCCGGCGAGTCGGTTTGGGATTCTTCATCCTCATCCTCATCCTCGTCATCATCTTCTTCGTCGTCGGCATTTTCTACCGGGATTTCGCCTTCGGTGACGTCAATCGTGTCGACGCTTTCATCCTGATCGACTTCGACCAGCGCGGTGTCGAGCTCTTCCGTGGCTTCGCTGCGCACCATGTCAGCGGGCGAGTCGTCCTCTTCTTCCTCCTGCGCGCGCAGAGCAGCTTCCTCGGCCGCGTGTTCCGCTTCCTCGGCGAGGAGCGCTTCGCGATCTTCTCTGGGAATCTGGTAATAGTCGGGGTGGATTTCGGAAAAGGCGAGAAATCCGTGGCGATTGCCGCCATAATCCACAAAAGCAGCCTGAAGCGACGGCTCGACCCGGGTTACTTTCGCTAGATATATATTGCCTTTAAGTTGTTTGTGCTCGGAAGATTCAAAATCGAACTCTTCAATTTTGTTCCCTTTTACGACCGCCACCCGGGTTTCTTCCTGGTGGCGCGCGTCGATTAGCATGCGCGTTGTCATTCAATAGTCTCCTGGCATGGCGCAGAGAGCCGAAGCCCGGCGGGGCCATGCGATATGATAGGGATAACGGGTGTTTGCGCGCGGTCCTTTGATGAGGGGCGGGCGGCGTTATCCGGTTGATTTGAAATATTTCAGATAAAATTGCGTCTGCAACAACTGCATGGCCTTGGCCCGTAGCCAAAGTCGTTCCGCCTGTGGAAGCACGTCCGATACGGAGAGCTTCAAAGCCGGAGATTTCATGCCTCATGTTGCGTCAACCTGGTAGATGCCGAATGATTTCCGGCATTTAGAAGGACCGTTTCAGGTTTGTTCCCGAATGATCCGAAACTCTTGGTAGCACCGCTCGCGCTGATCGGCAACACAAACTGTAACCAGTTTGAAACATACCCCTTAATGCCGCCGTGAGAGGGTTCATGCTTAATACGCTGTTAACTGCGTCATTTTACGGCGCCTTACGAAACCTTCCTTAATGGCTTCTTCACTTCATTTTTTAGCTGTGATTAGTCAGGAAGCCAGAATCGATGAAATTTGACTGGACCAAAAAGGCCCTTGCGGGGCATAAGCAGGCCATGGTGCTGGCATCCATCCTTATGTCCACATTGCTGATGACTCAACCGGCCCAGGCGGGTTCGGTGAGTCGGATCGAAGCGCGCGGCTCGCAAATAACCGTTTCTTTTGATGACCTTGTCGAAGGGGCCTCGACCTTCTCGTTGGTCGGGCCAGACCGTATTGCGATCGATATTCGCGGTGGCAAGGCCGGGCAGGGTGGTTATGCGTCCGGTATTGTTAAGTCTGTACGGCAGGGACAATATAATCTTAATACCGCCCGGATAGTTTTTGATCTGGACCGGCCAGCGGTGATCACCGATGGCGGTTTTTCGAAAGATGGCAAAAGCCTGAAGCTCAGCCTGCGGTCGGTTGGTCAGAATCAGATTGCCTTGGGTCGGAAGTCCTTTCTGCCGCCTGCGAATTTTCGGGCTGAGCCGCCCAGGCAAAGCTATAGTGTCAAAGTGCCGTTGGGAAAGCCGCGCGATACGGTTAGTCTACCGAAAATATACGGACCGAATGATCCGAGCAGGCCCCTTATCGTCATTGATGCCGGACATGGCGGACATGATCCCGGGGCGATCTCCCCCCACGGCGGCGCACGCGAGAAGAATGTGACGCTCGCCATCGCGCGGGCAATCCGCGACCGGCTGGTTGCCGGTGGCCGGGTTCGGGTTGCGCTGACCCGGGATAGCGACGAATTTCTGGTGCTCGAGGAACGCTATGGCATAGCGCGCCGGCTCGATGCTGACCTGTTCATGTCTATTCATGCAGATGCCGCCGGGAATGAGGACGCTTCGGGCGCAACGGTCTATACTTTGTCCGAAGTCGCCTCTGATCGCGAAGCGGCCAAGCTGGCAGCGCGAGAAAACCGCTCCAATATCATCAACGGCGTTAATCTCGGCGGCGCGACACAGGATGTGTCATCAATCCTGATCGATTTGACTCAGCGCGAAACCATGAACGTGTCCGCAGATTTTGCCAAATTGCTGCATCGTGAAAGCAGCCGGCAGATGACTTTCCGCAAAATCCCGCATCGTTTTGCCTCATTCGTTGTGCTCAAGTCACCGGATACGCCGTCTGTGTTGTTCGAGACGGGCTATCTTACCAACAAGGATGATGTTGCCTTTCTGAATTCACGTCAGGGCCGCAGCCAGATCGCAGCGGGTGTGGCAAGCGCAATAGAGGCACATTTCGCCCGAAAACTGGCGATGCGATAGAATATTTTTCAGCGGTAAAGATATCCCTTGCCGCCGCCTTGACGCGGTGCAAGATTTTAAAAGATATTCGCTGGAAAATGCACGCGAGGCGGTTTAGATAACGCGCCTATGGTAAAAGATGCGTCCGATACGGCTGGAGAAAGCCTCGCTTACAAGCTGGAACGAAGCACAGGCAGCTTTTTCGAGCGGATCGAAAATTTGTGGCAAAAGAAATGGTTCCGACTGCTCGTGGCCTTTCTCGCCTTGTGCGTTCTGGGCTGGCTGCTGATCTGGGTGATCTTTGCCCGTGATCTGCCCGATGCGAGGGCGCTGCAAACCTATGAGCCGCCCTTGCCAACGATGGTCCGCGCCTATGATGGCGAGCCTGTCCACAGCTATGCCCGCGAACGGCGGGTGCAGTTGGAATTCTCCGAATATCCAGCGCTTCTGGTCCGCGCCTATCTGGCCGCTGAGGACCGCACCTTTTTCGAACATGGCGGACTCGACTATCCGGGTATAGCGACAGCGATTCTGACCAATATCACCAATAGTGGTCGACCGGTTGGCGCCTCAACCATTACCCAGCAGGTTGCGAAAAACCTGCTGCTCAGCAGCGAAGTTTCCTATCGCCGAAAAGTGCGCGAAGCGATCCTTGCCTACCGGATCGAGGATGTGCTGACCAAGGAGGAGATTCTCGAGCTCTATCTCAACCAGATATTCCTTGGTCGCAATGCTTATGGTGTTCAGGCTGCAGCACAGGCCTATTTTGGCAAAGATGTCGATGCGCTCGCGCTGCATGAAATCGCCTATCTGGCGATCCTGCCCAAAGGGCCATCCAACTATCGCCCCGAAGCGCACGAACAACGCGCGATCAACCGGCGTAACTGGGTGTTGGGCGGGATGCGCGACAATGACTGGATCACCTCTGCGCAATATGAAGCCGCGATCGCACAGCCACTGGGTACCATTTCCCGTTCCGGGCCCCGTTTTGAACGGGTGGGCGGATATTTTATCGAGGAAGTACGGCGCCAGTTGATCGAGCAATTTGGCGATAGCGAGAAAGCCGGCCCTTACAGCGTCTATTCCGGAGGCCTGTGGGTGCGCACGTCGCTGAACCCAAAGCTGCAGGAATATACCAAAGATGCTCTGCGAAGCGGATTGTTGCGTTACAGCAGCGGCAAGGGTTGGAGCGGTCCGATCAACAAGATCGAGATCGACGAGAAATGGGCCCAGCGACTGAACTCGACTTTTATCAATACGGATTATGCCAACTGGCAGATCGCGGTTGCGATTCGGGTAACCGGAGGCGGTGCGGAGATCGGCTTCGGTGATGGCACCACGGGCCGGATAAATTCCGTACCCAGCGCTCTGAAGGTCGGCGATATTATCGCCGTCAGTCCTTTGGGCGGAAGTAGCTACAAGCTGGAAAATGTACCGGAAGTCTCCGGCGGAATGGTTGTGCAGAATCCGCGCAACGGCCGGATATGGGCGATGCAGGGCGGGTTTGACGACCGGATGAGTTCGTTCAATCGCGCCACGCAGGCCGAACGTCAGCCGGGCTCGACAATCAAGCCCTTCGTTTACGCGACCGCGCTGGACCAGGGCATGACTCCGGCGACGCTGATCGCCGACCAACCTTTCTGCGTCTATCAATCGGCGGCGCTGGGGCGTAAATGTTTCCGGAATTTTGGCGGTTCGCGCGGTGCGGGTGAACAGACATTGCGCTGGGGCGTCGAGCAATCCCGCAACCTGATGACGGTGCGTGCGGCCAATGATGCCGGTATGGAAAATGTCGTCAAGACGATCAAGACAATGGGCATCGGTGACTATAAGCCCTATCTGGCCTTCGCTCTGGGCGCCGGTGATACAACGGTAATGAAGCTGACCAATGCCTATTCCATGCTGGTCAATCATGGCCGTGAACTGAAGCCCACGGTGATCGACTTTGTCCAGGACCGTCACGGCAAGGTGATTTTTCGCGCCGACAAGCGGGTCTGTGAAAACTGCAATATGCGTGACTGGGACGGACAACCGATGCCGCGTCCGCGTCCCGTCGGAAAACAGCTGATGGACCCGATAACGGCCTATCAGATGGTCGACATCATGCAGGGTGTGATCACCCGCGGTACGGCGCAAAATCTGAAAAGTCTCGACCGGCCGCTCTTCGGCAAGACCGGAACCACCAGCGGTCCGACCAACGTCTGGTTTGTTGGCGGTTCACCCGACATGGTGGCCGGCGTCTATCTCGGTTATGACCAGCCGCGCAATATGGGCGGCTATGCCCAGGGCGGTACGCTGGCCGCACCGATTTTCCGCCGCTTTGCCGAGAAAGCGATGGCCGGGATGCCAAAAACGCCGTTCGTTGCGCCCAAGGGCGTGCGGATGGTGCGTGTTGATCGCAGGTCCGGCAAGCGCGTCTATGGCGGATGGCCGACTGATGATCCGAAATCTGCGGTTATATGGGACGTCTTCAAACCCGAAACCGAACCACGCCGTTCGATCCGCAAGGATGAACTTCTGGCTCGTCTGGAAGCCCGCAAGGCCCAGTTGATTGCTCAGCGCGCAGCGGAAAAGGCGCGGGCGGCAGAAGCCAATCGCAATCGCAGTCCGGCGCAGAATGACGATGAATTCCTGCAGGCCGAAGGTGGTATCTATTAGCGCTCACCGTTTCGCGCGCCGATGCTGACGGTATCGGACATCGCGTCCGTTCACGGGATTGAGACGGTCGGCACAGAGAGCGTCGCTGCGCTTGGCGATATCACGGCCGATGCCTTCCGCGATGATCCGTTCAACAACTGGCTGTTTGGCGGCTTTGACCCGATGCAGCGGACTTTTGCCAATCTGGCGCGGCATATCTACGCGCCCAATGGTTTTTGCCAGATACTCTCCGAGGAAGGTGTCATGCGTGCGGCTGCCATGTGGTTGCTTCCCGGGGACAATCCCGAAGCGTCACTGACCGGGATGTTGCAAACCTATTGGGGCCTGCTTGCCAGTGGCGGCCTTGGCGCGTTGCAGCGTGGCAAGGCGGCGGGCGACACCATGGCACAGCATCATCCGACGGAGCCGCATGCCTATCTCTTCACCGTTGGTGTCGCCAGCGCGGGACGGGGCAGGGGGCTGGGCCGGCGTCTGATTGCACCGGTTCTGGACGCCTGCGACCGCAGCGGTACGATGGCCTATCTCGAGAACAGCAATCCGGCGAACCGGCGATTTTATGCCAGTCTGGGTTTTGAACGGGTCGAACTGTTGCACGCGCGGCCCGACAGTCCGCCGCTTGAGGCGATGAAGCGGCTGCCTCGCTGACCCCGTCATATTGCGCAAAGCCATCACGCCGGCTCACTGCAATAATTGTGAAATATTTCTGTAATTCAATGGTCATTGAGCATCCGTAGATCGCGGTCAGGAAAGGTTGCGCACATATATTCATGGCGGGATCAACCCTGGACAAAGGAATGTGAGATGAAAAATAAGATTGCACTTATCGCACTGGCTTCGCTGTCATTGGCCGGCTGCGAAAACCAGGCCGGCGGCGCGGGCGGCGGCGGCAGCAGGGACCAGATCCGGATCGTCGGCTCCTCGACCGTCTTTCCCTTCGCCAAGGCCGTTTCGGAAAATTTTGTCAATTCGACCAGCTTCAAGGCTCCGGTTCTTGAATCAACCGGTACCGGTGCGGGCATGAGCCTGTTCTGTTCCGGCGTCGGCGCGGACACGCCCGATATTGAAAATGCATCGCGCCGGATGAAAGCATCCGAATTTGACCTGTGCCAGACCAATGGCGTCACCGACATTGTCGAAATCAACATCGGCATCGACGGTCTCGCGGTCGCGCAGTCCAAGGAAGGTGTCGGTTTTGAACTGACCCCCGAACAGATTTACCGGGCGATTGCGGCAAAGCCTTTTGGCAAGGAAAATACCAACAAGAACTGGTCCGACATCGATCCATCTCTGCCGTCCATGCCGATCAGCGTCTACGGCCCGCCGTCAACATCGGGCACCCGTGATGCGCTGACCGAGCTGATCATGGAAGTCGGTTGCAAGACCGATCCCGCGACCAAGGCGCTCAAGGACAGCAACAAGGATGAATATGAGGCGATCTGCCACGACATCCGCACCGACGGACCCTATCTCGATGCCGGCGAGAATGACAATCTGATCGTCCAGAAACTGAAGTCCAACCCCAAGGCGGTCGGTATCTTCGGTTACAGCTTTCTGGAAGAGAATCTGGACACGGTGAAGGGCATCGCCATTTCCGGTGTTGTGCCCGCTTATGACGTGATCGCATCCGGCGAATATCCCGGCGCCCGTCCGCTGTATATCTATGTGAAAAAACAGCATGTCGGTGTGATTCCCGGTATCGAGGAATTTATTACCGAGTTCGTCAAGGCGGGCACGAGAGACGGTTATCTGGTCAAGACCGGCCTGATCGCGTCCCCCGACGAAACCCGCGCCGCGATGATGGACGTGACCAAGAATCTGCCGGTCCTCAAGAAGGACGTGCTGCAATAGGCGGATCGCAAGCAACTGACACAAGAGTGGATCGCCGCACGAACTAGATAGATGGTGGCGATTTTCGAGGGGGCTGTTGGCAACAACGGCCCCCATTTTTGTGCGGGATGGCGGTGGGCGGCGAAGCTCTGCCTTGTCCGGGCGATGCGGGAGAGGCTGACGGGACCATCGTTCCGTCACCACAAGGGCATATGGAACGGGCGGCATAACAAAAGGGCGACGATGTCCGCGGGAAGGCTCGCGGACATCTTCCCCCTTTTGTGATCGGATCCTTCTGCTATCGAAGACCGCCAGCCGCAGCGGTGCTGCAAGTGGCGGCGGGGATCAGAAACTGATCTGGAAACGGCCGGCGAGGCTGTCGACGCTATAGTCGTTGCCGCTTGCCGCCGCGATCGCAGCGTCGCTATAGTCGAGCCTGGCGTAAGACAGCATGAACCGGACATAATCGACCGGGGTCCAGATCAGCGAGGCCTGATAGGCGTCCTGGGTGCCGCCGACAAAACCGCTGTCGGTCAGGTCGAGACGATCATAGCGGGCATTGATCTGCCAGGCACCGATGCCGCCCTTGCCGATGGGATTGGAAACCTTGACTCCCTTGAACACGCCTTCCTTGTAGCCGCGCGTGTCATCGGTCAGGAAAAGACCCGCTTCGACCGAGCCACCGAAAAAGGTCGGATCGGCGAAATTGGCGTTGCGGTTCAGCGTCAGCCAGTGGGTCTCTGCCGCCGCGTGGAAGCGCCCGCTGATCACCGCCGCTTCCAGCCCGATGCTGGTTTCCGATTCTGCATTATCGATATTGCCGGTGTTGAGAAAGCGCGTGTCGGTAAAATGCACCGCCGGTCGCTGACGATAGCGCTGGGCGGTGATCGCATCGCCGAGATCGCGATAATGATAGGAGGCTCCGAAATGCGCCTGGGTACCACCAAATTTTGGCATCGCCACGGCGCGCAGGTCGAAACCGATACTGTCGTTCACGTCATCGCCAAGATCGGTGATATTGTCGGTGAACACCCCGCCCTGGAGCAGCAGGATGCCCGCACCATATTGCGCCGAAAGTCCGACCCGCCGTTCAAAGCCAAAGGCATCGGTATAGCCGGCCCGCTCGATAAAGCTGGTGTCATTGCTGCTCGACAGCTCTTCCAGGCCCTGGAACGTGTTGTGCTGTCCCGCGGTAATCGTCAGCCCGCCATCTTCATAGGTTAGAAAGGCATCGGTCATCTCGACGGTGCCGCCAGAGAAATCCGCTTCCAGCTTGTAGCCGAAACCGCCCGGGATCGAACCAGAAGCACCAAGCCGGATGCGCCGCGCTTCATTGGCAAAGCCAAGGCCTGCATCATTGATTGAATCCGGTGCGCTCACGGTTCCAAAGTCATAGAGCATCCGGCCGCGCGGCTTGAAGCTCCAGCCCCCCGAACCATCAGCGGCGTCGCCCTTGATCTCCGGCGCGCCCTTGAAGGCGATCTTGACTGGTGCTGGCTGTTCGACCTTCGCTTCGGTCGCCGCCAGTTTCGCGTTGGTCTCTGCAATCGCGCTGGTTGTCGCCTGCGCGGAAGCCTGCTGCGTCTGCTGCAAATTGCCAAGCTGTGATTTGAGGTCGGCGATTTCCTGTTCAAGCTGGTTCATCTTCGCCAGCAAGGCGGTCGCCTGCGCTTCGGATAGAGGTGCCGCCATGGCGCTGGCCGGGGCAAGCGCGATCATCGCGCTGCCGGTCATCAGGCCGAGGGTCTTGAGCATCTGCTTCGTCATAAGATCGCCTATCTGTTGCGTTCCGTTCCAATCGAAGAGCGATCTATGA
Source organism: Parasphingorhabdus sp. (assembly GCF_048267785.1). Lineage (GTDB taxonomy): Bacteria > Pseudomonadota > Alphaproteobacteria > Sphingomonadales > Sphingomonadaceae > Parasphingorhabdus. The sequence continues at coordinate 371,215 of NZ_JBLWWU010000001.1, read as the reverse complement.
CGGTAGCGTTTCTCTTTCATGGCAAATTTATTGCATGTTTGTGACAGGGGGAAGGGAGCTGTCAACGCTGCGTTCGCGACGGTCAGTGCCGTGGCGCGGCCCTGCCTCAATCAACCGCGGGCAGTCTGCGCTTGCCCTTGGTCCGGCTGGTCAGATGATAGTGTCGGCAGCGGTCACAGCGATAGGGACGGAGGGTGATGGTTGCGCTCTGTGCCGCGGCTATCGCGTCGGCTTCGCTGGCAAAGCGCATTTTCTTGCGGCAGATGGCGAGGCGGGTGCGCATGGGGTGGGCTTTCCGGTGGATTGTATACGAGGGATATGCCGAATGCTGGCGATCGGGTAAAGTGGAGAGGCTCTATGGGCTATTTTATTCACTATTTGTTCTTGCTAGCTGGGACAATGTTGGTCATATTGCCAAAAAATGTCCCAGAGGAAATATATGAGCAACGAATCAGCCTTCTCCCGGCTTCGCCAAAAGGCACAGGTCAGTGTCGATGAAGTTTCTGCACAGCTTGGATATTCCCCGAGCACAATCTACCGTTGGGAGCGAGGAGAGATCGAACCCAAGGCTGCTGTATTCAGTGCTTTAGAAACGATTATTAGTCTTGCTCCAGTGAAAGAGGTTAAGTCAGGGGACATTACGTTTAATTTCATCGACCTCTTTGCCGGTATCGGTGGATTGAGGATTGGCTTTCAAGGAATCGGTGGGCACTGCGTTTTTACTTCTGAATGGGATAAGTATGCTAAAGAAACTTATGCTGTGAACTTCCGCGATAACCATGAGATTGCAGGAGACATTAGGGAATTTTCGGAAAATCCTGAAAAAATCCCGTCTCATGATGTTCTGCTTGCAGGCTTTCCCTGCCAGCCCTTTTCAATAGCGGGTGTTTCGAAGAAAAACTCATTGGGCCGGCCACATGGTTTTCTTTGCGATACCCAAGGAACACTCTTTTTTGACACTGCACAAATTATTGCCCATCATAAGCCCGCAGCGTTTGTGCTTGAAAATGTCAAAAACTTGAAAAGTCATGATAGAGGTAGGACATTCAAAACAATAATGAATGTTCTAGAAAACGAATTGGGCTATAAGGTTCAAACACGTGTTATCAGTGCTGAACATTGGGTCCCGCAGAAACGGGAGCGGATTTTTATTGTTGGATTTCGGGATCCGACGGAGTTCGATTTGAACGCTCTGGATTTACCTGAAAGTCAGTTCAATCCTAAATTGGGGAGCATTCTTGATCCACATCAGATAGTTGACCCGAAATACACGCTCACTCCAAAGCTATGGGAATATTTGCAGGGATATAAAGCCAAGCATGCCGCTAAAGGTAATGGGTTCGGTTTTAGCTTGTTTGGTCCCGAGGACGTCGCACGGACGTTGTCTGCGCGTTACTATAAAGATGGTTCTGAAATTCTGATTGAGCAGCCTGGACCGAGGCCACGGCGTCTCACCCCCAAGGAATGCGCCCGTCTTATGGGGTTTCAACGGGGATCGCGGGATTGGAAAATTCCGGTTTCGGACACGCAAGCATATCGTCAGTTTGGGAATGCGGTTGTTGTTCCTGTTGTTGAATTTTTAGCAAACGCTATGAAGCCTCATATTGCATCTGCATTGCGGGTCTCACGGGCTACTAGCGTGACTGCACCGACATCCGTGAATGGATTTGAGGAGAACCTGAGGTCCGCAAATGGCTGACGTCGTCACTGCACAAACTCGCAGTCGGATGATGTCGGGAATTAGATCAAATAATACCCAGCCTGAACTTTTGTTGCGGACAGGACTGCACAAAATGGGTTTCCGTTATAGGCTACACGACAAGTCCTTACCAGGTACGCCCGACATCGTTTTCCCGCGTTATAAAGGCGTCATTTTTGCCCACGGATGTTTTTGGCATCGCCACAATTGTCATCTTTTTAGGATGCCATCAACCCGAACTGATTTCTGGGAAAAGAAATTTGATCGCAATGGAGAAGTGGACAAGAGAACCATTGTATCCCTTTTAGATGCGGACTGGCGTGTTTGTATTGTTTGGGAATGCGCGTTGAAGGGAAAAACGCGCCTGCCATATGACGGCCTGATTTCGATGTGTGCCAATTGGCTGCACTCTCATGAACGATTAATGGTGATCGAAGGAAGTTGAATGAAGAGAGGATATCTTTCTGAGCATTTCTTGGGAATCGCTTTAAAACGACTTAGCCAAGTTGAGACTATGCCGCAGACTTCAAATCAGCATGAGTTCAACGGTTCGGCGGAGCTTCGGCGATTATTAGGTGACGCCGATCGGAAAAATATTCCCACGAGATTTATTTGGATTAACGGGGAGCAGGAAGCAATTCCAGTGGATGGTACAGTCAGTTGGTACGATGCCCGTCGCAATCATCCGACCCGCACAGAGTACCGTCTCTATTATGCTAGCAATGATGTCACCGACTTAATGCAGCCAGATGACACATTCTTTCTTGCGATCCGGAGCAGCGGTGATGCAATGGTGATTATTACTCCGAGCGGAAGTACGATGTACAATCAGCTATTATGGCTTTTTGGTTTGGATGATCAGCAATCGTTGCAATTTTCCTATCAGCCGGTTGAGGGTGATCATGATGCGCAGCTTGATTTCGCCGCTCGCTACATTCTTGAGGCACTAGAAATCGATCCAGAAGAGCCGGAAGGGGATATGTTGGATCGATTAATAGAACCTTTTGGGCTCGAATTTCCAACTACTAAAGTAATCTCCGAGCTTGCGAGATCATCTCTGCCAGAGATCAGTGCAAAGGATTCTCCCGATATCGCAGTGCTTGAATGGATTGATCGCGAAATTCAACTTTTCAGCAGGCTAGAACGGCATATCGTTGGCGATCGGATCAAAAGTGGCTTTACTGATCATGGTGGAGCAGATGTAGAAGGATTTATAAAATTTTCGCTTACCGTTCAAAACCGTCGAAAATCTAGAGCTGGTCATGCATTAGAAAACCATCTTGATGCGGCGTTCAAGGAGTTTGGTCTCAAATACCAACGAGGTGCGTTAACGGAAAATAGGAACCGTCCTGATTTTCTGTTCCCTGGGCAGGTGGAATACCATGACCCCGAATTTCCATCATCACAACTTTTAATGCTTGGCGCAAAATCGACTCTGAAAGATAGGTGGCGACAAGTACTGTCCGAAGCGGAGAGGATTGACCAAAAACACCTTTTGACCTTGGAGCCAGGCATTTCAGAGAACCAGACCGATGAGATGCAAGCGAAGTCTTTGCGGTTGGTGGTGCCGAAGAAGCTTCACGCAACCTATAAGCAAAGTCAGCAGGAATGGTTGATGGATCTTTCAGAGTTTATAGCTGAAGTCCAAAAGCGGGCTCTCATCTAGGGTTGTTCGTCGCGACGAGGGTCGCAGTATACGCTGATTGGGACCGACCATCCTCCCCGCCACACAGCGGTGGGGAGGGGGACCATGCGCAGGATGGTGGAGGGGGTGGTCGGGCTTGGCGGTCGCTTCAACGGTTCACGCAACCTATCGGAGGGTGCTTCCCGCCGCACCGGCCCCTCCGTCGCGCCTTTGGCGCGCCACCTCCCCATTGCTGCGCGACGGGGAGGATCGTGGAGGCCTTCAACAGCCTTTCCTACACATGCCTCCCTATGCCATATTCAAAATGGCTCTTTGAAAATTGAATCCTGCTCCAACATTGCGGCGGAAGGGGAAACGGCACGTCCCGGGCTGTTATCGGTTTGCCCTTTCTCTCCTTGTTCACCTGCGCAGCGCCGAAGCTGAACGAATCGGTGGATGTCAGCTCTGGAAGCCTGTGGAAATCCCGCCCGAAAAACCCCGGAAGTTTTCAAATTCATAACAGTGTAAAACTTGTAAAGTTCGATTGGCGGTGCGGGATGGAATCGCCGTGAAAATGTCGGGCGCGGGGCGGACGTTTCCTGCTGACAAGGGCTTGCACCCCTGCTAACGGCTGGCCATGACCGAACAATCTTATTCTCAGGCCCATATCCGCAATTTTTCCATCATCGCCCATATCGATCATGGCAAATCGACTCTCGCCGACCGGCTGATCCAGCATACCGGCGGGCTGACCGAGCGCGAGATGAGCGAGCAGGTGCTCGACAATATGGATATCGAGCGCGAGCGCGGGATCACGATCAAGGCGCAGACGGTGCGCCTCAACTATACGGCGAAGGATGGCGAGACCTATGAGCTCAGCCTGATGGACACGCCGGGCCATGTCGACTTTGCCTATGAGGTCTCGCGGAGCCTGGCGGCCTGCGAGGGCGCTTTGCTGGTGGTCGACGCGGCGCAGGGCGTGGAAGCGCAGACTTTGGCCAATGTCTATCAGTCGATCGAACATGATCACGAGATTATTCCGGTGCTCAACAAGATCGATCTGCCCGCCGCCGAGCCGGAGCGGGTGCGCAACGAGATCGAGGAAATCATCGGGCTCGACGCCTCGGACGCGGTGATGGCGAGCGCCAAGTCGGGTATCGGTATCGAGGATATCTTGGAGCAGATCGTCACCAAGATCCCGCCACCGGGCGGTGACCGCGACAAGCCGCTGAAGGCGATGCTGGTCGACAGCTGGTACGATCCCTATCTCGGCGTGGTCATCCTGGTGCGGGTGATCGACGGGGTGCTGACCAAGGGTCAGCGAATCAAGTTCATGGCCCAGGGCACCGAGCATCTGGTCGACCGGGTCGGCTGCATGCGGCCGAAGATCGAGCAGCTGCCCGAACTGGCGGCGGGCGAGATCGGTTTCATTACGGCGCAGATCAAGGAGGTCAGCCAGACCGCGGTCGGCGACACGATCACCACGGTGAAGAATCCGGCGACCGAGGCTTTGCCGGGCTTCAAGGAAGTGCAGTCGGTGGTGTTCTGCGGATTGTTCCCGGTCGACGCGGCGGATTTCGAGAAGCTGCGCGAGAGCATCGGCAAGCTGCGGCTCAACGACGCGAGCTTCACCTTCGAGATGGAGACCAGCGCGGCATTGGGGCAGGGCTTCCGCTGCGGTTTTCTGGGGCTGCTGCATCTGGAGATCGTCCAGGAGCGGCTGACCCGCGAATATGATCTCGACCTGATCACCACCGCGCCGTCGGTGGTCTACCGGATCGAGATGAACGACGGCAGCGAGCAGTTCCTGCACAACCCGGCGGATATGCCGGACGTGGTGAAGATCCGCGAGATCGAGGAGCCGTGGATCGAGGCGACCATCTATTGCCCCGACGAATATCTCGGCGGCATATTGAAACTCTGCCAGGACCGGCGCGGGGTGCAGAAGAACCTGACCTATGTCGGTGACCGGGCGCAAGTGGTCTACGAACTGCCGCTCAACGAGGTGGTGTTCGACTTTTACGACCGGCTGAAGAGCATTTCGCGCGGCTATGCCAGCTTCGACTATCACCAGATCGGCCTGCGCACCGGCCAGCTGGTCAAGATGAACATCATGGTCAACGGCGATCCGGTCGACGCGCTGAGCATGATCGTCCACCGCGACGCCGCCGAAGCGCGCGGCCGGCACATGTGCGAGCGGCTCAAGGACCTGATCCCGCGGCATCTGTTCAAGATCCCGGTGCAGGCGGCAATCGGCGGCAAGGTGATTGCCCGCGAGACGATCTCGGCGATGCGCAAGGACGTCACCGCCAAATGCTATGGTGGCGACATCAGCCGCAAGAAGAAGCTGCTCGACAAGCAGAAGAAGGGCAAGGCGAAGATGCGCGAATATGGCAATGTCAGCATCCCGCAGGAGGCCTTTATCGCCGCGCTCAAAATGGGGGACGAGGGCTAGCCGTTACGCCGGTCAGCGCTGCCGATTATGAACCGCTGTCCCGCTGATAGGGGCAGGGCTTGATCTTGTCCGGTTCGATCGCCGGCCCCCTGGCGCGGAAGCGCGCGAAATAGCCGCCCAGCTCGGGTCGTTCCATGAAGCCGACCAGCTCGTAGCCGACCGCCTCGAACTCGCAGAACAGCTGCTTCGGCGGGATACCATGCTGGGCCACATCGCGGTTGACGTCGACCACGATCACCTCGCCGGCGCCGTGCGCCTTGCTCTTCTGAAGCAGGGCAGGACGCAGGCGCGAGAGAAAGGCGTAGGGCTCGCGGACCTCGTGATACATGTGGACCAGAAAAATCCGGTCAAAACTATTCTCCGGCAGCCGCGGATCGTCCGGCGCGCCGAGCTTGATCGAGACATTGTCGAGGCTCTCCCGGCTGACCCGCTCGCCCAGCCGCGAAATCGCTTCCTCGTCGATATCCTGCGCCAGCACCCGCCCCGCCGCGCCGACCTTCTCGGCCAGCCGCACGGTATAATAGCCTTCGCCCGCCCCGATATCGGCGACCGTCATGCCTTGCTCGAGCCCCGCCGCCGTCATGATCTCCTCCGCCTCGCCCCGCTTGTCGCGCGCGGTCTCGGTCGACCACTGATTGCCGGCCAGCTCCGACACCGGCCGCGAAGCCGGCGGATAAGCGCGCGCGGTTTCGACGCGGCTGGCGTCCGGGTCCTCGATCTTCTTGCAGGCTGTCAACTGCGTGGCGAGCAGCGCCAGCGCGCCCAGCGACGCAACAAGAGGACCGGACGGCAAGGACAATATTTTCACGGCACTGGCTTTCATGGAAAAGAGACTAGGCGAGGGCGCAGGTCTGTTCAATCCCTGTTTGGCGACCCGAGCGGCCGGGCGGGGCACGGGCATTGGTCCGGCCCGAACTTTACAAGTTTTACACTGTTATAGAAGAAAAAATTTTGTGTCCGCTGGTGTTCGGGAAGTGCTTGGGGAATAGCAGCTTTGTGCACAAAGCGAGCGGCCTTCCGAGCGGTTCTGCAAGCGGCGTTGGGGGGGGTGGTTCGGTTGGGGGAAGAAATGTTCATCATTTTACCTTGGTTAGAGGCCGGAGGGTAAAGATTTGGGGGCGTGTAGGAAAAGGGGGTGAAATTTGTAGTATTTGGCCCCGCGGATGGAGAATAAGTAGGAGGTTCGTTCTCGTTGACGCAGCACCGAATACACAGTAATCATTCAATATCATAAACCTACATTTTCTGGGATATATTACCTACCATCATGAGCAAAAAACGTTTTTTTTCAAAGCAAGTCTTCGACAAACCAATCGCCGAGAATGGTAGCTTTCGGTGCGTTGCATCGTTAGGGAGCATAGTTCCGGGCTGGGTGCTTATCATACCAAAAAAGCCCGTACTCAATCTCTCGATGCTAGATTTAACTGAGCGTCGTGAATTGCATAGATTCTCCGTAGAAATAGCCAAAGAAATTGAGATTGAATATGGCTTTTCAACGATGTTTGAGCACGGGCCTTCATCTGTTGGATCGGTAGCTGGGTGCGGTGTTGATCAAGCGCATCTACACATAGTGCCTCTTTCATCGAATGAACTAAAATCCGCACCTTCGATGAATTCTAACTCATGGGAAAAATTAGAGGGTAGTTGGGCCGATTTGAACGTCACTTTCGGCCGCGAATATTTGTGGTTCTCTGACGCTCAATCATCGTGGATAACCTATCCTAAAAGTATGACCTCTCAGTTTTTCCGTAAGTGCGTCGCTGAAATTGTCGGTATTCCTGACGAATGGGATTATAATCTCAATCCATTCCACGGCAACATTACGGAAACTCAAAAAATTGTCGGAGCCCGCTTAAGAGAACGTGAACTTGTCGTCTAATAACTCAAATAACCAACAGAATACCTCCGATGCTGTGTCTCATTCAAATGATAATAGGGCGTTAGGAAACTACCGCAGTAGATATACACTTTCTGCGTGGGTCCAAATTTTAGCAGAATTGCTAATGTTAATATTTTACATGGTTGCGGGCATTGTCGGAATAGCCTGTGCGATTCAAACAGCTGCTATGAATCCGGAGCAAACAGCAGATTTGACAGGGGGTGTTGCACTCGTTGAGACATTAAAGCCATGGTCAGGAATGTTTTTTGCCGCAATGGCCGGCGGTTCAGCATTTGCGTTGAAGTGGCTATATCATTCTGTTGCTAAATTTGAATGGAATAGGGACCGGGTTTTGTGGAGATTTATAGTTCCGCTAAATAGCGCTGTACTTGCGACGTGTGCGGGATTTGGCATATCGGCCGGTATAATGCCGTTCTTAGATCAAAACTCGTTTGGAAATATATACACAGCACTTTTCTTCGGTTTCTTCATCGGACACTTTTCTGACAACGTTCTTGCCGGATTGCAGAAACTGGCAAAGAAATGGTTTGGTACAGTTGACGGATGATAAACTTTCCGACTTGAGTTTTGACGTGTGCTATTCAGAGCACGCGGGAAAACTGAAAACTGAACCGGATATTGAACGGTTTGGGCAGAAAGCGGTCGGCTTGCATTCATTCCCAGTGAGTTGGACTCCACCATTTCTATCGATCAGCACGAGCTTGCATAAAAAGTGGATCGCAGCCAACTCCAACGAACGACTTCTTCTTACCGATCTAGTTATCGAATGCATAAATAATTGGCGATCGAATAAAGGAGTAATGAACTTTGGACATCGAGGCAACGGTGTTTGGCTGCGATCAAGCGCAGCAAGCGAAACGATCCAGAAGCGGGGACAGCTAGAAAGTTTGTTATGCCAACAGCTTGGAAAAGAAAAGGTACATAAATATCTAGATTCGCTGTTTTCAAACCCAACTAGTTCAGGGCTGGTAGGAGTAGTCGTACAAACAGCAATCAATAAAGAAAGTCTCTATCACTTCTCAAATGAGCGCCGGTTTTCGCCAACCAAAAACCAATGGGAGATTTCGAACGATAACGACCTCGATCCATACATTACCTCGGGTGGATGCAATTCTAAACAGGGAACTGCTTTAACCGAAACTCACCCTCTTATAATTCGTCCTAATGAAAAATCCGGCAGCGTTAGAGCGTTGATGCGAGGTATAGGCCGTTGGGCAAACTCGAAGTACCATGGTAGAATCCATTTTGAAATTTTGCGCACAGATGCCCAATTGTTTTTGGTCCAAATTGATCACGAAATTGAAATCGATGGTGTTGATCCGAAAAATGTCAAACGTGAATTTACGAAAGGGAACGCTTCTGAAGTAGAAGCTTTTACATGTTATAAAATTGGAGAAAAAAGCCGATTCCGTAAGCTCGCAAACATTGATGATTTCGCTGTTCCCGGATACGATCCTCCACATCAACTTTTTTGGTGTCAGCTTGATTTGCTTCATGATCTTGTTAAAAATCATCAAGCAAAACTGTATCGAGAAATAGATAAATTGACCGGTGGAAAATTGGTCTTGCGAGAGGACATTGATAAATCGCGTGTCCGCGCGGACAGTTTTAATTTGGCGAGAACGGATACGGTTACCGCGGCGCAAGCAATTCACCATATTCAAGCACGAATTAAATACTGGCTAGGGAAGGGAGAAGACTTAGCCAACATTTGTATCATTATGCACGGCTTCATTCCAGCCCAATCAAGCGCTTGGGCGATGTACGACAGAAAGGAAAATCGAGTAAGAATTCATGCTCTTTGGGGTTTGCCTGATGGGCTGCAATTTCTGACACCCGACGAATATGAATTTGACATCGGGATCGCGAGTTGGTCAGAGCGCACAAATTTTAAAGAGTTCTTTCTTCAGGAGCAAATGGATGGATCTTGGAAGATAGTGCCTGTGTTGATAGCCCGCGCACGAGGCAAGGTTCTCAGCAAAAGCCAAGCTGTTCAAATAGCTAATCTAACAATCAAAATTGGAAAGAAATTGGACGCTGATGTCCATATTATGTTCTTTTGCGGAATTCCGAAAGAAATGGAGATGGGAGAAGTCCTACCTTGGTTCCGCGCTAGGGAAACTGCAGTTTACGAAGAAAAACGGGAAAGGCGACTTCGTAAAGTTTCCATCAAAAATATATCTGACCTTGATGCTCTAGAGTTACCACAAGATATTGCGCTGTCGCTAGAACCCGAAATTGAGAACTATAGAAACAACGAGTTTATCAAATTCGTGGCAAGATTTGCTGTAGAAAATGACTTGCCAGTTGAAATCCAAGGGTCGCCTTTAGCTCACGCCTATTATATGTTGAAGGACGCCGGTTGCACGGTTTTCCTGGCACATGCTCGAAAAAATCAACGAGTTCGAAATAAGCAGAAATTTGGCAAGCTTGTAAGAGATAAAATCGTCGATAAGATTGAACAGTCTGGTGAAGGCTCATTATCTTTTAAATTATCGAAAGCTGAAAAGGCTGCAGCCTTTTTTGGGAAAGTTGTTGAAGAATCGATTGAAGTAATAAACGCGCCGTCAGGCGAGGAGCAGATTAATGAACTCGCTGATCTCTATGAGACGGTAATAGGGTGGATCGAGAGCTATGGGTTAGAACTGAACGAAGTTACGACCATTGCAGCTGAAAAGCGGAAAAAGGCGGGAGGATTCAATTCAGGCGAAGTTCTGGTTGGAACTGGTATTAAGCTTGGTGGCATCAGCGGCGGCAAGCATACCAGATATAGCCTAAATGATGTAACTCATCCTACTTTGGGGCCGGCTAGATTGAGGATATCTGCCGCTCGACTAGGGTTAATAGCGAGCGGTAACGATGAAAGTGTGCTTCTCAATAACGGACTTAATATTACTATTTCAATTGATGATGAAGCGCACTTGCAACTCGATTTTTCGGAACGGGAAACCGATGAAAATCAACTGAAATTCGACATCTGAACCCTTATCTGTCTGTGAATTGGCAAGCTAGGGGAAAAAGCTCCCGAATTCACATCCTCGACATTGACCGCTTCGCCCGTCACCTTCCGCGCGAGCGTCGCCGAGATATATTCGTCGAGTCTGCCGTGGAGCATGTCGCCGAGGGATGTTGAGACCGAACAGGAGATCAGGTTCGATGGCGCAGAAATCGTACTCGCCCTAAACGACGAGGGTGAGCAAGTACGCCTCTTCAGAATGGCCGCTTCTTAGTTTCATTCCGTTTCCAAATTTGGAAACCCCATCTCCTCCCGCACTTCTTTCCCCAAATCCACCCCATCTTCGCCCGGCGTCCCCCCGCTCACCTCGTCATAGACCAGCAGCTCCATCGGGCTGGCCCCTGCGGGATCGAAGCGCCGGGACGGCTTTCCGGTGGCCGCGTCCTTGGCGATATAGATGGCGATCATCCGCTGGCGCAGTTGCTCGATCTTGGCGTGGAGCTGTGCCTGCTGGGCTTCCTGTTCCTGCTGGTGCTTTTCTTTGGCCTCGAGATATTCCTTCATGGCGGCCTCGGACTCTTGCTTGCGCTCGGCTTCCCATTCGGCGCGCCACTGTTTCTTGAGGCTCTTCATCCGCTGGGCGGACAGGGCAGGGGCATTGTCGGGGCCGAGGCTGAACTGGTCCGGCTTGTGGTGGCTCAGCAGCCACATCATCAGCCGGTAATTGAACCGCCGGAACTCGCCGACCTGCTCGCCGCCAAACATCACCGGTTCGGGCGCGCCGTTGACCGCGTGGTCGACCAGCACATCGTGGATTTGGCCGGTGGCCTTCTTTATCGCATCGTCCCATGCCGCGCGGAATTCTTCGGCACCCTCGCGATGGCGCAGTTGATATATCCGGCCAGCGGCCATGCCGACACTGCGCGCCGCGTTGGGGACGCTGCCGCACTGGGCCAGCGCATCGATAAAGGCGCGCTGCCGCTCCGGGGTCCAGCCGTCGTGACGGTAATATTTTAGCGGCACGGGGGTGAAGTCCGGTGTGTCGGGTGGTTCGTCGGGATTGTCGGTCATGTCACGCCACGCCGGTTTTGTTTGTTGCTCATGCTTCCGGGCGCAAAACCGCTGCGCACTTTTGCTGAAGCATGAGGGTGGCGGTAATATTTGAGCGGCACTGGGGTGAAGTCCGGAGGGGGCGGTGGTTGGTCGGGATGGTCCGTCATGCGGCGATAATATGTCAGCGCGGGGTGTGTAGGACAGGGCTTTTTTATCGGGCGGGGCGGGATTGTTTGAGTCTGGTTTTCGGTCGCGCGCGGTCCTTCGACAGGCTCAGGACGAACGGAGCGGGGTGGGCTTGTCTTTCTCGTTGGCTTGGGAGCGGGCTGGGAGGCCTTGGGAAAGGAAAAGGGTCTGGTTGTTTAAACCGTTCGTGCTGAGCTTGTCGAAGCACGGTTTTCGGTCTCGCGCGGTCCTTCGACAGGCTCAGGACGAACGGAGTGGGGGGGGGCCTTGTTCCCCTGCGCAGGCAGGGGGCCATCTCGTGGTTTTGCCGGTGGAGGGGTGGAGGGGAAGTAGCGTTTAGGCTGCCGAGGAGCGCGCTCTACAACCGTTGCCTATTGGCTATCATTTGGGAGATGGGCCCCTGCCTGCGCAGGGGCGCCGGTTCCCTAGTCCACATCCTCGACATCAACCGCTTCGCCCGTCACCTTCTGTGCGAGCGTCGCCGCGATGAAATCGTCGAGCGCGCCGTCGAGTACATCGCCGGGGGCGCTGCTGGTGTGGCCGGTGCGCAGGTCCTTGACCATCTGGTAGGGTTGCAGGACATAGGAGCGGATCTGGTGTCCCCAGCCGATTTCGGTCTTGGCTTCATATTCGCCCGAGGCTTCGGCTTCGCGGCGCTGCAGTTCAGCCTCGAACAGGCGCGCTTTCAACATGCCCATCGCGGTGGCGCGGTTCTTGTGCTGGCTGCGGTCATTCTGGCTGGCGACGACGATTCCGGTCGGCTGGTGGGTGATGCGCACGGCGCTGTCGGTGGTGTTGACGTGCTGGCCGCCGGAGCCGGAGGCGCGATAGGTGTCGATCTTGAGGTCGCTCTCGTTGATCTCGACCTCGAAACTGTCGTCGATTACCGGATAGACCCAGACGCTGGAAAAGCTGGTGTGGCGCTTGGCGGCGCTGTCATAGGGCGAGATGCGGACCAGCCGGTGGACGCCGCTCTCGGTCTTGGCATAGCCATAGGCATTCTCGCCCTTGACCTCGATCGTGGCGGATTTGATCCCCGCCTGATCGCCTGCCTGATAATCGACCATGGTGACCTTGTAGCCGCGCGCCTCGGCCCAGCGCTGGTACATGCGCAGCAGCATTTCGGCCCAGTCCTGGCTTTCGGTGCCGCCGGCGCCGGCGTGGATTTCGATATAGGTGTCGAGCCCGTCCGCTTCGCCGGAGAGCAAAGCCTTGACCTTGTCGCGGTCGGCGCGGGTGGCGAGTTTTTCGAGCGTGGCGACGCCTTCGTCGGCGAGACCGGCATCGCCTTCTTCCTCGGCCATCTCGATAAATTCGAGCGCGTCGTCGCGTTCCTGCTGGATTTCGCGGGCGGCGCTGATCGATTCATCGAGGCGGCGGCGCTCGGTCATCACCGCCTGGGCGGCGCTCTGGTCGTCCCACAGGGTCGGATCCTCGACCCGGGCGTTGAGCTCGTCGAGCCGCCGCAGGGCAACATCCCAGTTGAGGGCGGTCTTGATCAGGGAAAGGGCGGCGTCGATCCGGTCGACAAAGGCTTGCGCGTCGGCACGCATGATATTCTCCAAAGCTATTGGATGCTGCGATTAGACGATATCGGCGGGAAGTAAAGTGGCGAGGGCATTGTGCGGGGGCAAAGCTGCGGGCCCGTTGTGGCGAGGCCGGCCCGTCGTCTCCGCGTGACCATCTGGTCTTTCCTGTGTCATTGGCCCGTTTCCCTTTGCCTATCGCGCCTTCCCCCGTTAGACAGGGAGTGGGAGGAGACAATTGAACGCCTGATTGAGGGGGAAATTGTTTGTTCGATGAAATGCTGGGTAGCGACGATGTCGTTCGCGAGCCTTATGCCGACTATAAAGAGTGGCTCGACAGGGAAGATGTCAAACGCCTCCATCGCAAGACTGACGATGCCGAGGCCTTTTTCCGCAAGACGGGCATTACGTTCAATGTCTATGGCCAGGACGAAGCCGATGAGCGGCTGATTCCGTTCGACGTCATTCCGCGGATATTATCCGCCCGGGAATGGCGCAAATTGTCGCGGGGGATCGAGCAGCGGGTCAAGGCGATCAACGCGTTCCTCTACGATATCTATCATCGCCAGGAGATATTGCGCGCCGGCCGGGTGCCGGTCGAGCTGATTGCGAATAATATCGCTTTCCTGCCGCAGATGATCGGCGTCAACCCGCCCGGCGGGATTTACACCCATATCATCGGTACCGATATTGTCCGCACCGGCCCGGGCGAATTTTACGTGCTCGAGGACAATGCGCGGACGCCTTCCGGGGTCAGCTATATGCTGGAGAACCGGGAGACGATGCTGCACATGTTCCCCGAACTGTTCGCCAGGATCGGCGTGCAGGAAGTGAGCCGCTATCCGAACAATCTGCGCCGCTCGCTTGCCGCCTGTGCGCCGCCGAAATGCACGGGCAAGCCGGTGGTTGCCGTCCTGACTCCGGGCATCCACAACAGCGCCTATTTCGAGCACAGTTTTCTCGCCGACCAGATGGGCGCGGAACTGGTTGAGGGTCATGACCTGAAGATTGTCGACGGTCGCGTCGCGATGCGCACGACGCAGGGCTATACCCCGATCGACGTGATCTACCGCAGGATCGATGACGATTATCTCGATCCGCTGAATTTTCTGCCCAATTCTATGCTCGGCGTGCCCGGGATCATGGATGTTTACCGGTCCGGCGGGATTACCATCGCCAATGCGCCCGGTACCGGCATCGCCGACGACAAGGCGCTCTATTCCTACATGCCGGACATTATCGAATTTTATACCGGCCAGAAACCGCTGCTGGAAAATGTGCCGACATGGCGCTGTTCGGAAAAGGACCAGCTTGCATATGTGCTGGAGCATCTGGAGGAGCTGGTGGTCAAGGAAGTGCACGGATCGGGCGGCTATGGCATGCTGGTCGGACCGGCGGCTTCGAAAAAGGAAGTCGAGGATTTCCGCGCCAAGCTGATCGGCAATGCCGGCAACTATATTGCCCAGCCGACGCTGGCGCTTTCGACGGTGCCGATCTTTACCGAAAAGGGACTGTCGCCACGGCATGTCGATCTGCGCCCGTTCGTGCTCGTGTCTCCCGATCGCATCGACATCACGCCCGGCGGATTGACCCGCGTTGCGATGACCGAGGGATCTCTGGTGGTCAACAGCAGCCAGGGCGGGGGGACCAAGGATACATGGGTGCTGGAAGAATGAGGGGGGCGGGATCATGCTAGGCAAAACCGCCGCCAGTCTGTTCTGGATGGCCCGTCTGCTCGAGCGGACAGAAAATAGTGCGCGACTGATCGAAGCGGGTTTTCGCATCGCGCTGACCCACTCGTCATCGGCAGCCGATGAATGGGCCTCCATTCTGGGGTCGTCCGGAACCAAGAAAAGCTATCTGGCAAAACATGCAGATTATAGGTCGGCAAAAGTCATCGATTTTATTTTGCGTGACAAGGATAATCCCGGCAGCGTCATCTCGCTGATCAAAAAGGCAAGAGACAGTGCCCGTACCGGGCGGATTGCACTGACCAGAGAGGTATGGGAAGCAACCAACGAAGCCTGGATGAACCTGAAAGCTGCTCTGGCCAATCCGGTCGATGAACGGGACCTGCCGGACGTTCTGGCGGTTATTCGTCGCCAAAGTTCGCTGGTTCGGGGCGCAGTGCTGGGCACGATGTTGCGCAACGATGGTTTCAATTTCATCCGGCTGGGCACATTCATCGAACGCGCGGATAGTACCGCGCGGATATTGGACGTGAAATATTATCTGCTGCTGCCGTCGATCGCGCAAATCGGTTCCGCCGTGGATAACGTCCAGTGGGAAACGATTTTACGGTCCGTATCCGCCCAGCGCTCCTATCGTTGGCTCAACGGTTCGGATATCAGCGCGTTGAGTGTCGCCGAATATCTGATCCTGCACCGCCAGATGCCGCGTTCGCTCGCTTTTTGCTATGCTCAAATCTCCGACAATCTCGGATATCTGGAGCGGGAATATGGAAATGAGGTGACTTCTCATCGGCTTGCAGACGATATTTGCGACCGCCTGCTGGGTCAGCCCGTGCAGAATATTTTTGAAGCCGGCCTGCACGAGTTCATCATCGAATTTCTCGCGGCCAATAACGGCCTCGCTGCCCAGATCGAGACTGACTATAATTTTCAAGACAGGATAGGTTGAACATGCTGCTGAAAATTAATCACGAAACCCGGTATAGTTACGATAATCCCGTGCAATATGGTCTGCAGCAGTTGCGCCTTCGCCCGAAGGAACGACCCGGACAGCGGATAGTGGACTGGAATATCGAGATTGAGGGCGGTTCGCTGGAACTGTCTTTCGAGGACCAGCACTGTAACCACGTCGATTTGATCAACATCGAACGCGGGCGGAGCGAGATCGTCATTCGTTGCACCGGCGAGGTTGAAAATACCGATGGCAGCGGCGTTATCGGCAGGCACGCGGGTTTCGCTCCCTTATGGTATTTCAAGCGTGCGACTGCGCTGACCAGACCGGAAACCGAAACCGCCAAATTGATTGCATCGCTGGATCAGGATTATGACGGCGACATTGCCAGGCTACATGCCTTGTCAGCGCTGGTTACCAAGAAGGTTGTGTACAAGACCGGCGAGACCGATGCGGAGACGACCGCTGAACAGGCCCTCAAGGCCGGTGGGGGTGTGTGCCAGGATCATGCCCATATATTCTGTACGGCTGCGCGCGCCCTGGGATTTCCGGCACGTTATGTCTCCGGATATCTGATGATGAGCGATCGGGTTGATCAGGATGCTACGCACGCCTGGGCAGAAGCCTATGTCGAACATATCGGCTGGGTCGGCTTTGACGTGTCCAACGGCTATTCGCCCGATGAACGCTATGTCCGGATAGCCACAGGTCTTGATTATCGCGATGCATCGCCGATAAGCGGCCTGCGATTTGGGGCCGGCAGCGAGGATATGATTGTCAGCCTGCAGGTGCAGCAGTAGAGACAATGTGAATATTGATCAGGGATAACCATTACAAATGACCTATTGCGTGGCACTGCGGATGAAGCGCGGCCTTGTTTTCATGTCGGATACCCGGACCAATGCCGGCGTCGACGATATTGCCCAGGTCAAGAAACTGGCAAGCTGGGAAGTGCCCGGGGAGCGGGTGATTACCCTGCTTTCGGCGGGCAATCTGGCGACTACGCAGGCGGTGATCAGCCTGCTCGACGAGCGGGGCAAGCATCCTGATGAGCGCAATCCCTCAATCCTGCAGGCACCGTCGATGTTTCAGGTCGCCACAATCGTCGGTGAAACGTTGCGCGAGGTGGTCAAAACCTATTCCCGTGAAGGGCAGGAAGCCAAGTCTCCTTTCGGCGCGACTCTCATTCTTGGCGGCCAGGTCAAAGGCAGTGATCCAAGGCTGTTCCTGATCTATCCCGCCGGCAACTTCATCGAAGCCAGCGACGACAGCCCGTTTTTCCAAAGCGGCGAAACCAAATATGGCCGTCCTATACTGGTCCGCGGTTTCGACCCGGACATGTCCTTCGAAAATGCCGTGAAACTGCTGCTGGTCTCTTTCGATTCGACCATTCGAGCCAATCTGGCGGTGGATCTGCCGCTCGATATGCAGGTCTATGAGGCCGACAGTTTTGCGATTACCCAGCAGCAACGGATCGAAAAAGACGATTCCTATTTCCAGACAATCTCGGCCGGCTGGGGCGATGCACTGAAAAATGCGTTTCAATCGTTGCCCGATTTCAGCTTCAAAGACTAGCCGAACCGACGCTTCCCCGCCATTGCCCGATGGGCCATGGCCATGGTCGTCAGCTGTGCGTTGACGCGTATGCAACTGGGCATCACACTGGCGTCGGCAACATAGCAATTGGTCGTATTGTGCACGCGCTGGTTGAGATCAACAACGCCCTTGTGCGGGTCGACATTGATCGCGTTGCCGCCGTGGGGATGGGAACTCGACAGGACGACATCATCCGGCTCGACGATTGCCTCTTCGTAAAAGGCGTCAATCTCGTCATGGCTCATGTCACAGGTCAGCGTCTGGCCGCGGAGCAGGGCAGGGTAGACCTCTATCGCGCCGTTGAGGAAATGGACCTTGGTCATCGTCGCCAGTGCGCGGCGCAATAGAGCCAGTTCCTTCTCACCGATTTTCAGCTTGAGCTTGCCATTCTCCATATAGCCGAGCCGGTCGGCCGGAAACAGGACGCCCGCGGAAACCAGCCGGTTATAGTTTTTCATCCGCTCATAATGGTCTTCAAACCACCCGGGTACGAGTGTCGCCATGCTCATCGGCGGCTGGAAATGGCTTTCGATCAGGAAATCGCCGCGATCGACATAGGTCGCCATCTGGTCTTCGTTCCAGACGTTCACGTTCGTACCCTCGGGCATCAGGGCGACCACCGGGCAGGCGATGTTGAGCGAGATATTGGTTCCTGATTGCAGGATGCCGCTATTGTAGAGCAGGTTGCTGGAGGCGAGCGCTCCGGCTGCCACCACGACGCCTTTGCGGGCGCGAATTGTCCGCTTCTGGCCGTTGGCGAGCCTGATCTCGACGGCCTCTGCGACCCGCTTGCCATTGGCGCCTTCGCCCCACAGGATTTCGGTAGCTTCGGCTTTGTGCAATATCCGGGCCGGCTTGTCGCGCGCATCGCTGGTCGCATGGGTCAGGAAGCTTTCCGGCATCGCTTTTTTCCGGCCATAGGGGCAACCGGTGTTGCAATAGCCGCAATATACGCATTCGCTATCCGCGGTTGG
The DNA here is from genome assembly GCF_048267785.1 of Parasphingorhabdus sp. Classification (GTDB taxonomy): domain Bacteria; phylum Pseudomonadota; class Alphaproteobacteria; order Sphingomonadales; family Sphingomonadaceae; genus Parasphingorhabdus. The sequence goes on along the minus strand of NZ_JBLWWU010000001.1, from coordinate 352,603 downwards.
CGGGCCATAGTTTTTTCTGAACCAGGCGGTGACGGCCTTGCGGTCCATCGGGTCGCTCGATTGAGCCGCATATTTGTTCCAGCCATCGATCAGATGCGGACCGTTGTTGCGACCGGTAATTCGGTCGATTTCGGAGACCTCGAGCGCTTGCTCGACCGCTTCGTAACTGGTCGCAAGTTCCGCTTCGCTGACCGGAGCACCGAGCCTGGACCAGGTATCATAAACATCTTCAGCGTCCGGATGGACCAGGCCTTCATGTTTCATCCGCAGACAGATCCCGTTATTGATGACCGTGGAGCCGCCAACGACGCGACCCTGAAATACGATGATGTCGCGGTCGGATGTTGTTTGCAGGGCACCATCCTTGAAAAGACGCGCTGTCATCCGCGCTTCTTCATGGGTGATGCGGAATGAAGGATAATGGCTGCCGGCTTCGATGATCAACGCCTGATGGCCCTCGTCGGCGACAGCAGCTGCGGCAACGGCCCCGCCGGCGCCGGAACCGATTACAATCACATCGGCTTCTTCCGGGACGGCCTGATGGCCGACGAACACTTCGGCCGTCAAGTCACGGCGTGGTTCACGGCGAAGGGGGCGTTCACCGGCGGCTGAACGATCGCGTTGGGCGGGCAATTCGAATTCCAGATCGGCAAAGACCGGGTTGTCGAAATTCTCTTCTTCGTCGCCATGCTGCCAGTGGCCATAATAGCCGGCGAGGATGACGCCCTTGGTCCGCGCAATATCCTGAAACAGATCGATCCGGGAGTTTCGCAGTCGCCGGTTGATCAGTCTTTTGCGGAACCCCGGTGTTGCAGTAAGGAAAAATGGACCGCCGAGGACCAGAAACAGGCCATAGAGTGCCATGCCGATTTCAGCAGGTTTGTCGCCGTCGATATTGGAAAAATGTTCCTGGAGGTTCTCGACCACCTGATCAGCCGAAATCGCCATTTTGCGGTCGTGAAACAGAGCTTCCGCCATGGCCTTTATCATCAGCGCCTGTAGACGATTGAATGGCTTCCGCAATTTTCCTCTCCCTCTATGCGACCGGGGTAGCAGCCTAGTCTAGCTATTCCCTTGCCGGCTTTCCACTCCCAAATGGAGCGGTTCGTTGCCCGTCGCTATTAACGGGGCGTTCTCTGGCCGCTATTAGAGAACATGAGGTTCCGATAAAAAACCCGGCGCCAGGATGAAAGGCGCCGGGTCTGTAAGTCCGTGCTTTGACTGAGCTTATTCAGCCTGGGGTGCTGCTGCGCTCGGATCAAGCGGGAGTCCGCCAAGCTGTGTCACCAGCAGAGTATAAGCATCGAGATAGGCGAGGGCCATTACCCGGCCTATCTGGGTGTCGGTATAGCCGCCGCCTGCTGCACCGACGAGGGCGCCGCCAAGAAAGGCACCGCCGCCGCCACCAAAGCTGACGTCGGATGTCCGCTTATAGCCTTCCACGGTGCGTTCGATTTCGGTCGTTCGGACGTTGACCAGCGAAAGCGTGACATTTGCTTCCTTTTTGTTGACCTTGAGTCCGCCAATCAGTCCGCCAAACGTGCGTCCGCCGAGGGCGCCGGCCAGTCCGCCGAGCGCTCCGCCACCGCCGGAGTCGCTGTTGGCCGAAATGATATCCGGTACGATGACATAGTCGGCGGCCTTGACCTGACGCTTGCCGAGGTTGGAACCTCTCTGCAATTCGCCGTCATCACCGAGTGCCCTTTCGACCGCGCGCGCTGCAAGGCCCGATCCACGGTCGACCAGTCCGAAGCACCCAGATCGTTGTACAAAAGTCTTGATCAGCGCTTCCGGTGAACCGATCTTATAACTGCGCCACCATTTTACTTCTGGTTCCACCACGGCAATCGTCCCCAGTTTGACAGTGCAAACGGGAATTTGGGCGGTGGCCCGGTCCTGTGCCTTCTGACCCTTGGATTTTCCCGCTGCCATTGCCGTTCCGCCGGTTAGCGCCAATGACGACACCGCAGCAATGGTCAAAAATTTCTTCAACATGTTTTTCCCTCCGGTTTGATCCCGATTCCAAAACTTCCAGATGCGGAAGCTTGTCCCATAATCAGGATGGTTTGCGACCCCGTAGTTCACAGTTTGGAATATGCTGAATAGTGCTTCCAGACTATGACCTATAGCATAGTCTGGACATATTTTTACGGTCAAGGCCGGTTTTCAATATCATCCAGCCGTGTTAACATATTTTTCCACGGGAACGATTAAAACGGTAGTGCCTGCCATGATCAGAATTTTGCGTAATATCGTTGCCAGCTGCGCTCTTGTCGCGAGCGCCGGACATGCGCAGGGGTTGATGGACCCGGACAATCCGACTTGTCCGCGCTATCCCAATTGGTCCTCCAATCAGGAAATGGAACTGACACCGGTGGTTCGCGGCGAAACAAAAATACTGGTTGCCGAAGGGGTGGTCGATGCGGGGTTGCCTGAACGTCTGCGCAAGATGCTCGCTGAGAATCCCGAGATTTCCGAAATCTGGCTCCGTTCCCCTGGCGGTTTGGCGAGAGCCGGTAATGAAGCAGGCCGGGTGATTCGGGCTGCCGATGCCTCCATCATCACCCGCATTCCAAAGGGGTGGACCTGTTTCAGCGCGTGCAATTTCGTTTTCATGGGTGGCAGGGCGAGGATTGTCGAACCCGGCGCCCATTTTATGGTGCATATGTTCACCATGACCGGCGATCGCAACGCGATAAATTACAGCATCGAAATGGGAACCGATGCCACGGTCGGTCTGATTGGAGAAGTCGAGCAGGAAAGCGCATTGCTCGCCACCGAAGATAATGACTTTCTGATCCGCATGGGTGTATCGCGCAAATTATTGTCGGAAGTCATGTATAAAACCAGCGCGGTCAAAAACGGCGACGGTGACAAGTCAACCCGACGCTGTCTGACCGAAGAAGAAGCGCTGCGCTATAATGTTGCAAATGTCGCCAACGTCGATCCCTAGACTTTGAAGTCGGGAAATCCATCCTCCCGAAAATGACAGCATCCTTTTGCTTTTCTTTTGAAATTATGACGTTAGCATGAGCTTTAGCTAATCGGGCCAACTAATGGGGAAGGCAAGACTATGCGTCATATAGCGATCATCGGATCTGGACCTGCCGGCTATTATTCCGCGGAAGCGGCGCAGAAGAAATTTGGCGAAGATGTTGCGGTCGACATTATCGACCGATTGCCTGTTCCCTTTGGCCTGATCCGCACCGGCGTGGCTCCCGATCATCAGTCAATCAAGGCCGTATCGCGGCGGTACGAGAAAACCAATCTCGGGGACAATGTCCGCTTCATCGGCAATGTTACCGTTGGCGAAGATGTCAGCGTCGCGGAATTGCAGGAATTATACGATGCCGTTGTACTCGCTACCGGGGCGCCCGCCGACCGTGCGCTCGATATTCCGGGGAGCGACCTTGACGGAGTCATCGGAAGCGCGGCTTTCGTTGGATGGTATAATGGCCATCCCGATTTCAAGGATCTCAATCCTCCGCTCGATGCTCGATCGGTGGCGATCATCGGCAACGGCAATGTCGCCCTTGATGTCGCACGGATATTGGCCAAGACCGAGAATGAATTTGCCGGCAGTGACATTGTCGGTCACGCGCTGGACGGGCTGAAGCGAAGCAAGGTCGAGAAGATAACCTTTCTCGGTCGCCGTGGTCCGCATCAGATCGCGATGACGCCTAAAGAACTGGGCGAACTGGGGCAGCTGGAGCGCGCCAGGCCGGTGGTTGAAGGGAGTGATTTTCCCGACGAAGGCGATGATGCCATGCTCGAACCAGGTATGCGCAAAGCCGTTACCCATTTGCGCAATTTCCATATCGCGGCGGCCGACGCCCAGCATAAGCCTATCGAGATTATATTCGACTTTTTTGCCATGCCGGTAGAGATCCAGGGTGGCGGACGGGTTGAAAAATTGATTGTCGAAAAGACCATGCTGGACAATGATCTGCGCTCGATCGGAACCGGGGAACGCTATGAACTGGAATGCCAGATGGTGATCAGTTGTATCGGCTATCGCACCCCGCCTATCGAAGGCGTGCCTTATGAACATGGCCGCGGTCGTTTCGCCAATGTCGACGGGCGGATATTGCCCGGCCTCTATTGCGTCGGCTGGGCGCGGCGCGGGCCTTCAGGAACCATCGGCACCAACAAGCCCGACGGCTTTGCCATTGTCGATGCCATTGCCGAGGATATTGGTGCGGGAGATCGCAAGGAAGGTCGAGCGGGACTGGACCGACTGCTGGAAACACGCGGTGTGGAAACCGTTACATTCCGCGACTGGAAGAAGATCGAGGAAGCCGAGATTGCACGGGCACGAGACGGTTCGCCGCGCGAGAAATTCACCGATATCGCCGACATGATCGCGGCGCGGGGCTAATGTAGATTTCCAGAATCATTTATTCGGGTTATTCTGCCTCAATCGAATTCGTATCTTCAGATATTGTATTGGGGCTTACAGTCTCCGGACTGACTCGTTCTTGCGATAGTTTCGGAGGCGGAGGAGCCCACTGCCGTATATGCTGGCCCACCGATTCATAAAAATGTGGGACTGAAGTTTCTAACTCTTGGATTATTGTTCTGGTTTGGCCGAACCGATTACCCAAATCTACCGGCATGATAACATCAAAACCGACGACCGTCATTTTGCCTTTATCTTCGCCAATCCTGTCTGGGTTCTCTCGTAGGTCACTCAAGGGCAGCTGAGTGGTTGGTGAAGATCCGGGCCAATACATTCTGATATGCGCTTTTGAATCTGCCTGTTTGGGAATCTGTCGTAACAACCAATTCAAGCGAGCTTTATTCGAGACCTTATCGCCAGGAGCCTTGACGTACATCGAGTTTAGAATGGAGCGACGGCGTAGATCAACTATCACCGATAGGGGTGATGCCGCATCAGGTACGTCCAAATTTATCGCCAATGCCTGCTTCGAAACGAGTTCCTTTACGTCGCTCTCGAACTTTGCTCCCGGACTTGAAGATTCTGCGCGTGATAGTTTCTCACGCACAAATGTACCGAGTTGACGGCTAAGGATAAGACTCAGATCTTTTGTTTCTTGTTGCCAAGCTTCAACGACGGCATAGAGCTCATCATTGCGCACCAGTTTTCCGCCTGCTTGCACGAGAGCACACACTGTACTCCATGCTTTCGGCATTTGAGAGAAACCTTCCACCCCTGCGCTTGGGTGACTTATAAAACGCAGGAATTCTTTTAGGATATTTGCTTGCTCTTCATCTTCAATGTCCTGATTAGCGGTTAGCAATCGTGCCACAGTCATTATTTGCATCCAGGAAAAGTGATATAGCCCGATGCCCTTGAATTTTGTTGAGGTGATTTTGACTGGATGATGGTCGGGTACTGTCGCAAATTGGTTCGAGATTGTTATCACGGCATCAATTTTTTTCGATTTTGCTATAGCCAAATAGCGCTCCAATTGATCGTTTGATATCTCGGACTTTCCCACTTTTGCTTCGACGAGCGCCGACCAAGTGCGTTTTCCAGTTTCTAAAACGATCAAACCATCTGGGCGTCCCATCTTTTTGTCAGCCAGATTGTTGAAGTTCACTTCCGTGTAAGTCGAAATTATAGTGGTCGACCCAATTCTCTGGTTAATTGAGTTAAATAGATTTTGCGAAAAGCCTCTAACGAAAGTGAGTGTCGCTAAGAAAATAGAGAGTGTTCTGCCTTCTTTGGAAGTGTCTGCTAGAATGGGGAACAGGCGAGCCCGTTGAGGGTTCATTAAATCAAGTAGGTCCGCCATGTCAGTCTCCCATCTATTTTTGGATGTCTTAACTATAGTGGCCCTTATACTCAAATTAATTTAAAATCGGTCTGGTTTATCCAACCAACCCCGTAAAATTGCATTCACTTTCTCCGGTGCTTCCTGTTGCACCCAATGCGAGACGCCGGGCAGGCGGTGCAGTTCGAGATCGGGTACCCATTCTTCGGTGCCATCGGTGCAGCGGATGTCTATTGCTGCATCTTCTTCTCCCCAGATCATCACGGTCGGGATATCTACAATCCCGTCGCCGATCTCTCGCACGTCCCTGGTGCGGAGCAGGGCGCGGTAATAGTTGATCATTGCGCGCAAGGCACCGGGCCGGCTGGCGGCGTTGGCGTAGATTTGCAAGTCGCTATCGGGGAAGCGGCTTTTGTCGACCGCCATATTGGAAAAGGCCCGTTTGATCCGCTCGGCACCGTTCAATCCAAACAGCCATTCCGGCAGCCCAGGGATTTGGAAGAAGAAAATATACCAGCTTTTCCTGAGCTGATACCAATGTTTCATTTCCCGCTGAGTGCATTTGGGATGGGGGACGTTCATGACGACCAAGCGGGTCAGCGGGCGTATCTTCAGGATCGCGAAATGCCAGGCGACGATCGCGCCCCAGTCATGGGCGATCAGGGTTACGTCTTCCGCGCCACTGGCGTCGATCAGCTCAGCGACGTCCTGCACCAGAGTATTGAGGCGATAGGAGCTCACGCCAGTGGGCCTGCTGGAGCCGCCATAGCCGCGTAAATTGGGTGCCCAGACTGTATAGCCCAAGTCGGCCAGCAGCGGAATCTGGTGCCGCCACGAATAATTCAGCTCGGGGAAACCGTGCAGACAGAGCGCAAGTTGCTTGCCCGTGCCTGCCGTTGCGACTTCAAATGTCTGGCCGTTAGCCTCGACCCAATCGATCATAATGCCGGTCGCCGGATCGGGCTGCCATGAAATTTTCTCTACCATGCCGGAGGTGGTAACAGCAGATGGCTTTAATCATCCAGTTAAATCTGTTAAGCGTGTTGAAAATAATCAGGAGAGACTCGATGCATGACTTGGTAATCCGTGGCGGTACAGTGGTTGACGGCACAGGCGGAGCGCCCTTTGTGGCCGACGTGGCGATCGACGGTGATCGCGTCTCGCTGGTGGGAACGGTTGCGGCGCAAGGCCGGGAAGAAATCGATGCATCGGGCAAATTTGTCACGCCGGGTTTTGTCGATGTACATACCCATTATGATGGGCAGGCTACATGGGACGATGAAATGGCGCCCTCCAGCTGGCATGGCATCACCACCGTGATCATGGGCAATTGTGGTGTCGGTTTCGCACCCGCGCGGCCCGACCGCCACGAATGGCTGATCAATCTGATGGAAGGCGTCGAGGATATTCCCGGCACCGCCTTGGCCGAAGGGATGAGCTGGAACTGGGAGACTTTCCCTGAATATCTGGACGAGCTGGAAAGAATGCCACGCACGGTTGATGTCGCAACCCATGTGCCGCATGGGGCTGTGCGTGCCTATGTTCTGGGCGACCGGGAAAAGCCGGGTGCGGTGCCAACAGATGATGAAGTCGAACAGATGTCGCAGATCGTGGAGGATGGCCTGAAAGCGGGTGCGCTTGGATTTTCGACATCCCGCACAATCCTGCATCGGAGCGTCGACGGCGAACTGGTTCCTGGAACCACAGCGACCAAGGAAGAGTTGATCGGCATCGGTCGCGCAATGGGCCGGGTCGGCTATGGCGTGTTCGAGATGGCCAGCGATCTCAACAAGGAATGGGACGAATTCGGCTGGATGGGCGACCTCAGCCGCGAAACCGGTCTGCCGGTGACCTTTGCGGCGCTGCAGTCGATCGCCAAGGAGCAGTCGCTCGACGAGCAGATCAGCAATATGCGTGCGGAAAATGACAATGGTGCCAATATCGTCGCGCAGATTGCGCTACGCGGAAACGGCATCGTCATGGCATGGCAGGGCACGGTCCATCCGTTCGTCCGGCACCCGAGCTGGATGGCGATGGAAAATCTGAGCTGGGATGAAAAATATGCCAGACTGAAAGATCCCGCGTTCAAGGCGCAGCTGCTGAGCGAAACCAGCACACCGCCGGAACAGGTTGATATGATGCCGGTCTTCATGGTCATTACACAGGGCTGGCCGATGCAGTTCGAGATGGACCTTGATTTCAACTATGAACCGCAGGCCGATGAAAGCATTGCGGCGCGCGCGGAAGCGGCGGGTAAATCCGGCCCGGAATATGCCTATGACCTGATGATGGCGGATGACGGCAAGGGCTTCATCTATCTGCCCTTGCTCAATTATATGGACGGCAATCTTGATTTCCTCGAAGCGTTGCAAAATGCCGATGATACGGTCAACAGTCTGTCCGATGGCGGCGCCCATTGCGGGACGATCTGTGATGCCGCAAGCCCGACCTTCATGCTTGAATATTGGGTCAAGAATCGCAAGCGTGGCACGTTGAGTATTGAACATGCGATCAAGCGCCAATGCCTTGATACTGCGCGACTTTATGGCCTTAACGATCGTGGATTGCTGAAGCCGGGCTATCTGGCAGATGTCAATGTGATCGATATGGATCGGATCAAGCTGGGCAAGCCCTGGTTGGCCTTTGACCTGCCAGCGGGCGGCAAGCGTTTGCTGCAAAAGGCCGATGGCTATGATTATACGATCAAGTCAGGGCAGATAACGTTCAGGGGCGGCGTCGTTACAGACAAACGCCCCGGTGGCCTGATCCGTGGTCCGCAGGCGGTCGAGCTGCTCGAAGCGGCGGAATAGCGCGCAGCCGGAAAACCGGCTGCGCACCGAATTGGATTGACCGAATTACATTCCTGTCCAGCGCAGCCGGACAAAGGCGCTTCTGCCTGCTCCAGGCAGGCGGGCGCCGACGGCTACATCTGACCCGCTGACCCGATTGTAGCCGGCGAGATGGTCGGTATATTTTTTGTCGAACAGGTTTTCCACGCTGGCGTCGAGCGACAAGGTGGGTGTCAGTGCGACATGACCGAACAATCCGGCGAGTATATAGCCGTCACTGGGCTGTTCGCTATTGGTAGCAGACACTTTGTTCTGGTCAGCAAAGGCCCGCAATTCAGCACCCAGATGCCAGCTTTTCTCCTGCCAGCTCAAGGCGGCCCGGACGTTCGGCGGGGTGATGCGATACAGGTCGTCATCAATGTCGCGTCGCTTTGCCCGGACATAGCTGGCCGTACCGTCGAGATGCAACGGGCCGCTGATATGCCATCCGAAATCCACGTCGACACCGTAAATTTCCGCATCTACATTTGCAAAGCGTAAGGGTGTTGGATCACCGTTCATATTGGCGACCATTTCGACCGGACTGTCGATGACACCGGGAGTGCCATCAAAGGGCACGCCCTGAATGAAATCATCTATGCGCCGATAAAACAGCGTTGGCCGCGCGTAGAAACGACGATCCTGGTAATCAAATCCGGCCTCGGCAATCCATGCCTTTTCGTTTCCCAGATTCAGATTACCGACATAGATATTGCCGTCGGCAAGCCCCCCGCTTGCACCGGTCGGCAGCCATGAGAAGCGCTCGATGGCATTGGCCACACGGGTCTTGTAGGCAAAGGAGGCACGGGGTTTGATATTGCCCATATCACTCCAGAAACGTGCAGTAACATCTATCGTCTCATCCGACCATGTGCGGTCCGATGCGGCGAAACTATTGGCGAGAATGCGTGGCCCCATTGGAACGGCGCTCCCCAATAATGGTGATCCTGCCTCCAACTGGTGATGGTCAAAGCGTGCGCCAATTTCAGCTTCAACCGGTCCAGCCCCCAGGCGGCTTTCGACGAAGGCGCCGACCCGGCTGCCGGAGATATTGTTGAGGGATGTCAAGAAAAAGGCCGCATTGGTCGGATTGGTGATCCGGACATCCTTGTCGAATGTCTCAACATCTGCGCCAAGCCGGACATGCCGATCCGGGGTGCCCATGCGCAGCGCAGTGGCAGCCGTACTGGTGTCCGCATCGGCAAAAGTGGCGCGTTGGTCCATCGGACTGGCCGGGCCTTGCCGCAGAGAATAATTGTCCATCAGATGCCGGATCGCGACGTGTCCCGCTTCCACTTCAAGATATAGATTGTCGTTGAGCTGCCCTTCATAGACAAGATTCAGGAAGTCCGTGTTGAAATACTGGATATCCATGGGAAATGGCGGGTTGCCGGTTGGATCAGTTTCCTGCCGTCGGTAAGACAGGGTCAGGCTGCCGTTGCCGACTTTCAGGCCCGCATGGGCTCCGAAATTCAGGCGTTCGAAGCTTGATGAAGCAATGGTTCCATCCGGGAATTGCAGATCGTCGCCTTTCTCATAGGACGCAATGACGCCCAGTTTGACCCGTTCACTGGCCAGGCCGACGAGTCCTCCCAAAAGATAGCTATTGTCGCCACTGCGATAGCCGGCGGTGAGATCAGCATTCGGCTGCATTGTCGCGCTGTCGGAGAACTGAGCCTGTTTTAACACGGCATTCACACCGCCGCCGAGACCCGGTCCCTTGCGAACCGGACTGATGCCGCGATCCACCTCGATCCGGTCCACCAGAGCCATCGGCGCATAATGAAGCGGCGGGTCCATTAGATTGGGACCACCCGATGAAAAGCGCTGTCCATCTATACGGACCAATATCCGGTCGCCAAACAGGCCGCGATACTGCACCTGACCGGACAGGCCGCCATTATCGATCAATGCAGCGCCCGGCGCGCGCGCGACAAGCGCGGCAGCGTCGGGCGTGGATACAATTTCCTTGTCGCTTTCGATCTCGTCGGTGGTAGCGGTGTCGCGCTGACCGATAACGATAATGTCGGTGAGCGGGTCACCTTCGGCAAATGCAGGAGATGCGACAAGAGCGACATTGGCCGTGAAAGCAGTAAATAATATTTTCTTCATGATAAATCCCAAACGGCCATGTCCCACCACGTGGGAGGGCCGCATTAAATGCAACTGGAGCAATCCTTCGCCCAGGAGGGCAAAGATCGCGCGCTATTTCAGATGTGTCGGGACGTTGCCGGCGGGCCGGTTGCCGGCGGGATGTTGATCCGGTTGCGGAGCGCAAAGCGGCGAGGTTCGGATGGTTCGTGCACGGCCGGAGGCAATGTCGACATTGCGAGCTCCGGTGGGGAAGAAGCCAAGCCAAAGGACGTGCCACCGGCAAAGGCGCAGGCAGGCGTTGATGGTTCCTGGTCGGGTTCCGGCGCGCTCTTGTCCGGCTGACCATAGACCAGCGTAAGCAGGGCAAAGTCAGGATTGTCCGGTGTGATCGCTAGTTTGCTGTCGGCATGGCCGGAGCAGAGCTTGATCGCGAAACCGCTGGCGCTGTGCGTGGGCATGAAGCCTTGCGGTGACAGCGCGCTCACCAATATCGCGAGCAAGGCGAAAGCGTGGATCGCCGGGTTGGTTTTCAGGAACCGGGAGAGGGCGTGAGGCCGAGTCATTGTCTATCGGGGCGCTATATTGTGCAGCGGGAGTAAATGCTAGTCTTCTCGGACGTGTCGGCTCCGAGAGGCCGAACAATCAATGCAATATTGCCTAGGTTCAAGGGTCGCGGCCTATATTTCCGTCACCCCAGCGAAGGCTGGGGCCCAACCCGATCTAACGATGGCCAGCAAGTTTTGCACTTGGCGAGAACAAGCGAGAGATAGCATCATTGGTATAGGCTCCAGCCTTCGCTGGAGTGACGGGATTGAACGCAGTTGGATGAGAGCCATGCAACGGTCTGTTGCTGCCGTTCGTAGTGAGATTGCCCAACCACGCCTGAAGTCGAGAATTGTCCTTCGACAGGCTCAGGACGAACGGAGCTCATTAAGTCTACGCAACTTTCTCCCTCAGCGGAGAGCGATTAAACCCGCATCGGCATCAGCACGTAAAGGGCCGGCGACTTGTCATTCTCGCGAATGAGCGTCGGCGCGCTCGCATCGGCGAGGTGCAATTCCACCGTGTCACCTTCAATTTCGCTCAAAATATCCATCAGATATTTTGAGTTGAACCCGATTTCAAAAACATCGTTCTTGTAGGAACCGGGAACTTCTTCTTCGGCTTTGCCATTTTCAGGCGAGGTAACGGACAGAGTGATCTTGTCATCGCCGAGCGCCATTTTGACGGCACGGGTTTTTTCCGTGGCGATGGTCGAGACACGATCGACACCCTGGGCAAAGCTCTTGGGATCGATTTTGAGCAGCTTGTCATTGCCGGTCGGAATGACCCGCGTGTAATCAGGGAATGTACCGTCGATCAGCTTGCTGGTGAGGATCGCGGTGCCGAGAGTGAAGCGGATCTTGCTTGCCGACAGGTCGATCTGGACCGACGACTCGCTATTTTCATCCAGCAATTTGCGCAGTTCGTTGACGCATTTGCGCGGGACGATCACGTCGGGCATGCCTTCTGCACCGGCGGGCCGGGGCAGGGTGACGCGGGCGAGGCGGTGACCATCGGTCGCGGCGGCCTTTAGCACCGGCGTTTCCTCGTCCTGCACGTGCAGGAAAATACCGTTGAGATAATAGCGGGTCTCTTCGGTCGAGATCGCGAAGCGGGTCTTGTCGATGATCTGGATCAACGAGGACGCGGGCAGTTCGAAACTGGTAGGCAGTTCGCCTTCCGCGATGACCGGGAAATCGTCGCGGGGCAGTGTCTGCAGGTTGAAGCGGGCGCGGCCGGCGTTAACCTTCATCTTGCCATCGGCTGCGTCCAGCTGGACCTGCGAACCGTCGGGCAGCTTGCGGGCGATGTCGAACAATGTGTGCGCGGAAACCGTGGTCGATCCCGCCGTCTCGACCTGGGCTTCGACGGTTTCGACAACCTGAAGGTCGAGGTCGGTTGCCATCAGCTTGATGCTGCCGTCGGCGCTTGCCTCGATCAGTACGTTGGACAAAATAGGAATGGTGTTGCGCCGCTCAACCACGGACTGGACATGGCCCAGGCTCTTTAGCAATGCCGCGCGTTCAATGGTCGCTTTCATAAACCGTCCTTCTTGTTCCCGTTCAACCGTGAAAATTGCCGTGCACAAGAGTCCGCACAGGTTCACGAATAGTTCCACGCTTCATTAACAATAAAGTGCCGCAGGGCAAGCCTGATCGCGGCCCAATGTCCGATAATGCCGTGAAAAACTGTGGAAAAAACTAGTGAGGCGGGTAAAGCCGCAGTTTCATCGGATGGTTTTTGCCATTTTCTAACGGGACAGGAAAGATATGAACGGTATCAATACCAATGGAAAGCGTCTGTTCATTGCGCGCCACGGTGAGACAATCTTCAACCTCGCTGCGCGGATCCAGGGCAATCATGTCCATACGCCGCTGACCCGCGCAGGCTTTGCCCAGGCCGATGCGATGGGGCGCGCTCTTGCGCTGCACCTTGCGCCAAATCCACCGGCTCTCGATCTGATCGCTTCGGATACCGACCGGGCGCTGCAGACTTTATCGGTGATCGCCGAGCATGTCGGGGCCGACTGGCATCAGGCGCGCAGCGATGCGCGGCTTCAGGAAATCGATATGGGTGAGTGGGGTGGCGTCTATTACCGCGATCTGGCCGGCAAGCTGGTAATCGACGAAGAGGAGCGGCTGTTTGCCACGGTGGCACCCGGCGGCGAGGATTATCGCGATATTGCAAAACGACTGGAGCATTGGCTTGCAGAGCAGAATTTTACCCGCGACGCTGTGCTGATCAGCCATGGCATGACCAGCCGGGTATTGCGCGGCCTGCTCGTTGGCGCGGATCCGCACCCGCGCTTTGACGCGCCGATCGCCGCGGGCCTGCCGCAAGGTTCGATCGTGCAGATTTGTGACGGTGTTGAAGAGATTATTCACACCGGCGGAGGGGAAGGGGAGAAGGCTTGAAAAAGCGGCTCATTCTTCTGGGGCTTTTTGTGTCCGCGATCCCGGGACCGGTGGTCGCGAAGGATTCCCTCGGCATATTCAACAGCTGGGGCGCGTTCCGTGATCCGGAAATCCCGCGCTGCTATGCGATTGCGGAATCGGAAGAGATTAATGGCAACGCGGAACGCAAATCCTATGTCAGCATCGGATTCTGGCCCAAGCGCGAGATCAGGCGCCAATTCCATGTTCGCCTGAGCCGGGACCGTTCGACCAACAGCCGGGTGACCGTCAGCATCGCCGGTCGCCGGTTCCAGCTTACCGCCAATCGCTCCGATGGCTGGTCTCAGGACAAACGGATGGACGCCGCGATCATCGCCGCGATCCGATCCGCAACCAGCATGACCGTCGAAAGTGTCGGGCGCGATGGCAAGTCGATCGTCGATGCCTACCGGCTGCGGGGCGCTGCAACGGCCATAGACGCCGCATCGCTGGGCTGTTCGCGGTTGCGGTAGATTTTCCTGCAGACACTGCCTATATGCGCTCCCATGCAGATACCCGGCCATATAGATCCCGTTCCGTTGCCATCAAAGGTCACCCCGCGTGAAGACGGTCGCGTCGACCTCATCGGTCTCAGCGTTGTGGAAATCCGCGACGTTCTGATCGCTGCGGGACTTGAAGAAAAGCAGGGAAAACTGCGCTCCAAGCAGCTGTTCCACTGGATATACCATCGCGGGATCAACGATTTCTCCCTGATGACCGACATGAGCAAGAGCTTGCGGCCCTGGCTGGCAGAGCGTTTCGTGATTGGTCGCCCGGAAATTGTCGAAGCGCATCTGTCGGAAGACGGTACCCGCAAATGGTTGCTGCGCTCTGCCGACTCCCAGGATTATGAAATGGTCTTCATCCCTGATGAGGATCGCGGCACATTATGCATTTCCAGTCAGGTCGGCTGCACGCTCAATTGCCGTTTCTGCCATACTGGCACGATGCGGCTTGTGCGGAATCTCACCCCCGGCGAAATTGTCGGTCAGGTCATGCTGGCTCGTGACGCGCTAGGTGAATGGCCGAAGGGGGTGATGGACTTTGCTGACGACGGCGAAGCGGAAAATACCAAAGAATATAATCAGTCTTATAAATCGGATGGTCGCCTGCTGACCAATATTGTGCTGATGGGCATGGGTGAGCCGTTGTATAATTTCGATAATGTGCGCGATGCGATGAAGATTGTGATGGATGGCGACGGGCTCGCGCTTTCCCGACGCCGGATCACTTTGTCGACCAGTGGCGTAGTGCCGATGATCGCTCGGGCGGGAGCAGAGATTAACGTTAATCTTGCGATTTCGCTGCACGCCGTAAACAAGGAAACCCGGGACGAGATCGTCCCGCTCAACCGCAAATATTCGATCGAGGAGCTACTGCAGGCCTGTGCCGATTATCCCGGAGCCAATAACGCCCGGCGGATCACCTTTGAATATGTGATGCTGAAAGACAAGAATGACAGCGATCAGGATGCCCGCGAGCTGGTGAACCTGCTGCGCAATTACGATTTGCCCGCCAAGGTCAATTTGATCCCGTTCAATCCCTGGCCGGGTTCTGACTATGAATGTTCGACGCCCGAACGGATCAAATCCTTCTCGAAGATCATCTTCGATGCCGGTATCAGCGCGCCAATCCGGACACCAAGAGGCCGCGATATCATGGCGGCCTGCGGCCAACTGAAATCCGCGAGCGAAAAGAAAAGCCGCGCGGAACTGGACCGGCTGGCCGAAGAAAAGCAGGCTGCGCTCGGCTAGGCTGTTGCGACCAGGCCCGTCTCGATCATTGGATTTTGTACAGCGGCTGCGTTGTTCCCGGCATCGGTTTGCAGGATAGGCAGTGAGCAACAGCGTTTGCCTGCGATTGCAGGCTTCCGGAATTTTTTCCTGTCGGCCAGATAGATGGTCGTCTTGATGATCTGAAAAATCTTGGATGGTAGTTAAAGCACAAAAAAAGGGCGGGTATTGCTACCCGCCCGATCTGCATTGATTTAATCCGGCTGGATTAGAATTGCATGCCGAGACTGACGAGGCCCTGGTTACGGGAAATGCCGTCTTCATAGTTGCTGTAACGATATTCGCCGCGGGCAAACATTTTGTCGCTCAGCTTATATTCGACACCGGCACCGACGCGAACGCCGTCGCCGTTAGACCCGCCCAGTCCGGGGGAAGACACGCGAGCGTTGGTATAGCCTGCTTTTGTATAGAGCAGGGCGGAGCCGCCTACGACATAGCCAAGGCGAGCGCCGGCGTAGAGATCACGGCCGGCATCGACGCGATCTATACCATTGGAAATTTTGCTGGTGGACTCGGTTGCTTCGAGCTCTGCACCATAGACAATATTGCCCGACTGGATGTCATAGCCCAATGCGGCACCGTAAAGAAATCCGTCAACATTATCGACACCGGCAATATCCAGGTCAATATTGTCATATCCGGCGATTGCCGTGGCTTTTACGCCAGAAAAGTCGCCTTTTTCCTGAGCCATTGCGGGGGACGCAAGCACAGATGCTGCAATAGCAACTGCTATTGTTACATTTTTCATTTTATTTGTTCCTTGGTTTTACGATTAAACAACCGCTACTTTTATTAATCTTCAATTCTTCTTTCGCGGTCGACTGTTGATATAAGTTTACAAACCTGAACGGCAACTGCACGATTGAATAAAAATTGTAACAATTGCTGTTCTCGCGGGCTGTGTTGTGGATATGCAACAGTCGCTGGTTGTAACGTCGGGCTTGGCAACGCCGAACCAATGGCTAGAGTGCAACCATGCCGAAGGACGCCATCATTCCCCGCGAGCAACGTCACCGTCTGACCACGCGTCTGTGGCACTGGACCAATGCTTTGTGCCTGATCGTGCTGTTGATGAGCGGTCTGACCATTTTCAACGCCCACCCTCGGCTCTATTGGGGCGAATATGGCGCGAATGACGACTATGCCTGGATGGCAGTAGGGTCTTCGCAGACTATGGGTTATTTGCGCTTGGGTGAGCTGCGCATCGAGACGACCGGGTTTCTGGGAAATTGGCAGGATAGTCAGGGTCAAACCCGGATACGGGCTTTTCCAGGCTGGGCGACCATTCCTTCAAGCTACAGTCTGGCCGATGGCCGGCGCTGGCATTTCTTTTTCGCGTGGATATTCAGCCTTGGTCTGGGCTTGTTCATGCTCCGGTCTCTCTGGAACCGTCACATCCAGCGCGACCTGCATATGCGGCGCAAGGAATGGCGACCGTCGCATCTATGGCGGTCTTTCCGAAATCACACGAGCCTGCAGGCGATCAGGCAGTCGATCGGACAGGATTATAACAGCATCCAGAAGTTGAGCTATATCGCGGTGATTTTCATCCTGTTGCCGCTGATGATTTTCACAGGCCTGACCATGTCTCCCGCGATGGACGCCAATTGGCCGTTTCTGAGCGACCTTTTCGGAGGGCGCCAGTCAGCACGTTCGCTGCATTTCATTGCAGCTTTCCTCCTGGTGCTGTTCTTCCTGATCCATATGATAATGGTTCTGCTTTCCGGTCCATTTCGGCAGATCGGAGCGATGATCTCGGGTGGAGAACGGAAGGAGCCGTCGCGATGACGATTATCTCCCGCCGCAAATTGATCAGCAGCGCGGCAATCGGTGCGGGCAGCTTGTTGTCCGGTTGCGATGCGCTTAATCGGAGCCCCGCCTTTCAGGATATTCTGGCGAGTGCCGAAACGGCCAATTTCACGGTTCAGCGCGCTCTGGGTGACCGGATGGAGCTGGCGAGCGAATATGGCATCGCCGATCTTTCTCCCAAATTCCGGGCTAACGGCACCCGCGATCCGGGGACTGCCGACTATGCCGCCAGCGCGGCTCAGGGTTTTGCCAATTGGCGGCTCCGGCTTACGGGTCTGTTCGCCAAGCCCCAGAAATTCAGCCTCGCGGCGCTGCAATCCCTGCCACAGCGGACCCAGATCACCCGGCACGACTGTGTCGAGGGCTGGAGTGCGATCGGGCAATGGACGGGTGTTCCGCTCAAGATTCTACTGGATCTCGCGCAGCTGAAAAACAGCGCGAGGTTTCTGGTATTTCACTGCGCCGACCGGCTGGGCGGCAGGCCTTATTACGAGAGCATCGACCTGATTGACGGCTTCCATCCGCAGACGATGCTGGCCCACCGGTTGAACGGAGAGCCGTTGCCAATCGAGAACGGAGCGCCGCTGCGGCTTCGGGTCGAGCGGCAGCTGGGTTATAAACAGGCCAAATATGTGACAGGGGTAGAAGCTGTGGCATCATTGGCCGGGATTGGCGAGGGCAAGGGCGGTTACTGGCAGGACGTTGCCAATTATGAATGGTATGCTGGCATCTGATTTTTGGGTTTGTTGTGTTTTCTTGGGAGTGAATGAATGTCGATTTTGGGACGTTTTCTAAACAGCGTGATTGAAAAGGGTTCTATAAAGGTCACTCATCCCGACGGATCGACCGAAGCATATGGCACGCCGACCGACGGCTATCCCGATATTGGCATCCGGCTTGCCGACAAGAATGTGGTGCGGCAAATATTGCTCGATCCGCGGCTCGGTGCCGCCGAGACGTTCATGGATGGCCGGCTGATCGTCGAACAGGGCGATATTATGCAGTTGGTGCAGCTGTTGCGCGCCAACAAACCCTTCGAGCGCGGCGGGAGGCTCAAGGAGCCGGGTATCTTGAAGAAAGTCCGCGATGGGGCCGCGGCTGCGCTGGATGGCATCAATCTTCCCGGTCGATCAAAGAGCAATGTCGCGCATCATTATGATATCGGCAATGATCTCTACGACCTGTTTCTGGATGACGATCTGCAATATAGTTGTGCCTATTGGGACTTCGACCGGCGCGGGCCGGATATGACGCTGGAACAGGCGCAGGCTGACAAGAAGGCGCATATCGCTGCGAAGCTGGATTTGAGGCCGGGCCAACGGGTGCTCGACATCGGCTGCGGCTGGGGCGGCATGGCGCTCTATCTGCACCGGACAAGTGGTGTTGAAGTGCTGGGCATTACGCTGAGCGAAGAACAGCTTAAAAAGGCGCGGGAGCGGGCCGAGAAGGAAGGCGTGGCCGACAAGGTGAAATTCGAACTGATCGACTATCGCGACCTTGCGCAGCGCGACGCGGGGGCTTTTGACCGGATTGTCTCGGTCGGCATGTTCGAACATGTCGGCACGCCGCAGTTCCGTACCTTTTTCCGCTGCTGCGCCAATCTGATGACCGGCGACGGGGTGATGCTGCTGCACACGATCGGGCGGATGGGCGGCCCCGGGACCACCGATGCCTTTACCCGCAAATATATTTTTCCCGGCGGTTATATACCGGCGCTGAGCGAAACGCTGGCGGCCAGCGAGCCATTTCGCCTGATCGCGACAGATGTCGAAAATCTGCGGCTTCATTATGCCTTCACTTTGAGGGAATGGTATAAAAGAACGGTGCAAAACCGGGAAAAGATCATCGCCCTATATGATGAGCGTTTCTATCGGATGTGGATATTCTATCTGGCCGGAGCAACCGCGGCCTTTGAAAATGGCGGCATGTGCAATTACCAGATCCAGTTCAGCCGCAATAGACGGACTTTACCGCTGACCCGGGATTATATCGGCGAGACCGAGAAGAATTTGACGGCCTAGTTTTCTTTTCACCTTGCGCCAGAGACTTTATCTATCGTGGATATATCATATTGCGCCGAAAATTGGACCCTGTTAGGCGGCCAGTCTAATCTGGGTTCTACTCTTTGAAAGACGATAAAATGAGCGATTCCGTAAAGCGTGTGGTTCTGGCCTTTTCCGGCGGCCTTGATACCAGCGTCATCCTGAAATGGTTGCAGCAGGAATATCAGTGCGAGGTGGTGACCTTCACCGCCGATCTGGGACAGGGCGAAGAATTGGGCCCTGCGCGACGTGTTGCCGAAACACTCGGGGTCAAACCGGAACATATTTTTATCGACGATCTGCGCGAAGAGTTCGTCAAGGATTTCGTTTTCCCGATGATGCGCGCCAACGCGCTTTATGAGGGTCTGTATCTGCTCGGCACCTCGATTGCGCGGCCGCTGATTTCCAAGCGCCAGATTGAAATTGCGAAACTGACCGGAGCCGACGCCGTTGCCCATGGCGCTACCGGCAAGGGCAATGACCAGATCCGCTTCGAACTCGGCTATTATAGTCTTGATCCCGATGTGAAAGTGATTGCTCCCTGGCGCGAATGGGATCTTAACAGCAGAACCCGGCTGATCGAATTTGCCGAGAAACATCAAATACCGATTCCCAAGGACAAGCGTGGAGAATCACCGTTTTCGTGCGATGCGAACATGCTGCACACCTCTTCTGAAGGAAAAGTGCTGGAAGATCCGTGGGAAGAAGTGCCGGACTACGTCTATTCACGGACCAATAATCCCGAAGATGCACCCGATACGCCCGAATATATCACCATCGATTTTGAACGAGGCGATGGTGTCGCGATCAACGGCGAGGCGATGAGCCCGGCGACTTTGCTTGAAAAGCTCAATGATTATGGTCGCGAGCACGGCATCGGCCGGCTGGATCTGGTCGAGAATCGCTATATCGGTATGAAATCGCGCGGAATGTACGAAACACCGGGCGGCACCATCTATCATGCAGCCCATCGCGGAATCGAGCAATTGACACTGGACCGCGGGGCGGCCCATCTGAAAGATGAGCTGGCCCCGCGCTATGCCGAACTGGTCTACAACGGTTTCTGGTTCTCGCCCGAGCGCGAAATGCTGCAGGCAGCGATCGATCACAGTCAGGCACGGGTGAACGGCACGGTCCGGCTGAAACTTTATAAGGGCTCGGTCAATGTGGTTGGACGCAAGTCGCCCGATAGCCTCTATAGCGAAAAAGTGGTTACGTTCGAGGATGATGCCGGTGCTTATGATCAGAAAGACGCAGAAGGCTTTATCAAGCTCAATGCGCTGCGGTTGAAATTGCTCGGCAAGCGCAATGGCTGATATCTGCAGCGCTCCGCGCTTGTCGCGGAGTTGCTATGGCAATGTGGCGACATATCTCGGCGCAGTCGCATCGACTACGACGCTTCTCTTGTGCTGATTCCGCTGCTTCTGCTCCTCGCAGGCTTTGTGATCCTGATCGTTGGTGGCGAGTTGCTGGTGCGCGGGGCAGTCCGGGTGGCAGAACGGGCAGGGATGTCCGAACTTTTGATCGGATTGACGATCGTCGGTTTCGGCACGTCCGCTCCGGAACTGGTGGCCAGCGTGGAAGCTGCGCGGGCGGGTTCTCCAGGCATTGCCTGGGGCAATATCGTCGGTTCCAATCTCGCCAACAGTCTGCTCATTCTTGGTGCTGCCTCGCTTATCCTGCCGGTGGTGGTGCCAAGAGGCCCGTTGTGGCGTGATGGCGGACTGGCATTGGTTGCGACGGTGGCCTTGTGGCTGATTGCCAGCACGACCGGCATTACAATTGCTATCGGCAGTGCTTTTCTGGCTGTATTGCTCGCCTATCTCGGTTATGCTTATCGGGCCGAACAGACGCAGCCGGCCGGAGCAAGCGCGTTGCATGAAAAAGCCGAGTCCCTGGAAGTTTCGGATACGCATTTGCATGATGAGCAACCGCTCTGGCGGTCGATTCTGATTTTGCTCTTTGGTATCGTCATGATCGTGCTTGGCGGGCGGTGGCTGGTCGAGGGTGCGGTCGATCTTGCGCGCCTCGTGGGCATGAGCGAAGCCGTGATCGGCCTAACGATCATCGCTATTGGTACTTCGCTACCCGAACTCGTGACCTCGGTGATCGCGGCCTATAAGGGCGCAAGCGCCGTTGCGCTGGGCAATGTACTGGGTTCCAATATCTTCAACCTGTTGCTGATTGGAGGAGTCACCGCCATCATCGCTCCCGGGACGATTCCGGGCGAAATTACCGATTTTGGCCTGCCCGTCCTGATCGCTGCTTCGGTCTTGCTGCTGATATTTGCCGCGACCGGGCGAAGGATAACGCGCATCGAAGGCGGTATATTGCTGGTCACTTATCTGGCTCTGCTCGTCTATAATGTTGTGGCTGTTTGAATCAGGCGTTGCAATATCGAGAATCTGTCCCTAAATAGCAGTCATCCCAACATTGTGAGATTTGAAGGGGCTGGCGCCAGACGGGGCCGGCAGCCAAGGTTTTTGCATACGGAAATGGAATTTATTTGACTGATATAACGACACTGACAGATCTGATTAAGCCGGAAGCAGATGCTTTGGGGTTTGATCTGGTGCGGGTGCAGTTTGTGTCAGGGGCGGAGGAGCCGACGCTTCAAATTATGGCCGAGCGCCCTGAAACCGGACAATTGGGTATCGATGATTGTGCAGCTTTGTCCCGGCGTATTTCAACAAAGTTCGATGCTCTGGAAGAAGAGGGGCGCGACCCGATTGACTATGCCTATCGACTGGAAGTCAGTTCGCCCGGTATCGACCGACCGCTTACCCGTTCAAAAGATTATGAAAACTGGAGGGGGCATGAAGCGCGGATCAATCTGATTGAGGCGGTTTCCGGAAAAAAACAGCTGCGGGGCCTGCTCGAAGGCATCGAAGGTGACATAATAAAGATTGACGATCGTAAGGCAGGAAGTCAGGAGACGCCTCTTACGAATGTCCATAGCGCAAAATTGATTCTGACAGATGCTCTGATTGCTGCAACCATTCCGGTTTCAGCTGATGGCGCTGACGAAATCGAAGAACAGACTTTGGAAGAACAGGAAGACTAATCATGGGCAGTGCTATTTCAGCCAATAAAGCCGAATTGCTCGCTATTGCGACCGCCGTTGCATCGGAGAAAATGATCGATAAGACGATCGTGATCGAGGCGCTGGAAGAGGCGATCCAGAAAGCGGCGCGTGCCCGCTATGGTGCGGAAAATGACATTCGTGCAAAACTAGACGTCAAAACGGGCGATCTGCGTCTGTGGCGGGTCGTCGAGGTGGTTGACGAAGTCGAAGATTATTTCAAGCAGGTCGACATCAAGCAGGCAGAAAAGCTCGAGCCGGGCGCCAAGGTCGGCGACTTTATCGTGGATCCGCTGCCGGAAGTTGATCTCGGGCGCATTGATGCGCAATCGGCCAAGCAGGTCATTTTCCAGAAGGTCCGTGATGCCGAGCGCGATCGGCAATTTGAAGAATTCAAGGAACGTGCTGGAGAAATCATAACCGGCGTGGTGAAATCCGTTGAATTTGGACATGTGGTCGTTGATCTCGGCCGTGCAGAAGGCGTTATTCGCCGTGATCAGCAAATCCCGCGCGAAGCCGCACGGGTTGGTGATCGCGTCCGCTCGCTGATTCTGGATGTGCGTCGGGAGAATCGCGGGCCGCAGATTTTCCTTTCTCGCGCCCATCCCGATTTCATGAAGCATCTGTTCGCACAGGAAGTGCCGGAAATTTATGACGGCATCATCGAAATCAAGGCTGCCGCCCGCGACCCTGGTTCTCGCGCCAAGATTGGCGTGATCAGCCATGATAGTTCGATTGATCCGGTCGGCGCATGCGTTGGTATGAAGGGTAGCCGTGTTCAGGCTGTCGTGCAGGAAATGCAGGGCGAGAAAATCGACATCATTCCCTGGTCGGAAGATATTGCGACATTCGTCGTCAATGCTTTGCAGCCCGCGACGGTCAGTCGCGTTGTTATCGACGAGGAAGAAGGCCGGATCGAGGTTGTTGTTCCCGATGATCAACTGAGCCTTGCCATCGGTCGTCGGGGTCAGAATGTCCGTCTGGCGTCGCAGCTGACCGGCCTTGCCATTGACATCATGACCGAGGCGGATTCGAGTGAGAAACGGCAGGCGGAATTTGCTGCGCGGACTGAAATGTTCCAGGAAGATTTGGACGTTGACGAAACATTGTCGCAGCTTCTGGTGGCTGAAGGCTTCAGCGAATTGGAAGAAGTCGCCTATGTCGCGCCGGAAGAAATTTCCAATATTGAAGGCTTTGACGAAGAGCTGGCAGCCGAACTGCAGAATCGTGCTCTTGAAGCACTGGATCGGCGCGAAGCGGCGGCACGGGAAAAACGTACCGAATTGGGCGTAGAAGATGCGATTGCAGAATTGCCGCATTTGACCGAAGCCATGCTGGTGACGCTTGGTGAAGCGGGTCTCAAGACGCTGGATGATGTCGCCGATCTTGCGACCGACGAGCTGGTATTGAAACGGAAATCGGAACCGCGTCGCCGCAATGACACTCGCAAGCCCGAGCCGGATGGTGTGTTGGCCAAATATGGTCTGACCGAAGAGCAGGGCAACGAGATCATCATGGCGGCACGTGCGCACTGGTTCGAAGACGAAGACGAGCCAGAGGCTGCTGCGACCGAAGAAACTCGGGAGGACGCAGATGCGGAATCTCCCCAATGAAACGCGGTCTAACCCTCTAGATCGCACGCCACACCGTAAATGCATTTTAACCGGAGAAATTCTTTCTCCGGAGTATTTGGTGCGGCTGGCGATGGGGCCGGATGGGCAAATTGCACCGGATGTAAGAGCGAAGGCGCCGGGCCGTGGAGCCTGGGTCAGTGTTAATCGTGCTGCGCTTGAGGCATCTCTTGCCAAAGGACAGCTGAAATCGGCATTGGCTCGTGCGTTCAAGACCGGGGCACTTGATATTCCGGCCGATCTGGCAGATCAGGTTGAAAAGGCGCTGGAGCGCGCCACATTGGATCGATTGGGCCTTGAAGCACGCGGCGGGACATTGCTAACCGGTTCAGAAAAAATTGAAACGGCAGCGAGGCGTGATGAATTGTTCATGCTTCTTCACGCGTCCGATGCCGGGCAGGACGGGTCGTCAAAGCTGGGTCAGGCGTGGCGTGTCGGCAGTGACCGCGAAGGACAAGATTTGCGTGGGATGACTTTGCCGGTGGACCGCCAGGGCCTTTCTGTGGCATTGGGCCGTCAGAATGTAGTTCATATCGGCATTATCGATCGGCGCGCAGCAGAGCGGCTTTCACATATGCTTGCGCGATGGCTCCGCTTTATCGGGTCTGGTGAATTGCGCGATGATGCAGAGAAGAAAGTTGCTTAATTTGGTCTAGCTAGGCCAGATAATATATTGAAAATATCTATTTTTAGGGATTAAGTCTGTTCGATGAGTGAAGATACAAAAGATACGCCAAAACCTGCACGCAAGCCCCTGGGGCTGAAGCGTTCGGTTGAACCTGGCGAAGTCAAACAGACGTTCAGCCACGGACGCACCAACAAGGTGGTGGTCGAGGTCAAACGCAAGAAACTGGTCGGCAAGCCCGGCGCGCAGGAAGCGGCGAAGGATATCGTCAAGGAAGCACCTGTGCCCGCTCCGGCTCCTGCACCGGCTTCCAAACCGGCTCCGAAGAAGGCTCCGGCTGTCGCGAAAGCGGATGATGTGCTGACCCGGCAGGAAAAACAGGCAAAACTGTTGCGCGAAGCGGAAGAGGCACGTCTTGAGGCGATGCAGGAAGCACGCAAGCGCGACGCACGTCAGAAAAAAGAGCAGACCGCAGAAGAGAAAAAGCGGGCGGAGGAAAATCGCAAGGCCGAAGCAGAGAAGGCTCGCAAGGCGCAGGAAGAAATTGCTGCTGCGGAGAAAGCTGCTGCCGATGCTGCCGATGCTGCCGTTGCTGCTGCTGATTCTTCCGAGGTTGCTGAAACTGCAAAGGCAGAAACCCCCGCCGCGACAAGCACGGCCCGACCACCCGCTCGCAAGTTCACGCCCGTGGAAGCGCCAAAGCGACCAAAACCGGAGAAAGAAAAGCAAAAGGTCGGACGCGACGATCGCAACGATCGCCGTCAATCCGGCAAGCTGACCGTCAACCGCGCTCTGCGTGGCGAAGACGGCGCTGCGAGGGCGCGTTCGCTCGCTGCCCTGAAACGTGCACGGGAAAAAGAAAAACGTGCTCAGCGGTCGGGTCGTCCGTCCGAGCCACGCGAAAAGCAGATTCGATCGGTTATCGTGCCGGAAGCCATTACCGTACAGGAACTGGCCAAACGTATGGGCGAAAAAGGCGCGGACCTCGTCAAATCGCTGTTCAAAATGGGTTCAATGGTCACGGTCAACCAGACCATCGATCAGGATACGGCTGAATTGCTGGTCGAGGAATTCGGCCACAACATTCAGCGTGTCTCGGAAGCTGATGTTGAAATCGACACCCAGGCCGATGTCGATCCGGAAGAAACGCTGAAACCGCGTGCTCCGGTCGTTACGATCATGGGCCATGTCGATCACGGCAAGACCTCGTTGCTCGACGCGTTGCGCGGAACCGATGTGGTTGCTGGTGAAGCTGGCGGTATTACCCAGCATATTGGCGCTTATCAGGTGACGATGAAAAATGGCGACAAGGTGACGTTCCTCGATACGCCGGGTCATGAAGCCTTTACCGAAATGCGGATGCGTGGTGCCAATGTCACGGATATCGTGATCCTAGTTGTTGCTGCCGACGACGGTTTGATGCCGCAGACGATTGAAGCGATCAATCATACCAAGGCAGCAGGCGTTCCGATGATTGTTGCGATCAACAAGATCGACAAGGAAGGCGCCGACCCGACGACGGTTCGTACACGTCTGCTTGAACATGAAGTGATCGTGGAAGAAATGTCCGGTGATGTTCTCGACGCCGAAGTCTCGGCGCTCAAGAAAATCGGTCTCGACGAACTGATGGAGAAAATCCACGTTCAGGCCGAATTGCTGGAATTGAAAGCGCGTCCTGACCGTCCTGCCGAAGGTACTGTTGTCGAAGCGAAGCTTGATGTCGGTCGCGGTCCGGTTGCAACCGTGTTGATCGAACGCGGCACATTGAAACGCGGTGACGTTTTCGTCGTCGGTTCGCAGACCGGCAAGGTCCGCGCGATGATCGACGACAAGGGCAAGCAGGTCAAGGAAGCTGGTCCGTCCATGCCGGTGGAAGTGCTAGGTATCTCGGGTGTCCCTTCCGCTGGCGACAAGCTGACTGTGGTTGAAAATGAAGCGCGGGCTCGCGAAGTTGCAGCCTATCGTGCAGAGCAAGAGAAGCTGAAGAGGACCACACAGGTACCGACCAGTCTCGAGAATATGTTCTCGGCCGCTTCAAATAGCGCTGTCGAATTCCCTCTCTTGGTCAAAGCTGATGTACAGGGGTCTACCGAAGCTATCGTGCAGGCACTGAACAAGATTTCGAACGACGATATCAAGGTGCGTATATTGCACAGCGGTGTTGGCGCGATTACGGAATCCGATGTTACCCTGGCGGGTGCCAGCAAGGCGCCGATCATCGGCTTTAACGTCCGTCCCAATGCCAAGGCACGTGAGATCGCCAAACGTGACGGTGTCCGATTCAAATATTTCGATATCATCTATGCTCTGACCGACGACATCCGCGCCGAAATGGCAGGAGAGCTTGGTCCGGAGAAGATCGAGAATGTCATGGGCCGCGCAGAGGTCAAGGAAGTCTTCAAGTCGGGCAAGAAGGACAAGGCAGCCGGTTTGCTGGTCACCGAAGGTGCCTTGCGCAAGGGCCTGTTCGCGCGTCTTACCCGCGACGATGTTATCGTCAGCGCAACGACCATCGCGTCGCTGCGGCGGTTCAAGGACGATGTCGAGGAAGTCCGCGCCGGTATGGAATGTGGTGCGGTGCTCGAGGATACCAACGACATCAAGCCGGGCGATATGCTCGAGGTGTTCGAGGTTGAAGAGAAAGAGCGGATTATCTAGTTTCCCTCCCGGTTACGGGAGGGACCAGAGGTGAGCCTTTGACCCTCCTCATCCTTCCCACCACCAACCTCTCCCGCAAGTGGGAGGGGGGAGATAGCAACGATGGCAAAATATAACGATACATCACCCGAGGGACGTTCGGTCCGCTTGCTGCGCGTCGGTGAGCAGGTCCGGCATATACTGTCGGAACTGCTGATGCGCGGCGAGGTTCATGACGAACTGCTCTCCGCTACCAGCGTCAGTGTGACCGAAGTGCGAATGTCACCCGATTTGCGCCATGCGACAGTGTTTGTGAAGCCTTTGCTCGGGGCCAATGAGGCGGATGTGCTCAAAGCGCTCAAGACAAATACAGCTTTTTTCCAGAAGGAAGTCGCCAGGCGGGTGAAGATGAAATATGCCGCGCGGCTGAAATTTCTGGCCGACGAGAGCTTTGACGAGGCGGCGCATATCGAAAGCCTGCTGAACAATCCCAAGGTCGCGCAGGATTTGGCGAAAGAGGCCGACGAGGAATAGCGCCGTTCGCCCTGAGCCTGTCGAAGGACGGTTTCAGGACGCAAAAGTGCTTCGACAGGCTCAGCACGAACGGTTATGCAGCGAAGCCAATGGCCAAACTCTATTTCTACTACGCCTCGATGAACGCCGGAAAGTCCAGCAACTTGCTGCAGGCGGCGTTCAACTATGGCGAGCGCGGCATGAAGGTCATGCTGTGGACCGCAGCGATCGATAATCGGGAAAGTTTCGGCGCCATTGCATCCCGGATTGGCCTGCACGCCGATGCACATCGATTTGGCGAAGACACAGATCTGTTCGCTGCAGTCGAAGCTGAACATCAGCAAGCCAGGCTGGCCTGTGTGATGATCGACGAAGCCCAGTTTCTGACCGAAGATCAGGTCTGGCAATGCGCGCAACTGGCGGACGAGAGCGGTGTCCCGGTACTTTGCTATGGTCTGCGCACCGACTTTCAGGGCAATCTGTTCCCCGGCTCGGCCAAGCTTTTGGGGCTGGCCGACAGCCTGGTCGAACTGAAGGCGGTGTGCGAGTGCGGGCGCAAGGCGACGATGAACTTGCGGATTGACGAGGCGGGTCATGCGGTTGCCGCCGGCGAACAGACCGAGATTGGCGGCAATGAAAGCTATATCGCGCTGTGCCGCAAACATTTTAAGGAGCGGTTGAACGGATAGTTTAATTGTCATTCCAGCGAGGGCTGGAATCCAAAGCAAGATTATGACATGCGGAAATTGGGTTGGGCCCCAGCCTCCGCTGGGGCGACGAGTGAGATTGATGGCAGAGAAGCTTTCCAAAATACTGGCTGACGGCCCCGTCCGTCTCGAACTTTTGGCCGACCGTCATCTCGAACCATTGCGTGCTGCCTGCGCAGAGGATCAGGAAATCTGGGATATCTACCCGGTGTCGATGCTCGATGAGAATTTTGACAAAGCGATAGAGGCCTTTCACAATACGACTAACTGGGTCCGCTTTGCAGTGATCAATAGCGAGACCGGCACGGTGGTCGGCATGACCAATTATATCAATCCGGATCAGCATGGTGTGGTGGAAATCGGCGGCACCTATATCGCGCCGTCGGTACGCGGCAGCGGCTTCAACTCTATCATGAAAAAACTGATGATCGACCGTGCTTTTGCCTGTGGATTTACCCGCATCGAATTTCGCGTCGATACCCGCAACAAACGCTCGATGGCGGCTGTATTGAAACTCGGTGCGACGCATGAGGGTATATTGCGCAAAAACCGGATTACCTGGACGAATTATGTCCGGGACACTGCGGTTTTCGGACTGCTCAAGGAAGAGTGGAGCTTGTGAAGATGAGACTTTTGATCCTGGCCCCGGCGTTGCTGCTGGCCAGTACAGCAAGTATCGCATGTGATGATGTCGGGGATCAATCCGGCCCTGCTTCGATCCCGTTGAATTCTGCCTCAGCCGAAGGTTTCGTTCCCGATGGCTGGTATCTGGAGAAATCCGTCGAGGGTGATCTGGATAAAGACGGGCTTCCGGATCTGGCGCTTATCATCCGGCAGAATGACCCGAAACTGGTCATAGAAGGCAACGGTTTTGGTACAGGTCCATATAACGGTAACCCGCGCACAATCTTGGTGGCGCTAAAGCAAGCGGATGGCGGATATTTACGGATCGCCCGGAACGACCAGATTATCCCGGTTACCGGCGGCGCGATGATCGATGATCCGATTGACAACGCCTCGGATGGTTCGCTGACTATCGACAACGGCGTAATGCGGCTAAATATCGGTTTCTGGTCCAGTGCGGGCAGCTGGGACATGTTCAACCGGACATTTTCGTTTCGGCTGAAGGGGAGGCAACTGGGGCTGATCGGCTATGACAATCATCATGTGCATCGTGGTTCCGGAGACTTGAATGTCGTCAGTATCAATTATCTGACGCGGCGCAAAAAAACCGAGAATGGCAGTATCGAAGACGCACATGTTCCTGAAGTGTGGAGCAAGATCAGCCGCAAGCCACTGATTCGTTTCGATGATATCGGTAGCGGCTATGAATTTGATCCCGATAAGAATTAGTCTTTCAGGCAGGATATAGATTGACGATGGAAAAGCCCCATGGCTGGATCATATTGGACAAGCCGCTGGAACTGGGATCGACGCAAGCCGTCGGTGCGGTGAAGCGCAATCTGCGCGAAGCGGGGCTTCTCGGCAAGGGCAAGAACAAGCTGAAGGTCGGACATGGCGGGACGCTGGACCCGCTGGCGACCGGGGTGCTGCCGATCGCGATTGGTGAAGCGACCAAGCTGTGCGGACGGATGCTCGATGCAACCAAAATTTATGAATTTACGATCGGGTTCGGCAGCGAGACCGAGACACTGGATGTCGAAGGGGAGGTGACGGAGACGTCCGGCCACCGGCCGTCGCTGGCAGATATTGAAGCGGTTCTGCCGCAATTCACCGGGCCGATAGAACAGATCCCGCCGAAATATTCGGCGCTGAAGATTGATGGCAAGCGGGCCTATGATCTGGCGCGGGCAGGGGTTGATGTAGAGATGAAATTGCGGGGGGTGACTGTGTATTCTCTTACAGTTCGTCATCCTGAACTTGTTTCAGGATCTCGAGAGGTCCTGAAACAAGTTCAGGATGACGAGCCATTGGATGAAATAACCCTCGCAGCCACGGTCTCCAAGGGAACCTACATCCGTTCGCTAGCTCGCGATATCGCGCGTGCGCTTGGCACCTTCGGTCACGTAACCATGTTGCGCCGGACAAAGGCGGGACCATTTACCCTGAAACAGGCGATTTCGCTGGACAAACTCAACGAAATTGGTAAGGGCGCGGACATTAAAGACTATCTCTTGCCACTGGAGGCAGGGCTGGACGACATCCCGGCTTTTGACCTCGACCCTGATCAGGCAAGAATGCTTCGGCAAGGCTTAACGCTGGACGAGCAGGATTTGATCGGGAACCCCGCACTCAACGGGCTTTTCCTTGCAACAGAGAATCAAGGTTCTCCGGTTGCTCTGGCAGAGATTGTTGACGGCGCCGTAAAGGTGGTTCGCGGGTTCAATATGTAAAAGATGTTCGAAGGAATGATATAAATGACGATTACCGCAGAAAAAAAGCAGGAACTGATCAAGAAATTCGCCCAGACAGAGGGCGACACCGGTTCCCCGGAAGTACAGGTTGCCGTGCTCACCGAGCGTATTGTGAACCTGACCGAACATTTCAAAGGTCACCACAAGGATAACCACTCCCGTCGCGGATTGCTGATGATGGTGAACAAACGGCGCAGCCTGCTGGACTATCTTCGCAAGAAGGATGTCGAGCGCTACGCCAAGCTGATCAAGGACCTTGGTCTCCGGAAATAAGAGTTTCGAAGGCGGCCTCCTGAGTGGGGCCGTTTTCACTTTGTGTACCTGTGTAGTTAGGTGCCCGTCTCCAGAAAGTGCCAATTTACGCAAACTTGGGAGATGGACTTCCGCCCTGGCGGAGGAGCAGATCGGCAGATTCTTGCAATAAGGTGAGAATCGGCCAAGCAAAGGGGCACAATGACCCCGAACCGCTGTTCAGCCGGATTGCTGGACACAAGAAAGCCCCCGCACTGCATAGGGCAGGCGGGACAAAGGAAAATACGAATGTTTGATGTAAAGAAAGTTGAAATGGAGTGGGGCGGACAGACCCTCACCCTCGAAACGGGCCGTATTGCCCGTCAGGCCGATGGCGCGGTGCTCGCGACCCTCGGCGAAACGGTTGTGCTGTGCGCAGTTACCGCCGCCAAATCCGTGCGCGAAGGGCAGGATTTCTTCCCGCTGACCGTTCACTATCAGGAAAAATTCTCAGCCGCCGGTCGTATCCCGGGCGGTTTCTTCAAGCGCGAAGGCCGCGCGACGGAAAAGGAAACGCTGACATCGCGTTTGATTGACCGTCCTTGCCGTCCGCTGTTCCCCGAAGGTTTCTACAACGAAATCAACGTTATCTGTCAGGTGATGAGCTATGATGGCGTCAACGAACCGGATATTCTCGCCATGGTTGCAGCCTCTGCTGCCCTGACCATCTCCGGTGTGCCTTTCATGGGTCCAATCGGTGCGGCGCGCGTCGGGTACAAGGAAGGCGAATATCAGTTGAACCCGTCAATGGAAGAAGTCGCCGAAGGCGAACTCGACCTGGTGGTTGCAGCAACGCAAGGCGCTGTGATGATGGTTGAATCGGAAGCACAGGAGCTTTCCGAGGAAGTCATGCTCGGCGCTGTCCAGTTCGCTCATGAAGCGTCCAAGCAGGTCGCCGGCCTGATCATCGATCTGGCGGAACAGGCTGCGAAAGAACCTTGGCAGCTTGATGCGGGTGACGATAACAGCGATATCAAGGAAGAACTGCGCAAGCTGGTCGGAAAAGACATCGCTGCGGCTTACAAGAAAACCGACAAGTCAGAGCGTAGCGACGCCCTGAACGCGGTTCGCGAAAAAGCCAAGGAAAAATACGCCGACGCAGACGGCCAGACGCAGATGACCGCCGGCAAGATGGTCAAGAAGCTGGAAGCCGAAATCGTTCGCGGTGCCATCATCAAGGACGGTACCCGGATTGACGGCCGCAAGCTCGATCAGGTTCGTCCGATCGAAGCCATGGTTGGCCTGCTGCCACGGACCCACGGTTCGGCTCTGTTCACCCGCGGTGAAACACAGGCAATCGTGACCACGACCCTCGGCACCAAAGACGCGGAGCAGATGATCGACGGTCTCGACGGTCTGAGCTACACCAACTTCATGCTGCACTATAACTTCCCGCCTTATTCGGTTGGTGAAGTTGGTCGTTTCGGATTTACCAGCCGCCGCGAAACCGGCCACGGCAAGCTCGCATTCCGCGCGCTTCGTCCGGTATTGCCGACGGTGGAAGAATTTCCGTACACGATCCGTGTCCTCTCGGACATTACCGAGTCCAACGGTTCCTCCTCGATGGCAACCGTCTGTGGTGGTTCGCTGGCGATGATGGATGCCGGCGTGCCTCTGGCGCGTCCGGTTTCCGGCATTGCGATGGGACTGATCCTCGAAGGCGAAGATTTTGCGGTTCTTTCCGACATTCTCGGCGACGAAGATCATCTCGGCGACATGGACTTCAAGGTTGCGGGTACCGAAAAGGGTATCACGTCCTTGCAGATGGACATCAAGGTAGCCGGCATCACGCAGGAAATCATGAAGTCTGCTCTGGAACAGGCCAGTGGCGGTCGCGCGCATATCCTCGGTGAAATGAGCAAGGCGCTGTCTTCGGTTCGTACCGAAATGTCCGAACATGCTCCACGCATCGAAACATTGCAGATCAACAAGGAAAAGATCCGCGACGTTATCGGTACCGGCGGCAAGGTCATTCGCGAAATCGTTGCCGAAACCGGCGCGAAGGTCGATATTGACGATGAAGGCCTGATCAAGGTTTCTTCTTCCGACAAATCCCAGATTGATGCGGCAATCGCATGGATCAAGGGCATTGTTGAAGAAGCCGAAGTCGGCAAAGTCTATGACGGCAAGGTTGTGAATCTGGTCGACTTTGGCGCATTCGTGAATTTCATGGGCGGCAAGGACGGTCTCGTCCACGTCTCCGAAATCAAGAATGAGCGCGTCGAGAAAGTCTCTGACGAACTGAGCGAAGGCCAGGAAGTCAAGGTCAAGGTTCTCGAAATCGACCAGCGCGGCAAGGTTCGCCTGTCGATGCGGGTTGTTGACCAGGAAACCGGTGAAGAGCTGGAAGACACGCGTCCTCCACGCGAGAACAAGCCACGCGGTCCTCGTCGTGATGGCGGTGGTGGTCGTGGACGTGGCCGTGACGGCGGCGGACGTGGCCGGAATAATGATGGTCCGAAGAACGAAGGCGGCGGTGATATTCCATTGCCGTCCTCGATCACCGAAGACTAGGTTTTCGCAAAATGAAACAGCAAGGGGCCCGGAGCGATCCGGGCCCTTTTCTTTGCCGGGTATATTTCCGGCTGCTTCGTCTGATTAATGTCTGGTAAAGCTTGAAGAGAACAGGGAATGTCTATCTCCTCCAGCGGTTTTTTTGCTTTATTCTTGGCTGGATGAAAACAAGCGGTTAAGAGGTTTCCATATGACAAAACACATTATCAAATGGGCCGTATTGGGTCTTTCCGCTTCGATGCTTTCCGGTTGTGCTCTGCTAGGTGGCGGCGGTGGCAGCGGTACCGACACGAAATATGTCGCTCGCGATGTCGACACGCTTTACAATGCTGCAAAAGAGAGGCTTGATCGCGGTCAATACAAGATAGCAGCGGCGCTGTTCGATGAAGTCGAACGCCAGCATCCCTATTCCCCATGGGCCCGGCGCGCGCAGCAGATGAGTGCGTTCAGCTATTATCTCTCGGGCGATTATAACAAGGCGATAGAATCATCCCGTCGTTTCCTGTCGATCCATCCGGGTAACAAAGACGCGCCTTATGCTTATTATCTGATCGCACTCTGCTATTATGAGCAGATCAGCGATGTGACGCGGGACCAGAAGATTACCGAACAGGCGCTGGCATCTCTTGGAGAAGTTGCCCGCCGCTATCCCAACTCGCGCTATGCGGCGGATGCCCAGTTGAAAATGGATCTGGTCAATGACCATCTCGCTGGCAAGGAAATGGAAATCGGTCGCTTCTATCAGCGCCGCGGCAAATGGCTCGCCGCTACGATCCGCTTCCGCACGGTGATCGAGAAATATCAGACCACCACCCATACGCCGGAAGCGTTGATGCGGCTGACCGAATCCTATCTTGCGCTGGGTGTTCCGGCCGAAGCGAAGAAAACCGCCGCTGTGCTGGGTGCCAACTATCCCGGCACCAAATGGTATGAGCGTGCCTATGATCTCGTCAACAAACACGGGGCCACTTAAGAGGCCATGGCGCTGCAATGCGTTGCAGCTAAGGTAAACGTGTTTTAAGAGGGGCTTGTGCTACAGTCCCTTTCCATTCGCGATATTGTGCTGATCGAGGCGCTTGATCTGGAGTTCGGATCGGGCCTGACGGTGCTGACCGGTGAAACCGGTGCCGGCAAGTCGATTCTGCTCGACAGTCTCGGGCTGGCTTTGGGCAATCGCGCGGATAGCGGTCTGGTTCGCCAGGGCACCGAAAAGGCGCAGGTTACTGCGAGTTTTGCATCACCTGCCAAAGGCAGCAAGCTGGCTGCTACGCTGGCCGAAAATGATATCGAAATCGAACCCGGCGAGCCACTGATCATCAAGCGATCGGTGAAGGCTGACGGTGGCAGCCGCGCTTTCATCAACGATCAGCCTTGTTCGGCGACGCTGTTGCGTTCGGTGGGCGGGCAACTGATTGAAATTCACGGCCAGCACGACGATCGCGGCCTGATCAATCCCAAGGGGCACCGGGCTCTGCTGGATGCTTTCGCCGACGTTGAAGAGAGTGCGGTGCGCGACGCATTTGATGTGTGGCAATCGGCAAAAATCGCGCTTGAGCAAGCGAAGCAGGATCAGGAAGCTGCCGAGCAGGATCGCGATTATCTCGAACATAGCGTTGAGGAGCTGGCGAAATTTGCGCCCCAGCCAGGCGAGGAGCAGGAGCTTGCGCTCGAACGGGCGACGATGATGAAGGGGGAG
The DNA here is from genome assembly GCF_048267785.1 of Parasphingorhabdus sp. GTDB lineage: Bacteria > Pseudomonadota > Alphaproteobacteria > Sphingomonadales > Sphingomonadaceae > Parasphingorhabdus. The sequence goes on along the minus strand of NZ_JBLWWU010000001.1, from coordinate 317,253 downwards.
AAGCTGACCGGCGATCTGGAAGCGATTCGTGCCGCCTTTGACGGCTCCAACGGCGGGCTGGCTTCGCTGCGGTCGGCGGCGCGGCGGCTGGACATGATTGCCGAGGATCATGCTTTGCTGAAAGAGGCGCTGGAATCGCTCGACCGGGCAATCATTGACGCGACTGAGGCAGAGGACAAGCTTAATGCAGCAGCAGATGCACTAAGCTTTGACCCGCAACGGCTCGACGATATGGAGACCCGTCTGTTCGATCTGAGAGGGCTGGCGCGCAAGCATCGGGTGGAGCCGGACAAGCTCTCCGACCTGCTCAATGATCTGCAGAAAAGGCTGGCTGCGATCAGCGATGGCGGAAAGTCATTGGAAGAATTGGAAGCATCTTTGCTCCGGGCGAAGCAATCCTACCTCGCGGAGGCGGAAAGCCTGCGGGCCAAGCGGGCCAAAGCGGCCAAGGCGCTGGACAAGGCTGTTGCCAATGAGTTGGCACCGCTCAAGTTGGATGCGGCAAGATTTGAGACTTTACTTGAAGAGTTGTCCGAAGAACATTGGAATAAAAGCGGAATGGACCGGATTGAGTTTCTGATCTCGACCAATCCGGGCGCGCCGCTGGCCCCTCTCGGAAAAATTGCGTCAGGCGGTGAACTTTCGCGGTTCATTCTAGCCCTGAAAGTGGCATTAGCGGAAGAATTCGGGGCAAAATCGATCATTTTTGACGAAATCGACCGCGGTGTCGGCGGTGCAGTAGCCTCGGCGATCGGCGATCGTCTGTCGCGCCTGTCGAAGGGTGCCCAATTGCTTGTCGTGACCCACAGCCCGCAGGTCGCGTCCAAGGGCGACGCCCATATGCTGATCAACAAGTCGCGCAGCGGCACCGTATCGCGCACGGATGTCCGCGCGCTGGACGATGAGGGCCGCCGGCAAGAGATTGCGCGGATGCTGTCGGGGACAGATGTGACCGATGAGGCGAGAGCGCAGGCGGATCGGTTGCTGGAGGGGGGTTGATATGGGTGATTTTTGGACTTCAATTTCAAACAAGTTCGTTCGACCAAAATTAGCTGATAGATTTGTTCTGTCGACTGAAGACACGTTGACTGATGAACTGGAACAACCTCAAGATAAACTGAATTGGGCAGCCGATTTTGGTCCAATCTCAGGAGTTCCTTGTATTCTGATTTACAAGGACTCCAAAGGCCAACGTTCGGAACGTTTGGTTACGTGTCAACGATATGATTTGCACAACGAGGTCCCTTATCTATGGGCCTTTTGCCACATGAGATCAGCAGTTCGCCAGTTTAAGATAGAACGTGTGCTAGAAGTTTATGACCCAGAGTCTGGTGAAGCGTTTGAAAGTTCGACAGCATTTTTTTCGCAGTTTTCTGTCGATCAAACTCATCAATCGAAACCTGGTTGGGGATTAAGCGTCAGTCAGAAAGCTGATTTTTCTGCATTATTGAATGCGAACGTGTTTATTGCTCGATGTGATAACGATTACCATCATTTAGAGCGAGAAGCGCTAGAAAACGTTATTACAAAATATTGGCTGAGATTCGAGATCAATAACGATCCTGATTGTGAATCAATTGTCCATTATGCTGATAAACTTGCGCCTGATGCAGAGACATTTTGGGTATCTTTACATCGCATTGCAGCTGATCCAAAGTTGGTTCGATTGTTAAAGGAAACAGTGTCAAACATGATTGAGGCCGATGGCGTTCTGGCCCGCGAAGAGTTCTATTGGGGATCTCAAATCGACGAGTTTTTCAGTGCTAATGGTTAAAACTTCGAAGATTGCCGAAGCCGATGCAGCCAACGAACTGATGCGTCTCGCGCGCACGATCGCCAAGCATAACAAGCTCTACCACGCCGAAGACACGCCGGAAATATCCGATGCGGATTATGACGCGCTGGTGCGGCGGAATAACGAGCTGGAAGAGGCCTTCCCGCATCTGGTGCGGGAGAATAGTCCGAACAAATTGGTCGGGGCAGCAGTGGCGGCTTCGCCTTTGTCGAAGGTCACCCATGCCCAGCGGATGATGAGCCTCGATAACGGTTTTTTCGACGAGGATATCGCCGAATGGCTGGCGCGGGTGCGGCGGTTCTTGAATCTGGACGAGGGCGCGCCGGTGGCGGTGACGGCGGAGGACAAGATTGACGGACTGTCCTGCTCTTTGCGCTATGAGAAGGGCGAGCTGGTGCTGGCCGCGACGCGCGGGGACGGGCAGGTTGGTGAGGATGTGACCGCCAATGTGCGGATGATTGGGGATATTCCGCAATCCCTCCGTTCGTCTCGAGCGCAGTCGAGAGACGGTGAGGCGGGAACAGGTGTCTCGACTTCGCTCGACACGAACGGCAATTCCCACGCCGTCCCCGACCTGTTTGAAATCCGCGGCGAGGTCTACATGGCCAAGGCCGATTTTGCCGGGCTGAACGAGCGGCTGATGGACGAGGGCAGGGCCGATGCGGCGGCCAAGGGTGTCGATTTCGATCCGGAAAAAATCCGCCAGTTCGCCAATCCGCGCAACGCTGCCGCTGGCTCGCTGCGCCAGAAGGATGCGAATATAACCGCCAAACGACCGCTGAAATTCTGGGCGCATGGCTGGGGTGTGCATAGCGAAGTGCCGGGCGAGACCGCATTTGACGTCATGAAGGCAATTGAAAGCTGGGGCGTGCCGGTGTCGCCGCTGGTCAAGCGGTTCGAAACGCTCGACGACATGCTCGCCCATTATCGCCATATCGAGGCGGAGCGGGCGGACCTGCCTTATGATATCGATGGCGTAGTCTACAAGGTTGACCGGCTCGACTGGCAGCAACGGCTCGGCTTTGTCGCCAAGGCTCCGCGCTGGGCGATCGCGCATAAATTCCCGGCCGAACAGGCGCAGACGACGCTGGAAAATATCGATATCCAGGTCGGCCGCACGGGCAAGCTGACGCCGGTTGGGCGGTTGAAACCGGTGACGGTTGGCGGTGTGGTCGTGTCCAACGTGACGCTGCACAATCGTGACGAAATTGCGCGGCTCGGTGTTCGTCCCGGCGACCGGGTGGTGATCCAGCGGGCAGGAGATGTGATTCCACAGGTGGTGGACAATCTGACCCGCGACGAGCAGCGAGAGCCTTATCATTTCCCCGACCATTGCCCCGAATGCGGCAGCGAAGCGGTAGCCGAGGAAGGCGAGGTCGATGTCCGTTGCACCGGCGGCCTGATCTGCCCGGCGCAGCGCTTCCAGCGTCTGGCGCATTTTGTCTCGCGGGTGGCGCTCGATATCGACGGGCTGGGCGAAAAGAGTATCGCGGAATTTATCGAAGCAGGCTGGCTCGAAAGCCCTGCCGATATTTTTCGCCTGCACGAGCATCGGGACGAAATCCTCGCGCGCGAGGGCTGGCAGGAAAAGTCTGTGGATAATCTGTTGGCGGCTGTGGAAAAGAAGCGCCAGCCGGATGCGGCAAGACTGCTGTTCGGGCTGGGGATACGGCATATCGGCACGGTGACGGCGAAGGATCTGTTGAAGAATTTTCGGACCTTGCCCCGGTTGCGGGAGGTTGCGGAGCTTGCGCAAGAATCGGAAAAATACCGTTCGTCTCGAGCGCAGTCGAGAGACGGGGAGGGCGCGGATGCCGCTGTCTCGACTTCGCTCGACACGAACGGAGAGGCTTCGCCCGATACGACCGGAACCGAAGCCGGTGATGCGGCATGGGCGGAAATCACCTCGATCGACGGCGTTGGCCCGACGGTCGCGCAGGCGCTGGCGGATTTCTTCCACGAATCGCATAATGTCGCGGTATGGGAAGACCTGCTGAGCGAAGTGTCTCCGCCGGACTATATTGTCGAAACCCGCGACAGCGAGGTGGCCGGCAAGACGGTGGTCTTTACCGGCAAGCTGGAAACCATGAGCCGCGACGAAGCGAAAGCGCAGGCCGAGGCGCTGGGCGCGAAGGCTTCCGGTTCGGTGAGCGCGAAGACCGATCTGGTGGTGGCCGGGCCGGGCGCGGGATCGAAGGCAAAAAAGGCGGCGGAGCTGGGGATCGAGGTGATTGACGAGGCGGCCTGGGCAAAGATTGTCGCCGCGGCGGGCTAGCGGACCAGTTTGCCGTTCTTCCTGAGCTTGTCGAAGGACTTGGTAAAACACAGGTGCTTCGACAGGCTCAGCACGAACGGATCGCTTCGACGCCCAAGGGTTTCATCCGATGGGAAGTTGGGCGGCCGCTTATGTTACGCACAAACGACCGCCATCCCTCTCTCCCAAGCTTTATGCCTTGGCGCTTGCTTCCATTGCAGCGAGCTCTTTGACGCCGTGGCCGCCTTCCTTATTCTCCGGAAAGATCGGCCAGGCGAGTTGCTGACCCAAAGTGGCTGGTGCGAGATTTTCCACGCCATAGCTATCGGGATAGCGGCGGGTGATGTGGGCGGTACCGAACAGGACGTCCCAGAAGAAAAGCAGATTGCCGAAATTGCCCTTATAATGGGTCACGCCGTCGCTCTTGTGGCGGCCGTGATGGGCGTGGTGGGTCGCCGGCGTCGAGATGGTGCGCTCTACCACCCACATGACGGGCGACAGCCATTTGATCCTGTAGAGCGGCGCGTCCCAAGCGACATCGCTGTGCGCGCCGACAATTACCGCCATCTTGACGATGATATAACCGACATAGACCCAGCCGAGACCGAGATAGATCAGCGCGCCGGAAAACCAGATGCTCGGCATGGTCAGATAATAGAAGATATTGTTCCGGTAGACGAGCCGCACGCTCATGTAGCGCGCATTATGGTGCGAGCGGTGCAGATTATAGAGAAAGGGCACGCTGTGCGACAGCCGGTGCCAGAAATATTGCATCATGTCGTCGAAGACGAGGAACAGGGCGATGGCGGCGATCAGCGGGATGCCGGCCAGCGCGCCTTCATATTGCGGCAGGATATTGCCGAGGATGAACTGGGCTGCGAGGATGATCGCTGGCTGGGTGATGACCAACAGCACGAACGAGCCGATGATTTCGACCAGCGCGTCATCGCGGGTTTGCTCGGCTTTGTTGAACAACTGCGTGCGAAAAAATTCCAACAGACCGAAGGCGACGAATATTCCAGTGATTGCTAAAAATTCAGGCCGCATGATATCTCTCCCAGAGGATTGCTTGCGGATTTTTCTTAGTCGTTGTAGTCGCGCTAAAATGCAAACTGGTTATCATTTGCGGAATATTTTATGAATGCGTCGGTTCCGATGGCCGGAACGGGCTTTGTCAAAGCGCTTCCTGGCGAGATAGGCCGCGATTTGCTGGCGCGCGGGCAGGTGCGGGCTTTTGCCAAGGGCCAGATCATCCAGCAGCGCGGCGATCAGGCTGAGGAATTCTGGTATATCGAAAGCGGATCGGTGCAGGTCGGGCGCTATGGCGTTGATGGTCGGTTGACCCTTTTTGCGCTGATTGGTGCAGGCGATACTTTTGGTGAACTGGCCTTCATGGGGGAATTCCCCCGAACGGTGGATGCGATTGCGGGGACCGATTGCCGCCTGATCCGGATCGGTAAAAGCGAGCTGCAAAGTCTTATGGATTCCGATCGGGCGGTGATCGGCTTGCTGCTCAAAACCATGGCGCTGACGGTACAGGAGGCGTTTGATCTGATCGAGTCGAGCCGTAGCCTGACGGTGCCGCAAAGGCTGGCGGTGGCGTTGCTCCAGCTGTGCGGCGATCAGGGCGATGGCGCGGAGATCATGGTCACCCAGCAGGATCTGGCTGATCTGGTCGGGGTGTCGCGGGTGTCGCTGGGCAAGGCGCTGACCAGGCTGCAGGGTGCCGGGCTGGTCGCGCCCGGCTATGGGTCAGTGACGATAAGAGACAGGGCGGCCTTGCGCGCGATGCTCGCTGGCTAGCGGATATATCGTCGGTTGGGAGCCTGTCGAAGGCGCGTGCCGGGACGAGAGATGTGGTTCGACAGGCTCACCACGAACGGCATATTCGGAATTACCCGTTCGTCCTGAGCCTGTCGAAGGACCTCCATCCGCCGAGATCTGCCTTCCGGCTTTCTCGCCACCAACCGTTCACTCCGCGGTTTCCGAAAACCAGCGCATCACGCCGCCCTGGAACGGGGTCCAGCGTCCGGTGCGGATGCCGGCCTGTTGCAGGACGTCGCTGGTCCAGTTGTTGCAGGTGTAGAAGGCGCTATAATGGCCGTGCGCCTGATAGAAGAGGTCTTGTTCGCCATAGCCCGGTGATGGTTGGGAGCGATAGTGATCGTCGAGCAGGAACCGGGCCGCGATTAACGTTGCAATTTTACGATATTCCGCTTCGCTGACTTTCAGACGGCGGCGATAATAGGGATAAGCCTGTGGATATTTCAGGTGATAGACGTGGATAAGTACATCGTCGCTTCCCAAAATCGCGCTGAGCGCATCGCCTGGGCGGAGGTCGGTCCACAAGCGTGTGTTGCGATAGACGCCTTCATGACCCCATCCGACCAATATATGGCTGCCGTAAAGCGACGGATCCGCCAGATGTTCGGGACGGATCAAGGGCGTCCAGTCGTGGACATCGCTCCAGACCGGCATGATGATACCGGTGTGCAGGCCGTTGGTTTCGATGAACAGTTCAATGCCGTCATCGGGGCTTTGCCAGTTCTGATTGGCGGGCAGCAGGCTGCCGCCCAGCGCCGCGAGCAGATAGAGGGCGATGACGGTGCCCAGCGCAATGGCAATGCGTTTCAGCCAATTGAGCGAACTAGTTGCCATGGAAACCTTTTTTGCTGTAAGATGCGCTCATGTTAAGCACCTCTGAAAACGAAACCGACACCGAAACCCATGTCTATGACAAGCCGCCAGCGCACGCAAATGCCGACTGGACGATTGATCAGGACTGGCAAAGCTATTCGGCGGAAGACCACGAGACCTGGGACATATTGTTCGCCCGCCAGCAGAAGATGCTGCCGGGGAGGGCGGCGCAGGCGTTTCTTGATGGGATTGACATATTAAATCTGTCGCGGCCCGGCATTCCCGATTTTGAAGAGCTCAACCGGATATTGATGGATGCCACGGGATGGCAGGTTGTCGCGGTTCCCGGACTGGTGCCCGATGACGTGTTTTTCGACCATCTCGCCAACCGGCGCTTTGTCTCGGGTAATTTCATCCGGCGGCGTGACCAGCTCGACTATCTGCAGGAGCCGGATATTTTCCACGATGTTTTCGGCCATGTGCCGATGCTCGCCGACCAGAGGTTCGCGGACTATATGGCGGCTTACGGACGCGGCGGGCTGCGGGCGCTGGAATATGGCACGCTGAAACAGCTGGCGCGGCTATACTGGTATACCGTGGAATTCGGCCTGATCCAGGAAGCCGAGGGCCTGCGCATTTATGGCGCCGGCATTGTGTCGAGCTATGGCGAGAGCGTCTTCGCGCTCGACGATCCCAGCCCCAACCGGATATTGTTCGATCTCGAGCGGGTCTTGCGTACCGAATATAGGATCGACGATTATCAGCAGAATTATTTCGTCATTCCGAGTCTCGACGAACTGCTGCGGGTGACGGTCGAGACGGACTTCAAGCCGGTCTATGACCGGATTGCCGGTCTGCCCGATATCAAGATTGCCGAGATTATCGAGAGTGATTTGGTGCTGACCGAGGGCACGCAGGCCTATGCGCGGTCGAAGGCTGGGGAAGCTGTGGTCGTTTAATCGCGAATGTACCTGCGTAGGCAGGTATCTATCTCCCGAAATGGCGTCTGAACGGACTGGTCCGAGATGGAGCGCTCGGCTTTAAAAAGCTTCGCCGAAGCTTTCGTTGCCTGCGCCCTTCGCAGGGGAATACATTAAATCTCCCCGAAATAGTCGGGTGCTAGTGGCGATTTCTTCTGGTGCGCTTTGCGGCGCCAGCCATATTTTTTTGATTTGACCAGAGTCAGGCTCGGCCATTCATTGTCGAGTTGCGTGTGTCTCAGGCGAAATCCCTCGCGGACATAGGCGCGGACGACTTCGGCTTTCTGGCGGCTCAGCAAACCGGCGAGCAGGAGCACGGTTCCGGTGGTTGATGCGGCGGCGATTTGCGGGGCGAGAGACACGAGCGGACCGGCCAGGATATTGGCGATGATCAGATCATAGGGCGCGCGTTGTTTCAGCGCCGGATGGTCGAGGCCGTTGCTCTGGGCCAGCCGGATCTGGCTGCGGCGATTGCCCAGCGGTATCGCATTCTGGCCGGCATTTTCCCCGGTGACCGCGACCGCGATCGGGTCGATATCGCTGGCGATGATTTTGGCGTCCGGCCAGAGATGGTGGGCGGCAAAGGCAAGCAGGCCGGTGCCGGTGCCGACGTCGGCGATATTGCGGAAGCGCTGGCCGGTTTTCTTGAGCCGGTCGAGACTTTGCAGGCAGCCCATCGTGGTTTCATGATGGCCGGTGCCAAAGGCCTGTCCCGCGTCGATGCAGAGGTTGGTCAGCTTAGGGTCGGCGGACGGCTGGTCGCTTGACGTATGGACATGGAAGCGACCAGCGCGCAGTGGTTCCAGGCCCTGTTGGCTCAGCGTCACCCAGTCCTCGTCGTCGAGCATCTCGACAACCGGCTGAAAAGCGGCGGCCTGGGCTGAGGGTGACAATAGCAGAAGATTGTCGATCAACGCGGCATCCGGTTCGATCTGGCAATAGACGTCAATCACCCATGCATCGGGGCTACTGGAATCGATTTCGCTGGCGACAATCGTCGGGGTGGAATCGCTGCCCGCAATGAACAGCTGATCCTCGGCGACCATATCCGCTTCGGCCCGGGTGCAGGGGAGCGAGACCTTCCAGGTTCTGTTCACCGTGCCGCCCGATCAGACATTGACATTTTCCTGCTCGAGCTTGTCGCTCGCCTCCATCCAATTTGCTTCGGCCTGATCCAGCTTGTCCTGGGTTTCGGCGCGCAGCTTCATCAGGTCGGTCATCGACAGATCGGCATGTTTGGGATCAGCGGATGCGGGATCGAACATCGCGCGGTCAATGGCGGAGATGTTCTCGCCGAGAATTTTCATCTGCTTTTCCGCCGCGGCGATGGTCTTGCGCAATTCCCCTTGCTGTTTGCGCCGTTCGGCGGCGGCGCGCCGTTCTTCCTTGCGGTTGCCGCTGCCGGATTTGCCGCCCGATGATCCCGGCTGGTTTTTGCCGAGCACGAAATCGGTATAGTCCTTGAGCGATCCGGCAAATTCCTCGGCCTTGCCGCTATCGACCATCACCAGACGGTCGGCGGTCAGTTCGAGCATATGGCGGTCATGGCTGACCAGAATGACAGCGCCGCTATATTCGTTGAGCGCATGGACCAGCGCTTCGCGCGCGTCGACGTCGAGGTGGTTTGTCGGCTCATCGAGGATCAGCAGATGCGGCGCGTCGCGGGTGATCATCGCCAGCGCCAGACGGGCGCGCTCGCCGCCGGAAAGTTTGCCGACCTTGATCGTTGCCTTGTCGCCGGAAAATCCGAAACGGCCAAGCTGCGCCCGAACGGCACCCGGCTTGGCATCCTTCATCAGCCGCGTCATATGCTCCAGCGGCGTGTCCGACGTGTCCAGTTCCTCGACCTGATATTGGGTGAAATAGCCGACGGTCAGCTTGCCCGATTTGTTGATAGTACCCTTTTTCGGTTCCAGCTGGCTGGCGAGCAGGCGCGCCAGCGTGGTCTTGCCGTTGCCGTTCCGTCCGAGCAATGCGGTCCGGTCGTCCGGATCGAGCCGCATGTTGAGGCCGGAAAGGATGATATTGTCGCCATAACCGACCGAAGCATCATCGAGCGTAATCAAGGGCGGTTTCAGTTCCGCCGGGCTGGGGAAATGGAAGGTCAGCGAGGGATCATCGATTGCGGCCGCAATCGGTTCCATGCGGGCGAGCGCCTTGACCCGGCTTTGGGCCTGCTTTGCGCTATGCGCCTTGGCACCCCAGCGGGAGACAAAGGATTCCAGCTTTTCGCGCTGGGCGATCTGCTTTTCGCGCGCGGAGGCTAGCTGTGCCTGACGCTCTGCCCGTTGTTTCTCGAACGCGTCATAGCCGCCGGGATAGAGAGTAGTCTTGCCGTGCTGGAGATGCAGAATATGGTCGACCACATTGTTGAGCAGATCGCGTTCGTGGCTGATCACCAATATCGTCGCCTGGTAGCTGGTCAGGAAATTTTCCAGCCACATGGTCGCTTCGAGGTCGAGATGGTTCGAGGGCTCGTCGAGGAGCAACAGCTCGGGTTGCGAGAAGAGCAGCGCCGCCAGCGCCACGCGCATCCGCCAGCCACCGGAAAAACTGTCCATTGGCTGGCTCTGTGCCGCTTCGTCAAAGCCCAGCCCGATCAATATCTTCGCTGCCCGTGCCGGAGCGCTATGGGCCTCGATGACGTTCAACCGTTCATGGATTTCCCCAATCCGGTGCGGATCGGTGGCCGTCTCTGCTTCTTCCAGCAATGCGGCGCGCTCTGTGTCGGCTGCCAGCACGGTATCGAGCGGACTGGCCTGTCCGGCGGGCGCTTCCTGGGCAATATAACCCATCCGCGCGTCCTTGGGCATGTCGACGCTACCGTCGTCGGGCTCGAGAAACCCAGCAATGACCTTCATCAGGGTCGACTTGCCCGCGCCATTGCGACCGATCATCCCGACGCGCGCGCCGGGGGGCAGTGCAGCGGTCGCACCATCAAGGATCACAGTGCCGCCGAGGCGCACGGTTATATTACTGAAATTAAGCATGGGCAGCCGTTAGCGGAGCTTGCGGCTTTTTGCTAGCACCGAGTATCTATCCTATTTGCGCCAGCCAGATCGTGTGTTTTGCCCCTTTGCCGTTGCTCCGCGCCGGCACCGTATTCACATCGACTGCGAAGCCGGACTTGTGCAGGCGCGACGTAAAGCGCGTATCGCCTTCGCTCGACCAGATTGCCAAAATGCCGTTGGAGCGGAGCGCTTTCTTCGCCTTGGCCAGGCCAGCCATGCTGTAGAGCCGGTCATTGGCTTCATGGGTCAGGCCGTCCGGACCATTGTCCACGTCCAGCAATATGGCGTCATAATCGCGCTCTGCCCTGTTGATGACATCGCAGACGTCACCGGTTGTGATGGTCACGCGGCTGTCGTCGAGACATTTTTGCGACAGATCAGCCATCGGCCCGCGCGCCCATTTGACGATGGCGGGGATCAGTTCGACCACCTCGACATGCGCCTGCGGTGGCAAAACCGACAGAGCGGCACGCAAGGTGAATCCCATGCCGTAGCCGCCGATCAATATTCTCGGGTTCTTCACCCCGAGGCGTTTGCAGGTAAGGGTGGCCAGCGCCTCTTCCGATCCGCTGAGCCGGCTGTTCATCAGTTCGATCCGTCCGAGCATGATCGAAAATTCGTCCGCTCCCTTGAGCTCGCGCCGGAACAGGCGGAGTTCGTCGCCGCCCGGGATAGGCGCTGTGTCGAGCAGTTCGCGGGCAATCATCGCACAAAGCTCGCGCCATTGGCGTCAAGCACCGCTCCGGTCATGCTTGGCGGCGCATCGAGCGCGCACCATCTTGCCATTTCGGCGATTTCTTCGGGCTGGGCGACCCGGCCCAGCGGGATGTCGGCGAGCAATTTGTCGCCGCCGCGGCTTTCCAGATATTCCTCCGCCATGCCGGTCATGGTGAAGCCGGGGCAGATGGAAAAGGCCAGTATCTCGTTCTTCGCATAGGCTCTGGCGATGGTCTTGGTCATTGCCACCATACCGGCTTTGGACGCGGCATAATGCCAGTGGTCGGGGCTGTCGCCGCGATAGGCGGCGCGGCTGGCGATATTGATGATCCGGCCCGGTTCGTCGCGCTGCTGGAAATGGAGGACAGCATGGCGGCACAGCTCTGCGGACGCGGTCAGGTTGATGGTCATGGTCCGGTTCCAGCTTTCCAGCCAGTCGTCGGCGTTGATAGGATTGGGATCGAACAGGCCGGCATTGTTGATCAGCACGTCGATGCGACCATCCAGCCGGTCCAGCGCCTCTTCCCAAAGCCGGTCAGCGGCGCCATCCCGAGAGAAATCGGACGCGAGCAGGCCATTTTCGCCCGTCGTGCTCTGGCCAACGGCCGTGACATTGTCCCGATCCAGCGATTCGACGATAGCCTTGCCAATGCCGCGGCTGGCTCCGGTTACCAATATATGTGTTTTTGCTTTGCTCATGCCGGATGGACTAGAACGACAAGGCGCGCGCGTCCATGGATGATGCAATTTTCGTGGTTTGAATCAGCATCGCATAAAATTGACACTAATAAATTGATCAAATTGGATGCATCCGGTTTGCATGACACGCGCTTTTCGCTAAGGGAATGGTTCTATTTCAAAGACTCCGGCATGACCCGGAGAGATTGTTCAGGGGAATATAATGTCCGGCGTATCAGGTTCAGCATCGAGCAGACCGCTTTCACCGCATTTGCAGATATATAAATGGGGCCCGCATATGCTGGTTTCCATTCTTCATCGGGTTACCGGTGACGGCATGGCTCTGGTTGGGGTGCCGTTGCTCGTGTGGTGGCTCTACGCGATTTCCGCCGGGCCGGAGAGCTATGAATATTTTCTGAGCTGGTTCAACTGGTTCTATCTCGGATATATCATTCTCGTCGGAATGAGCCTTGCCTTTTTCGAGCATATGTATTCGGGACTGCGTCATTTCGTGCTGGATGCCGGTGCAGGATATGAACTGCAGTCAAACAAGATGTGGTCGATCGCGGTGCCTTTGGCGGCGATCATCACCACCGCTACGATGTGGCTCTGCATCGCTTACAAGAATTTATGAGAAGGTAGGATTGGATCATGGGTTCAGGAACCAATATTGGCCGGGTACGCGGTCTCGGATCGGCGCAGGAAGGCGCGCATCACTGGATAGTGCAGCGGGTTACCGCAGTCAGCAATTTGCTGCTTGTTCTGTGGCTGGTGTTTTCGCTGGTCCGGCTGCCGAATTACGAACATGAACTGATGATAGAATGGCTGTCCTCACCTCTCGTCGCGGTTCCGATGATCTTGATGCTGGTCAGCATCTTCTGGCATTTGCGGCTCGGATTGCAGGTGTTGATCGAGGATTATGTCCCCGATCACGGCGCTAAATTCGGCCTGATCATCCTGCTCAACTTTTTCGCCATCGGCGGTGCGGCGCTGGGAATCTTCTCGGTCGCGAAAATCGCCTTTACCGGAGTGGCTGCATAATGCCCAAGACTGACAATACGACATCCTCCCAGCCCGCTTACAAGATCATTGATCACACCTATGACACGGTGGTTGTCGGCGCCGGAGGCTCCGGCCTGCGCGCGACCATGGGCGCGGCAGAATCGGGACTGAAAACCGCTTGCATCACCAAGGTTTTTCCAACCCGCTCGCATACGGTTGCGGCACAGGGCGGCATTGCGGCATCGCTGGGCAACAACACGCCCGATCACTGGCAGTGGCATATGTATGACACGGTCAAGGGATCCGACTGGCTCGGCGACCAGGACGCGATCGAATATCTCGTGCGCGAAGCACCGGAAGCGGTTTACGAACTGGAACATGCCGGTGTGCCCTTTTCGCGCAATGACGACGGTACCATCTACCAGCGTCCCTTCGGCGGCCATATGCAGAATATGGGCGAGGGGCCTCCGGTCCAGCGGACCTGCGCCGCTGCCGACCGTACCGGCCACGCGATGCTGCACGCACTCTATCAACAGAGCCTGAAATATGATGCGGACTTCTTCATCGAATATTTCGCGATCGACCTGATCATGGAAGACGGTGAGTGCCGGGGCGTGATCGCGATCTGCATGGAAGACGGTTCAATCCATCGCTTCCGCAGCCATGCTGTTGTGCTGGCGACCGGCGGTTCCGGCCGCTGCTATTTCAGCGCGACCTCTGCCCATACCTGCACCGGTGACGGTGGCGGCATGGTGCTACGTGCCGGGCTGCCGCTGCAGGACATGGAATTTGTCCAGTTCCACCCGACCGGTATTTACGGCGCGGGCGTGCTGATTACCGAAGGCGCGCGCGGTGAGGGTGGTTATCTGACCAACAGCGAAGGCGAGCGTTTCATGGAACGCTATGCGCCAAGCGCCAAGGATCTGGCCAGCCGCGACGTTGTTTCACGCTGCATGGCCACCGAAATCCGCGAAGGCCGTGGTGTCGGGCCGGAGAAAGATCATATCTATCTCCACCTCGACCATATCGCGCCGGAAGTGTTGGCCGAACGGCTGCCGGGTATCACCGAAACCGGCAAGATTTTCGCCGGCGTCGACCTGACCCGCGAAGCTTTGCCGGTGGTGCCGACGGTCCATTATAATATGGGCGGCATACCCTGTAACTATCATGGCGAGGTGATCAATCCGACAGCCGATGATCCGGATGCGATTGTCGAAGGGCTCTACGCCGTCGGCGAAGCGGCCTGCGTGTCGGTGCACGGCGCCAACCGTCTCGGCTCCAACTCGCTGATCGATCTCGTGGTCTTCGGCCGCGCAACCGGCCTGCGGCTCAAGGAAAAGCTCACCCCGAACGGTGCGCACAAGCCCCTTCCGAAAGACAGCGCTGATCTGGCGCTGCAACGGCTCGACCATTTCCGCAACGCCAAGGGCTCGATCCCGACCGCCGATCTGCGCCTCGAGATGCAGAAAACGATGCAAGCGCACGCTGCCGTATTCCGCGACAATGATCTGCTTGCCGAAGGTGTCGCGGCGATGGACAAGGTCAATGCCAAACTCGCGGATATCGGCGTCACCGATCGCTCGCTCATCTGGAATACCGATCTGATTGAAACGCTGGAACTCGACAATCTGATGAGCCAGGCGATGGTCACGATGAAGGCAGCGGCGAACCGCAAGGAAAGCCGAGGCGCGCATATGCAGGAAGATTATCCGGATCGCGATGACGCGAACTGGATGAAACACACGGTCATCACGTTCGAAGGCTGGGGCGGCAAAGGCGGCAAGAGCGAGATCAGCTACCGTCCGGTGCATGATTATACGCTGACCGACGAAGCGACCTATGTGAAGCCGAAGAAGCGGGTTTATTGATATCGATCGGAGTGTGAACAACTACCGTTGTTACCTGTCGCCCCAGTGCAGGCTGGGGCCCAAACCGGTCTTGAATGCGGGGAGGGGTGTCTCCCCATCGCACCATTGGCTTGGATGCCAGCCTTCCCTGGCATGACGGAGTGATCCTGCGATATTCTTCTGCAGTCACCCCAGCGCAGGCTGGGGCCTAAACCGGACTTGAATGGGAGACGAGTGTCTCCTCATTGCACCATCGGTTTGGATGCCAGCCTCCGCTGGCACGACCGAGTGCGTCTGCGACATTAACTATTGATCACATCCCATAAATCATCCCATTTGGGATTGGCCTTGATAATCAGGTCGGTTTTCCATCTCCGCTTCCACGCCTTCATCGCTTTCTCACGCGCTATTGCTTCGTAAGGAGAATCATATTCTTCGATATAGACGAGACGATCCAATCCATGTTCGCGACAAAAATCCGAACCCGTTCCATTCTTGTGCTGGAATATTCGCGCCGGCAAATCGGATGTCACCCCGATGTAAAGCGTGCCAAACGGCTTGTTAGTCAGGATATAAATATAGGCGCGTCTCATAAGGCATGGCTAAATCACTATTAGCTTGGGTGCCAGCCACCACCGGCACGACAGGCTGGAACTGTTAAAATTTTTCGCAA
Source organism: Parasphingorhabdus sp. (assembly GCF_048267785.1). Taxonomy (GTDB): domain Bacteria; phylum Pseudomonadota; class Alphaproteobacteria; order Sphingomonadales; family Sphingomonadaceae; genus Parasphingorhabdus. The sequence continues at coordinate 301,659 of NZ_JBLWWU010000001.1, read as the reverse complement.
AACCTTCCAACCACTTCCCGCCACCCTCCAATCCCGATAGAAGCAGCCCATGCTCGCCCCGATGCTCCCCTCCTTTCTGCTCGTCGTTCTGCTCGTCGAGCTGACGCCCGGTCCGAACATGGGCTGGCTGGCGTTGCTCAGTGCCAGCGAGGGCAGGCGTGCGGGCTTTGCCGCGACGGCGGGGATTGCCTTGGGGCTGGCGATAGTGGCGGCGGCCTCGGCTTTGGGGCTGGCGCAACTGGCGCAGAGCTCGCCATTTGTCTTCAATCTGCTCCGCTATGCCGGGGCCGGTTTTCTGTTATATTTGGCCTGGGAAGCATGGGTGGGTGAACGCGAACTGTCACCGTCGACGGTGCACAGGCATCGACCACCGGTGAAGCATTTTCGGCGCGGTCTGATTATCAACCTGCTCAATCCCAAGGCAGCGCTGTTCTTCGTCGTGGTGTTGCCGGTTTATATCGCGCCCACGCAATCTATAGCCCTACAAACGGTGCAGCTGTCTGTTGCTTATGTTGCGGTGGCGACGATGATCCACGCGACGATCGTTCTGCTCGCCGGTCGCGCCCATCGCTGGCTTTCCACCGATGCCCATGCACAGACGGCGCGCCGGGCGTTTGCCGTCCTGCTTGCCGGCATCGCGGTCTGGTTCTTCGTCGATACGTTCCAATGATAGTCGTGAACGGCTTCAGGGACGCGCCGGTGCCTTGCAGCCCTTCTGCAGGCCGACGCCTTTCAGGAAGCCGCGTCTGACCGTCCCGGCATAGACTGCCTTGTTATAGCGTCGGCGCTCGGCATTGGCCCCGGTCACTTCGCCGATAAGCCCGCCAAAGGGAATGATCGAACCGACGGCACTGCCAGCCACACGGGCTGCGGTTTCTTCGCGTTTCTTGGCGAGGCTCTTGTCGACGGTCTCGTTGACATCAGGGCCGAGCACGACATTGAGTTCGCGCACCTCGGCGATGATCGCGGCACATCGATTCAGGCCCTGTAGCGAATAGGGATCATCCTGAATGTCGAGAAGCTTTTGCGGTACTTCTTTGCCGTCAAACGGCTCGGTGACCTTGTTGCCTGCCGATTCCAGCGTTGAATCCTGTGGAGCGCCTTCTTGCGCCAATGCGGCTGTGTTAAAGCCGCCGACGACCAGCAACAGGCTGGTCAAATAGTGCATATGTCTCATCTCAATCCCCTTGAGTTGCGGTTACCGATATCGCAGATTGTCGCGGTTCAATTGATCAACCGCTGTCACGCCCATTAGTTTCATGTCGCGCTCGATTTCATTCTGCAGCAAAGTCAATATCCGCTCGACCCCGCCCTGTCCGGCGGCTGCGAGGGCATAGAGATAGAGGCGTCCGCCCGAGCAGGCCTTGGCACCGACGCTGAGCGCTTTCAGCACGTGGCTGCCCCGGGTGATGCCGCCGTCGCAGATGACATCGAGCCTGTCGCCGACCGCATCGCAAATCTCGGCCAGCTGATCAAAGGGCGCGCGGCTGCCGTCCAGTTGCCGTCCGCCATGGTTGGATACCATGATCGCGGTGGCGCCGATATCGACCGCCCGCTTTGCGTCGGCGACCGACATGATGCCCTTCAGACAGAATTCACCGCCCCAGTCCCTGGCGATTTCCTCGGCCATTTTCCAATCGAGCGACTGGTCGAGCATATTGGTGAAATAGTCGGCGACCGAATTGGGCACGCTGGTGCCCTCCGAGACGTGGTCTTTCAGGTTCGACAGCTCGAACTTCTCCCGGAACATGTAATTCAGTCCCCATGCCGGTCTGGCGGCATAGCTCCAGAAGCTGGTCGGGGTGATCTTGGGCGGACTGGTGAAGCCGGAGCGCAGGCACCGCTCGCGATTGCCGCCCACGATTGTGTCTACAGTAAGCGTCAGCGCGTCGAATTTTGCCGCCTTGCAGCGCTCGACCATCGACCGGTTGAGCTCCTTGTCCTTATGCACATAAAGCTGGAACATTTTCGGTGTGCTGATGCTGGAACCGATTTCTTCAATGCTCACCGTTGCAAGCGAAGAGATGCCGAAATAGGTGCCGAATTTTTCCGCCGCCCGGGCAACGGCGCGTTCGCCCTCCCAATGGAACAGACGTTGCAGCGCCGTCGGGGAAAGGAACAAGGGCATCGCCAGCTTCTGACCCATGACCGTCGTGCTCATGTCGATATTCTCGACACCCGCGAGCACATTGGGAACCAGATCGCAGCGTTCATAGGCATTGGTGTTCCGCCGGCGGGTCACCTCGTCGTCTGCCGCGCCATCGATATAGTCAAATATCGGAAAGGGCAGGCGTTTCTTGGCAAGTGCACGGAAGTCGTTCACATTGTGGCAATGGGAGATATTCATAACGGCCTTTCGATTGGGCGTGTGTGTGCCTCTGCTCGTCGTAGTAGATGCAATGCTGATACATTGAGCCTAGACGAATGGAGGCGTCGCGCAAACTAACTTTGTAGGGATGGAAGAGGGAGATATTATGACGGAAATACGAGAAAATCAGAGTGAGCCGGGGAAGCCCGAGCGATCCCCCGGCAGGAAATTCCTGATGGTATTGCTGATGGGGTTTCTGATCACCATCCCGCTGTTCACCGTCTGGCTGCTTAACTATGATCGGCAGAGCCAGAGCGAAACGGCGCAGCAATCGATCGTGTCCGGTTGGGGCGGCCAGCAGGTTTTTGCCGGTCCCCAGATCGTTTTGCCCTATCAGGCGAAGATCACAGAGTCGGTGGAGCAGAATGGCAAGACGGTCACCCGGACCAACATCGTGACCCGTGAATTATTTGTCGCGCCGGAACTGGTGAAGCTCGACAGCAAGTTGAACACCGAAACCAAGAAGCGGGCGATTTACGAGGTCATTGTCTATGACACAGCGATTACCGGTTCTGCGGTCTTCAGACTGCCCGACGATCTCGACCGCTATGGCGTGACCCGCGACCAGATTGATTTCAGCCGCGCGGAACTGCGGTTCGGCCTGTCGGACGCCCGCGGTCTGGCCGGGGACAATAAGGTCAGCGTCAACGGCCAGGCGCTCGAACTGCAGCCCGGCAAGGGGCTTGGTGCTACCGGAAATAGCGGATTTTTCGCCTTTCTCGATAGCAGCGCGCTGGAAAGCGGCGCGATCGAGGCCAAGTTCGGTGTCCGGTTCAAGGGAAACCAGAGCCTGACAATCGCGCCCAATGCGGGTCAGACCGAATGGACTGTCCAGTCAGAATGGCCACATCCCAGCTTTGCAGGGAGTTTTCTTCCCGAAAGCAGGACTGTTGATGGCGATGGCTTCAAGGCCAAATATGTGATCACCAACCTTGCATTGGGCACGTCGCTGATCGCAACCGAGGCGGGGCAACAAATTCAGCCAATACGTGCCAAAGACATGTCCTTTTATGATCCGGGATTTGGCAGCAACGCGTCGGCGAGCGCGACCGTTGATTTGATTCAGCCGGTCGATCTTTATGGTCAGGTGGATCGGGCGGCCAAATATGGTTTCCTGATCATCGGCTTTACCTTTGTCGCCTTCTTGCTGTTCGATCTGATCGGCGGGGTGCGGATATCATCGGTGCAATATATATTGGTCGGCGTTGCGCTGGTATTGTTCTTTGTGCTGTTGCTGGCATTTGCCGAGATCATTGGCTTTGCTTTGGCCTATATCGCGGCATCGGTGGCGACCATCGGGCTGATCACCGCCTATTCGGCATCGGTATTGTCGAGTTGGCGACGGGCCTCGATCATCGGCGGACTGCTCGCCGGACTCTATGGCGCAATCTATATCCTGCTCAGCCTCGAGGCATATTCGTTGCTTATCGGATCGCTGCTGATATTCGTGGCACTGGCCGGGGTAATGTTTGTTACCCGGCGGCTCGACTGGTCAGCATCGATCAGCCGACCCAAGGCCTAAATATCTAACGGGCTCTGGTGTGATATCGCCGGAGCCCGTTTTCTATACCGCACCAGCCGCGAACGTATCGCAGGACGACGGATTCCCGGTCTGCATGCCCTTGCGCAGCCAGGCCATGCGTTGCTCGGAAGACCCATGGGTGAACATGCTCTCGACCGGTTGCTGGCCGGCTCCGCGCATCAGAGTATCATCACCAATAGCATGGGCGGCGTTCAGGCCTTCCTCGACATCGCCGGGTTCCATCCGGTCGGCGTTTTGCGCCGCCCAGACGCCGGCATAGCAGTCCGCCTGCAATTCCATCCGGACCTGCAGCGCATTGCCTTCGGCCTTGCTGGCGCTGCGCTGCGCGTTGCGCACCTGATCGGCAACACCGGTCAGATTCTGGATATGGTGACCGACCTCATGCGCGATCACATAGGCTTGCGCAAAATCGCCCTTGGCGCCCAGCCGGGTCGCCATTTCGTTGAAGAAACTGGTGTCGAGATAGACTCCCTGATCTGCCGGGCAGTAAAAGGGTCCCATCGCGGATTGTGCCGCGCCGCAGCCCGATTGTCCGGACTGCTGGTAAAAGGTGAGGGTGGTCGGGCGGTAGGTTTGGCCATTCGCCTGAAACAATTTGGACCAGGTCTGCTCGGTCGAGGCAAGGACCTGACAGGCGAATCTCTCTTCTGCTGTATCACAGGCGACATTGGCGCCGGAGCTTTCCGACTGGAATCCGCCTGCGCCGGTTCCATCGGCGAGTTGCAAGCCACCGCCACTGAAATACAGGAACGCCAATGCTGCGCCGCCGATCAGCAATATCGTGCCGCAACCCAGTTTCCGGCCGAGTAACATTGGCAGAAAGCTGAGGAGCAGTCCGAGGCCGCCACCACCGCCACCGCCAAAACTGCGGCCGCCACCGCGCCCCTGATCGCGAACATTCTTGCTGGGGTCCAGATCGTCCAAGCGCATTGATTATCTCCTCGTCCCGTCCCAATTCGCCTGATTCACGGAAAAGCGCAAGCGCCGCTGATTTCTTTTACAAAAGCTATGCAGTGCGGCCCGACTGTTTTATGGTCGCCGGAAAGGAGATTCTGGCATGTTTTTAAAGGGTAAGACCGCGCTGATTACAGGTTCAACATCGGGCATCGGCGGCGGCTATGCGAAAGCGCTGGCGGCAGAAGGGGCCGCCGTGATGATCAACGGCTTCGGCGACGCGGGCGAGATCGAATCGCTGCGCCAGGAACTTGAAACGCTGAGCGGAACCAAGGCAGTCTATAGCAGTGCGGACATGACCAAGCCGGAAGAAATTAGGCAGATGTGCACCGATTGTGCAGAACAATTGGGCACCGTCGATATTTTGATCAACAACGCCGGTATTCAGTTTGTCGCACCGGTCGATGAATTCCCCGAGGACAAGTGGAATGCGGTGATGGATATCATCCTCAACAGCGCTTTTCATGCCACCAAGGCGGTGGTGCCCGGGATGAAGGAAAAGGGATGGGGCCGGATCATCAACACCGGATCAATGCACAGCAAGGTCGCAAGCCCCTATAAGTCAGCCTATAATGCCGCCAAGCACGGGCTCGACGGGTTTGGCAAGACGGTTGCGCTGGAAGTTGCTACCCATGGCATTACGGTCAACACGATTTCGCCGGGCTATACCTGGACGCCTCTGGTCGAGGGACAGATTCCAAACACCATGGAAGTGCGTGGACTAACCCGTGACCAGGTGATCAACGACGTCCTGCTGGCGCCGCAACCGACCAAGGAATTCGTACAGATTGACCAGATCGCGGCGCTTGCGATTTTTCTTTGCAAGGATGAAGCGCGGTCGATCACCGGCGCGAATATCTCGATCGACGGTGGCTGGACGGCGCAATGATCGCAGGGCTTTTGTTGCTGGCTGCCGGGGCAGCGGATTCACCGGTAGAACCCCAATGGCCTCAGCAGGTCACTGCTGCGGATATGGCAAGACTGGAACAATGGAAGCAGGCGCTGGAAATCGGACGAGCCGGCGTTATCGGGGCGGGAGAAGGCGCGCAACTGGCTGCGCGCTCTCCCCTTTTTGAAACAGATGCGGCCTTGGCTGGTAGCGATATTCCGCAAGGTCTCTACAATTGTTCGATCACAAAACTGGATGGTGATGCGGAGGGCGGGCTTCCCTATATTGCTTATCCGCCGTTTAAATGCCGCGTCGTGAACCAGAATGGGCGCAAGCATTTTACGAAGTTGACCGGCTCGCAACGTACGATTGGCTGGATTGATAAATTGGCCGGGGACCGTTCAGTATATCTTGGGACCCTGATCTATCATTATGAGAATAGTCTGGTGCCCTACGGTAAGACCGCGAAGCGTGATCAGGCTGCGGTCGTCCAGCGCATCGGATCGAACCATTGGCGGATGCTGTTTCCGTTCCCTGCCTATGAAAGCAAGGTCGACGTGATGGAGTTGACGCCGGCGAAATGAAATTTTGGACCTGACAAGTGTCTCTGATCGGATTAGTCAGGTCGGTATAAACAAGGAACGGGGATGATGATGACGCGGAAATTTACAATTTTGGGTTTGCTGGCGGCGGCTTCTGTACTGGCGGTTTCTCCTGCACAGGCCGATGATTTAAAGGATGCTATCGCTGCTGACCTGCCATCGCTGATGGACATTTACCGCGATCTTCATAGCAACCCGGAACTGAGCGGGGAGGAAGTCCGTACCGCAGCCAAACTGGCTGCCGAAGCACGGCGCCTTGGTTTCAAGGTCACCGAAAAAGTCGGCGGCACCGGCGTGGTTGCGGTTATGGAAAATGGCGAGGGACCAACCGTGCTGCTCCGTGCCGACATGGACGGCTTGCCGCTGGAAGAAAAAACCGGACTTCCCTATGCCTCAAGGGTGCAGGCCAAAACGCGCCAGGGCAATGATACGTTCGTGATGCACGCCTGCGGTCATGATACGCATATGACCGGCTGGGTCGCGACCGCGCGGCAACTGACGGTCCGCAAGGATGAATGGGCCGGAACATTGGTTATGATCCTTCAGCCCGCTGAGGAAACGGGCGAGGGCGCTCTCGCCATGCTGGAGGACGGACTTTATACCCGTTTCCCCAAGCCCGATTATGCGATGGCCTTCCATGACGCCGCCGGCGTGCCAGCGGGATATATCGGCTATGCGCCGGGCTTTGCTCTGGCCAACGTCGACAGCGTCGATATTGAGGTGAAGGGCGTTGGCGGTCATGGCGCCTATCCGCATACGACCAAGGATCCGGTCGTTCTGGCCAGCCGCATCGTCGGTTCGCTGCAGACTCTGGTCAGCCGTGAAATAGATCCGCAGGATCCAGCGGTAGTAACCGTCGGCAGTTTCCAGGCCGGTTCGAAACATAATGTCATATCGGACGATGCGCTGTTGCTGCTCACCGTGCGCAGTTATGGCGACGATACGCGGGCCAAGCTGCTCGACGGGATCAAGAGAATTGCGCGGGGCGAGGCGATTGCCGCCGGCGTGCCCGAGGACCGGATGCCGGTTGTAACCCTGCGCGAAACAGAATTCACGCCGGCAACCTATAACAGCCCAGAGTTTTCGGTCGAAATGGCCAGGATTTTCGAAACCCGCTTCGGCAAGGACCGCGTTGTGCAGTCCAAACCGGTCATGGGCGGTGAGGATTTCGGCCGCTATGGTCGCGCTGACGAGAATATCAAAAGTATGATCTTCTGGGTTGGTGGTGTGCCTATGGCGGAATATCAGGCTTCGCTCGCCGAAGGCACAAAGCTGCCATCGCTGCACAGTTCCTTCTGGGCTCCCGACGCAGAAAAAGTAATTGCGACCGGCGCCGAGGCCATGACCGCCGCGACCTTGCAGATCATGAAGAAATAGATGGGCTGGCGGCACATCCTGTTCGTGCCTTTGGCATTTTCGGGTGCATCGCTCGCCGCGCAACAATCAGGCCAAATCGCGCCGGAATATTTTAATGGACGCTGGGCCTTTACGGATGAAACTTGCGGGGCACCGACCAACTGGACCCTGATGACTGGCGGGAATTTTCTGTCCGAGAATCTGGCGGGTAGCTGGAACTGGCAGGATGGAAAGCTGGTTCTCAGACTTGATGATCTTGCGATCGATGAGGAAACCGGTGAACTGGGCGGACGGTTCCGTATGGACGGCCCGGTAACCGTGATCGATCAAACCCGTTTTGATTTTACCGTCGAACCCGAGGTCTATCAGTTAAAGCGCTGTCCTTGACGTTCAATCGTTATTGCGAATAAGTCGCAATACATAGATTGATTTTTTCGATTACCAAAGATCAAAAAATTCGATGGAGTGCGCGCGCGCGCGGGCGTAATAACTTGCCAATCCGATTTTTCAGACTCGGTAGATAATTCAACCAAACCAATAGGAGTAGATCATGGGACTTGCAGGAAGCAAAACCGAACAGAATTTGAAAGACGCCTTCGCCGGAGAAAGTCAGGCCAACCGCCGGTATCTTTATTTCGCCCAGAAAGCTGACATCGAAGGCTATAACGACGTTGCCGCGGTTTTCCGGTCGACTGCAGAAGGTGAAACTGGTCATGCGCATGGCCATCTCGAATTTTTGGAAGAAGTTGGCGATCCGGCAACCGGCGAACCAATTGGCGCCACTTCAGACAATCTGAAATCGGCTATCGCGGGTGAAACCCACGAATATACCGATATGTATCCGGGCATGGCGAAGTCGGCTCGCGAAGAAGGCTTTGACGAAATTGCCGACTGGTTCGAAACGCTTGCAAAAGCGGAAAAGAGCCATGCTGGTAAATTCCAGAAAACACTGGAATCGATGGACGCCTAAGCGCTCCATCCCAAGGATTGTGCCGCCGCGATATCCCCTCTTCCAAAGGGCGGCGGCACGATCTTATAATCTGCAAGTTTCCGCCTTCGTGGCGACAGGAAATATATCATGACTGAAGGCAGCCTGGGCGCACCAATGCGGCACCCAATCCCGTGGCAGGAGGAATCCTTTTATGATGAGGAAGCGCTCGATCAGGAATTGCGCCGCGTCTTCGACATCTGCCACGGGTGCCGCCGCTGTTTCAATCTCTGCGACAGTTTTCCGCAACTGTTCGACCTGATCGACGAAAGTCCGAATGAGGAAGTTGACGACCTCAGCACTGGCGATATCAAGAATGTTGTCGATGCCTGCACGCTCTGCGACATGTGTTTCATGGTCAAATGCCCTTATGTGCCGCCGCATGAATTCGATCTCGATTTTCCCCATCTGATGCTGCGCCATAGGGCGGTCGAGAACCGCAAGGGTAAAACCGGCCTTGCCGACAAGCAGCTCGCCGAAATTGATCGCAACGCCAAGCTGGCCGGGACGTTTTCCGAAATTGCCAATTGGGCAACCGATCAGAAGAACGGATTGACCCGCGGCATGTTGCAAAGCGTTGCGGGCATAGACAAGCGCGCGCACCTCCCCAAATTCGAGGACGTACCGCTTACCTATCAATATGTCGGTCATGGCCCTGCCGCCAATGCGGACGCGCCGGCATTCGGACGCAAGGCCGCCATTTACGCGACCTGCTATGGCAATTTCAACGATCAGACTGCCGGCAAGGCTGCGCTGGATGTGCTTTCGCATAATGGTGTGCAGACCCGGGTCGAATATCCCGCCTGTTGCGGTATGCCAAAGCTGGAAAATGGGGACTTGCCTGCGGTGGCGTCCTCCGCGGAAGAAGTGGCTGCCTTTTTCGAACCGATTATCGATGAAGGCTATGACATCGTTGCACTGACACCCAGTTGCGCGCTGATGATGAAATTCGAATGGCCTTTGATATTGCCGGACAATGAAGCGGTAAAGAAACTGGCTGCGGCGACGCGCGATCTTAGCGAATATGTTGTCGAGATCGCGGCAGACAAAGGGCTCGTCCCGATCGAACCGATGGACGCGAAAATCGGCATCCATTTTGCCTGCCACAGCCGCGCCCAGAATATGGGGCCGAAAGCAATGCAGATGCTCAAGTTGATACCGGAAGCCAAGCCGTCGATCGCCGAGCGTTGCTCTGGTCACGGCGGGAAATGGGGAATTTTCAGGGAGAATTTCGACAAGGCCGTCAAGGTTGGCCGCCCGGCCGCACGCGCGGTCGCAAAGGGCGATCCCGATTATATGGTCAGCGAATGTCCGCTCGCCGGACCACATCTCAAGCAGATCATGGAAAGCGGCGGGCAGGCGAAGGTACCGGAGCGGATCGGCCATCCGATTGAATTGCTTGCCAAGGCTTACGGTTTTTAAACCCCGAACCTGGTCCGCCCAATGTGGACAGGCCGGATGTAGAACATTCAAGGACTAGATATGCCCCGCGATACGCATGAAATAACCAAAGACGATATTATCTCGCTCGAAAATTACGAATCGATTCGCAAGGAAAAGCGGCAGGAATCTATTCTGCGCAAGAAATTCCGGCGCATTGCAATCGGTCCTTATGCGACGATCCAGTTTGAAAGCTGGGAGAGCATGTGGCTGCAAATTCAGGAGATGCTCCGGATCGAAAAGGGCGGGGACGAGCAGTTGGTTGATGAACTGGCGGCCTATAATCCGATGGTTCCGAACGGATCGGAATTCACCGGTACGTTGATGTTTGAAATTGACGAGGAGGAGCGCCGCACGGCATTCCTCAAAACTTTAGGTGGCGTCGATCAGCATATTCACATCCTGATCGGCGACGAAAAGGTGACGGCGGAACCCGAACAGGATATCGACCGGACGCGTGCGGACGGCAAGGCCAGCGCCGTTCAATTTGTCCATTTCCCACTGACCGCCGAGCAGGTAAAAAAATGGAAAAGCATGGAAGGGCAGGTGATGGTCCAGATCGACCACCCCAACTACGGCCATGCCGCTATTATCAGTGATGAATGTCGTCGCGATATGACGCGGGACCTCGACTAGTCGTCAGCCGGATCAGACGGGTTTCTGGATTTTAGTACGATCGGATTATCGACACTGCCAAGTTCGCTGGACGCCGGACTATTGGCGAATGATGAGCGATTGCTACGGTCGGCTGATTGTGTCCGCGAAGTCGATTCTTCTGAACGTGTCGAGCGCGCGGAGGCATCATCCTCGTCGATTGCCGCGTTGTCGTCGCCGTCATCATAATCCGTGTCCAAATCCATGGTCGGTTCGCCAAAGGTAAAAGACTCTTCGCCTTCCTCGGCGTCGTCATAATCCCATGCATTATCAGCTGGCTGGGTGGTGGGCGTGGCTGCCTTCTGAATCTCTTCCTTGACTGTTTCCGGTTTGGAAGGCTCGCTCGATGGAGTGACAAAATATATCAGCAACCCGGTAGAAGCGACGAACAGAATGGATTCTTTTAACATGCGAGAGCACCGATTTCCGTGATAGTTCCTCTCCGCAAATAGTCTTTTGCAGTTAACAAACATTTACCCGGGGCAATCGACGTTCAAACGCCGGTCTTGCAATCCGTCTCCGGGATTTGACCCGCTTCGTCGCTGTAAACGATGGGCGGATATGCATTTAATCTTGAAATATTGTAAATAAATTTACATAAAGACGGGATGAGCAATCCCAAACTTTTTGCAGGAGCGGCGATCAAGCGGCTGCGCCGCAGCGCTGCGATGACGCAGGTCGCTTTGGCTCAGGCACTGGATATATCGCCCAGCTATCTCAATCTTATCGAGCGCAACCAAAGGCCGTTGAGTGCCCGTCTGATGTTGCTGCTGGCGGAACGGTTCGATTTCGATCCCCGGCAGTTGATCGCGGCGGAGCCCGGGGGCGGCATCGACGCTATCCGGCAGAGACTGGCCGATCCGTTATTTGAAGACCTGTCCATTGATCGCACCGAACTGGAGGAATGGTTGATAGCATCCCCCAATAGCGCGGAGGCTTTTGTACGTCTGTTTGACAACCGCAAGTCGGCGGGAGAGACCGGTGTTAGCGCCGCGCCCGATCCCATTCAGACGGTCCGCCGTGAGATTGAACGCTGGCGCAATCATTTTGCCGATCTTGACAGGATGGCGGAGGAGCTCGCGGACGAACTGCGCTTGGGTACCGGCGATCTCTATGGTGCGATTGCTGAACGGCTTCGCGTAAAACATCAGCTGATCATCCGGATTCTTCCGGAAACCGTTCTGTCGGACAAGCTGCGCCGGCTGGATCTGCACGCGCGGCAACTACAGCTGTCGGAAATGCTCGACCCGGCTTCCCGAACGTTTCAGGCCGCGTTGCTGCTGGGGCAGATCGAGGCCAAGGGCGAAATTGACGCGCTTGCGGCAGGGGGGAATTTTACCGATCGCGCCGCCGAGAAGTTGTTCCGCCGCCATCTGTCGAGCTATTTTGCCGCTGCCCTGATGATGCCCTATGAACGTTTCCTCAAGGCATGCGAGCAAACGGGGTATCGCATCCAGCTGCTGCAGCGGCGGTTCGGAGCCGGCTTTGAACAGGTCGCCCATCGTCTGACGACGTTGCAGAGGGTGGGATCGCGCGGGCTTCCCTTCTTCATGGTTCGTATTGATCGGTCCGGTATGATTTCCAAACGTTATGCCGGAGCCAGCAAGGCCCCGCTGGTCGAAAGCGCTCATCGCTGTCCGCTCTGGGATATTCACCGTGTTTTTGAGCAGCCTGCTGAAATCCGGTCGCAATTGGTCGCTCTGGAAGATGGTTCGACATGGTTCACCCTGTCCCGGGCGGTACAGGGGATCGGGGCTGGTACGGGCGGGTTTACACCAGCTTTTGCCATCGGGCTGGGAGTATCTGCGGATGTTGCTTCGGTGCTGCATTATGCCCGTGGCAAAGATCTCAGCATCGAGCAAGCAGTGCCGATTGGTTTGGGCTGTCCAGCCTGTACCCGCCTGCAATGTTCCCAGCGTTCGGCACCGCCGCGAAGCCGTCCGCTCAAATTTGATGAACGTGAGCGTGGATTGACTCCATTTGACTTCGTCAACGACTAGGCCGGAGCGTGAAGCCGGCACTATCCTGATAAAAAACTGTCGGCATATTGAACAATTTTTACGAATCCGGGCGATTTATCGTGATTTCGTCTGTAAAATTTACCGACAGATAACGAATTTTCCTTATTGGCAATATCAGCCAAGGAAAGATCGCGCGGAATATGATCCGATTGTTCAAACATTACATCCCCTATCCGGTACTTTTTCTGGGTCTGATTGATTTCTTGCTGCTGTTGGTGGCGGCAGAAACCGGTTGGATCTTTCGTGCGCTTCAAATCGACATGGCGGTCGGCTCGCTCTCTGACCGCCCAGGACCGATTTTCAGTTTTGCTATTGCGCTCCAGCTCGCGCTGATTGCGGTTGGTGTCTATGGCACGGAAGCTCTGCAGTCGCTCCGTTTCGCCGCTGCCCGGATATTGGTTGCGATTTCACTGGGTGTGATATTTCTTTCATTGCTGGCATTTGCAATGCCTGGCTTCACGCTCTGGCGCTCCAATTCCCTTTACGCCATGGGATTGGCCATCCTGTTTTTGATGCTGATCCGCATTGTGCTTGGTGTTATGTTCGACAGCGACAGCTTCAAGCGCCGTTTGCTCATTCTCGGCGCAGGGCCGCGAGCAAGCCGTATCTCTGCTCTGGCAAAGCGACCGGAAAGTGGTTTTGTCGTTGCAGGCTATGTCGACATGAACGAAGGTCCTGCCAGAATTGATGGCGCGGTGCGTCGGCAGGATATCGCCAATTTGCCGCAGCATGTGACCGATCTTGAAGTCAGCGAGGTGGTTCTTGCGCTGGAGGAACGGCGTAATTCGTTGCCGGTTGCGGATTTGCTGACGATCAAGACGACCGGTGTCCATGTCAACGACATGTCGAGTTTTCTCGAACGGGAAACCGGGCGCGTCGATTTGGACAGCGTCAACCCCAGCTGGTTTATCTTCTCCGACGGTTTTTCATCGGGCCGCCGCCTATCCACCGCATTCAAGCGGGGATTTGATATCTTTCTGAGTTTTCTGTTGCTGCTTCTGACCGGACCGGTGATTTTGCTCTTTGCCCTGCTGATTAAGTTGGAGAGCCGCGGCGGGGCCTTTTTCAAACAGGAACGCGTCGGTCTTTATGGCCAGAAGTTCAACATCCTCAAACTCCGCTCCATGCGCGCGGACGCCGAGGCCGGTGGCAAGGCGATCTGGGCATCCGAGAATGATCCGCGGATTACCCGCATCGGCAGCTTCATGCGCAAAGTGCGTATCGACGAACTGCCGCAAGCGTGGAGCGTACTGAAAGGCGAGATGAGTTTCGTCGGACCGCGCCCTGAGCGGCCGCAGTTTGTCGACGATCTGCAAACCAAGATGCCCTTTTATGCCGAACGGCACATCGTCAAGCCGGGCATTACGGGCTGGGCACAGATCAACTATCCCTATGGTGCGTCGATAGAGGATGCCCGGCACAAGCTGGAATATGATCTCTACTACGCCAAAAATTACACGCCGTTTCTGGATCTGCTGATCATTCTCCATACTATTCGCGTCGTCCTCTGGCCCGAAGGCGCGCGCTGAGATGGAGATTGTCCTCGGCCATATCAGCACGTTCGGGCACGGTATCGCCGCCATGTTATTTGGTGCGTTGGCCATCTGGCAATTTCAGCGCAAGGTAGAGCGTAACGAAAAGCAGATATGTCTGGTCATTGCGATATTGCTGACCAGCTTCTGGGCTCTGTCTGTCGCGGTCGAGGGTGGGATGTCACCCATCGCCTATTTTGCTGAAACCCTGCGCAATTTTGGCTGGCTGGCCTTCATGTTTTCTCTCTTGCGTGCCGGCGAAGGGCGGGATGAACCAAAAACGGTCAACAGCATTTATCTCGCCCTGTCATTCGTGTTGCTGGGCCAGATGATCGTCGACTCCTTGCTACCGGTATTTGCCGGAAGCCCCCGTCTAGAGGGTGTGACATTATATACGTCGCTGGTCCTGCGCATGATTTTTGCGGTCGGCGGACTTGTGCTGGTTCACAATCTATATTCGATTTCCGCGCCCGAGACGCGGTGGGGTATTCGCTTGCCGATGGCGTCTCTCGCGGCGATCTGGACCTATGATCTCAACCTCTTCACGATCACCTATCTGACCCAGCAGTCATCGACGGAATTGCTTGCCATGCGCGGTCCGATGATGGCGATTATTGCACCGATCCTGGCTTTGGCATCGGTTCGCAATACCGAATGGAATCTGAAGCTTTCCCGCAGTGTGGCGTTCCGTTCGCTGTCACTGGTGGCGATCGGCAGTTATCTAATGATGATGGTCGTGATTGCGACGGCATTGCAAATCATAGGCGGCGACTATGCGCGCCTGGCACAGATCAGCTTTTTGTTCGGCACATCAATCGGCGCTCTGCTCCTGCTTCCCTCGGGACGATTCCGGGCATGGTTGAAGGTCAAGCTGGCGAAGAATTTTTTCCAGCACCGCTATGATTATCGTACGGAATGGATACGCTTTACCGATACGATCGGGCGCCCCGGTGTGGATAGTGCCCCGTTTCACGAACGTGTGATAAAGGCGATAGCCGATATCACCGATTCACCGGGAGGCATTTTGCTGATGCCGGACGATTCCGGCCATTTGGTGTTGCAGGCGCGTTGGAACTGGTCGTCGATTCGGGTGCCCGCGCGCGCCTGTACCTCCCGCACCATCGCATTTTTTGAACATACCAGCCATATTGTCGAATTTGATGCCTTGCGCGCCGATCTGGACGACAAATGCGACGCGGCTGCGATACCGAACTGGATGACCAGCGAAGAGCAGACGTGGGTGGCGGTTCCGCTGGTCCATTTCGACCGGTTCATCGGATTGATGCTATTGGCGCGGCCCCGGGTCAACCGCACGCTCGACTGGGAAGATCTGGATATGCTGCGCGTGGTCGGGCGTCAGGTTGCCAGCTATCTCGCCGAAGCGCGCAGTCAGGAATCGCTTTCCGAAGCGCAACGATTTGACGAGTTTAACCGCCGGATGGCGTTCGTAATGCATGACATTAAAAATCTTGTCAGCCAATTGAGCCTGCTGGCGCGAAATGCCAAGCGCCATGCCGACAATCCGGAATTCAGAGCGGACATGATCGAAACGTTGCAGGATTCTGCCAATAAAATGAATGGTCTGCTGGAACGATTGTCGCAGCATAACAGTGCGAAGCAGGAACAGCCGAAACCGGTGAAGGTGCGAGATCTGGTTCAGTCAATCATCGAGAAAAAGCGTATATTGCACAATATGGAAACAACCCGGATCGACGATTTGACGGTTATGGCGGATCCGGTCCGGGTGGACCAAATTCTGGGTCATCTGATACAAAATGCCATCGATGCCAGCCCGGAAGGCGAGCCGATATTCATCAATGCGCGTCGCCGCGATCTCAGCGTTGCGATCGAGGTGCGGGATCAGGGTACGGGCATGTCAAGCGAGTTTATCCGCAGCCAGCTTTTCAAACCATTTGCCTCGAGCAAAAAAGGCGGGTTCGGCATTGGTGCCTATGAAGCCAGGGAGCTTGCCCGGGCGATGAACGGTCGTCTGGAGGTTGAGAGCAAGGAAGGTAGCGGAAGCCGGTTCACGCTAATCCTGCCGCTCGCCAAGCGATTGTCGGACGAAACTTCAGTAGACGAAAGGGCCGCATGATGCCGCACAAGGATCAACCAAAAAAAGAGAAGCTGCTGATTGTTGAAGATGACCCGGGTCTGCAAAAACAGCTCAAATGGGCCTATGATGACTTTGACGTCGTTGTTGCGGGCGACCGGGAATCGGCGATCGAAATGCTGCGAGCGGAAGAGCCGGATGTGGTGACGCTTGATCTTGGATTGCCACCAGACCCCGATGGTACGACCGAAGGTTTTGCGACGATGGATGCCATATTGAGCCTGAAGCCGGATACCAAGGTCATCGTTGCTTCGGGTCATGGCGAAAAAGCGAGTGCCTTGCGTGCAATTTCCGGCGGTGCCTGGGACTTTTACCAAAAGCCGGTTGATATTGATGAGCTCGGCCTGATTGTCCGGCGCGCCTTTCATGTGCGTAAACTGGAGCAGGAAAATGCCAGTCTTGCAGCGCGGAGCAACGGCGAGGGCCATATTCTCGGCCAGATTATTACCGGTGCTCCCGAAATGCTGAAAATAGCACAGATGATTGAGCGGGTGGCGAACACCAATGCATCGGTAATGCTGCTGGGAGCAAGCGGGACTGGCAAGGAATTGCTCGCCAAAGGCCTGCATGAGTCGAGCGACCGCAGCGAGAAGGCCTTTGTCGCAATAAACTGCGCGGCGATTCCGGAAAATCTGCTCGAGTCCGAATTGTTCGGACATGAAAAAGGAGCCTTTACCGGCGCGATCAAGACTACCGAAGGAAAAATCGAGCAAGCCGATGGCGGGACGCTATTCCTCGATGAAGTCGGCGATATTCCCCTGCCACTGCAGGTAAAGCTGCTGCGCTTTTTGCAGGAACGGGTGATCGAGAGGATCGGTGGGCGCAAGGCAATTGCCGTCGACACACGGATCGTATGTGCGACCCACCAGAATCTGGAAAATATGATCAAGGACAATTCGTTCCGTGAAGATCTTTACTATCGCCTGGCGGAAATCGTGATCAAGATTCCGCCGCTGTCCGGTCGTTCGGGTGATGCCAGTCTTCTCGCCCGGCATTTTCAGAAGAAATATGCTGCAGAGATCAATCCGGCGGTGAAGGGGCTCGCCCCGGATGCGCTTGCGGCGCTCGAAGCCTGGCACTGGCCCGGCAATGTCCGAGAACTGGAAAACCGGATCAAACGCGCCGTGATCATGGCCGATGGCAAGATGATTGGCGCAAAGGATCTGGATCTCGATGTGGATGAAAATGCCGCCACTGATTTGCTCAACCTGAAAGCTGCGCGTGAGGCCGCCGACCGTTCGGCAATCCTGCGGGCGATTTCGCAGACCAGCGGCAATATTTCCAATGCGGCGAAATTGCTCGGGATCAGCCGCCCGACGCTGTATGACCTGCTGAAGCAATATAAGTTGCAACAGGTCAGTTGAGCCATGGTGTTGCGCTTCGTCCAGAAATTGCGTGTTCGCAGCAAGCCGGTCATTCTCGCGGCTGGGCTTGGGCTCGGTGTGATTGGCGTTCCGACGGCAATTTATGCTGCCAGCGAAGGCAATAGTGATGCGCGGGAGGCCTTTGCAAATGCCGAGAAATTTCGGGCTAACCATGATGTGAGATCCGCCCGGATCGAACTGATGAATGCGATCAAGGCCGATCCGGAATGGATTGATGCGCGGGTGGCGCAAGCAGAAGTCTTGCTCGACCTCCACGACGGAATTGGCGCAGAGGCGGAGCTCGACCATGCGGTGGATATAGGTCTTGATCCGGCGGCGGTACGGCATCTCTATGGCCATGCCTTGTCGTTGCAGGGCAAGGCACAAAAGGCGCGTGATCAATTGCTGGCGGACGATATCCCGGCACAGCATCAAGGCTATGCAGCGCGTATCATGGGCAGGGTTGCCCTGCAAATGGGCGATGAACAGCTCGCCGGCCAGTCTTTCAACCGGGCGATGCAACTCGATCCGCGCAATCCGGACCTGTGGGTCGACATCGCCCGTTTCCGAGCCGATGCAGGGGATCAGGCGGGCGCAACAAACGCGGTCGACAAGGCTGTCAAGCTGGACCCGGACAATCTGCGCGCGCTGCAATATCGCGGCGAACTGCTGCGTTTCCAATTCGGCCTGGGCGCTGCGCTGCCCTGGTTCGAGCGTGCACTGGAGATTGATCCCAATGATGTACCATTGTTGACGGAATATGCCGCGACGCTGGGCGATATGGGACGGATGACGAAAATGCTCACGGTCGCCCGGAAAATCATCGCCCTGGATGGCCGTAACCCCCGTGCGTTTTTTATGCAGGCGGTGCTGGCAGCGCGAGCGGGGCAATATGGCCTGGCAAGAAGATTGATGCTTCAAACCGAAGGCAGGATTGACAATGTTCCGGCTGTATTGCTGGTGCAGGGCATTATCGAACATGGCGAAGGCAATTATAACGCTGCGGCGGACAAGTTTCGGCGACTGTTATCCGTCCAGCCTGATAATCGGCAGGCGCAAAATCTGCTGGCGCGTTCGCTCTATCTTGCCGGAAGTGCATTTGATGCCGTGGAAGTGCTGAAACCGCAAGTCAATCGCAGCGGAGCCGACCCTTACACCCTGTGGCTGACCGGTCGTGCGCTTGAGGCGATTGATGAGCGGGAGCAGGCAGCAGGCGTTATGAACCGTGCCGCCGTCCATGATACCGGCCAGGCAGCCGCGATTGCCGGAGAAACACCGCTTGCTGTATTGTCTGCCGAAGCACGGCGAAATGCGAATGATGCACGAGCGGTGGTTCCCTATATTCGGGCGCTCTACAACGCGGGAGATTATGCTGCTGCCTTCACCGAAGCAAAGCGGCTGCAACTGGATAATCCGGGCGCGAGCGCCGCGCATCTGTTGGTGGCCGATGTTGCTAACGCGATGGGCGATTTTGACGAGGCGCTGGATGCGTTGGAAAAAGCCCGCAGCATCCGGTTTTCCGAGCCGGTCATGTTGCGTCTGATCGAAGTATTGCGGTCCCGTGGATCGATGCAGCAGTCAGCCGAGGTTCTGGCCCAGTATCTCAACTATAATCCGAGCAATATCGCCGGGCTTCGCTGGATGGCTTATGCGCATCTCGAGACCGGGAACTGGTCGGTTGCGGCCCGTCTGCTTGAAAAACTGCGTCAGCGGATTGGCGAGAATGATGCACTGATCCTGGCCGGTTTGACACAGGCCTATACCGGCATGGGGCAGACAGAAAAAGCCATCAGCGCAGGAAGGGCCGCCTATCGCGTGCAACCATCGAGCCCGGTGGTGTCGCATTTATATGGGCTGGCCTTGATGGCGGATGGCAAGCGCGCACAAGATGCGATAGCGCTACTCGAAAAAGCGGTTGCGATCATGCCTGAGAATCCCGCCTATCGGCAAAGTCTGAAACGCGCCCGCGCTAGCCTTGGGGCAAGCCGGAGCAAGGTCACAAGCTGAAGTCCGTCAGGCTTCGCTTTTCAGCAGATCATCGATCGACAAATCCAGCCGCTTCATCTGTCGTTCTATCGGGGGCCAGACATTCTTGATGAAATCTTCCCGCTGCGACCGGCGCAGGCGATCTCTCGCGCCCGTTGCAACGAACATGCCGACGCCGCGCTTCACCGTGACCAGTCCATCCTCCTGAAAGCCCTGATAGGCTTTTGCCACGGTCAGGGGATTGGCGCCCTGATCAGCCGCAAAAACACGGACCGAAGGCAGCATGTCGCCTTCGCGATATATGCCATCCAGAATCGATTCGGAAATAATGTCTCGCAATTTCAGATAGACGGGTTTTGTTGCAATATTCATACTGCATCACTGCCATAATACAGTTATGCAGGCAAGGCAGAAGTTTGGCTTTTTCCAATATTTACAACGGTGGAAGCGCTTTTACGATTTGTCGTCGGCGTTCCATTAGGATTTGTCGTTACAATGGGCGAAAATAGCAGAAATCTGCAATAAAAAGTTGCCGCAATAGTTCTCATGCAAGAGAGATGGGTTCCCAATCAAAAAGCCGTGAAAACTGCGACGGAGTTTTTACAATTTGTCGCTTTGGGAACTTTTTGGGAACCTCAGTGCCTAAACACACGGATATGGTCTGCATTGCGAGCTATGAACATGGATGGGATCAACAAATCGCAAATTGCTTCGGTCGTTATTTCTGCCTCATCGGCACAAACTGAATACATTCGATCAATCAAAAACTGGGACAATGATAGCAAGCCCGGCATCGAGTTAGCTACTGCCAGCGCTCCCTTTTCTCCAATGTCGTATGGATCTCCGTTAGTCCGTTCCAAGAGCCTTAGGAAAGCAATTCGAGCTTCTAGTTCTGTTCGTGGCCAAGTCCTATTATAACTTACGATTTTCTCGACTAGCGTGGTTTTGAACCACTCCTGATTTTCTTCAGGGATGCTATTGCGACGCTTCCAATTTGCAATAGTTGCTGGAGTAACCCCCATAGTATCGGCGACAACCCTGTCTTTTGCTGAAGATAGTGCTTTAGCGACGGTTGCGATAAACATCGAAACACTTTCATCTTTCGCGGGCACCATAAGCGACATTAAAGATTGCAAATTAATGTTATTCATGTCATCACCCGTCATGTTTAGTAATCTCTTTAGGATGGCGACATGGTAAAAAGCAACTCTGATACAAATCATGTTGATGCTCAGATCATTGACATGAAGCGGAAAGCCAGATGCGAAACCGACAAAGAACTAGCTAAGTTTCTTGGTAAAAAACAATCTACAATCTCCCAATGGCGTCGACGTAATTCAATACCCGAAAGCGCCAAGATGCGATTAGAATTTCGTTTGGTTGCTTCGTAATGCAATCAGCAAAACACTGGCTTTCGAGTGCGGAGTTCGCGGACTTAGTTGGATATACACGGCAATCCGCAAACCGAATATTGAGAAAGGCTCTGGCCGGAAAAACTTGGAACGGCGCGAACCTCATAGTTCGAACCACAGTTGGCCGAGGCGGAGTTTCTGGAAAGCAATATGAAGTGCTTCTTAGCAGTCTCCCATGGGCCTATCAGAAGCTTCTTATCGCCCCCTCACAATCGACTGAATTGGTCGAATATACGCGCCCAGTCCCGGCATCGGACCAAGGCGAGATTATCCAGCGGCGCCTGGAAATGATTGATGAGGCGCTCGATTATCCGCCACGCTCGCCGGAACGCAAACATGAGCTGGAGCGTGCAGCCAAAAAATATCGGACGACCGTTCGCACCTTGCAGCGCTATATTCAGCGGCTGGAGGAAAGCGGTGGTGATGCAAATGCACTAGCCAACCAACGTCCTTCAAATTCAGGAGCAAAGCGCGTCCATGTATCGCGAACATTTGACCAGGCATTCGTAAAAGCCGGATATGCCAATCTGTCAAATGCCGACCTCGCCATGGTTATCCAGGCACGCGGGATATCGGACAAATCCGCTATCGCGGCGATAGTTGATTTCTTCTCACAGTCCCGTGTGAAACGAGATTTGCGGCAAGTGAACCACACTATCCGGAAATGTCAACTCTATGCGGACGGTGCGCCGGTTACCGCCGAAATCGTGAAAGATACGATCAATTCATAATCGGCAAGAAAGGTATAAGAATGTTGAATGATAAACAGAATTTTCCGGCCACTGATAACTTTGATGGGCTTTGGAATACTCTAAACGAGCTGCAAATGTCTGTTTCAGACGTACAATCACTTTCCGAGCTATGTCATCTTTTCATAATGGAACGAGACCTGTCGGAAGAGCAAAAAGCAGCATTGAGCCAAGCGATTAGTGACAAGGCTCTAGTCAGTTGGAAATTGACGAGCGACGCGTTCAAAGGTTTGTCAGATCTTCGAGAAGAAATACGTAAATCGCAAGAGGCTAAAGCCGAACCTTCCGCGCGTGCAGTGCGACCCGACCCGCAAAAGACGGCAGGCGAGATTGCCCAAGCGCAATCCCATTTGATGCAAGTGAGAACAGCAATCAATTCCATAATTCAGTTGGCCGATACGGACGAGAGCGAATTGTCATTTCAGATCACGATGCTTGCCGAACTCGTGAAAGTTGAGAACCTCAGTGCAGAGGAGCAACTTGCGGCGCTAGAAACTTCGCTATTTTCGCTCAACCAAGATGAGAAATCGGAAGTTGCGGTCGAACCGAAACAACAGACGACTTTTATCGAAAACCGCATCGCCAAAATTGAAAAGCGGGGTCAAGGCACGGGAAGAGGCAAGCCATGAACTGGAAGAAGCGCATCCAGCTCGTTCAGGTCGCCAAGCGTAAGCTTGGTTTGCCTGACGACCAATATCGGGCTGCGCTTCGTGAGTATGCCGGTGTCGAAAGTTCCACACAAATGGACGACACCGGCTTTGATCGCCTCATGGACCATTTTCGTTCGCTCGGCTTTGTCAGTGATAAGCGCAAAGCCAGTTTCAGTTCTAATGACCGGATCGGGATGGCAACCGCAGGACAGGTTAATCTCATCCGTGAATTATGGGATGAAGTTTCGGAGGGTGGAAGCGAGGCATCGCTAAATAAATGGATATCTCGTTTCGGAGTTTCGGCATTGCGATTCCTAGACGACAAGACAGCGCCAAAAGTGATTGCCGGATTAAAGGGCTGGAAGGCGCGTTTAGAAGAGCAAGGCGCCTGTGACACCTAAATCAACGGTGCCCCACCTCTTAGACCCTCTTAAAACGCTCTGAGGCAGCATTCACTGTTGTGTTGACCTATTGTGATCCGGGCTACGACAAAATCGAACAATATTTTCAACATTCGCTCGGTTCGGGAACATGTTCCCGACTGTGTCGGGAACTATTCCTGATATTTGAGTGAAATGGATTTCGACGACCTACAGGATATTTCAGACGCGCCGGTTGATGTTATCCGCCTTTGCTGCGGCGATGAACTTGCGGATACTGTCTTTGCAGAATTGCAAGGTCAGCAGGTCTATATTCCCATGCCAGACCACATCACCACCGAATGCAGGTTAGTTGGTCTGTTCGGATTTGAGAACGCCAAATCCATCAGCAAATATTTGGGTGGGGGGAGTGTTGAGTTTCCAATGCTTCGGGAAAATGCCGCAAGCCAGAGAAGGCAGCTTATCAAAATGCTCTATTTGGCTGGGACTGGGCAAAATCTAATTGCAAAGTTGGCTTCCTGTTCGCGCCGGAATGTTTCGCGGGTTATCAAATCCCTCAAACAAACTGGCGAAATTGCGGCCAACGTCAAGCCCGAAACCACCAATCGAAAATCAAAAAAAGGTAACTCCAACCATGAAACTTTCTAACGCAACTCTTCAAGCCGCAAACACTGGTTTTAACGCGGTTTTTAATAATGGCTTTGCCGCTGCGAAAACGGTGTATCAAGATATCGTGATGCAGACCAAATCGTCAGGTTCAGAGGAAGTCTATGGTTGGCTTGGCCAATTGCCAGAAATACGCGAATGGCTTGGCGACCGAGTTATCAGAAGTCTCGAATTACATGGCTTCAAAATCAAAAACCGTGAGTTTGAAAGCACGATTTCGGTAAAGCGCACCGATATGGAAGATGATAAGATCGGTGTGCTCGCGCCGCTATTCAAACATATGGGCCGAAATACCGCCGAGCATCCAGATAAATTGCTCGCTGAATTAATCGAGGCTGGTTTTACCGACAAATGCTATGATGGTCAGTATTTCTTCGACACTGACCATCCGATCAGAATTGATGAAGTTGAAACTTCCGCATCGAACTTTCAGGCGGGTTCCAGCCCAGCTTGGTTTTTGCTGGACCTTAGCCGGGATGTGCGTCCTTTTATTTACCAAGAGCGCCTTCCATTCGAAATGCAAGCTTTGGACAACTCGAATGACGAGAATGTCTTCAAGCGTGACGAATATCTCTATGGCGTCCGAGGTCGATGCAATGTCGGATTTGGTCTTTGGCAAATGGCCTATGCCTCGAAGGCAGAGCTGAACGAAGATAATTACGAACTGGCTCGAACAGCCATGGCGACGCTCCGTGGTAACAATAACAAGCTGCTGGGGGTTAAAGGCACGCATCTCCTTGTTCCGCCAGCACTGGAAGGAAAAGGCCGCAAGCTTCTTGTAAATGCGCTAGCTGAAGCCGGTGCAAGCAACAGTTGGACGGGTAGCGCCGAACTGATCGTATCGCCTTGGCTATCCTAAATTTGAAAGGTTAAAACCATGAATATCACACTACTGTTGAAAAACCCCATCACGTCCAAAAAGACCTCTGGTGGCAAACATCAAACTTTGAAGGTTTCGGCGTTCGAAGCTCGCAAGCTTGAGCCGATGGACGATAAGCCTAGTTACGATCTTGTAATGTCGGTTTCCAAGGCTTGCACGGATATCAATGGCAATTCGTTATCGCCGGAACTGCTGGCCAATTTTGATTTGGCAGAAGGGTTACGCGAAACCGTCCGCCCGTTCTTCGGGAGCTTGATCTAAGATGGCCGACACCGAGTACGTCCTGCTGCACCCTGTGACTGTCACCTTCAAAAATCAACAAGGCGAACGTGAGGAGAGCATTGATAAAGTCTCAATTCGCGAACCACGCGGCAAAGATATGCGAGCGCTAAACAACGTCCATGGGGATATAGCTATGTCGATGGAAATGGTCGAACGGCTGACCAACCTTGACCGAGTTTTTGTGGACGAAATGCACGCTGCCGACCTTGCTGGGATTGGAGAGATTATCGAGGGTTTTATGGTTCCTGGAAAGCTAACTGGCTAGATCAGGTCGGCGATATTGCCGCAGTTTTCCATTTTCCGCCAACTCAGCTTTGGAAAATGACGGCAGCCGATATCAACTATTGGCACGAACAAGCGAGAAGAATTGGGAATGACGCTCAAACTTAGTCTAGTATTGAAAGCAATCGACCAAATGAGCGGCCCGACAAAGAAAGCGGCTGGTGCTGTTTCTGGTTTGGGTAAAGTTTCAGATAGCACCACCGGAAAAATGACAAATTTAACAAAAAGTGTCAACAAATCGAACCGGTCAATTCGTTTGCTGAAAGTTTTGGCAAAGCGCCCTTCCACATTCATAGTTAGGGGCAAAATAGATCAAGGCCGATTAATCAAGCAAGCCGAGCGAGTTGGGAAGTTCGCCGGAAAGGTCATCGGAGCTGGGCTCATGGTTGGTTTGGCGGCAGTGACTGCGATTCCTGTTTTGTTTACTGGCTTGGTCAAATCAATCATTACGGCGGGTGTAGATCTGGACAAAGGATTTGGAAGAAAATTCAAAAGTCTGACTTCCAAGCTATCCAGTCAGTGGTCCGGATTTCTTCTCACTATTGGACAATCCGGCGTCTTTGATTTCGTCATTGCCAAGCTCGAGCAATTCACAAAATGGATCGACAAGCTGAAGACCAGTGGCAAACTGGATGAATGGGCGAAGCAGATTGGTGATAGCCTCGTTTCTGTGGGCGAGTGGATTGCCGGAATAAAGTGGGATGAGGTAGGTTCGCAGCTTTTGAAAATCGCCAGTGGATTGGCAGCGGTCGCCGCAATTATGAGCAAGGTCGATTTTGGAACCGTAATCGATATCGCTGTAGTGTCTGTGATCGGTAAAATTAGTTTTGGCCTCTATGGCCTCGCCACTGCTTTGGGCGTGGTATCAATTGCAGGTGCGCCAATATGGGTGGTCGTAGCAGTGATCGCTGCCGTCGCTGCAGGTGCGTATCTGGTTTACAGTAATTGGAGCAAAATAAGCGCTTGGTTTGGCGGCTTGTGGAAGTCGTTCGGGGCAAAGGTTAAGTCGGGCCTTGACGCAATTCTCGAGCATCTAAAAGGTATGTGGGAAAACGCTAAGAGGGTCTTTTCCGATAGCGTTTCGGCAATATGGAACATGTTGCCTGGTTGGATGCGTAAAGTGCTTAATGGCGGCACCTTTAGTTTCCGCGTTTTGGGAAATCTTTTTTCCGGTCAATCTTTGAGTAAATCGGTTGGTGATGCAGCTCGCGATTCCGGATTTATGAATTCTAAAAGAGCGGCACCAACGGCACGCAAATTTGCACCAGCAGTCAATAGCAACTCGAAGTATCTTTCCGGGATCGGTGCGCAAACGAAGGTCGGAGGGAAAATTGAAGTCGATATTCGAACAGATCGCGGCACGAAAGCCAGGGTCAGGCGAGTGAGAGGAACTAACAATGATGTAAGTTTAGCTGTTACATCGGGGAAATCTCTTTCGCTTGCGAGTTAGCTTTTTCTTTCGCTTCGGTTTGTCGAAAGGTCCGGTGACACGGGCCTATTGAGGCACTATGTGTTTTGTCAAAATTGGGCATAGTGCCGGATTGATCGGTGGACGGTTTCTTCATAGGCTGTCCGCCGATCATCTTTTGAAGAATTGAATTAAAATCCAGTGTACAGCCCAGCGCATAAGTGGGTTTCATCCCACGTTATCCCGGCTTATGTCACGATATCCCGGCGACAAAGTCTAATGGTAATGTCAGAATGTAAGGTCATATCTAACGGAAACAAATGCTCACTCCGGAGGTGCTGTCCAAGACGACAATATGTTTTTGAGTTCCGGTCTGGGGCGTTCGGTCAATTCTGTGCTGGATGTCCCGAGATAGAGGAAGCCTGCAATTTTTTCCGGAGCAGCGCCAAACAGATCGCGCACGTCATCGTTGAAGGCAGGCCAGCCGGTAATCCAGCCACCGACAAAACCCATGGCATGGGTGGCGTGAAGAAGGTTCATCACAAAGGCGCCGCAACTCAGTTCCTGTTCCCAGAGGGGAATCTTGGTCGATTTGACCGGAGAATATATCACAACAAGCAGGGCTGGTGCGAGGCAGGCCATGGACTCCAGCGATTCAAGTTCCAACCGACCTGCTTCCGGTCGTTCTTTCAGATAGGCATCGTGAATGCCCTTCGCGAGACGGCTACGCTGATCATCGCCAACCGCGATCACGCGCCATGGGGCTAGCTTGCCATGGTCCGGCGTGCGCAGGGCAAGGGTGACAATCTCTTCAATCTGCGCCTTGCTGGGCCCGGGTTCGATCATGTCGCGCGGTCGACCGGAACGGCGGGAGGACAGATAGGCCGCAGGGCTGCTCAGATCGTTAAATGGGTTTTCGCTCATGTTCGTCACTTTGGAATTCACGCGACCGAATGCAAGCAGATTTCGCGATAATCCGGTCTCGCTTGTAACAATCTGCTTCACTTGCGCACTTTTTCCATTAGGGTGCGATGCAACAGGGGCGTCCAGGACGGCCCAGACCAATATATCGGGGAGTTAATTTATGTCGGGTGGTTATGCAGAATCGGGTGATGCGAGAGGAACATTCCTCGGTCACCCCAAAGGTCTTTTTGTTCTGTTCTTTGCCGAAATGTGGGAGCGTTTTTCCTATTACGGCATGCGCGCGCTGCTTATTTTCTATCTAACCAAGCACTGGCTCTTTTCCGATAGCGAATCCGGCATTATTTACGGTGCCTACACGGCGCTCGTCTATATTACCCCCGTCGTCGGCGGTTATCTGGCTGACAAATATCTCGGGCAGCGAAAGGCCGTGCTGTTCGGAGCGGTGCTGCTTACATTGGGCCATTTTTTCATGGCGTTCGAAGGCGATGCCGGGGTCGGCCATGTCGACAATCCGATCATCAGTATATTCTGGTTGGCGCTCGCACTAATCATCGTCGGTTCAGGCTTTTTGAAAGCCAATATCTCGGTCATCGTCGGGCAGCTCTATCCCCGTACCGATGTACGACGCGATGGCGCCTATACTATCTTCTACATGGGCATCAATCTTGGCGCCGCTTTGGGGTCGCTGCTCTGCGGCTATATTGGTGAAACCTATGGTTGGGCATATGGTTTCGGCCTGGCCGGCATCGGCATGCTGCTCGGTCTGGTCGTCTTCATCTGGGGAAAACCGCTGTTGCTCGGTCGCGGCGAAGCCAAGGATCCGGAACTTTTGAAAAAGCCTGTTGGCGGGCTAAAGGTAGAATGGTGGATGTATATCATCGGTCTGCTATTGGTCGGAATTTGCTGGCTGGCCATTCAATTTCAGGACATGGTCGGCTATGTGCTCGGCCTTTTTGGCGGGGCACTCGTTCTCTATGTGCTGGTCACCGCCGTTACGAAATTGGCATCTGATGAACGGGATCGCATCTTTGCGGCGATGTTCCTGATCCTGACTTCGATCATATTCTGGGCTCTGTTCGAGCAGGCTGGTTCCTCGCTGAACTTGTTCACCGACCGGCATGTCGACCGGGCGGGTGTTCCGGCCTCGACCTTCCAGTCGATAAACGCAATTTACATCATCCTGCTGGCGCCCGTATTTGCCACGCTTTGGACTGTGATGGGGCGCAAGGGGATCGAACCATCCGCACCGTTTAAATTTGGTCTTGGTGTTGTCCAGGTTGGCCTCGGCTTTCTTGTTCTGGTCTGGGGCGCCCAGTCTGCGGGACTTGAAAATGCGACGCCTGTGATCTTCATTTTCCTGATCTACCTGCTGCACACAACTGGTGAACTTTGCCTGTCGCCAGTCGGTTTGTCGGCGATGAATCGTCTGGCCCCCGCGCATATGGCGAGCCTGATCATGGGAACATGGTTCTTCGCATCGGCAACGGGCAATTTTGCTGCAGGACTTATCGCTTCGGCCACTGGCGCTGAGGGTGTCGGCGAGGAAGCCGGCAAGCAGGTGGTGCTGGATGTCTATTCCACCGTCGGTTGGGTGGCGATTGCTGTCGGCATCGGCGTTCTTGTCATTTCGCCACTGATCAGAAATCTTATGCATCTTGACACGCTGAAGGACGACAATGTTGGCGATGATCTGGAAGGCCAGCGGGAAGTGGGCGAGCCGCAGGCTGCTGGTGTTCATCCAACAATCAAGCCGTGATATAAGGGGGCAAGTTATGAAATTTCGGGCTTTGCTGGCACTGTTGGCCGGCGGATCACTTATGGCCGGATGTGCGGCCACTGCAGCGGATACGAAATCCGCTAGCGCCGCTGCACCGGTCAAATCGAGCAAGTCGTCGAGAACCGCTTTTCCGTCCACTTATAAAGCCTATCCGTCCGTTCCGACTGCGGTCACGGGTGTGACTATCTTCGACGGTGAAGGCGGACGGATCGACAATGGCACGGTCTTCATGGCGAGCGGGAAAATCATCTCTGTCGGTGGCAGCGATACCGCTATCCCGGCCGACGCCACCATTGTTGACGGATCCGGCAAATATATCACGCCGGGTATTATTGATGTGCACAGCCATCTCGGTGATTATCCGACCCCGAGCGTGTCCGCGCACAGCGATGGCAATGAAGCGACCTCTCCGGTGACAGCAGAAGTCTGGGCAGAACATAGCGTATGGCCGCAGGACCCCGGCTTCTCGCGAGCAATGGCCAATGGTGGCATTACCGCGCTGCAAATCCTACCTGGTTCGGCCAATCTCTTCGGTGGCCGTTCGGTCACCCTGAAAAATGTTCCCGCCCGAACCGTGCAGGCGATGAAATTCCCGGGCGCGCCTTATGGTATGAAAATGGCCTGCGGCGAGAATCCGAAGCGCGTCTATGGCGGCCGTAACCGCATGCCATCGACCCGCATGGGCAGTCTGGCGCTCAATCGGCAAACCTGGATCGATGCGGAGGAATATCGCAGCAAGATGAAGGACGCCAAGCCACCAAAGCGCGATCTCGGCAAGGAAACGCTGGCGGGTGTTCTCGATGGCGAAATTCTCGTGCATAACCACTGTTACCGCGCCGATGAACTGAACCAGATCATCGATATGTCGAAGGAATTCGGCTATAAGGTCACCGCATTTCACCATGCGGTCGAAGCGTATAAAATTGCGGATATACTGGCCAAGGAAGAGATCTGCTCGGCTATCTGGGCCGACTGGTGGGGCTTCAAGATGGAAGCCTATGATGCGATTCCGGAAAATGCGGCGCTGCTGCAAAAGGCCGGTGCCTGTGTGATTATCCATAGCGATGATGAAAACCAGATCCAGCGGCTCAATCAGGAAGCAGCCAAGGCGCTTGCCGATGGCCGTGCAATGGGAATCGAAATCAGCGACGCCGAAGCGATTCGCTGGATCACGCTCAATCCGGCGAAAGCGATGGGCATAGATGCTATGACCGGCAGCCTGAAATCCGGCAAGATGGCTGATCTCGTGCTGTGGAACGGCAACCCGCTCAGCGTGTATTCGCGGCCCGAAAAAGTCTGGATCGATGGGGCATTGCTGTTCGACAGCGGTGATCCAAGCCGTCGACCGGTCAGTGATTTCGAACTCGGCCAGCCCGGTGAAGGAGACGTGAAATGAAGCGCTTTGCCCAATTGCTTGCCTCCGCTGCAGCCCTGATCACGGCACCTCTTGCTGCGCAGCCCATTGCGATTACCGGTGGCAAGGTCGTGATCGGTGATGGCAGTGCGCCCATTGAAGGCGGGACAGTAGTGATCAATAATGATCGCGTCGTCGCCGCCGGCGCCAATATCCCAATTCCATTTAATGCGCAGCGGATAGACGCGACTGGTAAATGGGTCACCCCGGGTATTTTTGCCGGGTTCAGCCGGATCGGTCTCGTCGAGGTCGGCGCGGTTACCCAGACCAATGACATGAACGCCAGCGGTTCGCCTTTCTCGGCGGCCCTCGATGTTCAATATGCGGTCAATCCCTTTGCATCGCCGGTGGCGGTAAATCGCGCGGCAGGGGTCACGCGGGCGGTTGTCTCCCCGAGCACTTCCCGTTCCATTTTCGGTGGCTATGGCGCTGTCGTCGATCTCGGACAGGATGAAAATCCGATCACCAAGGCGCGCGCTTTCCAGTTTGTCGAACTGGGAGAAACCGGCCACAGCCGGGCAGGGGGCAGTCGTTCTGCTTCCCATATCCATTTTCGGGCGCTGCTCAATGAAGCGCGCACCTATGCGCGCAACCCCGCTGCCTTTGACAGCGATCTGCTCAAGGCGTCCGATGCAAAGGCGTTGTTGCCGGTGATCAACGGCAGCACCAAGCTGCTCGTTCACGTCGAAAGCGCCAATGATATTTTGAAGGTTCTCGACCTGCGCAAGGATTTTCCGGCGCTGAAACTGGTCCTGGTCGGTGCCAATGAAGGCTGGCGGGTTGCCAATCATATTGCAGCAGCAAGGGTACCCGTGCTGGCCTCGGCATTGAGTGACTTGCCTTATGGATTTGAAGACCTGTCTGCCACCCAGTCGAATATTGGCAGGATGAAAGATGCGGGCGTCAAGGTCGCGATTGGTATGATCAATGACCGTGACGCGCATCAGTTGCGCTATTCGGTGCAATATGCCGGCAATCTTGTCGCTCTTAACAAGGTCCCGCGCGCTTCCGGTCTGACCTGGGATGAGGCTTTTGCCGCGATCAGTTCTGTGCCTGCCGAGATCATGGGCATGGGCGGGCAACTGGGTTCGCTGAAGGCCGGTCGTCAGGCGGACGTCGTGATCTGGACGGCGGATCCGCTGGAGCTTTCGACACAGGTCGAGACGGTGATTATCGACGGCGTCGACCAGTCGCTGAGCAATCGGCAGATGCGGCTCAGGGATCGATACCGTGATCCGGCGCCCGGCGCGTTGCCAAAGGCTTATGATCGCTAGTCGCTAGAGGCGCACCATCGACATCATCCGGTCGCCGTAGCGGAGTCCGGCGGTGCCGCCAACGGGCGCGGCTGCCTCCAGCTCGTCGAGATCTGCTTCGTTCAGTTCGATGTCGACGGCGGCCATGCTGTCTTCCAGAGTGGCCCGTCGTTTCGAACCGGGAATAGGCACGATAAAGTCGCCCTGGGCCATGAGCCAGGCGAGGGCGATTTGTGCCGGCGAGCAGTGATGCCGTTCGGCTACGATTTTTACCACGTCGACCAGTTTCATGTTCAGAGCGAAATTCTCTTCCGAATAGCGCGGGTCATTGCGGCGATAATCATCTTCCGGCAGATCGTCCCTGCTGCTGATCTGGCCGGTCAGAAAGCCCCGGCCGAGCGGGCTGTAGGGAACAAAGCCGATGCCGAGGTCCTGACAGACCGGCAGGATATCCTCCTCGATACCGCGCTCCCACAGGGAATATTCGGACTGCAAGGCGGCAATCGGATGGGTTGCGTGCGCCTTTTTCAACGTTCCGGCTCCGGCTTCCGAAAGGCCGAGATAGCGGACCTTGCCTTCTGTCACCAGTTCAGCCATCGCGCCGACCGTATCCTCGATCGGGACATTGGGATCGACGCGGTGCTGGTAGAACAGATCGATGGTATCGATACCCAGCCGGAGCAAGGATCCCTCGCAGGCCCGGCGCACATTGGCCGGGCTGGAATCGACGCCGGTCACTTGTCCGTCCTTGAAAGCAAATCCGAATTTGGTCGCGATGACCAGTCGCTCGCGACGTCCGCGGATCGCCTGTCCCAGCAATTCTTCGTTGATGAGCGGGCCATAGACTTCGGCCGTATCGAAAAAGGTCACGCCCAGTTCGATCGCCCGGTCAATCGTCGCGAGGCTTTCGGCCATGCTGGCTTCACCATACATGCCTTTGCCAATCCCGGCCATCGGCATACAGCCAAGGCCCAGTGCAGAAACTTCCAGTTCGGCACCGAGTTTGCGATATTTCATGCCATATCTCCTTCGCTTCTGGCGATTGTCGCCGTCACGGCCATATTCATGCTGACATTGGCAACCGTCCGCATGATATCAGGAAAAGTCTCTATTGCCAAAAGCAGCACCAGCGGTTCGATCGGAACGCCCATGGCGATGCAAATCGGCGCGATCGACGTGATGAAGCTGATCGAGCCGGGCAGGCTGACCGCTCCCATGGTGGTAATCGCTGCCACGACCACTCCGATTGCCAAAGCGCCGACCGACAGTTCAATACCCATCAGATGGGCCACGTAAACGGCAACCGCGAGGTTCATGCAGGGGCCAGTCGCGCGGAACAGGGCGACCGCGATCGGCAGGACAACATCGGCCGAGCGGTCACCGACACCCATGGCTTTGACGCCGTTGACCATCGCTGGCAGAGAAGCGAGCGAGCTTTGCGTGGAGATCGCGACGGCCTGAGCCCTTGCCGATGCTTTGAAAAATGCAACGGGGCCGCGCTTGCCGCCGATATAGGTAAGCACATAGCTGAACAGCCAGACCAGCGCGCCGATGCTGCTGACGATCAGGACATAGTGGAGCAAGGCGCCAAAGGCCGCCAGTCCTGCGTTGGCGCCGACGCCAAGCGCGAGAGCAAAAACGCCCAGCGGTGCCAGCGCCAATACCCACTGGATCAGGATCAGCAGGGCATCGGCAACAGCATTGAAAAACTGGTCGAGCATCACTCTTTGCCCCTCGGGCAGGCGGGTGATTGCAAAGGCAAATGCCAGGGCGAAAACCATCAACGGCAGCACGGCGTCTTCTGCGGCAGAGGCAATGGCATTGGTCGGAATGAGCGCGCGGAGGAATTCGCTGAACGGAGGCACCTCACCCGGTGGCGCTGCGCTTCCCAGCGCAGACCGCAATGCTGCCGCAGCGTCTCCGTCAAGCGGGAAGAGTTCGAGCAAGGCGGGCGTCACCAGGGCGGCCATGGCCGAAGAGCACCAGAGGATGAAAATCATGAACAATATGGCGCGAGCGGTCATCCGCCCGGCGCGGGCCATGGACGCTGCCTTGCCGATGCCGACGATCAGCAGGGTGAAAACCAGCGGAATGACGGTCATGCGCAAGGCGTTGAGCCACATATTGCCGATCACATCAGCCGCTTCGACGAGCAGCGCGTTCCTGGTGCCGACAAATAATCCGGCCAATATGCCGAGAACCAGAGCAAGCAATATGATCAATGCTTTTTTCAATATCTCAGTCCCCAGGCATGTTCCAACCCATCATCAACCATGGCGGCCAGCATCTGGCAAGCGATGATTATCGGTAAATTTCGGAATTCAGTTCATTCCTGCTTGGTTTCCGGCGGTTTGATGGGCTAGAGACGTGCCGAACAGGGCCTGACCATTTTGGAATTAAGTTTGATATGACCAAGAAATTTTTCGGTACCGATGGCATTCGCGGCCTGACCAACAAGCACCCGATGACGGCTGAAATCGCGATGAAAGTCGGGCAAGCCGCCGGACGGCATTTCCTGCGCGGAGACCACAAACATCGCGTTGTGATCGGCAAGGACACCAGGCTTTCGGGCTATATGATGGAAAATGCGCTGGTTGCCGGTTTTACCAGTGTCGGCATGGATGTCGTGCAGGTTGGACCTATGCCGACCCCTGCAGTTGCCTTGCTTACAAGGTCGATGCGCGCCGATCTCGGGGTGATGATATCGGCCAGTCATAACCCTTATCAGGACAATGGTATAAAATTATTTGGCCCCGACGGGTTCAAGCTGTCGGATGAAGACGAATTGAAAATCGAGGCCTATCTTGAGGAAGAGACCATATTGGCCCCCGCGGCTGATATTGGCCGTGCAAAGAGATTTGAAGACGCGCGCGGCCGTTATATCCACGCCGTCAAAATGTCATTGCCCGACCATATCCGTCTCGATGGGCTGAAGATCGTCTGTGATTGCGCCAATGGTGCCGCCTATCAGGTCGCGCCCTCAGCGTTCTGGGAATTGGGTGCCGAGGTGGTGTCGCTGGGGATCAGTCCCAATGGATTGAATATAAATGACAGATGTGGCTCGACCGATCTTGCGACTTTGCAGGAAACGGTCGTCGCTTCGGGCGCCGATATCGGCGTTGCACTGGACGGAGATGCCGACCGGCTGATCGTTGTCGATGAAAAAGGGCAGGTTGTTGATGGCGATCAGTTGATGGCCTTGATCGGATCGAGCTGGAATCGGGATGGTCTGCTGCGCGGGAACGGGATAGTCGCCACGGTTATGTCCAATCTCGGACTGGAACGGTTTCTGAAATCCCAGAATCTTGATCTGCTGCGGGCGAATGTCGGTGATCGCTATGTCCTCGAAGAGATGAAAAAGGGCGGTTATAATGTTGGCGGTGAGCAATCTGGGCATATGATCCTGCTGGACCACGGCACCACCGGCGATGGTACGGTCGCCGCCTTGCAGGTGTTGGGGCAGCTGGTCGAGAGCGGCAAACCGGCCAGCGAACTGCTGCACCAGTTCGATCCGGTTCCGCAATTGCTCAAGAATGTGCGATATAGTGGCGGCCAGCCGCTCGAAAGCGAAAAGGTCAAGGCTGTGATCGCTGAAGCGGAAAAGGAACTGGACGGTTCCGGTCGTCTTCTGATCCGCAAATCGGGAACCGAACCGCTGATAAGAGTGATGGCAGAGGGTGATGACGAAGTTCAGGTCAACGCTGTCGTCGACCGGATTTGCGCCGTTGTCGAGCAAGTGGCTGGCTGATGCTCGAGATGCGTCCCGATTGTGAAAGCTGTGGCAAGGATTTACCAGCCGAACAGGCGGGCGCGCTGATCTGCAGTTTTGAATGCACTTTTTGTGAAAGCTGCAACAGCGACAAATTCGACAATATATGCCCCAATTGCAGTGGCGTGTTGAAACCCCGGCCGACGCGTTCCGCAGCACTGCCGGCAAAATATCCTGCTTCTACCGAACGGAAATTTACATGTTGAGCTTTCTCGATGCGATGGATGCCCGGACGATTGTCGCGATGGGGCTGACCTTGCCGGTCCTGTTCACGCTGGTCCTGTTCTTTTTCGCGCGCGGCTTCTTCCGACGCTTCTGGATTCCGATCCTCCTGCTTGCGGGGGCGCTCGAATGGTTCCTGATCGTGCAGGTCGGGCCGCTGTTCCTGTGACCGGAAAATGTCCACGGATATTGTCGATCGCCGGTTCCGACAGCGGCGGCGGCGCGGGCATACAGGCAGATATCAAGACGATCACCATGCTGGGCGGCCACGCGATGACGGCGATCACTGCTATTACCGCGCAGAATACGCTGGGGGTTCAGGGGGTTCATCAAATACCCACCGCGATGATATTGGAGCAGATTGAATCGGTGGTCAGCGACATCGGCGTCGACGCGGTCAAGATCGGCATGATCGGCAGCGCCGAAGCGGCGCGGGCGGTGGCGCAATATCTCGACAAGCTCAGCATAGCGGTCGTATTCGATCCGGTGATGGTCGCGACCAGTGGCAGTACATTGGCCGATGTCGACACGATCGCCGCTTTTGGCGAATTGATGGACATTGCCTCTGTCGTCACGCCCAATTTGCCCGAACTGGCTGCACTGGGGGGCAAGGACGAGGTTCTGGGACATGGCTGTCATCTTGTCATCAAGGGTGGCCATGGCGAGGGGGATGTCGTTGTCGATGAATTATATTCGCCGACCGGCCTGATCAGACGGGTCGAGGGCAAGAGGCTCGATACCAGCGAGACCCATGGCACCGGCTGTACCTTTGCCAGCGCACTGGCTTGCGGACTGGGCGGCGGACTGGATCTGACGGCAGCCTTCGAACAGGCCATTTCCTTCACTCGCATAGCGATATTGGAAGCACCGGGGCTCGGCCACGGCAGTGGCCCGCTCGGCCATCAATTTGTTACCGACTTCCGGGATGATGATCGATGATCGCCGGGGTTGATGAAGTGGGCAGGGGGCCGCTCGCTGGTCCGGTCGTCGCCGCTGCGGTTATCCTCCCCGATGATCATGGCATAGCCGGGCTGGATGACAGCAAGAAACTGACGGCCAAAAAACGTGCCCGGCTGGAACTGGAAATCCTGGAATGTGGTCGCATTTCGGTAGCGCAATGTTCCGAGGTCGAGATTGATGATATCAACATATTGCAGGCGACCATGCTGGCGATGACCAGAGCGGTAGAAGGTCTGGATGTCGTGCCCCGTCACGTTCTCGTCGATGGTAACCGCTTGCCGAAATGGTCTTATTCAGCCGAAGCGGTGATTGGCGGGGACGCGCTGCATCCCTGCATTTCGGCCGCGTCCATTCTCGCCAAGGAATTTCGCGACCGGTTGATGATCGCCGCCGCCGAACAATATCCGCAATATGGCTGGGAGCGGAACAAGGGCTATGGCACGGCAGAACATCTCACGGCGCTCAGGCAATATGGTCCGACGCCACTGCACCGGAGAAGCTTTGCTCCGGTGTCGCAGATGGAATTGCTCTAGGCTTCGGCTTTCGCAGGTTTTTGCGCGATCTTGCGCTCTGCGAGAACCCATTCGCCGCTTTCGCTTTTGATATATTTGGGCTGGCGGGTGACATTCCAGACCAGTCCCATCTTCTCCAGCAACAGCAGGAGATAGCCGGCTATGTCGATTTCCCACCAGGCCATGCCCTGAAAGCTGGCACGCGGGTGCTTGTGATGGTTGTTGTGCCAGCCTTCGCCAAAGGTCAGCAGCGAGAAGATGAAGCTGTTCTTTGACGTGCCCACGCCTTTGGTATGACGCTGTGACCCGACAACATGGGCATAGCTGGAAATGCCCAGCGTGATCTGGAGGACAATGAATGTCCGGAAATAGCCGCCGATCAGGATCGTGCCGATGACATGGTCCCAGCCGCCGAAGACAAGGCCCCAGATACCGGGAAAGATAATCAGCGAGAAGACCAGCCAATACCAGCGGGTCTTGTGCAGCCAGAGCACGACATCATTGTCGGCCAGCCCCTTGCCATAGATGCTGGTGTCGGTGACGCAATCGTCCATGAACCAGCCGAAATGCGAGTGGAACATGCCTTTCAGCCTGCTGGTCGGACGACCCCGACCATCGACCCAGGGGCTGTGCACATCGCCGATTTCATCGGTATGGGCGTGGTGACGTCGGTGGTCGGTGGCCCAGCGCAATACCGAGGACTGGACAGACATTTGCGCCATCACTCCGAGTATATATTGCATCGGTACCGATGTTTCGAACGCCTTGTGCGAATAATAGCGGTGGAAACCGAGCACGATGCCGAGCATCAATATGATATATCCGGCAATGAAGGCCGACCATTCGACCCAGCCGGTATCATAGGTGAACATCCACCAGACGGCCGCGATCGAACCAAAAATCTTTGATCCGAAAACAATCGCATATTCCCGGCGTTTTTCGCGTCCGGCCTCGCCGTTGACGATCACGCCGGGATGGGGACGGGGTTCATCACTCTGCTGGGAAATGCCGTTTTCCTGCTGATATTTATCGCGAAAATTACGTGCCATCTGTTCACCGACCCCCGGACTGTTGCGCTTTGGATCTTTACTACTGATTAAGCATATAGTCCGAATGCGGCTTTTTGTGAACCAAATTTGAATTTCGATAATTTCCCGATTTTGAACAAATAAATTTTCCAAACGAGTCTTTTTCGCCACACCACTAGGGATTGAGTCTGGCTCTCCGCCATTGACTCCATATCTGGTGACGGACTCGTTTCGTTCTTTTACGCCGAGTCGCGTTAACCATTACGATACGCCTTTAACCTATATTAACGGCCTTGACCGCCGGCCATTTCGGACTCACCGTTAATGCCGTTGGAAAAAGGAATAGAGTTTCATGGGGATTATCGAGCGCATTCAGGCGCCCAAAACACGCACCGCCAAAAAAGCGGTCGAACTGCCATTGGGGCAGATATTGAAGATGGATTGCATCGAAGCGATGGCGTCACTACCCGATGCGTCAGTCGACATGGTCTTTGCCGATCCACCGTATAATCTGCAGCTTGGCGGTGATTTATACCGTCCCGAAGGTGGACAGGTGGATGCTGTGGATGATGCCTGGGACCATTTTGACAATTTTGCGGCTTATGACGCGTTCACTCGCGCCTGGCTGGCCGAAGCGCGCCGCATTCTCAAGCCCGATGGTTCGCTCTGGGTTATCGGTAGCTATCACAATATTTTCCGGGTTGGCGCTTCGCTGCAGGATCTCGGCTACTGGATCCTCAACGACATCATCTGGCGCAAGGCCAATCCGATGCCGAATTTCAAGGGAACGCGCTTCACCAATGCGCATGAGACCCTGATCTGGGCATCGAAGTCGGAGAAGGCGAAATATACGTTCAACTATCGGGCGATGAAAAATCTCAACGACGAATTGCAGATGCGCAGCGACTGGGTCATGCCGATTTGCGGCGGTCAGGAACGGCTGAAACGCAACGGCAGCAAGGCGCATCCGACGCAAAAGCCGGAAGCATTGCTCTACCGGATCATGCTGGCGACGACCAATCCCGGCGATGTCGTGCTCGATCCTTTCTTCGGCACCGGTACCACCGGAGCGGTCGCAAAGCGTTTGGGTCGCGAATGGATCGGGTGCGAGAAAGAGGACAGCTATTGCGAAGTTGCGGAACAGCGGATTGCCGAAGCATTGCCGCTCGATGAAAGCGCGCTCAAGACCATGCAGTCGCCCAAATCCAAGCCACGGGTTGCCTTTGGAACGCTGGTCGAAACCGGCTATCTGAAGCCCGGTGACGAATTGTGCAGCAAGAACCGCAAGTATAAAGTCAAAGTGCGGGCCGATGGTTCGGTGGTGTGGGATGGACAGGAAGGCTCGATCCACAAAATCGGAGCCACCGTGCAGGATGCGCCGAGCTGCAATGGCTGGACCTACTGGTATTACAAGGATGGCAAGGACCTGAAACCGATCGACAATCTGCGGCAGACCTATTTGCTCGCCACCGAACCCTGATAAGGGGGAAGGCATGGGACAATTGGAAGAATTGGAAGCATGTGGGGCGGATGCCAGGCTTTATCTGAAGCCTGTTGGACTGGTTGACTCTCCGCAATGGCACGATGGAAAAAATCAACGTTTAAACAATAGCTTAACTTGGTTTTCCCAGGTTGAATATCTGATTGTAGAAACGGGAAGGCCGAACCTCAGGGGCTTGGTAAACGTCACCCAGTGGCCGGAATGGTCAAAATCCCTTTCGGGGCCATTGGCGCAGCGGGCGGAGGAGCAATTTGCCAATCTGGTCCGCCATCACGAACCGCTGCAATGCGGAGAGCGTATCATCCGGTTCGACCAGCCGCATGTCATGGGCATATTGAATATCACGCCGGATAGTTTTTCCGACGGTGGCAAGCTTCAGGATGATCCGGAGAAGGCGGCCGAAGCGGGCCTCTCGATGGCGGTCGCCGGTGCGTCTATCCTCGATATCGGCGGGGAAAGCACCCGGCCCGGCGCGAACCCGGTATGGGAAGGCGACGAGATCAAGCGCGTGGTGCCGGTGATCGAAAGACTGGCCCATTGCGGCGCCGTACTATCGATCGACACGCGCAAGGCGGCGGTGATGGAAGCGGCGATTGCCGCCGGCGCGCATTTGATCAACGATGTTTCGGCCCTGTTGCACGACAAACGGTCGCTCGAAGTGGCCGGTGTTTCCGGCCGTCCGGTTGTGCTCATGCACGCGCCATCAAGTGGCAAAAACCCGCATAAAAGTGACGGATACGGCAATATCGTCACCGATACGCTCAATTGGCTCGAAAAAAGGATCGCCGACGTCGTCGCTGCGGGTTTCGAGCGGGAGAAGATCATCATCGATCCCGGTCTCGGCTTCGGCAAGTCGCTGGCCGACAATCTCGCCCTGATGAACAATATCGCGATGTTCCATGCATTGGGGCAGCCGCTGCTGATCGGTGCCAGTCGCAAGCGGATGATCGGGGCGTTGTCAAAGGAAGCGCCGGTCGACAAGCGCCTGGGTGGTTCGATCGCATTCGCCCATCACGCTGTCCAGCAGGGCGCGCAGATCGTCCGGGTGCACGATGTACCGGAAACGGTGCAGGCGCTGCAAATCTGGCGCGGTATGCGCGATGCTGGGGTTACCGCAACCGTTTAGACTAGACCGCGCAATATCCGGCAATCGGGCAGCGGCTTTGATTTTGTTGGATGCCTGCAATTGGGTGGGCAACGGTCATTCAAAGAGGAATTTTGCTTTATTCCTCTGCTACCGTATTATTATCGAATGGGCGCCAGCTGTGTATAAACAATCGGGGATCGGCCATACCGCCTCGCGAACCCCGGCTGAGCTCTGCTCTAATTTCTATCGGGCGATCGCGCGGGAGATTGAGACCATCGGCAAAACCGTTGACTAACGCGGTTCCACCCCAATCGAGTTTGAAGTGCAGTCCGTCAACACCTTCAGACAGCACGCCTGAATAAGTGGATAGTTCGGGACGGGTAGCGGGCGGCGAGATGCTGGCCGCTTCCTCGCGATCAAGTTCGCGCCAATCGTATATCTCGAGCAGTTCGTCGTCGTTGAACACAGCCTTGACCTCCACGAGCTGGCCCATCGGCACCCATCCGATCGTGTCATCCGGTACAACCGGGGCGTAGCGCGCGCCTTCGGTGGTTTCGAAGGTGACAGCGCGTCCGTCATGAATTTCAATCATCCGTCCGACAAAGGTCGCGAGAGGACTGACGTTGCGCAGAACCCAGCCTTCGACAGCATAAGTCCGGCCGTATTTTTTGAGCGGGCCGCGCAGATTGAAATCGGCGAGGCGGTTTTCGGCCGGTGCATCGCTTCCTTCACCAAGCTCGATATCGTAACTGCCATCAACCGTGTAAACTCTGGGGACGCCATCGTTGCGATCCAACACACCGACGACGTCGAACTGAGGAGGTTCGTATTCTGCAGAAAGGGAAGGTTCGCTTCCCACAAACCGAGGCGCTGTACTGGCCTGAGGCCGACCTCCCGCAAAGGCCGACGAGAATTCTTTAGAAAACGGACCAGCACTTTCCATTGCGAGCGATTGCAACTTTGCTGCCGCAGGCATAGCGCTGCGTTCGACGAAAAATTCTTCTTGCGAAGTGCGGAAGCCGCAGCGGGCGGCGCCGCTTTCGATGCAGGCCTTCGCAGTCTCTGTGGCGAAGAAGCCGTCACTGTCTTCCTTGAGGATATTGGCCGCGCTGAGCGCTAGCGCTGCAAGCGCGATCGTTGAACTCGTGGCCTGGTCGCGCAGAATGACCATAAGGCGGGTGCTGAAACTACCGCGTCCGAGATGGACGATTTCAATAGCTTCGAGCTCTCCCTCCGCAAATTGCGCTTCAATAAAGCGGACGAACTCGGTGCCCAGCGCAAGCGCCCGCTCTGCGCTGAGCCGACCGTTTGTCTCAATGAAAAGTTCGATCTCGGCGTCGGAAAAGGGCTGCATGGTCTCAATGTGAGCGAAAGTATCGCCACGGGCAAGGTTTTTCCTGACCCGCATTACTTATCTCGACGCCGCATTGGCGGGTGACCGGCCTTACCGTGACAGTGCGCCAATTCATTGCACCGCTTAGAATCAAATACCGGGCCGCTGCCCCATTGTTTCGCCGAGACGCACCGATCTCTCCGGTGCCCAGTCGGCTGAAAATGCGATGCTGTTCGGGCGGAACAGCATGACTACCGTAGAACCGAGCAGGAAACGTCCCATCTCCTCGCCCTTTTCGAGCGCGATATTCTGGTCGGCATAGGTCCACTGCCTAATCTTGTTCGCGGGCTTTGGCTTGACGAGGCCGTGCCAGACGGTTGCCATGCTGCCGACGATGGTCGCGCCGACCAGGACCATCGCGAATGGGCCATGCTCCGGTGATTCAAACACGCATATTACCCGCTCGTTGCGGGCGAAAAGATTGGGCACGCCGCGCGCCGTGGCGGGGTTAACGGAAAAAAGCGCGCCCGGCACGTAGCTCATGCTCTTAAGCCTGCCGTCACAAGGCATATGGATGCGATGATAATCCCTGGGCGACAGATAGACATTGGCAAAGCTGCCGTTCCGAAATTCTGCTGCCAGCGCTGTATCGCCGCCCAGCAACGCGGTTGTCGTAAACAGATGGCCCTTTGCCTGCACGATATGGTGGTCATCGATCGCCCCAAGCTGACTGATCGCGCCATCCACCGGGCAGGCGAAATCCGCTTTTGTTATCGGTCGCGCGCCAGCTTTAAGCGGGCGGGTGAAGAAGGCGTTGAAGCTGTTATAGCTGGCGATGTCCGGATTTCCGGCCTCGCTCATATCGACCACATATTTTCCAACAAACCAGCGTATCAGCCGGGTCGTCCGCGCGCCTCGTTCCGCCTCGGCAATGCGGCCTGCAAAGCTGGTAAGGCCCCGCTTCGGCAGGATGTACTGGGACGCGACTTTCAAACGTTCGAACAATTTTTCACCCGCATCAATCGCTCAATCGGCCAGTTCGACCTGCCGGACATCGTAGCCGGACTTGTTGAGCTCGGCGATCAGGCCTTCCAGCTGTTCGCGGTCCTTGGCTTCGCATTCGATATCGGTGATCAGTCCCTTGGCCGGCAGGTTGGTGAACACCCGCTGGTGATAGACTTCGATGATATTGACTTCATGCTCGGCAAATTGCTTCACGACATTGTAGAGCGCGCCGGGCTGGTCGCGCAGATGCAGGCGGAGGCGCGCGAGACGGCCCGAGCGGGCGAGATCGCGCAGCAGGACGTTGGCCAGCAGGCGGGTGTCGATATTGCCACCGCACAGGACCAGGCCGACTTTCTCGCCCCTGAATTTATCCTTGTTGCTCAGCAACGCGGCAAGACCGGCAGCGCCGGCGCCCTCGACGACTGTCTTTTCGATCTGCAGCAGCAGGCTGACCGCGCCTTCGAGCTGCGCTTCGCTGACCAGCAGAATCTCGTCGACATATTTGCGGATGATCCCGGCGGTGAATTCGGACGGATTGCGTACGGCGATGCCCTCGGCCAGCGTGTCGCCGCCGGCGGAGACAGTCTTGCCGGTCAGCTTGCCATACATGCTGGGATAGAGCGCGGCCTGCACGCCGGTCATCTTGATCCCCGGTTTGATCGCAGCCGCTGCGGTTGCCATGCCGGAAAATAATCCACCGCCACCGATCGGTATGATCAGCCGGTCGAGATCGGGCACGGCTGCGAGCATCTCGATAGCCACCGTACCCTGACCGGCCGCAACATGCGGATCATCAAAGGCGTGGATATAGGTAAGACCGCGCTGTTCGGCGAGGAGCAGCGCATGCGCATAAGCTTCATCATAATTGCCACCGAAGATGACGATTTCAGCGCCATGGCCGCGGGTCTGCTCGACCTTCACCATAGGGGTGGTGCCGGGCATGACGATTGTGGCCGGAATATCAAGATTTTTGGCGTTATAGGCGAGGCCCTGCGCATGATTGCCGGCGGAAGCGGCAATAACGCCGGCCTTGCGTTTGCTCTCGTCCATCAGCAGCAGAGCATTGAGCGCGCCGCGTTCCTTATAGGCTGCGGTAAATTGCAAATTCTCGAATTTGAGAAAAACTTCCGCTCCGCTGAGTTCTGACAGGGTGATGCTTTTCAGCGTCGGGGTGTGGACGATCCGGCCGGTGATCCGGTCGTGTGCGGCCTTCACGTCATCATAGTCGAAGGAGGGAAGGGTGGATGTCTGGTTATCGTTCATATCGTTTGTGCCCCTAACGCATCTGGTCATCAAGGGAAACAATGATTATGGCCGTTCAACTGGTTAGGGAAATCTATGGCGAATATAGCATTTATCGGGATTGGCGTGATGGGTGGGCCCATTGCAGGACATCTGGCGAAGGCGGGGCACGAACTTACCGTA
Source organism: Parasphingorhabdus sp. (assembly GCF_048267785.1). Classification (GTDB taxonomy): domain Bacteria; phylum Pseudomonadota; class Alphaproteobacteria; order Sphingomonadales; family Sphingomonadaceae; genus Parasphingorhabdus. The sequence continues at coordinate 256,930 of NZ_JBLWWU010000001.1, read as the reverse complement.
TATAACCGGACACGATCGAAGGCCGAAGACTGGGTGACGGAACATGGCGGGTTTGTTGCCGAAAATCCCGCCAAGGCGGCAAAAGACAAGACGATCGTAATCACCTGCGTCGGCAATGATGACGATCTGGCCTCTGTCACGATGGGGCGAGACGGCGCTTTTTCTACGATGGCGCCGGGAGCATTATTCATCGATCACACCACTGTATCCGCGCGGATTGCGCGACAATTGTCGGTCGAGGCGGAAGGCCGCGACATCGACGTTGTCGATGCTCCGGTCTCCGGTGGTCAGGCCGGGGCGGAAAACGGTACATTGTCGATCATGTGCGGCGGCAGCGAAAAGGCCTTTGCCGCGGCCGAACAGATCATGTCCGCTTATGCCGGGCGCATCGTCCATGTTGGGCAATGCGGTGCCGGGCAGACCACCAAGATGTGCAATCAAATTGCGATTGCCGGAGTATTGGAAGGTCTGTCGGAAGCGCTGCGCTTTGCCCAGGCCAGCCAGCTGGATCTGGACAAAGTCCACGAGGCGATCTCGGGCGGTGCGGCGCAAAGCTGGCAGATGGACAACCGCTGGGCGACGATGGCGCAGGATAAATTTGATTTCGGCTTTGCCGTCGACTGGATGCGCAAGGATTTGGGGCTGGCTATTGAAGAGGCCCGGACCAATGGTGCAACCCTTCCGGTGGCTGCGCTGGTCGACCAGTTTTATGCAGAAGTGCAAGCTGCAGGTGGCGGACGCAATGACACGAGTTCATTGGTCTCGCGTCTTCCGAAAAGAAAATAATCAAAGGTGGGCTATATGGTTTGTTGGACGAAAAATCGTAGCGTTGCTCTGACCGCCATCACCATGGCCTTGTTGTCCACGTCTTTTGCGGCGCGTGCCGATAGTCTCATCGAGAATGTCAACGGGATGACGCTGGACAGCGAAGGCAAGGTCATCCGCTTTGCCGCGATGGTGGTTGATGATGACGGCAGGGTTAAAAAATTGCTGGACCGGCGGGACAAACGACCGAAGGATGTCGATTTCCAGTTTGACGGCAAGGGCAAGACGCTCATTCCGGGATTTTTTGACGCCCATGGGCACGTCATGGAAATGGGCTTTGCAGCGCTGACGCTGGACCTGTCCGACACCCGAACGCTGGCCGAGGCGCTCGCAAAAATCGCACAATATGCTGCGGATAATCCGAACCGGCCATGGATACTCGGCAACGGCTGGAATCAGGAAACATGGGGGCTGGGCCGTTTCCCAACCGCTGCGGAAATTGATGCCGTGGTTCCGGATCGTCCGGTATATCTTGCGCGGGTGGACGGTCATGCGGTCTGGGTCAATGGCGCGGCGATGACCGCGGCTGGAATTTCGGCAGCGACCAAGTCACCGAGCGGTGGAACCATCGAGAAAGTTGGTGGCAAGCCGACCGGTATTTTTGTCGATGCTGCTATCGGTCTGTTCGAGCAGGCAATTCCGGTGCCGAGACCGGTGGAAAGAGATATCGCGCTGAGCAAGGCGCAGGAAATATTGTTAGCTAACGGGGTCACGTCTATTGCCGATATGGGCACTTCGATGGACGATTGGCAAAGCTTTCGCAGGGCGGGAGACAAGGGGCAGTTGAAAATCCGGATTGTTTCCTATGCCTCGGGGATTGACGAAATGATCGCCATCGGCGGCCCTGGTCCATCACCATGGCTGTATGATGATCGTCTCAAGCTGGCCGGCGTGAAGCTTTATATCGACGGTGCGTTGGGATCGCGCGGGGCGCTGCTGAAGCGGCCCTATGCCGACAAATCTGGTGAAAGCGGACTGGCCATGTTGTCTCCGGCGCAGCTCAAGAACAAGATGAGCCGGGCGGCCATGGACGGATTTCAGATTGCGGTGCATGCGATTGGAGACAAGGCGAATGATGAAGCCCTTTCTGCGGTCGAGGAATTGCGGGAGACCTATAAAGGGGATCGTCGATGGCGGGTGGAGCATGCCCAGATTATCGATCCTGCCGACCTCAACCGCTTTGCGGCATCCGGAATCATTGCGTCAATGCAACCGGTGCACCAGACGTCCGACCGGCTAATGGCAGAGGCTCGCCTTGGTCCGGACCGTTTGCGAGGGGCCTATGCTTGGAAATCCATGCTGGATTCGGGTGCAAAAGTTGCGTTCGGCACCGATGTTCCGGTCGAATCGTCCAATCCCTTTGCCGGGCTTAGCACTGCCGTTACCCGTGAAGATGCTGACGGGCAGCCATTTGGCGGATGGATGCCAGAGGAACGGCTCAACCGCGAGCAAGCCTGGCAGGCTTATACCAATGGAGCAGCTTACGCTGCTTTTGCCGAAGATCGTCTCGGTAGTCTCGAGCCCGGAAAAAGAGCGGATTTCCTGATTATTGACGGGGATATCCTTCTCGCTACACCCTCGCAAATCCGGAATGTGCAAGTTCTCCAGACCTGGCTCGCGGGCCGCCCGGTGTTTGTTCAACAGCCATAAAACTCGGTTAAATGGCTCGAAAATAAGGCAAGATGAGAATTTAAATTGGCTTGGCAGTTGTAAACTAAGATGATTTGGGTTAAGCTTATCCAGCAGAAAAGACGGATGTAATGAAGATTTTCCGCAAGACGCAAGGGTATATGAAAGATTGGTCGTCGAGCTTTCAGCCTTTGTAAATTGAATAATTGGAGTGTAATTATGAATTTTGGTAAACTGGCTGCTGGCGTTGCCGCAGTGTCTTTGATCGCGGCTCCTGTCGCGGCTCAAGCTGCAAATAGCGTAGCACCTGCTGTTGAGCGTATCGGTGGCGTTTCTTCTTCGGAAGAAAAGCTTGAAGGTAGCAATGGCATTCTGATTGCTGTTCTGGCAGCAGCAGCGGTTATCGCTGGCATCATCATCATCGCTGACGATGATGACGATCCAACAAGCCCCTGAGCTTTGACGAAACTAATTTGAAAACGGGGCGATTTTCGCCCCGTTTTTTTATAAATATGGCCTGGCCGTGCCAATATGGAAATACGTGGTAAATCACCTTTTCATTTAGTTCCCTGCATTGCATATTGCCTCTGTTGATTCTTGAAAATGTAACAAAAGGCTGGCCTTGTGACTGCACCCGTTCGCTTCCCGCGATTTTTTGTAACCAATCCCAGCCCGTGCCCTTATTTGCCGGGCAAAAGCGAACGCAAGGTCTTTACCGAACTCAACGGCCCGCATACCGAAGAATTAAATGATGCGCTCGGCCGGATCGGTTTCCGGCGGAGCCAGAATGTAGCCTATCGCCCCAGCTGTCTGGATTGCAAGGCCTGCGTCTCGGTTCGCGTTCTCGCTGACGAATTTCGCCCCAACGGAACGCAGAGAAAGCTCATTCGGCGCAATCAGGATCTGGTTGTCGAAGCCTGCGAGCCATGGGCGACAGAAGAACAATATCAACTGCTTCGCGATTATCTCGCCAAACGCCATCCCGGCGGCGGCATGGCTGAAATGGACGAGATGGACTATTCCGACATGGTCGAGCAATCGCCGGTCAAAAGCTTTGTGATTGAATATCGGGAGCCGACGCAGGACGGTAGCAAGGGGCGTCTGGTCGGCGCCTGTCTGACCGATCAGCAAGGCGATGGTCTGTCGATGATCTACAGCTTTTTCGATGCCGAGCATGGCGAACGGACCGGTCTGGGCAATTATATCATCATGGATCATATTATGCGCTCAAAGGCCGCCGGACTGCCCTATGTCTATCTGGGCTACTGGGTCGATGGATCGCCGCAGATGGAATATAAAGTCAGATATAGGCCGATAGAACAGCTTGGTCCGGACGGTTGGCAAAGATATGAACCAACCGGGCAGCTCAAGACTAAATCTCCAGTCTGACAGAATTTTCCATAAACCAAACGAAAAAAGCCTGCTGACCAAATGGGGTCAGCAGGCTTTTCTCATCTGTGATATTGTCAGTCGTACATGCAGCGTGATTGCTGGCAGCCCTTTAACGGCGCAGCTTTCGGTGCCGGTTTCCAGACTTTTTTCGCGGCCGGTTTCCACTGCTTCTTGTAGGTCGGCTTGGAATAGACGACTTCCTCTTCGATATAGGTCGTTGTCGTGGTGGTCGTAACCGGGGCGGATTGGATGACAATCGTGGTCACCACGGGTTGTGCCTGCGGATAATAATAAGTCGGAGCATATTGACCGTTCCAGCCGCTGGGATAGGCCGGATAGGTCTGCGGCGGTTGTGGTCGATGATGGTGGACCGGCGGGTGCGCAGGATATCGCGCCATATCCCGCTGGTCATAACCGTGTTGCTTGAGCAATTTGCGGCAACGATCGCTTCCCTGATCGATTGCCGCTCCGGCAACCGCGCCAAGGCTGCCGCCAATTAATGATCCACCCAAACGGTTTCCGCTGCCCGCAATACGGTTGCCGGCAAAGGCGCCAATCGCACCGCCGACAATGGCGCCGCCAATGCCGCTGCTTTTCTTGCACTGCTCGAGATAGGCCAGTTCTTCGGAGCGTTCCTGCTCAACTCTGCGATCATTCGGATAGGGAGCATAATGTTCGGGACGGGAATCCTGATCCGCGCGTGCGCCCCAATGGGGAGCCATATTCGCATCGCCGATAAATGTGCCGGAATATTCGCCCTGATAGACCCGGCCCTCGGCATCACGGTAGGTGCCTTGCCAGTCGCCCTGATAACTGCCATCTTCGCGATAGGCACCTTCCCATTCACCCTGATAGGTCGAAGGGTTGCTATTGTAGGCGGAAGGAGTGGACAGGACGCGATCATCGCCGGTGAAGACGCCGGGATCATAGGTCGCCTGACCATCGCGATAGCCGTCATGATAGCCCTGATTATAGCGATCCCAATCGACATTGTAGCGGGCATCCTGAACAACACCATAGCGGTCGGTCAGAACGGCATCGTCATAATAGCGTGACCAGCCGTAGCCGAAGCTCGGCTGGCTCAATCCGTAATAGCCGAAGTTGCCGATGAAATAGCTGGGTTGGATATAGGTCCGGGGCAGACGGAAACCGCGATGTGGCCTGCGATAGCCGTTGCCATAACCGACTCGGCCCTGGCGAACAAAGCTGCCGACATTGTGACGGGTTTTCATCTGGCCCGTATGTCTCGTGCGAGGCATGGATCGGGTTCCTTCGGCCGGGCTTGCCAGCGCCGTTGAGGAAGCGAAGGAAAGATCGATCAATGGTTGCGCAACAGCATCGGAGGGCGAGTCGATAGCGGCATTGGCCGATCCCGATGCGATTGCCAAAACACCCGCAACGCCTGCAAATAAAAGGGTCTTCATGGTTAACAACTCCCTAGTTTCGGTCATGCGCCAAGCACGGCCGATCGAATTCTGGTTAACGATCATTTACCATTTTTCGTGGGCTTTGGCCATTAGGGGCTTGTAAAATAGAGTAGATTTCCGGCGTTGTATCGAAATGGGGCATATTGGTTAGCGTGCGCTTAACCAAGACTGTTGGCAATTGCCCCGATCAGTTTGACCATTCCGGCCTCATCATCCGCATCAAAACGGTCGGGCAGTGGGCTGTCGAGGTCGAGCACAGCAATCACCGAACCGTTGTTCCATATCGGTACGACGAGCTCGCTGCGGCTGTCGGCATCGCAGGCGATATGGCCGGGAAAGGCGTCGACATCCGCCACCCGTTGCGCAAGGCCGGACGCGGCGGCGGTGCCGCATACGCCAGATCCGATCGCGATCCTGATGCAGGCGACCTTGCCCTGAAACGGACCAAGTACCAGCTCTCCATCCACCACCCGATAAAAGCCGGCCCAGTTGAGGTTCGGCATATATTGCCAGATCAATGCCGCGACATTGGCCATATTGGCAATCGCATCCGGTTCCCCGTTCACCACGGCGGCAGCAGATGACGTCAGATCGGCATAAAATTCTGCTGGCGGTTGGTCCTTGTCGATGGCGATGTCGAACATGGCTGTGCTTCCTGCCTTTCCGGCTAGTCTTCTGTTTCCGCTTTTTTTACCGGATCATATTTTGCAAACCAGCCCATGATATTGTCGACCTTGGCGATCAGCTGGCTGGGCCTGCGGGCAATCAGATGGGATGCTTCGGGCACCCTTACCAGTACGGTGTCGATGTTCTGCAGTTTCAATGCGGTATAGAATTGTTCTGCTTCCCAAGCGGGGGTGCGCCAGTCGGCTTCTCCCACCATCACCATGGTCGGGGTGGTGACATTGTTGACGATAGAGAGAGGCGAACGACGCCAATATTCCTCCGGTTGTTCCCATGGCTGGGCGCGGAACCAGTGCCGACTGACGAAGCGGGCGATATCCCCGGCAAGCGCCATGCTGGTCCAGTTGATCACCGGTTTGACGGATGCGGCTGCGGCAAAGCGGTCGGTCTTGCCGACCGCCCAGGCGGTCAGAACCCCTCCGCCCGATCCGCCGGTAATGAACAACCGGTCCTTGTTGACATAATTTTTGGCCAGAAGAGCATCGACCACGCTCATCAGATCGTCATGATCATGCCCCGGGTAATCTAGGTCAATCAGCTGTGCAAAGGCCTCTCCATAGCCGGTCGAGCCTCTTGGATTGGCGTAGACCGTAACATAGCCTTCCGCCGCATAGCGTTGTATTTCCGCACCAAAATAGGGGCCGTACATCGTGTTGGGGCCACCGTGAATCTCCAATATCATGGGAAAGGATCCATCGGGCCGAAAACCCGGGGGCAGGGCGACCCAGGCTTCAATTTCCCTGCCGTCATGGGAGGATGAAACCTTTATCTCTTCAATTCTGGCGAGATCCAGATGACCCAGCGCGTCTTCGTTCAGCCGGGTTAGCTGACGGCCATTGCCGCTACCGCGGGTCAAAGCAACTTCGGCAGGCCGGTTGGTGCTGCCCTTGGTATAGGCGATTATCGGTGAACTCCCGCCCGCTTTGCTGGCGACCGAAAAACTGCCGTCCGCATAAGGGCGACCGAGCGATGTGCCGCCGATGTCTTGAACCAGATTGCGGACATTACCCGCCAGATCGATGGATACCAGCGTCAATATGCCATCAACTTCGGCCTGGCCGATCAGCGCCTTGCTATCGGGTCGCCATGCGATGTTATCTATCGACCGGTCAAAATTGATGGTAAGGTTCTTCACGCCGCTGCCATCGGCCGCCATCAGATAGACGTCAGTCTGCTGGTAGGATTTCTGTTTGTCGTCAAAACCAAGATAAGCGATACGAGAGCCATTGGGGGCGACTTTCGGTGCGAAGTCCGGACCGTCCCGCTGGGTCAGGGGAGTTATTGCCTGGCTGGAGAGATCGACGCGATAGATTTCACTTTCTATCGGATCAAGATCCGCATCCTCGCTTTCGTTGCCGGTCACGAGGAGCGCGCCATTGCCGATCCATTGCGGGGAATCAAAACCATTACTGCCCTGGGTGACCTGCTGCGGTGTTCCGCCCTCGGTGCTCAGGGTGAAAATCTGGGTCTTTCCTTTCGGCAAATAGCCTGCGCCATCGAACCGGAAAACCAGATCATCAACAATTCTAACCGGTTTGGCCCATTCGGCCCCCTCGGGGCTCTTGGGAGGCTTTGCAAAATTCGCGGGTTCGTCGGGAACAAGCATGGAAAAGGCGATTGTCTTTCCGTCGGGTGACCAGACCGGCGCGCCGGGACCATGTTCGAGCTGTGCCAGCGAAAAGCTGTCGCCGCTGTCCTGATAGCGCAGACGCAGATCCGGTTTGCCTTTGGTCGTGGTCAGGTAAATCACCCGGTCGCCGCTGGGGGACCAGCGGACCGACGAACTGGAACCTTGCCCGCTGACCAGTGGACGTTGGCTGCCGCTGCGGGTGTCGATCATCCACAGGTCACTCACCACCTGATCGGCGAATTTGTCCATCGATTTTCGGGCATAGATGATAGTGGAACCGTCCGGCGAAATGCGCGGATCATCGGCATATTCCAGATCGAACACGCGTTCAGCCGTAAACCGGCGCACGTCATTGCTTTCGCTGGCGAAGGCCGCGGTCGCAAGGGACGGCAGGCAACAGAATGCGAGTAAATAGCGCGTTTTCATCGATATTCCCTTTTTTGGCATGATTTCTTATGCGGAAATGCGGGGCTTTGCCAACAGTAAATCAGGCAGTCGGTCGGGCTGGCAAACAGGCCCGTGGTCGCGGTCATCTAGTCCAGCCCCGGCTTTCCTCGTGTCTTCTTGATCGAGGATTTCTTCTTTTTGGATTCAACCCGACGGGCTTTGGCGGCCCTGCTCGGTCGGGTCTTGATCCTGCGGGCGTCGCGCTGATAGGCCTCTTTGATCATCTCCGCCACGCGCCGCCGTGCTTCGGCCCGGTTGGCCTCACGGGTCCGATATTCGCGAACGGTAAATACCAGTTCCCCGCCGGTCGTCATTTTTCGGCCCGCCAGATTTTTCAATTTCCGGAAAGCATAAGGCTCGAGCCTGAGCGCATAGATGTTAACGCGAATTTGTACCGCAGTGGCCACCTTGTTAACATTTTGTCCCCCGGGTCCGCTGGCAGCCAGGAATGTCTCGGTGATCGCGCTTTCGGGAATATCAACCATTCATGATGTCTAGCGGCATGCGTGTCCGCACAACAGAGCTTGTTAAGAAAGATTGGTTTTTGTCGGGTAAAATCGGATCCATTGTCGGCATTTCCGGGTAAAATCGGGTCCATTTGGGACAAAATCACATTGTTTCGGATCGAAATCAGCAAAAAGTTAATTTTTTTTGGGTGGAGTCAGGAGTCCTGAAACGACTCGTTTCTGCGGGTTTCAGAGTCATATGACTCCCCGCGACTCCTGTTGAATCCTGCCTTAGGGAAAAATTAACCTTTTACGTTCATTGATCTTATGGTTAATAAATGATCCATCGGGTCGGCACACTGGTCGATCTGGAGCGAGTAAATTGAAAAAGGGGCTGCCTGATGCGCGTGCTGCTGATTGAAGACGAACCAACGACTGCAAAAGCGATTGAGCTGATGCTGACGACCGAAGGTTTCAACGTTTATACAACAGATCTCGGCGAAGAGGGCCTCGATCTCGGCAAACTTTATGATTATGATATCATATTGCTCGACCTTAACCTGCCGGACATGCATGGTTATGATGTGCTCAAGAAGCTGCGCGTTGCGAAAGTGCAAACACCCGTTCTCATTCTTTCCGGTATCAGCGAAATGGACAGCAAGGTCCGCAGCTTTGGTTTCGGTGCCGATGATTATGTCACCAAGCCGTTCCACCGGGACGAACTGGTAGCACGTATCCATGCGGTTGTGCGTCGGTCCAAGGGCCATTCGCAGAGCGTTATCCGGACCGGCAAGCTGGCGGTCAATCTCGACGCCAAGACGGTCGAAGTTGATGGCAATCGTGTTCACCTGACCGGCAAGGAATATGCGATGCTTGAGCTGCTATCGCTCCGAAAGGGAACCACGCTTACCAAGGAAATGTTCCTCAACCATCTCTATGGCGGGATGGACGAGCCGGAACTCAAAATTATCGACGTGTTTATCTGCAAGCTGCGCAAGAAACTGTCGTTGGCCTGTGGCGGCGAAAATTATATCGAAACGGTCTGGGGCCGTGGCTATGTTCTTCGCGATATGGAAGAGGAAGTCGCTCCAACCGCTCAGGTGGCCTAAACGACGAAGCCTTCACTACCCAAAACTGGTCTGATTGACGGACCCAAAATCGGTGGATCCCAAAAGGTTCCGCCGATTTTTTTATGAGGCCGTGTCGAGATACCAGCGTTCCGGTCCCTGCAATGCCAGCGCGGTCAGCTTGTCGGAATAATAAGCCCCAGTGTCGATGCCAATGCGGGTTCCGGTCTCGACAATATCATCGTTGATCGTATGACCATATACGATGACTTTTTCGTAGGCTTCCTCAGCGGAGAGAAAATCTTCGCGGATCCAGCGGAGGTCTTTCGCGCGCTGTTCCGATAGCGGCACGCCGGGACGGATTCCGGCATGGACAAAGGCATAGTCACCGATGGTGATCTGATCCTCAAAGCCGGCAATGAAATCGATATGTTCCTGCGGGAATAGTTCGGGAATGCGCTGTGCCAATTGCGTCATATCCAGCTCCATATATTCCTTCATGGTGATGTCGTAGCTCAAGATCGTCTCGCGGCCGCCGATGCGGTTGAAGAATCGCACGGATTTCTCATCACCGGTCGCGGCCGCCAGATAGACTTCTTCGTGATTGCCCATGAGGAAACGGACATTGCCGAATATTTCTTTGGCCTGCATTGCCGTATCAATGACACCAGCACTATCGGGCCCCCGGTCAATCAGGTCACCGAGGAAGATGATCTCGCTCTCGGCACTGTCCCGCTCGCCATCGTCCTTGATAATCTTGTCGAGCAGCCGCTGCAAAAGGTCGTTGCGGCCATGTACATCACCGATTGCATAGATTCGACGTCCCTCCGGGACGGTCGCACTATCGATCGGCCGAATAGACTTTTTCTTGCGTAAAAGACGTTTCAACATGATGCTAATAAATCTGTCCTGAAAACCCCGGTTTCAAGGGTGGAGAATCATAATTTTGTTCGCATGACATTATAGCGCAAGGCGACCTGAATGGTTGCTGAGAATTTTCAGCTTTCGACGACAAAGCTGAGGCCGGCCTTGTCTTCCAGACGTTGCACCAGCTTCTTGCCCATCAGGGCACCGGGTGTCCAGACGCCGCCGCTCTTTTTGATATTGTCCTGAGCCAGACAGAGCGCGGATTCGGCGATCATCTTCGAGGTCGAGCCATAGCCGGGATCCTTGTCGCCCTTGACACAGAGCGTGGCGGTTTCGCTATCTGCGGTTTCGGCGAGAAACAAGATGTCATAATAGCCGTTTTCGCGCTGTTCCCTGGTCGGGCCTTCGCCCGGCTTGGGCGCATCATCACCGCCAAAGGGATTGGCTTTTGCCATCATTTCGGCGGCCTGCTTGCCAAGATCGCCCGGGCTGGTGACCACCATCTCGTCATATATGAAATCTTCGCCAAAGGGGAAGTCGAGCAGGAAATTGGTCCGGTGGACATTTTTCGTGTTGATCGGTGCCATGACGAAAGGAGCGACCCAGCTGTCGATCGTCTTGTCATATTTGGGGATCAGCATATTGGGCTGGTCCGGCCCTTCAAAACCGGGCGTCAGGCCAAAACTGCTCGCCAGAATTTTGACGAGGCCCGGATTTTTGGCAATCGCCTTCATCGTTTCTTTCAGGCTGGCAGCGGTTCCGCCGGAAAACGTGCCTTCCATGGCGCGAACGCGGCCTTTGATCCGGCTGGCGGGCTTGCCGTAGCGCTTGTTCATTTCCTGTTGCAGCATCAGCACCCCGAGATCGAACGGGATGGAATCGAAACCGCAGGAAAAACAAATCTGTGCGCCCGATTTCTCGGCCGCTTCCTGATGTTTGTCGATCATTTCGCGCATCCATCCGGGCTCGCCGCACAGGTCGACATAATGGGTGCCATTCCTGACGCAGGCGGCAACCAGTTCGTCGCCATACAACTGATAGGGGCCGACCGTGGTCAGCACGACCTTGGTGCGGCTCGCCATCATGTCGATTGACGCGGCGTCATCGGAATCGGCGACGACCAGCGGCGTGTCCTTGGGCGCGCTGACGAGATCGCGAACTTCTTCGAGTTTTTCGAGGCTGCGACCGGCCATCGCCCATTTCGGAGCGTCTTTGCCGACACCATATTGTTGCGCCATATATTCGGCGACCAGGCGACCGGTATAGCCGGTTGCACCATAGATGATGACATCAAATTCGCGTGTATCGGACATGGCGAGCGCTCCTGCAGATCAATTAATCGGTGGGTTAATTTTTCTTTCTATGGGCTAGAGCTTGGCGAGAGTCACACCTTTTTGCCGCATATATTTGCCCGAACGATCAGCGTAGCTTGTCTCGCAGGGTTCATTGCCCTTAAGGAACAAAAACTGGCAAGCGCCCTCATTCGCATAAACTTTGGCGGGCAGGGGACTGGTGTTGGAGAATTCCAGCGTCACATGTCCTTCCCATTCGGGTTCCAGAGGCGTGACATTGACGATGATTCCGCAGCGGGCATAGGTCGATTTGCCGAGACAGATAACCAGGACGTCGCGCGGTATACGGAAATATTCGACCGTCCGGGCGAGTGCGAAACTGTTCGGGGGAATGATGCAGCAATCGGTTTTGCGATCAACGAAGCTTTCCTCGGAAAAGTTTTTCGGATCGACTACCGCGTTGTCGACGTTGGTAAAAATCTTGAATTCATCCGACACCCGCGCATCATAGCCATAAGAGGACAGGCCATAGCTGATGCAACCCTCCCGTTTCTGGCCTTCAACAAAAGGCTCGATCATACCGGAATGTTTCGCTTCATTGCGAATCCAGCGGTCGGATAATATGCTCATTTCAAATTCCTGTTGATGGTCATGGTCGCACTACGTTCCAGTTTATCGGGCCGTCAACCCCGCTGATCCGGCGCATATCAGAAGCCCGCCACATCACCCATGGTTTGGTGGCATAATCCGGCGGGAAAAAATTGGCCTCGAGCCAGAAAGTGCGGTCGATACCACTGCTGATATTATACATTTCCTCGAACTCGCGCGATACCGCAAGGATCGCGGGTTTCTCGCTATGGGCCTCGATCTGGTTGAGAAACATATTCAGCTCGCTGAGCACCAGCGCCCGACCCGGACGGTCGCCGCAGCCATTGTCAAAGGCCAGCCGAACAGCAGGTGGCAGCATATTGTCGCCGCGCGGGACGGTGGTGACGAACATCGTCGCCTGGTCCGTCGCCAGACGACAGAGCGAGTAATTGTGGAGCGCGCCATAGCGGATTCCGGCCTCTCGCGCTCCCTTGATGTTCGCGGCAAATTTCGGGTCGCGTTTTGTCGAGCCATCGGTGGCCTGAATATAGGCGAAGTCGACGCCTGTCGCTCCCGCGACATGCCATATGATATCGCCATTGCTGGCATCCACGGAGATACCCTGTACCGGATATTGGTCGCGCGAAGGTGCCCAGCCTATCGCAATATTCCGGATAATGAAGGCGATGACCAGCAAGACCACGGCAATGGTGGCCAGGCTGATCAATGTTTTCCTAGTGTTTCGATTGGCCACTCTGGTTCCCTGATACGCAGCGGAAGTATCACTTAATTCTTGATATGCAAGACGCAGATCAATGTGAAAAGCCGCCGCGCGGTTTTGAAGTCCACCTCAATCTTCCCATCCAGTCGTTCGATCAGAAGTTCCGCACCCTGGTCGTGTACCCCGCGCCGCGCCATATCGATGGTTTCGATTTCAGCAGCGCTCGCTTTGCGGATCGCCTGATAATAGCTGTCGCAAATCGCAAAATAATCGCGGATCGGTCGCCGGAACCGGCCAAGCGCGAGGATGAGCGTTTCCAGCGGAACACCGTTTTCGCGGCCGATGGAAATGACCAGCCGGCCTTCCTGAACGCTGAGGTGGAGTTGATAGGGACCCGCATAACCGTCTTCATGCTGTTTGAGCGGTTTGAAATAATTGTCTTCGATCAGATCGAAAATCGCGATCCGCCGTTCCTGCTCGATATCGGCATTGCGCCACAGGATTGTGGCTTCGTCGAGTGCGACGGATATGATGCGTGGATCGGACATAGGGCCCTGTTGCCGCAGCGCCGGTCTCAGGACAAGGGTTTTTGCCCTGCAGCATGGCCGGCACATTTTTTTCCACAGGACTGTCCCCCGAACTTTACGAGATTTTTCGCGCGGCCTCTTGCCCTGAATCGATTCCGGGTCGATGAAGAGCCATGGCCGAATTGATGCGTTTCGAGAATGATGAACATGAAGAACAGCGTCTGCCGCGCAACGTCGAGGCAGAGGCAACGTTTCTTGGCGCGCTGCTGATCGACAACCGGGTGGCGGAAGATGTCCAGATCCGCTTGCGGCCGGAACATTTTTACGAACCATTGCATGGCCGGATATATGAACAGGCTTTAAAATTGCTCGACAAGAATATGGTGGTCACTCCGGTGACGTTGAAACCTTATTTCGAGTCGGACGAAGCGATGAAGGCGCTGGGCGGACCGTCCTATCTTGCGAAACTGACCGGCGATGGTGCCGGCCTGATCGGTGCCCGCGATTTTGCGAACCAGATTTATGATCTGGCATTGCTGCGTGAATTGGTCAGTGTCGGACGGACCCTGGTCGAAAGTGCGCTCGATACCAGCGAGACCGTCGACCCGAAAGAACAGATCGAGGAAGCGGAAACCGCCCTTTATCGCGTTTCCGAAGGCGAGGCACAGGAAGGGGGCGTCCGGTCGTTCCTGCAGGCGTCGACCGAGGCGCTGACCAATGTTGAACGGGCCTTTAACAGCGGGGGCAAAGTCTCCGGTATTACCACTGGCCTGACCGATATGAACGCAAAAATGGGCGGCCTGCACCGCAGCGATTTGCTCATATTGGCAGGGCGCCCCGGCATGGGTAAGACGTCGCTTGCCACCAATATTGCTTTCAATGCGGCCCACCGCTTTCTCCGCGATATGGAAGACGGGATCGCACCGGAAGATTCGCTTGGTGCAAAGACCGCATTTTTCAGCCTGGAAATGTCGGCCGATCAGCTCGCCACCAGAATTCTTTCTGAGCAGGCCGAGATCAGCTCGGAAAAGCTGCGTATGGGGGCGATCAGCCGTGACGATATGCACCGGCTCGCACTGGCTTCGCGAGAATTGCAGGATTTGCCGTTGTTCATCGACGATACGCCGGGGCTGACCATCGCTGCGCTTCGAACGCGCGCGCGGCGGTTGCAGCGGCGTCAGGGCATCGGACTGATCGTGGTCGATTATCTGCAGCTGCTGCAGGGTTCGGGCCGAGCCAATGATAACCGGGTCAATGAAATTTCGGAAATCAGCCGTGGCCTGAAGACGCTGGCGAAGGAATTGCAGGTTCCGGTGATCGCGCTGTCGCAATTGAGCCGGCAGGTGGAAAGTCGCGAGGACAAGCGGCCGCAGCTTTCCGACTTGCGTGAATCCGGTTCGATCGAGCAGGACGCGGATATCGTGATGTTCATTTTCCGCGACGAATATTATCATCTTGCGATCAGGCCGGACCAGCCCGACGGCAATTCAACGCCGGAACAGATTGCCAAATATTCCGCCTGGGAAGCCGATCATCAGAGCAAGGTCAACAAGGCGACCGTGATCGTCGCCAAAAACCGTCAGGGCTCGACCGGCAACATCAATCTCAGTTTCATCAGCGAGTTTACCAAATTCGGGGATCTGGCTTATGAAGAAGGGCCCGAGGAATATTAGGCACAGAGTGATTGTCTGACCGCAACCGACCTTTGCAGAAAGCTTGATCAGAAAATCGGGTCGTTCGCGCCACTGTCATCGGTTTTGGGTGCAGACGTCACATCTTCATGAATACCACATTCGGACTTGTCCCAGCCTCTCCAGCGTCCGGCGCGCGGGTCTTCGCCGGGCTTCACCTTCGAGGTGCAGGGCGCGCAGCCGACCGAGAGATAGCCTTCGGCCTCCAACGGATGGCGCGGCAGATCATGCTCTTCGAAATAGGCTTCCAGATCGTCCTTGATCCAGTCGCCGAGCGGATTGATTTTCAGCCGACCATCGTCAATTTCGAACCGCGGGATATTGTTGCGGGTTACCGACTGGAACGCCTTGCGTCCGGAAATCCAGCTGTTGAGGGAGGCTTTGGCACGCGCCAGCGGTTCGACCTTGCGAATTTCGCAGCAGCCATCAGGGTCATAAGACCAGCGGAGGCCATTTTCGTCTTTCTCTGCCAGGACTGCGACATCGGGTTCGACAACATGGCTATTCTTGATACCCAGTGTCCGGACCAGCATGTCACGATATTCCAGTGTTTCCGGGAACATCTTCAGCGTATCGACGAAGGTTACCGGAACGGTCGGATCAACGGTCGCAACCAGATGGAGCAGGACCGCGCTCTCGGTACCGAAGGACGATACCACGGCGACTTCGCCCAACTGCCCTTCATCGAATAATGTCTTGAGCATTTCAGACGTGCCAACGCCTGCGAAACGCTGGTTCAGCGCATCGGCGTCGGCCTGGATGAAATCCGGGCGAACGTCGATCGTGTCGATTTTGCGAGCTGGTTCAGCCATGACGCAATTTCCAGATCGGAACGGCATCATCAGCAGCTGGCTGATAGACATGCTCGTAGCGATTCAAAGATTCTTCCACGACCTTTTGGTCGAGAGGGCTGTTCGGCGCAAAACTGTCGAAACCGCAGCGCCGCATGTGCCAGATCTGGTCGACGAGAACGTCTCCAATCGCACGAATCTCGCCTTTATAGCCGGCTTCGCGCAAAATGCGTGCTGAACTATATCCACGACCGTCGCGGAAACGGGGAAAATCGATGACCGCCAGCTTCAAGCGGTCGAGATGAGGCAGCAGTTCGCGGACATCGTCGCCCGCTTCGATAAGAACCGCGCTCGAATTGCTCTGATCCGCAAAGGAAGAGATCGTGACGACCGGTTCCATCGGCGCGTCGTCATCCCGGTATCGCAAAATATCAGTCATAAAGCGCCTCCTTGAACGGGGCCATCCCGACACGGCGATAGGTGTCGAGAAAACGCTCCCCGTCTTCCCGTAATTCCTTATATTTCGAAACCGTTGTTTCCACGGCATCAACAATGCCGTCCTCATCGAAGCCGGGGCCGGTTATTTTGCCCAGGCTGGCATCTTCGGCCCCCGAACCGCCAAGCAACAGCTGATAGTTCTCGGTGCCTTTACGGTCGACGCCCAAAATACCGATATGGCCGGAATGGTGATGACCGCAGGCGTTGATGCAGCCGGAAATTTTCAGCTTCAACTCGCCCAGATCACGCTGCCCTTCGGCATCGGAAAAGCGCTCGGCTATTTTCTGGGCCACGGGAATCGAGCGCGCATTGGCGAGACTGCAATAGTCCAGTCCGGGGCAGGCGATGATATCGCTGATCAGATCAAGATTGGCCGGAGCAAGTCCTGCTGCGTCAAGCTTTTGCCAAAGCGCGTAAAGGTCCGACTTTTTGACATGGGCGAACACGATATTCTGGGCATGGGTGACGCGCAGTTCATCAAAACTATATTGCTCCGCCAGATCGGCCATCAGATCAATCTGATCGGCCGAAGCGTCGCCGGGAATGCCTTTCGCAGGCTTCAGACTGATATTCGCAATAGCATAGCCTGGATGCTTGTGCGGTTTGACATTCTGGTCAACCCAGATTTTGAAATCCGGATCGCTGAGATCAATGTCTTCCGCTGCATTGTCGTCAAACGCGGGGCCCTCGAAATAGGCGGCGATCCGCTCCAGTTCCTTGTGCGGAATATCCGAAGCGTTGGGCAGAATTTCCTGCCATTCTGCTTCGATCTTTTCCTTCATTTTTTCAGCGCCCCATTGGTGGACGAGAATTTTGATGCGTTGCTTGTGGATATTGTCGCGCCGCGCCCAGCGGTTCCAGACCCGCAGTACGGCCTCGGTATAACTGAACATATGGTCGACCGGCAGAAAGTCGCGGATCAGCGGCGAGACAAAGGGGGTCCGGCCCATGCCGCCGCCGACAAAGACTTCGAAGCCCAGTTCCCCTTTGTCATTGCGGACCAGCTTGAAGCCGAGATCGTGCAGCCGCATCGCCGCGCGGTCTTCGTCGCTGGCGATGACCGCAATCTTGAATTTGCGGGGCATATAGCTGAATTCGGGATGGAAGCTGGTTGCCTGACGAATCAGTTCTGCATAGGGGCGCGGGTCGACGATCTCGTCGGCGGTCGCACCGGCATATTGATCCGAGGACACGTTGCGGATGCTTTCGCCGCTGGTTTGGATCGCATGCATCTCGACGGTTGAAAGATCCGCGAGAATATCAGCGGCCTGTTCCAGCTTGATCCAGTTATACTGGATATTCTGCCGGGTGGTGAAATGGGCATAGCCGCGGTCATATTTCCGGGCGATGGTTGCGAGCATCCGCATCTGGCGTGAATTGAGCGTGCCATAAGGAATGGCGACGCGCAGCATATAGGCGTGCAGTTGCAGATAGAGACCGTTTTTCAGCCGCAGTGGCTTGAACTGGTCTTCGGTCATTTCGCCGGCGATCCGGCGGTTCGCCTGGTCGCGAAACTCTTCAACCCGGGCATCGACCATTTTCTGGTCATATTTATCATATTGATACATAGTTATATTATCCAGTTTCCAGCCTCGGGGTCGGCAGGTTTTAATGTGAGATCCGGTCGGACGGTGGGGCCCAGCGCCCGGACGCGGTCCTTAATATGGGCAGGGCGGGGGCCATCCTCGGTCACCTCGCCATCAATCGCATAGGGTGTGTTGACCCGGCGTGCGGCTTCTTCCTGGTGCAAAAGTGCTTCGAAATTTTCGCCAACGTCGACCGCGTCTTCGATATGCCGCGACCAGTCGCTACCCGTCCACCAGATGACCTCGCCTGTTTTGAGGTCATTTCCCGTTAATATCTTCAAGATTCCACTCCTGCCATTTGAGCAAATTGCCGAAACTTGTCCTCGGCATCGCCATATCTTGCGACTTCCCCAACGACGAGCAACGCGGGGCTTTGAATATTTTCGCGACGGACAAGGTCGCCCAGGTCGGTCAGCAGAGTACGGAGCGCTCGGAAATTGTTGCGTGTTCCGTTCTCCAGCACCGCAACCGGAAGGTCGGGCGCGGCACCGTCAGCGATCAGTTTCTCGACAATGCCTTCGGCATTGGCGACGCCCATATAAATGACCAGTGTGCGCCCTTTGCCGGCGAGACCAGACCAGTTCTGGTCGGAGAGGCCCTTGCACTGGCCAGCCACGAAGGACACCGCACTGGAGGCATCGCGGTGGGTGAGGGGCATACGGGCCTGGGCGGAGCAGCCGAGAGCAGCGCTGATGCCCGGCACAACTTCAACGCCGACACCAGCTGCGATACAATCGTCTGCCTCTTCGCCGCCGCGTCCGAAAATGAAGGGATCACCGCCCTTGAGGCGGACAACCAAATGACCCTTGCCCGCTTCTTCGATCAGAATATTGTTGATCTGGTCTTGCGATACGCTGTGCAGGGAGCGTTTCTTGGCAACCGAAATGCGTCGTGCAGATGAAGGTGCCATAGCCAGAATTTCCTCGCTGACCAGGCCGTCGTGAATGATGACATCGGCCCGCGCCAGCAGTTTTGCGGCTTTCAGGGTCATCAGGTCGGGGTCGCCCGGACCGGCGCCGACGAGATAGACTTTGCCCGCAGAGGGCGTACCGTTCATTATTTTTTCCATCGGAACAATATGCCCGCATCGACCGGATTGTTCAAAACAGAAGTTTTTGGGGTAGCCTAAGCTTAGCTATTTGGCGGCAGCCGGTTTGATTGCGTCAACAGCTATTCGTCCTTCAGCCCGATGCCGATCGATGCCTTTAACTTGTCGGCTTCCAGCGAAACGACCGGATAGGCACAATAATCGGCAGCATAATAAGCGCTCGGCCGATGATTGCCCGATAGGCCGATGCCGCCAAATGGCGCTTCGGATGAAGCGCCTACGGTCATCTTGTTCCAGTTCACGATCCCGGCCCGGCTATTGGACCAATATTGACCATATTGTTCCGCTGTGCCGCCGATCAGGGAGGAGGACAGTCCATAGCGGGTGTTATTGGCTTCCGCGATGGCTTCCTCGAAATCATTGACGCGGATGACCTGCAGGATTGGTCCGAACAATTCGATATCCGGTCGTTCCGGAAGGTCGGTAACGTCAACAATTCCCGGGGTAAGAAACGGACGGCCGTCCACCGGTCTGGCCATATGTTTGATCGGCTTTCCGCCATGGCTCATCAGGGCAAGAAAGCTTTCGGTGAGTCCATCTGCGGTCTCATTGTCGATCACCGGTCCCATGAAGGGCGCGGGCTTGGCAAAGGGCTCGTCAATAATCAGGCGATCCGCGATCCGCTTCACTTCCCGGACGATAGGATCGTAGATCGTGTCTTTGACGATCAGTCGGCTAGCGGCGGAGCAGCGCTGGCCGGCGGTCAAAAAAGCGGATTGAACGATCAGCACCGCTGCGCTGTGGATGTCGTCGGTGTCCCAGGCGATGATCGGATTGTTCCCGCCCATCTCCAGAGCCAGTATCTTGTCCGGTCGGGAGGCAAACTGGCGATTGAGGGCAATGCCGGTCTGGGCTGACCCGGTGAACAGGACGCCGTCCAGTCCCTCATTGGCGGTCAACTGCTTGCCGGTTTGCGGGCCGCCTTGCAAAATATTGACAACGCCGGCGGGCAGTCCTGCCTTGGCAAATGCGTCGACCAGATATTGACCAACCGCGGGCGTCTTTTCCGATGGCTTGAACACGATCGTGTTGCCGGCGATCAAGGCAGGGACAATATGGCCGTTGGGCAGATGGGCCGGGAAATTATAGGGACCGAGCACGGCGAGAACGCCATGTGGCTTGTGCCGCAAGGCTGTGCGCGTGTTGGTCTGGCTGGCCAACTGGCGTTGGGGTGTCCGCTCGGCAAAGGCGGTCACCGAAATGTCGATTTTCTTGACGACAGAATCCACTTCCGTCCGCGCTTCCCACATCGGTTTGCCGGTTTCGCGGGAAATCAATTCAGCCAGTTCATCGCCTTTATTGCGGATCTGGTTGGCGTAGCGCCTCACAGCCTCGATACGTTTGACCAAAGCTGTCGCGGCCCATCCGGGCCATGCTTCACGTGCACTGGCAACCGCCGCATCAGCGTCTCCGCTGGTACCGGTCCACAAGGTGGCCCCGGTTGCCGGTTCTGTTGATATCAGGTCGCTCAAAATTACCTCTATTTTCTACGCATATCGTGCTCAAGAGATGGTTATATGGACATCTCTAGTGATAGATCATAGTCCAAAAAATGCACAATTCTTATGCTTGTTTTATATGTTACTTTCTTGACCGGTATAAAGCTTGTCAACCGTCGCGCAAGCCAGTGCTCATGTCACGGATATCCTGAATTTTTTGTGATAATAATGTCCAGTCATCATTGGTGGCAATGGCCGCCCAGATTGATTCAACCTCCTCTATATGCATCGAACAGGGGGTCGGCTTTTGCCAATATGCGCTGACCGGCTGCCGTGTGCGGGCACGACTGGCCATCAAGGTTCGAAATTCGGAAAATTCCGGTGCGTCGTCTTCTGGGTTGGCGAGATTTTCCATTCTGCCCCAATCGAAGAAAAACCGGTCAATCTCGATCGTTTTTTTTACCAGTCCCTTTTCCGCCGCGACGACAAGATCGCGGTCCTTTTCGAAACCTTCGGATTCGACACCAAGCCGCCAGCAGAAATGTTCTGTAAAGGCGGTGCCATAGGCCTTTGGAAAGGCTTCCAATGTTGCAACCAGCGGATCGCTTTCCGCAACCAGCCGGAGAGCACTGGCAAATTGGGCGAGGTTCCAGTGCAGCGCTTCGGGCTGCCGGGCAAAACAATATAGCCCCTCATGGTCAAAATAGGCGGCGGTAAAGCCGGGTTCCCAATAAGGCGTGAAACGCCAGGGGCCGTAATCGAAACTTTCGCCGGTGATGTTGATATTATCAGTGTTGAGCACGCCATGGACAAAGCCGGCTGTCATATAGGCGCCGGCCAGCTTGGCGGCTTCCCGGGCGACATGGGCGAATAATTCGGATGGCGGATCATCGGTCTGCACGCCGCCATAATAATGTTTGAGGCAATATTCTACCAGTTGCAGCATCAGAGGTTCGTTCTTCTCGTAGGCGATGCGCTGGAAGGTACCGATCCGGATATGGCTGTGGCTCAATCTGGTCATCACGGCCGAACGGGTGGGGGAGGGCTCGTCGCCGCGAGATAGTTTCTCGCCAGTCTCCACGACCGAGAATGTTTTTGAGGTATTGACCCCCAGTGCTTCGAGCATTTCCGTCGCCAGAATTTCCCGAACCGCACCTTTCAGGGTGAGCCGACCATCGCCGGTCCGGCTCCACGGCGTTGTGCCCGAACCCTTCGTACCCAGATCCATGAGCCGTTGCCGGTCATCCCGCAGTTGCGCGAACAGAAAGCCGCGGCCATCGCCGATCTCGGGATTATAATTGCGGAACTGATGCCCGTGATAGCGCAGCGCCAGGGGCGGATCGAGATTGTCGGGGAGCGGTTCGAACCGACCGAAATGGGATAGCCATTCATCGGCATTCAGATGGTCCAGGCCGACGCTCTGGTCCCAGCGATCATTCCTAAATCGCAATATATGATCGGGGAAGTCTGCGGCTTTCGCGGGGTCGCCAATCTTGTCCCCCAATCGGGTGATCTGGACATCGGGTTGATAGACGGTCTTGCCGGGTTCTGGTTGCGGTTTATATGGCATTATTCGACAGTGGCGGCTAATCGGTTGCGCAGCAAGCAGGAACACGAGGCCAATCGCAGCATGACCGAAAAAAAATCTTATCAGGATATCTATTGGGAATCCGATGACGGGCTGAAATTGCACGCCTATGACTATCCTTCGGACAGCGGCAAGACACCGGTGATATGCGTGCCCGGCCTGACCCGAAACGCTCGCGATTTCAGACATCTCGGGACGGAACTTCATGGCCAGCGGCGGGTCATCATGGTCGATTTGCGGGGCCGCGGCCTGAGTGAATATGCCAAGGACAGCAGCAGCTATAATCCGAAGCAATATATTTCGGATATCATCATGTTGATGGACGAGCAGAAGATAGAAAAAGCGGTGTTCTTCGGAACGTCACTCGGCGGTGTCGTTACGATGATCATGGCCAAAATGCATCCAGGACGGGTTGCCGGTGCGTTGCTGAATGATATCGGGCCGGAACTGGACCAGAAAGGTCTCGACCGGATTGCCGATCATGTAGGACAGGGGCGAAGTTTTGACACATGGGCCCATGCCGGACGCGATATGGCTGAGACGGGTCGGGATATTTTCCCCGATTTCATGCTGAAGGACTGGATCGAATTTGCCAAGAAGGTCTACCGGATGAACAGTTCCGGCAGGATCAAGCTCGACTATGACATGAAGATTGCCGAGCCGTTTGACAGCAAGGGTGGTGGCAGCGGCGCCATGTGGAACGCGCTGGAAAATATGAAAAACATACCGACCCTCATTTTGCGGGGAGAATTGTCCGACCTGTTCAGCGAACCGGTGGCAGCCAAAATGCTCGAAATACTGGATGAGGGTGAACTGGTTACGATCCCGCGCGTGGGCCACGCGCCAACGCTGGAGGAACCGGCCTCGCTTGACGCAATCCACCAATTGCTCCACCGCATTGACTGAATCATTTTAGACAGCCGAGCATGAGTTCCGCATGAAGCCAGCAAAGATCCTGCATCTCCACAGTACGTTCAATCTGGGCGGCAAGGAAGCGCGCGCCGTCAGATTGATGAATCATTTCGGATCTGCCGCGCAACATGTGATATTGTCGGCAGAACCCGACAGCCTGTCCGCTCGCGATGCTATCGATTCCGGGATAAAAGTCGAATTTCCCAGAAATGCACCGTCGCTGGCGGGGAAGCCGGCGCTGAAGCGTTACCGCGAGTTCGTTACCTATTTCCGTCAGTTTGATCTGATCCTGTCCTATAATTGGGGCTCGATGGACGGGGTGATGGCGCGAACATTGTTCTCGCGTGTCGGCGGACTGCCGCCGCTGATCCATCATGAAGACGGGTTCAACGAGGACGAGCAGGAAAAACTCAATTGGAAGAGGAACTGGTTTCGCAAATTTGCGCTTGGCGATTCACTGGCACTGGTCGTGCCGTCTGACCAATTGGCCCGGATAGCCAAAGATGTCTGGAAGCAGCCAGAGCAGAAAATTCAGCGTATTCCCAATGGTATAGATGTACAGCGCTTCAACAAAAAACCGCAACGCGGCACTTTGCCCGGCTTCACAAAGCGGGAAGGCGAAGTTGTCGTAGGAACGGTGGCCGGGCTGCGGGCGATCAAGAATTTGCCGCGACTGGTCCGCGCCTGTGCGCTCGCCGGTGACAATGTCCGACTGGTGATTGTCGGCGAGGGACCGGAAAAAGAGGCAATAATGGCTGAAGCCGCCCGGGTTGGCATGGGTGATCGTTTGTTGATGCCCGGGTTCCTAGCCGATCCGGCGCGCTATATCGGTCTGTTCGATATTTTTGCCCTGTCATCGGACAGCGAACAATTTCCGATTTCGCTGATAGAGGCGATGGCCGCCGGTCTGCCCGTCGCGGCTACCGATGTTGGTGATATCAAATCGATGGTATCACAGGCCAATCAGGGATTTATCAAGCCGCTCGCAGACGAATCCAAATTTCAGGAATCTCTGACGACCCTGGTCCAGCATCAGCAATTGCGGGAAGATCTGGGCATGCAAAACCGGCTCAAGGCGCAGGCTGAATTTAATGAAAGCAAAATGCTGGGCCGCTATGCCCTGCTTTATGGCCATGCGCTGGGACGCGCCAATTTTGGGGCCGTTAAATAACATAAGTCAGACCAGAGATTTTTCGAGCATTTTTGGCGGCCTCCGTCTATATTGATTTTTGGGAAAATAGGAGATTTCATTGTTCAAAGGCTTAAAGCCCATCCAGTATAACGGTCAGGAAGTATGGCCGTTGATCGAGGGTGGAAAAGGTGTCGCAGCCACCAATCATGCCAGTTCGGGCGCCTGGGCTGCTGCAGGCGGTATTGGCACGGTATCAGCGGTCAATGCGGACAGCTACGACGAGCATGGCAACGTCATTCCGCAAATCTATCATGGCCGGAAACGCGAAGAACGGCATCAGGAACTGATCCAATATGCGATCGACGGGGCGGTCACGCAGGTCAAACAGGCTTACGAGATTTCCGAGGGCAAGGGCGCGATCAATATCAACGTCCTGTGGGAAATGGGCGGCGCGCAGCAGGTGCTGGAAGGCGTGCTCGAACAGACCAAGGGCATGGTTGCAGGGGTCACCTGCGGTGCCGGCATGCCCTATAAACTGTCGGAAATTGCCCAGCAATATGGGGTGAATTATCTGCCGATCATCAGCTCCGCCCGTGCCTTTCGCGCGCTGTGGAAGCGGGCCTACAAGAAGGTCCCGGATCTGATGGCCGCTGTGGTCTATGAAGATCCGTGGCTGGCGGGCGGTCATAACGGCCTGTCAAACGCGGAAGATCCGAGAAAACCCGAAGATCCCTATCCGCGGGTCAAGGCGTTGCGCGACACCATGCGCGGCGAAGGCATTGCCGACAGCGTGCCGATCATCATGGCCGGCGGTGTCTGGCATTTGCGGGACTGGAACGACTGGATCGACAGTGAAGAACTCGGCCAGATTGCCTTCCAGTTTGGCACGCGGCCCTTGCTGACCAAGGAAAGCCCGATTCCGGAAAGCTGGAAGAGCGAGCTGACCAAGATCAAGGAAGGCGATATTCTCCTCCACAAATTCTCGCCGACGGGCTTCTACAGTTCTGCGGTGCGCAACGAATTTCTGCGCAGTCTGGAAGCACGGTCGGAACGGCAGATTCCCTATTCAACCGAGAAAGCGGGGGAGCATACCCACCAGCTGGATGTCGGCATCAAGGGCAAGAATTTCTGGGTGACCCGCAATGATCTGTTGCGCGCGCGCGAATGGGATGGGCTCGGCTTTACCATGGCGATGAAGACGCCGGACAATACTCTGGTATTTGCGACGCCCGAAGAGTCGAAAATGATCCGCAAGGATCAGGCGGACTGCATGGGGTGCCTGTCGCATTGCGGCTTTTCGGCCTGGAAGGACCATGACAATTTCAGCACCGGACGGCTCGCTGATCCGCGCAGTTTCTGTATCCAGAAAAGCCTGCAGGAAATCGTTCATGGCGCGCCGGTCGAGGAACATCTGATGTTTGCCGGCCATGGCGCTTATAATTTCGGAACCGATCCCTTTTATTCCAACGGCTTTGTGCCCACGGTGAAGCAACTGGTCGATCGTATCCTGACCGGCGACTGAGTTGGAAATCCGGCTCGACGATCTGGGTGGCCAGCAGGTTCGGAACTTGCTGGCTGCGCATCTCGCCGGGATGCAGGAAAATTCGCCGCCGGAAAGCGTCTATGCGCTCGACCTTTCGGGTTTACAGGCAGCGGGTGTTTCCGTCTGGACCGCATGGGATGGCGACGACTTGATGGGCATTGGCGCGCTCAAACAGCTTTCGTCATCAACGGGCGAAATCAAGTCGATGCGTACCGATCCCCGGCATCTGCGCAAGGGCGTTGGGCTGGCTATGCTAGATCATATTATCGCTGCAGCACGGGAACGCGGTTATCGGCGTTTGAGTCTCGAGACTGGTTCCGGAGCAGAATTTGAAGCAGCGCTGACCCTGTATCGCAAGCGTGGGTTCGCCAATGGTAAACCATTCGGTGCCTACAGGCCGACTGAATTCAACCAGTTTCTCCATCTGGAACTATGACACGCAATCAGATTGCTGACGCCTGATCCTTCCCCATCAAGGGAGAAGTATCTCAATTCCTCAATCGAAATCCCACGCCCGTTCGCCATGGTTGGAAATGTCCAGACCATCGCGTTCGTCGTCTTCGCTGACCCGCATCGGCAGGATGAAGCTGATACCGAATCCGAGAATTGCCGTGGCAACCGCCGACCAGATGGCCACTGCGCCAACACCGATCAACTGCGCAACGAACTGGCTGCCAAAGGCCATGCCTTCGGAATAGCCGGTGCCACCGAAACCGGTGCCGATGAAGAGCGCCAGCATCAGGCTGCCGAGGATTCCGCCGATTCCGTGGACCGCGAATACATCAAGGCTATCGTCGATCTTGAAGCCATTCTTGACCAAGCCAACAGCCATGAAGCACACGGTTGACGCCGCTGCGCCAATGATGATCGATGCGCCGGGTCCGACAAATCCGGCTGCCGGGGTGATCGTGGCGAGGCCTGCGATTGCGCCGGTAGCGACGCCGACCGCAGTTGGTTTTCCGACCTTGAATTTTTCGATCAATATCCAGACCAAAGCGGCCATCGATGCGGCAATATGGGTGTTGATGATCGCTGCTGCTGCATCGTCGGTCGCGGTCAGTGCGGACCCGCCGTTGAAGCCGAACCAGCCGACCCAGAGCATGGCAGCGCCGGCAACCGTCAGGGCAGGGCTGTGCGGCAACATAAGGGTTCTGGGCCAGCCCAGGCGTTTTCCAAGCATGATCGCGACGACCAATGCGGAAACGCCGGCCGTGGTGTGAACAACGATGCCACCGGCAAAATCAAGCACGCCGAGCTGGCTGAGCCAGCCGCCACCCCAGACCCAATGCGCCACCGGTGCATAGACGACGAGCAACCAGAGCGCACAAAATGCAACCACCCAGCCAAAGCGCGCGCGTTCGACCCAGGCGCCGATCATTAGCGCAGGGGTGATAACCGCGAAGGTCATCTGGAACATCGCAAAGGCGGATTCGGGAACGGCGGTGCCTTCCCGGACATTTCCCAGATTGCCGAGCATCCAGTTGAGCCCGTTGCCGAGAAATCCGTTGGTGACGCCACCAAAAGCCAGCGTGTAACCGACAACAATCCAGAGAACCGAGCAAATGCCGGCTACGGCCATGCACTGGATAAGCACCGACAGAAAATTCTTGGCGCGCACGAGGCCGCCATAAAATAGTGCGAGGCCGGGCAGGGTCATCAGCAGAACCAGCGCACTGGATGTCAATATCCAGGCGGTATCGCCGCTATTGGCAACATCGGCGATGGCAGGATCGAAAGTCTGTTGTGCGTTGAGCGGGGAAATCGCCCAGCCGGCTGCCAATAGCAATCCCAAGGTCTTGACTGGATATTTCATGATGCGCCCCGTCCCCCATTTTTTATAATGTCTGTTCGTTCCCGCGAATCAGACGGTAGAAAATCTCTAGTCGAGAGCAAGAGGGGACTCAACGGAAAGCTTAAACCCAACCTTCCAACACCTGATCCGGCGGGCGATGACCGTCCGCCCATACCCGAATATTGGTAATCACCCGTTCACCCGCTGCCTCTCGGCCTTCAAAGGTCGCGCTGCCCATATGCGGCAGCAATATGGTATTCTTGAGCTTCAGAAAACGCGGATCGATATCCGGTTCATTCTGATAAACGTCCAGTCCTGCACCACCAATTTTCTCATTCTGCAACGCGTCGATCAATGCATCCTCGTTCACCAGATCACCGCGCGCGGTGTTGATAAGATAGGTGGAAGCCTTCATCATGGCGACCCGTTCGGCATTGATCATTTCATGGGTTTCCGCAGTATGCGGACAATGTAGCGTGATGATGTCGGATGTGCGAATCAGATCATCGAGATCGGCAACATAGTTTGCGCGCAATGATTCTTCGACCGCCGGCGGCAATTGACGGCGATTGTGATAGATGATCGAAAGGCCGAAGCCGGAAGCCCGGCGGGCTACGGCCTGTCCTATGCGGCCCATGCCGATGATGCCGAGCTTCTTGCCGCCGATGCAATGGCCGAGCATCCGGGATGGTTTCCAGCCTTCCCATTGACCGGACCGGATTAGTTTCTCGCCATCCGAGAGACGGCGTGGTGTGGACAGGATCAGCGCCATGGTCATATCGGCAGTGTCTTCGGTAAAAACCCCAGGCGTATTGGTCACCAGAATTTTTCTGGCGCGGGCAGCTGCAAGGTCAATATGATCGATGCCGGCTCCAAAGCTGGCAATCATACGCAGCCGCTCTGGCGCATTGGCGATCATTTCAGCATCAATCTGGTCCGTCACGGTCGGTACCAGAACGTCGCAATCCGCCATTGCGGCAATCAGGTCGTCGCGCGAAAACGGTTTGTCGGTATAATTTGGTACGGCATCGAACAGTTCACACATCCGTTTCTGATTGGCATCGGCCAATTCACTGGTGATGATGACGCGAGGATTGGTTGGGCGAGCTGAGTCTGGCATAGGCCAATCGCTATGCCTGAAATTTGCGGCAGGTCAAGCAGGCGCCTCTTGAAGACGGTCGGACTTTCGGGTTATGATCAGGGCAATCGGGGAATGAGTAACCAAACATTATGCGTATTCTGGCTTTCATGCTCATTGCGGTTTTTGGCACGTTCCTGGCGGTACCCGCCATGGCCCAGCAAGAGCCACCTTATTGGGCATCGATTGACGAACCCGAAGCGCGGATGCGGACCGGTCCCAGCACCGAATATCCGACGATGTGGATATATAAGCGCGAGAAACTGCCGGTAAAGATCCTCGCCCGTTACAAGGCCTGGCGAAAAATCGAGGATCATGAAGGCACGCAGGGATGGATGCACGCCCGCCTGCTCAGCGCGTCGCGGACTGGACTGGTGCTTGCGACCAGCGGTAAGCCGGTCGCTATGCGGGCAATGCCGAACGAGCGAGCCAAGATCACCTGGCTCGCTGAGCCCGGTGTGGTCGGCAGTCTGAGCCAATGTGAAAATGGCTGGTGTCTGTTCGACGTTACCGGGCGTCAGGGATATATCAGTGCCGCCGATATTTGGGGTGACGAACCGCTGAAATAGATCAGTCGATCAATTCCAGTGCGACCGCCGTGGCCTCTCCGCCACCGATGCAAAGCGCCGCAACGCCCTTTTTCAGACCGCGTTTTTTCAACGCCGCGACCAGCGTAACCATGATACGCGCACCGCTGGCACCGATCGGGTGGCCGAGAGCGGTGGCACCGCCGTTGACGTTCAACTTGTCGCGGGTGATGCCGATATCCTGCATCGCGAACATGGCAACACAGGCGAATGCCTCGTTCACTTCCCATAGATCGACATCGGCCACGGACCAGCCAGTCTTGTCGAGCAGCTTCTGGATCGCACTCACCGGAGCCGTTGTAAATTTCGAAGGGGCATGGGCGTGGGCGGCATGGCCCACGATCCGGGCAACCGGCTTCAGGCCCTTGGCTTCTGCTACGCTTTCGCGCGTGAGGACCATTGCTGCTGCGCCATCGGAAATGGAGGATGCATTGGCTGCTGTGATCGTGCCATCCTTGGCAAAGGCAGGGCGAAGCTGGGGGATTTTGTCGGGGTTGCCCTTGAGCGGCTGTTCGTCTTTGTCGACGGTTACGCTGCCCTTGCGGGTTTTAACTTCAACCGAGACGACTTCGTCGTCAAAGGCATCACCTTCCACTGCGGACTTGGCACGGGCAAGTGATTCGATCGAATATTCATCCTGCGCTTCGCGGGTCAGCTGATATTCGCCAACGGTTTCTTCGGCAAAGCTGCCCATTGCCCGACCCGATTCATAGGCATCTTCCAGACCGTCGAGAAACATGTGGTCCTTGGCTTCGGTGTGACCGAGGCGCGCGCCACTGCGCATCTTGGGCAACAGATAGGGTGCATTGGTCATGCTTTCCATGCCGCCGGTCACGATGATATCGACCGATCCTGCCACAAGGGCGTCTGCGCCCATGATAGCAGCCTGCATGCCCGAACCACACATTTTGTTGACGGTGGTCGCTTCGACGGATTGCGGCAGCCCTGCATAAATGGCCGCCTGACGGGCAGGGGCCTGACCCTGGCCAGCGGACAGGACATTGCCCATATAGATGCGTTCGACATCGGATCCTTCAACCCCGGCGCGTTCGACCGCTGCCTTGACCGCAACAGCACCGAGATGGGATGCGCTGACATCGCTGAGCGCCCCTTGCATGGCACCCATCGGTGTGCGGGCATAAGAGAGAATGACAATCGGATCGGAATTGGACATGAATTGGCCTTTCTGAGTTGAATGTACCGCCGGGGCTAAGCACGAATCCTGGAATGCACATAGGCGTCACATTTCGATTTTTCAATTGCCCCATTGTTCGGCGTGGCTGGCCGTGCCAATCAATCACAAACATCTTCTCTGGAGCGTCTGTTGCCCATCATTTTCTTTCCGGTTGCCGGGGTCCTGCTCGGCCTGATCATCGGGAGTTTTCTGGCGACGCTGATAGTCCGATGGCCGGACAGCCGTTCGGTCATCGCCGGTCGCTCCGCCTGTGACCATTGTGGGCATCAGCTGCGTAGTTGGGAATTGATTCCGGTGATGAGCTTCATTCTTCAGGCGGGGAAATGCAGGCAATGCGGTGAAGCGATCGCAACCGATCATCTGGCGATAGAGATTGCTGCGGCGTTGATTGGCGGACTTGCCCTGTTCGTGGCGCCCAATGCCGTGGGGTTGGCGGGCGCGGTTTTCGGCTGGATATTATTGACGCTTGCCGCCCTCGATCGGAAGCACCACTGGTTGCCTGACCGGTTGACCGCAATATTGGCCGTTTCGGGATTGCTCGCCGGTTTTCTGGCAGATTTTCCAGGATTTCCAGACCGGCTTGTCGGCGGCTTGACGGGTTTCCTGTCGCTGACAATTGTAGCGGCAATCTATAAACAGATGCGCGGACGAGAGGGACTGGGCGGAGGCGACCCCAAGATGCTTGCCGGAATCGGCTGCTGGTTGGGCTGGTCGGCGTTGCCGATGGTTATCCTTGGTGCGAGTCTGGCTGGTATTCTGGTTGCCATATCCTGGCGATTGCGGGGTAAGGAGGTCACAGCTGATAGCATGCTGCCGCTGGGCAGTTTAATGGCCGTAGCTGCTTTCCCGCTCTGGCTTTACCAGACCGCGAGTACTGGCTTTAACTATTGAGTAGCAGATGCTCGTGCGGTCATGTGAAAAAGCCGTTGCCAGCGCATGGCCTCTTCGCTAACAGAGCCTCGATTTCGCTGATCGTCGTTTGACGCAGCCAGAGTGCCCCTGTGGTGGAATTGGTAGACGCGCTGCACTCAAAATGCAGTTCCGCAAGGAGTGCCCGTTCGAGTCGGGCCAGGGGCACCATTTTTTGCGGAGCATAGTCGCTCTGGATGATCGACGACCACACAGATTTCGCGGTGCAATCGAGGGCTGCTCTCACCATTGCTGCCATTTTTACCTCTTATATTGCCAATACTCACGATTAGACTTGAAATCATGACTGTGGCTAACCCTTGATGAGGTTCATCGATATTTGACCTTTTCGGCCTACTATGGCCGGATGCCCATAAGCCGCAATATAATCTTGATATTGACACTCGCGACAATCCCTGTCGGACAAGTCGCAGCCCATGGAGGTCGGACGGCTGCCGACGGCTGTCACAATGATAGCAAAAATGGCGGCAGGCACTGTCACGGCGGTGGTACCACTGCGCCGCAACCAGCTCGTCCAACGGGCACACGGGACTATTATCCAAATTGCACAGCAGCCCGAGCCGCTGGACCTACACCGATATATCGGGGCCAGCGCGGCTATGACAGGCATCTCGACCGGGATGGCGACGGAAAGGCTTGTGAATAACCTGATGTGCCGTTTCTGGTGACAAAAAAGCCCCGCCAGTTTCCTGGCAGGGCTTCTTCATTGCATATATGCTTCAGATCAGAACTTGAAGCCGGCACCGATGCCGTAGCGACGCGGCTCGAGCGTGAAGACATTGGTGTACAGACCCGATGATTGATCCGTCACATAAAGTCCGGTTTCCGAGTTGCTGTCGAACAGATTCTGGACAAATCCGCGCACATACCAGCGGTCATCCGTGCCGTTCAGCTGGATTTGTGCGTTTGCCTGCGCATAGCCTTTGATCCGGTTGACATTGCCGTTGAAGATGCTGCCGTAGCTTTCACCCGTATAAGCAATATCGACACGCGGGACGAGGCTCATGCCATTGTCAAAGTTCATCGTATATTGCACGCCAGCGGAGAATTTCAGCTTCGGCGCTTGCGGCAACTGGTTGCCCTTGATGTTTTTGGGCACACCTGCGGCAAAATATTCAATCCCGCCGAAGGCCGCTGGATCAACACCACCACCGATGAATGCACCGGCAGCCGCAGCTTCCAAAACACTACAAAGGCCGAATGCGCCGGTCGAGGCAATATTGCCATCGGCCGGAAAGGCCGTGGTCGGCTGAAGATTGGCACCAGCCGCGACACCGGGTACCAGGCCGGCATTGATCACCGTATTGATCGTATTGACGAAGGCGTTCACTCCTGCTGCGTTTCCGGATGTAGAGCCCACCGCACAATTGGATGCATTGGTGATATCCTTGATGATCACCGCGTCCGAACGGCCACCGCCAAAGTCGCGTGGATCGCTGTTAAACGTATCTCCCTTGACCTCGGTATGCAGATAACTGAAGCCCATATTGATCATCCAGTCCGGATCAGGACGAATGATCGCCTCGACTTCTGCACCATAGATGTCGGCATCAACATTCCCGTTGACCGCGGTCCGGGCAACAATCTTGCTGAGCTGCAAATCCTTGTATTTATAGTAGAATGCAGTCAGGTTGAGTTGCAGCGCCCCATCACCAAAGGTGTTTTTCGATCCGATTTCAAACGCATCCACCTGCTCTGGAAGGAAGGATTCCGGAACCGCAAAAATCGGCTGCAATGGCGGGTTAATACCACCTGACTTATATCCTCGCGAATAGGATGCATAGAGCAGATTATCGTCGGTGATTTTATAGTCAATCACCGCCCGTCCCGTGATTTCATTGAATTTCACTTCCCGATTCTGGAAAATCTGGTTGCCAGCGGTACCAGGGTCGGCATCAAAAGATCCAACAAACGGAGATTCAAATGCATTGGCTGTCTGGCCATAAGGAACAAGGAAGCTGGCCAAAGTCGAACGCGCTTGCACATTCTTCTTGTCATTGTTGTAACGCAAACCACCCGTCAGCTTCAGCTTGTCGCTGATGTCGAAATATACTTCGCCGAAGAGACCGTAGGATTTAACTTTCAAATCATCCGTATTGTTGCGGAAATATGGTGTGCCAAGAAAGGACGGCGGCAATGGAGCGGGATTGCCCATCGCATCCTGATTGCCAAGCGCGGTGAAACTGCCGAGCAGCCCTGCGACATAGTCAATCGCGAAGGCGTTTACATAATAGCTGTTCTCGGTGAGATGATAGTCAGCGTAGATACCGCCGACCAGGAAGTTGAACGGCCCGTCAAGGTCGCTCGAGATGATCGCTTCTGCCGACCAGCTGCTGTTATACTGGTTCGAACGGTCATATTGCAGCGGAGTTGTCGCACAATTGCTGTTTCCGCCAAATGCCCCGAGACCGATAGTATCAGTATCCGAAGTACACAGCACGCCGTCCGGACCATTAGGAATGATCGCGGCGGCAATTGGCGCAAAATAGGCCGCGGGCAAGCCGGGAACGAGGCCTGCAGCCGCTGCCGCAAGCGTGTTCAAAGCCGGTGCATATATGTCTCGACGACCGATATTGTTGTTATAATCCTGCCGAGAATCCAGTTTCACCTTCTGATAGGTACCGGTAAGCTGCGCGCTGATCGGACCGAAATCATGTTCGATCTTGCCCTGAAAGGTTAGCTCGCTGGTAAAATATTCCGGCGTAAAGGCTGTATTGACGGTGCGAGAATCTGCGGGGATATCGATACCCGCATATTGGTCGGGACCATAGAGGCTGCCAAGCGCAAATGCGGTCGGTATCCCGCGAATAGCAAGAAATTCCTGCGATGACAAAGCGGCCGTAAAGGTGGAATTTGCGTTGAACGATTCTGCATCGCGAGAATTGTTCAGACAACCCAGAATACCTGTAGGGTCTCGTTGACAATATTGTTTCTGGATCCGCATCCGATTGTCATCTTCACGGAAATAGGAAGCGTAGAGGTCGATGGTAGTATCGGGCGTAGGCTCGAAGCGCAGCGAACCGCGCACCGAATAGAGTTCCCGATCATCCAGATCCGGACCACCGTTGAGATTTGTCGTATAGCCGTCCCGCTTTACAAAAACGCCAGCACCGCGAAAGGCGACATTTTCACCGATGGGAACGTTGATCATGCCCTTGAGTTTCATCGCATTATAATTGCCATATTCGGCATCACCCGAAGCCTCGAACACGCCCATTTTCGGTTTAGCGGTCACGACATTGACCACGCCAGCGGTTGCGTTCCGTCCGAACAATGTGCCTTGCGGACCACGCAACACTTCGACTCGTTCAAGATCGAAAAACTCTGTTTCAAACAATCGGGTGGAGAATAATGGTGAATCATTGAGGTGGATAGCGGTCGCCTGATCGCAGGACGTACCCACACACAGATCGCCAATTCCTCGGATCGTGAAACTGGAACTGGTAAAGTTGGTTTTGGTAAAAGTGATGTTCGGAAGTGTCAGCTGAAGATCGGAACTATTCTCGATCTGCTGTGCTTCCAGAGCTGCCCCGGAAAAGGCGGAAACCGCAATTGGTACATCCTGGGCACTTTGTGCCTGCCGTTGTGCGGTTACGATAATGACATTATCATCCATGACACCATCGTCACGATCCTGTGCTATGGCAGGTGCCGAAATTGTCGATATAGCGGTGGCGGCTAACAATAGCGATTTACGCATTTCTCTCTCTCCCAAATCCCAACGTTATTATCGGAGAGTGTAGCTTTTTACTCATCCCCCCAATGACCCAACATTCAACTAATCGCTCGATTAAGTCCAGCCTGAAATGAGAAAATTGCATCATCGAGTTCTATTTTTGCATCAAAGAGAGGAAATTTGGTGCAATTTGGATACAAAAAAGGCCCCGCCAGTTCTCTGGCAGGGCCTGATTTTCGAATTTTGGGTCAGTTTTAGAACGTATAGCGTGCAGTCACACCATAGGTCCGGGGCTGATTGGGATAGCCGGTATAGCTGCCATCCTGGCCAACGGCCGGAAATACCGTTGTCAAATATTGCGCATCCGTAAGATTGCGGCCCCAGATCGTGAACTTCATATTTTCATCATAGGTCAATGTTGCCGAAGCGTTCAGCGCATTGACTTCACGAGTGAAGTTGATCGACGTTGGATCTGACGGATTGTCGTCAATCAGATTAACCTTCGACTCATAATGATAGTCGGCACGAAGATTCAGGCCCAGCATGTCGCTGAGGTCGATATCATAGTCGACACCCAATGTCGTAGACAGGGCGGGAATGGAATTCGGGGTCGTTCCCGAAATATCGCCGTAGACGCTATTCACGAAACTGTCGTAGACCGGATCCAGATAAACCACCGCGACGTTAAATTTCAGACCGTCAATCGGCTCGACATTACCGTCAAATTCAAAACCCTTGGTGGTTTGCTTCCCGGCATTGGCCAGTTCAAAACCGGTTCCGTTGAAGACGTTCGATTGGAAGCCTTTGATCGACTGGGTGAAGAAGGTCAGGTTGAAGGCAGCAACATCCCACTGACCCTTGATACCGATTTCATAGACTGTCGCATTTTCCGGTGCAGCAAAGCGAGAACCAAAAGTCTGGTTTGCCTGCAACAGTCCGGCAGCTCCCAGCGCAGCTGCGTCAGATGCGAAAGGACGACTATCCCGTGACAGGTTGATCGAACTTGCTTTGAAGCCCGTAGCGTAGCTTGCATAGACATTCAGGCTTGGCGCAATCTCATAGGCCAAACGAGCCGTATAGGTCAGCTTGTCATCACTTGTACGACCGTCTTCCACCGCGTTTGGCAGATTGACGAACGGCGGGAAGAATTGCAACGCGGCCAATCCTGCGAGCGGATTAGCGCTTGAACCATCCGGTAATGTAATGGTTGGATTGGCTGCCAGAAAGGCGGCCGTACCAGCGTCCACACCGGCACCGAGCAACAGCTGCTCGCGAAACGCCGCATATTGCGGTGCATCGAAATCGATCGCCGAGAACGCTTCTGTCGCAACCAGATTACCGGAGAATCTCTTCTTGTCGTTGGTGTAATTGAGGCCGCCGGTCAGAACCAAGCCATCGGTCAGTTCAAAATCAACCGTGCCGAAAAACGAGAAAGCTTCGTTCTTGAAAGTATAGACCTCGTCATAGCCCGAGCCGTTGGCGAAAAACTGGTTGGCGTAAACCGCTGGCGATGCCGCCAGACCGGCTGCAAAATCACTGCCGCCAAATGCAGCTTCAAGCGTATTGAAGTTCAAGGCTCCACCGGTAGCCGCACCAATTAACGCGTCGCCATAGGCCCGGAAATCGCTGCCAAATTCAATGTCATTCGCGATATCGATATTCTCGTTGAAATAATAACCACCCAACAGGAAATTTATCGGACCGTCAAAATCCGATGCGACGCGGAATTCCTGAGTGAATGTCCGGATATCGGTGTCATTGGAATTCTTCCTGAGCAAGTCGGCGGCGGTGAAATCCGAATCTTGATTGCTGTAGGAATCGACTCCGCGATAAGCCGTAATCGAGGTCAGGCTCAACGCGCCCAGATCGTAATCGACCTGCGCCGAACCACCGTAATTTTTGATCCGGTTCTCGGAAGGAAGGTTGGTGTAAACATTATAGGAGAACGGATTTTCTGCATCAAGACCGATGCCGCCCGCCAACGCATTTACGATAGCACCAGTCGGCCCGTTGACGACATTGCCCGCAACGCAGCAATCTTCGTCGATATTGTCATAGTCAGCGATCAGACGAATCGTCAGATCATCGGAAGGCTCGATCAGCAACTGTCCGCGAAAACCGTAACGATTGCGTTCGTTGACTTTGGTGCCGAGGTTCAGGTCGCTTGCATAACCGTCGCGCTTGTTGATATTCCCCGCGAGGCTGAAGGCGATGGTGTCGCTGATCGGTCCGGTAATATCAGCCTTTGCAATGATCGCGTCATAGTTGCCGTAGCTGATCTCTGCAGAACCGCCGAAATCAAACTGTGGCTTCTGGGTGACGATGCTGATCACGCCGGCAGATGCGTTTTTGCCGAAAAGGGTCGATTGCGGACCGCGCAAAACTTCGACTCGTTCCAAGTTCGGAAGATCGCCAATTTGCGCTGCAGAGCGCGAACGATAAACACCGTCTATGAATACGCCAACCGAGGGTTCGATTCCGGCGTTATTTGCACCATTGCCGAAGCCGCGAATGATGAAATTGGTGTTCGCGGAGCTTTGCAACTGGTTGACGCGCAAGGTTGGCGCGAGTGTTTGAAGATCGTTCAGATCGCGGACCTGTGCCTTGGCAATATCTTCTGCACCGGTCACGGTAACCGCCACTGGAATTTCCTGAAGCGTTTGTTCGCGCTTCGTGGCAGTCACGATGATGACATTGCTATCAAACGTTTCTTCTTCCTGCACATCCTGCGCATAGGCAGGTGAAACGGCAAACACGCTACCGAGAGCAGTAGCGGTCAAAAATTTGGCGATATTCATTGGAATCTCCTGCGCCCCAACCGTTATATTCGGGGGGCTTGAATTAGGGGGCGTCAAACAAATGGAGCGGATTGCCCGTTCCGGTGCCGGGCACTGGTTCAAATATCAGATATAGTCCAGTCGATTTGCCCGAAAAAGGCTGCATTACTGCGCTTTACTGCGGAGCATTCAAATATCGTTGCAACTAAGCCACAATATTTGAATGTTCGGTAATGGTGCTCCATAGACTTTAAAGATGGGCAATCGAATCACTGGAGAATTTCGGTCGACCATGGTTAAAGGTTAACCGGACACAGCTTTGGGAAGAGGCAAACTTCCAACCGCGAGCTTTCGTGTGCCCCTCGCTACCTGCATTTGGTGGGTTCCGCTGACCTTTACCGAGCGAGCAATACGTGAGGGAATGAATAGCCATTCGTTCGAAATATGGTCGGTCTGCACATCGAGCACCATATAGCCCCGCTGGCTTGTATCACACCATGCGAGATCGGGACTGGCATCGACGAACCGCTCCGCGATGGCAATCGGATCACCGTGGAAGCGCTTGTCCATTCCAAGCGAAGACACGCCTTGCACGGCCAGTTCCACGCCCACGGGCTGACCGCCATGTTCGAGGTTGAACGCCCAGGCATTGTGACTGTCGCCGCTGAGAACCACGAGATCCGCATTTGCCTCTTGCGAAGCTTGCAGCAATCGCCGCCGTGCCGCAGGATAGCCTTCCCATCGGTCCATATGGTACGGCACATCGATGGCGGAAAGGCGTGCGGAGACCTTCATTTCTTCGAGTTTCTTTGCGCTTATCCGATCATCCGGGCCAAAGAAGGCCGAGAAATCTGCGGGCATGCGGGACTGACCCATGATGACCTGCTGCGCCAGAATTTGCCATTTCCGGCCAGATGCGGTGGATGCGGTGAGACCGTCCGCGAGCCACTGTTCCTGTTCGGCTCCCATCATCGTGCGTGCCGGATCATTCAGTGGCCCATCGCGAAATGCTATGGCAGCGGCAGCGACATCCTTTTCACCGCCACTGATGGCGTCCCGCAGATCGAGCTGCTCCGAACGCCCAATCAGCCGGGTTTCCAAACGGAACAATGTGGCAAGATCACCAAGCTGATATTGGGTATAGGGCTTGCTGCGCATCGGCAGCCACTCCTGAAAGGCCTGCACGCCAGCCGCCATCCGGTCCCTCCAGCGTCCTTCTGTGGCCGGATCGTGGTTGGCCGCTCCGTCGGTCCAGCTGTTGTTTACGGTTTCATGGTCGTCCCACATCACAATGATCGGGAACCGACGGTGCAATTCCTGCAAACCCGGGTCGGCGCGATAACTGGCGTAGCGCTTGCGATAATCGGAAAGACTGACCGCTTCGTGCGCGGGCTCTATTCCCCGAAGCTCTGCCATGCCCTCGAGCGCATCGGAGCGGTCCAGCTTGGATTCGTAAATATAGTCACCCAAATGAACCAGCAGGTCGAGATCATCGCGGGCCGCAGCATGGGCATAGGCATTGAACCAGCCCGATGTCGCATTGGCGCAGGAAAAGATGCCGATCCGGAATTGGTTCAACGGACCTTCCGGCAAAGTGCGTGTGCGTCCGGTGGGAGAAACCTCGCCCGTGTCGGCCCGGAAGCGATAATAATACCAGTTCCCCGGCTGGAGATTGTCCGGCCGGACATGAACGCAGTAATCCTTGCCCGGCACTGACAGGGCGGAAGTGCGTGAAACGATCCGTTCGAACTGCTCATCCTCTGCAACTTCGACCTGCAACCAGGCGGGCTCTGCATCGGGTGACACATATCTTGTCCACAGTGTAATGCTTCGCTGCTCGGGATCGCCGCTGGCGACCGAGTGGGTAAAAGCCGGTTGTGGGGCCGCTCTTAGCGAACTGGCCATGAACAGGGTGGGGCTGATTGCCGATGCCCGCAGGAGCGAACGCCGCGAAACGGCGGGCAATGGCGAGGACGGCAGCGTAAATTTTTTCTTGGTCATGGCCGCCGGCTAATGCGCTGGTGTGACACATTAATTAAACGTCCGAACTATTTAAAAACCGACCAATAACTTTCACATTTAATACATGTTACAGCAATCAGGCCGTCATTCCCGACCGCTAGCGGACGCCCCACAACTGGTTCACTCAAAAATGGGGTTTATAAAATGGGTCGTGAAATTCTTAACCGTAAAGGCCGCCGCACACGCTTGCTCCGTGCAGCAATTCTGGCTTCTGTCACCTTGCCTGGAACAGCAATTGCCGGTGACGTCGTCGGGACAATCAGCAGTGCTTCGCTGGATCGTCCAGCGCGCGGAGTGACGGTAATGATCGAAGAAACCGGTCAATCGGTCGGCACTGACCAAAACGGACGCTATTCGATGCTCGGCCTTGATGCGGGCACCTACACGCTGCTCATTGTGCAGCCGGGTTATAAAGACCAGAGAATCACAGTCACGGTACCGCAGGAAGGTTCGGTAACTGCCGATGCCAGTATCGAGCTAGTTGGGGACGCCTCAGATGGCGCCATCGTCGTCACAGGCGCACGCACGTCGCGCCTGCTGGCGATTGAACGCAAGCGGTCCTTGCCCGTCATTGCGGACATTGTATCCTCTGATGGTATTGGCAAGCTGCCCGACTATAACACCGCCGAAGCATTGCAGCGGCTTCCGGGAATCTCGGTCGAAATTGATCAAGGCGAACCACGCTATGTCGTCATTCGCGGCGTTGATCCCAACCTGAATCAGGTGACTATCGACGGCAATATTGTCGGTATCCCCGAGGCGGAAGGCCGACGTGTGGCGCTCGATACTATTCCCTCGGATCTGGTCGCTGCCATCGAGGTGGTGAAGACCGTTACCCCCGATTATGATGCCAATGCGATCGGCGGTTCGATCAATATCGTCACGCCGACGGCGTTCGACCAGAACAAGCCGTTCACCTATCTGTCCGGTCGGGGCATTTATAACGGTGCGTCTGACAAGCTCGGTTTCGCTGCCAGCGCGATGCACGGACAAAAGATCGGGCCGGATGAGAGCTTCGGTATTGTTGCCGGTATAAGCTATTCGAAGCGGTTCATCGACAGCCAACTGGTTGATCCGTTGGGCTGGACCGAAGTTTCAGACGGTTTCTTCGCCCCTACCGGCATGCGCTATTTTGATTATTCGATCATGCGGGAACGCATTGGCGCAATCCTGAATCTGGACTGGCGGCCAAGCGATACCGTCCATCTTTATGTTCGCAATATCTACAATGAATTTACCGACGTGGAAGGACGCGACCAGTTTGATTATGATATGGATCGCGGCGACATCACGTTTCCGGCCCCCAACCAGGTCACCTATTCATCGGGCAGGGCAACCCGTGAGTTTCGCCAGAACGAACAGACCCAGAAGCTCTATAATATCTCGCCGGGTGCGGACTTCAGCTTCGGCAATGTCGATCTTGCCCTGAACTATACCTATGCGCACGCGCAGGAACATACACCGGTGCGCGACGATATCGAATATCGCTCGGGGAGCGTCGCGGTCTCGACCATTCTTGTCGAAGGCGAAATGCCCACGTTCGTTGACGTCGATGAAGTCTTGTTCGATCCGGCATCTTTTCCACTGCGCCGCATTCGCCTTCGTCGCGAGACAATCGACGAGGACCTGCACGCCATCAAGGCTGACATAAAGGTCAACTTTGCCGACGTGAGCGACAGTTTCCTCAAATTTGGTGTAAAATATACGGACCGGACCAAGGACCGTGACAATTATCAGGAACTCTGGGAACCGGCCGCCGCCGTCACTTTTGCTGACACCGGCACGGCCCTACCAGAAATCAGCAATTTTTATGATGGTGATTACCGCTTTGGACCGGCGATGGATTATGCCGCGACCCTGGACTATTTTTTCCAGCAGAATCCCGGCTCGCTGGTCCTCGATGAAGAGACAACCGGTTTCAACGACCGTGCATCGGATTATCGCGTCAATGAAAAAATCTATGCCGGTTATGTGATGGCCAGTATGGAGTTGGGCGATCTGACCGCAATTGGTGGCGTGCGGATTGAGCGGACCGAGGGTACTTATGATGCATTCGCCATCCGCGATACCGATGGCAACGGCTCAATTACCGTGTCTGATATCACGCCCCTAAGCTTTGATCAGACCTATACCCACGTGCTGCCAAGCTTGGCGCTAAATTATCGCCCAATGCCGAATGTCGCCATTCGGGCAGCCTGGACCAATACCATCGGCCGCCCCAACTATAGCGATGTCGTGCCAACATTCGAGGAAGAGGATGGCGAAGGCGCAGCAGGTAATCCCGGACTGGAACCTTATACATCGATGGGACTGGATTTCTCGGCCGAATATTATCCCGATGCAGAGAGCATTTTCTCGCTCGCCATGTTCTACAAGAATATCAAGAACCCGGTTTACACGCAGCGTCTGGTCGACACCAGCTTTGCGGGGATTGATCTGCTTGGCCTGTCACAGCCCCAGAATGCAACGGATGGAGAATTGTTCGGGATTGAAGCCAATGCGGTTCGGCGGTTGACGTTCCTACCCGCTCCGCTTGACGGTCTCGGAATTTCGGCCAATGTTACCTTTGTCGACAGCAATGTGAATGTCCCGGGACGGACAGACGACCTGCCGTTCTTCCGCCAGTCCAAATGGATTGCCGGCGGGGCGCTTTTTTATGAGAAAGGCCCGATCGAGGCAAGGGTAGCGCTAAGTTACCGGGATGCCTATCTCACCTCCGTTGGCGGAACCAGCGCAAGTGATGGCTATGCAGCAGGGCGCACCGTATTGGATGCCCGTCTTTCCTATCGTGTCATGAAGGGAGTGGAGTTTTTTGGCTCTGTTTCCAATATCACCGAGGAACCGTCGATCGGCTATCAAGCAATACGCAATCAGATAACGGCCCGTGAAGCTTATGGCGTCAATGTCGATTTCGGGTTCAGCGCCAGTTTCTGATCCAGAAGCATCGAGCATCCCTTTTGTGTGGCGGGCGGTCAAAATGATCGCTCGCCACTGACCGGCTCTCCAGTTTTATTCCTGTAAGCAAAGGATCCTATTGTGATCAAAGCCTCGCGATTGTTCATGCTGTTCGCGTTCCTGTCCGTATCTGCTACCGCAGCTGGCCCGAGCCTTGGCGAACCGGTCCTGCGTCAGCATGATGGTAAAGGCACTCCGACACCGGTCCTGCTCGAAGCGAAGACGCTGAACGTATATAATGCCGCGGAAGCCGATCAGGGGGCCGCGGCGGACGAGCGCCACTTCTATGCCATCGATAACAGCGCTATCGGCAAATATATGCTGGCTGACGGTTCGCCTGTTGCCCAGTGGAGTGATCTGCCTTCGCCCGGCATCGAGCATCTCAACAGCTGCTATGTAGAGGCAGCGCAGCTGTGGTGCGCAAATTCCAATTATCCTGCCGCACCAATGGGCTCATCCATCGAAATTTTCGATACGGAAACCATGGAGCACCGTGCCACCCACAGCCTGGGCATGATGGAGGAAGGATCGCTGACCTGGTTCGCGGCCACGGAAGACGGTTTTCTTGCATCCTTTGCCCATTATGACCGACGCGGGGTTCCCTATAAGGACCATCGCTATTCCAGTGTCGTGACTTTTGACAAGCAGTGGCGGCGCACAGGCGGATGGCTGTTCCCGAAAGCGATAACCGATCTCATGGCTCCCTACGCCGCATCTGGCGGTGCGATCGGCCCCGATGGCAGACTATATATATCCGGCCACGACCGACCCGAGATCTATGTTCTCGAAGCGCCCGTCAGCGGGCCCTATCTGACACATGTGGCGACCATTTCACTCGAGATCGAGGGCCAAGCCTTTTCGTTTGCGCCAGACAATAGTCAGATAATCTATGCGGTGGATCGTAAATTGGGTCTCGTGAAAGCGATAGAGCTGCCCAAACTTCCATAGTGCCGTGGATTGAGTAGAGCAAAGTTGCGCACTGCCATTTGTTGGCCAGAGCTTTTTTACATAGCGCGTTCACCATATATCCGCAGTCACAACAGCACCTGAAGGACCGGTCCTAAATTGGTGCCCGTCCTTGGCTGCTCTGCCTCCGCAAGAATGGCGGTTTTCCGACCAATATCTGAAATGGTGCCGAATATCCGACTCGAACGGATGACCTACCGCTTACAAGGCGGTTGCTCTACCAGCTGAGCTAATTCGGCATGCACTGGATTTGCTGGGCGCTATTAGCGTCAAACCACGCCAAAGGTCCAGCCCTCTTTTTGCGCGATTTCATCGGTCAGAGCGGGCGGGTG
This sequence comes from Parasphingorhabdus sp., assembly GCF_048267785.1. Lineage (GTDB taxonomy): Bacteria > Pseudomonadota > Alphaproteobacteria > Sphingomonadales > Sphingomonadaceae > Parasphingorhabdus. Next base: position 212,730 of record NZ_JBLWWU010000001.1, on the reverse strand, counting down.
CCAGAGCGCTCGATTACCGGCGACCTGCTTCATCCAGGCGGCGGTGATCAGGGCATCGGTGCTGTGGTCGTCATAGCGTGGCAGTCTTGCCGGGATTGGCGTATCCAGCCGTGTCAGCGCTTGCTTGAGGCCGGCACGATCCCGTACCTTGCTGCGTCCTTTAGGCTGACCTGCGGCCAGCGCGGCAACGGTTGTATATATCTCCACAATGGCGGGACCGGAATCGGGAACCGAATCAAAAGGCCAGACCGGAATTACACCACCAAGCCGATGCAGCAGTCGCATGCCGGTGAGACTCGATTTTCCAACCTGGGCCGCACCGACTAGATTGAAGCAGCTGGCACTGTTCGCCTGTCCGGTTTCGCGCTGATAGCGTTCGACTTCACGCAAGCGCCCGGTCCCGCCGGTGAAAAGATCACCAACCCGGCCCCCGCCATGACGAAAATGGCGGCTTGTTTCTTGGTGGTTCAGTAAGTTGGTGACATTCAAATACGGCTCATCACTGCACATCGTATCGACTTCGCTCCACAGTGCCTTCGCATGGTCGGGGCTATCGGACCATCCGGGGAAAAAGGCACCGTGATCGATAAAGGGCAGCGACATCGACAGGTCGAAGCCGATCAAGATATCCCGCTTCTCTTTCGCGAGGTGCAAAAGCCAGGCGAGAACATCTTCTCTGGACCAGCGCGGCTTTGGAGATATCAGGGCAGGGGGACCGTCCGGACCGATAATTGCGACCGCAATGCCTTGTGGACGTTCTGTCTTGGCGCCCGACCAGTCGATGCAGGCAAAATGGGAGAAGCTTCGCACGCTGGTCGTTTAGCGCATCATGGTGACAAAAGAAAAGGGCAGGCCCATCGGACCCGCCCTTGTTCTTTTGCTTATCGACCGAAGTCTATTTTTTAACGACCGTTTTCCTGGCCGGAGCTTTCCGTGCCACTGGTTTTTTTGCAACAGGTGCTTTCGGTTTCGGCGGATTGGCGTAGAGATCTTCCAATAGTTTGCCAGCCACATTGCGGCCACCCCAGCCAAAGGCCAATGCTGCAGCAGCTGCCCCACCGATCACCAGTGCCGTGAATGCTGTTTGTACGATTTCCTGTCCGACACCCATAAACTGCAGGCCCATGAAGGTGAACAATATGATCGTCGCATAGCGGATAATGTTTCCAGCCAACTTGCCTTCATCTGCACTGCTCATCACGCGAGCGAGCAGATTGGCAATAAGGAAACCGGCCATTATCACTACGCCCCCGAATAATACCCGACCACCCAGTTCAAGAATCTGGTCCAAAATCTGAGTCAATTCAGGGAATCCGAGCAGGCGCGTCGCAGCGATTGCAGCGAATAACATGATGCCGATCTGGGCAATCCGAGCGAGAATAGACGTCAGAGACGTGCTTTCTGGCAATATACCGATCGCAGCGGCGGATTGGTCTACACCGAGGCCTGGCAGGATATCCTTGATGATCTGAACCATAAATTTGCTGATCAAATAGCCAAGGCCCAAGGTAATAGCAGCAGCGAAAATCGCAGGGAGGGCTTGGAAAATCATGCGTAACATTTCGCTGGCCGGGCCAGAGATAGACTCGATATTCAAAATATCGAGAGCAAAAATTGCTACAAAGATGACCGTCAGCGCGTAAACAATCGATCCGATTGTAGACGAAATCTGGCTATTTCCGGTTGCCGTATCGATGCCGCCGCGATTTGCCCATTTGTCGAAGTCGAATGTTTGCAGAGCTGTCACTACCAGATCACGCAGGATATCTGCTATTTTCAGGCCAACGAAAAAGACGACCACGGCCATTACGATGCCCGGCAGAGCCTGCATAACGGTGTTAAGCAAACCTTCTATCGGTTGTACTACACCACCAAGGCCGAAGACCGTCAGAACAGCAATCAAGCCGAACAGCCAGATCAAGAGACTGGCGATCTTGCCCAATGATTGACCCAGTGAGGTGCCAGATCCCGTATCACGTCGAAGGAAGCCTATGTTGTCGACCAGTTTGGCAAAAGCCCATTTTGCGGCCTTTGCCAAAGCCCAAGTGACAAAAAGAATAACGATTGCAAGGCCGATTTTCTGGCCTATTTCTATCGCAAGCTCCGTGTCCAGAGCATAATTGCCTATTCGCATGCCATCCATATAGCTTCCCCTAGTTGAAAAATTGTATCGTCTGAAACCGTGTTACCATATTTCAGGAAGGATAGACAGTTATCAATCGAATGACTGCGGAGCGAAAGCGTAAATACTCGTAAAGATCAAGTGATTGGGATCATCTCTACTACAACCCGACCAATGGCTTCGCGCCTTTCCAGCACGGTCAGGGCCTTGGCTGTATCGGCCAGAGTAACGCGATGGGAGATATGCGGTCGCATCGCTCCCTGTGCCGCCAATTCTTTGAGTGCGGCGCTCTGCCGTTTGGCGAGTTCCGGATCGCGCCGGGGCCCTTCTCCGGCGCGCACGCCAATCAGGCTATAGGTCTTGATCAATGCATGATTTGCCGGGAAGGCCGGAATTTTACCGCTCGCAAAGCCGACAATGAGATAACGTCCGTTCCAGGCAATGGCGCGCGTCGCGATCAGCGCGAGGTCACCGCCAACCGGATCGTAAATGACGTCAACACCCTTGCCGTCGGTGAGTGCTTTGATCTTGGCGGCCAAATCCTCGTCAGCCGGGTCGAGCACATGATCAGCGCCTGCTTCTTCTATCGCCTGACGTTTGGCATCACTGGAACCCGTGCCGATAACTATTGCACCGATATCCCTGGCCATTTTGACTGCTGCCATACCGACGCCGCCACTCGCGCCCAGAACAAGAATGGATTCTCCTGCTTGCAGATGCCCCCGCTCGACCAGTGCATGCCATGCCGTCGATGCGCCGGTTTGCCAGCAGGCGCCTTCGGCAAATGACAGTGCAAGGGGCAGGGGAGAGATGGCCGCCTTGTTGACGATCCATTGTTCTGCCAGAGCGCCCCCCTTGCCGCCAGCCATGACTCGGTCGCCAGGCTTGAAGCTGTCCACATCGGGTGCGACTTCAATCACCTCTCCCGCTGCTTCCAATCCGGGGACGAACGGCGGATCGGGACGGAATTGGTATTTACCCTGGGTCATCAACAGGTCGGGGAAGTTCAGCCCTGCTGCATGGACCTGTATCCGTATTTCTCCGGCTTTTAGCGGCTCCGCCTTTCGTTTCACGATCTCGATCGATGAAGGGCCGGTGAGAGCGGTGCAAAGAGCGGCATGATATGTAGCTGTCATCCCTCTACGCCCGCAACGATATCTCTGGTAAAGGCTTCGATATCAAATTGGTTATCGCTGGTGTCATAGCCGCGTCGAACAATCACGAGATCAAGCGAGGGAATGATCACCAGATATTGTCCGCGATTGCCAAAGCCGGCTAACGTATCTTCCGGGATGCCGTCTGACTTGTTCATTAGCCAGAATGTCGCGCCATAACCGAAATTGCGGCCTTCGGGCTGCGGTCCCGATGGTGTGCTGACATATGCACGCCAGCTCTCCGGCAGCAGGCGCTCACCGTTCCACAGACCGTTGTTGAGATAGAGCATGCCAAGCCGCCCAAGATCACGGGCCGTCGTCCACACCTGACTGGATAAAATGTAATTATCCTGCCAGTCGGTCTCGACATAGGTCCGCGTCATCCCGAGTTTCTGGAAGAAGGTAAAGGGATCAAAATCATGCTGGTCGGGCAAATCATTCCCAAGCTTATGCTTCTGATCCAGATGCTGTGCGCGTGCGGCATGTACGGCAAGCAGCGTATCATTATTGGCATAGCGAAACCGTGAGCCCGGAGCGTAGAGCAAGGGCCAGGCCGTCGCCCGCTCGGTTACGCTTGCACCGCCCATATAAAGAGGATCGGTGCGATTACCGGCGGTGTCGCTGACCAGCCCGCTGCTCATACGCATCAGATTGTCGATGGTCAGCGACGCACGGGGATCACCGAATTTCTGCCATTCCGGAATTTGTACCGGGGCATTGACGTCGACCATTTTTCGCTCGACAGAATGACCGATCAGCGTTCCGGCAAGGGATTTTGCGACCGACCACGTTCGCTGTCCGGTATGGAGGTTATGGCCCTGCTTGTATTTTTCCGTCTGGATTTTCCCATCCTTGATCACCAGTACCGCGCTGGTTTTTCCGCCATAGATATTGGGACGAAAGGCGCGATCGGCGATATTTCCAAAATCGGATGATGGAGAAACAGCATTTTGATCGCCCATTGGCCATGGCTGGTCATCAACAAAATTGCGCTCGATTACCGGTGCCCCTATTTTCAGGCCACCGAAGCTGATCGGCATGGAGGTGCAGCCGCTCTTGCGGTTCCAGATTGCGACCCGAGGGGGGGCGTCATCCGCAAAGCGAACGCGGACCTGTCGCTCTGACTCGTCAATTTCCTCAGTCAGCGCCGGTACGATATTGGCAATCCGGTCATAGATGCCGGTCAATTCATCGGATTTGATGTCAGCCAGTGATTTTCCGCCATTCCACAAGCCCGAACAGATGAACTGTGCTTTATAGCCAGCAGCCAGAGCGCGATCATAGCGCCTCGATTCTTCCTCCTGGGCGAATGCACCCTGGGAAAACAATACTCCCGCTATGTAAAGACTAGCCAGTTTTTTCAGCACGCAATTTCTCCCAATAGTCCAACCGTTCGCGGATTTTATGCTCAAAGCCCCGATCTACAGGCTGGTAGAAATGCTGCGGTTGCATCTCATCCGGCCAGTAATTGTCGCCCGAAAAACCGTCATCACTTTCATGATCATAGCTATAGCCCGAGCCATAGCCGATTTCCTTCATCAGCTTGGTCGGAGCGTTGAGGATATTCTGAGGCGGCATCAGCGAGCCTGTGTCCCTGGCTGATTTCCAAGCCGCCTTTTGCGCTTTATAGGCAGCGTTGGATTTAGGAGCAGTCGCGCAATAGAGGCATGCCTGAACAACCGCCAGTTCGCCTTCCGGGCTACCGAGAAATTCAAAAGCCTGCTTTGCGGCGAGGGCCTGCACCAGCGCTTGCGGATCGGCCATGCCAATGTCTTCGCTAGCAAAACGCACGATCCGCCGCAGCAGAAAAAGAGGTTGTTCTCCTGCCACCAGCATTCGCGCCAGATAATATAAAGCTGCCTGAGGGTCCGATCCCCGCAAAGCTTTGTGCAGTGCCGAGATCAGATTATAATGACCCTCGCGATCCTTGTCATAGACCGCCATCCGGCGATGCAGGACCTTTGCAAGCCCGGAAGAGTCCAACAGGTCTTTGATATCCAGTGAAAAGAGCGTCTCCGCCTGATTGAGCAAAAACCGGCCGTCGCCGCCCGCGCTGGCGATCAGCGCCTCTCTTGCATCATCGGTGAGGGGGAGGGGTTTCTCTTCAAGCCTTTCCGCTTTTTCCAGAAGCAGGCCGAGGGCGGCGGCATCAAGCCGATTGAGGATAAGCACCTGAGTGCGGCTGAGCAACGCGGCGTTGAGTTCGAAGGACGGGTTTTCGGTTGTGGCTCCGACCAGCACCACTGTTCCCCGCTCGACATAGGGCAGGAAACTATCCTGCTGCGACCGATTGAAGCGATGAATCTCGTCTACGAACAGGAGGGTTGCCTTGCCGGATTGAAACCGCATTTCTGCTTCGGCAAAGACTTGCTTCAGTTCCGCAACCCCGGAAAAGACCGCTGATATCGCTTTGAAATGCAATGCCGTCTGATTGGCCAACAACCGTGCGAGACTGGTTTTCCCCGTCCCCGGAGGCCCCCAAAGGATGATAGAGGACAGCCGTCCTGCGGCGATCATCCGGCCAAGGGTGCCTTCGCTGCCGACCACGTGATCCTGCCCGACGATATCGGTCAGCTGGCGCGGTCGCAACCGGTCGGCCAGCGGAGCCTCGTGCGTGTTGTCCAATTCGCTATGCTGATCCTCTTTATCGTCAAACAGCCCTTGCATGGTCAGCGGACGGCAACCTGCTTGATCGGACCATGACCGGCCTGTCGCTGACGCACCAGCCGGAGATAGGTTTGCGCAACGGCATTGTTGATCTGGTCCCAGCTATATTCTTCTGCTCTTTTTTCTCCGGCCGAACCGTGCGCGCTGCGCAGATCAATATTTTCGCAATAGAGTTGCAATGCATCAGCAAATTCACGAATCGCACCGGGTCGGATGAGCTTGCCGGAATCATTATGTTTGACCAGGCTCTGGCTGCCGGTGGCCTTTGCCGCGACCACCGGTAGCCCGCAGGCCATTGCTTCGAGCGTTACGTTGCCGAAAGTCTCGGTGACAGAAGGGTTGAACAGCATGTCCATGCTGGCAACCGCGCGGCCGAGGTCCTCGCCTTGCTGGAACCCGGCAAAAACGGCCCCGGGAATTCTTTCTTCGAACCATTGCTGGGCCGGCCCTTCCCCAATGACGAGAATCTTATGTTTCACTTTGCGGCGTTTGAGTTCATCGATCGTGTCAGAAAAGACATCAAGACCCTTTTCCATCACCAACCGGCCGAGAAATCCGATGACCGGTTCATCGTCCGTAATGCCGAGTGACTGGCGCCATGCCAGATCCCGTTTGTCGGAATTGAATATCTCGCGGTCAACGCCACGTGACCAGATGCCGACGTCATAATTCATCCGTTGGTCGCGGAGGACCTGAGCCATCGATTCGGACGGCGCCACCAGCGCATCGCATCGCCGATAAAGGCGACGCAGAATCGCTTCGATCACCGGTTCCAGAAAGGCGAGATTATAATAGCGGGGATAGGTTTCAAAACGGGTGTGCACGGAAGCGAGGACAGGAATATTCTGGCGGCGCGCCCAGGCGACCATCTTGTGGCCTACCCGGTCCGGACTCGATATCTGCATGATATTGGGGTTGAATTGCTCGAGATCCTTGCGCACGTCGCTGGAAATGCGGGTTGGAAAGCGATATTCTCCCCGTCCGGGAAAGGCAACGGACGGGACGCTGATCAGATCACCGGTGGGTTCAAACGCCGGAGTGTCGGTGGTCGGCGAATAGACCCGAACGGCTGCGCCCTGACGCAGCAGATAGTCTACCAGCCGATTGAGTGCCTGATTGGCGCCATCGCGTACGAAATTATAATTGCCGCTATACAGAGCAATGCGAAGGTCACTGATTTCCATAGCCGCCTTCAAGCATAGTCAGGGGAGAATTGCCAATATGAACTTGCTCGGCTAGCAAGCTGTTATGATACGGACCCGGCTTGCACATTTGTTGATTGGCACTCCTAAAGCCTTTGGCGAGAATGGAGAAGCAAGCGCAATTGCAAAAGATACAGTGGATTCCCCGCTCATGTTGGGCTTTGACGGGTTGGTTGGCAATCAGGTTGCCGACACTGTGCATCATGGTGGGCCTGACAAGGCCGTGCATCTTTATTCGCTCGAGCATTATGCCTTTTGGCGAGAAAAATATCCCGATGTGCCTGTGTTGAAGCATCCGGGAGCGTTTGGCGAAAATTTCAGTTGCTCGGGCCTGACTGAGGAACAGCTTTGTCTGGGTGATATTTTCAGGGTGGGAGAAGCGTTGATCGAATGCAGTCATGCGCGCCAGCCTTGCTGGAAGCTCAACCACCGGTTCGGTAAAGCGGATGTGCTGCAAACCGTGGTCAGGACCGGAAAATCAGGCAGTTATTTTCGCGTACTGGAAGAAGGTCTGGTACGGGCGGGTGATCAACTGGTCCAACAGGCGAGACCCTATCCGGAATGGCCGCTCGAACGGCTGTTCGGGATGCTTATCGGCGGTCAGCACAAGGGACAGGATGCAGAGCTTGTTGCGCTATCGAATAATCCGGCGCTCGGCAAAACCTGGCGCCTTCGAGCCGCACAGCTGGCGGGTAAATAAACCCGCTATCCATGATCCTGTTCTGGCGGGTGCAAGCGCAATTTGGTCACCCGGCGATCATCGGCTTCGGTGATTTCCAATATCCAGCCGCTGGGATGTTCCAGCCTTTCCCCCACCGCAGGAATATGGCCCGCCAGCACGAAGCACAGGCCGCCGATCGTATCGACATCCTCATCAATTTCTGCAAGCGCCGGATCGATGGTTTTTCCGACCTCATCCAGTTCCGCTCTGGCATCCGCGTCCCAAAATCCATTGTCGAGCTTTACCAGCATCGGCACTGGTTCCTCATCATGCTCATCTTCGATCTCGCCGGTGATTTCTTCGACAATATCCTCGATCGTGACGAGGCCTTCAGTGCCATTATACTCGTCAAAAATAATCGCCAGATGGGTGCGAGTGGCACGCATTTCGGCCAGCAGATCGAGCACGCCCATCGATTCCGGGACAAAGCGCGGTTGTCGAAGATATGGCGTAATATCATCAGGATATTTATCACCCTTGGCAACGATTGCGAAGATATCCTTGATATGGATCATGCCGATAATATTGTCGAGATTATCTCGATAGACCGGAATCCGACTGTGCCCGTGTTCGGAGAAAATATCGACCACGTCGCTGAACGGTGAGTCCACCTCGATCGCGATCATATCGGCACGGGGTACAGCGATATCATCGACCCGTTTGTCACTGAAATGCAGCATGTTGCGGAGCATTTCCAGTTCCAGAGACGATATGTCCTGTTGTCCACGGGGATCGGATTCGGCTTCGCTTTCGTGATCGTCAATTACTTCTTCGATCTGCGCCCGCAAGCTATTATCCTCGGTATTTCCGAATAGCAGAGCCTTCAGGCTCCGCCATATTCGCCCGGGTTCGTCGTCCTCCTTGGATTGGCCGTTGCTGCGAACCACGCCCGTTCCACTTTCCTTGTCTGCGTCACTCATAGTATTTTTTGAACACCTGCTTTACGTCTGGCCCGCGTAGGGACTGGCAATACCCAGTGTTGCCAGCGCACTGATTTCGCAATTTTCCATCATCCCCGCATCGATCTCGTTTTCGTGATCATAGCCTAGCAAATGCAGAGACCCGTGCACAATCAAATGTGCAACATGGTCGGAAAAGGAAATCTCTTTGGCGGCAGCCTCCTCACGACAGGTCTCGTAAGCCAGGATGATATCCCCGAGCAAAGCCTCCCCGTCATCGGTATTGGCGAGCGCTTCGAGCAGGTCTGGCTGGATCTGGGGAAAGGACAGGACATTGGTCGGCTTGTCCTTGCCGCGATAGGCCTTATTAAGTGCGTGTACTTCGGCGTTGTCGGACAGCTTGACGCTCAACTCCATTTCAAAATTGCGGGACAAGAGGTCGGCATGGGAGGATGCAGCGATGCCGGCGTTGGCCGCTCGCGCTGCCAATTCCGTCCAATCCTGTTCATTCCCCCATTTGGAAGATGCAATCAGTTCAGTCTGCAGCATCTTTGCCTTCATAGGCTTCGACTATTTTCCCGACCAGCGGGTGGCGGACCACATCGCTCGCCCCAAATTCGACCATGCTGACTCTCTCGATATCCTTCAACTTGGATACGGCATCGGCTAGTCCGGAAACGGCCTCCTTCGGTAGATCAACCTGTTTTGGATCGCCGCAAATCACCATCCGGCTGTTCATGCCAAAACGGGTCAGAAACATCTTCATTTGTGCTGCTGTCGTGTTCTGGGCTTCGTCGAGAATGACAAAGGCGTCGGAAAGCGTCCGTCCGCGCATGAAAGCAATCGGTGCGATCTCGATTTCCCCGCTCTCGATGCGCCTTTCTACCTGCTCAGCAGGAAGCGTGTCATACAAGGCATCATAAAGTGGACGCAGAAACGGATCGACCTTTTCCTTCAAATCTCCGGGCAGAAAGCCGATCTTCTCGCCTGCTTCGACCGCAGGCCGGGAAAGAATAAGACGGTCCACGGAGCCGGCAACCAGTTGGGAAACGGCCTGTGCCACCGCGAGATAGGTTTTGCCGGTACCCGCAGGACCGAGGGCGAAAATCATGTCGTCGCGGGCGAGGGCTTCCATATAATGAGCCTGCCGAACGGAACGCGGGAAAATGGTTTTCTTGCGCGTGCGGATCATCACCTTTGGCGCATCCGCTACGTCATTTTTCGCCACTTTTTCGGGTTTGGCTTTGCCACCTGATCCCGATTGTTTTGCCGTTTTCGCGACGCGGGGATCGGCTGCCATGGCGATAATCGCCTCGACCGCTCCGGTATCGATTTCCTGTCCCTGTTCCAGCCGATTGTATATTCCGTTTAGCACTGCGCCTGCCTGCGAAACAGCTTCTTCTTCGCCTTCGATTTTCAATTTGGTTCCGCGCGCTGCAATATAGACCCCAAGCCGGTTTTCAATCGCCACAATATTGCGGTCATATTCCCCGAAAAGATCGCCCAAAATCTGCGGATCGTCAAATTCCAGATCCAGTTTGACGATATTGCTGACCGTACCGGCCTTTGTTTTCTGGACCATCAGGCGGCCATTCTTTCTTTGATCTCGCCGGTGAGGCTATTGGGGCCGGCCTGGGTTACTTCCACCTCAACCAGATCGCCGATTTTCAAATCGGGTGAAATAATATGCAATGATTGCAGCCACGGCGTTTTGCCGATCAGTTGGCCATCAAGCTTGCCTTGACGTTCGAGCAATATGTCGGTGGTCCGGCCCACGGTCTGTTGATTAAACGCATATTGTTGCTCGTTCAGCAATGTCTGCAAACGCTGTAGCCGTTCGTCCATCACTTCTGGCGCTATCTGATCCTCCAGCGTGGCCGCGGGCGTGCCGGGACGGGGCGAATATTTGAAGGAAAATGCCTGAGAATAATTTGCATCGCGGACGATCTGCAATGTGTCTTCGAAATCCTGATCGCTTTCGCCCGGGAATCCGACAATGAAGTCCCCCGACAGCGCCATATCCGGGCGTATTTTTCGCATCTTCTGGAGAATATCGAGATAGCTTTGCACGCTATGGGAACGGTTCATTGCCTTGAGGATACGGTCGCTGCCCGATTGGACTGGCAAATGGAGGAATGGCATGAGCTTGGCAACGTCGCCGTGCGCGGCGATCAGGCCTTCTGTCATGTCATTGGGATGGCTTGTCATATAGCGAATGCGTTGCAATCCGGAAATCTTGTCCAGTGCCCGGATCAAGCCATCGAGACCCTGGTGTTGCCCCTTGTCATCTTCGCCGGTCCAGGCGTTCACATTCTGTCCAAGCAGCGTGATTTCGCGCGCGCCGCCGTCGACCAGAGCCTTCGCCTCGTTGACCAGATCCAGCCAAGGGCGGGAGATTTCTGCACCGCGGGTATAAGGGACTACGCAATAGGTGCAAAATTTATCGCAACCTTCCTGAACCGTCAGGAAGGCATTTGGCCGCACCTGTTTGCCGCGCGAAGGCAAGATGTCGAATTTGGAGATGGCGGGCATATCCGTGTCGAGGGCCTTCTTGCCGGATTTGGCGGTTTCCATTAGTTCCGGCAGCCGGTGATAGGCCTGTGGACCGACAACAATATCTACGCTGGGTGCGCGGCGGGAAATTTCCTTCCCCTCTGCTTGTGCAACGCATCCGGCAACCGCGATCATCGGACTGGTTCCGTCTTTTCTGCGCAACCGTCCGATGTCGGAATAGACCTTGTCGACTGCCTTTTCGCGAATGTGGCAGGTGTTGAGCACGACCAGATCCGCTTCTTCGCCATTTTCGGCGGCGCTCATGCCCTGATCAACGAGCAATTCGGACATGCGCTCCCCGTCATAGACGTTCATCTGGCAGCCAAAGGATTTGATATGGAATTTTTTGGGATCGGCTGTGGTCATAGCTGGTGCCTATACAATGGGTTTGCCGCCCAGGGAAGCTGAAAGCGGTTCGGCAATCCGTCGCCGGGCCTCCGCTGCAATATCCTTTCTCGAGGAATAATGATCCGGATCGAAGGGTTCCAGAAAATGGACTTCAACCAGAAAACTCCTGCGCCGGGTCAGCAATCGCCAAGCATTCAAAGGCGCGCTTTCTTCGCCGGTCCAGCTGATTTCATGCGCATGGTCTCCGTAGTTGAGAAAAATCGGTTGCACCATAATGCCTGGTGGCGGTGGTTCCAATACTTTCAGCAGCGGGGCTTTGAAGGGGAGCAGCATCGATCCGTCCGTGGTCGTGCCCTCGGGGAAAATCGTGATAGCCCAGGTTTCTTCCAGAGCATCCCGTAACTGGTTAATTTGCTGGGCGATACCCATGCGATCGGATCGCGAAACGAAGACCGTGTCATTGAGTCGACACAGCCAGCCAATGATCGGCCATTTTCCGATCTCCTCCTTTGAGACAAAGGCAGTACCGCTGTGGCCACCGAGTATCGCAATATCCACCCAGGACAGATGATTGGAAATGAAGAATACGTCCCGCCTGATCGGGGTGCCGACTATATCGACCCGCGCTCCGCAAGCAAATGCTGCGATTTTGAGAAATGTTCGCGGCCACGGGTTGGACAAGCGCAAGATGCGCCAGATATAGTAGAAAGGAATGCAGAATATCAAAGCGGTAACCAGCAGGGCCAACCGTAGTGCGAATCTCAAATAACCCATTGGCGAGGCTCCGTCCCACAGCTGATAGGCCATTGGCTGGGTGTCGTAAGGTCGAGCCTCAGGATCGTGGTGACGCACGTTATTTTTTTCTGGCGAGAGATACGCCATATAGCTCCATACGGTGATCAACCAGACGATAGCCTAGTTTTTCCGCGATCTGCTTTTGCAACGCTTCGAGCTCCGGATCGACAAATTCGATAACTTTCCCGGTTTCAACATCAATCAGATGATCATGGTGCGATTCAGGAACGGCCTCATAGCGTGCGCGACCATCACCAAAATCGTGACGGTCCAATATGCCGGCCTCTTCAAACAGGCGAACCGTTCGATAAACCGTTGCGATCGATATACGGGAATCCACGGCCGCCGCCCGTTCATGCAAGGTTTCGACGTCCGGATGATCCTCGGCATCGGAAATCACGCGCGCGATTACACGGCGTTGATCGGTGATCCGCAGTCCTTTTTCTGCACATAGTGCTTCAAGATCAATTTTTTGTGGCATGAACCTTTTTCATCGTCTTTAGTGAAGACTCTATGCTGTGTGCAGTATATTGCAAAGCGAAAATTGCGGCAACCATGCCGCAATTTTCTAAAAACGTGGCAAATAGGGATGTGATCTATTTCTTAGATCCCTTTTTCTTGCCCAGGCCGATAGCTTTGGCCAGCTGTCGGCGCTTTTCGGCATAATTGGGGGCAACCATGGGATAGTCATTGGGCAGACCCCATTTGGCGCGATAATCTTCCGGTGTCATGCCATAGTGAGTCATGAGGTGGCGTTTCAGCATTTTGAGCTTTTTGCCATCTTCCAGACAGATAACATAGTCGGGTTTAATGGATGATTTGATAGGAACCGCAGGATCCGGTCTGGCTTGCTCGGCAGCTTTGCCTGAAAGTCCCGCGAGAGCGCCATGAACACTGCTGATGATAAGCGGTAAATCTGATACCGCGACGCTGTTGTTGCTGACATGTGCAGCAACAATGTCTGAAGTAAGCGTAATTAGAGTCTCATTCAGAGCGATTTCTTCCTCTGTCATAATATAGTACCTTTTTGCGACCATTTTTATTATATTGCAGTTATTGCGCGGCGTTGTTTACACAACTCAACGTAAGCTGCAACAGTCAAACTGGCCGGATCATTGCACTTTTGTTCAATTGTTGAACGTGGTCTTATAAGTGATAGCGTTGAATTTTTTCTTATTCGGACCGGTGTAATAGTCTCTGCGCAATCCGATCTCGCGGAATCCAAATTTTGCATAGAGTTTGGCAGCTGGATTGCCACTCCGCATTTCCAAAAAAACGGCCGCGACCTGATCTTTGCGCGCGATCAGCAACATTTGCTCGAGCAGCAGATATCCAATGCCCTGGCTTTGGCATTCCGGTGAAACCGCGATCATGAGCAGTTCTTCTTCGTCTGCTGCCTGTCGGCTGATCACAAAGCCGCAGATATTGTCTCGCTGTCGTGCAACCAGAAGCTTCGCGCTGGGCATCAAAAGCATAGATCGACATTGATGATGATTCCATCCCTCTCCATAGGTTTCGGGAAAGGCCGTATCCATGACGCGCATTACGTTGGGCAAATCGCTGAGATCACCCGGCTGGACGGTGACCGGGGGAGAAGCGCGACCTTCGCATGGCAATCGGCGACTGGCCATCGATCAGGAGGCATCCGCTGGCTGGGCGTCCGGTTTGCGACCATATATGGGTTGGGGGGGCATTGTTATCATATCATCGCGCACTAAAGAGATTTGCGAGGCATTTGGCAATATCGCAAAATGATCAATCCTGTTGGCCAAGGTGGCAAGCTCTGCCGCTGCTGATCCGGCAATGTAATCGGCGTTGATCTGTTCTGTAGCCTGATCTGGTGTCAGGGAGGCAAGCGGGCTCATCGGTTCACCGTCAGCGGAAAAATTCTGCAGAAAATATTCACCATGGCCCGCAAGCATCGCCACGCAGACGGGGTGCGGCGTTTCCAATCGATCCAGGGCCTGCGCCGCAACCAGAGCGAGGCAGGAATAGCCGCGAATTTCGGCGTTCCACGCCAAAGCCAGAGCCTTCGCCGCGGAGAGGCCGATACGGACGCCGGTAAAGCTTCCGGGGCCGCAATTGACCAGGATTTTGTCCGCTTTGCCGCGGTTTGGCAATTTTGCAATTGCCGGGATCAGCTTTTCCGCATGCCCGCGCCCGATTTCGGCATAATCAGCGGCGATTAGCGCGCCGTCCTCAAACAAGGCAACGGAACATGCAATGGTGGCGGTATCAATCGCGAGAAGGCGGAGACCCATAGATGCGTCAGATCACGCTGTTGAATTTTTCGAATTCTGGTCGCGGGCTGCGCTCAAATATGGTTGCTGGATCGCCATAGCCGAGTGTCGAGATGAAATTGGATTTAACATTTGGCTGATCGCCAAAAAACTCCTTGTCGACGCCATCATTATCAAAACCGGACATCGGGCCAGTGTCGAGGCCGACCGCGCGGGCTGCTAGAATGAAATAACCGCCCTGTAGCGAACTGTTCCGCATAGCATGTACTTTTCGCGCTTCGGGATCACCGGCAAACCAGCTTTTTGCGTCAGCATGGGGAAAAAGCTCCGGGAGATGTTCGTGAAAATCCAGGTCCATGCCGATGATGACGGCGACGGGAGCCTTGCGGATTTTCTCCTGATTGCCTTCTGCTGACAGATCGGCAAGGCGGTTACGCGCCTCTTGGCTGTGGCACCAGACAAGACGGGCAGGCAGCATGTTCGCGCTGGTGGGCCCCATTTTCATCAAATTCCAGATGGCATGCAATTGGTCTACCGACACCGGCTTGTCGGAATAGCCGTTATAGGTACGAGCTTCGAGAAACAGCTGGTCCAGCGCCGCTTTGTCCAATGGAGCGTTCATTGATCTGCCTTTGTGTTAATATGGAAACTTATGCCGCGCGGACTTCGGTAACCTCAGGAACATAATGTTTCAACAAAGACTCGATGCCATGTTTCAGCGTCGCCGATGACGACGGACATCCCGCGCAGGCACCCTGCATTTTCAGGAAGACGGTGCCTTTGTTGAAGCCGCGATAAATGATGTCACCGCCGTCGCTGGCAACGGCCGGGCGAACCCGGGTCTCGATCAATTCCTTGATTTGTGCTACGATATCCGCATCCTCGGGATCGTCATGTACAACTTCTTCGGGCGGTACCGTGATATCTCCGGCGCTGCCAGGCTTGAACAAGGGCAATCCGGCGGAAAAATGGTCGAGCAATATGCTGAGCACCTGGGGCTTCTGATCACTCCAATCGGCGCCGGGGCCGCAAGTGACCGAGATAAAATCAGAACCGAAAAAAACGCCAGTCACGTCGCCGAGCGTGAATAACGCCTCGGCAAGCGGCGATATTTCGGCATCTTCCGGCGACGCGAAGTCGCGCGTTCCGTCCGTCATGACCGGCTGATCGACCAGAAATTTAAGGGTCGAGGGGTTTGGCGTTTTTTCGGTTTCTATAAGCATGTTTCTTATCTGGCGATTATTGACGGCGCTATCAAGAGCTAACCGCTTTGCGGGCACCCTATTTGACCCGAATGTTTGGAATATTCACTGGCCAGTAATATTGGCCCTGCTTATACCAAGGCCATGAACCCAATATCTTCCGGTCTGATCCGATGTTTTTCTTTTTCCTGTCTCGCCATATGCCTGCTTGTGCTGCCCGGCGTGGCAACGGCTCAGAGCGCGACCGCGCAGGCCGAAAGCGCGGAAACGCAACCGTGGCTATATAAAAACAGCGATGTTCCGGTCGACAAGAGCTGGGTCTTTGGCGAACTGGACAATGGCTTACGCTATGCGGTCAAACATAACGGAGTCCCGCCAGGACAGGTGTCGATCCGGTTGCGGATGGATGTTGGCTCTTTGATGGAGACCGATCAGGAGCTTGGATTCGCCCATTTCATGGAGCATCTGACCTTTCGCGGATCAACCCACGTGCCCGATGGCGAAGCGAAGCGGGTGTGGCAGCGACTGGGCGCGACATTTGGAAGTGATAGCAATGCCGAAACGACGCCGACGCAAACCGTTTACAAGCTGGACCTGCCGAATGCCAGCAGGAGCAGCCTCGATGAAAGCCTGAAAATATTATCGGGGATGATGAGTTCTCCTGGTTTGAGCGTGACCTCGATCAATGCGGAGCGTCCGGTCGTGCTGGCCGAGTTGCGCGAACGCGCCGGGCCACAGTCCAAAGTGCAGAATGCGACCCGGGAATTATTCTTTGCGGAACAACGTCTGGCCAACCGCGCTCCGATCGGGACACCAGAAACTCTAGGCGCTGCAACGCCTCAAATGCTGCAGCTTTTTCATCAACGCTGGTATCGTCCAGAGCATGCAGTGATTGTTATCGCCGGAGATGGTGATCCGGCACTATTCGAAGAATTGATAAGAGAGCATTTCTCAAAATGGCGGGGAAAAGGTGCCGCGGGGGAGATTCCCGATTTTGGCAAGCCGGGGGATACGGACGATATCAGCCGGGTGGTTGTCGAGCCTACTTTGCCCCGGTTTATTTCGATGGTCATTGCCCGGCCATGGGAGCAGGTTGCGGATACGATCGTATACAACCAGCAAATTCTCATCGACTTGCTCGCAATGCAGATGATCAACCGCCGTCTGGAAGCGCGCGCACGCGCTGGCGGGAGCTTTCTGCAGGCCAGCGTAGGGCAGGATGATGTTAGCCGCTCGCTCGACGGGACATTTATCAGCATCGTTCCACTCGGTGATGACTGGAAAGCTGCTCTCGACGATGTCCGGGCGGTGATCGCCGATGCGACCACGATTGCCCCTTCGGAATCCGATATTGCTCGTGAAATTGCAGAATTTGATGCAGCGCTGGCTATCGGCGTCGAAAGCTACCAGACCGAATCGGCACGCAAACAGGCTGATGATATCGTCAACGCTGTCGACATCCGTGAGACTGTCGCCACACCGCAGGTCGCACTGGATGTTTTCCGTGCAATGCGGGATTTGTACACGCCCGAAAGGCTGCTTGATTCCACACGCAACCTGTTCACCGGTGTTTCCACGCGCGCTTTGATGACATCGCCCAGTCCTATTGAAGATGGGAAGATCAAACTCGCCCGGGCGTTGCGAAATGACGTGGATGCGGCGAGCGACGTCCGGGTCACGCAATCCGACATCGGGTTTGAAGCGCTACAGAAAATCGGGAAAAAGGGCGCCATCAAATCGTCACGGGAAATTGAGCGTTTCGGTGTAGAGGCTCTGGAACTCGAGAATGGTGTGCGAGTATTGATGTTCCCGAATAATTCCGAACGCAACAAGATCATGGTCAACGCGCGGTTCGGGAAAGGCTATAGCGGCCTGTCTCCCCATCAAGAATCACTGGCATGGTCGGGCGCATTGGCTTTGATGGCCAGCGGTGTCGGCGATCTGGGCCAGGAGGAACTCGATAAAATTACAACCGGCCGGAGGATAGGACTTGGCTTCGGGATCGATAATGATGCGTTTGAGATCAGGGCTGATACGAGACCGTCCGACCTTGAGGACCAATTACATTTGATCGCTGCAAAATTGGCCTATCCGCGATGGGATCCAGCGCCGGTTATCCGCAGCAAAGCTGCATCGCTGATCGGCTACGACAGTTTCTCGGCGTCACCGCAGGCCGTTATGGAACGGGATCTTGAATGGCTGTTGCACGGAAAAGATCCGCGCTGGAAGACCCCGGACAAGGAAGATTTCGAACAACTTGATGCCCAGAATTTCAGACGATTCTGGGAACCGATCCTTGCAAGCGGTCAGATTGAGCTGATGCTGTTTGGCGATTTTGACCGGGATCAGGCTGTCGAGTCCATCCTCAAGACCTTCGGTGCAATGAAAAAGCGAAAACCAGTTGCGGTTCAGCCCGATGCATTGTCACCGCAATTGCCGGCTCCGCAGGCCGGTCCGGAAATTCTGGTTCATAAAGGTGATCAGGATCGGGCCGCTGCGATGGTGGCCTGGCCCACCGGTGGCGGACTTGAAAATATCCGTGAAAGCCGAAAACTGGAAGTGCTGGTTTCCATTTTTAACGATCGGCTGTTTGAAATTCTCCGCTCTCAGCAGGGCGCAAGCTATAGTCCGCAAGTCGTCAACAGTTGGCCGCCGGAGTTTCAGTCAGGAGGCTATATCGGTGCGCAGAGTCAGTTGACCCCCGATAATATCGATCGCTTTTACAATGTTGTTGATTTGATTGCCAAAGATCTACGGCAAACGCCGGTCAGTGCGGATGAACTGCAGCGCGTGGTGGAACCCTTGCGCCAGCTTATTGCCCGGGCGAGTAGCGGCAACAGCTTCTGGATGAGCCAGATGGAGGGCGCGAGTTTCAATCCGGAGAAATTTGTCGCCCTGCAGACTCTGCTCAGTGACTATACCGTCATAACCCCTGAAGAAGTGCAGGGATTGGCCGTCAAATATCTTGATGATAGCAAAAAATGGAAGCTCGCAGTCCTGCCGGAATCGAACGAGGTCGCGACCAACGACAACGAACCAGAGGCGCGGTCAGAAGAGCGCGCGGCTAGCAACTAGATTGAGTCGACCAGCGCCAATATCTGTTCGTTGGTAGGGCGCTTCTTGAAATCACCGGATACGGATTTCGTGATAATCTTGCCCTTCTGGTCAATCACGAAAACCGAGGCATAAGGGACGCCAACGGCGCGACCTTCGGTATATTGCGGGTCACGCAAGCCAAAGGCATCGATGACCGCCGACGGTTGATCGGACAGCATCTGATATTGCAACATCTGGTTTCCCGAGAAGCGGTCCTGACTGTCGGGGCTGTCATACGAAAGCCCGTAAAGATTATAGCCGCGCTCCTTCAGGTCATCGACAATCGCGTTGATCGATTTCAATTGCGTCTGGCAATAGGGGCACCATTCGACCGACCTGGTAAAGACAATGAGGGCAGGCCCGTTTTCGAGAATTTCCCCGAGGGTAGACTCGCCATCTCTGGTCTGCAGCCGGGCCGCAAGCGGTGCCTGTTCTCCCACCGCCAGACCGGCCTCGATACTTTCCGCCTCGGTGATTGGAGCTACGACCTTTTCCCGGTTCTTTTCAACCTGCCCGGAGGTTTCCGCGTCCTTGTCGGAAGCGGGTTCGGAACAGGCCGACAGGGAGACTGCCGCGATCGATGAAAACAGCAGGGCGGTTCGCTTCATGATAGTCTCCATCTTGATGGTCTTTGTAACCATTCGCGTCTCACAGCGATATTGTTACAGCTGCCAAACTATGTCCATGCGGGGTAAATGTCACCTGAAAATCCCGGTGGCCGCAATGCGGGGTCGATCGACAAGGGCGATCCATCGATATGACGCTCTCTCGGGATCGGCACATCGTCACAGGATATATTTGGACAGATCGGTATCTTTGGCCACATCCGAAAGCTGTTTGTCTACATAGGCTGCGTCGACGATAATTTCTTCACCGACACGGTCTTCCGCATTGAAGCTGATGTCTTCGAGTAGTTTTTCCATCACGGTCTGGAGGCGGCGAGCGCCGATATTCTCAACCGTCTCGTTCACATCTGCCGCGATTTTGGCCAGCGTGCTTATGGCATCTTCAGTGATGTTGATCGTGACATCTTCCGTGCCGAGAAGAGCGATATATTGTTCGGTTAAATTGGCTCTGGTTTCGGTCAATATCCGGACGAAATCCTCTTCGGTCAAGGCCCGCAATTCAACCCGGATCGGCAAGCGGCCCTGTAGTTCGGGCAGCATGTCGCTGGGTTTGGATACGGAAAAGGCACCCGAAGCGATGAACAGGATATGGTCCGTTTTCATCGGGCCATATTTGGTTGCCACCGTCGTTCCCTCGATCAGCGGCAGAAGATCGCGCTGAACGCCTTCCCGACTGACCGATCCGCCGCGCACATCGCTCACCGCGATCTTGTCGATCTCGTCGAGGAATACAATGCCATTGGACTCCGCATCGGTGATCGCGGCGCGCGAAATGTCATCGTCGTCCAGACGCTTGTCGGATTCTTCCTCGATCAGCTTATCCCAGGCATCGGCTACGCGCATTTTTCTGCGCTTCAGACGACTTTGATTGAAGGCCTTGCCCATCATGTCGGACAAGTTGATCATGCCAACCTGTCCTCCCATGCCGGGAATATCCATCGGCATATTCGGGGTGTCTTCGACTTCAATCTCGATTTCGGTATCGTTCATGTGATTGTCGACCACCCGTTGGCGAAAGCTTTCCCGGGTCGCTTCGCTGGCGCTCTCACCACATAGAACATCAAGCAGCCGTTTCATGGCCGCTTCTGCGGCCGCATCGTGAACTGCAAGACGTCGACGCTCGCGTTCCAGCCGCACCGCCTCTTCGGCGAGATCGCGGGCAATTTGTTCGACATCACGGCCGACATAGCCGACTTCCGTAAATTTGGTGGCCTCGACCTTGATAAATGGCGCGTCGGCGAGTTTTGCCAGACGCCTCGAAATTTCGGTTTTGCCGCAACCGGTGGGCCCGATCATCAGGATGTTTTTCGGAGTCACTTCGTCGCGCAGTTCCGCAGGCAGTCTCTGCCGGCGCCAGCGGTTACGCAAAGCGACGGCGACAGCGCGTTTTGCTTCCTTCTGTCCGATAATATGTTCATCCAACGCCTTGACAATGGCTTTGGGGGTCAGGTTCGCCTGCATGCTATACTCTCTTCATTCTTGGTTGTTGGCGGTCCGACAGAAATCAGCTGTCGCTCTTGAGCGTTTCAATCGTGACCTGATCATTGGTGTAGACACAGATTTCTGCAGCGATTTCCATGGCCTTTTTGGCCAGTTTCTCTGCGTCTTTCTCATAATCCATCAATGCACGAGCCGCCGAGAGCGCAAAATTACCTCCGGAGCCAATTGCCGCAATGCCTTCTACCGGCTCAAGCACGTCGCCGTTGCCGGTAAGGATCAGTGTCACATCCTTGTCAGCCACGATCATCAAGGCTTCCAGGTTGCGCAGATATTTGTCGGTCCGCCAGTCCTTTGCCAGCTCGACAGCAGCGCGCATCAATTGGCCATTGTGGCGTTCAAGCTTAGCCTCTAGCCGTTCGAACAAGGTAAAAGCATCTGCGGTCGCGCCGGCAAAGCCGCCGATGACCGATCCGTCGTGTAATTGCCGAACCTTGCGGGCGTTCGGCTTCATCACGGTATTACCCATCGATACCTGACCGTCGCCGATGACGACGACCTTGCCATTTCTGCGCACCGATAAGATTGTTGTGCCATGCCATTGTTGCAGGCCATGTTGCTGATTTTCTGTCATGAAAAGAGATATGGGTAATTGATCCCCGATGTGCAACCAAAGGCTTGATATCCAGTCATTGCGATATCGATTTTGTTGCCAGATATCTGCCTCTCGGTTTGCAGAGGGCAAAAAAAAATGGCGACCGAATGGCCGCCATTTCTAAATTCCGTGTCTGAATGAATTCAGGGGCTGGTTGGGGTATCGTCGCTGCCGTCGGCTGCGATGATGATGCCGCCGATCACTGCTGCTGCTGCGAGCAGAGCAATGATGATTCCTGAGCTGCCTTCCATGTTGTTCTCATTTTCAACAGTTGCACTTGTGCGTGCAACGGAAGAAACAGGCTGTACAGCCTGTGCAAGAACGGGCGCGCTTACAAGCGACGCGGCTGCTGCTGCAGCCATTCCAATTTTACCGAAACGCATAATTTGCTCCTTCAGGGTTTCGCATTTCACTTAATACGAAGGGCGCATTGGCATAAGAGGCCGTTGAAATCAACAATGTTATCGCTCGAATTGGTGATTTGGGGAATTAGTTGCAAAGATCACACAGGTTGCAATTTCCCAATCGCTGGTTTGAATAAGCTAGGCAGAAACACAGATGGTTAACGCCGTCGATGAGTGGTTCTGCAAATCCCCGCATTTTTGGGACTGTTCCAATACAAGACGTTAACCATAAGCGCAGAATTCCTGCTGGAAAATATGGATAACAAATTGTTAACTGCCCGACATGGACAGAGAGAAGTTATTGATTTTGGCTTCGCGCAACGATGGCATAGGGCATCCCTTTCGCCAAAGTCTGCCGATTGAAAAGACCCATATCACGAGAAAAGCGGAGATTCCGGGAGAACCCGCGACGTCCAAAAGACGGCTTGGAGAAGATACCAGCCTGTTCCTGCTAAGCTTCCTTGCCTTTTTTACAGCTTTTTATACGTTCATATTCTGATCCGCCGTCGGGCAGCGCCTCAATCGCACGCCCGATGAAGTTGCTGACCAAGCCAGGCAGCCACCAGACACATGGCTGCGACCAGCAAAAGCTGTTCCGTCGTTGAAACGCCCAGCATGCTGAGCCCCATTGCCGCGAGTGCGCCCAATACCATGCAGCCAGAGTTGACCACATTGTTGGCGGCGATGGTTCGGGCGGTCTGGCTGATATCGACGGTGGTGGTCAGAAAGGCATATAGGGGAACGACGAACATGCCCCCAAATATCGAAACGCCGGCGAGGGTCGCGAGCAGAGACCATGCGCCGTCGTGGATGATGAATGTCTGAAATGTGTAAAGCTGTCCGTTCGGCAAACCGTCCCAACTGCGTGTTATGAAATAGAGAATCAGGACAAATACGCCCATTATTATGACGCTCACCGGCGCAAAACGCGCCGAAACCTGGCTTTTAAGCAATCGATTCACCAGGACCGATCCGATTGCGATTCCGATGGAGAATACGCCCAAAAAGAGGCTTGCGACTTGCGGCGTCGCTGTCAGTACATTTTCCACCAGCGGTGGGAACTGGATGATCAGAACCGATCCGATCGTCCAGAAAAAGCTGATTGCGATAATCGCCAGAAATAATTTGCGAACATGCAAAGTCGCAGAGATAAGCTGTATCGACGAACGGACAAAGTTAAAGTCGATTTTCTCCACCTCCTTTTGCGCAGGAGCCGACGGCATGAACTGGGCGGCGATGCGGCCAATCACCGCCACCAGGAAAACCGTGACGACAGCTATCTCGACGCCATTTCCGTTGCGGTCAATGATAATGCCTCCCAAAATGGTGCCGGCCAGAATAGCAATATAGGTTCCGGCTTCGACAAGCCCGGTTCCGCCCAGAACTTCGTCTTTTTGCAAATGTTGCGGTAGCACCGCATATTTGATCGGGCCAAAAAAAGTGGATTGCAGACCGAGAAGGAACAAAGCGGCCAGCATCACCGGAATGGAATGCAACCAAAGTCCGATCCCGCCGATCACGGCAATGCATATCTCCAATGATTTTACCAGCCGTGTGATCCGCGCCTTGTCATAATTGTCGGCCAATTGACCGGCGAGAGATGAAAAGAGGAAAAACGGCAGAATGAACAGACCGGAGGCGAGGGCATTGAAGGCAAAATCCTCCGATTCACTTTCGTAGATGCCGTAAGTCACCAATATGACCATCGAGAATTTGAAGAGATTGTCGTTAAACGCCCCCAGCAACTGCGTCAGGAAGAGTGGTAAGAACCGTCTTGTCCGCAGCAAATGCGCAGTATTTTGCATCAAATGGAAATCTCTTCTTGAGCGAAAAAGTGAACGTCATCTTGTCCTTAGCCCACTGAGCCGCCGCGTCAAAGTGAATGACGGGTCAATGCACCATCTATTTCCCTGCCAAAGGGTTGAAACGATTTTCATTTGGAGAAAATCTGTTTATGCGATGAGTGCGATGCTGAATTTACCCAATATATTGACGCTCTCACGCATATTTGCGGTGCCGATACTGGTTTTTCTGCTCTGGCCAAATTTTGCAGTGCAGCGATCGCAGCCCCTGCCAATCGACTATCTGCTGGCCTTCGGGCTATATTGTCTTATGGCGATCACCGACTATTTCGATGGCTATCTGGCCCGGTCACAAGGAACAGTATCCAAGCTCGGGATCTTCCTCGATCCCATCGCCGACAAAATCATGGTCGCGGCAGTTGTGCTGATGCTGATATTTACCCGCGATATTAACGGCTGGCATACAATAGCGGCCATCGTGATATTGCTGCGCGAAATCATGGTATCTGGCCTGCGCGAGTTTCTTGCCGGGTTGCAGGTCAGCGTCCCTGTTTCCCAACTGGCCAAATGGAAAACCGGGTTTCAGATGATTTCCCTGGGTGCCCTGATACTGGCGGGTGGAATGCCGCATTTTCCGATCGTACAGACCGTTGGTCTATGGACTCTCTGGGCCGCCGCTATTCTGACCCTGATCACCGGATGGGATTATCTCCGCGTCGGTTTGAAGCACATGGACTGATGAGCCGTTCGATTAACCTTGTTTATTTCGCGTGGGTGCGGGAACGGCTTGGTCTCGACCAAGAGATGATTTCGCTGCGCGACGAGGTCGAGACAATTGGCGATGTCGTGGCGACCCTCAAGGCGCGCGGCGCTGCCTATGCAGAAGTGCTGTCCGATAGCGAAAAATTGCGTTTCGCGCTTGATCAGGACTACGCCACCGTGGAATCAACGATCGGTTCGGCGAAGGAACTGGCAATTTTCCCGCCGGTCACCGGGGGATGATAAAGGTTGGACGATGATAAAGATTGAAGTCGGGCCTGCCGATTTTGATGTCGGTAGCGAGACGCAATATGTTGCAAGACACGGTGGTGGGGCGATCGCCAGTTTTATCGGACAGGTCCGGGACGACAGCAATCTGGAAACGCTGGAACTGGAACATTATCCTGCCATGACGCAGAAGGCACTGCAGGAAATTGCCGAGACCGCGCGATCCGATTGGTCGCTCCATGCTGTGACGATCATCCATCGCATCGGCAAGCTATCCGTGGGTGAGAATATCGTGCTCGTCGTTACCGGATCCGATCATCGGGAAGCCGCAATAGAATCCTGTTCTTTCATCATGGACCGGTTGAAAACCGTAGCGCCGTTCTGGAAGAAAGAAACGCGCGCCGGTGGCGCCACAAAATGGATCGAAGAGCGTGAATCGGACCTCGCGGCAGCGGAGAAATGGAAAAAATAGTTATCTCGTCTAGGATTGGGCTTTGGACGCCCAGCTCTGCGCGCCCTTCATGATTTCTGCCAGCAACTGAAACTCGCTGCGCCGCGGACTGTTGGTCCGCCACACCAGGGCGATGTCGCGTGTTGCATTGTCGGACTTCAAGGGTCTAGCCACGATATCCGTGTGATTCAAAATGCCGGCGTCGATCGCCATTTTGGGCAGAAGAGTCAGACCGAGCCCGTTGTCCACCATCTGGACAAGCGTATGAAGCGAGGTTCCCATCATCCGGGCAGAAGCTCTCAGTTCCGGGCGATTACAGGCCGCCAGCGCATGGTCCTTCAGACAATGTCCATCCTCCAGCAGCAGCAGCCGTGTCTCGTCAATAGCAGCAGGGTCAACCTGCTTAGGGGGATCGCGCGGGTCATCTTTGGGAAAAGCCACGAATATTTCGTCGGCAAAGAGTACTTCACTTTCGACATCGCCGCACGGGAAGGGCAGCGCCAAAAGGACACAATCGGCATGTCCATGGTGCAGGGAATCGCAGGCAGCCTGACTGGTTTCTTCCTTCAGATATAATTTGAGCTCCGGTCGCTCCTTGCGCAATTGCGGTAACAGGCGGGGCAGCAGGAAAGGTGCGATTGTCGGAATGACGCTCATCCGGATGTCGCCAGCCAGCGGTTTGCCAGCGGAACGGGCCATTTCGGAAAGCTCTTCTGCCTCGCGCAGGATACGATAGGCCTTCTCCACCATCTGGTTACCCAGCTCCGTGAAACGGACAACCCGGCGCGTGCGCTCCACCAATACGATATCGAGCAGTGCCTCCAGTTCCTTTATCCCGGCAGACAAGGTCGACTGGGTGACAAAGCAGGATTCAGCCGCTTTGCCGAAATGACCATGTTCCTTTAGCGCCACCAGATATTGCAATTGCTTGAGCGTGGGGAGATATGCCGACATTATCGAGACTTTCGATCAGTTTTCAATCTTTGATCTAGTATAGTAATTATTGGCAATATTGAAAGTCCCCACAAACATCAGTTTCAAGAAAAGACTGGAAATCCCGCCATGGCGTGCCTATTTTGCAATCTTCGTAATATCCGGAGAATATATCTATGTTTCGGGAACTGGGCGCATATCTGGATTCCATAAAAGTGCGCGATCCGGCCCCGCGTTCGCGCTGGGAAGTTCTGCTATATCCGGGCGTTCTGGCTATCGGCCTGCATCGTCTGGCGCATTGGCTGTTCAAGGGTGAACTCTATTTCTTTGCCCGGTTAATCAACCATATCTCCCGATTTTTTACCGCCATCGACATTCATCCCGGCGCCAAAATCGGTCGCCATCTGTTTATCGATCACGGCTTCACCGTCATCGGCGAAACCGCAGAAATCGGGGATAATGTGACGATCTACCAATGTGTTACTCTCGGCGGAACAAATCCCACCAACGGTGTTGGCGGGAAGCGGCACCCGACCATTGAAGACGATGTCATTTTGGGTTCGGGAGCGCAGGTCCTGGGCCCGATCACGGTCGGCAAACGGGCGCGGGTAGGGGCCAATGCGGTAGTGACCCAGGACGTACCGGAAGGTGCCACCATGGTTGGCGTCCGCGCTCGACCGACATTGGTTGAGGCAAAGGACTATCAGAAAGACTTTGTTCCCTACGGAACGCCCTGCAGCGAGATTTTCGACCAATCGACGCAAAAACTGGAAATTCTGCAATGCGAAATGGAGCAGTTGCAAAAACGCATCGCCGCGTTCGCCGACGAACGGAAAACGGATGGCAAAAAGACCGCGACAAAGGGGCGTGATCGCGCTTGATGCGTTCTACCGGATCCAATATTTCAGCTTTTCCGCAGCGCGACGCTGCGGCTCAGGTCGGTTTTGAGCGCCGGGAACTGGAACGGATTCTCAATCTATATGGTCGGATGGTAGCCGCTGGTCACTGGAAAGATTATGCCATGGACATGCGCCGTGATGTCGCGATATTCGCTGCCTTCCGCCGCGCATCGGAAAGACCGCAGATACGGATCGAGAAACGGCCGGCGGACCGTAACCGTCAGGGAATCTGGTCTTTGCACGGAGAGCAGGGGCAGGTCTTGAAACGTGGTCACGACCTGACCGGCGTGTTGGCGCCGGTCGAGCGCAAACTGATGAAGCTGGTTGCCGAATAGAAAACCGGGGCCGATGCAATGCATCAGATTGGCAAAAACCTAAGCCGCTATAGCATCAGTATCGAGGGCATAGCCCGCTGATCGAACAGTGCGAATGATATCGGCGCCGCCATTGGCGTTGAGCGCTTTGCGCAGCCTTCTGATATGGACATCGACTGTGCGCAATTCGATATCACTGTCCTGACCCCAAACGCTGTCGAGCAACCGCTCGCGAGAGAAGACCCAGTTCGGATGCTCCAGAAAATGGCGGAGCAGGCGGAATTCGGTCGGACCAAGTGAGATAGTATCACCGTCGCGTTTAACCCGGTGTCCCACGGTATCCATCTCCAGATCGCCAAAGGTCAATTTTTCGCCAGCCAGAGCAGGGCGAACACGGCGCAATACAGCCTTGACCCGCGCGATCAGCTCCCGCGGACTGAACGGCTTGGTAATATAGTCGTCCGCTCCGGTTTCCAGTCCGCGGATCTTGTCTTCCTCTTCACCACGGGCGGTGAGCATGATAATCGGAATATTGGCCGTATCCGAAGATCGTCGCAGGCGTCTGCAGACTTCGATCCCGGACAGGCTTTCCAGCATCCAGTCGAGCAGGATTACATCGGGACGATGTTCCTGCACCAGCAAAAGCGCTTCCTCGCCATCGCTTGTGTGGATGACATCATATTCTTCCTTTTTGAAATTCCAGGACAGGAGCTCCGCCAGGGCGGCGTCATCCTCTACGAGCAATAATTTGGCATTAACCATCAGTCGGCCTCATCATCTAGGACTTCATCAAGTGCGGTTTCCGGTTCTTCTCCGCGGGTACGTTCCGGCATTGGTTCCCCGGTCGCCGCAAAATAGACCATCTCGGCAACATTGGTGGCGTGATCGCCAATGCGTTCGAGATTTTTTGCGATGAACAGGAGATGGGCTGCTTCGCCAATGTCCTTGGGGTTTTCGATCATGTGGGTGATTACCGCGCGAAAGATGCTGGTGTAGAAATCATCGACGATCTGGTCTCGCCGGTTGACCTCCATCGCCAGATCCGCATCGCGCCGGGCAAAAGCATCAAGCGCGTCACGGACCAGTTCACTGGCAATTTTCGACATCGATGGAAGCAACGAAATTGGCGTCAGCCGCCGGGTTTGGGTGACAATCGGAACGCGCTTCGCGATATTTTTTGCATAGTCTCCGATACGCTCGACGACGCCGGATATTTTGAATGTTGCAATCAATTCACGCAGGTCATCGGCCATAGGCGCACGCAACGCGATCGTCTGGAAGGTCAGTTCATCGATCCGCTTCTCCAGCTCGTCGATCAATTTGTCTTCCCGGACAACTTCGGCAGCCAGTTCCAGATCGCTGTTTTCCAGTGCCTGCATCGCCTTGGTGATTGCCTGTTCGCTGCGTCCGCCAATCTCGGCAACCATGCCCCGCAGCTGGTTTATATCGGAATCAAACGCTTTGACGGTATGTTCTGTGCCACTGTTAGCCATGTCTTGTTCCTAATTTTCTGCCGGTCAACCGTAACGGCCGGTGATATAATCCCGCGTTTTTTCTTCGCGAGGATTTGTGAATATCTCTGTCGTTTCTCCATATTCTACCAGAGTTCCCAAATGGAAAAAGGCAGTTTTTTGGGAAACCCGTGCCGCTTGCTGCATATTGTGGGTGACGATCACGATAGCATATTTGCCGCGCAGCTCGTGGATCAGTTCTTCGATTTTCGCGGTGGCGATCGGATCAAGAGCCGAACAGGGTTCGTCCATAAGGATTACTTCGGGATCGACAGCAATTGCACGCGCAATGCACAGTCGCTGTTGCTGGCCACCGGACAAAGCCGTGCCGCTGTCCTGCAGCCGGTCCTTCACTTCGCCCCACAGGCCGGCGCGCTGCAACGAGGATTCGACAATATGGTCGAGTTCGTCATTGCTTGTGGCCAAGCCATGAATGCGCGGGCCATAAGCAATATTGTCATAGATGGATTTGGGGAAGGGGTTAGGTTTCTGAAACACCATACCGACCCGCGCGCGCAACTGGACCACATCCATGTGCGGGGCATAAATGTCGTCGCCTTCCAGCTTGATCTCACCGGTAACCCGAGCAATCGGGATGGTGTCGTTCATTCGGTTCATACAACGCAAAAAGGTTGATTTTCCGCAGCCGGACGGGCCGATAAAGGCAGTGACATTATCCATGCTCACATCAATCGATACATTCTTGATTGCCTGTTTCTCGCCATAGAAGACATCGACATTACGCGCTGTCATCTTGGGGGCGCTCGTTGCGCCGGGCATGTCTGTCGTCGCCGAATCGGTCATATCTACGCTTTCACTAGGTTCTTGCATTTTCAGATCGTCATTCATCGGGACACCTACCAACGGGTTTCAAAGCGATTGCGCAGGTAAATGGCCAGCGCGTTCATCATCAGGAGGAACAGCAACAGCACAATGATTGCCGCCGATGTTTTCTCGACAAACCCACGGTCGACTTCGTCGGACCATAGGAAGATCTGGACCGGCAATACGGTGGCCGGATCGGTTATGCCACTTGGGGGGGTGGCGATAAAGGCCCGCATGCCGATCATCAGCAAAGGAGCGGTTTCACCCAAAGCCCTGGCCATTCCGATGATCGTGCCGGTCAATATACCGGGAAGCGCGAGCGGCAGAACATGATGAAACACGACTTGCAAAGGGCTCGCACCGATGCCCAGGGCTGCCTCGCGGATCGACGGGGGCACGGCTTTGACCGCATTTCGCCCGGAAATGACAATCACCGGCATGGTCATCAAGGCGAGGGTCAGGCCGCCCACCAGCGCGCCGGATCGGGGCATGCCGAAAAAGTTCAGGAATACCGCAAGGCCAAGCAGACCGAAGATGATCGAGGGAACCGCCGCAAGATTGTTGATGGAAACCTCGATGAGATCGGTCAAACGGTTGGTCGGCGCATATTCCTCAAGATAGAGGGCGGTCAGAACGCCAATCGGGAAGGCCAGCAACAGGGTCACGATCATCGTGATGAGCGACCCTTTAAAGGCACCCCATATGCCCACCTGCATGGGATCGGTTGCATCCGAATTGCTCAGGAAGTTCCAGTTAAATCCGGTCGAAAACTGGTCCGAATATTTGGCGACTTTCGCTTCGGCCTCGGCGTTACCGGAATCCTTGTAAGCGACGTCGATATCCGAAGTGACAGGGAGATCAAAGGTCACTTTCTGCTCGACGATTTTCGGGTCGGCCAGAATCATGGCACTGACCGTGGTCCAGCCACCGGGCGAAAACAGTTCGATGCCATCCGCACCATATTGGATTTCGATGCTGCTATTGACGATGTCGCGCAAACCCAAGGCCTGCAAATTCGCATTCCCGTTCGGGCCTTCAAACTCGCTTGGTGACACGCCGCCCGTCGCCGCCGGAAAATCAATCACCAGGGGCAGTTCGGTCTGGGTGAAACCGCGGAAACCGTTGCCGACCATTACCACCAGCAAAAAGGCAAGAAACCCGGCAGACAGAAAAATCGCCCCGAAACCCATCGCCTTGAAACGGCGCTCGGCCGCATAACGCCGCGCGATACGTTTCTGCATAGCGGGGCCCTGCCAGTCGGTCGGTTGGCGTTTCGCTTCGGTGAGACTATTCATAAGCTTCCCGATATTTTTTGACCACCCGCAAGGCGATCAGATTGAGCAACAAGGTCACGACGAACAGAACCAGTCCGAGAGCAAAGGCAGCGAGTGTCTTGGGGCTGTCAAATTCCTGATCGCCGGTTAACAACTGGACGATCTGCGTGGTGACGGTGGTGACGCTGGAAAAGGGGTTGGCCGTCATATTGGCGGCAAGGCCGGCCGCCATAACCACGATCATCGTCTCGCCAATGGCGCGGCTTACTGCCAGCAGAACGCCACCAACCACGCCAGGGAGAGCGGCAGGGATCAGGACCTTCTTGATGGTTTCACTTTGCGTGGCTCCCATTGCCAGTGATCCGTCGCGCATCGCGCTGGGGACGGCAGCGATACTGTCATCGGCCATGGAGGATACGAACGGAATGATCATGATCCCCATCACCACGCCGGCCGCCAGAGCCGATTCCGACGAGGCACCGGAAATGCCAATAGAAACGGCAAAATCACGCAGGGCAGGGGCGACGGTCAGGGCGGCAAAATATCCATAGACAACCGTCGGCACCCCAGCCAGCACTTCGAGAATAGGCTTCATCCACGAGCGAAATTTTGCTGGCGCATATTGGGTGAGATAGATGGCGCTCAACAGCCCCAGCGGAATGGCAACGATCATTGCGATGATCGCGCCGATGAATACCGTACCCCAAAACAGCGGAATGGCGCCAAATCCGGTTTCACCGCGCGGTCCGGCGACCGCCTTGGGATTCCATTCGGTACCGAACAGGAAATCAATCGGGGAAACCATCGAGAAAAAGCGCGCCGATTCAAACACCAGGGACAGGAAAATCCCCACCGTCGTGACGATGGCGATCAGGGATGCGAGCAGCAGAACGAGCATCGTCACCCGCTCGATTTTGGTACGCGCCCTGAGATCCGGTTTGATCCGCAGCCACGCATAGACACCGCAGGCAAAGACCAGCAGTAACGCGGCAACCGTCCCGATCATCTGATAATAGGAGATCGCGTCGCGATAGGGTTCAACCATCGACTGTGACAGGGGATTAAACGCGTTGACCTGATAACCGTATGCAATAGCGCGGGCTTCGGATAAAATGGCGGCACGCGAAAAACTGTCTTGCGGCAATTGCGCTGCGGCTGAACTGGTCAGCGCGGCATCGGTGATCATGGCGGGGCTGACAAAGTTCCAGACGGTCAAGAAAATGGCCGCTGGGACAATCGCCCACAAGGCAACATACCAGCCATGATATGTAGGCAGCGAATGCAGGGCCGACCGCGATGTCTTGCCGCTCGTTTGCAGGCTGGCCGCTTTCAGGCGACCAAAAAACCACGCGACGAGGCCGAGGCCCAGGATGAGAAAAAGAAGCGTCGTGCTAGTCACAATATCTGGTTCCGCCCCTGCATCAAAATCATCTGAAAACTACGCTCTTGGAAGCGCGCTTATTTAAGTTCGTCCATCTTCAGCGGCGTCATGTCGCGGACCACTTCGACCATTTTTGTCCGGACCGCGTCAGGCGAAGCAATCAGTCCGGTTTTTACCAGATAGCCGTCGCGGGTTCCGGCATTGAGAAACTCGGTTATATATTCGGTTAGTCCCGGGATAACCCCGACATGCTGTTTTTTTACATAGATATAGAGAGGCCTGGCACCCGGATATTCGCCCGAGGCAATGGCTTCATAGGTTGGGTTTACGCCAGAGACCGGAATGCCGCGCACACTGTCGAGATTCTCTTCGAGAAAACTGAAACCGAAAATGCCCACGCTGTTGGGATTGGCCTTCAGCTTCTGGACGATCAGATTGTCATTCTCGCCAGCATCAATATAGGCACCGTCTGCTCTTATCTCGTGACAAATTGCGGCAAATTCTGCTTGGTCGCTCTCCTTGAGCGCCTTGGTCGCCGGGTCCGTCAGGCAGCCAACTTCCATGATCAATTCCGTGAGAGCATCACGGGTACCCGATGTTGACGGCGGGCCATATACGCTAATCGCAAATTCCGGCAGAGAAGGATCAATGTCGGACCAAGTTTTTGCGGTATTTTCTTTTCCGAAAGGGCGTTCTGCGATCGCTTTGTAAATCTGTACCGGCGTCAGCGAAAACGGGCTGCCCTCATTCGCCTGCGCCACTGCAATCCCGTCGATGCCAATTTGCACTTCGATGACGTCGGTGACACCGTTGCTCTGACACAGTTCCAGTTCGGAAGCCTTCATGCGGCGCGACGCGTTCTCGATATCGGGCGTGCCTGCGCCAACACCGGAGCAGAAAAGATTCATCCCGGCACCCGTTCCGGTGGACTCGAGTATCGGGGACGGATTCGCGCCACTGATGGCAAATCGTTCGGCTACAGCTTTGGCAAAGGGGAAAACGGTAGAGGAACCGACGATCCGAATCTCCGTCCGGGTTCCGCCCTGACCGCCGGATGCCTGATCCTGGCAGCCGGATATCGCAAGAGCAGCAATGGTCAGCAAAGCA
Source organism: Parasphingorhabdus sp. (assembly GCF_048267785.1). Classification (GTDB taxonomy): domain Bacteria; phylum Pseudomonadota; class Alphaproteobacteria; order Sphingomonadales; family Sphingomonadaceae; genus Parasphingorhabdus. The sequence goes on along the minus strand of NZ_JBLWWU010000001.1, from coordinate 179,125 downwards.
ATTTTTCGTAACATAAAATTCCCCAGATATCGGCGTTATTCCGCTCGCCAGCGAGGCGTAAATAATGAATCACCGACTTGATAGGCGGGCTTTTAGGGAGCCGCAAAGACCTAATGATTACAGTTTTATTACAAATTTGTGACAGCGATCCGGAGCGGAGTTATCGTGCCAGATCATCATCCACGGAAATAGCCTCATACGGGTTCCTTCTGTTCTGCACCTGCGACCGGTATTTCGTCTACGATCGGCAGCAAAACAGAAACCGTTGTTCCTTTGCCGAGTTCGCTGGAGATTTCCATCCGTCCGCCGTGCCGTTCGGAAATATGCTTGACGATCGCAAGCCCCAGTCCGGTTCCGCCGATCGACTTGCTTCGGCCCTTGTCGACGCGATAAAAGCGTTCGGAAAGCCGCGGAAGATGCTCAGGAGATATGCCGTCACCTTCATCACTGACGGAAAGATAAAGCATGGTTCCGGACTTGTTCGGTGCCACATTTATCCTGACCGGCGTCCCCTTTTTCCCATATTTGAAAGCATTGCTCAGCAGATTGCTCACAACCTGCGACAATTGTGCCCGATCGCCATGGATGAGCGGCATATCGGTTGGCAGATTGACCGGAATGTCCTGCTCTTTTTTGCCCCGGCTGTTGATGTAGAAATCGCGTGCTTCAGCGATCAGGCCGCGAAGATCGACCGGATCGGACGGAAGCCGAAATTTATCTGCTTCGATCCGCGAAAGCGACATGAGGTCTTCGATCAGGCGTTGCATGCGGTCGGCTTCGTCATACATTATTTTCAGGAAACGCACACGGGTCGCATCATCCTTGCCGGCCAAGGGGTCTTCCAGTGTTTCGATAAAACCCTTGATCGCCGCCAGAGGTGTCCGCAGTTCATGGCTGGCGTTGGCGACAAAGTCCGTGCGCATCCTTTCGGCTGCATAGCTGCTGCTTTGATCCGAAAGCTGGACAAGTTTAAGACCGTCTTCCAGCGTATGAATCCGTAACTCCCATCGTTGATCCATATTGCCCACGCCGACCAGAAGAATCGGTTCCCCTGTGTGCTTGGCCTCCGGGTTGGCAAGCCGGTCGGCGGCGGCGGGATGACGAATGGCGATACGGACATCCTCACCGACAATATGATCACCGAGAACTTTGGCCGCTGCGGGATTGGCCGCTGCAACTCTGGCGTTGCGCACCAGCAAAAGTGGATCAGTAATCGGATCAATTATATCCTGATAGGCTTCCCACCGGCCTTGATGGAGAATATGTTTGCGCTGGCGCTCCTGTGCGGCAGGATCTGGAGATAGCGGCACAGATGGGCTTTGCAGAACCGTGAAGAGTGCGATCGCACCGCTGCAGATGATAATGATGATCTGAGGCTCCGATTGCGAAATCTGGCTTGCCAATATCGCGCCGCCGATGATGAACGACAGCGCAATCAGCAAGCGGATCGGTGAAATAGTGGTCATCGCTTGGGTTCCGGCATGATCATATCATCCATCTAAACGGTGGAGAGGGACAACGGCAATGACAATGTTTCTTATCGTGGGCCTGGCCCAGAGCAGCCTATTGGTAATATTAACGAATGGCATGTCTGTGTCCCGAATATGGACGCGGTTTGCTACCGCAGACTGTTTACTCGCTTTTTACACGATTTCTGCTAATGCGCGCATATCTTGAGCAAGAGCAAATATGGACAGAAATTCGATGAATGATGACCTTCCATCTGGACCGTCGGTCGATAGAGACCAGAAGAGTGGAATCGTAACCCGCCGCCGCGCCTTGATGATGGGTGCGGTAACGGCTTCGGCGGTGGTCAGCATCAAACCTGCATTGGCGCAAACCGCCGGTTCGGTGCTCAATTGTGAAATTCCCGTCCCCGGCAATCACGCGCCCGGCGGCTATATTGCGCCAGACGGAAAGGTCGTTACAGCGGACACGCCTGGCGCATTTCCTGCGGCAGGCCGGAATTTCACCGGCGAAGAAGTGCGCCGCGCGATGAATGGACGGACTCTTCCGGGCACGTCCCGGGACCAATCTCAGGCCTATGTAAATTATATCCGCCGGCTGCAATCCGGGCAGAGCGGATTTACATGCTATGCCTCGCTGCAAATGCCGCGCTGATAATACCAACCAATTTTAACATTTGCCTGCTATCAGACCGCTATGTCGTTCCAGAATCGCAGGTAATCCATCATGAGCCAGAAATATCGGGCCGCGGCGAAAGATGACCTGATCTGGCATGATCTGGACAGCATGACGCTGCTATATCATCGACCATCCGGGATCACCCACATGCTGGTCGATCCCGCCCCTGCGATATTGGAAGTGATGGGAGGTGCCTCTCTGTCGGCAATCGAAATTGCGGAACGGCTGTCTGCGGGGTTCGACCTCGAATCAAATATTGATACAGAAAATATTGTTCTTGCCCGACTCGAAGAGCTTTCGGGACTGGGACTGGTCTCCCGGGTGCCGGCTTGATGGGAACAATGCACGAGATCTTGCTCAAAATCGGGCCTGCTGCTTTCCGGATTGTCTCGGCGTGGCGCCGACCGCTCGATCAATTGACAGATTTGTACCAGGCCTATCCGGCACCGACTGGTGAGACCGTGGATTTTACCGTCCGGCTCGAACCGGAAAAACCCTGGCGTCGCTTCGTCCGGCCATCGGTCCATATTGGCGGTGATTTCTGGTTGCCTGATGCCGCACCTTTGCCGCTCGAACAGGGCTTGCTCGGTGCTGAAATGGGCATGAACCTGCAGATGGCGCTGGGCTGGCGGCGGCATTTGCTGCTTCATGCCAGCAGCGTCGAGAAAGACGGCAAGGCATTGGTCATGACTGGCCTGTCGGGCTCGGGCAAATCGACCTTGTCGGCGATGCTGGCGGAAAGAGGCTGGCGCTTCATGGGCGATGAATTCGCGTTGCTCAGTCTCGATTCCGGCGAAATCATTCCGTTCCCTCGGCTGATCAGTCTGAAGAACAAGGCCATTGCTGCGATGCAGGATATTGCCTGTGAAGAGCGGTTCGGGCCCGAGATGAAGGCCACGCCCAAGGGAGATATCCGGCATCTTGTGCCGCCGCGGAATGCGATTGCGCGAATGGATCAACCCGCCAGACCTGCACTATTACTTTTTCCCCGCTTTGGTCATGCGCCTGAACTGCGGGATATGGGACAGGCAGAAATTTTTGTCCGGCTGACCCAGGCGTCCACCAATTATGTTGCGCTGGGAGAAGACGGGTTCCGGTCGCTTACGCGGTTTGTTGACGAGGTGCCGGTCAAGGCAATGGATTATCAATCGATTGATCAGGCCGAAGAATTGATCGATGGCCTGTGGAGCGAATTGCGATGATGCGTGATGCGCGCACCCTGGTCCGTGCTTTGCGGGATCCGTCCAGCGTGGAGGTGTTGAACAGCGGGCAGTGGACCGAATTGATCAGTGTGGCGCGTGCGGAATCGCTGATCGGTTCGCTTGCCCACCGGGTCAAGGATGTCACCGTACCAGAACGCGTCCGTGCGGTGTTACAGGATGCCGTGGAAGCGCATGATCTGGCGCGCCAACAGGCTTTATGGGAAGCAGATTGTGCCCGCCGCGCGCTTGCCGGCTACCCAGGAAAAATTCTTCTGATGAAGGGCACAGCCTATGTTGCCGCAAATCTCGATGCGGGGGTCGGTCGCAGTATAGGCGATCTCGATATCATGGTGGCCCGGAAAGACTTGCCGGTTGTCGAAGCCGCCTTGCTTGATGCCGGATGGGAATGGGTGAAGCCCGACCCTTATGATGATCAATATTATCGTGAACATATGCACGAATTGCCGCCATTGATTCATCGGGAACGCGACCGGATGATTGACGTGCATCATACGATATTGCCACTGACTGCCCGCCCGACGCCTGATGTGCAGGCGATACTGGATGCAGCTGTTGCGCTTGAAGACGGGCTTTACGTCATGGCACCAGCGGATATGCTGATCCATTCGATCGCCCATTTGTTTGCAGACGGCGATCTGTCTGGCGGGTTGCGGAACCTGTGGGATATCAATTTGCTGATCCGATATTGTACCGGGACGGATCCGGAATTCTGGATCAAACTCGGAATGCGTGCAGAAATCCATGGGCTGGTCAGTGAACTGGAGCGGGCGCTGCGTTTGGCGGAACGTCTATACGCAACGCCGGTCTGCAAAGACCGCGCCGGAAAGAGGAAATTTTCGGATTGTTTTTATGTTCGCCGTTTGCTCGCTCGCGACGGATATGGTCGTGAAACCCGCAAAATCACGCGCTTCGCTTTCTATGTCCGCTCCCACTGGCTGCGTATGCCGCCGGTGATGCTGGCACGGCATTTGTGGACCAAATGGCGCAAAGGTGGAAAATCATCGGATTGAACCCGCCATTAGGTAAATAAACAGGCTGGCCTAAGCCCGCTTTGCGTGGCATTAGCCGCTGCAAATGGCCGCATTCAGGCCCCGATTGACCAACTTGTTCCGGAGTGTACCGACCGATGACCGACCGCCCGTTAGCCGCAATCATATTGGCCGCCGGACAAGGCACGCGCATGAATTCGGAAAAGCACAAGGTGCTGCATCCTATAGCGGGCAAACCGATGCTTCATCATTTGCTCGACACCGTCGATTCCATCGGAGTTGAACGCATAGTTGTGATTGTCGGGGCGCGCCGGGAGCAGATTGAGGCGAGCGTCGAGGGACGCAATGTTACGATCGCGGTGCAGGAAGAGCAGCTTGGCACAGGCCATGCCGTCGCCCAGGCTCATGATGCACTCAAGGGTTTCGCGGGGGATGTGCTGATATTATATGGCGATGTTCCGATGGTCAGCGCCGATACGATGCGCGACATGATATTCCGTCTGAACAACGGCTCCGACCCGCGTGCGGTTGTGCTTGGATTCCGTCCGGATGATGCAGGTGCCTATGGCCGGATCATCGCCGATGAGCAGGGCGAGATCGAGAAAATGGTCGAGTATAAGGACGCCAACGATGCCGAACGCGCGGTCAATCTGTGCAACAGCGGCCTGATGGCGGCGCGTTCTACCGATCTGTTCATATTGCTCGACAAGATCAGCAACGACAATGCAGCTGGCGAATATTATCTGCCGGATATTGTGATGCTGCCGGGGCAGACGAGCGCGGTGATCGAGGTCGATGACCCCGCCGAAGTTGCTGGCGTCAATAGCCGTGCCGAACTCGCGGCAGTCGAAGGCGAATGGCAGGCGCGTCGCCGGTCCCAGGCGATGGTAGACGGTGTCAGCCTGATCGCGCCTGAAACCGTGTGGTTCTCGTATGATACAAAGATTTCTTCAGATGTCGTTGTAGAACCAAATGTGATTTTTGGTCCTGGCGTGTCGGTGGCGTCCGGCGCAAAAATATACGGCCATAGCCATATTGAAGGGGCGACCATTGGCCCGAACACCAATGTCGGTCCTTTCGCCCGCCTGCGGCCCGGTTCGGTGATGGAGGAAGGCTCCAAGGTCGGAAATTTCGTCGAGATGAAAAAGACCGTTCTTGGCAAGGGCGCCAAGGCCAATCACCTCACCTATCTCGGCGATGCCGAAGTGGGCGAGGGGGCAAATATCGGCGCAGGCACGATAACCTGCAATTATGATGGCCATTTCAAATATCGGACGGTGATCGGTAAAGGTGCATTTATCGGATCGAACAGCGCGCTGGTGGCGCCGGTTACCATTGGTGATGGAGCGATTGTCGGGGCAGGGGCGACGCTGACGAAAGAGGTGGCTGCCGGAGACCTGGCTCTGGTGCGTGCCGAGCAGACCGTGAAGGCTGGCTGGGCGACGCGATTCAATGAAGTGAGTGCGAAGAAAAAGGCAGGTAAATGACGGAAACGACGCTATTCCGATGATCGGAAAAAAATGGACTGCTCCGCTGTTATGCGGGACATCCGGATAACCTCTAGCCTTTAGCAGAAAGCCCGAAATACAATGTGCGGAATTATTGGAATAGTTGGCAAGGAAGCCGTCTCGGATCGTCTCGTCGATGGACTGAAACGGATGGAATATCGTGGCTATGACAGCGCCGGTGTTTGCACTGTGCAGGACGGTCAGTTGATCCGCCGCCGGGCGGAGGGCAAGCTTGCCAATCTTGTATCCGTATTGAAAACCGATGATGCCGCCGGCGATATCGGTATTGCGCACACCCGCTGGGCGACCCACGGTGCGCCGACGACAAGCAATGCTCATCCCCATGCTACCGGCGAAGTGGCGCTGGTCCACAACGGCATAATCGAGAATTTCAAGAATCTGCGTGACGAACTGAGCGCGCGTGGCCGTTCGTTCGAAAGCGAGACCGATACCGAGGTTGTTGCCCATCTCGTCAGTGAACAGGTCGAAACCGGTAAAAGCCCGCAAGAATCCGTCAAAGCCGTTCTGCCGCTTTTGCGCGGGGCCTTCGCGCTGGCCATTGCCTTCCGTTCGCAGCCCGACTTGTTGATCGGTGCACGATTGGGGTCACCTCTGGTGGTGGGCTATGGCGAGGGCGAGACATTTCTTGGTTCCGACGCGCTTGCTCTTGCACCGCTTACCCAGAAAATTGCCTATCTTGAAGAGGGTGACTGGGTGGTGATTACACGCGACGGGGCTGTGATCTATGACGAGAATAATGTTCCGGTAGAGCGTGAAATTACAACCTCTGGCGTGTCTGCGGCGACGATTGAAAAGGGCAATTATCGCCATTTCATGCAGAAGGAAATTTTCGAGCAACCGACCGTGGTTGCGCAAACCCTGCAAAGCTACATCCGCCCGCTGGAGCAGCAGGTGGCGCTGCCGCAAATGGATTTCGATCTGCGCGATATCAAGCGGATTACGATCGTCGCCTGCGGGACAAGCTATTATGCCGGGATGGTCGCGAAATACTGGTTTGAAACCTTTGCCCGGGTGCCGGTGGACCTCGATTTTGCATCGGAATTTCGCTATCGCGATCCGGTGCTGGAGCCCGGCGGGCTGGCATTGTTCATTTCCCAGTCGGGCGAAACGGCTGATACATTGGCCGCTCTTCGCCATAGCAAGAAAAACGGTCAGAAAATCGCCGTGGTGGTCAATGTTCCGACCAGTTCGATGGCGCGGGAGGCTGATTTGTTGCTGCCGACTCATGCCGGGCCGGAAATTGGCGTGGCTTCGACCAAGGCCTTTACCTGCCAACTTGCGGTTCTGGCCGCACTGGCTGCCCATCTGGCGGTGGTGAAGGGGAAGATGACTCGCGCGGAAGAACACGAGGTCGTCAAACATTTGACCGAAGCGCCCGCTGCGCTCAACGCCGCTCTCGCGCATGATGACGATATCGCTGATATGGCCCATCATATCGCGCCGGCGCGGGACGTTCTCTACCTCGGTCGCGGCCCTGATTATCCGCTGGCGCTGGAAGGTGCGCTCAAGCTCAAGGAAATCAGCTATATTCACGCAGAAGGCTATGCTTCGGGTGAAATGAAACATGGGCCGATCGCCCTGATCGACGAATCCGTGCCGGTGATCGTTCTGGCGCCATCGGGGCCGCTGTTTGAAAAAACCGTCTCCAATATGCAGGAAGTGCGCGCGCGCGGTGGCAAGGTGGTGCTTATTTCCGATGCAGAAGGTCTGGCTGAAGCCGGGGACGGCTGCCTTGCGACTATCGAAATGCCCAAGGTTCATCCACTGATAGCACCATTGGTCTATGCCGTCCCGGTGCAGCTGCTCGCCTATCATGTCGCGGTGGCCAAGGGGACCGATGTCGATCAACCCCGTAATCTCGCCAAATCGGTAACCGTGGAGTAGAATATGGCAAGCAATCCTTCCCTCGTCTCTGTCGAGACGGCCAACGGAAAATTCCAGCAGACGGTCAAGGTCGGCAAACATGTCTTTCTCGCCGATGAACCGGAATCTCTCGGTGGCATGGATAGTGGTCCATCGCCTTATGACCTCCTGCTGGCAGCCTTGGGAAGCTGTACGTCGATGACGATGAAAATGTACGCAGACCGCAAAAATATCCCGTTGGAAGCTGTGCATATTGTGCTGGAACATAGCCGCGAACATGTGGAAGATTGCCACACTTGCAACAATCAGGACAACCGGATTGATGTGATCGACCGGTCGATCGAGTTGCGCGGCGACCTTACCGAGGAGCACCGCAGAAAGCTTCTCGAAATCGCCGAAAAATGCCCTGTCCACCGGACATTGAAGAACCGCATCGATATTCACACGCTGGAAGTCCGCGAATGACGGTTGTTGCGGGTGGGTGCCATTGCGGCGCTGTCCGCTTCGAGGCGAATGTCGAGCCGGCGCCGGAACTGCTCGACTGCAATTGTTCGATGTGCGCTCGGACCGGATTTCTTCATCTGATCGTACCGCACGAAAATTTCACCTTGCAGTCTGGCAAGGACGATTTGCGCAGCTACAGGTTCGGCAGCAGGCGGGCGGAGCACTTGTTCTGTCAATGCTGTGGCGTCAAAAGCTTTTACCAGCCGCGTTCCCATCCAGATTGCTGGAGCATCAATTTCAATTGCCTCGATGGGGATCATGGACTGGAACCGCTGATACGGAAATTTGACGGTCAGAACTGGGAAGCGGCGAAAGCGAAATTGTAATAGGGCGGACGTTGACAGGCGCGATGACATGACCCGTCAGCGTCGCAGTTCGCTTAGTCTATTCTATCACGATTGACCGTCTCCATGAACCATCATATAAGAGCGGCCCAAAGCGAGAGGCGGCCAGTCGGGTCGCCTTTTCTGTTTTCCGCGAAAGGAAGCCGATCATGACGATTACCCCATTGATGCCTGTATACCCGCGTTGTGGTTTTCGTCCGGTCCGAGGCGAGGGGGCCTGGTTGATTTCCGAAGATGGATCGCGAGCGCTGGATTTCGCCAGCGGTATCGCCGTCAATCTGCTCGGCCATGGCCATCCGCATCTGACCAAGGCGATACAGGATCAGGCGGCGACCCTGATGCACGTCTCGAATCTTTACGGCAGCCCGCAGGGTGAAAAATTCGCGCAGCGTCTGGTTGATACGACCTTTGCCGACACCGCTTTCTTTACCAACAGCGGCGCTGAAGCGGTGGAATGCGCGATCAAGGCGGCCCGGGCCTATCATCAATCGGCAGGCAGCGACCGGTATGAGATTATCACGTTCAAAAATGCCTTCCATGGCCGGACGATGGCGACCATCTCCGCTTCCAATCAGGAAAAAATGCACCACGGTTTTTCGCCCTTGCTCGCCGGCTTCAAATATGTTGAATTTGACGATCTGGAAGGGGCCAGGGCCGCGATAAACGACAAGACCGCAGCGTTCATGGTCGAGCCGATTCAGGGTGAAGGCGGCGTACGACCCGCTTCGCAGGAATTTATGACCGGCTTGCGCGAATTGGCCGACGAGCACGGCATATTACTGCTACTCGACGAAGTGCAATGTGGCGTTGCCCGCACTGGCGCGCTTTATGCGCATGAGCTTTATGGGGTTACACCCGATATTATGGCGACGGCGAAGGGTATTGGCGGAGGCTTTCCGCTAGGTGCCTGTCTGGCCACCGAAGAGGCGGCCCGGGGAATGGTAATCGGCACCCACGGCTCGACATACGGCGGCAACCCGCTGGCGATGGCGGCTGGCAATGCGGTGTGGGACGTTGTCGCAAATGACGAATTTCTGGAAAATGTCCGGTCGACCGGCGACAAGTTGCGCGCAGCGATCGAGCAATTTATCGGCAATTATCCCGACCTGTTCCTCGGGGTGCGGGGCAAGGGGTTGATGCTCGGTATCATGATGACGCAGGAGACGCGATCCTTTGTCGCCCATCTTCGCGACAATCATGGACTTCTGACCGTGGCAGCCGGCGACAATACATTGCGGGTGTTGCCGCCCCTGAATATCGATGACAGCCATATCGCGGCATTCATCGAAAAACTGTCCGCCGGGGCGGCTGACTATGAGGCGCCAGAATCATGAGCAGAAATTTTCTCAATCTTTCCGACGCGGGTGGCGATGCGGTTGCCGCGATGATCGCCGATGCCATTGACCGGAAGGCCGCACGCGCTGGCTGGCCTAAAGGCAAGCCGGATGCCGACAGGCCGCTGGCCGATCACATTCTGGCCATGATCTTTGAAAAAAGCAGCACTCGGACCCGTGTCTCCTTCGATATTGCTATCCGTCAGCTGGGTGGGTCGAGTATCGTGATGGATAGCGGATCGACGCAATTGGGGCGCGGAGAATCCGTGGCGGATACCGCCAAGGTTCTGTCCCGGATGTGTGATGCGATCATGATCCGCACCGATGATCATGCGAAAATCGACGATATGGCGGACAATGCCGATGTGCCGGTTATCAACGGTCTCACCGACCTGTCTCACCCCTGTCAGATTGTCGCCGATCTGCTGACCTTGGTCGAGCATGGAAAGACGCTGCCGGGACTGGAAATTGCCTGGCTGGGTGACGGCAATAATGTGCTCAACAGCATTGTCGAAGGCGCTGGCCTGATGAAATACAACGTCCGGATCGGCTGTCCGCAGGGCTATGATCCCGACCCGAGCTTTATAGAAAAGGCGCAGGCCGCTGGGTCCAATATTACGATATATCGCGACGAAAATGAGGCGGTTGCGGATGCGGACGTCGTCGTGGCGGACACCTGGGTGTCGATGGGACAGGAACATGCCGACAACAAGCTTGCTGCGATGATGCCCTATCAGGTCAATGATGTGATCATGGAGCAAGCGAAGAAAGACGCCTTGTTCCTTCATTGCCTGCCAGCCCATCGTGGCGAGGAAGTCATGCCTTCGGTGATCGACGGTCCGCAATCGGTGGTCTGGGATGAAGCGGAAAACCGCATTCATGCACAGAAATCCGTGCTTCGCTGGTGTTTCGGCCAGATTTGATGGCGGAAGCTAAGCCGACCGACAATATATTGTCCTTTGCGATCCCCGCCAAAAATTGTCGGGGGCGGGTTGTCCGGCTTGGCTCTGTCATTGATGACATATTGGCTGCGCACGATTATCCGCTGGTCATCCGCAACGTTCTGACGGAGGCGGTGTGCCTGACTGCCATGTTGGGCGCGCTGCTGAAGGATGAAGACTCCCAATTGACATTACAAGCACAAACCGAGGTCGGAGTGATCAACCTTCTGGCTTGCGATTATAAAGACGGTGCCCTGCGCGGCTATGTTGATTTCGACCGCGAGCGATTGGCGGCCCAGCCGGTGGAACCCGGCCTGATGGCGCTGTTCGGCAAAGGCTATCTCGCGATCACCTTTGACCAGCCCGCGCCGCGGGGCCGCAATCAGGGTATTGTTCCGCTGGAAGGGGCCTGCCTTGCCGAAGCCGTGCAGAATTATTTCTTCCAGTCCGAGCAGATACCGACGCTGATCCGGGTCGCGATTGACGAGACCGGCGGCAAGGTCGTTGCCGGTGGATTGCTGGTGCAGCACCTGCCCGATGGCGAGGAAGGACGGGACCGAATCCATGTCCGGCTCGATCATCCCGAATGGGAGCATGTGGAGATCATGAGCGGGAGCATTCAGCCAGCAGAGCTCACCGCCAGCACGCTACCGCTCGACGAGATTCTATGGCGCCTTTTCAGCGAGAGCGACGAAGTGAGAGTTTTGAGCGGTAAACCGTGCGTTAAGGGCTGCCGGTGTAATGAAGACCATATCCGGGACGTGATTGCGCGTTTTCCGAAAGCAGATAAGAAAGACATGGTCGATGAAGACGGCAATATCGGCATAGATTGCGCCTTTTGCAGCAAGAAATTCCTAATTACGGGCGCCAGTTTGAACAACTGACTTTGGCTGCAAGGCGATGAAATTTAAGACTTTGTCCAATAATTCCTATCGTTTGCCGTAATTCGAAACAATAATTGCCGTAATTGATTTCTATAGTCGGAATCGGCCGAGACCATTAACCCACCCAACCGCACGGAGAAGATCGATGAAAGGCATGAAACTGATCAAAACAATCAGCACATTTGCCGCAATCCTGTCCGGATTTACGATGGCTGCACCCGCACAAACACCACGCTTGACGTTGTTGGACGGGCTGTCGCAGGGTGAATGGACATTGAAAGAACGGGGGTCTTCAGAGGCCGGGCAAAAAATATGTCTGGGTAATCCCGAAGTGTTGCTGCAAATCCAGCACAGCAACATGACCTGTAGACGCTACGTGATCGAAAATAACCCGAAGAAGCTGCGTGTAAGTTACAAATGCGGCAGTGCGGGGCACGGCGTTACCGAAATCAAGCTGGAATCCAGTACGTTGGTGCAGATATACTCTCAAGGCATCCGCAACAATGCGCCCTTTTCCTTCACGATGGAAGGTCGTCGTACGGGTCCCTGCTAGTCGCAACTTGCGCGCAAAACTTGCGCCGCGCGGGCAAGGCGATTAGCGGAGCGCGTTATGGCTTCCGAATCAAAAACAGCAATTATATTATTGTCCGGTGGACTGGACTCGATGGTTTCCGCAGCGATTGCAGCAGAGCAGGGCTATCGGCTGATTGCACTGACGGTAGATTATAACCAGCGGCACAAGATTGAGCTTCAGTCCGCTCAGAAAATTGCCGCCAGGCTGAATGTGGACGAACATATCATCTTGCCGCTTGATCTCAGTCGTTTTGGCGGATCGGCGCTGACCGCCGATATTGAAGTGCCAAAGGACGGTGTGGGTGATGACATTCCTGTCACTTATGTACCTGCGCGCAATCTGATCTTTCTGTCGCTGACCCTCGGGCTGGCCGAAGCAAGGGATGCGCGGGATATATTCATCGGCGTGAATGCGCTGGATTATTCGGGTTATCCGGATTGCCGGCCAGAATTTATAGAGGGATTTGAAAGATTGGCGGATCTCGCTACCAAGGCTGGCGATGAGGGCAAGGATTTTCATATCCGGACACCACTCCAACATATGACCAAGGCAGATATCGCAAGGGAAGCGATCCGGCTTGATCTCGATCCCGCCTGGAGCTGGTCCTGTTATGACCCGTCCCCAGCGGGTCTGGCTTGCGGCCTATGTGATAGCTGCCGTTTGCGGCAGAAGGGTTTCGAAGAAGCCGGGATTGTCGATCCGACGCGATATGTTGCGTCATGAGCTATGCGGTGAAGGAAATATTCCTGACGCTGCAGGGTGAAGGTGTGCACGCCGGTCGACGCGCGGTGTTTGTCCGTTTTGCGGGATGCAATCTCTGGTCTGGGCTGGAACGTGATCGTGCCAAGGCGATCTGCCAGTTTTGCGACACCGACTTTATCGGCATGGATGGGCAGGGCGGCGGACGCTTTGATACCGCTGGCGACCTTGCCCGTGCCGCTGCAGAGACATGGGGCAGCGGCATAGAAGCCCGATTCGTGGTTCTGACCGGTGGCGAGCCAATGCTTCAGGTCGACCAGATTCTGATCGATGCGCTCCACGCCGAAGGATTTTTCATTGCCATAGAATCGAACGGAACGCTCGCGGTGCCGCGCACGATCGACTGGATATGCATCAGCCCGAAAGCGCAAAGCGAGACGGTTCAGCGGTCGGGCGACGAACTGAAACTGGTCTGGCCCCAGAATGATAGCAACTGGCAGGAAATGGAAAGCTGGGCCTTCGCCAATCTGTTGTTGCAGCCGATGGATGCACGCGGCGATAGCGAGGCCAGCCAGTCCCATCTCGAACAGGCCATCGGGTTTGTCCAGGCCCATCCGAAATGGCGTTTATCCTTACAGAATCACAAGATTCTCGGACTGGCTTGATTTCAGTCTGCCGGTTGTTCGGCGGGTTCTGTTCCGGACGCTGTCTCTTCTGTCTTCTCCGCAGAATCGGTTGTTTCCTCGCCGGTAGCATCAACCGCCTGCATCGTGTCGACATCAACCATTTCGTCGCTGATCGTGCCGTCGATGACATCAACATCATCCATTTGGGTTTCGGTGACTTCATCGGGGTCAGGGGCTTCGTTTCCGGAGCAGGCCGAGATGGTCAGCGCAAACGCAGTTGCGGCGGCCAGTCTGGTGAATTTGGTCATGATCTTTTCCTCTCATCATCAATCGGTACACAAATCTAACATAGCCGCGGATCAGGCTCGATCAATTGCTTTCAAAAAGCCTCCAGCGGTTTTTTGTAACGCTTCGTCAAACTCCTGAAGCTTTATCACGATACCCAGTTGGGCAAGGCTTGTGACCGGATATTCGCTGATGCCGCACGGGACGATGCCGCCGAAATGGCTGAGATCGGGATCGATGTTGACCGAAAAGCCGTGCATCGTCACCCATTTGCGGATTCGGATACCGATCGCGCCGATCTTTGCTTCCTGCCCGTCCGGCGTATCGCACCAGATACCGACCCGGCCATCCACCGCCCGCGCTGCGAGGTCAAATTCTGCCAGGGCTGCAATCACCCAGGCTTCCAGAGCATGGACGAATCCGCGCACATCCGCGTTGCGTTTCTTCAGGTTGAGAATGACATAGCCGACTCGCTGGCCCGGTCCGTGATAAGTATGCCGGCCACCGCGGCCGGTGTCATATACCGGAAAGGATTCGGTCAGCAATTCGGCAGGATCGGAACTGGTCCCGGCAGTATAGAGCGGCGGATGTTCCAGCAGCCAGATCAGTTCCTTTGCATCACCAGTCTGAACCGCCGCGTTGCGTCGTTCCATTTCGTTCAAGGCTTCCGGATATGGGACCTTTTCCGGCGAAATACGCCATTCTATATCATCGAGATCATTCATAATATTTTCGTGCACTTTTGCCGACCGGGTGGCAAGGGTTGGTAATCGAGAAATGGATCCGGGAATGAAAATGAAGAAGCTTAACTATATGCAATGCTGGAACGGTGCGATGGCCCTGCTCGGCGCGCATAAAGAGGCAATCATGGCGATTGCAGGTGTATTTCTGTTTCTGCCCACTTTTCTGTTCAGTCAATTTGTCGACCAGCCCGTCATGAACGGTGACGAAGATATAAATGTTTTGATGGCGATTTATTCAGCCTATTTCAGCGAGAATGTTCTTCCGATCATGCTGTCCAATCTGGTCATCAGCTTTGGCGGTCTGGCAATTTATTTTGTTCTGGCACCCTCGCGTAACAACACCGTCGCCGACGATCTTGTCGCAGCGCTGAAAGTTTTTTTAATCTATCTGATCGCGAATTTCCTGACTGGAGTGCTGACTCTGGTCGGTTTTCTCCTGCTGATTATTCCCGGATTATATGTCGCCTGCCGATTCATTCTCGTGCCTGTGGTGATCGTCGATCAAGGCGAACGCAACCCGATTGAAGCACTCAAGGAAAGTTGGTCGCTGACCCGGAATAACGGCTTCGCGATCTTTCTGTTCATATTGATCATTGCGATTGTCGGCACGATAACCATTGGTGCCCTGCAGGCTGTCACCGGTATCGTGACCGGTCTGGCGACAAGTGGCGCTGGCTGGCCATTCATCGAAAATCTGGTGGCTTCACTAACCGGCACGGCCTTCCAGCTTGTGCTCGGTCTGGCTATAGTATCGATTTATATTCAACTGACGGGCAGGACGAGCGATGTCAGGGAAGTGGTCAAGTGAAGATTGGTACATGCGGTGCGGCTGTTTCCGGCAAATGGCCGGACAGGCGCGGATCGGCCATCATATCCAGTTCCTGCTTGAAAATGCGAAAGCCGCATTGCTGGTAAAAGGGCAGGGCGCGCGGGCTATCCTGCGTGCACGTATGTAGCCAGACCCGCTCGATCCCGTCTTTCCATGCGTTCTTCAGTGCCTGATTCATCATCCAGCGACCATGGCCCTTGCCGTTCATCTCGGTTACCAGACCGAAAAAAGCGATTTCACATTGGCCGGTTTTCCGAAAATCCAGTTCGATAAAACCGACGGCCATATTCTCATTGCGGACGATATGGATGTCGATCCCGGGGTGGTGAATAATGGACTGAACATCGTCTTCGCCGATTAACAGCCGCGAGGTCCACAGCCATGGCTCACCGACACTGCGAAACAGGGCCAGATATTCCGCAACCGCCGGGTCAATCCATTTTTCAAGCGAAAGAGCGGAGTTGATTGTAGCGAGAACCGGCCTTTCAAGCATCTCCAGATGGGTGATGACGGTTGGAACATGGCCTTTGGGAACCTCCAGAGGCAGGCCGTCCGGATTTTTTACACCCATTTTGCTTCGGGCGGCAGGCTCATCAAGATCGCGTCGACATTGCCGCCGGTTTTCAAACCGAATGTCGTCCCCCGGTCATAGACCAGATTAAACTCGGCATAACGCCCCCGCCATTCCAGTTGTAGCTGTTTATCTTCGGCGCTCCATTCGGTCGCCATCCGCTTGCGGACAAGTTTGGGGAAAATATCCAGAAAGGCGCGGCCGACATCCTGTGTAAAGGCGAAGTGGCGGTCAAAATCGGTCTCATTATCGAGTTCGATATGATCATAGAAAATGCCGCCGACGCCGCGATGAACCTTGCGGTGCGGGATATAGAAATAATCATCCGCCCATTTTTTGAAGCGCGGATAATATTCCGGATTATGCGGTGCGCAGGCGGAACGGAAGCGGGCGTGAAATTCCTCGGTATCTTCCTCATAGGGAATCGCCGGATTAAGATCTGCTCCGCCGCCAAACCAGCGTTTGGTCGTACACAGGAACCGCGTGTTCATGTGGACATTGGGCACATGGGGATTTGCCATATGGGCAACCAGACTGATTCCCGTGGCGAAAAACCGCGGATCCTCTTCCGCACCATTGATCTGGGCCTGGAATTCCTCGCTGAACACGCCGTCCACCGTCGAGATATTCACACCGACCTTTTCGAAAATCTTGCCCTTCATCAGACCCTGCGTACCGCCGCCGCCGGGGCTACCGTCGGGATTCTGCCGGTCCCACGGAATATATTCGAAGCTGGCATCGCTACCGGCCTCGGTTTCAATCTTTTCAAATTCCGCACAAATCTGGTCACGCAGCTCCTTGAACCAAGTCTGGGCAGTGCGCTGCTGGTCATCCAATCCTGAGGTCATTCCGGAAATTGTCCTGTTTGTCTAAGTGCTTCACCCAAAGCCATGCCAGCCGATACCGCTAGATTCAAGCTGCGCATGCCCGGTTTCATCGGGATAGTGATTCGACTATCACATTGATCATGTATAGTCCGGGGAACTCCTGATCCTTCCGATCCGAACAATAATATATCATTGTCGCGATAGGCGAATCCGTGATGCGGAGTAGTGGCCTTGCTGGAGAGCAGGATAATCCTCGCTTTTTGGGAATCGGTGGTCGCGCGAAATGCTTCCCAATCGGCATGGCGTATATATTCAACATGTTCGAAATAATCCATTCCAGCGCGTTTCAGGCTGCGGTCGCTGAACGGAAATCCACAAGGTTCTATGATATCGACCGCTACGCCAAAGCAGGCACAAGTCCTTAATATTGTTCCTAAATTTCCCGCAATCTCGGGTTGATACAATGCTATCCTCATGGGCCATCCACCATGAGCGGGAAGGGAATGTTAGGTCAATCGAAAATTCACTGTTGGCAAACCCTATCCTTCGCGGCTATCAGGCGCGCAATTCACTGTCTGTTCAAACTGTTGTTGAGCAGTATCGAACATTCGGGCAGTCAGGGGTCACAATTATTCTATAGGGCTTGTTTGCATGGCAACGGTTGAAACAGCTGATACGGCAGTCGCAGAAGAAGGCGGCGTTCGCCGCCGGGATTTTATCAATATAGCAGCAGTGAGCTTTGCTGGTGCCGGGGCAGTCGCTACGGTGATCCCGTTGGTAAACCAGATGAACCCGAGCGCGGATGTTCTCGCTCTTTCATCGATCGAAGTCGATATCTCGGCAATCGAAACCGGTCAGTCGATCAAGACTAGCTGGCGCAAGCAACCGATTTTTATCCGCAATCTGACAGAAGCGGAAATCGCCGAAGCCAAGGCTGTCGACGTGTCCGGTTTGCGCGATCCTGAAACTCTTGCCGATCGGACCACCGCCGGTAAAGAAAATTGGTTGATCACACTGGGCGTTTGCACCCATCTCGGTTGCGTGCCACTCGGTGCTGCACAAGGCGAAATTAAAGGTGAATTTGGCGGCTATTTCTGCCCGTGCCACGGATCGCATTATGATACGGCCGCCCGCATTCGCAAAGGTCCGGCTCCGACCAACCTCGTTGTGCCGGAACATGAATTCCTATCAGATACTGTCGTGAAAATCGGCTAAGGGGCAGAAGAAAAATGAGCTTTCCTTGGGCAAAACAATATACACCAACAACCGAATTCGGTCAGTGGATGGACAAGCAGCTTCCGCTGCCGCGTTTCGTCTATAACAGCGTTGGCGCGGGCTACCCTGCGCCACGCAATCTGAACTATATGTGGAACTTCGGTTCCCTGGCCGGTTTGTTTCTGGTCGTTCAGATCGTTACCGGCATCATCTTGGCCATGCATTATGCGGCCAATGCAAACATCGCCTTTGATTCTGTCGAACATATCATGCGCGACGTGAACAGTGGCTGGATGATCCGCTATGCGCATGCCAATGGTGCAAGCTTCTTCTTCATCGCCATCTATCTTCATATCGGCCGCGGGCTGTTCTACGGCTCCTACAAGGCGCCGCGCGAAATGCTGTGGTTGCTCGGTGTCGTTATCTATCTTCTCGCGATGGCCACCGCGTTCATGGGCTATGTCCTTCCTTGGGGACAGATGAGCTTCTGGGGAGCGAAGGTGATTACTGGCCTGTTCGAAGCCATCCCGCTTGTCGGCAAGCCGATCCAGGAACTGCTGCTCGGTGGTTTCGCTCCGGACAATGCCGCTCTGAACCGCTTTTTCTCGCTCCACTATCTGCTGCCATTTGTCATCGTCGGCGTTGTCATCATGCATATCTGGGCGCTGCACATTCCAGGATCGAACAATCCGACCGGCGTCGATGTGAAGGGGCCACAGGATACGGTTCCATTCCATCCCTATTATACCGCAAAGGACGGCTGGACGATTGGTCTCGCGTTGATTTTCTTCACCGCGCTGATGTTCTTCCTGCCAAATGCGCTGGGCCACGCCGATAACTATATTCCGGCCAACCCGCTGTCGACGCCGGCCCATATCGTTCCGGAATGGTATTTCTGGCCCTGGTATGCGATCCTGCGGGCCTTCACATTCGATTTCCTGTTCATTCCGGCGAAACTGCTTGGTGTGCTGGCGATGTTCTCAGCGATCCTAGTATGGTTCTTCCTGCCGTGGCTGGACAAATCACCAGTTCGTTCGGGCAGCTTCCGTCCCAAGTTCAAGATCTTCTTCGTCATCCTCGTGATTGATGTTCTGGTCCTTGGATATTGTGGCGGTGCACCGGCTGAGGAACCATTCGTGATGATCAGCCAATTGGCCGCAGCTTATTATTTCGCGCATTTCCTGATCATATTGCCGCTATTGTCGAGTTTGGAAAAACCTGAGCCGCTGCCGAACAGCATCACGGAATCGGTAACCGGCAAGCCACTCAAAACTGCCAGCTAAGTATTAGGGACCCGTCGCAATGGTAAGAATTATCGGAATCTTGATTGGCCTGTTTTTTTCAGGCTGGCTCTTGGTCTCATTTGGCATGGGGGCAAAAGAATATATCACGAACCCGCCAGCGGAAACCGCAGAGCATGAGTTCCACAAAGAAGCGAAGGACATATCCTTTACTTCTGATGGTCCGCTCGGCAAATTTGATCGCCAGCAACTGCAGCGTGGTTTTCAGGTCTACAAGGAAGTCTGTGCGGCCTGCCACTCTCTCCGTCACGTTGCTTTTCGCAATCTCGAGGAAATTGGCTATAACGAAGACGAAGTGAAGGCGATCGCTGCAAACTGGGCGATCCAGACACCGGATGTCGACCCGGCGACCGGCGAGATGTCTTCGCGTCCTTCGCTGCCTGCTGACAAATTTCCCAAGCCTTTTGCGAACAATGTCGCAGCGGCTGCCGCGAACAACAATGCAATCCCGCCAGACCTCTCCCTGATTACCAAGGCGCGTGAAGGTGGAGCACCATATGTGTATTCGCTGCTGAGCGGTTATCAGGAACCTCCAGCCAATTTGCCCGAAGCCAATCAGCCCGGACCCGGATTGCATTATAATCCCTATTTCGCGAACCTGAATCTGGCGATGGCACCACCGTTGGCAGCCGAGGATATGGTCAGCTATTCCGATGGGACCAAGGCGACCATTGAGCAGATGGCTGAAGATGTCTCGGCATTCCTGATCTGGACCGCTGAACCAAAGCTGGAAGAGCGGCATCAAACAGGCTGGGCTGTGCTCGCCTTCCTGCTGATCGCGACGATCCTCGCCTATCTGTCCTACCGGACGATCTGGGCCGATGTGAAAGCCGAGAAGAAAAAGAAAACCGCTGACGCCTGATCACGGTTATCAACAGAATATAAAAAGCCCGCTTCATGCGGGCTTTTTTATTGAAGGAGGCTATTGTGCCAGGACGGAATGGATCGCCTTCTGCCACCCGGCAATACGCCGTGTTCTGGTCTCAGGGTCGATATTTGGCACATGCACATCCAGACCCGATATCATTTCCGAAGCCGCTACGAGCGACGGATAGATTCCGCAACCCACCGCCGCGAGCATGGCCGCACCGAGCGCCGTGGTTTCGAAAAAACCCGGTCGTTCGACATTGATATCCAGTATGTCCGCCAAATCCTGGACCATCCAGTCATTCGCCACCATACCGCCATCGATCCGCAGGTTTTGCCAGTCAACACCATCGGCCGAAAATGCAGTTTTCAAATCGAAACACTGATAGGCCATCGATTCAAGCGCAGCGCGGGCAATATGGGCCTTTTTTGACGAAAAACTGAGACCCGAGATGCTCGCTGTCGCGTCCGCCCGCCAATGGGGGGCACCCAGCCCGGACAGGGCGGGAACGAGATAGACTCCGCCATTATCTTCAACCGACCGAGCCAGCTCCTCACTCTCCCCGGCGAATTTCAGCAAGCCGATATCGTCCCGCAGCCACTGCATCAGGCTGCCGGCCACGAAAACCGACCCTTCCAGCGCGTAAATCCGTTCACCCTGATGCTGATAGAGGATCGTGGACAACAAGCGATTCTCTGACCGCGGAGGGGTGTCGCCGCAATTTGTCAGGATGAAGGCACCGGTGCCAAAGGTGGCTTTTGTCTGACCAATTTCAAGACAGGCTTGACCGATGGTTGCCGCCTGTTGATCACCAGCCGCGCCGCAAATAGCGATAGGGCTGCCGAATAATTCCACCGCAGTGGTTCCGAGATGTCCGGCGCAGTCGACAATTTGCGGCAACGTCTTTCTGGGTATGTCGAAGAGCGCCAGAAGGTCATCATCCCAATCATCGCCATCCAGCGCCATCAGCATCGTCCTGCTGGCGTTGCTGGCATCGGTAACATGCTGACCACCGGTCAGGCGGTAAATGAGATAGGATTCAATGGTGCCGAACGCGAGATTGTCACCCGCTGCGCGCACCTCCGGCCAATTTTCCAGCATCCAGCCAATTTTGCTGCCCGAGAAATAAGGATCGAGCAGCAAGCCGGTCTTCGCCTGTACCATGGGCTCGAGCTGCTTGGCCTTCAGAGCTTCGCATTTGTCTGCCGTCCGGCGATCCTGCCAGACGATCGCTCTGGCAAGCGGTGCGCCATTTCTTTTGTCCCAGGCTACCACAGTTTCGCGTTGGTTGGTGATCCCGATCGCGGCAATTTTGTCAGCGCCACCTGCTTTTTCGATCATTTTCTGGCAGCAAGCCAGCGTTTTGTCCCAGATCTCGGCGGCGTCATGCTCGACCAGGCCCGGCGCGGGATAATATTGCGTGAGCGTTTCCTGCTGCGATCCGTGTAATTTGCCATCCATGCCAAACAGCATCGCGCGGGTCGATGTCGTTCCTTCGTCAATGACCAGAATATGCTGTGCAACCATGTCCGCTCCCTTTGCCGTCCACGCTATAAGCTGGCATCCAAAACGCAAGCAAAAGCAGGATATATTGCATTGCAGCATTGCGACATTGCACAAACCGCTGGTTTCTCTATGACTGGTGCGATGTATGATCTGGCCATCATTGGCGGCGGCATAAATGGCGTCGGAATTGCGCGTGATGCAGCGGGCAGGGGATTGAAGGTCCTGCTCGTCGAGCGCGACGATCTCGCCTCGCACACTTCGTCGGCGAGCACGAAGCTGGTCCATGGTGGTTTGCGCTATCTCGAGCATTATGAATTCAACCTTGTCCGGAAGGCGCTGAAAGAGCGCGAAGTCCTGCTTCGTGCAGCGCCGCATATCATCTGGCCGATGCGTTTTGTCCTGCCGGTCGATGAAGGGATGCGGCCCGCCTGGCTGCTCCGTCTTGGCCTGTTTCTCTATGACCATCTCGGCGGGCGTGATATTTTGCCGGGGACCAAAAGTCTCAATCTTCTCAAGGATCATCGCGGAGATCCGCTGCAAAAGCGGCTCAAAAAGGGATTTGCCTATTCCGATTGCTGGGTCGAGGATGCCCGGCTCGTTTCGCTCACCGCCCGCGATGCAGGTGACCGTGGCGCCGATATCCGGACCCGCGCCAATTGCGTCGGACTGGAGCGCGGACGGGAACACTGGACGCTGGAAATCGACCAGAAGGGCGTAAAAAGGAACGAACAGGCAAAGGTTCTGGTCAACGCCGCCGGTCCCTGGGTCGATCCGGTTACGGCTCTTTACGACCGAAGCAATCACGCGGCGAAACTGCGTCTGGTCAAGGGCAGCCATATCGTTGTGAAGCGCAAATATGACGGTGATCACAGCTATATTTTCCAAAATAAAGACGGTCGCATCATTTTTGCCATTCCCTATGAAAGCGATTACACGCTTATCGGAACCACCGACGAGCCGTGGAGCTATGCCGAAGGCCCCGCCAGAATAAGCGATGGAGAAATCGACTATCTGTGCGAGGCGGCGAGCGAATATTTTGAAACACCGGTCGTCCGGGAGGATATCGAATGGACATATTCCGGCGTGCGGCCGCTGTTTGATGATCACAGCCGGACCGCGGCCACGGTCACCCGGGATTTTGTTTTCGACTTTGACAATGATAACGGCGCACCGGTTCTGTCGATTTTTGGCGGCAAGATAACGACCTATCGGGTTCTGGCGCTGCAGGCGATCCGGACGCTCTCGGAGGCGTTAGATGTAGACGGTGATGACTGGACCAAAGAAGCGCATCTCCCTGGCGGCGACTTTCCTCCCAACGGTTTAGACGCACTGGTTGATCAATATGCACAGCGTTGGCCGATTATCGACCGGTCAGTCATTCACCGTCTGGTTCGGGCCTATGGCACCGATACTGCATCGATTCTCGCAGAGTGCAAAAGTCCCGCGGACCTGGGGCAGAAATTTGGTGCGGGTCTGTATGAAATCGAGATTAGGTGGCTGATCGACCGTGAATTTGCATGCACGGCAGAGGATGTTCTTTGGCGACGTTCGAAACTGGGACTGCATATGAACGACGCCGAGCAGCAGGCGGTGGCGCTATGGTTTGAACGAAGCGGTCCGAAGGTTAAGGAAAATCTCGATCTTTCGTGATTGACGCGTCACAAAAGCAATGGCAATAGCGGCGCATCCGGTCCGTCCGGTGTTGCGGGTGTAGCTCAATGGTAGAGCAGAAGCCTTCCAAGCTTACGACGAGGGTTCGATTCCCTTCACCCGCTCCAGCTTCCCGATGTTCAGTCACGACGTCGTCGATGATGGCTATGTCCAAGGCGATTTCGAACAGGTAGTGGCTATTATCGGTTGCTGGACGATTGAGAGCATTGGAGGCGTCGATCATTGTGAAAGGCTTCCATGTTCCGCGCTACCGCTGGGTTTTAGATTACAAAGCTAGACTGAACCGAACCCGTCGCCCGAACAAAGGCGTTGAACATACCATCATGCGTCGAATCTGCATATTGACACAATGAGTTGGTATATTATGTCGGGGCCAACTGCTTCGTATATTAAGAATTTTATTTAACTTCCGCAAATCGTATTATCAAGCCAACAGGAGACACATTTTGATTGCAGTAATTGCGAAATTGACGGCCAAAGACGGGCATGCGAACCAATTGGAAGAGGTTTTGAAGGACAGCGCTGACAAGGTGCTGGCAGGAGAGCCCGGGTGTCTGCTTTATCGCGTTACACGGTCGCAAACCGAAATTGGTGTTTTCAAGCTCATGGAGATTTACGAATCACAGTCGGCGCTTGATGCGCATCCTAATACTCCACATTTCAATGAAATTCGAACAGCGCTCGCTCCACTTTTGGGTGCGGCGCCTGAAGTGGAATATCTGGACGCACTAAATTAAACATTCATCAGGTTGTTGCGGCCTCCGCCTCTACGGACATGCGCGCCAGATCGCGCGCAAAAGCCTTGAATCCCAATGTTAAAATAATCGCGGCAATTGGTAGTGCAATCGTTGCAACAGTTGCGATTGAATATTGCAGGGCGTCATCGTTCTGGAAGAGTTTATCGGTGAGCAGAGCGATGCATATCGGCCCGAAACCCAGCCCGATAAGATTGACGACAAAGAAATAGAGTGCAGTCAGTCGGGCGCGATACTCGTTTGGAGTGATTAATTGAAGCGCAACTCCACCAACTCCATGCATTGTCATTGCCGGGAAAGCGATAGCAAGCATGATAAATGACAGCCATGCATTTGGCATAAGCACTGCGGCGAGCAGGGGTGGGCCGCCGAGAATGATCGATAGCCGCATGACCCGGAAATGAGCGTCGGCCACTCCCTTGCTAAATTGTCGGTCCGCGAGTGAGCCACCGGCAATCAGTCCGATAGTTCCGCCGATTGCCATAATAACGCCAAACCACATCCCAGCATGTGTGATTTCCATATCATAGGTTCGGGTAAAGAAAGTAGGGATCCACGCAATCACGCCATACATCACCAAACCAATCAAAGACATCCCGGCAAAAAGGGCACCGAGCGCCACCTTTTGTGTTAAAAGATGCGCGATGAGACCCGGGGCATCGACGTTAATAGTCGTCTTTTTTTCTGACGTGCGGCCGCGGCGAAACGGCTCGCGTACCGTGAGGAGCAGCAAGCAGATCAGTATCCCTGGTGCGGCTACCCATACGAAAATCAGACGCCAAGCTTCCATCTGACCGATCAAAGGCACTGCTATTATGGGCGCGGTCAGCAGAGCCTCGACAACAAAAGCTCCGAGAATGAGCGCAATACCGGCGCCCAAAGGCACGCCCATTGAATAGACGGCCATAGCTCTTGCCAATTTATGGCGCGGAAAATAGTCGCTGAGCATGGAATATGCGGCGGGCGACAAAGTCGCTTCTCCGACGCCCACCCCCATACGAGCCAGAAATAAGGTCACATAGCTTCCGGCAAGACCGCATCCGGCAGTCATTATGCTCCATGTTGCGACTCCGGCGACAATTAGATTGCGGCGATTATAGCGGTCAGCGATCCACGCAAGCGGCAGGCCGAGTAGCGTATAAAAAAGCGCAAAAGCGAGTCCGATGAGTAGGCTGACCTGCGTATCGGAGATTTCAAATGCAGCCCGAATCGGAGCCACCAGCAACGTGAGTATCATTCGGTCAACGAACGACAGCGTATAGGCGAATAGTAGAACCACGACCACATACCAACTGTAAGCAGGGCGCGGCCAAGGCGGAGTTCCGTCGTTTTCAGGGACATGATCGCTTTTTGTGTGACTCAAAATATGCTCTCCAATTTTTTTGTAGCCACTTGCATAGCGGAAAAAGCCACGATATGACCAAGTCCTTAGGAAACTAATTATAAACGTTAGCAATAGTCAAGCATGTTCAAGCGCATCGATTGCTAACAAACATTTGGGAGAGTGAAATGTCGAAGCGGGAATTGAGTCGGGTAGCGTCCTTGTTGGCCGGGGGAGCTTTGTTGGCAATACCGCAGTTCGCGGTTGCCCAGGAGTCCGACGAGGATTATGGTGAAATCATCGTTACAGCGCAACGACAGGAGCAAAAGCTTCAGGATGTTCCAGTCTCGGTAACCGCATTCAGTACCGAGCAACTGCGGCAGGGAAACATCGAAACAGTGCAGGATATCGCGGTTAGGACACCGGGTTTGAGTGTTAGCGCCGTTGATCCGATAAACACCAATTTTGCGATGCGCGGTATAGGCAGTGCGCCTGGAATTAGTCAGAACGCCGGCGGCGATCCATCGGTCGTGGTGTTTGTCGATGGTGTGTATGCCGGGCGTGGCGGCACCCCCGATCTCGATGCGCTCGATCTGGAAAGAGTCGAGGTGCTGCGCGGTCCGCAAGGAACGTTATTCGGTAAGAATGCCATTGGCGGACTTGTCCAGTTCATCAGTCGAAAGCCTTCCGATGATCCCTCCTTCGCTTTCGAAGGGACGGTAGGCAATTACAGCAAGTTCGGCGTATCAGCGCGCGGCAATATGCCTCTTACAGATAAGATATATCTCTCCGCGGGGCTGGCGATGAAGCGTCGGGACGGTTATGAATTCAATGAAACAACCGGCAATGATGTCAATGATCAACAGCTTATTACCGGCAGGGTCGCGTTGCGTTTCTTGCCGACCGATACGCTCGACATCATTCTGCGTGCAGACGTGTCGGATCAAGATCAAAAGGGCAATCCGCGGCACAATAACTGCGACACCAGCTTTAACGGGGGCGTCCATTGCGTCGGCATCAACCCTGATCCACGTGTTGTTAATGCCTATACCGACGGTTTGATTAAACGTAGAGTTGAGTCCTATTCAGCCGAGGTGAACTTGGACCTGGGCTTCGGCACTCTCACGTCGCTAACTGCCCTACGCAAGGTCGATTTCGAATTTGAAACAGCCTTTTTCAGCAATCCGATCAATCCACCCACCCAGATTGAATCGACGGATTTTGGTCAGGAAGATAACAGTCAGTTCAGTCAGGAATTGCGCCTCGCTTTTGATGCATTTGACGGTCGGCTCAGCGGGCAGACGGGTGTGTATTATCTGAAGGAGAACAATGAACGGATTCAGGGGCAGATTCAGCAATTCCCCAGTCCCGCCATTTCCGGGGTTGGTAGCTATCCACAATCGGTTAATGCGCGTAGCATTGCAGTGTTTGGGCAGTTGGATTTCGAAATAGTTCCGTCGCTCACTGTAACGGCGGGTGGGCGCATGACTTGGGAACGCAAAAGCGGTCGTTTTGCTGGCTTCAAGGTTGATAGCGGACCGGGAGTGCCGCCGCCGCTTGGTTCGGCCGCGGGTTATGATGTGACGGGTCGCGAAGACTGGAAGGCCTTTACTCCGCGCGTCGCACTCAACTGGAAAGCCACCGATGATATTCTGTTCTACGCCTCTGCTGCACGCGGATATAAGAGCGGTGGTTTTCAGGGTCTCTCTGGCACCGCCGCAGGAGCATCAACCCCGTATGATCCTGAATTTGCTTGGGGTTATGAGTTGGGCGCGAAAACCGAATGGCTTGACAGGGCGTTGCGTTTGAACGTGTCGCTTTTTCAGACTGACTACTCGGATTTGCAGATTTCACAACTTGTTCCTCTATGTTGTGTGGTTGTCAGCAATGCCGCCAAGGCCCGGATTCGAGGTGCCGAAGCTGAATTCGTGATACGTCCGGTTCGAGGACTGCAGTTTGACGGCAGCTATGCCTATCTTGACACAAAATTTACAGAATATGCAATTCCCGGACAGGATTACACCGGGAATGAACTGCCTCGTTCGCCAAAAAACAAGTTAAATATCGGTGGCTATTATGAAGTTCCGATCGGCAACCTGTTTGCCAAGCTACGGGTCGATTATAGCTGGGTTGACGACGCCTTTTTTGAAGCCTCCAATATCCCGCAGCAAATTTGGCCCAGCCATGATAATCTGGACGCGCGGTTCTCGATTGCGGGTGAAAACGAACAGTGGGAGCTGTCGGTGTGGGGTAAGAATTTGACCGATGAACTGGTGCCGACCTATGTAACTTATTTTGCTCCGTTCCAGCAGATATTGACGCCCTATGCGCCACCCCGCACCTACGGGATGACGCTGGCCTTCAAAATGTGAAACAAATGCGGCGGGACTCACTTTTCCCGTCGCAATTTTCTATTTGAGCGAAGGATTAAAGATGATTGAACCCGAATTTCGTTATTTATTTTCTTATCGTGCCGCTTTTACAGAACCGCAGCAACAGATCGGTAAAGCGCATTTTGGCCGTAGAATGATCGCCGCGTTGACCGGTGGAGAAGTCGAGGGAGAGCGATTACGAGGACGCGTGATGCCTGGCGGGGGCGACTGGGCAACAATTGATGAAAACGATACTTTGCGTCTCGATGCGCGGGTGACGATAGAAACGCACGATGGGGCATTAATCTTCGTTTCCTATCGTGGCGTGTTGCGACCATTGTCGGTTGCCCATAAACATGCTCGGAACGGCGGTCCGCAAAACGACAAGGAGCGTAGCGAAATCTACTTCCGGACAACGCCGATGTTTGAAACTGGTGATGAGCGTTATGCGTGGTTGAATGACATTGTTGCAGTCGGTTTGGGCGCTTCGGTGGGGGGCGCAGTCCAGTATAATGTATTTGAACTTCTATAATTGAGTAAATGCCAAAAATTTTTCATCCCTTCACTCCCACAACACGGTTGATATGGATGTTACCGGCCGGAATTCTGGCCGAATTCGGTTCGGCGCACGGACAGTGAATTTTGTATCCGGATTACTGCTCCATCCCGATCGGGTTATTTCACAATGAGATATGCTTGAGGTCCCGTTTGAGGTATTTTCCTGATACTGGGCTTCAGGCTTTCTTTGATAGTGACCATGGGAGGAATGGCCGCGCCAGCGCCGACCACGTAATTGTTATGGCACGCGCTAGATGCGCGGTGCTGCCGATTGCACGGACGTGAAGATTTGCTCTGGGCAGGCTCCTGAACCCTATATTGCGTCGATAGAGCGCTGATCAAGACAGGCAACCTGTCGCCTAAATGAACCATTGCTGCCTATTGATACAATTTGCGACAATTTTCGTCTGTTCTGACAAAGTTCAGCGACAAGTGGTCATTAGAACAGCATTCATGGCGGAACGATAAGACCGTTTCCCTGAATAGGAACATGAGGAATATGAAAATGAAAAAAGCAATTATGATCTCGAGCGCAACTGCACTTTTGATGGCTGGCGGAATCGCCGTTGCCGCTCCCGGTGACCGCGGTATGCGGGCCGATACCAATGCTGACGGTGCGATAAGCCGCGCTGAAATGACAGCATCGCTGAACACCCGCTTTACCAAAATGGATGTGAATGGCGATGGCTATCTCTCCAAGGAAGATCGGGACGCCAAACGCGCAGATCGTTCAGCCAAACGCGGCGAACGTTTTGCCAAGGCCGATACCAATGGCGATGGCGAATTGAGCCAGGCCGAAATCGAAGCGGCTCGTGCTGAACGCAAAGCCAGTAAATTTGCCCGCGCCGACAAGGACGGCAATGGCAAGCTCAGTCAGGAAGAAGCTCAGGCAATGATGGGCAAGCGCGGCGGTAAAGGCATGCGCGGCAAAGGCCACAAACGTGGTGGTCAGGGTATGGCGATGATGCGTAATGCTGACACAAATGGTGACCAGAAGATCAGCAAGGCTGAATTCACAACCGCGGCACTTGCTCGCTTCGACCAGGCCGATGCCAATAATGACGGCAAGCTCACCAAGGAAGAGCGTCAGGCTGCCCATAAGGGCCAGCGTGGCGAACGGAATAAAAGAGGCGGTTAATCCCTGAACCACTCTTTTCGCGAACGGATCGTCAGCCATCTCCCCCTTCTCCCCCAAACTGGCTGGCGGTCCGTTCCTTTTTGTTGATCCTGTGATAGAGCTATTTGATGACGAACAAGATTCACATATTGCTGGTTGATGACGAAGCCTCGCTGCGCGAGCCATTGGCAGAATATCTCATCAAGCAGGGCTATAAGGTCCAGCAGGCCAGTGATGCGAGCATCGCCAGATCTCTGCTCAACGCCTATGATTTTGACATAATCCTGCTCGATATCATGATGCCCGGCGAAGATGGGCTGAGCCTGTGCCGCTTCGTCACCGACAAGACCAGCATCCCGGTCATTTTCATCAGCGCGAAGACCGAAGAAACCGAGCGGATCATCGGGCTCGAGCTGGGAGCGGATGATTATATCACCAAACCGTTCAGTCCCCGGGAACTTGTCGCGCGGATCAAGGTCATATTGCGCCGGATTGAAAAAGGCGGCGCGAAACAGATGGAAACCGCGGGCGGGGCGTATCAGTTTTCGGGCTGGACCCTCAAATGTGACAAGCGCAGTCTGATCGATGCAGATGGCGTGAGCGTATCACTGTCCACCGGTGAATATCAGATGCTGCTGGCCTTGGTATCGCGCGCCGGAAAAGTACTCAACCGGGACCAGTTGCTGGATATTACCCAGGGCCGCGAGGCGCATGCGTTTGATCGCGCCGTAGACAATCAGATTAGCCGGCTGCGCCGCAAAATAGAATCAGACCCCAAAAACCCTGAAATCATCAAGACGGTATGGGGTGGCGGATATGTGCTGGCGGGCGAGGTGAAGTCCCTGTGAAACATTTATGGCCTAAGAGCCTGGTCGGACAACTCCTGCTTGTCGTTGCCCTTATGCTATTGCTGGCGCAGGGCATAAACAGTTTCCTGCTCTATCGCGGGGCCCAGAACCAGAATTTGGTAGAAGCGTCGACATCAGCCGTCTCCCGGATTGCTTTCGGTCTGGACAGACAAGCCAATGATCGGTCCGCCCTGCGCCACGGCACGGCGCGGGCCCGGCGCATGGGGCAGCTTCGCTATAGTTCCGATAGCACAGTGACCGCCGATATGCCACGGCTGCCGGAACTTGAAACAAGAGCCGGGCAGGCCTTTGCCAACATGGGTATCGGATTTTCCGAAATTCGGGTGACGTCTCTCAGAAACCTGACGCCAGAAATGACCGGTCACGTAATCGGCGCCAATCGCGGTCAATGGCGTGACAACCCGATAAACAGGTCCATGGGCGTACGGACATCGCCCGACGAAACCACGGGTTTTGTGATAATTTCGGTGAAGCAGATGGGTGGCCCTTGGGTCAGTATCGCT
Source organism: Parasphingorhabdus sp. (assembly GCF_048267785.1). GTDB lineage: Bacteria > Pseudomonadota > Alphaproteobacteria > Sphingomonadales > Sphingomonadaceae > Parasphingorhabdus. The sequence goes on along the minus strand of NZ_JBLWWU010000001.1, from coordinate 148,159 downwards.
TCTGCCGTACGGGGGCGAACACCCGTATTGGTGCGCACCCTGCTGTTACAAACGATTACCATCTATCTGCTGATGCTGATTCCGCTGATCATTTTCGGGCGCTATATTTCGCGACCGTTGAAATCGCTCACCGCCAAAGCTCAGTTCTTTCAACCCGGCGAGACGGAGATGCTCGAAGAACAGGGTCCCCCCGACACGCGAGAATTGATCAGGGCTTTCAACGACATGAGCGGTCGTGTGAGCAGCATGATCAACGAAAAGGATGTCATGCTGGGGGCGATTGGACACGATCTCCGCACGCCGCTGGCCGCCCTGCGGGTCCGGGTTGAAAATGTGGAAGATGATGATGATCGTGAGCGCATGATCGCCGGCATTGAAGATATAGACCATATGCTAGACGATATCTTGTCGCTCGCTCGGCTTGGTCGATCCCGCGAGCAGACGGATATCGTCGATATCCGTTCGCTGATCGAGACGGTTGTCGATGAATTCACCGATCTGGGGCACGATGTCCGCTATCAGCGAGGCGCGAAACAGATCGCGAATATCCGCGAAACGCTTGTTCGCCGGGCTTTGCGGAATCTGATTGGAAATGCGACCCTTTATGGCGAAGTTGCGGACATCTCTGTGGAAAAGTCTGGCGATATGCTGATGATAAATGTCGATGATGACGGACCTGGAATCCCTGACGAGAAAATAGAGACGATGTTCGAGCCTTTTTTGCGGGGAGAGTCGTCGCGCAATCGTGCAACCGGTGGGTCGGGGCTGGGATTGACACTCGCGCGTGCCATTGCCCGCGAACATGGCGGTGATATTATCCTGAAAAATCGTGAAAATGGTGGATTGCGCGCGACTTTAAGCTTGCCGGTCGGTTGACGATATCCTCTGGCCCTGATGCTGGAAGAGCGCCGACATCAGCTCCGGCGGGCTAATTTTCGGTCATATCCGCATCTGTCACTGCCGCAGGGTCGGGAATACCATCGGCGGCCAGTTCTGCATCGATATCCTCCGCCAGTGCCTTGACCGCTTCATCGGCTGCTTCCTCCAGCGATTTCGCCTCTTCCTCAATCCGGGCTTCCATTTCGGCGATCGCCTCGTCGCCCTTTTCCTCGACCGGGGTTTCGGAACAGGCCGCGAGCAGCAGCGCGGTCAGGACAAGGAATGCGGTTTTTTTCATTGTTTTGCCGGCATGGTGAGGTCCGCATCGCTGTTGGCGATGATCGAAAGCACCGTGCTCCACGCCGCGACATTCTGACGCAATTGTTCCGGATCGACCTTGTCGAGCGTATCATCCGGCGTGTGGTGCAGATCGAAATAGCGTGTGCCGTCCTGCTGCAGATCGATGACCGCGAGATTATTATTGGCGATGATTGACTGCACATCCGCTCCGCCACTGGCTTTCTGCTGTCCGCGTCCGATACCGAGCGGTTGCAGCGCTGTCGCGACCTGATCAGCCAGAGCGGAAGCGCCGTCCGGCAGGTTGAATTCCACCCGCCAGATCCGGTCGGCGCCAAAGTCCGATTCCATCGCCAGCGCATGATTGTCGCCCTTATGCGCCTCGCCATAGGCTTTTCCGCCCCAGATGCCGACTTCCTCGGCTCCGGCCCAAAGCAGCCGGATTGTGCGTCTTGGCTGGCCTCCTGCCATGATATGCTTCGCAGCGGCTGTGGTGATGGCGCAGCCCGAAGCATCGTCAATCGCACCGGTACCGAGGTCCCAGCTGTCGAGATGACAGGCGATCACGATCATGCCGAGCGACGGATCGCTGCCCGGCAGTTCGGCAATCACATTGCCGGATTCCTGCTGCCCGATATTCTGCGGGGTCAATACGAGCTTCAGTTTCACCGCTTTGCCACGGGCAAATATTCTTTCGAGATTTTCCGCATCGGGAATGGACAGCGCACCAGCCGGTATCGGCGTCACGCCCGCCTCGAAATTGGTGTTTCCCGTGTGCGGGTTGCGGTGATGATCGGTTCCGGCCGAACGGATGACGATCGCCGCCGCCCCTTTCTTGGCGGCAATATTGGGTCCGACAAAGCGCGCAGGGCCAAAAGCCCCATAGCTGGACCCGTCCTGTGTTGGTTTCATCTTGTGGCTGACAAAGGCAATCTTGCCCTTCAGGCTGCCATCCGGTGCCGCAATCAGATCAGCCAGCGTCGGAAAATAGACGACTTCCGCAGTCAGTCCCTTGTCGCCGGTACTGCCGCTGTTGCCCAGCGCGGTAATCGCCAGCGCCTGCGGAAAAGGGCTGACAACAGTCGCCGTTTCCTTGCCCCTGATCCAGGTCGGCATCATATAGGATTCGCTGCGGACATTGCTGAACCCCAGCGCTTTCAGCTTGGCGACCGCCCAGATGCGCGCTCTTGCTTCGGCTTCTGTGCCCGCCTGTCGTGGCCCGATCTCGGTGGTCAGTCCTTCGACTATGTCCCAGGCGACATCATCCTGCAGAGCCTTGGCCTGCAGCGCGACCGGATCATGATTGCCCGCGAGAGCGGTGGTGGACAAAAGAAGCGCCGATGCGCCAGCGAGCAGGGTGGCTATTATTCTCATGGCTGCTGACTAACTCGCCTTTTGTGCTTTGCCAATGGTCTCTTGCGGGGGAGGGGCGGAATAGCTACATAAGCCCTGAAAATAATCTGTCATCCGGGCGAAAGCCGGGATCTCCTAAAACCGAGCGCCAAGCCGCCTGAGATTTCAGCATCTGCTGGGATGACGCGCAACATGTGAGAAAGCAAAACAGATGGCCGCCCAATATTCTTTCGTCATGAAGGGTCTGTCGAAGACCTACCAGAACAAACAAAAGCCGGTACTGGAAAATATCAGCCTGCAATTTTATCCCGATGCCAAGATCGGCATCGTCGGACCGAACGGTGTTGGTAAATCGACTCTGATGAAGATCATGGCTGGCAAGGATACAGAATTCACTGGCGAAGCCTGGGCAGGGGACGGGATTACCGTTGGCTATCTGGAGCAGGAGCCGGAGCTGGACGAGAGCAAAACGGTCAAGGAAAACGTGATGGACGGCGTCGGCGAGATTGCTGACCATATCCGCCGTTTCAACGAGATTACCGAAATCATGGGCGATCCGCCGGAAGACGCCGATTTCGACGCGCTGATGGAAGAAATGGGCGTGTTGCAGGAAAAAATCGATGCGGTCGATGGCTGGACGCTCGACAACCAGCTCGAAATCGCGATGGAGGCCTTGCGCTGCCCGCCCGGCGACAGTGCGGTGGACAATCTGTCCGGCGGTGAGAAGCGTCGCGTCGCGCTCTGCCGTCTACTGCTCGAAAAACCCAGCATATTGCTGCTCGATGAGCCGACCAACCATCTTGATGCGGAATCGGTCGCCTGGCTGGAAAACCATCTCCGCGAATATCCCGGCAATGTCATCATGGTCACCCATGATCGCTATTTCCTCGACAATGTCGTCAACTGGATGCTCGAGCTCGATCGCGGGCGCTATTATGTCTATGAGGGCAATTATTCGCTCTATCTGGAGAAGAAAGCCAAGCGCCTCGAACAGGAGGCTCGCGAGGACAAGGGCAAGCAGAAGGCAATCAGCGACGAGCTGGCCTGGATGCGGCAGAATCCCAAGGGTCGCCAGACCAAGTCCAAGGCGCGTATCAAAAGCTTTGATCAGTTGGTCGAGGCACAGGAAAACCGCGATCCCGGCAAGGCCCAGATCCTTATCCAGACCCCGGAACGGCTTGGCGGCAAGGTGATCGAGGTCGATCATATATCAAAAGGTTTTGGCGACAAGCTGCTGATCGACGATCTCAGCTTCACTCTGCCACCCGGCGGCATCGTCGGCGTGATCGGCCCCAACGGCGCCGGCAAATCGACTTTGTTCAAAATGCTGATCGGTCAGGAAGAACCGGACAATGGCAGCGTGTCGATTGGTGAAACAGTCAAGCTCGGCTATGTCGACCAGAGCCGCGACGATCTCGATCCGAACAAGAATGTCTGGGAAGCGATTTCCGACGGTCATGACTATATGACGCTCGGCAAGCATGAAATGTCGACCCGTGCCTATGTCGGCGCGTTCAACTTCAAGGGCACCGACCAGCAGAAAAAGGTCGGCCAGCTATCCGGCGGCGAACGCAACCGGGTGCATATGGCGCGGATGCTGAAAGAGGGCGGCAACGTGCTGCTGCTCGACGAACCGACCAACGATCTTGACGTCGAAACCCTGTCGGCGCTGGAAGAAGCCCTCGAAAGCTTCGCGGGCTGCGCCGTGGTCATCTCGCATGACCGCTTCTTCCTCGATCGGCTCGCGACGCATATCCTGGCGTTTGAAGGCGACAGCCATGTGGAATGGTTTGAAGGGAACTTTGAAGCTTATGAAGAAGACAAGATCCGGCGGCTTGGCGAGGACGCACTGAAGCCGAGCCGGGCGACGTACAAGAAATTGACACGGTAGTTCAAATTTTGACGAATTGAAAATTCGTGATATATATTCACCCTATGTTGAAGACGCTCAAGGATGCGCTTTTGGGTGCTGTTGCGACGGCTTCTGTCGCGGCCGTCGGTTTTTTAATCGTTGACTACGTCGAAGATCACGAATGCAAACAAGTTCAAGAGATTATTATGGATGATCAATGGAATCCTGCATTATCGTCAGCTCAAAAACAGATTATTGCCAAGTATGTTGTTAAGGAGCAAATATCGTGTTTGAACAGATAGAAGTACTTGAAATTATCGTCTTAGTTCTGGCTGTATTGGTAGGTTTTGCTACATTTTTTGTCTTGCAAAATAGAGCCAATTCCGATGATCATCTGTTAGACACATATCTTCATGAGCGAGATATGATGCTTCACAAAATATACTCCAAATCGGCAAACGATGAAGTGGAATTTGGGGAATATGAATCGTCAGTCCCGTCTTTCCGGGAATGGAAGCAAAAACACGACCTATAGTTTGGGGAGCAAGAAAGCGGCATGATTGGCCTATCAGAGGAGGAGTCTGACGCTTTCAAATCGAACCTAATGACCAGTGTCGGGGTTAGTATTTCGATTAGGCATTACAAAGTTTGAAAATTTGCCACTTCAACATTAGCAATCGGGCCATTGCAATCATCCTTGATTGTCTGGCGCATTCCCGATCAAACTAACTCCGACAATCGCCGCCATCGCTGTGACAAAGCCCGGAATAATCTCGTAGACCCCGGGACCACCGAGAAATTCCTTATTCCAACCCAGCGAAATCCACAGAATCACCACGCCAGCGCCAATCACCAGTCCCGCCACCGCGCCAGCCCCGGTCATCCGTTTCCAGGTCAGCGACAGCAGGATCAGCGGCCCGAACGCCGCGCCGAAGCCCGCCCAGGCATTGCTGACCAGTCCCAGAACCTTGCTGTCCGGATCGCGGGCGATATAGATGGCGACCAGCGCGACCAGCGCCACGAACACACGCCCAATATTGACCGTTTCCCGCTCGCTGGCATTCTTGCGCAGAAACAGGCGGTAGAAATCCTCGGTCAGCGAACTGGATGATACCAGTAGTTGCGAGCTGATCGTGCTCATGATCGCGGCTAGCAGGGCGGCTAGCAGGAAGCCGGTGATCAGCGGGTGGAACAATGTGTTGGCCAGCAGGATGAAGATGGTTTCCGGATCATCGAGCACCAGCCCGTTCATCTCGACATAGGCGCGTCCGGTGATGCCGACTCCGATGGCACCGAGCAGGGCCACGCCCATCCAGCTCATGCCGATATTGCGCGCGGTGGCCACCTGCGGCACCGAGCGGATCGCCATGAAGCGCACGATGATATGAGGCTGCCCGAAATAGCCGAGGCCCCATGTCACGGCCGACAAAAAGCCGATGAAGGAAAGGCCGGCGGTGAGGCTGAGGAAATCCGGATCAATCGCGTTGAGCTGGCTGGTGACCGCACTGATGCCGCCATCATTGCTCAATACCACGATCGGCATCAGCACCAGCGCGACGACCATGATGCAGCCTTGGACAAAATCGGTCAGGCTGACAGCAAGGAAGCCGCCAACCATCGTATAGGCGAGGACGACGCCCGCGGTCAGCCAGATGCCGGTCATATAATCGCTCATCCCGGTGTTGCCGAACAGGCCGGCGAAGCTGGTTTCGAACAATTTGCCGCCGCCGACCAGGCCTGCCGCAGTATAGACAGCAAAAAACAATACGATGATGATCGCCGACGTCACCCGCAGCGCGAGCGCCTTATCGGGGAAACGATTGGCGAGAAATTCGGGGATGGTGAGGGCGTTTCCGAGTCTTTCGGTCTGTTCGCGCAGACGCGGGGCGACCACGATCCAGTTGACAAGCGCGCCAAGAAAGAGGCCGATGCCGATCCATACCTCGACCAGCCCGGCAGCATATAGCGCGCCGGGCAGACCGAGCAACAACCAGCCAGACATGTCAGAAGCCCCGGCAGACAGGGCAGCAACCGCGGGGCTGAGTTGTCGCCCTCCAAGGAGATAGCCTTCACTGCTGTCGGTGGATTTGCGCCAGGCATAAAATCCGATGGCCAGCATCAGGATAAAATATAGGGCGAGTGAAAATAAGGCTCCGGTTTGCATCCGACGGTCATAACGATTTTGACCTCGATGTCACCACTTGCCTTTTTGGGAGGTCGTTTCGTCGGGACGGGGACGGGTCTTGTGTACCTTCTTCCTTACGGGAAAAGAAGGTCTCACCGCAGCCTTTTGACAAATAACTGCCCATTCTCATCCCGTTTTGTCTGAAAGTTCGGAACCGCTTCAAACATTTCGGAGAGTCGGGAAAAACCATAGTTGCGGACATCGAAACTCGATCGGTTGCCAGCGATCTTGCCCACTTCGCTAAGGCTGGCATAGCCTTCGGCGTCGCGTTTACTGGCCTGATAGGCGTCGATAAGAAGGTCGAGCAACTCCGGATCAACCTCGCCGTTGCTTTCGCTTGTGCTGCCCGGACCGTCCGATTTGGCTGGTGTCTTGACGTCACTTCTAGGAATGGCCCGATTGCGGCGGTCCGCCTTGATCAGCGCATCGACGTCGATAAACCGGCTGCACGCCTGCTTGAACGCTTCAGGCGTCTTGGCGCTGCCAAAACCGTAGACGGGCAGGCCGTCCTGCCGAATGCGCATCGCTAGCGGCATGAAGTCGCTGTCGCTGCTCATGATCCCGAAGCCGGTGACATTGCCGCGGAACAGCAGGTCCATGGCATCAATCGTCATCTTCATGTCGGTGGCATTCTTGCCCTTGGTCATGTCGAACTGCTGTTGCGGTTCGACGCCATATTTATGGAGGATATCAACCCAGCCCTTGAGCGACTGCTTGCGCCAATTGCCGTAGGCGCGGCGGATATTCACTGTTCCCAGCTCGGCCAGCGCGGTCAGCACCGGGTCGAGGCCATTGTGACTGGCATTATCGGAATCGATCAGCAGAGCGATATTGTCATGATGTTGGTTCATCATGTATAAATGGGCCGTGAGCGCAGGGCGTTCAAGCGGAAAAATGCTGTCCTACAACGGGGCGAATCGATTATGCTGGCCCCGGCTCTTTGACATGTCAGGTTGCAGGATCGCGCGAATCCCATTCGCGCGCACGGTCGTGTCTTGCCGAGGTCGGGCAGAGGCTTTTCATTTTATAACAGTGTAAAGTTTGTAAAGCTCACCTGCGGTAAAAGCCGCGATCCAGATGCAGCAATATCGCATTGATTTTGAAGTTATTTCGTCAATAGGCTGGAATATCGAAGAAACTTGTCACTCAACTGGTGAGAATTGATCCGTCTCGTCGTCCAGCACATGCAATCTGCCCTCGGCGATCGCGAACCATGCACCGATCAGACGAATCGATCCGTCCGCCTCTTTCTCCTGAATGCACGGAAAAGTCCGTAAATTGGCAAGGCTGGTCTTGATCCCTTCATGCTCCATCGCCAGCTGCGCGGCGCGGCTGCTCAAATCTCCATGATCGTGCGCGACTTTGGCCCGCGCATCGTCGAGCAGGGTGATCCAGTCGGCGATAAACCCGCCTTTGCCGGGGGGCATGTCTTTCATCTGCTCGGACAGGGCCGCTGCGCAGCCGCCACAGCTGCCATGACCCATGACCACCACTTCGTCGACGTTGAGAAACTGCACGGCAAATTCCAGTGCAGAGGAAACACCGTGATGACCAGGAGTCGTTTCAAACGGGGGGACCAATGCTGCCACATTGCGGACAACAAAGGTTTCGCCCGGATTGGTGTCGAAAATCTGCGTCGGATCAACCCGGCTGTCGCTGCAGGCGATGATCATGACTTTCGGGCTCTGGCCTTCTTTGAGCTCGTCCCAGCGATCACGCTGCGTCGCCCATTGTTGGGAACGGAAACGGCGATAGCCATCGAGCAGGTCTGAAAAATTTCTCATGTTTCGGTCCATATCACCGGTTTAGGGGGTGGCAAGAGTGGTTTTCTTCCCCTATTTGACAGAAATGAACGAAATCACCAAGATAACTTCGCCCGATGGCCCGCCAGAACGCCAGCGCAAACCCGACTGGATTCGCGTAAAAGCGCCGATGGGTGCCGAATTTGAAAAAACCCGCGCGTTGATGCGGGAGCATAAACTTAACACGGTATGTGAAGAAGCGGCTTGCCCGAATATCGGTGAATGCTGGACCAAGAAACACGCGACGGTCATGATCCTCGGCGACGTCTGCACCCGGGCCTGCGCCTTCTGCAATGTCAAGACGGGCATGCCGATGGCGGTAGACGCTCTGGAGCCGCAGCATACCGCCGATGCCGCAGCAAAGCTGGGGCTCGAACATATTGTGGTGACCTCGGTCGACCGTGACGATCTGCCGGATGGCGGTGCCAGCCAGTTCGTTAAGGTTATCGAGGCCCTGCGTCGGACAACACCACAAACCACGATTGAAATCCTGACGCCGGACTTCCGCAACAAATCGGAAGCGGCTGTGGAGGCGATCGTCACGGCCAGGCCCGATGTCTATAATCACAATCTCGAAACGGTGCCGCGGCTCTACCCGACGATCCGTCCGGGCGCGCGCTATTATGCCTCGCTGCGTCTGTTGGAACAGGTCAAGCGGCACGATCCGTCGATCTTCACCAAGTCGGGTGTGATGCTGGGTCTGAGCGAAGAGCGACTTGAAGTGCATCAGGTGATGGACGACATGCGCAGCGCCGATGTCGATTTCCTGACGATGGGGCAATATCTCCAGCCGACAACGAAACATGTGAAGGTCAGCGAATTCGTCAAGCCACAGGCATTTGACGCTTATGCCTCGGTTGCCCGGGCAAAAGGCTTTCTGCTGGTCGCTTCAAGCCCCTTGACCCGCTCAAGCTATCACGCGGGAGAGGATTTCGCCAAGATGCGCCAGGCACGGGAGGAAAAGCTGGCGCGTTCGGGTGCTCTAGATGCCGGCGCATAGGGAAACCCGCGATCTTCCGTACAGCGCAGGACAGATGTACGCGCTGGTCGCCGATGTCGGGCGCTATCAGGAATTTCTGCCCTGGGTGGTAGGAACGCGAATCAGGGCGGACAGCGAAACCGAGATGCTCGCCGATGTTCTGGTGGGATTCAAGGGTTTGCGGGAGCAATTTGCGTCACGGGTGATCAAGGTACAGAATCAGTCGATAGATGTCGACTATCTTGATGGTCCGCTAAAACAGCTTCACAATGAATGGCGGTTCCGGCCGCGCGATGGCGGCGGATGCCACGTCGATTTCTATGTCGAATTTACCTTCAAGAACCGCATGTTTGAAAAACTCGCGGGGCAGATGTTTGCAAAAGCCTTGCACCGGATGACCAGCGCCTTTGTCGAGCGCGCCGGGGAAATGTATGGCAGCAGCTACGCGCTGCCTTCGGGCAGCAACAGTTCCAGCGCGACGAGTACCGCCTGACAGCGGATATCGGCGCGGCTCTTGTCATCGCCGAACATCTTGCGGTCGGCAACGACATCATCCGTACTCTTGCCTTTTTCGGCTTTGGCAAAGACCACGGTGCCGACCGGCTTTTTCTCTGTGCCGCCGCCTGGTCCAGCAACGCCGGTAATGGCGACAGCGACGTCACACTCGGATCGTTCGAGAGCGCCCTTGGCCATTTCCCATGCCACTGCGATTGAAACCGCGCCGAATGTATCCAGCAAATCGTTGCTGACACCCAGCATTCTCTGCTTGGCCTCATTCGAATAAGTGTTGAAACCGCAATCGAACACGTCGCTGCTGCCCGGCACTTCCGTCAGCGCCGCAGCAACCAAACCGCCGGTGCAGCTTTCGGCAACGGTTATCCGCCGTCCGGCAGCCCGGTTTTTCTCGATGACCGTTGTCGCTAGCGTGACAAGCTCGGGAGGGAGGAGATTTTTCATAGACCGGCGCCGTTAGACCATCATGCCGGTGCTTTGCAAATGGGAATATTCTGTTTCTTGTCTTCCTTTGTCGCGGCCTGAACGATTGTTATCGCCAGACTGGCAAGGTTTGAGGACGGCATCGGTTCAAGATCGCCGTATATCTTGTCAATCAGGCTACAGTCTTTCGGTTTGATTTCCTCGGCAATCAACTGGGTGAACATCGCGTCGGCAATCGGTCGCAACAGTGTATCATCAATGTCCGCAGGCAGCTTCTCGCCCGCCAGTACTGATACAGCGCCCTTGGCTTGCGGCCACGCGCTTTCGGATGCTGCACGATATTTCGCGAGTTGCTCGGAATTTTCTTTCATCAGCGGCGCAGTTGCAGGCAGGGTTGCGGCACATTTGTTGCGGCTGGCCTGCACGGCAGTGGGCAAAATATAGGTGATCAGTGCCTCGGCTTGCGCCACGCTGAGACATTGTTCGACCTGAGCCGCCTGGGCCGATGCGCTGTGGGCGAGGCCCAGTATCGAAAGGCCGGTCATGAGAGTCTTTTTCATCAATTTTCCTCCAGTGAAATCGTAGCAATGGCTTGTGCGGCGATTCCTTCCCTGCGGCCCGCAAAGCCCAGTCCTTCAGTTGTGGTAGCCTTTACACTTATTTGGTCGGGCCCGAGTGACAATATTTCGGCAATATTGTGCCGGATCGCGTCGCGGTGTGGCTTGATTTTGGGAGCTTCGCAGATGATTGTCATGTCGACATTATGGATCACGCCGCCTTTCGCAGCGATGAGCGAGACGGCATGCTCGACAAACCGGGCGGATGCAGCACCGCGCCACTGCGGGTCGGTGGGAGGGAAATGGTCGCCGATATCGCCGGCACCGATCGTGCCGAGCAGTGCATCGGTGAGCGCGTGCAGCAAGACATCCGCATCGCTGTGACCGGAAAGTCCGGTGTCATGATCTATTTTTACGCCGCCCAGCCACAAGTCCTCGCCCGCGGCCAGACGGTGGACATCATAACCCATTCCCGTGCGAATTTCTCTCATATGCTGTTTTCTTTCTCCGCCAAAATCCGCCGGCCATGTGTATTTCTTCAATGCTTCGTCTCCTTCGACAACCGCAACGGCATGGCCTGCGGTCTTGAAAATTTGTGCGTCATCGCTGGCGTTCTGGTCGGCGGGAAATTGTTCATGGGCTGCGACAAGCTTCTGAAAGTCGAATGCTTGCGGGGTTTGGACGCGCCACAGGCTGCTGCGGTCCACGGCCCGGTCCAGACGGTCGTCTACCAGTCGCACCATGGTATCGACGCTGGGCAAGACCGGAATTGCCGCCGATAGGCTGTCCAATCGTTCGAGCAAGCGGTCGATTATATGATGAGGCAGAAAAGGACGCGCGGCATCGTGGATCAGGATATTTCCGGCGCCGCCATTCTCGCGGATCGCGATCAGACCGTTAAAAACCGATTGCTGGCGGGTCGCGCCACCGATCACGATCCTGTGGTTTGAACCGGTGCCAAGCGCCGTGTTCAGCAGCTCTTCCTGACCTTCTGCTATCACGATCCATATCTGGTCAATGGCGGGATGGGTGGAAAGACTCTCGACGCTGTGGCGCACCATGGGCTTCCCGTCTACCATCTCGAACTGCTTGGGAAGGGACAATCCGGATCGCGCACCGATGCCGGCGGCGACGATCAATGCATGGGTTTGCTGGGTAGAATTGTCGGTATCAATCATCAACCGCGATTTACGCCGAGAAGCAGCATGAAGCAATTCTTGCCTCAAAATAGATTTGTCGATAAGGGATGCTCAAATTTTAGGCAATATTAATGAAACTCAACCCCATCTCGATTGGCGATATTGAAATCGCAAGCCCGGTTTTGTTGGCGCCGATGACAGGTGTTACCGATTTGCCGTTTCGCAAACTGGTCCGGCGTTTCGGATCCGGACTCAATGTCACGGAAATGATCGCCAGTCAGGCGATGATCCGCGAAACCCGCCAATCGTTGCAGAAATGTGCCTGGGATCCGATCGAGGAGCCGGTTTCGATGCAGCTTGCCGGCTGTGATCCGGGAGCAATGTCCGAAGCAGCCAAGCTGAACGAGGATCGCGGCGCGCAGATTATCGATATCAACATGGGGTGTCCGGTCAAAAAAGTCGTCAATGGCGATGCGGGTTCGGCGCTGATGCGCGACCTTCCGCTGGCCGCATCCCTGATCAAGGCGACCGTCGCCGCAGTCAAGGTGCCGGTGACCGTCAAGATGCGGATGGGCTGGGACCATCAAAGTTTGAATGCACCTGAACTGGCCCATATTGCGGAAGACCTCGGTGCAAAAATGATTGTTGTACACGGCAGAACCCGCTGCCAGATGTACCGGGACAGTGCCGACTGGGCCTTTGTCAGAAAAGTCAAAGAAGCTGTTTCCGTGCCGGTCATCGTCAATGGAGACATTTGCACTATCGAAGACGGGCAGGCTGCGCTGGAACAAAGCGGCGCGGACGGTTTGATGATTGGCCGGGGCGCCTATGGCAAGCCGTGGTTGCTCGGACAGTTCATGCACTGGTTTAAAACCGGAGAAAGTCTGCCGGACCCGGATATCCGGGCGCAATATGCGATACTCGACGAACATTATCGCGACATGCTGAAACTCTACGGAGAAGATGTCGGCGTCAAGGTCGCGCGCAAGCATGTTGGCTGGTACACCAAGGGATTGCCCGGATCGGCAGAATTCCGGAACCGCGCGAACAGCGTGGCCGATCCGCACCTGGTGCTGGAAATGCTGGAAGAATTCTACGCGCCCTGGCTGGATAAAGCGGCAGCCTGATGGACATTGATCCGTCGGTCGAACAAATTCTGGCCGGGCTCAAACACGCATTGATTGTTGTGGATTCGAATCACATTATAACCCGGATCAACCCAGCAGGCGAAGCCTTGTTTGGAACCAGTGCGAAACATTTGATCGGCCGCCCGGTACAGAAGATACTGCATTTTCCCGACGAGAGACTCAACACTGCCTTGACCGAACGGGAAATCAGTCTGACCGCGCGCGGCGTGATGATTTCGAGCGAAGAACGCAAATTGGGTATCGTCGATTTTGATATTCATCCACTGGCTTCGGATTCTTCCTGGCGGCTGATTTCTCTGTCGCTGATGCCGCAGGACGGGCCGATATTGGAGAATGACAGCAGCGATCCATCCAATCTTGCTATCCGCGCACCCGATATCTTGAGTCACGAGATCAAAAATCCACTGGCTGCGATAAAAGGAGCCGCGCAGCTTCTGGAACGGCAGCTTGATACATCGCAAAAAAAACTGACGCAGATGATTACCGGCGAAGTGGAACGCGTGGTCAATCTGCTCAACCGGATGCAGACACTGTCCTCCAACCAGCCGGCCCAGACCACTGCCGTCAATATTCATTCGTTGATCGACCGCGCACGACGGTCGATCGAGGCCGCAACCGGCCAGGCCGTGAAAATCAAAGACAAATTCGATCCGTCCTTGCCGGATGCTCTGGTCGATCCGGATGCCATGATGCAGGTGCTGACCAATTTGCTGGCCAATGCTGTTGACGCCACAAAACATCTGTCCGATCCGGAAATCCACATCATCACCCGCTACAGTTTCGGCGCATCCCTGTCCGCCCAGGGAGCCAAGGCGGCGGTACGCTTGCCGATCCAGATAATGGTATGCGACAATGGGCCCGGGGTTCCAGCCGATCTGGAACAGGAAATATTCTCGGCTTTCGTCTCGACCAAGAAGGAAGGGCAGGGGCTGGGTTTAGCTCTGGTGAAGAAGCTGATGCGCGATATGAACGGCCGCATTCGCTATGATCGCGAAAATCATGACGAATTGAGCAGGTTTACGCTGTTCATTCCCGTCGCACCGAAAAACTGACGTCAGGATAATCTATGGCCAACGAAAAAATCCTATTAGTCGAAGACGATCTGTCGGTCAGCCATGTCATCATCACCGCTTTGCGGGCCGATGGCTATGAAGTCGAAAGCTGCAAGTCGATTGCCGAGCGCGACGCGCTGATGGGGAGCAGTTCCTATGATCTGTTACTCACGGATGTTGGACTGGGAGAGGGCGACGGAATTTCTTCTCTCGACAGCGTGAAGGCGAGCCATCCCGATATTCCGATCATCATCATCTCGGCGCAGAATACGCTCAATACCGCGGTGCGCGCTTCTGAAACCGGCGCGTTTGAATATCTGCCCAAGCCATTTGATCTCGACGAGTTGGTACAGGTCGTCGGGCAGGCGTTGAAACCGAAGAATATACCGGCCGACGAACCGTCGATGGAAGAAGAAAGTCTTCCGCTGGTCGGACGAAGCCCGGCGATGCAGGAAGTCTATCGGATGATTGCCAGATTGTTGAAAAACGATCTGTCGGTTCTAGTCCTAGGGGAATCGGGAACCGGCAAGGAACTGGTTGCAGAAGCGATCCATGGCCTGGGGCATCGGAAGTCAGGACCGTTCATAGCCGTGAACATGGCCGCAATTCCATCGGAGTTGATTGAGGCCGAACTTTTTGGACATGAAAAAGGCGCGTTTACCGGTGCCGTGGCCAGCGCTTCCGGCAAATTTGAACAGGCACAGGGGGGTACCCTGTTCCTTGACGAGATCGGCGATATGCCAATGCATGCCCAGACTCGCCTGCTGCGAGCGCTCCAGTCTGGCGAAATCAACCGGGTCGGCGGCAAGGGGCTGGTGAAGCTCGACGTCCGGATTATTGCTGCCACCAATCATAATTTCCTCGAATTGATCGAACAGGGAAAATTCCGCGAAGATCTCTATTACCGGATCAACGTGGTGCCGATTGAACTGCCACCGCTGCGGGAACGCGCCAGTGATATTCCGGCGCTGGCGTCCCATTTTCTCAAGCTAGCGGTAACCGAAGGGCTACCCCAAAAGCAGATTTCCCAAGAGGGAATGAACCTGCTCTGTCATCATTATTGGCGCGGGAATGTCCGCGAACTCAAAAATGTTATCTATCGCCTTGTGGTGACTGGCAGGGAAGACACGCTTTCCGAGGACGCGATCCGCCAAATCCTCTCCGCGGACAAGGGCGAGGATCGGATCGAAGCCGAGAATCTCGAATTTGAAAGCCATATCAAATCGATCGTGCTGGGTTTGATGGCTCATCCGGAAAAGGAAAATCTCTATGCCATGGCGCTGGAGAAATTTGAAAGGCCGTTGCTGATCGAGATGATGCACCACGCGCATGGCAACCAGATAAAGGCCGCAAAAATTCTCGGGATAAATCGAAATACCTTGCGCAAGAAGCTGAACGAATATCAGATTGACCCGAGCGAATCCAAATAGCCATCCACGACGAGCTGACGGATTGCTTCGTCGAACCGTGATATATTTGCAATATTAGTGCTTTTCCCGCAACGAAACTGTTGTATTGAAAGCACAATGAGGCTTTCCAACCATAATCTGGTCCAGCGGGTACCCAACTGGCTACGGCGTTTGTCGCTGATGGTCGAGCGAGAGACATTGGTAAGACGGATCGAATGGATTGCGTTGCTCGTTTTTGGAGCAATAATGGTTGGCACATATTTTCTGCTCAGCAGACAGTCGGACCAGACGGATTTTATTTCGCCGCCACTGACCGCCGCATTGCTTGTGGCGAACTTGCTTCCTGCGATGACCTTGCTGGTCCTGTTCGGTCGGCGGATTGCAAAGGGCAGGGCGGCCAAGTCCTCAATCGGTAGTAAAGGCCGATTGCATGTTCGACTGGTTGCCTTATTCTCTCTGGTCGCCAGCATTCCGATGTTGCTGGTGGTCATTTTTGCCTCATTGCTGTTTCAATATGGCGTCGAATTCTGGTTCTCCGACCGGGCCAGGGGGATGCTGGAAAACGCCAATGATCTGGCGCGCGGCTATTATGAGCAAAATCAGCGTGAAGTTGGCGAAGAGACGATCACCATGGCCAATGATTTGCGCAATTATTTGGAACAGGCCAATCTCGAGAGTCCCGAATTTGCAGAAGGCTATGTCTTCCAGGTGCTGTCCCGCAAGCTCAATGAATCGGCGATTATAGAAATCGGACCGGATGGCCTGGCGCGCACAGCTGCAGCGGTGGACCCGGATGACGGTGACAAACAGCCCAAGATAACCGACGAGGTTATGAAGCAGCTCGAACAAGGCAAAAACTACGTCGTGACTGCACGGCCGAACAAGATTGAAGCAGTGACGGCGCTCGATCTGAAATCGCGGATATTCCTCTACGCCGCACGAGATTCCGACATGCTCGCGTTGAGCCAGTGGGAAAGGGCGCAGGCGGTTCTTGCCGATTATGACGAGCTGTTTTCTCGGTCGAGAAGCCTGCAATTACAGTTTAATATCGCGCTGTTTGTCATCTCGCTGCTCATTGTCGGTCTGGTCTTGTGGATTGCACTGATGGTTGCGGATCGGATGGTCAAACCGGTCAGCGATCTGGTTCATGCAGCAAAGCGGGTCACCGAAGGGGATCTTGCGACGCGGGTGCCAGGAACGTTCGAGAATGACGAAATTGGCACATTGGGACGGGCATTCAACCGCATGACCGAACGGCTTGAAACGCAAACAACCGCCCTGATGACAGCAAACGAGCAATTGGGAAGCCGCCGGGCGTTTATCGAGGCGGTGCTGGAATCGGTCACCGCTGGAATTATCAGTCTTGATGAGAAAGGGGAAATCAAGCTCGTCAATTCGCAGGCCCAGTCGCTGCTTTCAAAATCCGCCGAGGATTTGCTCGATGTCGATATCCGCAAAGCGGCTCCGCAATTTGCCGAACTCATTCAGGAAGGCGTCGAAAACAGCATCATCGAATTCGCATCAGATTCGGACATGCGAACGCTGGCGGTAAAAATCGTTGGTGGCCCGACGGGCCACGTCATCACCTTTGAAGACATAACCCAGCAATTGCTCGATCAACGGCGAGCCGCATGGTCCGATGTCGCAAGACGGATCGCTCATGAAATCAAGAATCCTTTGACACCCATCCAGTTGGCGGCGGAGCGCCTGCAACGCAGATTCGGCCCGCATATCGGCGAAGATGCTGCCGTATTTGATAATCTCACCAAGACAATTATCCGGCAGGTCGGAGATCTTAGAAATATCGTCGATGAATTTTCGTCGTTCGCACGCATGCCCAAACCGGTGTTCCGTGAGGAAAACCTCGATGATATCCTCAAGCAGGCGTTGTTCTTGCAGGATGTGGCGCATTCCTCCATCGCATTTAATTTTGTTGCCGAGGATGAGCCGATCACCCTTGTGTGCGATCGTCGGCAACTGGGTCAGGCATTGACCAATATTATCAAAAATGCGGCTGAAGCCATTCAGCAAAAGGCTGAAACCAACAAAGATTTTACGCTGTCCGACGGCAAAATAGAATTGGCAGTTCGAACCGAAAATCAATTGGTCGTCATTGACCTGACGGATAATGGCATTGGCTTGCCAATCGAACGCGACAGGATCGTCGAACCCTATATGACGACACGGGCCAGCGGTACCGGGTTGGGTCTGGCGATCGTCAAGAAGATCGTCGAAGAACATTTCGGCGAAATGAAATTCTGCGATGCACCAGAGGGCGGCACCCAGGTTACGATCCGGTTCAGTCCGTCAAAACTGGCAAGATTATCTCCTGCCAGGGATGATGCGTCTGCTGCGACAACGACTGATTTCGATGACAGTGATGGTCAACTGATTGAAATTGAGAAATAGGATTAGAGGCTTCATATGGCGTTAGATATTTTGGTTGTCGATGACGAACCTGATATTCGTGATTTGATATCCGGTGTGCTGGAAGACGAGGGATATAGCACCCGTGTAGCGGCAGACAGTGATGCCGCGCTTGCTGCGGTCAACGAGCGTCGACCTTCTCTGGTTCTGCTCGATGTCTGGCTGAGGGGATCGCGAATGGATGGCCTGGAGTTGCTATCCGAATTGAAGCAACTGGATGCAAAACTGCCAATCATCGTTATTTCAGGCCATGGCAATATTGATACAGCAGTCGCAGCCGTAGGACAGGGCGCGGTCGATTTCATTGAAAAGCCCTTTGAAGCCGAGACTCTGCTGCATCTGGTATCCAGAGCAACCGAGACCGAACGTCTTCGCCGGGAAAACGAAATATTGAAGGCACGTGTGGGATTCTCCGATGAATTGACCGGAAATTCGGCGGCGGTGAATAATGTCCGAGCCACATTGAAACGTGTAGCCGGCACGGGAAGTCGGCTATTAATCTCCGGGCCCGCAGGTGTCGGCAAAGAAGTCGCGGCACGTCTGATGCACAACTGGAGCACTCGTGCGGACGCTTCGTTTGTAACGATCAGCGCCGCCCGCCTGTCACCCGAAAGTGTGGAAGAAGAGCTTTTCGGTACCGAAAAGAACGGGAAAATCGAAAAAACCGGATTGATGGAAGAGGCCCATGGCGGAACTTTGTTCATCGATGAAGTTGCCGATATGCCGCTCGACACCCAGGGCAAGATATTACGGGTGCTGACCGAGCAAAGCTTTAACCGGCTCGGCGGTTCCCAGAAGGTGAATGTCGATGTACGGGTGGTCTCCGCAACGTCCCGTGACCTTGACGTTGAAATTCGTGAGAAGCGATTCCGGGAGGATCTGTTCTACCGTCTCAACGTGGTACCGGTCGTATTGCCGCCGCTCAATCAGCGACGGGAAGATATCCCGGTCCTTGTCGAACATTATGCCGCGCGCTTTGCCGCCGATCAACGCTTGCTTCCACCGGAAATTTCGGACGAAGCCATGGCGGCGCTACAGGCTTGCGACTGGCCTGGTAATGTCCGGCAATTGCGCAATGTCATCGAACGGACGATCATTCTGGCACCCAAGGACAAATTCACAAAAATCGAGGTGGATATGTTGCCTCCCGAAATTCTCGGCAATGACGACGATCTCGACCAGAGCGTTGCCTCTTTGATGGGTTCGCCGTTGCGAGAAGCGCGGGAAAGCTTCGAGCGGGAATATCTGAAAGTACAGATCAGGCGATTTTCTGGCAATATTTCCAAAACCGCAAATTTCATCGGCATGGAACGCTCCGCCCTGCATCGAAAATTGAAAATATTGGGGCTGGCGTCGCGCAAGAAGCCGGACTCCGAGTGAGGCTAACGGTTATGCGGTTGTCGTGAACGTGCTAATCTCATATATGGGGGGTGGCGAACCCTGCAATATGGAGGAAATCGTCACATAAATCATAAAATGTCATCGCAAAGATGGCCAATAATTGGAGTCAAAAATGACCGATAAATCAAATAACTTACAGGATTTGTTCCTAAACTCCCTTAGAAAATCCAAAACCCCGGTGACCATGTTTCTGGTCAAAGGTGTCAAACTACAGGGCATCGTGACCTGGTTTGATAATTTTTCTGTACTGCTGCGCCGCGACGGGCAATCCCAGCTGGTGTACAAGCACGCGATTTCCACGATCATGCCTTCCGAAGCGATCGACACCCAGGTTTTTTCCGACATGATGGAGAATGCCAAATTTCGGGCAGGGGTGTTGCAGGAAGTGTTTCTGACAGCGGTCCGCGACAGCACGGATCCGGTGACCATGTTTCTTGTCAATGGCGTGATGTTGCAGGGCAAGGTTTCCGCCTATGACCTCTTCTGTATCCTGCTGGAACGCGAAGGCCTTTCACAACTGGTGTATAAGCATGCCATTTCCACCGTTCAGCCGGGCGGACCGCTGAATCTGGCAGACTATAACCAAGCAGCTGATGGTGCAGATTGATCCCATTTGAGAAGGAAAGTCTCGACAGCAAGAGCCGCCGGGCTCTTATCGTACATCCTGACATGGTGTCTCTGAGCCAATCGGCGCTCGAGTATCGGCTGGATGAAGCGGTCGGTCTGGCTCTTGCGATCGGACTGGTGGCGACGGCTTCGCATTATTTTTCGGTTCGCAAAGCCAAGCCCGCAACCCTGTTCGGTTCCGGTCAGGTCGACCAGATCCGTACGATGATGGCTGAAAACGAAGCCACGATATTGATTGTCGATGGCAGTTTAAGTGCGATTCAGCAGCGTAATCTGGAAGAGAAGCTCGACGTTAAGGTAATCGACCGAACTGGTCTGATTCTCGAAATATTCGGAGCCCGGGCGGCTACGGCAGAAGGTCGTTTGCAGGTCGAGCTGGCGCATCTCGATTATCAGGCTGGCCGGCTTGTCCGCAGCTGGACCCATCTCGAGCGGCAGCGGGGTGGTTTCGGCTTTCTTGGTGGTCCCGGAGAAACCCAGATCGAATCGGATCGCCGCATGATCCGGGACCGCATGGCGAAGCTGCGCAAGGATCTCGCTCATTTGCGCAAGACTCGCGCGCTTCACCGGGATCGCCGCCAACGTGCACCGTGGCCGGTTATTGCGCTGGTCGGTTATACCAACGCCGGAAAATCGACCCTGTTCAACCGCTTGACCGGTGCCGATGTCTTTGCAGAGGATTTGTTGTTTGCGACCCTCGATCCGACAATGCGGGAATTTCCGCTACCTGGCTATGACAAGGCGATTTTATCGGACACTGTCGGCTTCGTATCCGACCTCCCCACGCAACTGGTAGCGGCCTTCCGGGCAACGCTCGAAGAAGTCAGCGCGGCTGATATTGTGGTGCATGTCCGCGATATCTCGCACGAGGCAAGCGATGCTCAGGCGCGCGATGTCCGGCAGATACTGGCTGATCTTGGCGTGTCCGAGGACGCGGGCGAGGGGCCTCCGGTGATTGAAGCATGGAATAAGATTGACCGGATTACCGAAGATGATCCGCTATATTCCCGAATTTCGGCTTCGCTGCCGCCAAATGTCTGCACGATTTCGGCGCAAACCGGCGAGGGCGTTGAAAGGCTTGTCGACCTGATCGCAAAAACCCTGTCCGAAGGCTATATTTCGGAAAAGGTAACAGTGGCCGTGTCCGATGGCAAGAAACTTGCCTGGCTGCACGAAAATGGGCGGATTTTAAGCAGTGAGCAGGATGCCGGCAATCTGGTGCTGGCTGTGGAAATGTCACCGCGCAACTGGGGGCGCTTTCAGGCGTTATAAGCGGTCAGTCATCGGCTAGGCTGGTTTTCGCTTTTTGCCATTCCGCTTCCAGATCCTCGAGCGGCATATCGTCCATTGATTCGGTAACATTAGCTTCTACTATATTGAATCTCCGGATAAATTTCTCGGTTGCATCAGCGAGGGCACGCTCGGCATCGACCTTGTAATGCCGGGCCAGATTGACCGCAGAAAAGAGCAGGTCACCGATTTCCTCGTGCACTTCCTCATCAGTACGGGCCGCCGCCACTTCTTCGAGCTCTTCGAGCAGTTTTTCCTTCACCGGTTCTTTGTCGGGCCAGTCGAATCCCACCCGAGCGGCCCGTTTCTGGATTTTTTGAGCGCGTAACAGCGCGGGCAGGGCCAAGGCGACGCCGTCCAGCGCGCTGCTCTGACCGGATCGTTCGCGTTCATCGGCCTTGATTTGTTCCCAACCCGGGCTCTGCTCCGCTTCGCCGAAAATATGCGGATGCCGCCTTGTCATTTTGTTGCAGATCGTCGTGACCACATCGTCAAAATCAAATTGCTTGGCATCGGCCGCAATCTGGCTGTGAAATACAACCTGGAGGAGGAGGTCGCCCAATTCATCTTTCAATCCCGCCATATCATCGCGCTCGATGGCATCGGCGACTTCATAGGCTTCCTCGATCGTATAAGGCGCGATGGTCTTGAACGTCTGCACCTTGTCCCATTCGCACCCGTCTGCCGGGTCGCGCAAACGGCGCATGATTTCAAGCAGGGGATCGATCAAATTGGCTTCCGTTCTATCCATCATTAAGGTTGATAATATATATTATGTTAAATTAAATATCGGTGGGGGGAGAGGTGCCAGGTGGCTCCATTATCATTTCATTGCCCTCAACCCGCCAACTTTTAAGCTTTGACAGAAAATTCATGCCGATGACATTGGAGTCGCCGAATTCTTCCGCGACGACAACTGGCAGATCATGTGCTTCCATTGGTCCAATCTGCAAAGACTGGATTGTACCCCGCTGCGCCGCGACAGATCCGTTCGCCGTACTCAATACCACCGGAAACGGACTGTCGCTGATGTCTACACCGGCGCTTTGTGCGGTCCGCAACGTCATAGCAGTTGTGGTTGCCCCGCTATCGATCAGGAATCGCACGGACTGAGCGTTAACCTTTGCGTCGACCCAGAAATGGCCGTCGGGCGATTGGCGGATTCGCAAACTGTTTCCGACGACGGTCTGTTCATTGGTGCCGGTAACTTCGCCGGATACCCG
Organism: Parasphingorhabdus sp.; assembly: GCF_048267785.1. Taxonomy (GTDB): domain Bacteria; phylum Pseudomonadota; class Alphaproteobacteria; order Sphingomonadales; family Sphingomonadaceae; genus Parasphingorhabdus. The sequence continues at coordinate 125,603 of NZ_JBLWWU010000001.1, read as the reverse complement.
GTTCCAGACCGCCAGTATTTCATCCTGATAGGAAAAGCCGACGATGAAAACCACGAAGATAGCAATCCATGCCAGCGCCGTCCTGACGATCTCGCCAAATCCTATCCGGCGGGAGAATAAGGCGCTTGCGACAAGCACCAGTGCGCCGATAGCAAACACAAGATTGAGATTTTGGTCCTCGGTCACGAGTCAGATTTCTTTCATCAAACCATCATAGGCAGGCCGGATATGTTCCGGCAATATGCTCACAAGATGGTTATAGTCCATCGACTTGTCCATATGCGTTAACAGGCTGAGTTCCGGTTTCACCGCTTCAATCAATGCCAATGTCATGTCGAGGTGGGCGTGGGTGGGGTGCGGTTTGTCACGCAAGGCGTCGACGACCAGCAGATCGCAACCACTGTATAAAGCCTCCATTTCCGCCGTTACTTCACCAAAATCGGTGGCATAGACGATTGATTTCTCCTGATGCTCAAAGCGCAAGCCTGCAGAGGTTATACCGCCATGCGGCTGATCAACAAAGCGCACCTTGATATCGCCGATCTCGCGATCCCTCTCCAGTGCGATAGCTTTGCAAATTGAAGGGTAATAATCGTGGTCTTGAAAGACATAGGCGAAACGTTCCTTCAAACTGTTCAATGCATATGGCCGGGCATATGCGGCGATTGGTTCGCGGGTTGTCTGGAATATAGAGCGCAAATCGTCGATGCCATGGCAATGGTCTGCATGATCATGGGTCCAGACTACGGCGTCAATCCGGTCGAGATCATTGTCGAGAAACTGGTTGCGCAGGTCGGGCGAAGTATCGACCAAAATCCGAGTGGTTGCGCTTTCCACCAGGATGGAAACACGCGTCCTGCGATTTTTTGGTTCATTCGGGTCGCAATCACCCCAGTCATTGCCGATACGGGGCACGCCAGACGATGTTCCGCATCCCAATATGGTAAGTTTTAAAGCCACATTCAGGGTCGCGCCTTGGTGAACAGCTGGTAGAAATTGGCGCTAGTCCTTTCGCAAAGCTCGCCAAAATCCTCTTGCCGCAATGCAGCGAGAAAGCGGGCAGTGTCGGCAACAAAGGCCGGCTCACCGGTCTTGCCGCGATGCGGAACAGGGGCAAGAAAGGGCGCATCGGTTTCGACGAGCAGTTTGTCGGCAGGCAGTTGGGCCGCGCTTTCCTGCAGGTCCTTCGCATTTTTAAAGGTCACGATCCCGGAAATCGAAATATAGAGCCCCATCGTCAACGCTTTTTGGGCGAAATCATCGCTGGCGGTGAAACAATGGATAACACCGGTATAGGCGCCCTGCTCCATTTCTTCGGCCATGATATCCGCAGTGTCATCTTCGGCATCGCGGGTATGGACGATGATCGGCAATCCGGTTTCGCGCGCCGCATGAATATGGGTGCGAAAGCTTTGCTTCTGACGTTCGCGGTCGCTGTGTTCATAATAATAGTCGAGACCTGTCTCGCCGATGGCGACAACCCGAGGATGCGCGGCTTCGCTTACCAGTTTTGCAAGGTCGATATCGGGATGGGCATCGGCTTCGTGCGGATGGATGCCGATGCTCGCCCAGACATCCGGCTCCCGTTCGGAGGTCGCGACAATATCCCGCCATTCGCTCTCGCGTGTGGAGATATTGAGCATTGCGGTAACTCCGCTTTGCCGGGCGCGATCAAGGACAGCCCCCTGCTCTTCCACGAGGCCCTTATAGTTTAGATGACAGTGGCTATCGACCAGCATTTCAAGCCTCCGCTTCCCCTTTTGGCAATTCCAGTCGCGGGAAAACACCCTGTGGAGCCGGCAGCTCTATTCCCGTCTCGATCGCTGTTGCGAGATGCTCGAAATCGCGCGCATCTTCAGCCTGTGACAAGAGATCGAGAATCTTGTCACAGCTTTCCGGTATCGCCCAGCGCAGCATGATTGCCAGTCTACGGATTGCTTCCGCCGTATAGTAGAGCACCGTATCGGCCCGCGCCGGATCGGTTTTACGTAACGCCCATGGTGCCTGATCGGCAAAATAGGTGTTGGTCGCACTCAACCGCTCGCGGATGGTATCTAGCGCTGCGTCAATCTTGAACAGACCGCCGGTCATTGCCGCCGCGACGTCATCAAAACACTGGTCCAGCTGGTTGAGTAACTCTTGCTCCGCCGTTGTCGCCTCTCCGGGGGAGGGAACCTTTCCGTCGCAATTTTTGGCGATCATTGACAGACTGCGCTGGGCCAGATTGCCGAAATTATTCGCCAGGTCGGCGTTGGTCTTGGTGACAATCGCATCGGCCGAATAAGTCCCGTCCTTGCCGAACACGACATCCGCGAGCAGAAAATAGCGGAGTTGGTCGACACCGAAATGCTCGGCCAGCGCCATCGGATCGACGACATTGCCTACTGATTTAGACATTTTCTCGCCGCGATTGAGCAGGAAGCCATGCCCGAAAATCTGTTTTGGCAGCGGCAGACCGGCACTCATCAGGAAAGCGGGCCAGTAAACCGCGTGGAAACGGACGATATCCTTGCCGATCAGATGCAGGTCCGCCGGCCAATATTTCGCGAACATGCCCTCAGTATCGGGATAGCCAACGCCGGTCATATAGGTGGTCAACGCGTCAACCCAGACATACATGACGTGGCCTGGCGATCCGGGCACCGGAACACCCCAGTCAAAACTGGTCCGCGAAACACTGAGATCCCGCAATCCACCTTCAACGAAGCGCAAGACTTCATTACGACGGCTTTCCGGCTGAATAAATTCGGGATGCTCTTCATAAAGTTTCAGCAACTTGTCCTGATATTTTGACAATTTGAAAAACCATGTTTCCTCGGCGGTCCATTCAACCGGTGTGCCTTGCGGCGAAAGTTTTTCACCCCCCTCGCCCATCACCAGTTCGTCTTCTGCGTAAAAGCCTTCGTCACGGACTGAATACCAGCCTTCATAACGGTCAAGATAGAGGTCGCCACTTGCCTCCATCGCCGTCCACAAAGCCTTGCTGGCATCGTGGTGGGCGGGCTCAGTCGTGCGCCGAAATCCATCATATTGAATATTAAGTTTATCACACATATCTATGAAATAGGAAGACATTTCATCCGCCAGATCGATAGTCGACTTGCCAGCATCGCGCGCTGTCTGGACCATTTTCAGTCCGTGTTCGTCGGTTCCGGTGATCAGACGGACATCGCGGCCAGTCAGCCGGTGAAAGCGTGCGATGGCATCGGCGGCAATTGCCTCATAGGCGTGGCCAATGTGCGGGCGACCATTGGGATAGCTGATCGCGGTGGTAATATAAAAAGGTTTGGACATAACCATCTCTCTTGATGGATTGGCGGCCGTTGTAAACAGCCAAAATCTCTATTTTACGCGTCCAGCCTGAGCAAGCTCGCCCATCAGACTGCCGAGGCGGAAGATGACGGCCTGATTATCCAGCGCTTTCGGTAGCGCAGCGGTAGCCAGATCGCTGGCTTCCCGCCATTTTTCGATGGCCGGTAATGAACAGGACATGTTCGCAGACTTTATCTGCTCGGCGATCAGGCTGGGAGCCCGTTCGAGAAAGGCGCGATAGCGCGGGGTTGCGGCCTTCAGCGACAGTTTCCGTGCGAGATCGCTCTTCAGTCTATTGTCGCGGTCACCGGTTTTGATGATTTCGCGGGCAATTCCTTCCAGTTCTGCCAGCCCAGCCTCGATATATTGCAAAGCGCGACCCGGCGAGCCCTCGCCGGCAACCACAAGGGCGTCGATATCGGCGTCGGTCAATGTGGCCCCGGCATTCTTTAAAATAATCCGCATGTCGGCATCGCTGAGCGGGTCAAATCGCAGCATCTGGCACCGCGAACGGATGGTTGGCAGCAGCCGGTCAGGCATATGGCTGATCAGGAAGAATATCGTATTTTTTGGCGGTTCCTCAAGATTTTTAAGAATCGCATTGCCCCCTGCCCGTTCGAGATCATCGGCTGCGTCGATAACCACAACCCGATACTCGGAAATGGAGGCCTGATTCTGGAACAGCGGCTGCAACGCGCGTATCTGGTCGACCTTGATATTGCGCGCCAACTCGTGCTCTTCCAGCGAATCAAGCCCGTTGTCCCTCGCCTTTTTCTCTTCCTTGTCGCCTTTGGCCCCACGGCGGAGCAAGCGAAAATCAGGATGGGATCCCGCAGCAAGAAGATGCCCGGCCTCATCATCCTGAATATGGGAAAAATCCGTAGGCCGATTGCGGGAATTGAGAAGGAAATGAGCGGCTTGCTGCGCAAAGCCAGCCTTGCCCAGGCCCTTGTCTCCGGCCAAAATCCAGGCATGGTGGAGCTTGTTGTTGGCAAGCGACTGACAGAATGTCTGCCGGACCTTATCGTGACCCAGAAATGACGTCATGACATCATACCATCAAATCACTCATATTCTTCATGAGGGTTTCGGTAACGACATTCGGTGCCTGTGCGGCATCGATCAGTTTGATCCGTTCACGAGAATTCGCCGCCATTTTACGAAAATTTGTCATCACGGCGCGATGATATTCGCTATTTCGGCGTCCGATACGGTCGCTGCCGCCGCGATCTCTGGCCGCCGCTCTTTTAGCCGACACTTCTTCGGGGACATCGAGAATGAACGTACGGTCGGGCATTAGATTGCCGCTTCCGATCCGGTGCAGATCGAGAATGTCGTCGTCGGTTAGTTCCCCGTTCACCGTCTGATAGGCGCGGTTGCTATCGACAAAGCGGTCGCTGATCACCCATTCTCCCCGAGCCAGTGCGGGCCGGATCAATTTTGCGCAATGCTCGGCGCGCGATGCAGCGAACAGCAGGGCCTCTGTGCGAATATGCCATTTTTCCTCGGCACCGCTCAAAAGCAGATCGCGGATGATTTCCGCACTCGTCGTACCCCCTGGCTCCCGTGTCAATGTGACTGCAAAGCCTTTTGATTCAAGAGCGAAGGCCAGTGCCTTTGCCTGAGTAGACTTTCCAGCCCCCTCGCCGCCTTCAAGGCTGATAAAACGACCGACCCCCCTGCCCATAGTTTACCCCATTCCTACTAGTGATTTGAATCCTGCCCAGACGCGATCGAAAAACCCGGCTTCGCCGACATCTTCTCCGGCGACCAGCGGGACTGACTGCTGGCCGGCATCGGCTATCGTAACGATCAGGGTGGCAACAGCCTGGCCCTTGGCAATCGGTGCCTTGATCGGGCCGTCATAGGTGACTTTCATCGCCATCTCGCCGTCAGAACCCTTCGGCAGGGTGGCAAAGATATCCTTTTCCGCGACCAGAGATACGCTGGAACTGTCGCCCAGCTGTACTTCGGCCGTCTGGACTTTCGTGCCCTTGTCGAAAAGTTTCTTCGGTTCCCAGGCGTTGAAGCCCCAGTTCATGAATTTAACCGATTCCTCTACACGCCCGCCATAGCTGTCGAGCCCGGCGAGGACCGATATCAGGCGCCTGCCTTTCTGTTCGGCGGAACCGGTGAAGCCATATCCCGCTTCTTCGGTATGACCGGTCTTCAATCCGTCAGATCCGGCCACTTTCCCCATCAGCGGGTTGCGGTTGCTTTGGGTGATGCCGTTCCACGAAAACTCGTCCTGGCCGTAGAACGCATCATATAATTTGGGGAAATTATTGACCGTTGCAGAGCCGAGTTTTGCAAGGTCCCGTGCCGTAACTTTGGTCCGGCCTTCATCGGGCCAGCCGTTGCTGTTGCCGAATTGACTCTTCGACATGCCCAGTTCCTTCGCCCGCTTGTTCATCAGTCCGACAAAAGCCTCTTCCGAACCGGCAATGCCTTCTGCGAGAACGACACAGGCGTCGTTGCCCGACAGGGTCACGATTCCATGCAGCAAATCGCTCACGCTAACCTGATCGCCCACGCCCAGAAACATCGTGGAACCCTGATTGTTCCACTTTTTCCAGGTTTCTTCATTAACGCGAAACTTGTCATCCAGCTTGAGCTTGCCTTTGTTGATCAGATCGAATGCTACATATACGGTCATCATCTTGGCCATTGAAGCCGGGGGGATTTGTTTATCTGCATTTTTTTCGTACAGGACCGCGCCCGAGGACAGATCCGTCATATAGGCAATGGGTGCCTCGGTCTCAAAACCGGGTGCAGCAACAACGATTGATGACAGCGCGATAAGTGGCAAAGATGCCAGAAGATATTTTTTCATTTAGACAGGATTCCTGATCAATATTCAGCGACCGACAGCTATTTGTCCGCGCGCAAGACTCGTGCTCCGCTATAACCCCGCTGCTGTGCCTGTGCGAGTCCGACCTGCGCATCTTTCTCGCTCGAATAAGGTCCGTATCGCACCCGCCATATCGACCGCGTTCCGTCAGACATGACTTTGGCACCGATTTTTGTGGCTAGGGCGTCCGCGCGCGCTTTGCTGCTGAACGCAGCGACTTGCACGACATAGGATCCCGGCAAGCCGCCGACATAATTGTTGCCAACACTATTTTCAACGGGACCCGGACGCCCGCCGCCTTCGATGATGAATCGGCCGTCCCGATTTGTTGCTGTCTGTGGAGGCGTCGACGTGGGACTAGTCGTCGGTACAGAAGCTGACGCGGCTGCTTGTCGAACCGGTGTGACCGGGGTTGGGAGCTTGGCCAGGTTTTTCCGCAATATCGATAGAAGCGAATCGGGCGTAGGGATACGTTCCTTCGCGGCCCCGCCTGCGCGCAGCACTGCACGCTCCTGTTCATTGGGATTGACCTTGCGGACCCGAACCCCGGCGGTCCCCTGTTGATCGATACCCAGTTGCTTTGCGGCGCCGTGGGACAGGTCGATGAGCCGATCATTGGCAAAAGGTCCGCGATCATTGACCCGAACCAATATTGTCCGCCCTGTATCAAGAGCCGTAACCTCGACGTAGGTAGGGAGCGGAAGTGTCTTGTGGGCTGCCGAAATTCCCTGTGGGTTGAACGCTTCGCCATTGGCGGTCTGGTTACCGGAAAGCTCTTCGCCATACCAGCTGGCATAGCCGACTTCATCGTAGCTCGCGACTTCTTCTGGCGTATAGGTTTTGCCGCCGACCTGATATGGTTCGCCGATCTTTTGCGGATAATCGGCAACCGCTCCACCGATCTGACCCGCGCCGCCCGGAGCGGGCACGCCCTCCGGGAAATTTCCAAAATCGCGAGATCCGCTGCAACTGGCCAATGCCAAAGTCGCAGACGACAATATCCCAAATTTAACTGCGTATTTCATCCGCTAATAACCCCACTGCTAGCCCGTAAAAATTTGAACAATTATAATCCAGAATGACGCGGTAATTGCCGGTCAACAAATAGGCCCTGTTGCCGCGCCCATCGGGTTCGAGCAAGGTCGCCATGATATTGTCGTCAAGACGATGTCCGGTCGCCGGTGTGACGCCCAGCGCCCGCCATTCAGCCATGCTTTTCCACTGGCTGTGACGATTGAACACGCGCGGACAGCGGGTCGGCACAATCTTGCTTTCGATCGCCGCTCGATCCAGCGAAGACGGAACATTGACAGCAATGCCCCACGGTTCGCCCCTGCGCCAGCCTGCATTGACAAAATAATTGGCAATCGAGGCGACCGCGTCATATTCGTTGTTCCAGATATCAGCATAGCCATCGCCGCTGCCATCCTTGGCCAGTCGCAAATAGACCGAGGGCAGAAATTGCGGCATGCCCATGGCTCCGGCCCAGCTTCCCTTAAGAGCGGATTGAGGGACGCCGTTGTCGATAAGTGTCAGTACAGCGAGCAGTTCGGGTTCAAAAAGGCTACGCCGCCGGCCTTCATAAGCCAGGGTTGCCAGCGAGCGAGGAATATTGAAGTCGCCCATGTAGGAACCATAGTTTGTTTCTTTGCCATAAATTGCCATGATGATCGGCCCCGGCACGCCGGTTTCGCGTTCGACATCAATCAGTTTGGTCATCAGCCGGCGATAGGCCGCCTTCCCGTTCGCGATCCTCTGGCTGGTGATATGTCGCCGCTGATAGGGTGCAAAGGGCGGGATCGCACTGTTGAAACTGCCACCGGGCTGCGACTGGTCGAGTTCGATCACCCGCGGATTATAGGTCAGCCCTGGCAAGACCTGATCCAGCGTTTCGGCGCGGACCCCTTCAAGCAAGGATTTCTGCCGGACTTCCTGCAGGTAGGATTCAAAGCTGGAATTGCTGCTTTGAGCTTTGGCGTCTTCCATCGGTGGTGCAACGCTGATACTCAAAAGTGCGATGGCGGTCATGATACGCATGAATACTTCCTTTTTGTCAGGTCGTTGTCGCACAAAGCCCGTGCGAGGGGAATCCCTAAATATCTCACAGACGCAACCGCTCGCCGCGAAACCCCAATTCCGGCCTGATTTCGATTCCTTATACGGTCGCTTGCAAAATGTTTTGCGCTTTTGAATCGAGAACGCTAGGACGCGTGCGACCCGGCCCTATCGGTTGTGCGGACAGGTGGCAGAGTGGTCGAATGCAGCGGTCTTGAAAACCGCCGAGGGTGCAAGCTCTCCGTGGGTTCGAATCCCACCCTGTCCGCCACTCATCATTGTTTAATTATGTCAGTTCGACAAAACAGCGGAAAAGTTGCATATCAAGTTCGTTCAATAGAAGACTGCAATAAATTTACGATCTTCTTGAACCACAGAACTATTCTCGATCCCATTTTTTGTTGATTATTTCTGGCGGATTTTGCCATCCACCGCCCAGAGCCTTGAATAGACTAATTTGCGCGGCCAAACGGTCGGCGCCGGCAGCAGCAGCGGAAGCACGGGCTTGCGCTCTTTCGCTTTCGGAATCGAGCAGTTGAAACAGACTGTCTGCGCCATAATCATAGCGGAGCCTTGAAATTTTAGCGGCGCTTTCGCTGGCAGCCACCGCCTTGTCGAGGGCATTTTCTCTTTCTATTGCGCCGGTCAAACGTGCCAACGCCTGTTCGGTCTCTTGCAACGCGGTCAACAGGATTTTATCAAATTGTGCCAGCGAACCATCGGCAATCGCTTCCGATTGTTTCACTCTGGCGCGAGCAGCGTTGTTGAACGGGAAATTCCAGCTGATCAACGGCCCGATGGAATAGCCAAAGGAATCATCCTTGAGCAGATCACCGACGTCGGTCGAACCAAGCGATAACCCGCCGAGCAACGTGATTGAAGGATAAAGCTGCGATGTCGTCACCCCTATTTGCGCGACGTCACTTGCAAGTTGGCGTTCAGCCTGACGAACGTCAGGACGTCGGGCGAGGAGATCGCGGCCATTGCCAACCGGAAGAGGTGCTTCGATTCGCGGCAATGCCGCGCATTCCGCGGCTTCACTATCCGCGTTGGCCGGAGGATCGCCGGTCAATACGGCAAGTGCATATAGCGCCGCACGGCGTTCGGATTCAAACTGGGGCACTTGCGCACGCGCCTGCTCCAATAATAAAGTTGCACGATCGACATCGCGGCGATTGGCGCGTCCACCAAGCAAGAGGCGCTGGGTAAGATCGAGTGTCCGTTCCTGTAAAGTGGCAGTGTCTCGCGCCACCACTGCCTGCACGGCAAATGAACATATCAGTGCGTAGGTCCGCGCGGTTTCAGCCACAACAGATACCCGGGTTGCATCCAATATCGCCTGTATCGCTTGGGTATCGGCTCGGGCTGACTCAATCGAACGGCTGACGCCACCGAAAACGTCCACTTCGTAAGACGCATCAAATCCGACCGAAAAGAAATCGACCGTTACTGGACTAAGTCCACCTGATGCAGAATTGGTAGCACCCGTTGCGCTCGAGCTACGCTGACGCGTCGCCGATCCACTGGCAGTTGTTACCGGCAAGCGCCCTGCCCCCGCTTCAACCAGCAATGCGCGCGATCGTTGTAAATTAGCCGAGGAGATACGCAAATCATTGTTATTGCGCAGCGCCTTGTCGATCAATCGGTCGAGCACGGGATCATCAAACAATTGCCACCATTTTTCGGGCAGCTCGGCCAAGACAATATTGGAATTATCCTTCGTTTCGGTCAACGTCAAGGAGCCGTCCGGCAGTGCTGACGGTGGCCGATAATCTGGCCCTACAGTACAAGCCGAAAGCCCCATCACCGCAAGCGCTATTCCAGCGAATTTTCTCACGATCCTGTCTCCTCAGCGGTATCCAGGGGGATTTCAGTTGCAGGTTTTTTCCGGGCTAGTTTATCACCCAACTTTCGCGCGATGACATAAAAGCTCGGCGTGAACAAAAGTCCAAAAAATGTGACACCGAGCATGCCGAAGAACACCGCTACGCCCAGGGCCTGTCGCATTTCCGACCCGGGACCGGATCCGATCACCAGCGGCAATACGCCGAGAATAAAGGCGAAGGAGGTCATCAGGATCGGTCGCAAACGCTGCGCCCCGGCATGACGGGAAGCTTCCAGCAGTTCCATCCCTGCATCTTCGTTCTGCTTGGCAAATTCGACAATCAGGATCGCATTTTTTGCGGCCAGCCCGATCAGCACGACCAGTCCGATCTGGGTGAGAATATTATTGTCCATCCCCATCAGGTTGACCCCCAGTATCGCCGCAAGCAAACACATGGGAACAATCATGATGACTGCCAATGGCAGGACCAGACTCTCATATTGCGCCGCCAAAAGCAGGAAAATGAAGATCACCGCCAGCCCAAAGATGACGGTCCCGGTATTGCCAGCCTGCTTTTGCTGAAAAGCCAGCTCGGTCCATTCAAAATCAAAGCCTTGGGGCATCATTTCTGTCGCCAGTTTCTCCATCGTCTCCAGCGATTCTCCGGTGGAATAGCCGCTAACCGTATCACCCTGCAATTCGGCCGAGGGATAGAGATTGTAGCGCACAACCCGATAGGCACCACTATCATCCTTCAGTGTCATTACCGCATCAAGGGGCACCATCTTGCCCGCCGCCGACCGGGTCTTCAGCCGACCGATATCGCTTACCTGGTCGCGGTGCGCCGCGTCTGCCTGTGCGGTGACACGAAAGGTCCGCCCGAGATAGTTGAAGTCATTGATGAAAGTCGAACCCAGATAGGTGCCGAGAGTCGAGAATATATTCTCGACCGGAACGCCTAGCCGTTCCGCCCGCTCCCGGTCGATATCAGCATAGAGGCGGGGTGTGCGGGTGTTGAAGGTGGTGAATACAGAGGTCAGGCCTTCCTCGCCGTTGGCCGCCATCATCAGACCCATGGTTACCTGTTCCAGGGTTTTCAATCCGGCGCCCCCGCGATCTTCGACGATCATTTTCCAGCCGCCTCCGGTGCCGATTCCGCTCACTGGCGGCGGTGGAATGATAAGCACATTTCCCGCTGTGATGGATGCCATGGCGCCACGTAATTCCTGAGCGACCGCATCTGCATCGACTCTTTCGCCGTGCGGTTTCAGCGGAATGAACATGGTCCCTGCATTGGGTGCGAGTGTGAAGGTCGCCCCGTCTAGCCCGGCAAAGGCAACCGTCGCCTCGACCGATTCGTTGGCGAGCGCGACCTCTTGCGCTTTAGCCAATATTTCATCGGTGCGCTGCAATGATGCTCCGGGCGGCATTTGCACGACAGCGATCAGAAAACCCTGATCCTGTGGAGGGATGAAGCCGGTCGGCGTGTCGTTGAAGCGCCATGCGGTCAGCCCGATCAACACGGCATAAACCACCGAGACGATCAACAGCATGCGCACTGCACGCGAGGTGAACCTGCCGTAACGTTGCGAAAGACTGTCGAAACCGCGGTTGAATCTACGGGAAAAACGCCCAGGAAATCCGCGCCATCCTTCCTCCGGCTCCGCATCCCCTCTTGGTTTCAGCAGCAGCGCGGCAATGGCCGGCGACAGGGTCAGGGAGACAAAGGCAGAAATTATCGTTGCACTGACGATGGTCAGGGCGAATTGTTGGTAAAACTGACCGGATATGCCGGGAATGAACGCAGTCGGGATGAACACACCGGCAAGAACCAGTGCGATGGCAATCAGCGCGCCCGAGACTTCGTCCATTGTTTCATGCGCCGCTTCCAGCGCGCTCAATCCTTTTTCTTCCATCAGCCGTTCGATATTCTCAACTACGACAATTGCATCATCGACGACGATGCCGATCGCCAGCACCATGCCGAACAGTGACAGATTGTTGAGCGAGAAGCCAAAGCCCGCGAGCATCGCGAGCGAACCGATCAGAGACACCGGGATGGCGATGATAGGAATGACCGCTGCGCGCCAGCTTTGCAGAAAAACAAGCACGACGATCGCGACCAATATGATCGCTTCAATCAACGTATCCTGCACCGCCTCGATCGAAGCCTCGATATACTCCGTGGGATTATATGGGATTTCGTAGTTCATTCCCGGCGGAAAGCTTTGCGACGCCCTCTCGAGTTCGGCCTTGACCGCCTCGGCCGTTGAAAGCGCATTTGACCCTGGGAGCTGGGTGATCCCGATGGCGACGGTCGGTCGTCCCTTTAGATAAGCGTTGACGCTATAGTCCTGCGCACCGAGCTCAACCCGGGCGACATCACCCAATCGCGTCAGCCGCCCCTGATCATCCCGTTTGACGATGATCTGTCCAAACTGTTCCGGAGTGGTCAGCCTGCCTTCGGTCTGGATGCTGAGCTGGAAGGCGGTGCCGCCTTCGTTGAATGGCGGTTGACCGATTGAACCGGCCGACACTTGTGCGTTTTGGGCGCGCACCGCGCTGGTAATCTCGTCGACCGTCAGATTGCGTGCCGCAGCACGATCGGGATCGATCCATATCCGCATATTATAGTCACGACCGCCGAATTGCCGTACGCCGCCCACTCCGGGAATCCGCAAAAGCCGGTCTATGACCTGCAACTTCACATAGTTGGACACATATTGCTGCGGTAACGAGTCGTCGCCCGAGTAGAAGGTTGAAACCAGTAGTATATCGGGCGAGTTCTTGAGAACGGTAACACCGATTTGCTGGACTTCGGTCGGCAATCGCGGTTCCGCCGAGGACACCCGGTTCTGCACCAGAACCTGTGCCTGGTCGATATCCACGCCCTGGGCAAAGGTCACCGTGATCGTGAGATTGCCATCGCCAGTCGACGAAGAGGACATATAGATCATGTCCTCGACGCCGTTGATCGACTCCTCCAGCGGTGCTGCCACTGTTTCGGCCAGGGTTTCCGACGTCGCGCCCGGGAAGCTGGCGCTGACCACTACGGTCGGCGGAGCGATTTCGGGATATTGCGCCACAGGCAGGCTGGGATAGGCGACGATCCCGAAAATAACGATCAGGATAGACAGGACCGCTGCGAAGATTGGTCGGTCGATGAAGAAATGGGAAAATTTCATTCCTTACTCCGCCGGCGTTGCTTCGGTGGGGGACGGTGCTTTCGCAGGGATCGATACCGGTGCCGTATTGTCGGAGCGCGGCTTGATCTGGGTCAGCTTGGCCTTGACTTCCATCCCCGGCCGCAGCGCGGCCAGACCGTCGAGTACCACTTTTTCGGTTGGTGCAAGCCCGTCGCGGATGACCCGCAAACCTTCCACCATCGGTCCGACCTCAACGACCCGCTGGGTAACTTTTTTGTCCTTTCCGACAACGTAAAGCAATTTTCGAGTTTGATCGGTAATCAGCGCCTCGTCGGGCACAAGCATCGCTTGATAGGTTCCGGAGCCGAGCAATCGTGCGCGTCCAAACATGCCGGGAACCAGGAATCCATCGGGGTTCTGGACTTCGGCATGGGCCCTGATTGTCCCGGAATCCGGATCAATGGCGGAATCGACGAAAGTCATGCGCCCGCGCCAGTTATAACCGCTGTCGTCGGCCAACTGGATTTCGATCGGATTCTGGGCATAGCGCGACGACCGCCGTTCACCCCGCTGATCCTGGCGAATATATTTGAGGTAAAAGCTTTCGGCCCCCTCGAAGCTGAAATAGATCGGGTTGACCGTGCCAACACGGGTCAGCACGGTCTGCCCCGCGATAACCGTATCGCCCAATGCGACGCGCTTGTCCGATATCCGGCCGCTGATGGGCGAACGGACGGTGGTATAGGATAGTTGCAGCCGTGCGTTATCCAGCCGTGCCTGCGCTGCACTGCGCTGGGCTACGGCGCTGCGATAGGTCGCCTGCTTCTGTTCAAATTCTTCCTTGCTCACTGCCTCATAGGCCAGCAATTCCCTGGCGCGCTCCATCTCGGTGCGGGCGTTGGCAACGGTCGCCTTGCTCTCGTCGAGAGCGGCTCGTGCCTCAGCCACCGAATTACGAAACGTTCTTTGATCAATGACGAACAAGACTTGACCCTTGCTGACCTCGACCCCTTCGCGGAAAGATATTTTCTCGATAGTGCCGTTCACCCTCGGCATGATTTCAACGTCCTGGATCGCTTCGAACCGGCCGATGAATTCGTCCCAGTCAACAACTTCCCGTTGCAGCGGCAAGGCTACCGAAACTATATTTGCAGGTGGCGGCGGCGGTGCTGTCTCGCCACAAGCCGCTACCAGCAGCAGCGCAAACAATCCCAGAACAGGCCGAACGCGCCGGGATAGGTAAACGGGGAATGCGAAAGCCATGGACGATTCCAATGAATGATTATCGGTTTTGAAAACTTGTTCATATTGCGGGTAACCTATGAGATGTTGCAGTGCAACATAGCTGTTGTTTTTGCTATTAAACAATTTCACCACCGTTTCAGAATTTTGAACTTCCGGCGTTTTGAGACGAAAAATGTGCGCAGACACGCCATATAGCGCAGATAGACAGCGTAATTTTGTCGAAATGTTTCTTCCTCTCTGGCTGCAACAGAATATGGGTGACAATCCGATTTGGGGCGGGCTGGCGACCGGCCTGCCGGACCGGATCACAGGACTCGGCATGACAAAAGCGGAACCCTGTTGCGAGCGGTTTGACTACTAAGGAATGGTACCGCTCGGCTCCCCTGTCACACCGTTGGCCAACCGTTGGGGGGAACATACAAAGTTGGATCAGCGCAAAAATTTCATTCTTGCAACCAATGAAACCGATCGATAAAGGCTAATGATAATCGATTGCAACAAGGACTTTTTATTTGACACAAAGAGCGATCCGGCTCTGGTTTCTGGCGCACAAGTGGACCAGCCTGCTCTGCACGGTGTTCCTGTTAATGCTCTGTATGACCGGTCTGCCGCTTATATTTCATGATGAAATTGACCTGCTGACCGAAGAGCAGCCTGAATATGGCATGCCTGATGTGGGTTCGTCCAGCGACGCGGAGGGCCTGCTCCCGCTCGATGAAATGATGCGCCGCGCGCTGGCTCTCCGTCCCGGTGAGGTGCCGGTTTACATGGCCTTCGACAATGAACAGCCATCCATGACCATCACAACGGCCCCGCGACCGAATTCGCCAGGAGCGGAAATGACCATCCAGTCATTTGATCGCTCTACCGGCCAACAAATCGGCGTCGCAGCGGACAGTGATGGTGGTGTGATGCACTTCCTGCTGCAATTGCACACGGATATGTTTCTGGGCTTGCCGGGCATGCTCTTCCTCGCGGTGATCGGAATATTGTTCACCGTTGCCCTGATATCCGGTGTGGTGCTTTACGCGACGTTCATGCGCAAACTCGATTTCGGGACCTTGCGCGTATCGCGCAGCCCCCGTCTCAAATGGCTCGATTATCACAACCTGCTGGGCATTGTCGCGCTGGCCTGGATGCTGGTTGTCGGCCTGACCGGCGTGATCAATGCGCTGTCGACGCCGATCGAGGATATCTGGCAGGCAAATGAACTGGCTGATATGACCATCGAATATGCCGGGCGCGAAGCACTGCCACCGGAGCGTTACGGGTCGCTCGATCATGCCATGGCGCAGGCCCGAGCTGTGCTGCCGGGTAACAACCCGCAATTCATCGCCTTTCCCGGCGGAACCTTCAGCTCGAAACATCATTATGCCGTGTTTTTCCAGGGCGATACGCCGCTGACTGAGCGGTTACTGACTCCCGCCCTGATTGATGCAGAGACCGGGACGTTCACCGATGCCAGGCCGATGCCATGGTATTATCAGGCGCTTTCGCTCTCGCGTCCACTGCACTTCGGCGACTACGGTGGACTGCCTCTCAAACTACTGTGGGCGGTGCTGACGCTGTTCACCATCGTGGTGCTGGCCAGTGGCCTCTATCTCTGGCTGGTGAAAGGCGAGCCCTCTTCGCGGGCGCATCTTCGCAAGCTTGAGCAGATGGCGGTCGCGGCAGAATGATCAAACGCAAACAGCACAGCCTGTCGCTCCGCGCAATCTTCGCATGGCCGGCAGCCATCTTCCTGCTCGGCATTGTCGGCCTGGTGATCGCCCTGACCGGGGATGGCTGGCGCGATGGTCTGTCCTGGCTGGGGCTGGCAGCGCCGATCGCCGCCCTGGTTTGGGCGATGCGGACTCGGCGTAGCTGATAATTCCAGATTATATTTTGAGGGAGTTGAATAATGAATCACAAACCTGCGCGTACCGCGCTTCAGTTCACCGTCAGTGCCACAGCGCTTGCGCTGGCCTTCCCTGCATTCGCTCAGGGACCCCAGGCTGACAAAGACCTGATCATCGTCACCGCGCAGCGGGATAACCAAACCGGCGTGAGCCAAAGCGGCAGCGCCGGTGTGTTGGGCGACAAGCCTGCCGAAGACTTGCCCTTCAGTGTACGCAGTTACAATTCTGCCTTGATCCTCAACCAGCAGCCACAAACGCTCGGTCAAGTGCTCGAGAATGATCCGACCATCCGGACGACGACCGGTTTTGGCATCGCAGGCGAACTGTTCAATATTCGCGGTTTCACGCTTGGCGGTGACGATATCGGTTATGACAGCCTGTACGGTATCATGCCGCGCCAGCTGGCGGCGCCCGAACTCTATGAATCGGTGGAGGTGCTCAATGGCTCCAGTGCGTTCCTCAACGGAGCAGCACCAGGCGGCTCGGGGATTGGCGGTAGCGTCAATCTGATTCCCAAACGCGCCAATGATCGTGACACGACCCGTGCGACTGTAGGATATACAGCATCCGAACATGTCGGCGGCAGCTTCGATATTGGTCGCCGACTGGGCGTCGATGGTGAATGGGGCATCCGCGTCAATGGTGCGGTTCGGAGCGGCGATGTCTCGGTCGACGACGAGTTTCGCAGCACCTATGTGCTGGGTGGTGCAATCGACTATGATTCCGGCCCGCTGCGCCTTTCGCTCGATCTCGCTTACCAGCGGATAAAGGTCGCGCACTTCCGTCCGAAATTGCGGGTATCCGGCGTCAACGTGATCCCCGACGAACCCGACGCCAGCACGAATTTCGGCCAGCCTTGGCAATATACAACGCTTCGCGATATCTTCGGCCAGTTCCGCGCCGAATATGATATTGCGGAGAATGTGATGATATACGCTGCCTTCGGCGCGCGCGACGGATCGGAAGAGGGCGTATACAGCACGCCATTGCTCCTCGATGCGACCACTGGCGATATTTCGGTCACCAGTTCTTATATCCCGCGCACCGACAATAATGAAGCGGCCACTGCGGGGTTGCGCGCCCGGTTCGAGACCGGCGGGATTTCCAACGAGATCAATTTCGGCGGATCGATGAACTGGCTGGTGAACCGGAATGCCTATGAATTTTACACCGTCTCACCCGAGCTTAACAATCTCTACGACCCGATCGAGGTAACGCGGTCTTCGACCGTCTCCTTTGTCGGCGGCAACCTAGATGATCCGTTCCCGATTTCGCGGACCCGCCTGCGGAGCGCGTTTATTTCCGACACGGTCGGTTTCTGGGACGACCGTGTGATGTTCACCGCCGGCGTGCGTCTGCAGGAAATTCGTTCGAAATCCTACTCTGCTTTTACCGAGGCGCTGACAGGTGAATATAAGGAAGATGCCTGGACACCGGTATTTGGCCTGGTGGTCAAGCCGGTCGAGGGGCTGTCGCTCTACGCCAATCGTATCGAATCTCTAGTACAGGGCGCAAGCGCGCCTGTCAGTGGTGCCAACCCCAATGGCGGCGCAGCGCTGCCGGTCAGCAATGCCGGTGAAGTGCTCTCGCCCTACGTATCTGAGCAATATGAGATTGGAGGCAAGCTCGCCCTTGGTCCGATGGACCTGACGCTGGCGCTGTTCCAGATAGATCGGGAAACGGCTATTCTCCGTCTCGATCCGGCGGATTCAACAATGCTGGAATTTGGGCCTTTCGGGATCCAGCGCAATCGGGGGATAGAGTTCACCCTCGCAGGTGAAGTCACCAAGGGTTTGCGCCTGATCGCCGGTGGTTCGGTGATCGACGCCAAATTGCGGCAGACGCAGAACGGCGTCAACGAAGGCAATAACGCGGTGGGCGTCCCGGAATTTCTGCTCAACGCCAATGTCGAATGGGACGTGCCCTTTGTGCCCGCGCTGACGCTGACCGGTCGTGTGGTCCATACCGGCGAGCAGCCTGCCGACATTACCAATACATTGTTCCTTGATGCCTGGACGCGGTTCGATATCGGAGCGCGTTACGTAACGCTGGTGGGCGAAAATCCGCTGACGTTGCGGCTCAGCATCGATAATGTGGCCAACAAGGCCTATTGGGCGTCGGCTTTCGATACGTTCCGCCCGGATCTGGCGCTTGGCGCACCGCGCACGTTCAAGGCGTCTGCTACATTCGATTTCTAAGAGGTCATCGACTCCCGCAGTATGTCCTGCGGGAGTCGCTTAACAATCTGTATTTCTGTCAGCCCACGGCAACCAGACCAACCGTGCTAAAGAGCTTCACTCTGTGTCAGTGCGTGGTTCACTCACCGCACGAAGGCCATCCCTTGCGGTTCCTCTTGCATTCCCCGCCGATTCCGTCCCGACAATCTTCTCGCATAATGGCATAGGGTTTCTATTTGGCATGTATAGCTATTCCGGTTTCCAATCACGAGCGAGTTGATCCAGCAGACGCACACCAAATCCGGACGCGCCTTTGGGCGTCAGCGGTCGTGCGGAACTATACCAATCCACACCGGCAATATCGAGATGCGCCCAAGGCAGCGATTCATCGATAAAATAGCCAATGAAATGCGCGCCGGCGCTGGCACCAGGCGCATCAGTGACGCCCGAATTTTTTACATCAGCAATGTCCGAACGCACGGCTTTCGCGTAGGCTGGATGGAGCGGCAATCTCCATAGATGCTCTCCGCTTTTCTCCCCAGCGTTCATCAACTGGTCTGCCACAGAATCTTCGCGAGCGAACAGTCCGGCATATTGGTCGCCCAATGCCCGGCCGACCGAACCGGTCAGCGTCGCAATATCAACCAGCGCAAATGGTTTGTAGCGATCCGCTACATATTGCACCGCATCGGCCAGCACCAGCCGACCCTCGGCATCGGTACTAAGAATCTCCACCGTCTTGCCGCCATAGGTGCGGACAACATCACCAGGGCGCTGCGCATTGGCACCGGGCATATTTTCGGCCAAGGCTGCGACCGCTACGACATTTACCGGCGCACGGCTTTTGGCCAGGGATAATGTTGCCCCCATCACGGCAGCGGCTCCTGACATATCCGCCTTCATCGCCCACATGCCGGTATTGGATTTCAGTGATATACCGCCCGTATCAAAAGTTATTCCTTTTCCTGCGAGCGCTAGCGGAGGCCCGCTTGCGCCGCGATAGCTGACGATCATCATCCGCGACCCGCGCGGGCTGCCTTGGCCAACGCCAACAATGGCGCCCATATTGAGTTTCCGCATCGCTTCTTCATCAAGAATCTCGATGCTCACGTTTGAGATGCCTGCAAAGGCCGCACGTGTGCGTTCCACGAAACTTTGCGGATAGAGTGCGTTGGCCGGTTCGCTTTGCAGATCGCGGACAAAGCGTACCCCCTCGGCGAGATTCCTGTTTCGACCATTCCAAAGCGTTTGTGCCTCGCTCGCTCCGTTGCCTGCAATCGTCACCTTCTGGCTGGCCGGACGCTTTTCAACGTCATATTGATAACGATCAAACCGGTATTGGCCCAGCGCCAACCCGAGCGCTGCGTCCGCCATTGCTGCGGGATCAGGTGCGCCGACAACGGTCAGCTCAGCCTCCTCCTTCATCAATTTTTGGACGGCGCTGCCTGCGGCTCCTCGCCAGTCAGGACCCCGCTCATCGGGCTGGTCAGCTCCGACAATCATTATCAACGGGCGCTCCCCAATGCCCCTGAGCTTCAGGCTTTGACCCTGGTTTCCTTTAAATCCCTCGGCGGCAAGGGCCGCCTCCACCGCGTTGCGCTCCGCCTCGGAAAGGCCCGCTACATCAGGCAACTCCGCGCTTCGGGTCAGGATGACAAGCGCAGTAGTTGCGGGTATTTGCTCTGTGAACCCGATTGGCCGTTCCTGGCTGTTCCCGGTCGTACTCGCCGGAACGCCCGATCCAATGACCGACTGGGCCTGTACCGGTACGGTCATCGCCAGCAGCGGCAATACGGCAAACAGCGCGAGGCCGTGAGTCTTCATCTTTGTCATATATGATCCTTTGTGGCTGTGGCTTTCAGGTTGGCCAATGTTATAACTTTGCGGCAGAGCAAACCAAGTGGAAATTCGAACGCCCTGGAAAAAGGGGATCATGATCAGTTTTTTACCCGGCAAGATGATGAACAATATTCTGCTTTCAATGACCGCGTCAGGACTGGCTATGTTGCGGCGCCACCGTTACTGCATAGCGGACGTGCAATTGAGGTGGCTTTTTTGTCCGGGGGGAAGAGGCAATGTTGAAGCAAGGTAGGTTACTGCGTGTTCTTGGCCTCGCTTTCGGCCTTGCGGCTGTCGTCGGTGGCGTCATTGGTCAGGGAATTCTTCGAAGTCCGGGAGTGGTCGCGGCGTCGACCGGATCGCCTGTGCTTATTTTTGCTCTGTGGGCGGGTGTCGGACTGCTCGTTTTGATCGCCGGGATGTGTTACGCCGAATTGGCGGCGGCTATTCCGCGCGCCGGCGGCTTTTATGCATACGTTGCGCGGGCGATCGGCCCGCGCGTGGGGGTCGCCGTAGGTCTGGCCGGACTATTCGGATCACTTCTTTCTCTCTCCATTCTCTCCTTCGTTATCGGCGAATTCCTGATTCGATTGGGCGTTTCCGACAGCGGCTTTGGCCCACAAGGTCTCGGTCTGCTTGCGCTTGCGGGCTTTTGCATGGTGAACGCGTTGGGCACGCGTGTTTCGGGCGGTTTGCAAGTTGGTTTTGCTGCATTCAAGGGCAGCGTGCTGATCGCACTCGTGATTGCGTTATTGGCCAGCCCCGGCGCCGTGCCTCCGACGCACCCCCCGGCCTTTCTTCGCAGCGACTGGATCGCGATTGGTACCGCGTTGATCGTGATCTGGAATACTTTCAACGGTTGGCAAAATGTAGTGTTTTTTGCCGAAGAAGTGGATGACCCGGGACGCAATATACCACGGTCGCTCGTCTTCGGCATAGTTGCAATCACCGGGATCTACCTGTTGGTGAATTTTGCCCTCGTCCACACGCTCGGCACTGCCGCTATGGCGGGATCGGAACTCGCGGTGGCCGATGCGGCAGGCCTCGCGATCGGTGAAACCGCTGATGTCGCAATTGCTGTTTTCAGCGTGATCTCTGTCGCTGCGATCGCGAACTATATGCTTGTCTCAGCAAGCAGGCTGCTCTTTTCACTGGCGCGCGCGGGCTTGTTCCCGGCGCCAATGGCTTATGTGGATCCCCGTGGCACTCCATTGTTCGCAATGCTTGCGATCGCCCTCGCCGCGAGCGTGTTTCTTGTGACAGGCACTTATCTCACCTTGGTTTCGATGCAGGCACCCTCAACGATACTTGCATTGATCGTGGTTATGGTTGCGCTCGTGATTCTTCGCCGCCGGGAACCGGGCTTGGCGCGCCCTTTCCGGGTTCCGCTTTATCCGTTCTCGGTCGGATTTGTGATTCTTTTCGCGAGTGCCCTGTTCGTGGTCTCCCTTATTCAGGACCCCATATCGGGTGCGCTGGGTCTGCTGGTCAACGGCGGGCTTATCGCCGCAGTCCTGATATTGGCGGGGCATCGCGCCAAGGACGCTATGCCGCCCGATTTGCACGAAACTGAGCAATAGTTTTTGGCCTCTTCTCCGATCGCGTCGACAGACCTCGGGCGGTTTGTCCCGATATTATTTTGTGCCGGTAAAAATTGCAGGCTAACAAAACAGGAAATGCAACGATCTCGGGGACGGAAATCATGAGGAAATTTGGTCTGGTCGGAGGACTGTCGTGGCTTTCCACCATCGACTATTATCGCGAATTGAACAAGGAAGTGAATCGGCACTTCAATGACAATGTTAATCCCCGCCTTTGCGTTGTAAGCCTCAATCAAAAGGAAATTCACGATCTTCAAAAGGCAGACGACTGGCAAACAATTGCCAGCATATTAATCGAAGCCGGAAAAGAACTGCAATCCGTTGGATGTGAGGGCCTGGCCTTTTGTGCAAACACACCTCACAAAATATACGAGGATGTACAGGATCATCTGGACATACCGGTCCTCCACATCGGCGATTCTGTTGGAAAATATATTGGCAAGATGGGCTACAGAAAAATCGGCCTGCTCGGGACACGTTATACGATGGAGGGGAATTTTATCCGGTCAAGGCTGGAAGACCGATATTCAGTTGATGTTATCGTCCCTGAAATGGAAGCAAGATGGAAAGTCCAATCGTTCCTGTATCAAGAAATGTCGCGTGGCGTTTTTTCCGTTGAAGCACGAGATTATTTTCTGGGATTGATCGACGATCTTAAATCCAAAGGTGCGCAAGCCGTGGTCCTTGGTTGCACAGAATTCCCGATATTGTTGAACAATGTCGATGCGGCTTTGCCAAAAATCGATAGCGCGATGTGTCACGTCGATGACATTGGAAAATTCATTCTGTCGATCTGAGCGCGGTGGTTCCGGAAATTGTCAACCTCACCATTCTGGCCGCATTATGCGGATCGCTCTCGTGGCTCCGCTACAAGCCAAAGGTCTAAAACGTCTATTTTTCTAAATGGAAGAATTGAAGAACGCCAAGGCTATCGCTGTTGCCTGCCGCCGCCTTGCAGATGTGATCATTGCGTCACCATCGCCATCAATCTCTCTTTCTATTCGAGCGACCATCTGATGAACATCGCTGTGCGTTATTTCCGCGCCGGTCATTGCGCGAACAAGAACAGGATAAGGCGTCTCCATGAGTTTCTTCTTTTTAAAGCGTGTTGAATAGCCAAATCATATACTAAAATGCCCTGGCGGACATCCTTAAAATTTTTCGGACAACCAACAACGAAATTGTTGATTTCCATTATTCTCCGGCTGCGCGTCAATCGGACATCAGGGTTCCAGACAGATTCAAATAATAGCAAAAAAATATGGGGTGAAACGCAATATCATTCGTTTGAGTGTGGATCATGATGTGTGCAAAAATATTCTCAAACGCATGAAAGGAGTCTCCATGACCATACAGCTTGGGCAGATATCCCCCGACTTCGAACAAGACAGTACCCATGGACGTATCAGCTTCCACGATTGCTTAGGTGATAGCTGGGGCGTGTTGTTCAGCCACCCCAAGAATTTTACGCCGGTATGCACGACCGAACTTGGTGAGGTGGCAAAGCTTCGGCCCGAGTGGGACAAGCGCAACGTAAAGCCCATCGGCCTGTCAGTTGATCCGGTCGAGGCGCACCATAAATGGGAAGAGGATATTGCGGAAACGCAGGGCGCTAAGCTTGATTTTCCGATGATCGCCGATCCTTATGGACGGGTTTCCGCTCTCTATGACATGATCCATCCCGATAGCGATCCAAATGTGACGGTTCGCTCGGTCTTTGTAATCGATCCTGCAAAAAAGGTTCGTCTGATTCTCACCTATCCGCCCAGCACAGGGCGGAACTTTGACGAAATACTTCGCGCCATAGACAGCCTTCAGCTCACGGATGCGCGCAGCATTGCAACCCCGGTGAACTGGGCGCCGGGAGAAGCGGTCGTAATTTCTCCAAAAATGTCAGAAGAAGAGGCTGCCCGTCAGTTTCCGCAGGGGTACAAGACACTCAAGCCATATTTGCGGATCGTTGATTTGCAGTCTGCCAACGAATGAGCAACAAGCTTGTGAAAGGCCCAACGCGCGCAAATTTCGTGATGTCTGACGACTACAGTCTTTTGACGTTATTCGGTAGAAACCGCGCATGGGCGGCATCGAAGACCCTCACCGACCCAAGGTTTTTCGATCGTCTCGTCGATCAGCAACGACCGCGCTATTTCTGGATTGGCTGTTCAGACAGCCGTGTGCCCGCGACCGAAATTGTCAATCTTGATCCGGGCGAAATGTTTGTCCACCGCAATGTGGCCAATTTGGCGTCGGCCTCGGATCGCAGTTTCGCTGCTGCCCTGCAATTTGCCGTCGACGTGCTCCGCGTGCAGCATATCATGGTGGTCGGCCATTATGGCTGCGGCGGGATAGAGGCCGCAATGAATGTTGATAGCGAAGACGCGATTGGCCATTGGCTTGCACCTGTGCGGACATTGTACCGCCATTCGTGCCAGGAAGATGGCGGCCAATTGTCTGCCAATGCTTTATGCGAACAGAATATATTTGCCCAGGTAGAGGCGCTGGCGGCCAATCCAATCGTTCGCGCCGCATGGAGTCAGGGGGCATCCCTCGAACTCCATGGCTGGATATATGCGATCGAAGATGGTTTGTTGCGACCGCTTTGCGGGCCGGTTCGGGCGCCTGGCACCACCGGTAGTTCCGCAGTTCCAGCAGCACCGTTGTGATTGTCTGTCGTGATTGCAAGCATATCAAAACAGATATCCCGAATGCGATATCTGTTCACAAGCCGATGACACAATCGATCGGGCGGGGGCCGTAGCCAAGCAGTGACGACACGCGCTTTGCTATTCTAAAATCGTCAGATATCATGCCACGAATATCTGGTAGGAAAGTTGGAGCAATGGGGGTTGTAAAAAGCGCAGCCGTTATATCGCCGGGCAAGGATATGGAATCGATACACGCGGCCCTGAATAGGAGGGGATTTGTGCAATGGATATTGTCGTAGCCCGAACCTTTCTGGAAGTGGTGAAAACCGGAAGTTTCGTGAATGCAGCCACCAATCTCAATTTGACGCAAACCGCAATTAGCGCCCGCATACGGGTATTGGAAGAACAGCTCGATCGACCGCTTTTTGTGCGCAGCAAAGCCGGTGCCAAGTTAACCCCCGCCGGGGAGAATTTTTTCCGTTTCGCCACCACCTTGGTCAAAGTGTGGGAAAGCGCCCAGCGCGCAGTCGCTTTGCCTCCAGGGCGCGATACGGTGGTCTCCGTAGGGGCGGAACTAAGTTTGTGGAGTCCGTTGCTGCGTCACTTTCTTTTGGGGATGCGCCGCGAGTGTCCGGAGATAGCCATGCGGATCCGGATCGAACAATCGGAACAGCTGATTGAACAAGTGCAGGATGGGTCCCTGGATGTCGCTGTCGTTTACGCCGCCCCGCACAGACCCGGTTTGATTGCCGAGCTTTTGTTCGAGGAGAAACTTGTGCATGTGCGGACCACGCCCATCGATCAGGATTTGACACCCGAAGACTATATTGAAATTGACTGGGGTGAAGAATTCGCCGCCAGCTATCGCTCCGCGTTTCCGGATATGCCCAATGCGGTGGTTTCCGTCAGCTATGGGCCATTGGCACTTGATTATCTGTTGGCCACAGGCGGCAGCGGCTATTTTCGCAAGGGATCTGTTCAGCCTCATCTGGAGGAGGGCCGACTTGCACTGCTTCCGGATAGTCCGCAATTCTCATATTCGGCTTATGTCGTTCATTCCTCTACCGCCAATATGGAAGTCATGGCCCGTATCCGTCGCGGATTGCGGATCGCATCGGAGATTTCGAGATGAGCAATAGTGATTCACCGCCAAACAGCACCGAGTATGGAGCGGATGGCTCTCCGCTCACCCATCCGGGACTGCTTGACGCCCTTAACCTGTTGCTGGAAGCCGAGCGCGCCGGCACCCGGGTCGCCATTTTTACGGACAAGGAAGTCCAATCGGGTGATCTCAAGAAATTTCTCGTCATGCTCAAACATGACGAGGCCCATTGGTGCGACATGCTGACACGCCATATCGAAAAACGGAATGGCACAGCGTCTCTGCAGTGCGGGGATTTTTTCGACAAGTCGATAGCCATTGATGATATCCGCGAGAGGCTGGAATTTCTCAATCGTGGCCAGGCGTGGGTCGTTCGCAAACTGGACGTTCTCCTGAGCAGCACGACAGACGCCGAATTGCGTGCCGATTTACAGATGATGCGCGACAACCATGTTGCCAATATAGCGGAAACCACCCGAATATTGGATGCCAGCTAGAATCTCTGCACCAATCATCCATCAATATAATTGGGGTAAAGCAGCAGAAAATTGCGTTTCGGTCGGCTTGATCCTTATGATAAATTCAAACCAGAAACTGAGCTTTTCATAGACCGTACCGATTGGGTTTCTGGATGGCTCCAGAGTGTCTCTTTCGGGCAAGCCAGCTTGGTGTCGATTGGCACCTGATTTGCTCTCCAGAGGCGTGAGGAGGCAGAATTGGCGTTGACGAATGAACTGTTACATGACGGGTTCCACCCGCCGATCGATGAACGCAGGCCCGCTTTCATGCAAAGATGGTTCATGTCCACCAATCACAAGGATATCGGAACGCTATATTTGATTTTCGCAATATTTGCCGGAATCGTGGGGGGCGCTATTTCCGGCCTGATGCGCCTTGAGCTTGCTCATCCCGGGATCCAATATTTGACGCATTGGGTGGCCAGTGGCGATTATACCGAGGCGCTCCATCTGTGGAATGTGCTGGTTACGACTCATGGCCTGATCATGATCTTCTTCGTGCTCATGCCGGCAATGGTCGGCGGTTTCGGCAACTGGTTTATACCGATCATGATTGGCGCACCGGATATGGCTTTTCCCCGGTTGAACAATGTTTCTTTCTGGCTCCTGGTACCGGCATTCTGCTTGCTGTCAGGGTCCGTCTTTGTGCCGGGAGGGACCGGCCTGGGGGCTGGAACAGGATGGACCTTATACGCTCCTTTGGCTACCGCAGGTTCTACCGGGCCGGCCGTGGACATGGTAATCTTGTCGATCCATATTGCCGGCGCATCTTCCATTCTCGGCGCAATAAACTTCATCACCACTATATCCAATATGCGCGCACCCGGCATGACCCTGCACAAAATGCCGCTGTTTGTTTGGGCTATTCTGGTCACCGCTTTCTTGCTGCTGTTGTCGATTCCCGTGCTTGCGGCTGCTATCACGATGCTGCTGACGGATCGCAATTTCGGCACGGCGTTTTTTGACTCGGCGAGCGGCGGAGATCCGGTACTCTATCAGCATCTGTTCTGGTTTTTCGGTCATCCAGAAGTCTATATCATGATCCTGCCCGGCTTTGGCATGGTCAGTCAGGTTATTTCTACATTCAGCCGCAAGCCCGTGTTCGGTTATCTCGGCATGGCCTATGCGATGGTCGCGATCGGCGTGATCGGTTTTGTGGTTTGGGCGCATCACATGTTTACCACCGGTATGTCGGTGAACGTTAAACTATATTTCACGGCCGCTTCCATGGTAATCGCTGTCCCAACCGGGATCAAGGTTTTCTCCTGGTTGGCGACGATGTGGGGAGGTTCGATCAGTTTCCAAACGCCACTGCTCTGGGCGCTTGGTTTCATATTCCTGTTTACCATCGGAGGCGTAACCGGAGTTGTGCTTGCGAACGGCGGAATAGATGATGCGTTGCACGATACATATTATGTGATCGCTCATTTCCACTACGTGCTGTCTCTTGGCGCGGTCTTCGCAATTTTTGCCGGATTCTATTATTGGTTCCCCAAAATGTCGGGGCGCATGTACAATGAGTTGCTGGGGAAATTGCATTTCTGGTTCTTTTTTGTGGGCGTGAATATTCTGTTTTTCCCGATGCATTTTCTGGGGCAGCAAGGAATGCCACGCCGGATACCGGACTATCCGGCTGCCTATGAATTCTGGAATTATATCGCGTCTCTGGGATACGGGGTCCTGCTCGTTGGTATGCTTTTCTTTTTTCTGAACATGGCGGTCTCGTTTATGGGCAGACGCTATGCCCCTGCCAATCCGTGGGGGCCTGGTGCAACGACACTCGAGTGGACGCTCTCAAGCCCGCCGCCCTATCATCAGTTTTCAATTCTGCCCCGGATAGATTGATGCTATGATAACAGGCCGAGACAAACAGACGCACCGGCGGGCGGGCATCATACGTCAGAGTTTATTCGCAATGTGAAGGTTCAATGAAACGGTAATCGAGTAGGAAATGGGAATCCCGGCAACACGGAAATCTGATCAAACGCCAACCCGATGTATGGATATGGCTGTTGCGGCAAGACTTGCAGCAAAGCGATATTTTGATGGCGCTGGGAATGTAGACGATATTTCCCGAAAAATCGTCCGCCAGTTTCTCAGCAAGAATGAATATCCGTCAGATGATTTGAACAGTCCCTATCAGTTGAAGGTACTGACCAGCGAACTGGTTCGGCAGGCGACTGCGATCATCGAACATAAATTGACCTCTGACCGGATTGATGAAGCATCAAGAGAGTCTTTTCCCGCAAGTGATCCACCTGCGTGGATCCACTGACCAGATTTGTTTCAGGCTCACAGGCCTGATCTTTCGCAAAGCGTTTGCGCGCTGATGCGGTTAGCATCCAGGCCGGATCATTTGGAAAGGGATTTGAGATAGGCGATGATCTGTTTCCGTTCCACCGGATCTTTCAAGCGGAATCCCATCGCGGTTCCCGGCGCAACAGCGGTGGGATTGGCGAGCCAGCGATCCAGATTTTTCTCGTTCCATCTCAGATTGAGCTGCTTGAGCGCCTTGGTATAACGATAATCAGGAACGGTTCCCGCCTTCCGTCCGAATAGGCCGCGATGGCGGGGCCCGACACGGTTCTGATCAACCGAATGACAGGCCCCGCACCGGCGGGTGTACAGTTGTTTTCCGGACATGACAGCACGGCCGGACATCAAGGCGGATACAGGAATGAATTGGGCTTCGACCGGAGCGCTATCATGAACAGCGACAGAGGCCGATGGCATTGAAACGGCGCGCTCCGTAGGGCTCTGCACAACGATGAATGCTGCGATAGCCGCAATCAACCCCAGCGCGATCTTCGGTCGAATATTCATTTCATGATACCTGCTTGCATGATGGCTGTCTTATCCGAATATCAAAGCGGCTTTCGGAATGGGTTCGCCCAGCGCATTGCCCAGAATCGCGGCATGGAACGCCTCGTCACCCGCCATCTGGGCGGCAACTTGATGAAAGTCGACGCCCAGCGAGGGGATAAGACCCAGATAGGCGTTCGCCGCGCCGCGCTCCAGACCGAGCGCGAGACGCAGGACGTCGGCCTGGTTTTTCAACGATGCAACATTCAGGGCCTCGGCATATTCGGCGTCCGTTTTCGCCGCCACAGGCGTTCCTCCCAGTTGTCTCACAGCTTTTTCCAGTTCGTCGCGATGGCCTTTATGGTGGCCCTGGAATGTTACCCCGATATCGACGACAGCGGGATCGAGCAGTCCGCTGGTTGCGGCAATCTGATAGGCGGCAATACCTTCGTGTTCGAGCGCAATGGCGGCGTTGAGCAACGATACGTCCTGCGCTGTATCTCCGCTGCCATTGGCGGTTGCCGCATTGGAACAGCCACCGACGATCATTGCGACCGCAGCGACCGACAGAGTCTTCCCCGCTCCTCCAATAAGCGAACGGCGCGAAGGCATTGGCAGTTGTCGGTCAGTCATGTTTCATTCTCCATTCTGGTTGATGCATATTGCGTTAAGAATCCGGTCCGTCATTGCCTCGCAATCTGCGCCTGCAAACACGATCATGTCGTCGAACAGGTCGGCATATTCGGTTTCCAGATCCTGACGTAAAAGTCGGCGCGCGCGAAACAGCCGGGACCGGACAGTCGCCGGATTTATGTCCAGAATATCGGCTGTTTCAGTCACCGACATTGCCTCGACATCGCGCAGCACAAAGACCGTGCGAAATTGCTCCGGTAGGCGGCCAATCGCGAGCTTTAGAAACTTGCCGAGTTCTTCTCTTACCAACCGGCTATCAGGCTGGCTGCGTGCACCACCGAGCGAAGCATAGTTGGAGCGATAATCTTCCATCAGGGCTACATCCTGCTTGTTAAGTGCGGCTTTGCGACGCTCAATCGAGCGCTGGCGATCTATCGCCGCATTCAGCGTAATCCGGGTGAGCCAGGTGGAGAGCGAGGACTGCCCCTCAAATTGTCCGATTACGGCGAACGCCTTGAGATAGGCATCCTGAACAACATCCTGTGCATCGGCATGATTGCGCAAAACGCTCCAGGCGGTCCGAAAAAGCCGTTGATTGTTGCGCATGGTGATCAGACTGATTGCTGACCTGTCCCGGGCATGGGCGTATCTGGCCAGTTCCTGATCGTTCAGTTTTTCATAATTGATAGCGGCGTTAGTCATTAACTATTTCGTCCTTCTGGCCATTTGACGACACAGATCAGAAAATGTTCCCGGCTTGACTTTTCCCTTCGAGAATTCGAGATTCCGGACATTGCGAAGACTAGCGATACCGAATGGATCAGGATGCACCGCTTTCTGTCACGTCAATGGCTTGTCATAGTCGAGTTTTTCTCATTTGTTGTCCACACGCGGTGATTTTTTCCGCATCCCGACCTTGCAGTCGGGAGTAGTCTTTCGGGCGATTTTTTGTTATAAGACGGGCACGATGTTCGGGGATTCGAGTCGGGAATGTGCATAGACATTGCGACGTGGAAGTGAGACCGACATGCAAGAAACTTTTGTATCGACATTTGCTGTTGAAGACGGGGTGCAGTTGGCACCGCATCTTTCATTTTGTACGAAATAAGCCCGCATATATATTTTAGGCAAAGATCGCAGATCAAGGATCAATGGCCGCCGATGTGGTTCCTGTTCCCCACCGGCATCGATTGAAAATCCTGATCGTAAACTCGTACCATAACAACCAGATTCTCGGGGGTCCGTAGATCATTATCATCACAGAAGGATCAGACGATGTACAACGCACAACAGATCAAAGCAGGTATGGAGGTCATTGACAGCGAAGGACGGCATATCGGAATTGTCGACCATGTTGACAAAGATGCTGTCGGTTTGGCCCGTGAAGGATTTTCCGATAATCTCCATCATTTCGTCCCCCTGGCTGCCGTGTTAAAGATCGATGGTAGGAAGCTTGTCGTCGAACCCGGTCACGCGACTACGATCGAAGCGGTTGAGGGTGCCATTCTCTATGCAAGACGTAGATCGCCGGCACAGCCTCCGATTTTCGGCACGAGTGGCCATGGGACGGGCAGTGGTGGTTCTGGCTTTTGATTGTTTCACCGCTCGTTTGCGGTAAAAGAGTCCTGAGACAGGGCGTAAACAAACCGGATTTGTCGGCGGCTTCATCGACGTGGTGCAGTGCATCCAGGCACGGACCCGTCGCGGGGGGTGTCGGCAGCCATCCGATCTCAGCCAAACAATAGTCACACGGACCAAAAGGAATTGCACATATGCAACCCGGGGCAAAGCATGAGAAGGTGACGAATGACGGGCAAGCATGAGGTCTGGATTGCGCGCATTTATGACAGGGACGCAAAAAGTCGCGGCGTCCGCCTGCTGATCGATCGCTTGTGGCCGCGCGGCATCGCAAAAAAGGAAATCGATGAATGGATCAAGGATGTCGCTCCAAGCAATGAATTGCGCAAATGGTTTGGCCATGATCCGGAAAAATGGGATGAATTTCGCAGGCGCTATCGCGCCGAGCTCTGTGAAAATCAGGATGCAGTCGAGCGATGCCTTGAATGGCTGCACAAGGGCGATGTGACTTTGCTTTACGGCGCAAAGGACAAGGAGCATAATCAGGCCATCTTGCTGCGCGACTTTCTTTTGGAAAAAGCCAGACAGCAATAGTGGCGGATCGTCGCTCCCTTCCCCCGTCCTGCAAGAGTATTTTCCTTAACCCGGTCAACCATATCCGTTCCAACCCGTCAGCCCGCAGCTTCTGAACGGAGCGCTCCTGTAACAGCAATGATTCTCTTCGGGCGCG
Source organism: Parasphingorhabdus sp. (assembly GCF_048267785.1). Lineage (GTDB taxonomy): Bacteria > Pseudomonadota > Alphaproteobacteria > Sphingomonadales > Sphingomonadaceae > Parasphingorhabdus. The sequence goes on along the minus strand of NZ_JBLWWU010000001.1, from coordinate 93,646 downwards.
ATCAGTGAATCCCCTCCCCGGTTTTCAGGGAAATAGAAAAAAACTGCATTCGGCGGCTATGGTCGTCCTCCTGTCGATGAGGTTGGATTGTAATGTTGGTCGGTCCCGATATCCGCCCAGATTACCGACTATAGATTCACAAACTCGACGAACTCAGATCGCACTGTTACGCTGCAATCGGGTAGCGGTGTCCGCTCGCGGTCAAGAGAGGGCCTTCACCGGGTTCACACATTATATGAAGGACGGGCATGAGCAACAGGATTACTGAAAGAGGGAAACTGCTGGACGAAAATGGCATATTGAAGCGTGCCGGATGGGCCAATGCTCCGTTGCTTGAATATAATCGATCAGACATTCGTGCTTCGAGATTTAGAATCAAGGAATGGGACTATTACTGCATTTTGACAGAAACGCATGGCGTGGCTTTCACCATTGCGGATAACGGTTATATGGGCCTTGTTGCCGTAACTATCTTTGACTTTAATAACGCGCGGGAAATATCAAATTCCATTGTGCTGCCTTTCCCCATGGGTTCACTTAACTTGCCGCCCAGTTCGGAAGCTGGCGACGTTATTTTTGAAAGTGAAAAGCTTTCACTCAAATATATCCATGCGGAAGAAGCGAGACTGATCAAAATAGATTATGGGAATTTTTTCGAAAATGAGAACCTGTCCGGGTCTATCTTGCTGAAGCAGCCAGACGCGCTCGAATCGATGGTGATTGCCACCCCCTTCCCCAAAGACCGACGGGCATTTTACTATAACCAAAAAATAAACTGCATGGCTGCGGAGGGCGAACTGCGTCTGGGAAGCAAAACAATTGCATTTTCGCCCGATAGCGCTTTCGGTGTCCTCGACTGGGGGCGCGGTGTGTGGACGTATTCCAATACCTGGTATTGGGGATCAGCCTCCGGCAAAGTCGAGGGGAAAAGTTTCGGTTTTAATATTGGATACGGGTTTGGTGATACGTCAAAAGCGTCGGAGAATATGGTTTTTTATGAGGGAAAATCACACAAGCTTGATCGGGTAGAATTCCACATCCCGGACGATGATTTTCTGAAGCCGTGGCAATTTTCCAGCAATGACGGTCGATTTACAATGGATTTCGTGCCAATCCTTGATCGGCATTCCAATGCCAATATTATCATTGTAAAATCGACGCAGCATCAGGTTTTTGGAAAGTTCTCCGGAACAGTTCGGCTGGATAATGGCGAAGATATTGTCGTGAAAGATTTTTTGGGATTTGCTGAAAAAGTCTATAATCGATGGTGAACTTTCCCCGTGCTCGATATCCTCTCCCGTAGAAAATATCCGGCCTGGTTCCTGTGCTGTTCATAGGGGCATTGCTTGCCCCGCATGGGCCAAAGGCGTTTTTCCGGTGAGTTACGTACCGACGACCCCGCGACAATTTGATACAAAATGAACCTGTCCTGACAAGCGCCTGCATCCTATAGGGCCCCTGCGTTCTATTGGGTCGGGCAAGGATATTATCCTGAACCGGTGGCGGGAACGATGCCAAGATTGGCGGCGACTTCCGACAAGGTCCATTACCCATAAATTTTTGTAACCATCGCAATCGCGCGGCAACCAAACAGGAATTGATCAAATTGAGATTTATCAAACTAGAGAGGTTTTCCGTTCAATGATTGCCGTGCAAGCGCCCCTCGCCGACCGCATGCAATTAACGCAACGGACAACTGATAATTAGAGCTAGCGCCTTTCCAGACGCTTTGCTTCACCCGAAAATATAGCTTTACCAGCCCATTGGAGTCCCCCTTCCCATGTTACGTAAATATTATGTTGGTCTGCTTGTGCCGCTATTGCTGCTAAGTAGTTGCGACAACGCGACCGACAACAGGGCCAATGCCGAAATAGCCGTCGGTTACGTCGATATCACGCAAGAGAATATCACATTGGAAACAGAGTTATCAGGCAGGGTATCTGCTTCGGTAACTTCAGAAGTGCGACCGCAGATAACTGGCATTATCCAGAAAATGCTTTTTAAAGAAGGCAGCGTTGTCCGCGCCGGCCAGCCCTTGTACCAGATTGACTCCGCCACCTACCGCGCCAGCTACAACCAGACGAGTGCAGCGCTGAAAAATGCACGCATAGCCTTGGCTGCGGCCGAAGCGAAGGCCAGACGGTATGAAAGTCTGGGTGATATCGAGGCGGTCAGCAAACAGGATCGGGATGATGTTCTGGCTGAAGCACGACAAGCCCGGGCCGCAGTCGAACTGGCACAGGCCAATCTCCAATCCAATGCTATCAATCTTCGCTACACCAGCATCAAGGCGCCGATCAGCGGGCGTATCGGTGCTTCGGCCTATACCAAGGGCGCTCTGGTCACCGCAAGCCAGTCCGAGCCTCTCGCCACCATTCTGCAGCTCGATCCAATCTATGTGACGATTCAGCAATCGGCCGCGCAGATATTGCGATTGAGAAAGGCGCTGGCCAATGGCAACGTATTTCCCGCAACCGCGGATGTCAGCATCGTTCTGGAAGATGCCAGCGTCTACCCGATAAAAGGGCAATTGCAGTTCAGTGAGCCGGTTGTCGACGAAACGACAGGAACGGTAACGCTCCGCGCGACGGTGGCGAACCCACAGGCATTATTGCTTCCTGGCATGTATGTGACCGCGGTCTTGCCCGAGGCCGAGGTACAGGGCGCAATCCTCGCTCCCCAACAGGGCGTAAAGCGCAGCGCGACTGGCAAAAGCACTGCCTATGTCATCGATAAGGATGGCAAGGCAGCCAAACGCACCCTCGCCGTTGATCGGGCCATTGGTAACAAATGGCTGGTTACAAGTGGCTTGAAGGCGGGCGACAAGCTGATCGTTGAAGGTCTCGACAAGATAAAGGAAGGAGTGTCGCTAAAGCCGGTCAAGTTGAAATTACCCGAAGGCAGCGGTGCGCCGACCGTTATCGAGAATGGCTCTAATGCCGATACAAAAGCTGACAAAAAATGATCAGCAAATTTTTTATCGAGCGCCCGGTTTTCGCGTGGGTTATTGCCATAGGCATCATGTTGGCAGGTATCTTTGCCATCAACAATCTTGCCGTCGCGCAATATCCCGACGTCGCGTCCCCCAGCGTCAATATTAGCGCCACCTATACTGGCGCTTCCGCCGAAACTGTCGAAAACAGTGTTACCCAGATATTAGAGCAGCAACTGACTGGTCTCGACGGGCTGTTGTATTTCTCGTCGACTTCGACATCGGATGGCAGTGCGTCGATCACTGCTACCTTTGAAAAAGGCACCGATCCCGACACCGCTCAGGTTCAGGTGCAAAACAAGGTCCAGCAAGCTCTGGCACGGATGCCCGAGACCGTGCAGACGCAGGGCCTGACCGTCACCAAGTCGAACAGCGACTTTTTGATGGTGGTCGCGCTTTATGACGAGACGGACCAGTCTACTCCTACGGAAATTTCGGACTTTCTGGTCCGCAATTATCAGGACACATTGGCGCGTGTACAGGGTGTAGGCTCTTCGCGCGTCTTCGGTTCCGAATTCGCCATGCGGGTCTGGCTCGATCCGAACAAGCTGGCCAGTTTCAATTTGATGCCGTCGGACATAGATGCCGCCATCAGCAGCCAGAATGTGGAAGTATCGGCAGGGGAAATTGGCGCCTTGCCGGCAGTTGAAAGCCAGCGGTTGACGGCGACGGTTACCGCGAAAAGCAAGCTGGAAACACCGGAACAATTTGAAAATATCATCGTGAAATCGGCGACCGACGGCTCGGTCATATTGTTGAAAGATGTCGCCCGGGTGGAGATGGGACAGGAGAATTATGGCGTATCAGCACGATTGAATGGTCATCCAAGTGCCGGTATTGCGATCAATCTTGCCGCTGGTGCTGATGCCCTGGAAACCGGGGTCGCGGTCAAGGCCAAGATAGCCGAACTCGCTGACGACCTTCCCGATGGTTACAAGATAGCCTATCCGCGCGACAGCACCGAATTTATCAAAGTGTCGGTCGAAGAAGTCGCAGAAACCCTGATCGTCGCAATCCTGCTGGTGATCGTGGTGATGTATATTTTCCTGCAAAACTGGCGAGCGACATTGATACCGGCTGTTGCTGTCCCTGTAGTGCTCCTCGGCACATTTGGCTGCCTCGCACTATTTGGCTACTCGATCAACACTCTCACTATGTTCGGCATGGTATTGGCAATCGGCTTGTTGGTTGACGATGCCATCGTCGTCGTCGAAAATGTCGAAAGGGTGATGCGGGAAGAAAATCTCGATCCCAAGGCCGCGACCATCAAATCCATGGAGGAAATTGGCAGCGCCCTGATCGGAATCGCTGTTGTCGTCTCCGCCGTATTGCTGCCAATGGCATTTTTTGGAGGGTCCACCGGGGTTATCTATCGGCAGTTCTCGATAACCATCGTTTCCGCCATGCTCCTGTCGGTTGTCATGGCACTTATTCTATCTCCGGCAATGTGCGCGACTCTCTTGAAACCCGTAGCGGCACATTCGCAAAACTCCGAACCGGATGATCAAAAAACCGATATTCGCGGGTCGTTGCAACGCGGTTTTACCCGTTTCAACGATATGTTTGCCGCCATGTTGAAACGATATGTTTCCACAGCCTCATCGGTCATTGGCAAACGCAAACTCCATCTGATCGTGTATGTTGTTATCGTCGGTACCTTATCCTTGCTATTCCTTCGGCTCCCGACCAGCTTTCTGCCGACCGAGGACCAGGGCCAGGCGATGCTCTCTTTTCAGCTTCCCGCCGGTGCAACCGCAAATCGCACCGAAGTCGTGCGCGAGGAAATTATCGATTATTTTCTCAATGAAGAGAAAGAAAATCTGAATGCATTTTTCGCGATTGTGGGCACCTCTCCGAACGGATCCGGTCAGAATGCGGGGAGAGCGTTTGCGAGCCTCAAAGACTGGTCTGAGCGGACCGATGCCAGCCAAAGTGCGACCGCTATCACCCAGCGCGCAACGAAAAACCTGTCCTCGATTATCGATGCGCAAATCATCGCCATGACGCCCTCGCCTATTCAGGGCCTCGGCGATAGTAACGGTTTCCAATTTCAGTTGCTCAACAATAGCGGAATGAGCAATGACGAATTCGAGGCGGCACGGGACCGCGTTATCGCAGCGGCAAACGCAGATCCCGTGCTTACCGAAGTACGTGCCGGCGTGCTGCCTGATGCTCCCCAGTTGAAAGTCGATATAGACGACAGAAAGGTTGCCGCTCTTGGCCTGTCCGAAGCGGACGTGACGACAACGCTGAGTCATGCATGGGGCGGCACCTATGTTAACGATTTCATTGACCGCGGCCGGGTCAAGAAAGTCTATATGCAGGGTGATGCGCAATATCGCAGTTTACCGGAAGATCTCTCCCGCTGGCACGTACGTTCATCCGACGGAAGCATGGCTCCTTTCTCGTCATTTTCGACAACCCGATGGACCGAAGGGCCTTCAATCCTGTCACGTTTCAACGGTATTTCTTCGTATGAAATACAGGGTAGAGCCGCTGATGGGTCGAGCAGTGGGGAGGCGATGGAAAGGATGGCAGAAATCCAGCAGGAACTAGAACCCGGTCTGAGTTTTGCGTGGAGCGGCCTTTCCTACGAGGAGCAACAGTCCAGTGGGCAGGCTCCTCTGCTCTATGCCCTGTCTATGCTGGTCGTCTTTCTCTGCCTCGCAGCGCTGTATGAAAGCTGGGCGATACCTTTCGCCGTGCTGATGGTGGTACCGCTGGGCCTGATCGGTTCTGTTCTGGCGGTCACATTTCGCGGGCTGGACAATAATATCTATTTTCAGGTCGGGCTGCTCACGACGATCGGCCTGTCCGCCAAAAATGCCATTTTGATCGTTGAGTTTGCAGAAATGTCCGTGCGTCAGGGCACCGGCCTTATTGCCTCGGCGCTGGCGGCGGCACGCACGCGGCTGCGTCCGATCATCATGACTTCACTTGCTTTCATCGTCGGAGTGCTGCCGCTGGCATTGGCCAGCGGGGCGGGCGCGCAAAGCCGAATAGCGATCGGAACGGCGGTGGTAGGCGGCACATTGACCGCGACATTCCTGGCAATATTCTATGTGCCGATGTTCTTCGTCATCATCGCTGCCCTTTTTGGCCACGGCAAAATCGACGAAGGCGAACTCGAACAAGGAGAAAGCGAATGAGACGGACATTTATTACCACTCCGCTTCTCGTGGCATTGCTTAGCGGCTGTGCGATTTCGCGTGATTATGCAAATTATGAGAGACCTGCGGCCCCCATACCGGCCTCACTGCCTGACGAGGGTATCTACGCTCCACTGCCGTCTGCGGCACAGGCAGGTCTTGCTTGGCAGGAGTTGATTCAGGACGAGAATCTGACTGAACTTGTCCAAACAGCCCTGACAAACAACCGTGATCTTGCGTCTGCCGTCGCCAATATCGGTATGGCGCGCGCGCTGTACCGGGCGCAGAGCAGCGAACGTTTGCCGACGATCAGCGCAGGCGTTTCGACGGGCAGCACCGATGTAACCAGCTCCAGTAGCGGCGTGAACAGTTATGCAGCCAATATCGGGCTCAGCGCGTTCGAAATAGATCTGTTCGGGCGGGTCCAGTCGCTCACACAGGCAGAACGGGAAAGCTACTTGTCCAGCCGTGCCGCTGCCGAGTCCACGCGGATCAGTCTAATCGCCGAAATAGCGACCAGCTACGTGACGCTGGCCGCCGATCAGGAATTGCTCGCATTGGCACAGCGTACGGAGGCCTCCCGGGAACGCTCGCTGCAACTGACGCTTGCGCTCAATAATGCCGGGCTGGCGAGCAAGGTTGACGTGCGGCAAGCCGAAACAAATCTCGCATCTGCCCGTTCCGATATCGCCGCAAGTATGACGCAAGTGGCTCAAGATAAAAATGCGCTGGCTTTGCTTCTGGGCGTACCATATGAGGAGCGATGGAATCCGCCGGCTCTCGAAACGGTGGAGCAGCATATTTCAACGGTGCCGATCGGGCTTTCTTCGACCATATTGTTGGCACGCCCGGATGTGATGCAGGCGGAACATGAATTAATGGGCGCCAATGCCAATGTCGACGCCGCGCGCGCGGCCCTGTTCCCGACCATCAGCCTGACCTCCAGTCTCGGATTTGCGAGCAATGCGCTGGCGTCGCTGTTCACCGGTGGTGCCTTTGGAGTTCCGGCAAGCGGTAGTGCAAGCATAGATATATTTGGTGGCGATAGGCCGGCAAATCTCGAATTTAGCAAAGCCGAACGCGCTCTTTATCAGGCTCAATATGAGAAAGCCATACAGACCGCATTTCGTGAAGTCGCCGATGCACTCGCCAGAGCGGCAACTATCGAAGAGCAGATGCAGGCGCAAAATGATCTGGTTCGTTCAGCCGGCGAAAGCTTGATATTGGCCAATGCCCGTTACAGTAAAGGCATTGATGATTATTTTTCCGTTCTTGATGCACAGCGTACCGCCTATAGTGCCGAACAAAGCCGCATCGCTACCCTGCTTGCCAAAATCAGCAACCGGATTACCCAATATCGCGTGATCGGCAACGACCGCGATGATGGCTGGACAGCGAAAATATCGACACGGTAAAGGACCGATGCCTGTTCCCGTCCTCACCGTGTTCAGGGTTGGCCGCTTGTTTTTGCCAAAACCGCAATCACGCGGGACAGCTTGTCGCGAACAGCGGATGCGGCCTTTTTCAACGCGGGATTGTCGATCGCCTGCATTGACGCAACAGGATTGATCGCGGCGACTTCCACTTTTCCGTCATCGAACTGCTGGATGATGACATTGCAGGGCAGCATGGTTCCGACCTTGCCCTCTAGCAGCAATGCCTGATGGGCCAGCTCGGGATTACAGGCACCCAAAATGGTATAAGGCCGGAAGTCCACATCGATTTTAGTCTTCAATGTCTGCTGCACATCGACGCGGGTAAGCACTCCAAAGCCCTCGGTCTTGAGCGCCGCTTCGGTGCGTTCAATGGCTTCGTCAAAAGACATGTCCAGCGTTGTGGCCATATAATAGTTCATAAGCGCCTCAGCAAAGGATCGTTCTTTGGGGGATGGTGCGTGTTTCCGAAATACGCAGTTCTACATAGCCCGCTGACGACGGCCTGCGGCTTTCCCCGATCCTCATTCCGCTCGGCCGATCCTAAGTATCATTACGAGTTTATTCTGAACCCGTCTTTCGGGATTCTCTCGGCTTATCGCGGGAGGTGCGTTGAGCCGCCCTGACCCAGTCAATGGGAAATCTAGAAAGGAAAATATGATGAAACCCCTTTCCACTTCGCTTGCAGCCATTATTTTCCTGACCTTATTGTCGACACAGGTCTCTGCACAGAAGCATGGAAAAGCGCGTAACGACAGTGGTCCCCAGCACACCGAGCGCCACCGCGTCGCTCCTCCGACAAAATCATATTCCGGTCCGTCCCGATATCATCCGGGCACGGTCCGCGCAATCTTGACCAGCTTCGGCACAAAATTGTCCCCAACACCTATCGACACAATTATCGTGCTGTAAAACGTTATCGTGCAAAGCCCTATGTCAGGCCAAGGGGCTGGTATTCCCACCGTTGGATTTACGGCGATATTCTCCCTTCGCTGTTCTGGACACGGAAATACTGGATCGATGATTTCTGGCGCTACGGCCTGTCTATCCCTCCGCATGGTCATGTCTGGGTACGGTATGACAAGGATGCCTTGCTCGTCGAGATCAGCACCGGCGTTATCCTGCAAGTGATTTACGACATCTATTATTAGCGCCAAAGCGGAGACCGGGCGATGCTAGTCTGCCTTTTCTGCACGGGCTTTTATTATCGGTGCAATGAACCCATAAGGCGTATCAACGGGCTTTTGGTTCAAGTCGGGATAACCCTTTTTCCACCCCGTCCGGGAAAGGCCAGTTTGTTTGCTATCCTTGTTCCGGTGACAATTGGAACATGATTTGATCGCCCGTCTTTCATCCGGAACTGTCCTCCGGACGGCGTGGCACCGGCCTGAAGCCACCAGCAAGCCCCGTGCGCCGCCGCAACAGAGTCTGGCTTTCTCAACATTTTGGATGTAGATCAGGGTTCTAACCGCAGGATGGGAGAGTGGGTGTGGTAATCTGGATTATTATTGGTGTTGCCGTTCTGGTGATATCCTATGTGGTCGTCATATATAACCGGCTGGTTCGACTGCGCGCTCTGGTCCGCGAGTCCTGGAGCGGAATTACCGTACAGCTTCGTCGGCGGGCAGATCTCGTGCCGAACCTTGTCTCCGCGGTAAAGGGATATGCCTCGCATGAGCGCGAATTGCTCGAAAATGTCACCGCCCATCGTGGCGATGCGATATCAGCAAAGAGCGTCGGCGCTACCGCACAGGCAGATGCGGCACTCAGCGGGATGTTGGGGCGTCTCATAGCCGTGGCAGAGGCATATCCCGACCTCAAGGCGGATGCAAATTTCCGGCAGCTCCAGGATGAACTTTCGGAAGTCGAGGAGGAACTGGCAAGAGCGAGACGCTATTACAACGCCACCGTCCGCGACCTGAACACGCAGGTGCAGTCATTCCCGGACGTCGTGGTGGCCCAGCCGCTGGGCTTCAAGGTGGAGGAACCGTATGCCGACGCGGATACGGCGATACAGACCGCGCCAAAAGTCGATTTCGGCTGAGGGGACCGAGGCCATGAACGCTTTGCGTTGGTTTTTCGCATTACTGATTCTGTCGATTCCGGCAGCGCTTCCGGCGCAGGCTCCAGGCACGACAGGGGATCTCTGGGACGTTGCGCACAAACAGGAACGCATTCTAAATTTTCTGAGTGCAGTAACGGTGGAGCCGAATGGCGATCTTGATGTTACCGAAACAATCAGACTGGTTTCGCTGGGCCAGGAGATCAACCACGGCATCCAGCGCGACTTTCCGACAAGCTACCGCAATCGAGCAGGCCAGCAGACCAGAGTGGGCTTCACCGTCATCTCGGTCCAGCGTGACGGGCAGGACGAGCCCTGGGAACGGATCAGCCTGAGCAACGGCGTACGCATCCGTATCGGTTCTGCCGAGGTCACATTGCCTCCCGGCGAACATGTCTATTCCATCCGTTATCGCACCACCCGTCAGATCGCTTACGGCGACACAAATGACGAACTCTACTGGAATGTTACCGGCACAGGCTGGACCTTCCCGATCGACGCGGCGGAGGCGCGCATCACCCTGCCCGCAGCAACCGGCTTTGGCGACCGCGCGGTTTATACCGGGCCTCAGGGCGCGACCGATAATAATGCCGAACTGATCGAGGAAAAGCCCGGCTATATCGCATTCCGGACCAATCGGCCGCTCGGTCGTGAGGAAGGACTGACCGTAGCCGTTGCTTTCCCCAAGGGCGTACTGGACCGCCCCGGTGCAGCGCAACGCACTGCCTGGTGGTTTCAGGACTGGGGGCCCTTATTCACGGCGCTGCTCGCTTTGCTCGGCCTGATTGTCTATTATATACGCGCGTGGTGGATCGCAGGGCGCGACCCTCGACCGGGAACAATCGTCCCGATATTCTCCCCGCCCGACGATTTGAGTCCGTCGGCGGTGCGCTACATCACCAACATGAAGTTTGACGATCGCGGCTTTTCGGCTGCCCTGGTCTATCTCGCCGTGCGCAAATATCTCCACATCAGCCAGGAAAAAGGCGGCTGGCTGAGCAAGGGCAGCACGACGTTGAGCCGCACCGATCGGCCCGGCACCGCCGCCGGTCCCAGCCTGCCGCCGCCCGAAAAGGCGATGTATGTAAAATTATTCTCCGGACGTGAGGAAATCGAGCTCAAGCAAAAAAATCATGCGGCGCTGCAGGCGGCGCGCGCAGAGCTGATGAAGGGCCTTGACGATGCGTATGCTGGCTCGATGTTCCGCAAGAACAGTGATTGGGCAGTCTATGGATTGCTTCTGATATTGCTGGCAATGCTGGGCACCGCCATGGTCGGTCTGCTCGCGGCGTCGGCGGTGCCAATGGGCCTGAAGGTCGGGCTGCCGCTGCTCGCCGCAACCCTGCTTGCTGCTGCCTGGGGCGTGCGCAGAAAGGCCGCCAATACCAAGGGATGCATTCTGTGGGCCGTCGCGGCCGGTCTCGGGCTGGCGGGTGTTGCCGCCGCGCTTGCCACGATCGGCTTCGCTCTCGAGATCGGAACTTTCACGCTATTCCTGCCGCTTTTGATACTGCCGGTCGCGATCAGTGCCTTCTGGTGGATGTATGCGCCGACCGCCGAAGGGCGCCGGGTAATGGACAGGATCGCTGGCTTTCGCCAGTATCTCTCGATCACGGAGGAGGAGCGGCTGGAGTCCATGCATCCACCGGAAAAGACGCCCGAACTGTTCGAGCGCTATCTTCCTTATGCTATCGCGCTCGATGTAGAGAATAGCTGGGCGGAGCGATTTTCCGGCGTGCTTGCGGCTGCGGCCGCAGCCGGTGCGACGGCCCAGACCGCGAGTTGGTACAGCGGTGACAGCAACGTCTGGGATAATCCGAGCGGTTTCGCCAGCAATATCGGCTCTTCCTTTGCAAGCACCGTTTCTTCCGCATCTGCGTCGCCGAGTAGTGGTGGCGGTTCTTCGGGTGGAGGATCATCCGGCGGCGGTGGCGGTGGTGGTGGTGGCTCGGGCTGGTAGAACCCTTTCCCGACAGGATGGCAGCTATGTGCCACCATGTCTTCAGACCGGCAAACACCCATAATATCCATCGCTGGCACGCCTCCCGATTTTGCGTAGCGGCTCTTCGGCATGCACGCGCTTCATTTCTTGGTGCATTTCAATTGCATGATGACAGAATCGCCGGTCACAGTTATGTGCCCGACTGATGGATGGTCTGCGCTCCTTGATTCGAAATCATCGGCATAGCGTTCTCGCGCTGCTTGTGCTGGTGCTTTGCATCAAGGCACTGGTCCCCAACGGGTTCATGGTTTCGGAATCCGGTGAAAGCTTTTTGACCGTCACGATCTGCTCTGAAAGCTCCGGCGACCTGAAACAGGTTCAACTGGTTATTCCCCGTACGGAACAGGGCGGCCAACATTCTGATCACAGGCCGAAGGGCGAGCATTGTGCTTTCGCCGGACTGTCCCATTTTGCGCTGGGCGGGGTAGACATATTCCTGCTCGCTCTCGCCTTGGCTTTTCTCATCATACGCGGTCTGGCACCAACGCAGTGTCAGCCTTATCGGTTCATCTCCAATCTCCGTCCGCCGCTCCGCGGACCTCCGGCGGCCGCCTAACACTCTCGATTGATTTTGTTGGCCAATCCCGACCGCATGTCTTGCATGCGCGCCGGACTATCGGAGATAAACCATGTATTCGATTCACAATTGCCCCGACGGGCAGTCCTGCCCGGCAATGCCCGCACCACGTGCTGGCGATGCACCTGTTACGCTCCATCTGTTGGAGAACCGATCCAGCCTCTCGCAAGACGCACGCGTCACGTTTACCACGCTCATTTGCTTGTTCATGGTCATGACCATCCTACCTGCCGCAAAGGGAGAATTGCTTGTGCCAGTCTTTTCTCTCGGCACGATGGCGCTGTTACTCGGAGCGATCGAATGGCACCGACGGAAATCGCCGGCGAACGAATGGTTGACCATAGAGGAAGAACGTCTTCGATGGTGGAGCAACAGCCACGATAAAGTTGACTTCCCCAAACGTCTTACGCGGTTGGTAAAGGTCGAGCCTACCCCTTCATGCCTGCGGCTATTTCTGGAAACCCGGTCCCGGCGGATCGAGATCGGGCGTTGTCTTAGCCTCGACGAGAAGCGCTCTGTCGCATCACTTATCGCACTCCGGTTGAAGGAGACCCCCGCGTGAGCTCTGAAGGCTTTCCCAACCAACCCTGTTACCTGTCGTCTGATCATAACGCCGCCATTGTCGGCGGATGTTTTTTCTACACCAACATATTGGAGATTATCTAATGCCTGTTCGTTCAATATTTGCCGCTGCGGCTCTGTCCGGCGTGGTTTTGCTGTCCGCCTGTGATCCCGCTCCCAAATCCGAAACTCAGGCTGAATCTGAAACAGCATCCAGCCAGATCAACATTAGCAACGCCTGGTCACGCGAGACCGCCCAAGGTCAAGACGCTGGCGGCGCATTCATGACCATTGTGAACACCAGCGATGGCGCAGATCGTCTGTTGGGCGGGACAACGTCGGTCGCGCAGGAAGTCCAGGTCCACACCGTCGACATGACCGGCGGCGTTATGAGAATGCGCCAGTTAAAGGATGGCCTGGAAATACCGGCAGGTGGCACGGTCATGCTCGCGCCGGGCAATTTTCACATCATGCTGATGCAACTGAAGCAGCCGCTGGAACAGGAAACCACCGTACCGGTTGTACTGCAATTTGAAAAAGCAGGAGATGTCGAGGTTGAGCTTGTTGTTCAGCCCGTCGGCAGCGAAGGCCCGATGGGGAATGATCATGACTGATAATATTCCTCAAACGGACGCCGAACATGTCGCTGCATCACGTCCTAAAAAACTCAGACTGGTGCGTCTCTTCCTCTGGTCGGCTGTTGCGCTACTGGGCGGCGGGCTGCTGTTCATGATGGTGAACGAAAATGGCCGCGAGACGGTGGAACAGGACAATTACGCCGGCTCTGTTGGTGGGCGGTTTGCGCTGACGGCCCCAGACGGCAGCATCGTTACGGACCAGACGCTGAAAGGGAAGCCCTTTGCGATCTTCTTCGGTTTTACCCGCTGTCCGGATGTCTGTCCGACCACCCTCTCCCGCCTGACCAAGTTGCGCAAGGAAATGGGCGAGGACGGGAATAAGTTCGAGATCGTGTTCGTCTCGGTCGATCCGGAATATGACAGCCCGGAAGATATCGGGCGCTATATTGCATTATTCGGTACTCCGATCATTGGTCTCACCGGTTCGAGCAAGGAAATCGCCGATACCGCCAAGGCCTACCACGCATTTTACGAAAAAGTGCCGGTCGAGGGCGGTGACTATACAATCGATCATAGTGCCGGTGTCTATCTCATGGATGCCGAAGGCAATCTCCAGTCGATCATTGATTATCACGAAAAGCTTGAGACCTCGCTCGCAAAACTCAAGCGGCTGGTCGGATAATAGGAACATTCAGGAGAATATGTGCTCGGGGCGTTCGGCGTGTCTACGCCCCTGCCCTTCGGCGCCCATGTGGAGGGAGGACCAGATCGCGTCATATTCACACCTGTTCACATCCGGGCTGGCGGAACCGCGGTAAATCAGGGATCGAGGTGCCTCTCCATATAAGAGGCGTCTGGACCATATTTTGTCAAAACGTCTTTCGCGCCAGACGGGCGGGTTGCGGAGAAGCCATGGCGCTGCCAGAAACTTGCCGCATTCCCGACCGACACCAGGGCGACAATCCTGAAATTGAGAAAATGCGCCAAGGCCATTGTCCGGGCTACGATCTTGTCTGCCATTCCCAATCCGCGAGCGCTCGGAGACAAGGCAAGGTCGTGAATATAGAAAGCATCAGGCTCATCCGGCAACGCCCCTAGCAAATTGTCGAGAGGCGCGGGGCATCCGCGGGTCCAGGGGTGGGACAGAATATATCCGGCAGGCTCATTCCCGGACATCAGCATTGAGCAGCCTCGCGGAAAAAGACTCAGCTTCTCGCGCAGGACGTCATCCGATTCAGGAAAATCGGGATGAATATCTGCGGCCAGTTTTGATACCGAGACGATATCCGGTAGCTGCATCGGTCGCCATACGGTTTTGGGGCTGGGATCGGTGGCCATATTCGTCCTCGTTGCTGTTGAACCACGATGTTCCGCAGTCGTAATTTCGTTGCCTGTCGTCATGACTGGCTAATAGCCGGACGTTATACCGACTTTGTGCAAGATCAACTTTCGCAATTCAGATTCTCCAAAAACCGGCGCGCGCTTATGGGGTTGGCGGATAGGTAACTTCGCGTATGGCGCGCGGCATGGCGTTTAGCTAAATTTCTTGTCTGGCTGGAGAGAAACAGCAACTGGGCTTTGAAAATATGACCGCTATTGAGCCATCCCGAACGCACGAAAAGCGGCATGACGCCAATGCCATGATCGCCTCGGCGTTGCGCGAAGCCGCTGCATTGCTGAAAGCGCAGGATGCCAGCCCCTTTCGCAGCATGGCCTATCTGAAAGCAGCGACCACGATTGAAAATCTGGACGAAGATATTTCTGAAATCGCCACAGGCGGAATGGAAGCTCTCGATGCAATACCCAATATTGGCAAAGTTATTGGCGCGGCTATCCTTGAATTGCTGTCGACGGGACGGTGGTCACAACTCGACCGGCTTCGGGGAGGACTGGAACCGGAAGCCGCCTTCCGTGCGATTCCCGGCATTGGACCAACGCTTGCCCGTCAGATACATGAGCATCTTGATGTCGATACGCTGGAAGCACTGGAAACCGCAGCGCATGATGGCCGATTGGGAAAAGTTCCGGGTATCGGTCCGCGGAGACTGTCGATCATTCGCAATGCCCTTTCCGGAATGCTTTCACGCTACCACAGGGGCAGACGCTATTACCCAGATCAATCACCGCCGTCGGTCGATCTGTTGCTGAGCGTCGACGATGAATATCGCACCAAGGCAGAGGCAGGAAAACTGCGCCAGATTGCACCATCGCGGTTCAATCCCGAAGGCAAGCCATGGCTGCCTGTTCTGCATACCGAAAGGGGGCCATGGCATTTTACTGCACTTTATTCCAATACCGCGCGGGCGCATGAACTTGGTAAAACCGGCGACTGGGTAATCATATTCTGCAGCAGCGACCACCAGTCGGAAGGACAATATACGGTTGTTACCGAAACGTCCGGGCGCAACAAAGGGAAGCGTGTCGTGCGGGGCCGGGAAAATGAACAATGACACCGGTACGTTTCGCGGCGCTCATGCAGGCACTTTTCTCCCGGTTGAGGCGGTTATGCAACTCTGGTGCCCGACTGGAACATCATCAGACTAGGTCGAGCTGATGTAGATGATATAGTGATTCAGAAGATAGATTGTGAACAAGGCGATGCTGATCCATCCCACGGTGTGAAACAGTCTCGTTTGCGGGCGGTATAGCAATCCAATGACGACAACGCCGCTCATCACTACTGCCGCCATGGCCGTCGCCCCGTGTATCGGCGAGGCGGATGCGAGAAGCGGCCCGTCAAAATACAACCCGTCTTCAATGGCGAGTATCAAAATGTTGAACAGGTTGCTGCCAAGGAGGTTGGCAATCGCCATATTCACCGCGCCTTGGCGCAACGCCGCCATTGACACCGTCAGCTCCGGCAGGGACGTTGCGGCGGCAACCAGCACTGTTCCAAAAAACCCTCGGCCAATATTCATTTGATCCGCAATATTGGCTCCAAAAACCGGGAGCAGAGTTCCGCCAATCAAAATCGCGACAGCAGCCCCCAGAACCCACATTTGCGCTTCTGGTAGCGAGACCGCCGACGGGGCTTTTACGGCCTCCAGTGCGGCACCTTCCCGTATCTTGGCTTCATAATTGTAGATCGCACGGGTCGCGATAACATAGAGCAACACGATCACGAGAGAGGTTGCGCTGAAATGCAGGATGGTTGGACTGATACCAAGGCTGCCGACCATGACGGTCAGGCCGGCAAAACCGGTTAACATGATCCCAAAGCCGGCCGACAAAATATGGGCCTGTCGCGCCCGGCGATAAACCGATTCTCCGCGCACAGCGAAATCGAGAACCACCAGCATGACCAGATTGAATACGCAGCTACCAAATACCGCCCCGACTGCCAATTCGGGCGCATTGGCGATGCCAATCGACGATATGCCGGCGGCAAGTTCCGGCAATGATGTGATCGAAGCTAGCAGAATAAGGCCGATCCAGTCGTCGGACAGTCCTCTTTTGGCAGCAATAATTTCCGCATTTTGGGTAAGCTTCGGTCCGGCCACCAAAATCAGCAGCGCGCAGATTCCGAATAACAGCCACTGAACGATCAGGGTCATCCTGCTCCACTTCCTGGAAAAATGATCAATTCCTGTTCGATGAATCTGCCTCCTGTAAAATGCGACTGTTCAAAGTCAGGGTCAGATATCCGCCAATCTCCCCGATCTGCGTTTGCCGAAGGACCAGTTCCGACGGAACGTGACATTTTTCGGCGTTGCACCATCGCAGACTGCCGCTGCCCCTATCGGAGAGTTAATATCGCAGGTCGGGACGCCGGATGGATTCCGGTCTCCCGGTTGTCTGAAACCGGCGTGCTTCCCGTCGGCAGGCCATTTCCTACAATATTCGTCATGATGTGATTTGTCTCTCCGGAACGGGATATTTGGGGGTGGAGGGTCAGGGATTACCGTTCCGGCGAGACATAATTTATATCGTCGAAAGCGTGATCGAGAAAAATCAGGAATTATACCTAGCGACAATTGCCTCCGGGGGAATTGGGATCTCTCTCTGCAGCCCATATCCTGAGAAGAATAGGGCTATGATTCCTCCCCCGGCTCCTGCCCTGCCGGCGATATTGGGTTGAATCAATTGGAGGAAATTTCCCGAACCTGTATGGGATGACAATATTCGTTCGACTCTGGCGACAAGGATCAATCCCGCGAAAGGCGGTTATCCGGGCTTGCTATCCGGTCGAGGGTGCCGAAGGCCAGAAGCACCAACATTCTTGCGTGGGATGAAGATTCGGCCACGGTTGTGAAAAATCACGGAGGGATTGGCGTGACGGAAAATCAGACGGACACGGCCGAAAGGGCTACGCCGGAGAACACCAACAAACCAACGGAGGCATCCCCTCCGGCCCAGCCGGATGCGGGCAAGATCGATATTGATTTCTCGCACGGCCTCGCGACTTTTCTGGCGACAAACAATATCTCGCTCGGCTTCACATCCTATCAAACCGGACGTCTCTATCTGGTCGGCTCCGGTGCAGACGGAAAGCTTGCCCTGCACGAAGCGCAATATCCCCAGGCCATGGGTATCGCCGGCGACAATGAACGGATTTATCTCGGAACCCTGACCCAGGTTGTCCGGATGGAAAATGTACTCGCGGCAGGGCAAACCGCCAATAATGTGCATGACAAAGTCTATGTACCGCGCAATATGCAGACCACCGGCAATATTGATATTCACGAACTGGGCATCCGCAAAAACGGGCGGCTGATCTTTGTCAACACCCGCTTCAGTTGCCTGTGCGAGCCCGATATCAAGCATAGCTTCAAGCCGGTCTGGAAGCCCGAATTCATCTCCAAACTCGCGCCGGAAGACCGCTGTCACCTCAACGGTCTGGGGATGGTCGATGGCGAACCGAAATATGTGTCCGCCGTCTGCCGCAGCGATGTCATCGATGGCTGGCGTGATCGGCGCCATGATGGCGGCGTGATCATCGATATCGACAGCAACGAGATCATGGCAGAGGGCCTGTCGATGCCGCACAGCCCGCGATGGTATGATGGAAAATTATGGATATTGAATTCCGGCAGCGGTGAAATGGGCTGGATCAATCCCGCCGATAAAAGTTTTCAGCCGGTTGCCTTTTTCCCCGGCTTCCTGCGCGGGCTATCGTTTCACCGGCATTTCGCCATCACGACCTTGTCAAAGCCGCGCAATGACCGTTTCGAAGGTCTGGCGCTGGACGACAAGCTCAAGCAGAAAGACGCCGACGCCTGGTGCGGCTTCCATATCGTCAATTTGCAATCGGGCAATGTGGCCCATTGGCTGCGCCTTGATGGTGCGATCACCGAATTGTTCGATATCTGCGTGTTGCCCGGGGTCAGAAATCCGATCACACTGGGACCAAATTCGCAGGAAATCAGGGATTTTATCACATTTGATTGAATCGACAACCGGGCAGGTTTTGCCTGCGTGCCTGGCAATTGCTTGTAGTTGGAAGCGCAACAAATAATGAATGCACGGTCGTGCGCCTATCTCACGGATGGGCTGTCCCAACCCTGTTTCGCCGAAGCGATTGATCCCGTTTGACATCCTTTGTAATTTATATAATGACTGTCATTATATGAAATGCGGAGCCGAGTCGATTGCCTGAAACAAACAAGCCATTGCGGGGAAGACCGCCCGGAGACGCTCGCGAGAGGATCTTGCAAGCCGCGCGACAATTGATTGGCGATGCCGGCTATGAAGCAACGTCCGTCCCGCAGATCGTCGACGCAGCCGGCGTCGCTCAGGGTACTTTTTACCGCTATTTCAAATCCAAGGCAGAGCTGTCGAAAGCATTTGCCGATATTTTCAACGAACAGTTGATGAGTAAATTCGATGAGGCTTTCCGGTCTCAGATACCGATGTCCGAAATGATGCCGGCGATTATCGAACAGCTGTTGAAACTGTTTCAGGAATATCATGACATCATGCCATTTCTGGAAGAACATTCAATGCCCTTCGGTACATCCGAATATGCAGCGGACCTCCGGGAAAAACATTTCGCCCGGATGGCAACCATCATCACCCGCGATCAGCAAAACGGGCTGATCCGAAATGATATCCCACCGGAACTCCTCGCCCGGCTTGGCGGCGGCGTTATGACGAATCTCGCACGGATGGTCGCGCTCGAGGAGAACGATCAGGAGCCTGCCGAACTATTCATGAGTGGCAGAGCATTTGTAATGGCCGCGCTAGCGCCGCAGGAGAAATAAACATGCCAAAACGGACCATCATCATTGCGGCGATTGCGATCATTTTAGCTCTGGCTGCGATTTTTACATCAGGTTTCGGGCTGTGGTCCGGGGACGACGCACAGGCGGAATTTTACGGCAATGTCGATATCAGGGAAGTGGATCTCGCCTTTGAACAATCCGGGCGGATCACCGAAATGAACTTCGATGAAGGGCAACGGGTCGAGAAAGGCGCGGTGATGGCGGTCATCGATCAGCAATCCCTCAGCGATGACCTGCGCGCGGCACAGGCGCGGCTGACCAGCGCCCAGGCGCAACTGGTCAAGAGCCGGAATGGCAACCGTCCCCAGGAAATTGCTGCAGCCGCCGCGCAGGTCGAGCAGGCCCGCGCGCAGCTCAGGCAGGCGCGGGCGGCATTCGAACGGCGGCGCGGACTGGTGGCCAGCGGTGCTGTTTCCCGCGCCCAGCTCGAACAGTCACGCGAAGCGTTTGAAGTGGCGCAGGCCGCCGTAAACAGCGCCACCCAACAGCTCTCGCTCCTGCGTGCGGGAAGCCGCCGCGAAGATATCGCGGCCAACGCCGCTGCCGTTGAACAGGCGAAGGCCGATGTTGCACAAGCGCGTACGCGGCTGAGCGAAGGCCAGCTTGTCGCGCCGTCAGGCGGTATCATTCTTTCGCGGGTTCAGGAACCGGGGGCAATCGTTAGCCCTGGCGCTACGATCTACACTCTGACGATCGACAAGCCGGTTTATATTCGCGCCTATGCCCCGGAACCGCAGCTTGGCTTGCTGGCACCGGGTAGCAAGGTAAATATAAAGACCGATAGCAGCGACAAAATCTATCACGGTACGATTGGCTATGTCTCGCCAAGCGCGGAGTTCACCCCGAAAACCGTTCAGACCGAAGATTTGCGAGCAGATCTCGTTTATCGTTTCCGTGTAATCGTGCAGGATCCCGACGACGGACTGCGACAGGGGCAACCGGTGACGGTCATGGTGAAACGCAGCGAACGCCAAATTCAGGCATCGGATGAATGACCAGTCTCATTGCCTCGGCCACCGGTGTCGTAAAACGATTTGCTGCTGAATCGGGAAAGAAGGAAGATATTATAAACGCTCTGGACGGCGTCGATTTCGATGTCCGTGCCGGAGAAATAACCGGACTGGTTGGCCCCGATGGCGCGGGAAAAACCACGTTGATCAGACTGCTTGCAGGGTTGATGAAACCGGATGACGGCACAATTTTTGTCGATGGGGTCGACGTTATTGCAGACCCTGAATCGGTCTACCAGTGTATCGGCTATATGCCCCAGCGCTTTGGCTTATATGAGGATCTGTCGGTCCAGGAAAATCTTGATCTCTACGCCGACCTGCGGGATCTGGACAAGGTTGAGCGCCAGGACACATTTGCGCGGCTGCTTGATTTTACCGATCTGCAGCGCTTTACAAGCCGTCTGGCGGGCAATCTTTCTGGGGGTATGAAACAGAAGCTGGGCCTTGCCTGCGCGCTGATCAACACGCCAACCCTGCTGCTGCTCGACGAGCCCGGAGTCGGTGTAGATCCAGTTTCCCGGCGCGAGCTGTGGAAGATGGTCAAGGATCTGACCAGCGAAGGAATCGGTATCGTCTGGTCGACCGCCTATCTCGACGAGGCCGAAGCGTGTGATCATGTCCACCTGCTCAATCACGGACAGAGGCTGTTCGGCGGAAAACCGGAAGATCTGACCGGGTCGGTCAAAGATCGCGTCTTCAGGCTCGATCATTTTACCGGCAATAAACGCGAAGTGCTGGCCAGTGCCCTGAACCGCGAAGGAGTGCGCGATGGCACGATACAGGGCGACGCTATTCGTTTGTTATTCGCTGAAAATGTTGCGCCCGATATCGACGGAATCAACGGCGCGGAAAATGGCCGCCTCACTCCGGTTGCGCCTCGCTTTGAAGACGCGTTCATCGACATATTGGGCGGAGGACCGGATGGACGCAGTGCGCTGGCCAATGATTATCGAGAGATTGACGAGACCGACCAACCCCAGATTGTCGCCGACCGGATGACCAAGAAATTTGGCGATTTTACGGCCGCGCATGACATGAACTTCTCCATCCCCCGCGGCGAGATTTTCGGCTTGCTCGGGCCGAACGGTGCGGGCAAATCGACGACCTTTAAAATGCTGTGCGGCTTGCTCAGTCCAACCGAAGGAAACGGCAGCGTCGCAGGCTATGACCTCAGGCATTCGCGTGCCGACGCACGGGGCGCTCTGGGCTATATGGCGCAGAAATTTTCGCTCTATGGTGAATTGAGCGTTCGCCAGAATCTTGAATTTTTCGCCGGGATATATGGCCTGTCCGGAACAACGGCGAAACATCGTATCAAGGCCATGATCGATACGTTCGAGCTTGGCCCGTTCCTCGACAGCGATGCCGGCGGCATTCCCCTGGGTTTCAAGCAACGTCTGGCGCTGTGCTGTGCGGTGATGCACCAGCCACCGGTGCTGTTTCTTGATGAGCCGACCTCGGGGGTCGACCCGACCACAAGGCGGGAGTTTTGGCAGCATATCAACGGACTTGTCGACAAAGGCGTCACCGTATTGGTCACAACCCATTTCATGGAAGAAGCGGAATATTGTGACCGTATCGCTCTCATCTATCGTGCCGAGACAATCGCTTTCGGCACCCCCGATGACCTGAAAAAGGAAGCGGCAACAATGGCAGGCAGGGAGGATTCTGCCCATTTCACCATGGAAGATGCGTTTATCGCGATGATCGAAAATGCTGATATCGTTCGTGAATCTTCAAACCAGACGAAGGAAGCCGCCTGATATGGCAGTCCAATTCTCTTCCCGGCGGCTGCGCGCTCTTTTTACCAAAGAGACGCTGCAAGTCATGCGCGATCCTTCCACGATCCTCATCGCCGTGTTCCTCCCGGTGATGCTCGTCTTCCTGTTTGGCTATGGCGTCTCGCTCGATACCTCGGTTGTCAAACTGGGACTGAACCAGCAAAGCAGCGGTTCCGCAAGCCACAGTCTGGCTTCGTCTTATGTAAATTCACCCTATTTTGCCGTAACACAATCTCATGACAAGGGCGCTCTGTTGGCGGATCTGACGGCAGGCCGGATCAGAGGTATCGTGACAATACCATCCGATTTTGACCGACGCTATGCCGCAAGCGGAAAGACCGCAAAGATAGAGATCGTAACCGATGGCAGCAACCCGAGCACAGCCAATTTTGTCACCGCCTATGCGCAAGGGGTTCATGCCGAATGGTTGGCTTCTCAAAGCGCGGAGGGCACTCAAGTGCGAAGTGGCGGAATCCAGGTGTTGCCGCAATTCTGGTATAATACCGCGCTGACCAGCCGTAATTTCCTTGTCCCGGGTTCCTTTGCTGTCATCCTGACCATGATCGGAAGCCTGCTGACCGCTCTGGTTGTCGCCCGGGAATGGGAGCGCGGAACGATGGAAGCGCTGATCGCAACGCCGGTTACCATCCCGGAATTTATCATCACAAAGATGATCCCCTATTTCCTTCTTGGGCTTATTGCGGCGACCATCTGCACGTTGATGGCCGTCTATATATTCGACGTTCCGTTTAGAGGGTCGATACTGGCTCTATATGTCCTATATGCTGCTTTTCTGATGCCGGCGCTCGGTCAGGGACTGTTGATATCCGCAGCCCTCAAGAACCAGTTTGTTGCCTCACAGGTCGCGCTTCTGACCGCTTTCCTGCCGGCGTTTTTGCTTTCCGGGCTTATCTTTGAAATCAGTTCAATGCCGAAATGGATTCAGGCGATCACCTATGCCGTGCCTGCGCGTTACCTGATCCCGCCGCTGCAAAGCCTTTTCCTGACCGGCAATGTCGGGGCGCTGTTGATTCCCAATATTGCGATACTGCTCGGATTTGGTTCGCTATTCTTCGTCCTGATATTTCGGGTTACCAGAAAGAGTCTCGACTGATGGCTGAACACCCATTTGCAAATTGGCCGGCCTGGGCAAGGATGAAGGCGCTGGTGATCAAGGAACTGCTGGCCATGCTCCGCGACAAGAAGGGGCGGCTCATCCTCGTTGCGCCACCGATATTGCAGCTCGTTCTGTTCAGTTTTGCGTCGACGCTTGCCGTCGAAAATGCCGATATCGTGTATCTCGACCGGGATGGCGGCCTAGCCACTGCGGAGTTTATCCAGCGGATCCAGGGGAGCCCGAATTTTCGCGCCGTGACGCGCGTGGCATCGGAGAAGGCGATAGAAGAGGCAATTGACGATCAGGATGCGATCGCCGGAATCTATTTTCCGCAAGGATTTAGTGCTGATCTGAAGGCCGGACACCCTGCCCCGCTCCAGATCGTCTATGACGGCCGCCGGTCCAATGCGTCCCAGATCGTCAACAGTTATCTTGGGCAAATTGCGGCCAGTCTCAACATGTCGCTCAGCGCTGCCCGGCAGGGTAATAGCACAAGGACACCAAGCGAAATTGTCGCGACCAATGCCTTCAATCCCAATCTGGAATATCTGTGGTTTGTGCTGCCCAGTTTGATCGCGATGATCAGTGCCATTGCCACCCTGTCGGTTACCGCCCAGTCGGTTGCGCGTGAACGGGAACTTGGCACGTTTGATCAACTGATGGTAACGCCACTGAGAGTGCATGAAATCCTGATTGGAAAATCAATCCCGCCGTTTTTGGTCGGGCTATTGAACTCGGCGATCTTCATTATTGCAGCGGTATTTTTCTTTAAAGTACCGCTTCAGGGATCACTCATTCTTCTTTTCGGAGCGATTATTTTTTACCTGCTGTCCGTCATAGGGGTCGGGCTTTTCATCTCCTCGCTATCCACTACGCAGCAACAGGCCTTTCTCGGTACATTTATCTTCATCACGCCCGCTGTGCTGTTGTCGGGCTATGCTTCGCCGATCGACAACGTTCCGTACTGGCTCGAGAGGATTGCACTGGCCAACCCGATCCGTCATTTTATCGAGATTGTGCAGGGCGTGTTCCTGAAGGCAATGCCGCTCATCGAAGTGCTCGCCAACACCGTTCCGCTCATCATCATATCGATCTTTACACTGTCTGCGGCAGCCTGGCTGTTCCGCCACAGAATGGAGTAACCGCAATATGTCCCAGTCACCCGGAATATTTGTCCTGAGCGCGGCGATATTGTTATCGTCCTGTACCGCCGTGGGTGCTGAACATATCCGCCCCGGTATTACGCCCCCCGCACAGTTTCATTCGATTGATGACAGCAGCCCGGTTGACGGACGCTGGTGGCAGCAATTTAATGACCCCCTGCTTACCGCGCTTGTTGAGGAAACGGCGAGGCGCAATCTCAATGTCGCCGAAGCGGCGGCCCGGGTTCGTGAAGCGCGCGCCCTGCTCGAAGCGGCGAGAGGGGGGCGTCTCCCCGAAGGCGCGCTAACCGGGTCGGTCACCAGCAACCGGCTCAGCGAGGAAGGACCGATACCGGTCGGCAAAATTCCGGGCTTGGAGCGTGACTATACATTGTTCGACGCTGGTTTTGATGCCTCGTGGGAAATCGATCTATGGGGTCGCGAGAGCAACAATATCCAGGCGCGGGCCAATGACCTTGCCGAGAAACAGGAGCTGCAACGCTCTGTCCTGCTCAGCGCAATAGCAGAAACCGCCGCGGCCTATATCGATCTACGCAGCGCCGAGGCATCCGCCGATGCCGTTGCGGCACAGGCAAAAGCTTTGCAGGAAAAACTGCGTCTGTCCCGGCTTCGCAGCGATAACGGGGAAGCACCCAAATCCGAGACCGTGCAAATCGCTGTGCAGGCAGAAGAAGCCGCCGCGCAATTGGCACCATTACAGGCCAACGCCCGCGTCGCCGCCTATCGCCTGGCCCTGTTGACCGGGCGCAATCCGGCGGACCTGCTCGAGCGGGTCGTCGATATCGGAAGCTTGCCGGACCTGCCGACTGCCGTATCGGCAGGAACGCCATCGGATGTCCTGCGCAACCGTCCCGATATTCGGGCAGCCGAATATAGCCTCGCTGCGGCAACAAACCGGGTCGGAGCCGCAACCGCCGATCTCTTTCCGCGATTTTCCCTCCTCGGCAGCGTTGGCCAGCAATCCCGCGATGGAGAGGGGCTGTTCTCGGCGGGGTCGACACGCTTTTCCTTCGGACCTTCCCTCTCCTGGCCGATTTTCCAGATGGGAACGATCAGGGCCCAGATCCGGGCGGCAGATGCCCGTAGCGAGGCCGCCGCAATCAATTATGAGCGCACGATCCTGACTGCCCTGAACGAAAGCGAAACGGCGCTCACGCACTATACGCGTGCAGTTGAACGGGTCGCCCGAACCAGCTCCGCATTGGCCAATGCGGTCGAAAACGAAAGCTTGTCGAAAAAGCGCTATGCCGCGGGTGAAGACAATAAGCTTGCGCTGATGGATGCGATGGCGGCAACCGCCCGGTCACGGGCTTCGCTCGCCAGCGTGAAAGGCGACGCGCTCAGGCAGGCGGTTGCCGCCTATAAGTCATTGGGCGGCGGATGGCAGGCTTTCGAGCAGGACGAGACGGACGGAGAATAGCTCTCTGCCACGCTGGTCATTGTCTCGAAAGGCTGGAAAGCCATGATGCCACCCCGGGTCCACGACCCGTGATCAGGTGGCGCGTTTTCTATTGTTTGACGGGACGGGTACTGGAGCTTGCATATCCGGCATAGGAATCGGTGAAGGAAAATAGCACGCCATCGGCCTCTTCCGTGGCAAAGCTGGTCGCTTCGCTTGCCGAACTGCCAAATGCCATTTCGTCTTTTTCCATTGCCGAAATCATCGCTTTGCGCTCGGCTGCACAAGCATCTTTGGCCGCTTTCTTGAACGCCGACGTGCCGGTTTTTGCATCCAGTTGCGCCGTTGTAAAGTCGACGAGACAGTTGGAATAAGCGACCCGCGCGGTTTCCGCATCGGCGATGGTGGTGGCAGATACTGTAGTGAATAAGGCAACACTCAAAAATGCAATCATGACTATCATTCCTCAAATGAAGCCTTCTTATACCATATTTACTTTTCTCGCGGGAAGCAGATTCAGCATCCTCCGCTCCGAATTATCTCTATTATAAACAATATGTTAAGCGCCATCTGGCCGAATGTCCCAATCTTGTTTCGAGGCGCAAGGGGCCCCGGAAGACACGACTCGCTGACAAAATGAAAATTGGGGGTTGCAAGCTGAATGATCTGGAGCGAATAGAGCGCCAGATATCGGGTTTCTCTTAATCGAGAATTTAAAGGGAAACCGGTGAGTATTGGGTTTGCGCCCGATTCGAATCCGGTACTGCCCCCGCAACTGTAAGCGGCTAGCCGATATGCCACAGGCCACTGGATCTCCGGATCTGGGAAGGCGGCATATCAGCAGCGATCCGCGAGTCAGGAGACCTGCCCTATATCGTCGTTCTTCAGCCGGACGGGGTGTGTCGGGTGAACGGGGATTTCCCTGCGTAACGGCAAATGATGTCGTTAACAAAAGGGAATATTCATGTCTAAATTTCATTTCATTGCCACGCTTCTGGCGTCTTCCGCCTGTGTCCCTACTGCACTCGCGCAGCCCGCAGATGATCGCGAGATCATTGTCACCGCCACCGGTATCGAACAGGATATGGAAGAAACCGGAGCTGCAATTTCGGTCATCACCGAAGCGGATATCCGGGAACAGCAGGCGGTGTCGATCAGCGATCTGCTGCAGGAACTGCCGGGCGTCAATGTCACCCAGAGCGGCGGACTGGGTTCGCAGACTTCGGTGCGGATACGCGGCGCGGAAAGCGACCAGACATTGGTGCTGATTAACGGCATCCGGGTCAACGACCCCTCCTCTCCCGACGGTGCATTTGATTTCGGCAATCTGACCGCTGGCAATATCGAACGGATAGAAGTCCTGCGCGGCGCCAATAGCGTGACCTGGGGTAGTCAGGCCGTCGGCGGCGTGGTCAATGTGATCACCAAAAGCCCGACCGAGGACTTGAGCCTGTTCGCCCAGGGAGAATATGGCGCGCATGACACGGTGCGGTTGGTCAGCAATGCCTCTGGCAAGGTTGGCCCCGTCGGTCTGAGCATTGGCGGCGGCTATGTCAGCACCGACGGCATCAGCACCTATTCCGGCGGAACAGAAGCCGATGGCTATCGCCAATATTCGGCATCCGGGCGGCTGCTGGTTGACCTCACCGACACGATCCGTTTCGAAGCCAATGGCTATTATGCCGACAGCAGGGTCGACAATGACAGCGTCTTTCCACCGTTCAGCTCCGATAGCAGCCAATATTCTCTGGCCGAGGAATTTTACGGCAGTGCGAGCGTTCACGCGACCGCATTTGACGGACGGTTCCAGAACCGCTTTGCCTTCAGCATTGCCGACATCAACCGCGATATCATCAATCCCTTTTTCACGTCGCTTCCACGGGGCCGTACCGAGCGGTTCGAATATCGCGGTGACTTTGCGGTCAGCGAAATATTGCGCTTCGTTTTCGGGACCGAGATGGAGAATAGTCGTTATGAAAACAGCGGCGTAAGCGATTCGACCGGTATCGACTCGCTGTTTTTCCAGACGGTTTACAAGCCAGTGGAAGGCCTCACCCTGACCGGCGGGGTGCGTCATGACGAGCATGATGATTTCGGCGGCAACACCAGCCTTGCGGGCAATCTGGCCTATCAGATCAGCGAAAATGGTCCGACGATCCGGGCCAGCTATGCCGAGGGTTTCAGGGCCCCTTCCCTGATCGACCTCGACGACCGTCCGTTCGGATATGGCACCCCGGATCTGCAACCGGAGACCGCAAAATCCTATGAAATCGGCATCGATCAGTCCCTGATCGGCAATGCGGTACAGATGTCGGTGACCCTGTTCCAGCGCGATACAAGAAACCAGATCGCCTTTGCCGCCTGTCCGGTGGCCCCGGACCCGGCACCGGAAGTCTGCACCAGCGGCAATCGTCCGTTCGGCACGACGCTCAATATCGAACGCAACCGTACCCGCGGGGCGGAAGCGATATTGTCGATCGCGCCGACCGAACGTTTCTCGTTCAACGCCAACTATACCTGGCTCGATACCGAGAATCGCTCGACCGGAGCGAATTTTGGCAACGAACTGGCCCGGCGTCCGGCGAGCAGTCTCTATCTTGATGCCCGCTACAGGACCGGTTTCGGACTGGATCTAGGTGCGGACATGCAGATGGTCGGCGACAGTTTCGATGATCTCGCCAACAGCCGCCGGATCGACGGCTATATCGTGGCGGGCATCCGGGCGAATATGCCGGTTACCAGCAATGTCGAACTGTTCGGACGTATCGACAATCTGTTCGATGTCACCTATGAAACAGCCACTGATTTTGGCACGCTCGGTCGCTCGGCCTATGTCGGCGCTCGCGCACGTTTTTGAAATCATCAAGCAAAAGGGAATATTATCGATGCAAATCCGTCAATCTTCTTCACCCACTGAAAATATCTGGGCGGCCATTCTGGCAATGGGTTCGGTTTTGGGCAGCCTTGCGCTGGCCTGCATATTCCCTTTCGCCGCGCTGGCGGCGTTGCTGGCGGCTACAGTGCCGTTTCGCAAGGCAATGCTGTGGATGGGCGGCGCCTGGTTCGCCAATCAGGCGGTTGGCTATCTGCTGCTCGGCTATCCCCATAGCGCGACAAGCTACGGACACGGTCTTGCCATTGGCGTCACCGCCATTGTCTCGCTGGTGGTAGCGAAAAAGATCCTCGACATGCGCGGTGATCGGTCGCTGCTCTCGGTTGGTCTTGCCTTTGCCGGAGCTTTTGTCGCCTATCAGGCGCTTCTGCTGGTTGCAGCACTGTTCCTTGGCGGCGTGCAGAATTTCGTTCCGGCGATCGTCTGGCAGGTTGCCCAGAATGACATGATGTGGTTTGCAGGTCTTGGTCTGCTTTATCTTGCGCTCGACGGCACGCTCTTTGCACGATTCGGGAACAAGACGCTTCAGGGTTAGGCCATGACCTGATCCGTCAGGCGTAGAATTTTGGAAAGGCATCGCGACATGGGTCCGCGATGCCTTTTTCTTTGATGCCAGGCGTGGGGCGACGACCCGCTTATCAAAGCCCGCGCCCACATGGTGACCTTCTCCCCTAAGGGAGAAGGTTCATATCACTCATATATGCAAGACACGCCCATAAGCGTCGAGCACGCTCTCGTGCATCATCTCGCTCAGCGTTGGATGCGGGAAGACGGTGTTCATCAGTTCCGCTTCGGTCGTTTCCAACGTCTTGCCGATGGTATAGCCCTGAATCAGCTCGGTCACTTCTGCGCCAATCATATGGGCACCGAGCAATTCACCGGTCTTGGCGTCAAATACGGTCTTGATGAATCCTTCCGTCTCACCCAGCGCGATGGCCTTGCCATTGCCGATGAAAGGGAATTTTCCGACCTTGACATCATGACCCGCTTCCTTGGCCTTGGCTTCGGTCAGGCCGACGCTGGCGATCTGCGGATGGCAATAGGTGCAACCGGGAATATTGTTCACATCCATCGCGTGGGGATGACCGTCCTTGCCCATCGACTGGGCAATGGCTTCTACCGCTATGACGCCTTCATGGCTCGCCTTGTGCGCCAGCCACGGGCCAGCGGTGCAGTCGCCGATTGCGTAGATGCCGTCGATATTGGTCCGGCAATATTTATCGGTCTTGATATGGAAACGCTCGTCCGGTTGGACACCCAGTTCATCAAGGCCGATGGTCTCGATATTGGGCTGGATGCCGACAGCGACGATGACATGGCTGAAGTCATGGCTTTCCTTCTTGCCCTTGCTGTCTTCAATCTCCGCCTTGACGCCCTTGTCGCCGGTCTCAATGCTCTTCACCCCGGCGCCGGTCATGATGGTCATGCCCTGCTTTTTCAAAGATTTCTCGAGGAACTTTGAGATTTCCTCGTCTTCCACCGGCACGATCCGGTCGAGCATTTCGACAACCGTCACATCCGCGCCAATATCATTGTAGAAGCTGGCAAATTCGATGCCGATCGCGCCCGACCCGATAACCAGCAATTTGCTTGGCATTTCCGGCGGTGTCATCGCATGGCGATAGGTCCAGATGCGCTTGCCGTCCGCCTTGGCAAAAGGCAGGTCGCGGGCACGGGCGCCGGTGGCGATGATGATATTTTTTGCCTCAAGCTCGACATCACCCTTATCGGTTTTGACGCTCAGTTTGCCCGGAGCGGTGATCGTGCCATCGCCCATGACGACCTCGATCTTGTTCTTTTTCATCAGGCCGGTGACGCCCTGATTGAGCTGCTTGGCCACGCCGCGCGACCGTTTGACAATGGCATCCAGATCCGCGCTGATTTTCTCCGCTGCAAGGCCGTAATCCGCGGCATGTTTCATATTGTGAAACACCTCCGCCGAGCGTAGCAACGCCTTGGTCGGGATACAGCCCCAGTTGAGGCAAATGCCGCCCAGATTTTCCCGTTCCACAATCGCGGTTTTAAGGCCAAGTTGCGAAGCGCGGATCGCGGCTACATAGCCACCGGGGCCGGAGCCGAGTACGATAAGGTCATATCCGTTTGCCATTTTATTCCTTTTCGATAATCTTTAAACCAGTGCGGGCACCTGTACCGGATTGCCATCTTCGTCCACCGCCACAAATATGTATACGCCGGACGCTGCCTTCATCATTTCATTCTCATGCCGGTCCCGCCGATAGGCTTCGACCTGTACGGTCATCGAACTGCGACCGATTTTTGAGAAATCGGCATAGACCGAAAGTTCATCGCCAATTCCCACCGGATGGCCAAAACTGACATCATTGGCACCCACGACGACCGACTGGTGCTTGCTATGCTTTGCCGCCAGCGCTCCGCCAGCCTGCGCCATCTGCCCCATCAGCCAGCCCCCGAAAGCGACGCCGTAAGGATTGCCGTCGCTGGGCATGACGATCGTCCGGATCGCCGGGACTTTTTTGGCCAGATCAGTCAAGCGAGCATTCCCATCGGATTTTCGCACAATTCCTTGAACACTTTCATCAATTGTGCGCCATCCGCGCCGTCAATCGCGCGGTGGTCAAAACTGCCGGTGGCGCTCATGATCGTTGCGATCTGCAGACTGTCATCGATAACATGGGGCCGCTTCTGGCCTGCCCCGATAGCCATGATCATCGCTTGCGGCGGATTGATCACAGCATCGAAATTCTTGATCCCGAACATGCCCATGTTGGAGATGCTGGCGGTGCCGCCCTGATATTCATGCATCTTGAGCTTGCCGGCCTTGGCGCGATCGGCGAGATCCTTCATCTCGGTCGAAATAACGCTGAGCGATTTTATGTCGGCGCTCTTGATGATCGGTGTGATCAGACCACCAGGGATGCTGACTGCCACCGAAATATCGGCGCGCTCGAATGTCTTGAGCTGATCGCCTTCGATCGAAACATTGCATTTAGGTACCTGCATGAGGCTGACTGCCAGCGCCTTGATCAGCAGATCATTGACCGACAGTTTAATGCCACGTGGTTCCAGCGACTTGTTCAGATCGCCGCGCAGTTTGAGCAACTTGTCCAGTTCAACATCCACCGTCAGATAAATATGCGGGATCGTCTGCTTGGCCTCGGTCAGGCGGCGCGCGATGGTCTTGCGCATGCCGGACAGTTTCTCGATGCTGTGCGGGATATCCAAATCATCCGAGGTCGCTGTGGCGGTCTTTGTGGGGCCTTTTGCTGGTTCAGGAGCCGGAGCAGCCGTTTCGCTCCTGGCCGGAGCGGTGCCACCTTCTGCCGCATCGACATCCGCCTTGATAATCCGTCCACCAGGACCGGAGCCGGACACAGCGGTCAGATCGACGCCCTTCTGCTCCGCGAGACGCCGCGCCAGCGGGCTGACCTTGATACGCTCATCGTCCGTCGAACCACTGGCCTTTGGCGTATCATCCGCAACCTTTGGCGCACTCTTCTGCACCGCTTCTGCGGCTTTGGGAGCCGGTTCTGCTACCTTTTCCGCCGCAGCCGGTTTCGCAACATCACCCTGCGCTGCACTTTCGCCAACTTCCACATTATCGACAGACACTTCTTCTCCTTCTTCGGCAATGATGGCGATCACATCGCCAACCTTCACATTTTCGGTTCCTTCCGGGACGACAATTTTGGCGATCACACCTTCGTCAATCGCTTCGAACTCCATCGTCGCCTTGTCGGTTTCGATTTCGGCGAGCAAATCACCGGAAGACACATTGTCCCCTTCCTTCACGAGCCATTTCGCGAGGGTCCCTTCTTCCATCGTCGGGGAGAGCGCAGGCATTTGGAGATTGATGGGCATGACCGGTTATCTTTCCTGATTAGTCCTGAT
This sequence comes from Parasphingorhabdus sp., assembly GCF_048267785.1. GTDB lineage: Bacteria > Pseudomonadota > Alphaproteobacteria > Sphingomonadales > Sphingomonadaceae > Parasphingorhabdus. The sequence goes on along the minus strand of NZ_JBLWWU010000001.1, from coordinate 60,838 downwards.
GTCGTCAAAAGCTGTCCAACATTGCGACTATATCGTCAAGGGCAGTAGCTTGCCTTGCGCGCATTTTTATCGCAACAAGTGTTTCTGACAGGGCGAGGAGGGTTCATGCGTACGTATCTGGTGGTGATCGACGAGACCGATGAGGCCAGCATCGCGCTGCGCTTTGCCTCTCGTCGGGCAATGAAAACGAACAGTGCCCTGCATATTCTTGCGCTGGTCGAAAGCGAGGGCTTTGTTGCCTGGGGCGGGGTACAGGCAACGCTCGAGGAGGAATCCAAAAGCCGGGCCGAAGCACTGGTTTCGAGCGCTGCCGGAACGTTGTTTGACGAGACCGGAATAAGGCCCGCGATAACCGTCAAGCAGGGAAAGGGGCCGAAAGTCGTCCGGGAGATGATGGATGAGGTCGACGGTCTGGCGGCCTTGGTGCTCGGCGCAGCAGCAACCGGTTCGCCCGGCCCGCTGGTCAGCCATTTTGCCGCCACCGAGGCAGGGACACTGCCCTGCCCGGTGATGGTTGTCCCCGGATCATTGACCAAGGAAGAGATTGATCGGCTGAGCTAGCGCTTTTACGCCAGTTCGCCACGGGCCGGATAATCATTTTCCAGCGCGAAATCGATTCCCTGAAGCAGTTGATCGAGGGGCGGTCGGGTGAACGGCATGCTCTGTATGCTCGCGAAATAGAGAGTCTGGTCTGGCTTGACCAACAACAGCGCAGGCTCTGAGAAAATCTCGGGCTCCGCACTGTCAGGACGGCCCGACGAAATATAGAGATCGAAATCGCGAGCTTGATCCTCGCTAAGCCCATAGCCGAGCAGAAGGTTGTCTATTCCCCATTCGTCGACCGATTTCTGGGCCCGTTCCTTGCTGTCCATGCTGATCGCGACAACGGTGATTCCGCGTTTGTCGAAATCATCCAGCTTGCGCTGCAATTCGCGCAACTGCATCTTGCAGATCGGGCAATGCACGCCACGATAGAATAGCAGAAGGGTAAAATTGTCGCCGAGCCGCTGGCTCAGTTGAAACTGGCCGCCATCGATAAGGGGGACTGTAAAATCGGGGACGGTTCGGGTTGGAAGAATATTAGGCATGGGGGTTCCTTTTTCATGAACATGGTATACCCCTATTCAAGCCAAAAGGTTGCCTTGTTACAACGAACTATTTCTTTCGCCGGGCCTTGCCTTTATTGCCACGGATGTTGGCGGGGCGACCCGGCTTGCCCTTGCGATGCGTGTTACCCTTGCGCTTGCGATAGGGTTCCGGGCGGGCCGCCATATGATTGGCGCCCTCTGCCAGCACGAACAAAAGGCTGCCGGTCGCGGCATTGGCCTCGACCAGACGCAATTCGATTTTCTGGCCGATATTATAGGTGGTGCCGCTGTCCATGCCTTTCAGCTGCTGTTTAGACTCGTCATAGTCAAAGCGCTCGGCGCCCAGCGTGCGCACTGGCACCAGGCCGTCGCCGCCTAGATCCTCGACAGTGGCGAAAAAGCCGAAATTCTGGACGCCGGTGATCCGGCATTTGACAACCTCGCCAACCCGGTCCGCCAGATGTGCGGAAATATAGCGATCGACCGTTTCCCATTCAGCCTTCATCGCCCGGCGTTCGAGTTTGGAGATGTTCTCCGAAATCACCTCGAGACGGGCCGCTTCTTCCTTGCTCAGCCCGGAATATTCCGGAATGGCGTTGTTTTTCGGGGCCGGCTGCTCCAGCTTACAGGCACTGACCAGCGCGCGGTGCACAATCAGATCGGCATAGCGGCGGATCGGGCTGGTGAAATGCGCGTAACTGCCCAGCGACAGCCCGAAATGACCCATATTGGTGTGGCCGTAATAAGCCTGGGTCTGACTGCGCAATATCTGTTCCATGACCAGAGGCAGCAGCAATTCGTCATCGACCTGCGAAATAAGATTGTTGAAGACCGACGGTTTGATCACCTGCCCCATGGCAAAGCTCATGTCGAAGCTCTTGAGATAGTCTTTCAGCGCAATCAGCTTCTCGCGGGACGGTGTTTCGTGAACCCGATAGATGACGGGAGATTTTTTCGATTCCAGCATCTTCGCCGCCGCGACATTGGCGACGATCATATAATCCTCGACCAGGCGGTGGGCGTCGAGCCGTTCCCTTACGGCAATTTCGACAATCTTGCCCTGATCGTCGAGGACCACCCGCTTTTCGGGCAGATCGAGATTGAGCGGTTCGCGTTCGTCGCGGGCCTTCGCGAGCAGCTTCCAGCAGGCCCATAAAGGTTTCAGAGCCCTGTTCTTCAGCGGATGGTCCAGTTTTCCGTCCATCGCTGCCTGTGCATCTTCATAGGCGATATTGCCCGCAAGCTTCACAATCGCGCGGGTAAAGCGGGAGCCAATCACCTTCCCTTTCGCGTCGATGGTGACATGACAGACCAAAGCGGCCCGGTCGACACCCTGTTTCAGCGAACAGACATCGGTCGACAAAGCTTCGGGCAACATCGGCACGACCCGGTCGGGGAAATAGACGCTATTCCCGCGCTTATAGGCTTCGCGGTCGAGCTTGCTGCCCGAACGGACATAATAAGAGACATCGGCAATCGCGATCAGTGCCTTGAAGCCGCCCTTGTTATTCGGACTGTCATCCGGCTCGGCCCAGATCGCGTCATCATGGTCGCGCGCATCGGCGGGATCGATCGCAACAATCGGCAGATGGCGTAGATCTTCCCGATGCTCTTTCGAGATGTCCAGCTTGGTGGCCTGCTCGGCCTCCTCCTTCACCGCATCGGGAAAGTGCACCGGAATTTCGAATTTGTGGATGGCTATCAGGCTGAAAGATTTGGGAGCGAACGGATCGCCCAATATATCCTTCACCCGCGCCTTCACTTCGGAGCCGCGCTTTACCGGCTCGGCCAGCACGAGATTTCCCGGCTCGGCTTCGCCCAGCTCTATAATCGGCGTGCTCCGCCGGATTTTCCGGTCCACTGGCTTGAGCCAATAGCGGTCGCGTTCGTCTTTCTCGACCACACCCATCAGCATCTCGCTGCTCTGGGCGAGCTTCTTCATCAAAAAGGCGATATGCCCCTGCCCGCGTGTTTCGGTTCGCGCGAGTATCCGGTCGCCGATTGCCAGTGCCGCACGGCGCCCTTTCTCCCTGATCCGGAGCTTTGGCGCCGGTGCGTTGCCCGCTTCCCAGCGTTCCGGAATGCCGATGGCTTCATTGCCGTCTATCTCGACAATCTTGAGGACGGTAACTTTGGGGATACCGCCCATTTTGTGGAATGCCCGTCCCGGTGTGCTGTCGATCAGGCCTTCATCGGCCATGTCCTTAAGCAGCGCTTTCAGCGCAATTTTGTCCGATCCCCGTAAACCGAAGGCTTTCGCGATTTCCCGCTTGCCGACCTGCTGATCGGACCGCTCGATAAAATCCAGTATCTGTTTGCGTGTGGGAACCTGCTTCGGTTTGTGGGGTTTTCTCGGACCTGCCATCAATATGCTTTGCCGATGATGATCCGCTCTACTGCTGGTTCACCCGTGAAAATACAGGATCCATTCGCCGGCTCGGCATCCATCGGAACATTGCGGAAAGTCAGCTTCAGTTTTTTCAGGCGCTCTTCGATCGCTTCGAGTTCCTCGCCAGTTGCCTTGCACCACTGGACTTCCAGCCAGCCGGGATATTTCTTATTCTCTTTGTAGAAACGCTCGACATCCGACCAATGTTCGACACCGCGCGTGATATTGCCCTCAAGCCGCTGCCTGGCTTCGGCGTGCAATGCCGACTGGATCTCGGACAGAAGCGCCGGAATTTCCGGAATGAAATCCGCCTTGGCCAGAAATTTCGTGTCGAGCTTGCCACTGTCTTGATAAAGCGCATCCCGCCGGATCATCGCGACCTTGTCGTCGGCCATGTCGCGGGGTCCGATTTCCAGTATGATCGGAGCGCCTTTCTTGATCCATGACCAGCGTTTGGTCTGGGTTTTGGCGCCGCTGATATCCAGCTTCACCCGGACCGGTTCGTCAAAAGCCTTGAGCTTGGCTATGTCCTTGGCGAGCGCCTTGCAATAGTCCAGCACCTGCTCGTCTTCCGGTTTGTCGCGCAGCATCGGCACGATCACCACCTGATAGGGCGCAATCAGAGGCGGGACGCGCATGCCGTCATCATCGCCGTGGGTCATGATGACACCGCCGATCATCCGTGTCGATGTGCCCCAGCTGGTCGTATAGGCAAATTGAAATTCGCCATCCTTGTCCTGATAGCGGATGTTCTGCGCCTTGCTGAAGGTCTGGCCGAGGAAGTGGCTGGTGCCGGCCTGCAGAGCCTTGCCGTCCTGCATCATTGCTTCGATCGAATAGGTCGCGTCGGCACCTGGGAAACGTTCATTTTCCGGCTTCTCTCCGGCGACCACTGGCATCGCCAGCACATCTTCCGCGAATTCCCGGTACATTTCCAGCGCGTTCAGCGTTTCTTCCATTGCCTCGGCTTTGGTGGCGTGGGCCGTGTGGCCTTCCTGCCAGAGAAATTCGGTGGTCCGCAGAAACATCCGGGTGCGCATTTCCCAGCGCACGACATTCGCCCACTGGTTGATCATCACCGGAAGATCGCGCCAGCTTTGCACCCAGCGGGCAAAGGCCGTTCCGATCACGGTTTCCGAGGTCGGCCGTACGACCAGCGGTTCTTCGAGCTTTGCATCCGGATCGACAACCAGTCCGCCATCATCGCCCTTGATCAGTCGATGATGCGTGACAACCGCCATTTCCTTGGCAAAGCCGTCAACATGCTCGGCCTCTTTCGAGAAATAGCTGAGCGGAATGAACAGCGGGAAATAACAGTTCTCATGACCGGATGCCTTGATCCGCTGATCCATCAGATATTGCACCCGCTCCCAGATGCCATAACCCCAGGGGCGCATGATCATGCTGCCGCGCACGCCGGATTCTTCGGCCATGTCGGCTTCTGTAATTACCTGTTGATACCATCCCGCAAAATCCTTTTCACGGGTGATGGATAGGGCATTTTTCTTCACTGAATTTTCCTGCGGATTAAGGGGCCGATGATCAGTTGTCGATCTTGTCAATTTTGGACTGAATATCCGCCAACTGTTTTTTCAGCTCCATAATTTCAATATCCTTGTCGGACAATTGATTTTCCGCTTCACCATCGTTCTGCGTCCGGTCACTCGGGCCGATACTAAATGCCTTTTCGAAAACACCGGCCAGCGGGCTGGCCTTCAGGGCATTTTCAATCGCTTCCTGAAACTGTTTCTGGTTTTTGACCGCCATCTGACCCAGCGGGTTTTTGTTGAGCGCTCCTTCGACCGCTTCCTGAAACTGCTTTTGATTCTTGCGAAAATTATCCATCGAGGCTTCGAGATAGGACGGCATCAACGACTGCATGCTGTTGCCATACATGGATATCAGCTGACGCAGGAATTTGACCGGCAGCATCTGTTTGCCGCTGCTTTCCTCATCGACGATGATCTGGGTCAACACATTATGGGTGATATCGTCTCCCGTTTTCGCATCAACAACGATAAAATCTTCGTCATTGCGGGTCATCTCGGCGAGGAAGTCGAGGGTGATATAATTAGATGTCTGGGTGTTATAGAGACGGCGATTGGCATATTTTTTTATAATTATCGGTCCGTCCTGAATCTTCTTTTTCGACTTGGCCATATAAGCTCCCGACAGGTTAGAAATATTGAAAGTTTCCGAGTTTTCCAACCATCCTTTATTTGCATGTTGCATCAGCACTAAACCTATTTGTGCATTGCCGCAACTTCTGTTGTTATGCAGCATTTTTGCGCAGCATTTATGTTTTGTGCAACTGCGTTGAACTATCGGATTCTAACGCGTCAAGTCCACTGTCTCGTCAGTCGATTGCCGAGTCCGGTAATCAGTTCATATTGCGAAAGGCCCGACTGTGCAGAGGCAACGCCAAGATCATATTCACAATCTACCAGGCTCCCTTCTGTCAGGTCAGGCGCATCAGCAAGATCTATAGCAATCAGATCCATCGAGACGCGGCCAAGTACCGCTAGCCTTTGCCCTTTGTGCAGAAAGCCCCCGCTATTGGAAAAGCCCCGCAAATATCCATCGGCATAGCCCATCGCCAATATCGCAATATCATGGGAGTGTTCTGCAACATATTGTGCGTTATAGCCAAGCTTGTCACCGGCACGGAGCGAGCGGATCTGAATGACTTCTGCTCGCGGGACGGCCACCTGTTTGATGAGGCCTGCCAGCTCGGCACGCTGAACACCGCCATAAAGCGAGATGCCGGGGCGAGTGACATCAAAATGAAAATCGCTGCCCAATGCGATACCGGCGCTGTTGGCCAGACTCGTCCGCTTGCCCGGCACCAATTCCAGTGCCGCCTTGTAACATTTCAACTGATCGCCATTCTGTGGTCCATCGGCGTCGGCGGACGCCAGATGGCTCATCGCAATATCAATGATCATTCCCGCAAATAGATCGTGGTGGAGGTCTTCCAGATCGATCCCCAAACGGTTCATGCCGCTGTTGATCATGATATCGCATGGTCTGCCCGATGACCGCCAGCGAACAAGCTGATCGAGACTGTTAATGACCGGCTTCGCCGCAGATTGCCGTGCAAAAGGCATGTCCAGAGCCCTGACGCCGTTGAGCACGGATACCGATGCTTTGCCCGCGGTGATATCTTCAATTTCCTGCGCTTCCTGCCAATTGGCGACAAAAAAATCGACGCAGCCTGCTGCCATCAGTTTTTGCACGACAGGCCGCACGCCGAGCCCATAGGCATTTGCCTTTACCGCTGCTCCTGCCCTGGCTTTTCCCGACAGCCGGTCGAGCGCGAGCCAGTTCGAGACGAGCGCGTCAGAATCGAGTCTTACGGTCGCAGTAGGCGGGATGATCGGTTTTGCGTCACTCATGAGCCGAGCGATACGGCCTTTATTGCGCTTCGTCGAGAGCCGCTTCGGGATCATTGGGAATGCCCCACCACGCAACGATTACTCCGAACGCGACGACAGCCCACGTGTACCAGAGGCCAGCATAGATATCACCGGACCGGGCCACGATATATCCGGCAATCAACGGCAGGAAACCACCAAGATAACCCGCACCGATATGATAGGGTATGGACATGGAGCTATAGCGGATCTTGGCCGGGAACATTTCCGACAACAACGCAGCAACCGACCCGTAGGTCAGCGCGCTTAGCGCGCCCAGTACCAGGAGGATCGCGACAATGCCCAATATCCTGACCATGCCTGGCTGCTGCTTGGAAAAATCATAGCCATAGGCGGCAAGCGCGTCGCGAATACCGCTGCTGCGGGCGGCGCCGTCTGCCATCCAGTCCGGATTGATCGGAATGCTGCTATTGCCGGCACTGAGTTTCAGCTCGCTGGCGTCGACCAGCGTATAGGAAACGCCTGCGGAGGTCAGCGTTTCCAGTATCTTGCCGCAGTCGCTCTGTTCGCGGCTGAACAGTTCGGCAAAGGGATCGGTGCTGCATGCACTACCCTCGACCCGGACGGGGCTCGCCTGTGCGGCTTCGGTCAGGCCGGGATTGGCGAGCTGGCCCAGCCCCCAGAAGGCGGGGAACAGCAACAGAAGCGAGAGCAGAGCGCCGACGATGATCGGCTTCTTGCGCCCGACCCGGTCCGACCATTTGCCGACCACCAGATAGAATGACATGGCGATCAGGCCGGAGACGAACAATATGATATCGACGGTACGCGCCTCCATGTTCATCGGTCCGCGCAGGAAGGACATGCCGGAGAAAAAGGCCGTGTACCAGATCGTCGTCAACACACCGGTGATGCCGAACAAGGCGACGAAGATACGTTTCTTGTTGCCCGGATAGGTGAAGCTTTCGACAAAAGGATTGCCTGCGGTTTCACCCGCGGCCTTCATCGCCTGGAACACCGGGCTCTCGTTGAGCTTCAGTCGCATCCACAGCGATATCGCCAGCAGGATGATCGACAGCAGAAACGGCACCCGCCAGCCCCAGTCATTAAATTCCTGCTCGGGGATCAGGAAGCGGCAGGCCAATATGACGCCGATCGACAGGACAAAGCCGCCGGCAACGCTGGCCTGGATATAGCTGGTATAATAGCCGCGTTTGTTGGTCGGCGCATGTTCCGCGACATAAATGGCCGCGCCGCCATATTCCCCGCCAAGGGCCAGGCCTTGCAATATCCGCAGGAAAATAACGATCAGAGGTGCCGCCAGTCCGATCATCTCGGCGCTGGGGATCAAACCGACGCCGGCAGTGGCAATGCCCATCAGGGTGACGGTGACAAGGAATGTGTATTTGCGCCCCAGCTTGTCGCCGAGAAAGCCGAAGAGAATGGCACCCACCGGACGGAAACCGAAGCCGATAGCGAAAGTCGCCCATACCATCAGGATCTCGAGCGTCGGATTCCCGCTCGGGAAGAAGGTCGGCCCAATGATGTAGAACAAGGTGCCGTAGATGAAAAAATCATACCATTCGAAAATGGTACCGGCGGAAGATGCTGCTATGACCAGACGGATTTCCTTGATCGTCGGTTCCCGATGGCCGACGATAGCGGCTTCACTGGCCATAGAATGCCCTCCCCTTGGCGATAATTATTCCAGTTCGAGTATCACAGCATCAACGGCAAGACTATCGCCTTGTGCGGCTTCCAGCGATTTTACCACACCATTTTTCTCGGCGCGAAGAATATTCTCCATCTTCATCGCTTCAACGACAGCAAGCGGCTGCCCCTCGACAACCGTCTCGCCTTTTTCGACGTGCAGCGCGACCAGCAGGCCGGGCATCGGGCAGAGCAGGAATTTTGAAAGATCGGGCGGGATTTTCTCGATCATGTGGACAGCATGTTGCGCAACATGGACCGGCAATATCCGCGCTTTATGCGTTGCTCCGTGGCTGTTGAGCGCGAAACCGTCAGCGGTCTTCGCAATCTTCACTGAAAGAGGCTTGCCCCCGATTTCTGCAAGGATCAGACTATCGCCCGGCGTATATTCGGTCGACAGATCGACTTCGGCACCGTCCACCGTGATTTCTTCTTCGGAAACCGACACGGCCATGATCTTGTCGCCGATTTTCACTTCCCATTCGGATGGCGGATCAAGCCGCTTTCCAAGCTGGTTATCGACACGGCGCGCACGATCGGCATGGGCCGTTGCGGCAAAGGCACCGATAGCGGCAAGATTGGCCAGCAGTTCGTCGGATGCCGGCGCGCCGTGAAAACCGTCTGGATATTCCTCGGCAATGAAATTGGTGGTGATATTGCCTTCGCGGAAACGCTCGTGCTGCATCAGCGCCGAGAGAAAATCGATATTATGGCCGGGACCAACCAGCTCGAACCGGTTCAGCGCATCGATCTGGCGGTCAATCGCCTCGATGCGGGTTTCTCCATAAGTAATCAGCTTGGCGATCATCGGATCGTAGAAGATCGAGACCTCGCCGCCTTCGGCTACGCCATCGTCAACGCGGATGCCCTCTTCCGCTGCAGGTGGCCGATATTTCACCAGACGACCTGTCGATGGCAGAAAACCGCGATAGGGATCTTCGGCATAAACACGGTTTTCGACCGCCCAGCCTGTGAGCTTGACCTCATCCTGGGTCAGCGGCAGTTTCTCGCCATAGGCGACGCGGATCATCTGTTCGACCAGATCGAGACCGGTGATATATTCGGTGACCGGATGCTCGACCTGAAGCCTTGTGTTCATTTCGAGGAAATAGAAGCTCTTGTCCGCTCCTACGATCAGCTCGACCGTACCGGCGCTATAATAGCCCACAGCCTGCGACAAAGCGACGGCCTGCTCGCCCATTTTCTTGCGCATTTCCGGATCGACGAAGGGCGATGGTGCTTCCTCGACGACCTTCTGGTGGCGGCGCTGGATCGAGCATTCCCGCTCGCCGAGATAGATGACATTGCCATGCTTGTCGCCAAGCACCTGGATTTCGATATGGCGCGGCTGTTCGATGAATTTCTCGATGAACACGCGGTCGTCGCCAAAGCTGGCCAGACCTTCGCGTTTGGTCGCTTCAAAGCCTTCGCGGACATCATTCTCGTTCCATGCGAGCCGCATACCCTTGCCACCACCGCCAGCGCTGGCTTTCATCATTACCGGATAGCCAATTTCGGTGGAGATTTTTACCGCATGCTCGGTATCGTCAATCTCGCCAATATGACCGGGAACCACACTGACCCCCGCCTTTTCGGCCAGTTTCTTCGATTCGATCTTGTCGCCCATCGCCGCGATGGCATTGGGTGGCGGTCCGATGAAGGCGATATCATTATCCGCCAGTTCCTGTGCGAAACTTGTCCGCTCGGAGAGAAAACCATAACCCGGATGGACCGCTTCGGCGCCGGTATCCTTGCAGGCCTGGATGATCTTGTCGGCGATCAGGTAGGATTCCGCTGCCGGCGAAGGACCGATATGCACCGCTTCATCCGCCAGTTTGACATGGGGGCTGCGCGCATCCGCGTCGGAATAGACGGCGACCGTCTTGATTCCCATTTTCTGGGCAGTGCGAATGACACGGCAGGCGATTTCGCCACGGTTTGCGATCAGGATTTTCTTAAACAAAATATGACTCCAGTAGTTCGTCACCCTGAACTTGTTTCAGGGTCCATCGTGCGAAAAGCACGGACGGTGATTGTTGATAGGTCGATGCTGAAACAAGTTCAGCATGACGAAAATATAAGCTCACTCCGCCGCCTCCAGCTTGCATTCCCGCTGCTCGGCTTCCATCGGAACCAGACCCAGTTTAGCGAACAACGTCTCGTCCGCATCGTCACCGGCATTGCCGGTGGTCAGCAGTTTGTCGCCGGTGAAAATGCTGTTCGCGCCGGCGAGGAAACACAATGCCTGCGTGCTTTCGCTCATGCTTTCGCGGCCAGCGGACAGGCGGACCATCGAGGCGGGCATGGTGATCCGGGCGACCGCAATGGTGCGGACAAATTCGATATCGTCGATCTTCGCCAGCGGCGTGTCGGCAAGCATATCGCCGAGCACCGTGCCCTTGACGGGGACCAACGTGTTGACCGGAACGCTTTCCGGATGTTTCGGCAAAGTCGCCAGCGCGTGAACAAAACCGACCCGGTCTTCGCGGGCCTCGCCCATGCCGACGATGCCGCCGGAACAGACGTTTATGCCGCTGTTGCGGACATTCTCGAGCGTTTCGAGCCGGTCACCAAAGGTGCGCGTAGTGATCACCTTCTCATAATGTTCCGGCGAAGTATCGATATTGTGATTATAATAATCGAGGCCCGCTTCGGACAGCATTTCGGACTGTTCCTTGGTCAGCATGCCCAGCGTCATGCAGGTTTCCATGCCCATCTGCCGGACGCCCTTGATCATCTCGATGATTGCCGGCATGTCGCGGTCCTTGGGGTTGCGCCAGGCGGCGCCCATGCAGAAGCGCGAGGAACCGCGGTCCTTGGCCTGCGCCGCCGATTGCAGCACGGTGCGAACGTCGAGCAGTTTCTCTGCTTTCAGGCCGGATTTCGCGCCCGCCGACTGGTTGCAATAGCCGCAATCCTCGGGGCAGCCGCCGGTCTTGATCGAGAGCAAGGTCGAAAGCTGGACTTCGCCGGGCTTATGATTGGTGCGGTGGACGGTTGCCGCCTGAAAGACCAGCTCGTCGAACGGCAGATCGAACAGCGCCGCGATCTCTTCGCGCGTCCAGTCGTTGCGGACTGTGTTCCCTGCCGTAGGGCAGGGTCCAGAACTGTCCCGAGCAATCGTCTGGGCCCCGCCCTGCGGCGGGGAACTGATATTTTCGTCTAAACTCATTCCGCAGCTTCCTCTTCGGGGGGCATATTATGCCCCAGCAGTCTCAAGATGTCCGCGGCACATTCCACAATATTGCTGCCCGGTCCATAGATTCCGACAACGCCGCTCTTGCGAAGGAATTCATAGTCCTTGGCCGGGATAACGCCGCCGGCAAAAACCTTGATATCGCCGCGCCCGGACTCCTTCAGCAGATTGATCAGCTCAGGGATCAATGTCTTGTGGCCTGCGGCAAGGCTGGACGCGCCGACCGCGTCGACATTTTCCGCCAGAGCCAGATCGCGGGTTTCGCCGGGCGTCTGGAACAGCGGCCCGGAAATCACATCAAAGCCCATATCGGTAAAGGCGCTGGAGACAACATTGGCACCGCGGTCATGACCGTCCTGCCCCATTTTCGCGACCAGAATTTTCGGCTTGCGACCAAGCCGCTGCGAGACCGCGTCAACACCTTCGATCACCATCGCATAGCGGGCATCGCCTTCATAGGCCTTGCCGTAAATGCCCTTCACCGGGGTCGGCTGGGTTTCATAACGGCCAAAGACCGCTTCCATCGCGTCGGATATTTCGCCGAGCGAAGCGCGTTTGCGCGCTGCATCGACGGCCAGCGCCAGTACATTACCGCCGCCTTTTGCGCCATCGGTCAGCGCCTTGAGCGCTGCCTGGCAAGCTGCTTCATCCCGATCGGCGCGCATTTTTTCGAGCCGCGCGATCTGACCCTGGCGAACCTTGGCATTGTCGATGTCCAGCGTTTCCATCGCGTCTTCTTCGGGCAGGCGATATTTATTGACGCCGACGATCACCGCATCACCCTTGTCGACTGCGGCCTGACGACCGGCAGCGGCTTCTTCAATCATCGCTTTCGGCCAGCCATCGGCAACCGCTTTCGCCATACCGCCTTCGGAACCGACGCGTTCGATAATTTCCCATGCTCTATCGACCAGTTCCTCGGTCAGCGCCTCGACATAATAGCTTCCACCAAGCGGATCGACGACCTTGGTAATCCCGGCCTCTTCCTGCAACACGATCTGGGTGTTGCGGGCAATACGGGCGGAAAAATCGGTCGGCAATGCAATGGCTTCGTCTAGCGCGTTGGTGTGCAGCGACTGGGTTCCGCCCAAGGTCGCGGCCATCGCCTCAATCGTCGTGCGGATCACGTTATTATACGGATCCTGCTCGGTCAGCGACACGCCAGACGTCTGGCAATGGGTGCGCAGCATTTTCGACCGTTCGGATTGCGCGCCGAGATCGGTCATCACGCGGTGCCACAGGGTTCGCGCCGCCCGGAGCTTCGCGACTTCCATGAAGAAATTCATGCCGATGCCAAAGAAGAAACTCAGACGACCTGCAAAAGCATCGATATCCAGCCCCGTCGCCATCGCCTGTTTTGCATATTCGCGGCCGTCGGCAATGGTGAAGGCCAGTTCCTGCACCGCCGTCGCGCCGGCTTCGTGCATATGATAGCCGCTGATCGAAATGCTGTTGAACTTCGGCATATGTTCGGACGTATAACCGATAATGTCGGAGATGATCCGCATCGAGGGAGCGGGCGGATAGATATAGGTATTCCGCACCATGAACTCTTTGAGGATATCATTCTGGATCGTGCCGGAAAGTTTGTCCTGAGAAACCCCCTGCTCTTCCGCCGCAATGATATAGAAAGCCAGGCACGGAATCACTGCGCCGTTCATTGTCATCGATACCGACATTTCGTCGAGCGGAATCTGGTCGAACAGGATTTTCATATCCTCGACGCTGTCTATTGCCACACCCGCCTTGCCGACATCGCCAACAACACGCGGATGGTCGCTGTCATAACCGCGGTGGGTGGCAAGATCAAAAGCTACCGAAAGACCTTTTTGTCCCGCCGCCAGATTGCGGCGATAAAATGCGTTGGATTCCTCGGCGGTCGAGAAACCGGCATATTGACGGATGGTCCAGGGCCGTCCGGCATACATTGAAGCTTTGACCCCACGGGTAAACGGACCAAAGCCGGGCAGACCCGGATCGCCGGCATCTTCCGCTGTGTACAACGGTTTGACGGGGATACCCTCGGGTGTTTCCCATGTCAGGTCACGGCCTTTGACTTCCTTGTCGGCCAGTTCCTGCCAGTCTTTGATTGTTGGTTTGTCGGTCATATCTGCCCTGTTTATAAATATTCCAATATTTGAGCCGTTAGTGGCGAGTCCGTTGAACGGCACCACTCGGATGAGTAGTGCCCTTCCACCAGATCAGAGCCAACGGTCTTCATTCACCCTTAAAATCCGTTTTACGTTTTTGCAGAAATGCAATTGCTCCTTCTCGTGCATCCTTGCTGTCGCCAGCGATCCGTTGTCCTTCGGCTTCGCGCACCAGCGCCGAAGCATAGTCACTTTCGAGCGCAGCTACCAAATTCTGACGCATGACACCCAAGGCTACGGTCGGACCATCCGCAAGGCGTTTGGCGAGCAGGTTCGCTTCATCAAGCAACGCAGCATCTTCAACACATTTATAGATCAGACCCCAGTCAGCTGCTTTTTCACCATATATTTTTTCGCCGAGCAGCATCATTTCTGTCGCGCGGGCCTTGCCAACAAGCCGCGTCAACATCCACGAAGCGCCACCGTCTGGCACGAGCCCGATGTTTACGAAGGCCTGCAGAAAATAAGATGATTTTCCCGCAATTGCGAAATCGCTGGCCAATGCGATCGAGCAGCCAATCCCTGCCGCCGGTCCGTTTACGGCCGTAATCGTCGGGATATTCAGCTTGGCAAGCTTCAACATCAGCGGATTATAATGCTTCAGAAGCGCGGCATAGCTGCCCTGCCCACCGGACAAAACGCTATCTTTCTTAGCCTGCAGATCGGCCCCCGCACAAAAGGCGCGGCCTTCGCCCGTAATAACCAGTGCACGCGCGCCATCGAGCTTATCCAGTGCGATGAAGATATCATCCGCCATGCCAAGAGAACAGGCGTTGAGTCGCTCTGGCCGGTTAAGTGTGATCGTTGCTATCTGGTTGGTGATGTCCAGCTTGATATTTTCGAATTCCATATTTGATCCTTTTGAACTGAAACGTCATCCTGAACTTGTTTCAGGAGGTCCTGAAACAAGTTCAGGATGACGATCATTTACCTAATGTCCTTTGGGCGTTTCCATGATCTCGGTTAGCATCCCGCCCATATCCTTGGGATGGACAAAAAAGATAAGCGTGCCGTGCGCGCCAATGCGCGGTTCGCCCAGCACGCGTTTGCCCATCGCTTCGAACTCGGCCTTGGCGGCATGAATATCCGGCACTTCAAAACAGATATGATGCTGGCCGCCGAGCGGGTTTTTCTCCAACCATTTGCCTACTGCGCTATCGGTTTGCGTGGGTTGCAGTAATTCGATCTGGGTACCGACAGTTCCACCATCACCCGGCGTATTGACGAAACAGACGCGCACTTTCTGTGACTCCAGCACGAAGGGCTCGGTTATGTCGGTTGCACCCATCACATCGCGGAAAAAAGCGATCGAGGCGTCGAGATCAGGCGTGGCAACGCCGATATGGTTAAACTTTCCGAGTTTCATTTCAACTTTCCTATTTCGTCCTTCCAGCGAACGCTGGAACCCAATTCAAGCTCCGCGCCACTCTCAATATTGGTGCAGGCCCCAGCCTTCGCCGGAGCGACCCAACGGTCGAGTGAGAAAAGCACAATCAATGTCCTTCTCCATGCGGGATAAACCTGTGCACCAGCGGCGCAATTCCTGCGCCCACAAGGACGCCCAATATGCCCGACAAGAGGGCAAAGGCGATGCCGCCGACCATCAGCTTGGCCGAGGCGGGGAACAGGCCCAGCAAAGGATGCGACAGCCAGTCGATCAGATGTTCCGGACCATGCCAGCCGAGCGCAGCGATATTGTGTACGAGCAATCCGCCACCGACCCAGGCCATGGCCAGGGTGCCGATGATTGAAAGGGCGGCTAGCAGTTTCGGCATCAGCCGCACCAGACCGCAACCAAAAGACCGCAACGCGCCATCATTATTCTGCGCGATATGCAGACCGATATCGTCCATCTTCACGATCAGTGCGACCGCGCCATAGACCGCCACGGTAATCGCTATGCCGATGATCGCCAATATGATCGCCTGCTCCCACCAGACCTGGTCGGTCAGTTCCGACAAGGCAATCGCCATGATCTCGCCGGAAAGGATCAGGTCGGTGCGTATCGCGCCCGAGACCATGTCCTTCTCCCGTCCCGGCCCCTCGATAATGGCGGGCTGCTCATGTTTGGTGGATTCGTCCACGTGGAAAAATTCCAGCACCTTCTCGGCGGCTTCATAACAGAGGAACAATCCGCCGAAAATCAGGATGATCGGTATCAAAAAGGGCGCAAATTGTCCCAAAAGGACCGCTGCCGGTAGCAAAAAGACCAGTTTGTTCTTGAACGATCCCTTGGTGATTTTCCAGATCATCGGCAATTCGCGCGACGGATCGAAACCGGTCACGTAGGTCGGGGTCACCGCCGCATCGTCGATCACCACGCCAGCGGATTTGGTCCCGGCGCGCGCTGCAGCGGCACCGATATCGTCAACCGACGCGGCAGCCACTTTCGCAATGGCTGCGACGTCGTCGAGAAGGGCTACTAATCCGGTGGGCACAATCTATCCCCTACAACGGAATATTGTCATGCTTCTTCCACGGGTTCTCCAGCTGCTTGTTACGCAGTTTCCGTAATCCGAGAGCCACCCGGCGACGGGTCGAATGCGGCATGATCACCTCGTCGACAAAGCCCTTTTGCGCCGCGACAAAAGGATTTGCAAACCGCGCTTCATATTCCGCAGTACGCTCGGCAATTTCTTCCGGGGTCTTGCCGCGGAAGATGATCTCGACCGCACCTTTTGCGCCCATCACGGCGATTTCGGCGGTCGGCCAGGCATAGTTGAGGTCGCCGCGCAGATGCTTGGAGGCCATCACGTCATAGGCGCCGCCATAGGCTTTGCGGGTGATGATGGTGATCTTCGGCACCGTCGCTTCGGCATAGGCGAAGAGCAGCTTGGCGCCATGCTTGATGATGCCGTTATGCTCCTGTGAAGTGCCGGGCAGGAAGCCGGGAACATCGACAAGCGTGACAATCGGAATATTGAACGCATCGCAATAGCGGACAAAGCGTGCCGCTTTCTTGGATGCATTGATGTCGAGACAGCCAGCGAGCACCATCGGCTGGTTGGCGACAACACCGACGGTCGCACCTTCCATCCGGCCAAAGCCGCAGATGATATTGCCCGCATGGGCGGGCTGGACTTCAAAGAAATCTCCTTCGTCGACCATCTTGCGGATGACTTCATGCATGTCATAAGGCTGGTTGGCATTGTCGGGTATCAGCGTATCAAGGCTTTCTTCCAAACGATCCCATGGATCGGCGGTTGGGCGCTCCGGCACCTCTTCGCGATTGGACAATGGCATGAAGTCGATAAAATCGCGCGCTGCAAGCAACGCTTCAATATCGTTTTCATAAGCGACATCGGCGACGCTGGTCTTGGTCGTGTGCGTTACCGCTCCGCCGAGTTCTTCCTGTGTCACGATTTCGTTGGTCACGGTCTTGACCACATCGGGGCCGGTGACGAACATATAGCTGCTATCTTTCACCATGAAGATGAAGTCGGTCATCGCCGGCGAATAGACCGCGCCACCCGCACAAGGCCCCATGATCAGGCTGAGCTGCGGAATGACGCCACTGGCCAGCACATTCTTCTGGAACACGTCGGCATAGCCACCGAGTGAAGCCACGCCTTCCTGGATACGCGCGCCGCCGCTGTCGTTGAGACCGATGACCGGAGCGCCGACTTTCATGGCGTTATCGAGAACCTTGCAGATTTTCTCGGCATGGCGTTCAGATAACGAACCGCCAAAGACCGTAAAATCCTGCGAGAAGACAAAAACCAGTCGTCCATTGATCGTGCCGGAACCCGTAACCACACCGTCGCCGGGAATATGCTGCTGATCCATCCCAAAATCGACGCAATTATGTTCGACATACATGTCGATTTCCTCGAACGAATCCTCGTCGAGCAATATATCAATGCGTTCGCGGGCGGTCAGCTTGCCCTTGGCATGCTGGCTGTCGATCCGCTTTTGTCCGCCACCAAGCATGGCTTCAGCGCGCTTGGCTTCCAATTGTGCAATAATGTCTGACATTCAACCCCCGGCTGTGAATCACTAGATGCGATAAGCCCTAGCCAATGCACAGCCGATTAGGCAATCGTCAATAGTAATTAATCGTACGATTAAATTCCATCTTTGACCGAGCATGCCGTAACGTTTTCTATTTAAACAGGACCAACTCCTCGGCCATGCTGGGATGCAGGGCGACCGTATCATCAAATGCCCGCTTGGTTAAACCGGCTTTCACTGCAATCGCCGCTGCCTGCAAAATTTCCGGCGCGTCGGGACCAATCATATGCAAACCGAGAATTTTTTCGGTTGGATGCTCAACGATCATTTTATAAAGGCTGCGTTCGGGCCGGTCGGCAAAAACATTCCGCATCGCCCGGAAATCAGACGAATAAACCTTGATATTGCCATATTGTTTTCGCGCTTCGCTTTCGGTCAATCCTACTGATGCAATGGGGGGCTGTGAGAATACAGCTGACGGAATATTATCATAATCGACGGTGCTTGGCTTGTCGCCGAAGACGCTGTCGGCAAAGGCCTGCCCCTCGCGAATGGCAATTGGAGTCAGTTGGACGCGATCGGTCACATCGCCGACAGCATAGATATTTTCTATATTGGTCCGGTTATTTTCATCGACCTTTATGGCGCTACGCTCGTTGATTTCAACACCAGCATTTTCCAGGCCAAGACCGTCAATCTTGGGTCGGCGACCGGTCGCTGCCAACACCACATCAGCCTGCACGGGCGCACTCTTCCCGTCCATATAGACGTCGAGAGCGCCATCATCACGCTTTTCGATCTTGTCGAACGTGCAGTTGAATTTGTAATTGATCCCTTTGGCGAGCGAGATTTGGATCAGCCGGTCGCGGACGCTTTCATCGTAGCCGCGCAAGATGATGTCCGAACGGTTCACGATGGTGACGTCGCTGCCCAGACCGTTGAAGATACCGGCAAATTCATTGGCAATATATCCGCCGCCCGCGATAATTATGGTTTCCGGCAATTCGTCGAGATGAAACATGTCGTTCGATGTCGACATATGCTCGCTGCCCGGGAAGTCGGCCACAGCGGGCCATGCGCCAACAGCGATCAGAATATATTTCGCGGTCACGGTCTTGCCGCCAGACAGTTTTATCTCATGCGGCCCGGTCAACTCGGCGTGCTCGAGAATAATGTCGACACCGTGATTTTTCAGCGTATCGGTATAGGCGTTATTGAGGCGGTCAACGTCCTTGAGTACATGGTCGCGGAGAGTTGGCCAGTGGAATTTGGCATTTTCCCAAGTCCAGCCAAAATTCTTGCCGTCTTCCAGTTCTTCTGAAAAATGAGAACCATAGACAAGCAGCTTTTTTGGTACGCAGCCGCGGATGACACAGGTACCGCCAACGCGATATTCCTCTGCCACAGCAACTTTCGCACCGTAAGAAGCAGACACGCGTGCAGCGCGCGTTCCGCCGGAACCTGCGCCGATAACGAACAGGTCATAATCATATTCTGCCATGCAATTTTCCTTATATCAGGTTCCGAATGCCCGCTTTTTCAGTTCTTCGGTCGAAACGTCCAATTGGTTACCATCGTCGCCCGCGAGATCGTTTGCCATTTGTTTGCCCAGTTCCACGCCAAACTGATCGAACGGATTGATATTTAACAACGCTGCATTCACAAATGTCCGATGCTCGTAAAAAGCGAGCAGCGCACCCACTGAACGTGCTTCCAAATCTTCCAATAAGAGGGTGAGCGATGGTCTGTCACCTGGATAGTTTCGATCACTGTCATCGGATTTTTTTCCCGCCATCAAAGCCGCACCTTGGGCGAAGCAATTGAGTAGCAGGCCGTTGTGATGAGCAGGATTGAGCGAATCGCCCGGCTCGATAACTGCAAGGAACTCGACCGGTACCAGATGAGTTCCCTGATGGAGCAACTGGAAAACCGCGTGTTGGGCATCCGTGCCGACACCACCCCAGACGATCGGACTCGACTCAAGTTCGAGCGGCGCGCCATCCAGCGTCACCGATTTGCCGTTGCTCTCCATCTCGAGTTGCTGGAGATAGTCGGGAAGTAGGCTCAAACGCTCGTCATAGGCAAAGACGGCCCGCGTCTCACATCCTCGGACCTGTGTATAATATTGATCGGAAAAGGCCGCAAGTACCGGAATATTCCGATCCCATGGAGTGTCCATAAAATGCTCGTCCATTGCGGCGGCACCGGCCAGCAAGTCTTCAAATACCTCATATCCCAGCGTCAGCGCCACACTGAAACTGATCGACGACCACAGGGAATAGCGCCCGCCAACGGTTTCAGAGAAAGGCAATATCCGGGTTTCATCGATACCCCATTCAACAGCCTGTTCGGGACTGGCGGTCAGGGCAATGACTTGGCCCAACGGATCGGACACGCCCTGTTCGCGCATCCACTCCAGTACCGAGTTAGCGTTGAGCAAAGTTTCGGCGGTAGTGAAAGTTTTGGAGGCAATGACGAGTAATGTTTTCGCTGCATCAAATCGTTCCATCACCGGTTCAAGCGCTACGCCATCGATATTGGACACGACCGCAAGTTCATATTTTTCGTCACCCAGCTTGAGTGCTTGATGCAGCATTTTGGGCCCGAGTGCCGAGCCGCCTATGCCGAGATGAATGATCTGGGTAAAATTGCCGAGAACGCCTGCATCAATCACCTCGATCAGGCTTTTCATACGCTGGTGTAGCGCCTGGGCATTGGCGACGCTCGCCGGATTGCCGGTACCGCGTTCCGCACAATGTTCTGCCGCCCGGCCTTCGCTAACATTGATCGCCTCGCCCGACAGAAACGCAGTCACTTTCGAGGACAATTCCATATCGTCCGCCAATTTTTGAAACGCGTTAACCGCACCCGCGTCGAGATGGGTCTTCGAGAAATCAAAATAGATACCCGACTGCTCCAATCCGAATTTTGCGACTCGCTGGTCATCTTCATCGAAAAGACTGGTCAGGGAAATGTGCGGGAGGGCTTTGATGGTTCGCCACTGGTGTGAAGTCATGCAATCATCCGATCTCTTGATACTCAAGTGCGTGCGGCCGTTGACCTGACCCTGCCCTATCTGCCCGATTAGCCCGTCTCAAGTTGAAAATTTGACTCCTGAGGAAAACGCAAGAAATCTTGACGCAATTGCCAATGTCGGCGAAGGGGCGCCATGGTGCGAAAGAAAGCAGAAAAATCTGAAACGCGGGACTTTGTCGCGTTCCTTGTAAAACTTGCAATATTCATTTTGATTTTGCGTAGTTTCATCATTTCACCGTTCAATATTCCTTCGGAATCGATGCAACCGCGTCTGGTCGTCGGAGACTATTTACTGGTCGCAAAATGGCCATACGGCTTTTCCAAATACAGTCTGCCGTTTAGCGTGCCGCTCATACCTGGTCGGATATTGCCCCATTCGCCAGAACCCGGTGATGTGGTTGTGTTCAAGGCGCCTCCAAGCGCGCGTGATGATTATATCAAGCGGGTCATTGCCCTGTCGGGGGACATAGTCCAGGTCACCAACGGTGTTGTTTCGATCAATGGTGTCGCCGTCGAACGCAAGAGAGTCGAAGATTTCGAACAGCCCGTCACCCCCAATAGCCCCTGCTATCGCGACGAATTTCAATCGCCGGGAGCAAATGGTATCACCATCTGTCGCTATCCACAATTTCAGGAAACCTTGCCTAACGGAGTGACTTATCGCGTTTTGGACATTTATGAAGATTCAGAAGGTGATAATACGCAGGCATTCATCGTACCGGATGGTCATATGTTTCTGATGGGTGACAATAGGGACCGCAGCGCAGACAGTCGCTTTCCTGCTGAAGAAGGTCAGGCCATCGGCATGGTGCCAGAAGAAAATCTGGTCGGTCGCGCCTTGGTTGTGGTATTCTCGACCGATGGGTCCGCGGAATGGATCAAGCCGTGGACATGGTTCACCGCGGCACGATGGGATCGGATTGGAGGAGGGTTTTGAGCCGTCCGGACTTTCTTGAATGGATAACCGAGATCATCGGCAAACCGCCCCTGTCACCAGAATTATATCGAAGAGCCGCAACACACGGGAGCCACGGTGAAAAGGATTATCAGCGACTGGAGTTTCTGGGTGACCGGGTCTTAGGGCTGGTCATCGCCGACCATCTCTACCACCAGTTTCCAAATGAACCGGAAGGACGATTGTCGCAACGTCTCAATGGTCTGGTCTCCGGTCCGGTGTGCGGCGCAGTCGCCAAGCAAATAGGCGTTAGCGATCATATATTGCTTGGAAAACAGGCGCGGGATGATGGTGCGCGCCAAAGTGTGAAGGTTTTGGGCGATGTGATGGAATCGTTAATCGGAGCGGTCTACATTGATCATGGGATGGAAGCCGCGCGAGCCTTTATTCTGCGCCATTGGGAAAACCGGTTTTCGGCCACTATCGCCGACATCCGGCACCCGAAATCCGCTTTGCAGGAATGGGCCGCGGCTCATAATCGAAAGGTTCCCCAATATGAACTGGTCGACAAAAGCGGCCCTCATCATGATTTGAAGTTCACCGTCCGGCTGAGCGTTCGCCATGTCGGCGAGGTTACGGCTACGGCTTCTGCCATTCAAGCCGCTGAAACGGAAGCGGCAAAGAAGTTTTTGGAAAAATTCACATGACACAAAAATGCGGCGTTGTAGCTTTGATTGGTGCGCCCAATGCAGGGAAATCAACCCTGATCAATGCGCTGGTCGGGCAGAAGGTTGCTATCACCAGCTCCAAACCGCAGACCACCCGGACAAGACTGTTGGGCATTGCGATTGAAGAGGATACCCAGCTTCTGCTCGTCGATACTCCGGGTATTTTCGAACCGCATCGTCGCCTTGACAGAGCAATGGTGTCAGCGGCTTGGGAAGGTGCCGAAGATGCCGATATCATCGTGCTTCTGGTCGATGCCCGGGCGGGTCTAGGAACGAAGGTTACCTCGATTGTCGAACGGATCAAGCACCGGTCAGAAAAGACCATTCTGGTAATGAACAAGGTCGATATTGCCGCTAAAGACAAGATGCTCGGCCATGTCGTCAAGCTGCATGAACTCGCCGATTTCGACGAAACCTTTTTTGTCAGTGCCAAGACTGGAGATGGACTGGAAGAATTGAGATCCTATCTGGTAAATGAGATGCCAGAAGGCTCGTGGCATTTTCCCGCCGATCAGGTTTCGGATGCCAGCGAACGCATTCTTGCAGCAGAAATTACCCGTGAACAGGTTTTCCGGCAATTGCATGCTGAACTGCCCTATGCGACAGCCATCGCAATGGAGCAATATAAGGAACGGCCCGACGGGTCGGTCGAGATTCATCAGCAAATTCTCGTTGAGAAAGCCAGTCAGAAAGCGATTATTCTCGGCAAAGGTGGTCACCAGATCAAGGATATTGGCGCCAAAGCCCGCGCTGAGCTTTCCGGAATTTTGGGCAAACCTGTTCATCTCTATCTTCACGTCAAAGTCAGCGCCAACTGGGATGAAGACAAAAGCCTCTATCAGGATATGGGACTGGATTGGGTTAAGTAGACGGTTTCCATCCGGCCGGTGACGCAATCCCATGCAAAGCAGTACGTAGATTCCCTGATATGCGAGCGGAGAGCTTGCGAATAACTGCAAACCCAAGAGGCGGTGGATCGGTTGGCCAATTCGGGTCTAACCCAGCGTAGCTTTAAGAAAATGATTTAATCGCACAAAGGGAATGTAGATGAGCCACGTATTGCACGATCTTCATGCCGAATTTCCAGATGACGGAGACACACTCCATCAGTTGAAGGTTTCAGATCCACATTTCCGCGCGATTTCGGACCGCTATCACGAGATCAACAAGAAGATTCATCGCATTGAAGCGGAAGTTGATGTGGCGTCTGACGAACGAAGCGAGGAACTAAAAAAGCAGCGCCTGCTTATACTCGACGAAGTTGCTGCGATAATTTCGAAAGCCAAAGCGGCTTGAATGCACGCGGGTTCAGCTAGCGATAAATTCGCCATCTGAGGCGTTGAAATAGATTCGCGCCCATATCGGCTCGGGGAAGGATAGGTTTTGGCACCCTTCCCAGCCTGACATATCGATAGCCTATTCGGCTTTCGCTTTTGCTGGTGTTTTCGGTGTCTTTTTTCCCACAGGCTTTTTCTTTGCCGCAGGCTTCTTCTTGGCGGCTGGTTTTTTCTTTGGAGCAGCCTTTTTCTTTGCCCGCTTTTTTGCGGGCCCCTTGGCTGCGCGATCATCGATCAACTGAGCCGCTTCTTCAAGAGTAAGCTGATCCTTGTCCACCGTCTTGGGCAAAGACGCATTGGTCGTTCCGTCGGTGACATAGGGACCATAACGGCCGTCCATCAATTTGATTTCTTCATCGGTCCGCGGATGTTTGCCCATGATCTTTAGGGGCTCCATCTTGCCGCGACCGCGACCACCTCCATTTTTGGCAGCATCGGCCAATTTGGCTACCGCAGCATTCATTCCAATTTCGAAGACTTCCTGCGTATTCTCCAGACGGGCTGATTTCCCGTTATGGCTCAGATAGGGCCCATAGCGTCCGATTTGTGCGGTGACCGGTTCACCGGTTTCTGGATGGATACCGACTTCGCGCGGAAGCGACAGCAGCTTGACCGCCCATTCAAGTCCGAAATCTTCTGCCGGGATATCTTTGGGAATAGATGACCGTTTGGCATCCTTGCCCTCGCCTTTTTCGACATAGGGTCCGAAACGGCCGACCTTTTTGGTGATTTTTTCTTCGCTGTCCGGATCAATACCCAGTTCCTGCGGCCCTTCATCTTCATCACCATTGGTTCCGCCGCCCTGCGCAAAGCGCCGGGTGAATTTGCATTCCGGATAATTTGAACAGGCAACAAAGGCGCCGAAACGTCCACCACGCAAGGCGAGCTTTCCCTCGTTGCAACGCGGGCATAGCCGCGGATCACTGCCATCTTCCTTTTCCGGAAAAAGATAGTCGCTCAGGAAGGTGTCCAGTTCTGCTGTAACTTCCGATGGCAGTTTTTCCATGACTTCAACGGTCTTGGGTTTAAAGTCATGCCAGAAGGCTTCAAGTATGGCCTGCCATTGTGCCCGCCCACCGCTGACTTCGTCGAGTTCGTCTTCGAGCCCGGCGGTATAATCATAGGCAACATAGCGCTCAAAAAACCGCTCGAGGAAACCGATCAGCAGCCGCCCGCTTTCCTCTGCAAAGAACCGGTTCTTCTCAATTCGGACATAGGCGCGATCTTTCAGGGTCTTGATGATCGACGCGTAGGTTGACGGGCGTCCAATCCCCAATTCTTCCATTTTCTTGACCAGACTGGCTTCGCTGTAGCGCGGTGGCGGCTGGGTGAAATGCTGGAGTGCTTCCACGGATTTCTTGGCCGGACTGTCACCCTTGGACATTGCTGGCAGCAAACCGCTGTCCTCGTCCTTGTCGTCATCCCGCCCTTCTTCGTAAAGCGCGAGGAAACCCGGGAATTTAACAACCTGTCCATTGGCCCTGAGACCTGTTTTCCCGGTTCCGTCAAGCATTTCCACGGTAGTGCGTTCTAGCCGGGCGGAAGCCATTTGACTGGCCATCGCGCGTTTCAATATCAGATCATATAATTTGGCATGGTCGCCACTACCCACGGTGCGCGTAGTAAAACTCGTCGGCCGGATTGCTTCATGCGCTTCCTGCGCGTTTTTTGCCTTGGTTTTGTAGATACGCGGATTGTCCGGAACATAACTAGCGTCATAACGATCCGCGATCGCCTTGCGCGCCGCAGAAATGGCACTGCCATCCATCTGGACACCGTCGGTACGCATATAGGTAATTGCACCATCTTCATAAAGCTGCTGGGCAATCCGCATGGTGTGACTGGCAGAATAGCCCAGTTTGCGCGCCGCTTCCTGTTGTAAGGTTGACGTGGTAAAGGGCGGCGGCGGATTGCGGGTAAGCGGCTTGGTTTCGATCGATTCGACCGTGAACAGACCGTTTTCGACCGCGGCCTTGGCCAGCATCGCCTGGCTTTCATTGGCCAGATCCATCTTGCCCAGTTTTTTGCCATCGTGGACCGTCAGCCGCGCAACGAAGGCTTGCCCATCCTGTTCCATCTGCGCGCTAACTGACCAATATTCCTGCGGGACAAATGCCTCGATTTCCCGTTCACGTTCGACGATCAACTTGAGCGAGACCGATTGCACACGGCCAGCAGATTTCGCGCCCGGCAACTTACGCCACAAGACCGGAGACAAGGTAAAGCCGACCAGATAATCGAGCGCCCGCCGCGCACGATAGGCGTCGATCAGATCCTCATCCAGCGCCCGCGGATGAGCCATGGCGTCGGTAACAGCAGCCTTGGTAATCGCATTGAACGTAACCCGGTCGACTTTTTCGGGAAGTGCCTTTTTCTTTCGCAACACTTCCAGAACGTGCCAGCTTATCGCCTCGCCCTCACGATCAGGGTCAGTGGCAAGGATCAGGCGCGTGGCTTTTTTCGATTCGTCCGTAATTGCTTTCAGCTGCTTGGTCTTGTCGGAATAATTCTGCCAGGTCATGGCAAAGCCATCATCCGGATCGACTGAGCCATCCTTGGGCGGTAGATCCCGAATATGGCCGTAGGACGCCAATACCTTGAAATCCGATCCCAGATATTTTTCGATGGTTTTGGCTTTGGCGGGGGACTCGACAATAACTAGCTGCATATGTTCCGATTTTCTTTGTTCTCACGTATACGCGCGAGGCTGTGACAGGGATTGGCTGTAGGTCAAGGCCCTGAATGAAGATTTTTGTCAATGGCGATATAAATTAGTCCGGTGCGCGCCACCTAGTTTCTCAAGCTTACACGAGCGCCGGCATGACGCACGAGTCGTCCTGCGAGTTCCAGTTCAAGCAGCGCAAATTGCACCGAAGACGGGGGAAGGCCCGATTGCCGGACAAGTTCGTCAATAGGCACTGGCGTCACGCTCAGAAAATTTACGAGTGGCGTACGATCAAGCTTCTCAACACTGAAATTGTCGGTTTCGCGGATTGTGGAGATTTTACATTTTTTGGGCATTTCATTGCTGGCATTCATATTTTCCGCCCGATCATCAAAATGACGGATCAGTTCCAGTATGTCATCGGCAGACTGGATCAGCATTGCTCCCTCCCGGATCAGCATATTGCATCCTCTTGATCGTGGATCGATTGGAGATCCCGGCACCGCCATCACCTGACGCCCTGACTCCGCCGCTAATCTAGCTGTGATCAGCGAACCGGAACGTGGAGCTGCTTCGACCACCAGAGTACCTCTTGCCAGTCCAGCGATGATCCGGTTGCGATAAGGAAAATGACGCGCGCGCGGTTCGGTTCTCGGTGGCTGCTCCGCCAGCAGAAGGCCCTGTTCCGCTATCGACCGCTGGATACCCTCATTCTCCGGTGGATAATATACATCCAGTCCGCCAGCAATTACGCCGATCGTTGCTTTCTCCAGCGAACCTTGATGGGCGGCGGTATCGATGCCTCGTGCCAAGCCCGAAACGACAGACACACCTGCCTCAACCAGATCATTGGCCAGATCACGGGCAAAGCGACAAGCCGCAGCCGAGGCGTTTCGTGCACCGACTATCGCAACCACAGGCTTGTCCAGCAGTTCTAATCGGCCTTGCCAAAGTAGCGCCGGTGGAGGATTGCCCAACTCCGCCAACAAGGCTGGATAGCCATGATCACCGAGAAAGAGAAAACGGGCCCCCAAATCGCGTGCCGCTTTGATTTCACGATCGATCTGCTCCTTGTCGGCAATATGGGGCGCCCTTCCACCGCCACGTGCAGCCATTTCGGGAATAGCATCCAGCGCGCGTGTTGCAGAACCAAATCGTTTGATCAATTGCTGGTAGGTAACAGGCCCTATATTTTCGGATCGGATAAGCCGAAGTCGGTCAAACGCTTCTTGGCTTTTCCCCATTCACTTCAGACCTTTTTTGATGCTCCGATTTTAGGTTCTTCACCGGCGATCAGACGCTCTATATTGGAGCGATGTTTCCACAATACCAGCAGCGCCAGACCGACGAACATCGGTATCATGCCGGATTCTCCCAGAACGAAAGCTGCTATCGGCACCGATATGGCTGCAAGCATTCCTCCTACGGATGAATAGCGCCAGAGCGCAAGCGAGCCAAGCCAGGTGACCGCAAATATCAACCCCGCCGCGGGAATCAGGGCGGTTACGACGCCGAGCAGCGTCGCAACGCCCTTGCCACCTTTGAACCGTAGCCATACCGGGTAAAGATGGCCTAGAAAGGCCCCCAATCCGGCAAGAACACCCAGTCCGCCGGAAATCTGCATGGCGAGATAAACTGCCGCAAAGCCCTTTCCCATATCCAGCAGGAGGGTCAGGGCCGCGAGCCCCTTGTTTCCGGAGCGCAACACATTTGTTGCGCCGATATTGCCGGATCCCGTTTTGCGCAGATCGCCGCCGCCTGTTGCTCTGGTCAGCAGAAGTCCAAAGGGAATCGAACCCAGCAAATAGCCGAACAATAACGCCAATATCGGTTCTACCCACATAGACTGCACTGAAATTACCCCTTTTCGGGTCGGCGACTATATTCACCGACGATAATCAGCAAGTCTCAGGGCTGAAAAAACGGCTAAGGTCAAACACATGTCAGACGAACCGAAGCGGTTGCCGTTTCCATGCAATTCTGGCTATGGGCAATGAATGACCAAAACACCGCCTGGCGAATGCCCTCCCCTGTTATTTTTCGACACTGGTGTCGGCGGTCTTTCGGTGTTGCGAGAGTCGATAAAACTGCTGCCCCATGCTTCGATCGTCTATGCAGCAGACTATGCCGGGCTTCCTTACGGGATGAAGTCCGAAGCCGAACTCGCATCGCGTGTACCGGCGTTACTGGGCCGCCTCGTCGAGCGTTACAAGCCGGCAATAGCGACAATTGCCTGCAATACCGCTTCGACGATCGCCCTTGATCATGTCCGTTCGGCATTGAATATTCCGGTTGTCGGCACCGTGCCAGCGATCAAACCGGCAAGCCTCATTACCAGAACCGGGGTGATCGGGCTTCTCGGGACCAAGGCAACTATAAGACAACCCTATGTCGACCGGCTAGCCGCCGATTTTGCTGCCGACAAGATTTTGCTTCGTCATGCATGTCCCGAGCTTGTCTATGCTGCAGAAGCCAAATTGCGTGGAGAAATACCCGATCCGCACGTTATTGAAGAAGCCATAACCGGATTGACGGGGCAGCCGGGCGGGGAGAAGATTGATACGGTCATTCTCGCCTGCACCCATTTTCCACTGGTGCGAGACGAATTGTCCGCAGCAGCGCGACAGCCCATCCAGTTTATCGATGGCGCGCAGGGCATAGCCCGGCGGATCGCCTATCTCACAAAGGATATGAGCTGGTCGGGCACTCGCCAGGACAGCATATTTGTCACTACAGGTGGCTTGACCGATATCGAGCCGTATCGACCAGCAATCCGCCAATATGGCATCGAACGATATGAGACTCTCTAGGCCAGGGGAGAACAACTCTTATTGCGAATGGTTTGCGCTGGAAATTGTTGGAAAAGGCAGCTAAGAGCCATTTCAAGACGACCGCAAGAACAGATTTGACGCAGGATTTGGTGAACAGTGGATTACGATAAAATTTTTTCGCAAGCGATTGACCGGCTGCATGCCGAGGGACGCTATAGGGTATTCATCGACATTCTGCGCAACAAGGGCGCTTTTCCGAATGCCCGCTGTTTTGCGCATCACAACGGACCGCAACCGGTAACCGTCTGGTGCTCTAACGATTATCTCGCGATGGGCCAGCATCCAGATGTCATTGCCGCGATGGAAGAGGCGCTGCACGATGTTGGCGCCGGTTCAGGTGGAACGCGCAATATTGGCGGCAACACCCATTATCATATCGAGCTCGAGCGGGAACTGGCAGACTGGCATAATAAATCCGGCGCGCTACTGTTCACATCCGGCTATGTATCGAACGAAGCGACGCTCTCGACGCTGACCAAAATTCTCCCGGGCTGCATCATTTTTTCCGACGAGCTCAACCATGCCTCGATGATCGCCGGAATCAAGAACAGCGGCTGCGAAAAGCGGGTGTTCCGGCATAATGATCTGGAGCATCTTGAAGAAATGCTGGCTGCCGAAGATCCTGAAGTTCCGAAACTGATTGCCTTCGAAAGTATCTATTCGATGGATGGTGATATCGCGCCGCTCCATGCAATCTGTGATCTCGCCGACAAATATAATGCGTTGACCTATTGTGACGAAGTGCATGCTGTTGGCATGTACGGCGAGCGTGGCGGCGGTATTTCCGAGCGTGATAGTGCGGCGGAAAGAATAACGATCATCGAGGGCACATTGGCCAAGGCGGTTGGTGTCATGGGCGGCTATATCACCGCTGATCAGAAGATTGTTGATGTCATCCGGTCCTATGCGCCGGGCTTTATCTTCACAACCAGCCTGTCTCCTGTGCTGGTCGCCGGTGCGCTGGCCAGTATTCGTCATCTGAAACAGTCAACCGCAGAACGCGATGGCCAGCAGGCCGCCGCGCAGAAGCTCAAGGACCTGTTTGCCGACGCCGGCCTGCCAGTGATGGATTCCTCGACCCATATCGTTCCGCTGCAGGTGGGCGATCCGGTCAAAGCCAAGAAAATCAGCGACGTTCTGCTCGCCGAATATGGCGTCTATGTACAGCCGATCAACTATCCGACCGTCCCGCGTGGCACCGAACGGCTGCGTTTCACGCCCGGTCCAGCGCATAGCGAAGCGATGATGGTCGATCTGACTCAGGCTCTGGTGGAAATCTGGAGTCGGATGGACCTGCAACGCGCGATCGCCGCCTGATTTCCGGATCAGCTTTTTCGCATTGCCATGAAATCATTGGAACAATCTCCCGATTGATTTTCGCTGTTTTCGCCGTGCGATAAAGATCCGCGAGAGCTTTACACAAGCGCGTGCTTGTCTTTTCTGTGACCTTTGGCCCCAGTCAGCAGAATCCCTGCCGTTCTCGTTCTCGCGCTGTTTGCCGAGTGTGGCCTTCCAGACCTGCGTCAAAATGCCGATGGTTTTGCGCGCGGACCGGCAGTGGCGTTATCATCTATCCAAATTGTCAAAGAGCCTGAATCAAAACCGCCTAAAGATATGTCATCAGAACCAATGTAGGAAAGAAGAATCAGGCCCTAGCCACCCGCCATGATGTCCGCGAACCGCTGACGGTCGACATTGCCCCCCGACAGCGTGATGGCGGTCCGGTCGGTCAGTCCGACCTTGCCAGCGAGAAGCGCCGCCAGCGCAACGGCACCGCCCGGTTCAACGACCAAGCGCAATTTCTCGAATGCCACCCGCATCGCGTGATGCACTTCAGCGGTGGAAACGGCGATGCCTGTGGCGTCGCGATCTTTCAGAATATTGAACGTGATTGGCGCAACGCTGAGCGTTTGTAGCGCGTCGCAATCGGTCGCGGGCGGGTTGTCCTCTACCGGCACGATCGCTCCACCTTCCAGCGAGCGTTTCATGTCATCCCAGCCTTCCGGCTCGACGACCATAATTTTGGCGTCAGGGTTGGCCAGAGCGGTTCCACTTGCCAGGCCTCCACCGCCGCAGCAGGCGACAATCTGATCCGGCTCCGATCCGGTTCGGGCCCGCACCTGTTCGCGGATTTCCAGACCGCAGCTACCCTGTCCCTCGACGATCCAGGGATCATCGAAACTGGGAACAACCACGGCTCCGCTTTTCTGCGATAGATCGGCTGCCAATTGTTCCCGATTACCGCCCATCCTGTCATAGGTGATGACCTTGGCGCCCAATGCCTTTGTATTCTCCAGTTTCGCCCTGGGAGCGTCCTCAGGCATGATGATCGTCGCAGGTATGTTCAGCCTGTGAGCAGCCCATGCAACGCCCTGTGCATGATTTCCGCTGGAAAAGGCAATGACACCCCGCTGGCCCTGATCATCGTTCAGATCGGTCAAACGGTGCCAGCCACCCCGTATTTTGAACGCGCCAATCGGTTGCAGGCATTC
Organism: Parasphingorhabdus sp.; assembly: GCF_048267785.1. Classification (GTDB taxonomy): domain Bacteria; phylum Pseudomonadota; class Alphaproteobacteria; order Sphingomonadales; family Sphingomonadaceae; genus Parasphingorhabdus. The sequence goes on along the minus strand of NZ_JBLWWU010000001.1, from coordinate 28,996 downwards.
TGCCTTGCACCAGACTGTCTTGCCATCAATTTCCAAAGGCAACAGCGGTGTCGCCGGCAGTATGTCAGCAACTTTTCTTGCCGCTCGTTCAACCCCTGCAAGTGTTGGTTTGCGCTCAGGGTCCATCAGGTCTTGCTCTGTCATGACCTCTCCCTATATGCGGGGCTAACATTTCTCCAGCATTTAGAGTGGAAATCATGGGCAAAATATTGGTGATCGGCGCAGGTGGCGTCAGTTCGGTAGCTGTGCACAAAATGGCTCAGCTGATAGCGGCAGGCAGCGGGCCTTTCAGCGAAATTCTACTGGCCAGTCGGACTTTATCAAAATGCGAAGCGATTGCCGAGTCGGTCAAGCAGCGGACCGGTGTGGCGATATCCACTTCCCAGATTGATGCCGACGATGTTCCGGCACTGAGCGCGCTGATCGAGCGGGAAAAGCCCGATCTGGTGGTCAATCTGGCGCTGCCCTATCAGGATCTGCCGATCATGGATGCGTGCCTCGCGACCAGGACGGACTATCTCGATACCGCCAATTACGAACCGCGCGACGAAGCCAAGTTCGAATATAAATGGCAGTGGGACTATCAGGACCGGTTCCAGAATGCCGGGATCATGGCGCTGCTCGGCTCCGGCTTTGATCCGGGCGTGACCAGCGTGTTCACCTGCTGGCTGAAGAAGCATCATTTCGACCGGATCGACACGCTCGACATTCTCGACTGCAACGGCGGCGATCACGGCCAGCATTTTGCCACCAATTTCAATCCCGAGATCAACATCCGGGAAGTCACCGCCAATTCGCGGCATTGGGAGAATGGCCAGTGGGTCGAGGGACCGGCGCTGACCCAGAAGCAGGAATTTGATTTCGAGGCCGTTGGTCCGAAGAATATGTATCTGATGTATCACGAGGAAATCGAGTCGCTGAAGACGCATCTGCCGGAAATCCAGCGCATCCGCTTCTGGATGACCTTTGGCGATGCCTATCTCACCCATCTCGAAGTACTTCAAAATGTTGGCATGACGCGGATTGACCCGGTGATGTATGAAGGACGCGAGATCATTCCGCTCCAGTTCCTGAAAGCGGTACTGCCGGAACCGGCCAGCCTGGGCGAAACGACCAAGGGCAATACCAATATCGGCGTGATTGCCACCGGCATGAAGGATGGCGTCGAGAAGACGCTCTACGTCAAGAATATCTGCAGTCATGAAGCGGCGTTCGAGGAAACCGGCAACCAGGGTGTCAGCTATACCACCGGCGTTCCGGCGATGATCGGCGCGGCTATGATGCTGTCCGGCCAGTGGAAGGGCGATGGCGTGTTCAATATGGAAGAGTTCGATCCGGACCCGTTCATGGCGATGCTGAACCAGCATGGCCTGCCATGGAAATTGGAAGAATTGGAAGCACCTTTGGCTTTCTAGGATGGAGACCAAGGCAGGCGATCCCGGCGCTTTTGCGCATTTCGATCTGGGCCGCGTGCCCTCGCCCGCCTTTGTCGTGGATGAGGCTGCTGTGCGGCGGAATCTGGCGATATTGGCGGATATCAGGGAACGATCCGGTGCCAAGGTCCTGCTGGCGCTGAAGGCCTTTTCCATGTGGTCTCTGGCGCCGCTGATCGATGAATATCTTGATGGCTATTGCGCTTCAGGTCTTTGGGAGGCGCGGCTTGCGAAGGAACATTTCCGCGGGCCGATCAGCACCTATTCTCCTGCTTATAAAGCTGACGATCTGGCCGAACTAAGCCAGATTTTGGAACATATTACGTTCAACAATCCGTCGCAGATTGAGCGATGGAAAAGTGATTCCAATCAGGATATTGCACTCGATAGTTTAGAAATTGGATTAAGAATCAATCCGCAAATCCCGCTGGGCGAGACGGAGAAATATGATCCGAGCCAGCCGCACAGCCGGCTGGGCTTTCCGATCAGCCAGTTAAAGCCCGAGCATTTCCAGCATCTGTCCGGCATCCACTTTCACAATCTTTGCGAACAGGGTTTTGATGCGCTGCAGTCGACCTGGGAGAAGGTGGAGCCGTTTATCGCGCCGCATTTCGCCTCGCTCAAATGGATCAATCTGGGTGGCGGGCACCATATCACGCGCGATGATTATGATCGCGAGGCGCTGGTGGGTTTCTTGAAAGATCTGAAAGCGCGGTCGGGCTGCGACATCTATCTCGAACCCGGTGAGGCCGTGGCGCTGGATGCCGGGATATTGGTCGGCGAGATACTGGATGTCTTCGACAATGGCATGCCAGTCGCGATCACCGATATCTCGGCGACCTGCCATATACCGGACGTGATCGAGGCGCCTTATCGCCCGGCCATGCTGGGTGAGCGCAGCGACGGCACGGCCGTTCGTCTCGGTGGCCCCAGCTGTCTTGCAGGCGACATCATCGGTGATTATATCCTGCCCGTTGAGCCGCATGTCGGGCAGCGGATCGCCTTTCTCGATCAGGCGCATTATTCGATGGTCAAGACGAACACGTTCAATGGCGTTCCCCTGCCCTCGATCTGGCTGTGGAACAGTGAAAATGACGAGCTGAAATGTGTCAAAAACTTCGACTGGTCGACATTTCGTGACCGTTTGAGCTAGAAAATTGACCTGTTGTGGCAAATTCTGTAAATGCAGGTCTTTACAGATTAATCCAGCGGCCATATAGCCGCGCTTCGCTGCCCCATGGCCGCTTGCGAATCCGCAAGGCAGCTCAATCGATCTTAGCCGATAGGGGGTCCCTTGAGTTGCACTATTACCATGATGCTGAGGAGCTAACGAGGGCTCTCAGCCCCGATATTCCAGTTTTGCTAAACCGGCCACACGCAGCCCGTCGTGCTGCGCGCTATTTCGTAGAGCAATTTCCCGGCAAGTCGCTCTATGCTGTGAAGGCGAATCCCTCGCCCACATTGCTGCAATTGCTGTGGGAAGAAGGCGTGACCCACTTCGACGTGGCGTCGATTGATGAAGTTCGCATCGTTCGCGCGGCGCTGCCAGACGCGACACTCTGCTACATGAATCCGGTCAAGCAACTGGCATCGGTACGCGAAGCCTATCACGAACATGGTGTGCGGATTTTCTCGCTCGACAGTATCGAGGAGTTGGAGAAGATCGAGCTTGGCACCGGCAATGCCGAGGACCTGACGCTCTGCGTCCGGATTCGCGTGGCTTCGGAATTTGCCGAAATCAGCCTCGCGTCCAAATTTGGAATCGATGTAGATGAATCGGCAGAATTGCTCCAGCGCGCGCGGCAGCGGGCCGATTGCCTCGGCATCTGCTTCCACGTCGGCAGCCAGGCGATGACGCCGCTCGCCTATGTCCATGCTCTGGAGCGGGTCCGCACCGCGATTGTCGGCGCATCAGTCACCGTAGACATCGTCAATGTCGGTGGTGGTTTTCCGTCCATCTATCCCGATCTGGCGCCGGTTTCGCTCAATCATTATTTCTCCGCGATCGACCGCACGTTCGAGGATCTGCCGATCAGCTATTCAGCCGAACTCTGGTGCGAACCGGGCCGTGCCCTTTCGGCCGAATATAGTTCGCTGGTGGTCAAGGTCGAACGCCGCCGCGGTAACGAACTGTTTATCAACGACGGTGCCTATGGCACGTTGTTTGACGCCGCCCATATCGGATGGCGGTTTCCGGTTCGCCAGGTCGGTGCAGATAGTGAAAACGGAACGACCAGCGGGTTCAGCTTCTACGGCCCGACCTGCGATGACATGGATTTCATGGCCGGGCCATTTGTCCTGCCGGACGACGTCAAGGCGGGTGACTATATCGAGATCGGTATGATCGGCGCTTATGGTTCCGCGATGCGGACCAAATTCAACGGCTATGGCAGCAGCGACGAATATGATGTCACGGACGAACCGATGGCCAGCCTCTATGTCGGCGATAATCTGGATCGGTCTGATCGCGACAATGTGGTTTCTTTCCCGAGCGCATAGCCGCCAATATAGGTTGCAATTGACAATCGGTTACAGTTGACGCAGTTTCTCCCTGTTTCGGGAGGACAAGAATCATGGATATTGCAATATTGGCACCGGCGGCGGTGCTGGTTTTATGGTCTCTGATCATGCTGCTCTGGATGGCCGGAACAAGATTTCCCGCCATGGCAAAATCCGGTCAAGATCTGGCCAATGCGAAGCCCGGTGGCCGGGGGATCGATCTTGAAGGCGTGATCCCGGACAAGGTGAACTGGAAATCCCACAATTACACCCATTTGATGGAGCAGCCGACGCTATTTTACGCCACGGTTGTAATCCTTGCGCTCACCAATGCCGGGCACGGCCTGAACCTTTATCTTGCCTGGGCCTATGTGGCCATCCGGATCGTTCACAGCATCTGGCAGGCGACCGTCAATCTGGTCAAGGTCCGCTTTCTGCTGTTCGTGGTAGCGACCATCTGTCTGCTGATCATGGCGATCAATGCCGTCTGGGTCACGCTGTTCTAAAGCGACAAAAGCTTGAATATCGAATAATTTAACGGGAGGAATAATGATGGACAATAGCGCTTTGCTGCAACCGATGGTTGCGCTGATTTTATGGACGATGCTGATCTGGCTGTGGATGTATATCACGAGAATTCCGGCGATGAACAAGGCCAAGATCGACACCGCCAATCTGGTTGGTGGCAAGGGTGGTGATCTGGACGAATTGCTGCCACCGGAAGTGCAGTGGAAAGCGCATAATTATAACCATTTGCTGACAGAACCGACCCTGTTTTACGCCATTTGCGTCGTCTTGATCTTTGCCGGGCAGGATTTCGGGCTAAATCTGACCATCGCATGGATCTATGTCGGCTTGCGCGTGCTCCACAGCCTTATTCAGGTCACCAGCAACCGGGTATTATATCGATTCTCTGTATTTGCATTGTCCAGCCTTTGCATCATCGCGCTGGCAATCCACGCAGCGATCGCGGTTTTTTAGCAATCAGAATATCCCGCGCAGGGCGATCCCTGCGCGGGTGTTCAATCGCGGGTAAAACTCGACACCAGTTCGACATGGGTCGACCATAGAAACTGGCCGACGGGCCACACCTGCCGGAGCGTGTATCCGGCATCGCAAAGCTGTTTGGCATCCCGCGCGAAACTCGCCGGATTGCAGCTGATATAGCAGATATTCGCAACCTCCGATTGGGCGAGCTGAATGATCTGTTCGCGCGCGCCCGCCCGTGGCGGGTCAAGGATAACGGCGTTGAACCGGTTCAGTTCGTCGACGCTCAGCGGTCGCCGAAAAAGATCGCGGTGCTCGCAGAATATCTGACGGGTGGAATGGTTTGCGGCCAACTTCAGAGAGCCAATGGCATCGCGGGCCCCTTCGGCAGCATAGACTTTCTGATTCTCGCCAAGCGCCAGGGCAAATGTGCCCAATCCGGCAAACAGATCGGCAACAAGGCGTGCATCTCCGACGGTCTCCAGCATTGCCGACACGAGCGCTTGCTGCCCGTCTCGGGTGGGTTGGAGAAAACAGCTATGGGGAAAATTGATGGCCGTGCCACCGAGTGTAACCGTCACCGGTTCCGGTTCCCACTGGGTTTCCGGACCATAGCCACCATCAACCGAAAGGCGGGCCAACCCATTGACCTTGGCGAAATCTGACAAGGCTTCGCGCTGCTCCAGTCCCTCCGGTTCGTAATTACCGATCAGCAGGTCGATACCCTGATCGACCAGCGTCATTTCAATATTCATGTCATGCTTGCGGCGGGCCGCGTTTTTGAGAAATTGGCGGAGCGGCGCGACAAGGGCGAACAGTTCAGGTGCCATGATCTCGCATTGTTGCAGATCGACAATCCGGTGACTGCCAGCGCCGCTGAAGCCAAGTTTGAATTGATCACCGAGTTTTGCGGCGCGCAAGCTGGCGCGAATCCGGGTTTTGGGTTGAGATATATGGGGCGGGTGCTGCAATTCTGCCTTCAGCCCCTGCCCTTCCAGCGCATAGGCCACTCGCTCGGACAGAAACCGGGCATAGCTTTCATCATCCAGATGTTGCAGACTGCAACCACCGCAGGACTGAAAATGCTGGCACGGGGCCTCTACATGATGCGGCCCCTTGATCAGTCCTCCGTCTTCATTCAACCGGTCGAGCGGCGCGGAAAAAGCGACATGGCGACCGTCGGAGGTCACGCCATCACCCTTTGCAGCGACACGAAGGATCAGATCGGGATCGGAAGTCGCGGTCATAAACATTCCTGCAATGCGGCGGGGAGGTGGTCGATGAGCATTTCCGGCGTAAAAGCGGGACCAGCCAATATCGCCGCCCTGCTGTGTAGCCATTGACCCTCATATGCTGCCCTATAGCCGCTGACTCCCGTTGCCAAGCGACTTGCGATAACCCCGGCCAACACATCGCCGGTCCCTGCGGTGGATAGCCATGGACAGGATTGCGCCGATATCGATGCTTTGCCGTCCGGGCTGACGATCACGGTATCGGAGCCTTTCAGCAAAATGGAACATCCGGCTTGCCCGGCAAGTTTGCGGCTATCCTCGAGTTTATGGTGCAAAGCGTCCGGCATCAGACCGGAAAACTCTCCCGCATGGGGTGTTGCGATCGTCTCGGCAGCGCGGCCCTTCACCAGATCCATAAATTGCGCTCCGGCAACAGTCAGCGCATCGGCATCCAGAACAAGCGGCGCATCTGCGGCGAGCGCGGTGGTCAATATTTCCCTAGCCCGTTCCTCCCTGCCCAGACCGGGACCCAGGACAATGGCGGAGATACGCTGATCGGAAAGCTTGTGTCGAAGTTCTGCCACGTTGCTCAGCGTCTCTACAACAATGCTGGGATGCGGCGCGACAAAGCCGGCGGGTGCAAAGATTTTAACGTAGCCAGCACCCGATTTCTGGGCAGCCATGGCAGTGAGCTTTGCTGCGCCGGGCATCGCGCCCGCGACCACCGCCACCAGACCGCGGCTATATTTATGATCGTGCGACGTTGGACCGGAAATCCGCGGCCTCGGGAGAATCACGAGATCGCTCTGCGCTGCAATGCCAATATCGATCCCGACCAGATCACCCATTTTCGATCGGGCCGGCTCCAGAAAGTGCGACGGTTTGAAGGCCCCCAGAGCGATGGTGGTATCGAATATAGGAACATCATTGAAACAGGTTCCGTGATCCGATTCTATTCCGCTCGGCATATCGATGGCCACCCGCCGTTTGGCACCCGCAAACAAACGCGACCAATGGTTGAACCAGTCGTCGCCGACGGCACGGGCCAGCCCGGTCCCGAACAGACAGTCGACAAATTGCGCGGAGGGCTTTGCATCGGCCAGTGCCAGTGTTTTTCCGCGCCACAGCGATTTCGCATGCTGTGCCGCTTCGGTCTGCGGATCGAGCGGCGCTGCGACTGAAACATCAACCCCTTTGTCATGCAGCCATTGCGCAATAACATAACCATCACCGCCGTTATTGCCCGGACCGCACAGCACCAGAGTGGGCATATGGGCGGAAATCCGCCAGATTATCTGCGCCGCACCCTGCCCTGCCCGGCGCATCAATTGGTCAACCGAGACACCACTGTCGATCAACCGCTGTTCCGCCAGCTTCATTTCCGCGGCGGTCAGTATTTTTCCGTCGTTCAGCAAGCGTACCTCTAGTTTCCGGCTTGTGCCGGATCTTTATCTGCGGCGGGAGAAACCTCTGCCGACGCTTTGCTTTTCGCGCCGGGTTTAATCTGAGCCGGCAACAGATATCGGTCGGGACCGACACTGACCAGAATCTTTCCGTCTTCGACAATCGATATCTGCGCCTTGTCGAAACCGTCGGCGGCTTCGAGGCCGTGACCGTCGGTCAGGACATTGAAACGGCGAAACCCGCCATCGGGATGGCGAATGATCATCGTAACACCACCCTCACCACTCAGCCGTTCAGTGAAACATTCCCGGGCGAAATCACTGTCGCCATCAATCGCGCATTCGATGTTGCCATCATCACCCGCACGCTCCGCCGCCCGCTCTTCGGCATCGGCCAGCACTGCATTGTCCGGCCTGTTCTCACAGGCGGTCAGCAATATGGTGAGAGCGATGACTCTAGATATCCGCATAGACATGTTTTTCCGCTTTGGCCCCGGGATGGGTTACGGCACCCTTGTAGGCGGGGCCGACGTTTTGCGCATAGCGCCACAACGCACCGGAACCATAATCGGTTTCACGTTGTGTAAAATTCTTCCGGCGCTCTTCCAGTACGGTTTCATCAACTTCCAGATCAATCACGCCCTTTTCAGCGTCGATATTGATCATGTCGCCTTCCTCGATCAGGCCGATAGGGCCGCCGGCGGCGGCTTCCGGACCGACATGACCGATGCAGAAACCACGGGTGGCACCGGAGAAACGACCGTCGGTGATCAGCGCGACTTTCTCGCCCATGCCCTGTCCATAAAGCGCAGCGGTGGTGGCCAGCATTTCGCGCATGCCGGGACCGCCTTTCGGTCCCTCGTTGCGGATAACGACAACCGCGCCCTCCTTGATTTCCCGTTTTTCAACCGCTTCGAACGCATCTTCCTCGCATTCGAAAACCTGAGCCGGTCCGCGGAATTGCAGACGGGCCATGCCGGCGACTTTGACGATAGCGCCTTCTGGTGCCAGTGAGCCGCGCAGCCCGACAACACCGCCGGTTTTGGTTATCGCATGCTGGACATCGTAGATAACCTTCTGGTCGGGATTCCAGGTGATTTTCTCGATATTCTCACCCAATGTCTTCTCGGTGACGGTGATACAGTCGCCATTGATCAGGCCATTGTCCATCATCGTCTTCATCAGCATATAGACACCGCCAGCAGCGTGCATGTCCTTGGCAACATATTTGCCGCCCGGTTTCAGATCGGCGAGATAAGGCGTTGTTTTGAAGATTTCAGCGACGTCGAAAAGATCGAAATCGATCCCGGCTTCGCTCGCCATGGCGGGCAGGTGAAGCGCAGCATTGGTAGAACCGCCGGTGGCGGCCACGACGCGGGCAGCATTGATGAATGCGTCTCTGGTGCAAATGTCACGCGGGCGCAGATTGCTGCCGATCAGGTTCATGATCTGACGGCCAGCGGCCCGGGCCATGTCATCGCGTGTTTCATAGGGTGCCGGTGCCATATTGCTGTTCGGCAGCGACAGGCCAATCGCTTCGGCAACGCAGGCCATGGTGTTGGCGGTGAACTGGCCACCGCAAGCGCCGTGACCGGGACAAGCGACTTTTTCGAGTTCAATCAGTTCCTGCAAGGGGCAATTGCCAGAGCTATGCTGGCCCACTGCCTCGAACACGTCGACGACGGTGACATCATGATCGTGAAACCGTCCCGGAAGGATGGAGCCGCCATAGACAAAAATCGAAGGCACATTGAGCCGCAGCATCGCCATCATCATGCCCGGGAGGCTCTTGTCGCAACCGGCATAGCCGATAACCGCGTCATAGCAGTGGCCGCGAACACTCAGTTCAACGCTGTCGGCAATCACCTCGCGCGAAACCAGAGAGGATTTCATCCCCTGATGCCCCATGGCGATACCATCGGTAACCGTGATCGTGTTGAACCGTCGCGGGGTACCGCCAGCCTCGATAACGCCTTCCCGCGCGGTATCTGCCTGAACGTCCAGCAAGGTGTTGCACGGTGCGCTGTCGTTCCCCGCCGATGCGATACCGACAAATGGTTTTGCAATATCTTCTTCCGTCATTCCCATGGCGTAATAATAGCTGCGCTGAGGAGCGCGTTCCGGGCCAACACTGACATGGCGGCTCGGCAAACGGGACTTATCAAATTTTTCGGTCATTTCGGGTTCCATTATTGCAATTTCCGGATCGTCCTTCCAAAAATTCTGCCGGTTACGCAAGCGCCGTTCTTACTTTATCGCAAGTACGCAATAAAATATCGGCAAATCGACGCTGCCCGGCCTCTTCCATGATTTGATCCTGTCGAATTTCCACGCCAATATAGGGTTGGCCAATGGCTTCGCAGTGCCGGTTCATCGTCGCATTCAGATCCTTACCCGAATAGGGCATCTGATCACCGACCTTGAGAACCCCTTCCTCTTCGAGGAACTGGATCGCGAGTCGCGGTGCCACCGTATATTCATTATACATGATCCCCATATCCCATGGCCGCTTTAATTGCGGGTCTGACCGCAGGGCCGGAGAGAAACTGTGCAGGGAGGCAACCAGAGCGGGCTTTAAATCCGCGATCAATTCGCCGACCCGATCATGATAGGGGGTAAAAAAGCGATCCAGCCTGGACTGTTTTTCCTCTTCCGAAATCCTGTTTCCCGGAATCTCGACACCGTCGCTGCTTTCGACAATGACAGCGGCTTCGTCGGGATAGCGATTGAGATCGACAATCAGCCGGGAAGCGGTGCTGAGAATGGCAAGATATCCGCTGGTCTGGGTCATCAGGCGGGCAATCGGTGCGATACCCGGATCAAAGGCGATATGGTCTTGCAGATATTGCGGGGAGATACCCAGATCAATGTCATCGGGTACATGGCTGGATGCGTGATCCACCACGAGCAGCACGCCCCCTTCCGAGGGGATACCGGATATTTCAAAAGCCTCTGTCATAGAAAACTCCCAATCATCGTCCACGCTCCGGACATTTGTTGCAGACAGTGTCGTTCGGCCTCTTTTGCGTCTGCCGCATTCCAGAACAATGCAAAACAGGTCGCGCCCGAGCCTGACATTCGGGCCAATATCGGCTTCTGTTCCTCAAGCATTTGCAGCAGGTCGGTCAGGACCGGTACCAGCGCTATGGCTGGGGCCTCCAAATCATTTCGTCCATTCCGGGAAACGGACAGAATGTCACCCTCCCCCAGGCCACCACGATCCCGACCATCCCAGGCAGCAAAAATTTCCGCTGTGGAGACCGGGACCATCGGGTTGATCAGCAATATGCTGCAGGACCGCAGACCATCGTCCGGTATCACTGTGAGATCATGGCCTATTCCGGTCCCGCTACACGTCTGGCTCAGCACGCAGGCAGGAACATCAGCACCCAACGGTTTTGCGAGATCGGCCAGGGCGGCAACGGAATGGTCCAGTCTCCAGAACCGGTTCAGTAACCGCAACGTGGCGGCGGCATCCGCCGACCCGCCGCCAATACCCGATGCAACCGGCAACCGCTTGTCAAGATGAAGGCGTGCACCGTGCGGCACGTGAGACATTTCGGCAAGCCGACGGGCAGCCTGCAGGACAAGATTATCCCTAGTGCTCAGCCCTTCGCCAAAAGGCCCGCCGATGGTCAGACCCAGACCCTCACCCGCCTCAACCGAGAGTTGATCGCCCTGGTTGAGAAAAGCGAAGATTGTTTCGATTCGATGATAGCCATCGGGTAGTCTTCTGCGAACGTGGAGGGCCAGATTTATCTTTGCATAAGCTGTTTCGCTGTTCGTCATACCCGGAACTGGATGAGGCATCAGGGCGATACAAGGTCGGGGGTCAGGCCGATGTCAATTTTTTGGGCGAGACGCTGTAAATCCTCGTCTTCTGCAAATAGTTTCGCCGATCTCCAGGCGTAGCGCGCTTCATAGAGACGTCCGACGGCCCAATAAGCGTCTCCGAGATGTTCGTTGATCGTCGGATCCGCTGGTTCGCCTTCGAGGGCGCTCTCCAGATAGCTAACGGCCCGGTCATGGTCACCGGTGATGAAATAGGCCCAACCGAGGGAGTCCGTGATCGCCGGCGATGTCGAGCGCATTTCGTGCGCCTGCTTGATCGCCGCAATCGCCTTTTCCTCATTCTCCCGGCGTTCAAGCTGCGCATAGCCAAGATAGTTCAGGATCGTCGGCGAATTCGGCAATAATTCATTCGCCTTCTCCAAGGATTGCAAACCCTCCGGCCAAATCCCCGCCTGTTCCTGTGCGCTGCCCAAAGCAAGCCAGTAACCGGCCAAAGTCAGATTGGACAGCTGCAGCCTTTCACCCAGCGATACGGCGGATTCAAATGATTTTGCCGCTCCCGTATAATTTCCCTGTGCCTGCTGCGACTGGCCCTTCAAAATGTAAAGTTCAGGAGCATCAGGACTATATTGCAACGCTCTGTCGAGCTGAGCGAGGGCCCGATCATAATGCCTGTCGCCGACGAGGCTAGCGATCTGTGAACTTAATGCCACCAGATAATAGGGGCTTTCAACGGGGATCCGCGCAAATTCGGCTACCGCCAGATCATGGTTCCCTGCCCCGGCATAGGCCCGGCCAAGTGTCAGATATGCATAGTCCGACTTGCCCGCGATCCGTGCGCCCGCCTGTGCCATGACCTGGGACAGAAAATCGGCGCGCTGGTCTATCAGATCGTTTGCTAGTCGCTCAAAAAGAAAGGCAAGACCGAGCGATGGCGTGATTTTTTGTGCGACCCCCTTTTTTTGACCGGCGTCAATCTGCTGCAGCAATTTCCGTTCCGGTCCCGTTGATTCGGACTCCAGGATTTTTTTCGCCGTTTCCGGGTCATTATTCGCCCAGAAATGCCGGGCTGCCGCAACCCGTAGCGGCCCCATCCGGACTTCATCCCGTTGAACGAGTCCAGCCAGCAGGCTGATCGCTTCCCGTTCCTGACGGTTCGCAAGCCTGTTCAATATGGCCTGTTCTTCAAGATAATATTTGGCGGTCATGTCGGTCTGCGCCAGAGAGAGCCTCTCACCAGCATCCCGCCCTCGTGCGGTTGCAAGCCAAGCCTCCAGAAAGGGTTGCATGAACGCGAAATTCTTGAGCGCTTCCAGTTCGACGATCGCAAGATCGGCGCTGTTCCAGTCGCGCTGTGCAAAGGCCGCAGCAAATGGCACCAGTGGCATTTCCGGATCCGCTTTGCCTCGCAACTGCAGCGTCCGGACGGCTTTCACCGCGAGATCAAAATCGCCTGCGTTGATGGCGCTGACAAAGGCTTTGCCGGCGAGCAATTCGTTGTCGGGTTGCTCTTTCAGGCTTTCCGCATAAATCGCGGCAGCGGCCTGCGATTCATGCGATGATTCAGCGAGCCGCGCCGCGACGAAACGGTTGAGGGCCGAGGCACTATCGCCCCGGTTGGCAATCGCTGGCGAAACGGTCAGGCAAGCAACAAGCAGTGCACAAGCACCAAGATTACATATTCGGATAATTTGGACCTCCGCCCCCTTCTGGAACAACCCAGTTGATATTCTGGGACGGGTCCTTGATATCACAGGTTTTGCAGTGAACGCAATTTTGTGCGTTGATCTGGAACTTAGGGTTGCCAGATTCATCCTCAATAAATTCGTAGACACCCGCAGGGCAATATCGGGCCGAGGGTCCAGCGAAAACAGGCAAATTCACCTCGACCGGGATATTGGGGTCTTTCAACTGAAGATGGACCGGCTGATCTTCTTCATGATTGGTATTGGATAGGAATACCGAAGACAGGCGATCAAAGGTAATCACCCCGTCCGGCTTCGGATATTCGATCTTCACGCAATGTTCGGCGCGCTTCAGTCGCGACCAGTCGGGGTGCAATTTCATAGTGAACGGCATTTTGATCTTCAGATGCTCCGCCCACATGTTGATCCCGGAAATGATCGTTCCGAGGAAATCACCATATTTCTCGACCGCCGGCAGAACATTGCGGACAACGCGCAATTCTTCACGGACCCAGCTATTCTCATAAGCGGTACCATAAGCGGCCAGTTCGTCGCTCGTGCGGTCTGCAACAATCGCGTCATAAGCGGCTTCTGCGGCCATCATCCCGGTCTTCATAGCGGTATGCGTGCCCTTGATCCGCGGAACATTTACAAAACCGGCAGAGCAGCCGATCAACGCACCGCCCGGGAAATATAATTTGGGAACGGCCTGGAATCCGCCATCGTTGATCGCGCGGGCACCATAAGACACCCGTTTGCCGCCTTCGAGAATTTCGCGAATTTCGGGATGCAGCTTCCAGCGCTGCATTTCCTCAAATGGCGAGAGATAGGGATTTTCATAGTTGAGCCAGGTTACAAAACCGAGCGCGACCTGATTGTCGGCCTGATGATAAAGAAAACCGCCGCCGTTTGCGCCGTCGCTGAGCGGCCAGCCTTGGGTGTGAATGACCCGGCCCAGCTTGTGCTTGGCGGGGTCAATATCCCACAATTCCTTTACGCCCAGACCATAAATCTGGGGCTCGCTCTCTGCATCGAGCGCAAACTGGTTTTTCAATATTTTGGTCAGGTGGCCACGAGCGCCCTCGGCAAAGAAAGTATATTTGGCATGCAATTCGAGGCCAGGCTGGTAATCCGGTTTGTGGCTGCCATCGCGGGCCACACCCATATCACCGGTAGCGACACCCTTTACCGATCCATCGTCATTGTACAAAATCTCAGCGGCCGCAAAACCGGGAAAAATCTCGACGCCCATATTCTCGGCGCGCTCGGCCAGCCATCGACACAAATTGCCGAGCGAACCCGTATAGGTGCCCTTATTGTGCATGAATGACGGTGTCATGATATGTGGAAACGAGATCTTCTTCTTCTTGGTCAGGATCCAGTGGTGATTCTCGGTTACCGGGCTCTGTGCCAGCGGACAGTCCTCGTCGCGCCAGTCAGGGAACAGTTCATCCAGCCCTTTGGGATCAATCACCGCGCCGGAGAGAATATGCGCGCCGATTTCGGAGCCTTTCTCCAATATGCATACCGAGAGGTCCTTGCCTGCCTCATCAGCCAGTTGCTTGAATCGTATAGCGGCACTGAGACCTGCGGGGCCACCCCCCACTATCACCAGGTCATAAGGCATTGACTCTCGTTCACTCATGTCGCTTTTCCTACATTTCGCACATTTATTCTCATCTACATTCGGTCTGTCGCAAACCGCAACCCTTTGGGCAGAAACCTGCTTTCCCGTCAATTGACCTATTCGTCAACTCATGACTCTATGCATAAATGAATTTAATGACCCCACCAACAGCAAATCCGTCCGCTGATTCGATGATCCAAAGCTTGCAAAACTGGTGGTCCCTTGCTGGTGTCGAGCTGGATTATGCCGACCAACCATCGCCGCTTTTGACTCCCGTTGCAGAAACCCCGGTGATCGCCAGTTCCCCCGTGACTTCCGTTACGACACGCGAACGCGAAGAACCAAAAATTCCGGTTCGGGACAAACCACTCCCCGAGACTTATGACGATTTTCTCGACTGGTTATCCAACAGCAATGATCTGATCGAAGCAAATTGGTCGAAGCGCAGAGTGTTGCCCCAGGGCGTTCTGGAACCGGAAATCATGACCATTTCTGCGCTCCCCGAAAAAAACCGCAATGGCGACGTTCACCTGTTCAATTCCGACAATCAGAAGCTTCTGAACAAGATGCTGGCCGCAATCGGGTGTGATTCGGAAAAATCCTATTCGGCCACCATTTCGGTATCGGCATCCGTCGATGGCAGAATCGACGATCAGTATTGGAATGCGCTGAAAACAAGGATTTTTCATCATATTACACTGGTTCGTCCCAAGCGGATAATCTGTTTTGGTGACCTTGCTGCGAAGATTGTTTTTGGCGAGGATTTACTGTCGGCGCGGAAAAATAAGCAATTTATTAACCATGACTCCTCAAAAACAGAGACGATCGTAACCTTCCATCCACGGATTTTGATCGAGCGGCCATTGTTCAAGGCCGAAGCGTGGAGGGATTTGCAAATGCTGACAAGGATTTCTGCCCCGTGAAACTCAAATTTGCACTGATTGCATCGCTTTTGACCCCTATGGCATCGCCGGCCCTCGCCGATGACGGAGCGGTGCTCTACAATAGTGCGTCGATCGCCAAGGATATTCCGTCACAATTGAAGCGGCAACAATCCGACCATTATCGAGCGCTTTTTTCGGCGATGAGCGCCAATCAGTGGGACACCGCGAAAAACCTGCTGGACACGGCGCCGAACGGACCGCTCAAATCGATCGCACAGGCAGAATTTTTTCTTGCGGCCAACAGTCCGCGCGCAGAGCTCGGCCCCTTGCTGACTCTGGTCAACGAGGCGCCGCAGATACCACAAGCCGCCCAATTGGGCCGTCTGGCGGAAAAACGCGGCGCGCAGCTGCTCCCCAGCCTGCCACAGCGCCGGAATCTTTCATGGGTGCCCGGCCCTCCTATCCGGTCAAAGCCGGATGAGGTGAGATCGGACAGCGCTGCCAATGGCGTGCGCGGCCGGATCATAGATTTTATCAAACATGACAATCCCCAGGGCGCAGAATCACTGCTGAATGCCAGCGCGATGAACATGACGCCCGAAGGCCTTACGGAACTACAACAGCGCATCGCCTGGTCCTATTATATCGAAAATGATGACGGATCCGCCTTGCGTTTGGCTCAGCAGGCACAGAATGGCGCAGGCGAGTGGGTCGGTCATGCCCACTGGGTTGCAGGACTGGCTGCCTGGCGGCTTAACGATTGTCAGTCGGCGAGCCGCTCTTTCGAACAAGTCGGACGGTCCGCTGCCAATGTCGACCTGAAAGCAACCGGACTCTACTGGAGCGCACGGGCCGATCTGAAATGTGGCCAGCCGCAAAAGGTACAGGGCAAATTGCAGGCCGCAGCGCGTTACGACGAAAGCTTTTATGGCATGCTTGCCGCACAGACTCTGGGAATGGAACCAGCTCAGTCGGAACAGACGAAGCTGTTCGAGAAATCGGATTGGCGGACGCTGGAGCGGCATGAAAATGTCCGCGCGGCCATCGCGCTGGTGGAGATTGGCGAAGAGCGGCTGGCCGATGAAGTGCTGCGGCATCAGGCCACCATCGGTCCGGATGCCGATCACCCTGCCCTGATCAAGCTCGCGCGCGAACTGGATCTGCCGCGAACCCAGTTGTGGCTCGCGCATAATGCGCCACGCGGCATGAAACCCGACGCCCAGGCGCGTTTTCCGGCTCCGAAGTGGAAACCCGATGGCGGATGGCGGGTCGATCCGGCACTCATCTATGCCCATACATTGCAGGAATCCGGATTTCGCAGCCAGGTGGTCAGCCCCGCCAATGCCATCGGATTGATGCAGGTGCGGCCGGGAACCGCCGGCGATATCGCCAGAGCCAACGGCATGCATTTCAGCGAAGCCGATCTCTACAAACCCTCTACCAATCTGGAATATGGCCAGTCCTATCTCGAATATCTCGGAAAATCATCGATCACCGGCGGCAAGCTGCCAAAGATTGCGGCGGCCTATAATGCCGGCCCGGGCGCAGTTCAGCGCTGGAACACGGAAATACGGGACAATGACGATCCGCTATTGTTCATGGAAAGCATCCCCTATGTAGAGACCCGTGGCTATGTCTCGATCATCCTGCGCAACTACTGGATGTACGAAAAACAAGCCGGTATCCAGTCCGTCAGCGCCCGTGCGCTATCCCAAAATCACTGGCCTGAGTTTCCCGGCCATCCGGACGGTCACAAAATCCAGTTTACTTCTCGCTAGGCTCCCGGTCCCAAACTCCAGACAGCAAAAAGCCGGACCGTGATTCTCACACTGCCCGGCTTTTCATTTCAGAATATCTTGTCGCCTAGTAGCGATAATGGTCCGGCTTGAACGGACCTTCGACCGGAACGCCGATATAATCGGCCTGTTCCTGGCTAAGCTTGTCCAGTTTCACGCCGAGTTTCGCAAGATGGAGTTCCGCGACCTTCTCATCAAGATGTTTCGGCAGGACATAGACGTCATTTTCATATTGCTCGGGACGCAGCCACAGTTCGATCTGCGCCAGCACCTGGTTGGTGAAGCTTGCCGACATGACAAAGCTCGGGTGACCGGTTGCGCAGCCCAGATTGACCAAACGGCCTTGGGCAAGAACGATCAGTTTCTTGCCATCCGGGAATTTGACTTCATCGACCTGCGGCTTGATTTCGGTCCATTCCATATTCTTCAACGCACCGATCTGGATCTCGCTGTCGAAATGGCCGATGTTACAAACGATCGCACGGTCTTTCATGGCGCGCATGTGATCAACCGTGATGACGTCCTTGTTGCCGGTTGTGGTGACGAAAATATCGCCGCGCTTGGTGCCTTCTTCCATGGTGACGACTTCAAAGCCCTCCATGGCTGCCTGCAGCGCGCAGATTGGATCGATTTCGGTTACGAGCACGCGGGCGCCGCCGTTGCGCAGCGACTGGGCCGAGCCCTTGCCAACGTCACCGAAACCGGCGACGACCGCAACCTTGCCCGCTAGCATGACGTCGGTTGCACGGCGGATCGCGTCGACCAGCGACTCTTTGCAGCCGTAGAGATTGTCGAACTTGGACTTGGTCACACTATCGTTGACGTTGATCGCCGGGAAAGGAAGCTTGCCGATTTTGGCCAGTTCGTAGAGCCGGTGAACACCGGTAGTGGTTTCCTCCGAAACGCCCTTGATATTTTCAACCGTCTTGGTCAGATAGCCGGGACGTTCGGCAAGAAAACGGGTCAGGGTGGCGACGAAGACTTCTTCTTCTTCATTGCCTGGTGTGAACAATTTTTCACCCGCTTCAACCCGCGCTCCCCAGAGAGCAAACATCGTGGCGTCGCCGCCATCATCGAGGATCAGATTGCAGGTCTGTTCCGTCCCCCAATCGAAAATTCGTTCAACATAAGCCCAATATTCTTCCAGCGTTTCGCCCTTGATTGCAAAAACCGGCGTTCCACCGTCTGCAATCGCTGCTGCGGCGTGATCCTGGGTCGAGAAAATATTGCACGATGCCCAGCGCACTTCCGCGCCGAGATGGAGCAGCGTTTCGATCAACACGGCGGTCTGGATGGTCATGTGCAGCGAACCGGTGATCCGGGCGCCTTTCAAAGGTTGGTCTGCGCCAAATTCTTCGCGCAAAGCCATCAGACCCGGCATTTCGGTTTCGGCTATTTCAATCTCTTTGCGACCGAAATCGGCGAGGGAAATATCCTTGATTACATAATCCTGGGTTGCGGTGGCCACGTCGTATCTCCTTGAAAAACGAAATGCCGCACGGGCGATCCTGTGCGGCAACATGGCATTTCAATAACGCCTTGCGGCCAGTGAAGCAAATATAAAGATCTCTTTATATTTGATATTTTGTGACGCTGGATTCCCGCATACCGCAACAATCAAAAGGTCAGGCGCTACCAAATCCGTTGGACAGCTTCGACGGATCAATGCCCAGAGCTTTCCAGGCCATCAGCCATTTATCACCCGAACTCGTCTCATACAGCCAATCGGGAGACCCCTCGGCGATTGTCCAGCCATTCTGGGTCAATTCGCTTTCCAGCTGTCCTTCGCCCCATCCGGAATAGCCAAGTGCGATGATCCAATGTTTCGGACCTCGACCCTGGGCAATTGCATTGAGCATGTCGACAGAGCTGCTCAGTCCCCAACAATCCCCCACCTGGAGCGTATCGGACATATTGATATCGAGACTGTGGAGAATGAAACCGCGCTGTGTTTCCATCGGGCCACCCAGAAAGACATCGCAGTTTGGCGCTTTGGCTGTGTCGATATCAAACTGCCCGAGGATATCGTGGAAACTGATACCCTCTACCGTCTCGCTGATGTTGATGCCCAAAGCGCCATTTTCATCATGGGAACAGATCGCCACCACTGATCGGGCAAACCGTGGATCCGCCATTCCGGGCGTGGCAAGAAGAAATTGTCCGGAGAAAAAGACGGGATCATGCATTGGCAACAGCATAGCAATGCAATTATCCGCTGCCCATCGTAAAGTTACCCTGATTTCATTTCGCTCATTTGGCTGGCTGATTTGTTTGCGAGCTTGGCTTGCAATTTCATGCGGTTGTCACCACTAATGACAATAGAGGCAAGCATTCTTATCCCAATCAAAACAAGGAGCAGAAGATGATCAACAAAGGCGATAAAATTCCCGAAGTGAAACTGGTCAAGGCGACCGCAGACGGCCCGCAGCAAGTGAATTCCAGCGAATATTTCGCCGGCAAGAAAGTGGCGCTGTTTTCTGTTCCTGGCGCATTCACGCCAACCTGCTCCGCGAAGCATCTTCCCGGCTATGTCGAAAAAGCGGCCGATCTGAAAGCCAAAGGCGTGGACGAAATCGCCTGCACCGCCGTCAACGATGCGTTTGTTATGGGCGCTTGGAACAAGGCAGCCGGTTCCGAAGACGTCACCATGCTGGCCGATGGCAATGGAGAATTTGCCCAAGCGGTTGGCCTGACCATGGACGGTTCCGGCTTTGGCCTGGGCCAGCGCGGCCAGCGTTTCTCGATGATCGTCAATGACGGTGTGGTAGAAGAACTGAACGTCGAAGCACCGGGCGATTTCAAGGTCAGCGCAGCGGAATATATGCTCGACCAGCTTTAAGCCAAATTAATCAAATGAAAAGCCGGCGGGAACATGGGTTCCCGCCGGCTTTTTCATGCTTACCATCCGCAGATTTTGCCCTTATTTTCTTCCTGCAACCAGTCCATCAACGGCGCAAAATAACTGATCATTGCCGATCCATCCATTTCCCGTTTGCCGGTAAAGGCTTCCAATGCATCGGGCCACGGCTTGGATGCCCCCATTTCCAGCATCGCGTTCAGCTTCGCACCAACCTGCTTGTTGCCGTAGAAGGAACAGCGGTGCAGCGGACCTTTCCATCCAGCCTCATCACAGGCGGCCTTGTAAAACTGGAATTGCAATATGCGGGCGAGGAAATAACGCGAATAGGGTGTATTGCCCGGGATGTGATATTTTGCGCCGGGGTCAAACGCATCGGCGGGTCGATCAACCGGCGGGGTAATACCCTGATATTCGAGCTTCAACCCGTGCCATGCGGTTGTGTAATCCGCCGGCTTGATGCTGCCCTCGAAAACGCCCCAGCGCCATTTGTCGACCAGCAAGCCGAATGGCAGGAAGGCAACCTTGTCCATCGCCTGACGCAGCAACAGGCCGATGTCCTTGTCCGCGCTCGGCACTTTTTCGGCATCCAGCAAGCCGACCTGAACCAGATATTCCGGTGTGATCGACAGTGCGACCATATCGCCGATCGCTTCGTGGAAGCCGTCATTGGCTCCGTCGAGATGGAGATAGCTCTGCTTGTTATAGGCGCGCTGGTAATAATTGTGGCCCAGTTCGTGGTGGATGGTGGTGAAGTCATCACCATTGACCTTGATGCACATTTTGATCCGGATATCGTCGACATTGTCGATATCCCACGCGCTTGCATGGCAGACGACTTCGCGGTCAGCCGGTTTTGTGAACAATGATCTTTTGTAGAAGGTATCCGGAAGGGGATCGAAACCAAGCGAAGAGAAGAAGCCCTCGCCTGCCTTGACCATCTTCATCGCGTCATAATCTTTCGCGACCAGCAATTCGGTCGTGTCGAAGCCGATGTCACCGGCTCCCTCCGGTGCGACGATATCATAGATATTGCCCCATTCCTGCGCCCACATATTGCCAAGAAGATCGGCGCGGATCGGGCCGGTTTCCGGCTGCACCGCGTCACCATATTTTTCATTCAGCTTGTCGCGCGTGTAGCAATGGAGCTGGTCATAAAGCGGTTTGACCTGCGCCCATAGCTTGTCGGTCAGCTTGGCAAAATCATCCGCCGGCATGTCATAGCCCGACCGCCACATCGCGCCGACATCGGCAAAACCGAGTTCCTTTGCGCCTTCGTTCGCGATCTCGACCATGCGGGCATAGTCATCCTTCATCGGCGCGCCGACATTGTCGTGCCAGCTTTCCCACATTTCGGCGAGTTCTTCGGGGTTGCGATTCGTACCCATTGCCGCTTCGATGTCGGAACCGTTGATCGGCTCCCCGTTGAGAGTGCCTTTGCCCTTGCCATATGCCGAGTTCAGCTTGGTGGCGATTTCGTTCAACTCGGTCGCTGCGCCCTCCGTCGTTGGCGCCGGGAGAACAATTCCGCCACGCAGTTTGTTCAACTTGCGACGGGTGACGGCATCAAGACCGTCAACGTCGTTGAATTTGGCAGCTTCAATCGCGGCTTCCACCGACATGGTCGTACCTTGCGCCCCCACCTTGGCGGCGAGCGCGTCCGTGTCATCGGTAATAAAATTTGAATTGATCCAGTAGGTGCGAGCGGCATCTATCGAAAAATCGAACAACTCTTTTTCGGTTTGTGCGACAAATTCCTTGGCATCTGCGGCTGTTGGCGCGGCGGTTTCTTCCATGCCATCATTTTCATGATGCTTGGCCAGTGCCGGCGTGGACAGGGCCATGGTGGCGATTGCGACGATCGAAGCTGCGGTTTTCATATTGTCATCCTCAACAGTGGTTATTTTGGTTGGAATTGAAACTTTCTTGGCGGTCGGTCAAGTCCGCGTTTCGCGCCATCGCCAGACAAGCCCGACCACCATCATAACGGTGCCAACAATCCAGGCGACGACCTTCACCGGTTTTACCAGCGCCGCGGTGGCGGCGAGCATGTCGCTACCCTGGCCACGAACAAGCTGGATCAGTTGGCTGACGGTTTCAATATAATCGGTCAGGCCAAAGAGAAAATAGACCAAAACGCAGAACAGACCGACTTTCTTCAGCGTCGGCGATTTGGCACTCTGCCATAGGAGCCGTCCGCCGATAATCCCGCCTGACATATACAAGGTGATGAAGATAAGGTCGGCGATCATGCCCCAGCGAGCGAGATCGAGCACGCCGGCATCGGCCCAGCTTTGCTGGATCGCGTTCACGCGCAGCGCTGTTGCGGCGCTTTGGTGATCAAGAATCCCATCGGGAGCAACATCCGTCGCCAGCACTCCGCCCGATAGGACAAGATAGATGAACAAAGCCATCCCACCGCCCCAGAATATCCAGAAATTCCGCCAGCTATACAATGTCGCCATGTTTCCTCCTATTCGATCAGAAAGCGTAGCATCTCCTGACCCATTTCTGTTTTGGTAACACTACTCATGTGCGTGCCGGGAATGGCCACATGTCGCCCCCTGGCCAGAAGCGCGGTCAACTTCTCCGGGTCCCCATTGTCACGATCATCCGACCCGCAGAGCACCAGAACCGGCATTTCAATAGCCGACAACTGCTCCGCTTCCAAATCAGCGAAGGTCTTGAGCAATTGGGAAGCCGCGACCGGATCGATCTTCTGGCTTTTCATGAACTGGATCGCCATCCAGTGGGGGTCGCCGCGTTTGGCCGTGTCCCTGAGCCGGATAGCTTCCTGAAAAAACTCCTGACGCCGTTCCCATCCGGACAGCCCTTCCAGCCCCATGCCTGCCAAGATCGCCTTGGCCGGCTTTGCACCGGTTACGAGCAGCTTGGCCGTCGTCCGGGCACCGAGCGAAAAACCGCCCAGATCATAATCTTCCAAGTGCAGATAGGCGATCAATGCACGCACATCCCTGACCAGAACATCTGGGGGGTAAGCCGCCGGATCATGCGGGGATTCGCTGTCGCCATGGGCGCGCAGATCGGGCATGATGACCCTGAACCCCGCATCCGCCAGCACCTGCGCATGACCGAATTTGATCCAATTGGTATGGGCGTTGGAAAACAGGCCATGGAGCAGGATGACCGGGCGATTGCCTTTTTCGGCTTCGCCCATTTCATGGATTTTGAGATTTACTCCGTCAAAGGATGAAAAGTCCCAGTTTTTTGCGTTCATCAATTGGCTTTCATCATCCAAAGTTCATCAAAGTTCAGGCCAAGGAAAGGTTTTTTGGTAACGCCCATTTTGATCCGATAGGGTGGCCATGAACAGAATAGGCTGCCAGCAAATAATTGTCAGCCGTAAGCCCAGCTTAGTGTTTTAACCCGAAGTAGGAAAGGGCCAAAAAACTAGCGTTTTTCCAGGCCCTTCTGCTTCATCCGCCAGACCGCCAGTTCAATCCGGTCCTGCCCGAAAAAGGGTTCTCCCTCGAACACCAGCGTCGGCACGCCCCAATGGCCTGCTGCTTCCAGTGCAGCCTGATTCTCGGCAATTTCCGCATCCAGTCCTTCGGCCTGGGTTGAGGCTTCGACCTGCAATTCGGTCAGATCCAGTCCGGCGCGCTCCGCCGCCTTTTCCAGATGGTCGCCTTCATGCCAGCCAGCAGTCCCGCCCCAAATCAACTGGGACACCTCATTGGCAAATTCGAGTCCCTTGCCACGCCGGGAAGCCGCCTGCCCCATCCGGGTCAGTTCGAAAATATAGGGCTGTTCGGCGGCAATCTTGCGGGTCGCGATATCCTGCACTATCGGATCGGGATTGGGCGGTGCCAACGGGATGCCCATAAATTGCGCGACGCGAAATATATCCTTGAATACATAGCCGAGCCAGTTGGGATGATTCTTCTCGAAAAAATCCGGCTCGCGGATCGCCAGCGGATAAACGAACCGTTGGTTGATCTGCAGATCATATTCCTGGGTTAGGGCTACATAACGCCGCGTCGCGAGATAGCTGTAAGGCGAGCGGAAGGACCAATAAACGTCTGCTTTCAATGTCATGACGATATCGTACCCTAGATTGCATTCTTCGCAAGTCTAATTGTTTGCGATTAGTAAGCATTGCTATTATATCGGTGCTTATGAGTGAAACGATCGGTTTTCTGATTCACGACACGGCACGTATGTTCCGCAGGGAACTGAACGAGCGCATGCGCCATAGCGGCATAACCGGGATGCAATGGCGCCTGCTTGCCTATCTGGCCCGTAACGAGGGCTCCAACCAGAGCAAGCTCGCGGAATTTCTGGAAGTCGAACCGATAACCCTGTCCCGGATGATCGATCGTCTCGTCGACGCTGGCATGCTCAGCCGCCGCCGGGACCCCGATGACCGCCGTGCGTGGTGCCTGTATCTTGAGGCGAAAGCATTGCCGCTAATCGATGAACTGCGCGCGGCATCCGCACTTCTGGCCAATGAAGCGCAGGACGGGCTGAGCGCGGATGAACGCACACAACTGGCCGGGCTGGTAGAACGCATACGCCAGAATTTGTCGCGCAAGGCATGTGATACAAAACAACCGGAGCAGGGAGCCTGATGGACATGCTAGAATCCCGGAATATAGCCGAACAGGACGATTCCCCGGAAGCCCTGACCGACGATGATCAGGACGGGGTCGCCAACGGTGACAACCTTCCCGCCCGGGCGAAGCGTCGCTGGGCACGCTGGCTGGTCATGGCGAGCGTGCCACTGGCCCTGATCGCTATCGCCGCATATTTCTGGCTGACCAGCGGAATGAGCGTGTCGACCGATAACGCCTATGTCCAGCAAGACCAGGTGTCGGTTGCGGCCGAAGTGGGTGGCCGGATCATCGAGGTCAATGTCGGCGAAAATGACATCGTCAAGGAAGGCGACATCCTGTTTCGGATCGACCCTGCCCCCTTCGAGATTGCCCTTGCACAGGCCAATGCGGCCATCGCAAGCGCGGAAGTGCAGGTCGCGGCCTTGCGAACCAGCGCCGCGGGAAGCAATGTCGACATTTCCGCTGCGCGGGAAAATATCGGATTTGCGGAGGTCACCCTTGAGCGCCAGCGCGCACTGATGGCGCGTGGCTTCACCACCAAAGCCGCCTATGATGCCGCCGAGCATGCTGTCCGACAGGCACGCGAGGAACTGCGTCAGGCCCAGGCAGACGCGGCGGAAGCCCACAGTCTGGCGGCCAATGCCCGTTCCATGCCGGGCGAGAATCCCGCAATCGCAGCAGCGCGAGTCCAGCGCGAACAAGCCCAGTTGAACCTGTCTCGTACTATCGTTCGGGCGCCATCCTCCGGACGCGTGGCCCAGGCGGATCGTTTGCAGATCGGACAGATGATGGTCAGCGGACTCCCTGCTCTCACTATTGTTGCGGACCAGAAAAGCCGGGTCGAAGCCAATTTCAAGGAAACCGACCTTACCGAGATGGAAGTGGGCCAAAAGGCCGAAATAACATTTGATGCTTATCCGGATATCAAACTGAAGGGCCATGTCGAAAGCATCGGAGCCGGCACAGGCAGCGAGTTTTCGGTACTCCCGGCACAAAATGCAACCGGCAACTGGGTCAAGGTAACCCAACGGGTACCGGTGCGAATTGCGATTGATGATCCCTCTCCCCGTCCGCTGATCGCAGGGCTCTCCGCCGAAGTGACCGTCGATATCCGCTCCAAGGGCAAATAAATGGCCTCCGCCGCCGCTGCTGCCGACGATTTCAGGCCGGAAATCAGCATCACGCCCCTCAACCGCGCGCTTTTGACCGTTGCGGTTATGGGCGCTTCGATCATTCAGATTCTCGACTCTACGATCGCCAATGTTGCGCTGCCGCATATGCAAAACAGTCTCAGCGCGTCACTGGACACGGTAACCTGGGTCCTCACCAGCTATATTATCGCTTCCGCTATTGCCATGCCGATCACCGGCTGGCTCGCGGACCGGATCGGCGGGCGGCAGCTTTTTCTGATCTCGGTTAGCGGTTTTGTTCTCGCATCTATGCTCTGCGGACTGGCCACCAGTCTGGAAGAAATGGTTGTCTTCCGCGTCTTGCAAGGCATCAGTGGCGCCTTCATTGCGCCGCTGGCGCAGACGGTCATGCTCGACATCAATCCACCGGAACGGCATGCCCGTGCGATGGCGATATGGGGCATGGGAATCATGATTGGACCGATCATGGGACCGATTATCGGTGGATGGCTGACGGAAAATTATAGCTGGCGTTGGTGCTTTTACGTCAATGTGCCGATCGGTGCAGCGACTATCGCAGCGCTATGGGCACTATTGCCCGAAAAGCCGGTGTTCCGACGAAAGTTCGATCATCTCGGCTTCTGGGCGCTGGCCGTCGGACTCGGCAGTCTCCAGCTTCTGCTCGACCGGGGCACCCAGCTTGACTGGTTTGACAGTTGGGAAATCCGTATTGAAACGGCGATTGCCATCGCTGCATTCTGGGTTTTCGCGGTGCAAATGGCGACGTCCAAGACCGCCCTGTTCGCAAAAGAAATGCTGACCAACCGCAGCTTTGCCACCAGCCTTTTCTTCATGATCGTCATTGGCGTTGTGATGTTTGCCAACATGGCGTTGCTGCCGCCGATGATACAGAATCTGTACGACTATCCGGTGATCGACACAGGACTTCTTTTGGCACCCCGGGGTGTCGGCATCCTGCTCAGCATGGCAGTCGCTGGCAGGCTGGTCGGGAAAGTTGATGCCCGTCTGCTCGTCGGCACCGGATTTTCAATTGCCGCATTTTCGATGTGGCAAATGAGTCAATGGTCGATGGAGATGGACTGGCGTCCATTTGTGATCAGCGGCCTCGTGCAGGGGCTTGGCATGGGACTGGTCTTCATTCCGTTGAACACACTGGCCTTTGCCTCATTGCCACCGCATCTGCGTACCGACGGGTCTAGTCTGCTTAACCTGTTTCGGAGCATCGGTGCGTCGGTTGGCATTTCGATCGCATCCGCAATGCTGGGCCGAAATATCCAGACCAGCCACAGCGATCTTGCCTCCCACCTCACCGGCTCGTCCATCAACAATGTTGATGCCAGCACCGCCGACCGGTTTCAGGGCCTGGGCGACCAGGCACTGATGATGGTCGACGCACTGGTCAACAAACAGGCGGCCATGATCGCCTATCTCGACGATTTCTGGGCGATGATGTGGGTCACCATCGCGGTCATTCCGCTGGTTCTGCTGTTGCAGAAACCCAAGCCGGGAGCGGAAGCCGGACCGTTGATGGAATAACTAGCCTTTTTTAAGATGCTTGCGGCCGAGCAATTCCGCGATCTGCACCGCATTGAGCGCCGCACCCTTGCGGAGATTGTCACTGACACACCAGATGTTCAGGCCGTTTTCAACCGTCGGATCTTCACGCACGCGGCTGATGAAGGTTGCGCCGTCGCCGACACATTCGACCGGGGTGACATAGCCTTCGTCCTCGCGTTTATCGACCAGCATGATGCCGGGAGCATCGCGGAGGATTTTCTGTGCGTCTTTGGCGGACAATTCGTTTTCAAACTCAATATTGATCGACTCGCTGTGACCGACGAATACCGGCACGCGAACACAGGTAGCGGACAGCTTGATCTTCGAATCGAGGATTTTTTTGGTCTCAACGACCATTTTCCACTCTTCCTTGGTCGAGCCGTCGTCCAAAAACACGTCAATATGCGGGATCACGTTAAAGGCGATCTGCTTGGTGAAGACATGGTTTTCCTTGGGGTCACCGACAAAGATAGCACGGGACTGTTCGAACAGTTCGTCCATACCGCCCTTGCCCGCACCGGAAACCGACTGATAGGTGGATACGACCACCCTCTTGATCGTCGCCGCATCGTGCAATGGCTTAAGCGCGACAACCATCTGTGCGGTCGAGCAATTGGGATTGGCGATGATATTGCGCTTGGTATAGCTGCTGATCGCCTCTGGGTTCACTTCAGGCACGATCAGGGGAACATCCGGATCCATGCGATAGAGCGAGCTGTTGTCGATCACCACGCAACCGGCGGCCGCAGCCTTGGGCGCATATTCCTTGGTCGGGCCCGAACCGGCTGCGAACAGAGCAATATCCCATCCCGCAAAATCGAAATGCTCGATATTCTGCACCTTGACCATCTTGCCTGTGTCACCGATTTCAATTTCGCTACCCTGCGAGCGGGATGAAGCGACGGCGGCAAGCTCATCATAAGGAAATTCACGCTCAACCAATATATTGAGCATTTCGCGCCCGACATTGCCTGTGGCCCCGACAACTACAACTTTGTAACCCATGAAACTTTTCCTGTTGCTGATATTAAAACAGCCGGTTTTCCTGTGGGAGAACCGGCTGTTTGAAACTTTTATGAAGCGTTGGTTATTTTGCTTCAGTGCCTTTCGCAGGCTGGTTCAAACGGCGCTCCGCAATACGGGCCCGTTTACCAGTCCGCCCGCGCAGATAGTAAAGTTTCGCACGACGCACGATACCGCGGCGAACCACGGTAATGCTTTCGATGTTCGGGGAATAAAGCGGAAACACACGCTCTACGCCTTCGCCGAACGACATTTTGCGTACGGTGAAGTTTGAGCCCATCCCGCGATTGGTCCGTGCGATGCACACACCTTCAAAATTCTGGGTACGAACGCGCTCGCCTTCGACGACGCGGACACCGATCCGCAGCGTATCGCCAGCGCGGAATTCGGGGATTTCTTTTGATGCTGCAAAAGATTCTACAGCTTCTTTTTCCAATGTCTGAATCAGGTTCATGACCTATTCCTTATCTTTATCTTTTTCCTGCGCACCAGA